>NZ_CP172958.1:820000-2287500 GCF_050548325.1 Enterococcus sp. AZ035
TGGTAAGGCAGAGGTCTGCAAAACCTTCATCACCGGTTCAAATCCGGTTACCGCCTTCCAAAATATCTTGCCGGCGTGGCGGAATTGGCAGACGCGCTGGACTCAAAATCCAGTTCCTTCACGGGAGTGCCGGTTCGACCCCGGCCGCCGGTATACTAAAGACTGTTAAATCATTGATTTAACAGTCTTTTTTGTTTATTATTTTCTCGAATACATAAAAAAACCATCTCAAAAAAATGAGATGGAAAGTTAAGTGAGAGAGTGATAAGTATAGTGCGAATAAATACAAGGGTTACAGAAGAATGTGGGGGTTCTGCATCATCGTCATTAAATGTTCCTGCAGTAGGAATATGAATTTCTGTCATATTATATTCAATAACTTGAACTGTGATGATTGCAACAGTTCCAATGATTGCTAACATAGTAGTCATACTTTCACTCCTCTCTTAATTTTAAATAAAAGTACTTACTTAACTGATTGACTAGAGACTAAAAAGATACATCAACATGAACGTTGAGCTTTAGCACTATACAACGTAAAGATCACTCTTAGCTATTTTGAGAAAAGCCTTCTCCTCGACCAGTCTTGTTCTACTCATTGGTGTCTCTCGACATTTCTGAGCAATAGCCTATGTTTGTATAGGAGCCTCACCTAACTTATTACAAAGAAATAATAGTCTTTTAAGTAACTCTTTGTCAAGACATAAGCAGAAGTCAAAACAGTTCTATTTACAAATGAATGCGACGAACCATTTCTTCTGTTATTTGTTCTACAATATCAATGGTTGTTTTTGGCGAACGTTGATTTCTGGGGATATCGATTGAGTAAATTTTGGCAATACGACCAGGATTTGCATCCATTAATACAACCCGATCAGAAAGTTGAACTGCTTGTTGAACATCATGCGTGATCATCACAATTGATTTAGTCGCAATTTGATTGTTTAGCCAAATTTCTAATAAATCGTTAGATAATTGGCTGGCTGTAATGATATCTAAAGCTGAAAAAGGTTCGTCTAAGAGCAATAAGCTAGGTTCGATGGCTAAAGCACGAGCAAAGCCTACACGCTGTTTCATTCCACCAGATAACTCTCTAGGATAAGCTTTTTCAAAACCAGTTAAACCAATCATTTCAATGAGATTACTGACTCTTTTATTTATTTGTTCACGGGAAATTTCTTTACGGTTTTCTAAGCCAAAGCTGATATTTTTTTCAACTGTCAACCAAGGAAAAAGGGCAAAATGTTGAAAAACCATGCCGATATTGGCATCAGGCTCATTAATGATTTTATCTTCAAAAGTAATTTCACCTCTAGTTGTACGAAGAAGTCCAGCAATACTTCTGAGCAACGTTGATTTTCCTGTTCCTGATTGTCCGATAATACTTAAAAATTCATTCGTTTTAACTGTTAAATCAATATTTTCAAGGACTTTTAAATGTTCTGAATGTCCTTCAATTTCAAATTCTTTATATACTGATTTTATGCTTAATAATTCTTTATTTTCCATCGTCTTATTAGATAGGTCAAGGGAAATCACCTATCGTTCTCCTCTCTAGTTTATCTTAAAAATTTAGTCGAGTTGAGTCGTCCAGCTATTAATAGTGAAATTTTTGTTTTGCTGCTCGATATAAAGGTTGCCAAACAAAGGCGATACATAAACCAACAACGAAACACATCGCTAAGGTTCCTAAGGCAGATTTATCTTTTACACCATCGTTTGCCGCAATATATTGTCCTAGGCCAGTAACATCTATTGATTTTTTGCCCCATTGAATGCTTTCTGCTGCGATATCAGCGTTCCAAGCAGCACCAGCAGCGTTAATAATTGCTGTAATGAGGTAAGGTAAAATAGAAGGGATCAAAAATTTTGTCCACCATTGCCATTTAGATAATTTAAAAAGTTTGGTCACGTCACGAATATCATCAGGGATGGCTAAGTAGCCAGCAATTACATTAAAGAAAAAATACCATTGGCAACCAACCATGATGAGTGGTAAAATCCACCATTCTAATTTGTTGAAGCCCATACTAATAATCAACACAATGAATGGAGTATAAACATTTGACGGAATGGAGCCTAAAATTTGTCCAATCGGTTGAACGATACTTAAGCGCCGATTATCATTCGCAACCCAGATTGCTAAGGGAGTAAAGATAATGCCAGCAACGACCATAGCCAAGGTAACCCGTAGCGTAGTATAAAGGGTTAATCTAGGAATCATGCTGAAATCTTGATGGGGCAAGAAATGATAGAGCTTAATAGAACAATAAACCCCAATAATGGTTAAGCTGACATACCATAATGTTTTGAAGAAATGGCGTAATTTTGCTAGTAATCGATAGAGATAGTCTAGCTTGAAAAAGTACCAAACTTTTGGTAAATCGTAAATCCAAAAATGACTGAATTTCACAAAAGCTTTTGAAAAGTATTTCGTTAAAGTTGCTTTTTTTAATAAATGATAAATGATGGATTTAGGTGGCGTTGTACTTTCGACATCTGTTTCATATTTAAAATAATAAGTGGCTCGAACTAAAGGTTGAAAAACTAAAAAGTTTAAAATCACCACATTGATTAATAAGGCAAAAACAGCCCATAAACAGGATTTAAAGTCGGCTCGATTTAATGCTACTTGGATATAAGAACCAATTCCTGGTAAATAAAGGTTGGTTTCTTTAGGAAAGGCAACAGAAGCTTGCTCGCTGGCCACCAAGGCAAACCAAGCCGCAGTTTGAGAAATAATAACGTTCCAAAGTAAGCCAGGAATTGAGTAAACAAATTCAAGCCGCCAAAATTTTTCCCAAGCATTGTACTTGAACTGATCGGTCACATTGACTAGATCTGAAGGAATAACTTCCATTATTTGATAAAGAGTCAACATGATGTTCCAAGCTTGACCTGTGAAGATGGCAAAAATAGCAACCGCTTCTGCGCCCATCACATTTCCTGGAAATAAACCAAGTAACCAAGCAGTTGTAAAGGTCAAAAAACCTAGCAATGGAACAGATTCAAGGAAATTAACTAATGGTAAAATGACTCTTCGTGCCGTTTTATATTTTACGGCTAAAATACCAAAAACAAAGGAAAACAGGAAGGACCAAGCCATACCCACAATCATTCGAAACATGGTTCGAATTGAAAAGTAAAAAAGATTTGATGGAGATAAGAAATCATCTGTTTTACTTGGTGTTGCGAGGAATTCTTCTGAGGGAAGGGTGTGGAGAGGGCGATTCATTTTTAGCCAAGAGAAGACGATGATAAAAATGAAAATGCCTAAAATGATGAGCAAGGTAAGATTTCCGATACTTTTAGCAAGTAGGGTATTTTTCTTAGATGATGCAGTGACAGCTTTCAATTTAAAAACCTCCAATTAATCATATTAAAGAGGTCGCCGAATAAAAGAAGAAGATTATAGGGTAATCACAATAATTGAGCTTTGGCTTTCTGAGACGTAAGAAAAAAATTCTAGTTATCTTAGGAAAGCCTTAATTCGACAATCCCTGCTTTACTCGTTACTGTCTCTCGACATTTCCGAGCGATAACCTGTGTTCTTCAGAGTAACCTCACCTAATATGATTCTATTTGATTTACATGCTTATCATACTCGTGACTAAAAATAAAACAATTTCTAGCTGGTTATACCTGAATTACTGTTTGTTGTTATTCTATTCAATGATTCTTAAAAAGATTGCCCACATTCTGTTTTTTTAGGGAGAAATTATCAGATGAGTATG
This sequence comes from Enterococcus sp. AZ035, assembly GCF_050548325.1. Lineage (NCBI taxonomy): Bacteria > Bacillati > Bacillota > Bacilli > Lactobacillales > Enterococcaceae > Enterococcus > Enterococcus sp. AZ035. Next base: position 823,735 of record NZ_CP172958.1, read on the forward strand.
TTATGTAACGCAAGGTGAATAGTATAGGATGTTGTATTTTTAGTTTGTCTCGTTTACTGTTAAAGATGTAAGTAGTAACTATAAGTGAATGGCTAAAAAAATTAAAAGTAATCTAGCACCTAAATTAAACAACAAAGAAATTTGTTCAGAAGAAAGGAAATTATGATGATTATTTGGTTAAACGGTGCGTTTGGAGCCGGAAAAACGACCATTGCACATGAGTTACAACAAAAACTTCCCAATGCAATCATTTATGATCCAGAAATTATTGGTAGTGCATTGATGGAGTTAGTTCCCGAAGAAATGAAAGAAAATGATTTTCAGGAGTATCAGGAATGGCGTTGCTGGAATGCTCATTTATTAAAACGAATGTCCAAAGAGTCTGGACGGCCGATTATTGTTCCAATGACCCTTTATAAAAATGAATATGAAGAAGAGCTGATTGGATATCTGAGACGAGCAGGCATTGACGTTTATCATTTTTTGTTAGCGGTAGAGAAAGAAGAAATTTTACAGAGATTATTGAAAAGAAATGATGGAACTTTTGAATGGGGGAAAAATAAGTTGCCCGAAGTACTTGAAGGTTTTCGTCAGATTCAGTTTACCGAGATTTTTAGAAATCATTCAGCTGACACGACAGAAATTGTAGCAACCATTCTTAATAGAATAACCGAATAAAAATAAAATAAGGGACCTAAGCCGAAATGACTTAGGTCTCTTATTTTCTACTTCTTAAGATAATCAACTACCAGCTACCCTGATTTCTTCAAACTTTAAGACCGCACATTTACGACAATCTATTTTTACACTGTCAAAATTTTCTTTCAAGTCTTGCATTTTGTTATTTTTAGCAGTATATTTTAGGTGTACCTAAAATATATTAGAGGTTAACCTTCTAACAGGAAGGGCCTTTTAAAATTATTGCAAAACGAAAGAAGGAATTGAATTGAAAAATTCAGAAGAACATGAACCAAAGCAAAGACATCATTTGATTGAATATGCAAATGGTCCTTCGCTTGAAGAAATTAATGGCACCATCGACGTGCCTAAAAATATGAGTTTTTGGAAAACGTTATTTGCTTACTCAGGTCCAGGAGCATTGGTAGCAGTGGGGTATATGGATCCAGGAAACTGGTCTACTTCAATTACTGGGGGACAAAATTTTCAATATTTATTGATGTCGATTATTTTAATTTCCAGTTTGATTGCAATGTTGCTCCAATATATGGCTGCTAAATTAGGCATTGTTTCACAGATGGATTTAGCACAAGCGATTCGTGCTAGAACTAGTAAGACGTTAGGTATTGTATTATGGATTTTAACAGAGTTAGCAATTATGGCTACAGATATCGCTGAAGTTATCGGGGGCGCAATTGCCTTATATTTATTATTTCATATTCCTTTAGGTCTGGCTGTCTTCATTACGGTATTTGATGTTTTACTTTTGTTGTTATTGACAAAAATTGGTTTTAGAAAAATTGAAGCTATTGTTGTTGCTTTAATTGTTGTTATTTTTGTGATTTTTGCTTATCAAGTGGCATTGTCAAATCCAGTATGGGGAGATGTAATTAAAGGGCTGGTTCCTAGCGCAGAAGCTTTTTCTACATCACATGCGGTGAATGGGCAAACGCCACTGACAGGTGCATTGGGGATTATTGGTGCAACAGTGATGCCTCATAATTTGTATTTACATTCTTCTGTTGTGCAAAGTCGTAAAATTGATCGTAAAGATAAAACCGATATTCAACGCGCTTTACGCTTTTCAACTTGGGATTCTAATATTCAATTAACGATGGCATTTTTTGTTAACTCTTTATTATTGATTATGGGTGTGGCCGTTTTTAAATCCGGCAGTGTCAAAGATCCTTCATTCTTTGGTTTGTTTGATGCTTTATCAAATCCAGCGGTTATGAGTAATTCTATTTTAGCGCATATTGCAGGTTCTGGAATTTTATCAATTTTATTTGCGGTAGCCTTATTGGCATCAGGACAAAATTCAACAATTACAGGAACGTTAACTGGTCAAATCATTATGGAAGGGTTTATTCATATGCGCGTACCAATTTGGTTACGTCGGATGGTCACACGTTTGTTATCTGTTATTCCTGTCTTAATCTGTGTTTTAATGACCAGCGGAAAAAGTACAGTGGAGGAGCATATTGCGATTAATAATTTAATGAACAATTCACAAGTTTTTCTAGCATTTGCTTTGCCATTTTCGATGTTGCCTTTACTGATGTTTACAGATAGCCGTGTTGAAATGGGTGAACATTTTAAAAACTCGTGGTTAATTAAATTGTTAGGCTGGGTTTCTGTCATTGGCTTAATTTACCTCAATATGAAAGGTTTACCTGATCAAATTGAAGGATTCTTCGGTGATAATCCGACAGCGAGTCAAATTACGTTAGCCGATAATATTGCCTATGTCATCATAGCACTCGTCATCCTCTTGTTAGTTTGGACGGTTGTGGAATTATATAAAGGCGATAAACGATATGCACAGCAGCTTGCAGCTATGGAGCAACAAGTAGAGGAGGTTAAATAATGAAATTTTCAAAAATTATGGTTGGTGTTGAAGAGTCGCCAGATGCGTTAAAAGCATTTCATTATGCTATCCAAAAAGCAAAAGAAGAACAAGCTGAATTGGTTATTGTTTCGATTTTAGAAGAGAAAGAGATTAATGTTTACCAATCGTTAGATAAAAATTATTGGCAAGAACAGTTGGCGAAATTAGAGAAACAAACGGAAAAATATCAACAAGAAGCGTTAGCGAATGGCATCGATAAAGTAAGTGTAATTGTCAATGAAGGGAACCCAGGAGAATTAATTATTAATAAGCTTATTCCTTTGAATAAACCAGATTTGTTAATTATTGGCTCCAAGTCAACTAGCAAATTAAAAAGCTTTTTTGGTAGCCAAGCAGCTTATATGGCTCGATATGCACCAATTTCTGTAATGATTATTCGCTAACAAAATTGAAACAGTTAAAAAAGCCGCCACGATTTACTATTCGTGGTGGCCTTTTTATAGTAATTTTTGTTTATATAAATAAACAGCCAAACTTAGTTGTAGCGAACTATCAGGAAATTCTAAAGTTAAGTGAAGAATCTCTTCTATTTTTTTTAAGCGGTAAATAATTGTATTACGATGTACATACATATTTGTGGCAGTCAACGAAATATTTTTATTCGATTGAAAGTAGGTGTTGATGGTTTCTAGTAGGGAACTTTCATGTTTTTGATCTTCTTTTTCTAATGGTTCAATCAATCGTTGATATATTTTTTGTTTGGCTTGTTTGGTCAGGGTTTCGATCATTAAACGATAAAAAAAGAGGTCGTCATAATTCAAAATAGTTCGTTGTTGTAATTCTTGACTTGCTTGTGCTAAGTGGAATGTTTCTTGTGCTAATTTATAAGAATCACACAGATTGGTGATTTTTTTGACAGTTGGCCCAATCGCTAATTTAAATGATAATTTTGGATTCAGTTTCATTAGTTGCTCTAGTAAATTCTTGGCAAGATGAGTGGTTTGTGCAAGGTAGGTGGCTTCCTCTTGCGCTGGATTTTCTAGTAATAAAATAAAGCCAGTTTGTGTAGGAAAGGCAGTAATTTTTTGTCGATATCCTTCTAAAATATGATTCAATTGATGGCCAATGCTATTCATTTGAATAGTCGGATTAAACAGTTGTTCCAATTGTTCAATGGCTACAAGCAAGAGACTAAATGTATCTTTTTCATTTAATTGCAGATAATTACTAAATTCTTGCCAAGCTTGAGGATTGGTATTTTTTTCTTGGATAAGGTCTTGAAACAGCGCCCCGATCTTTTGCCTCGTTGTTAAATTTTCCGAAGATTCTAATTGAAGTTGTGGTAAAAGGTAGTGAGCACAGACCTCCACAGATAATAAATCAATCGTCTGTAATTTTTTGGTAGTTTGCCAAATCACTAAGTAAGATAAGCTGAGATTTTTCTTTTTGATGGGTAAAATTCGCAAAGATAACTGATGGTTCGCTAAGGAAAATTCAACAGTCAATGGTTCTTTATAAAATAATAGGAGCTCATTGTTCTGGGCTTTTAAAGCTGTCTCAAACTGTTTTTTGAGAGTCGCGTTATTTAAAATACTGGTGATTCTTGTTGGCGCATCAGGTAAATCAAAATGATTCATAATCTGAAAACGCTCGTCTAAAAGCATTACAGGCGCTTGAATCGCGGCACTTAATACTTCCAGTAATTGGGTACTTTTTCCGCCAGCTTTGATAATTGTATAAAATTTATTATGCATATGAACAGAATGTTGGCTAATCGTTTCGTCAGGTTGATTGACTCGGCGATTGACCAATGAAATAATTTGAGAAAAGTTGTAATTATAAGGGATTGAGAGAATTGGTAATCCGACGTCATTCGCTAATTGGATCATCTCTTGTGGAACTTCATTGAAATAACGTTGGACTTTAAAGCCTAGAGCAGCGCAGTTCATATTTGCTAGTTCTTGAATAAGACGTTTTTGCAAGCAAGGCTGATCTTTGAAAATATAGCCGGTAGTTAATAAAATTTCTCCTGGCGTTAACCAGTCAAAAGCATCAGGATTTTCTAAAATATTTGCTTGTAGAATTGGCGCATCTAAATTGGTCTCGTGCGTCAATAAGGTTAAACCAGGTAGTTCTTCTGCATGGAGTAGATCATTGACCGTCATCATTAGCAAGGCCTCCTTTTGTATGAATTATCTAAAAATTAAGTGTATTTATTGTAAGATGTTACAAAACTATTTTAGGGAAAATAAGGTATCCTTATACTAATAGAAAAAAGTTCCAAGTCATCACGTGATTGGTAGTCACAAGTGACCAAATAAGAACAATCAGCGCTTACAACCTATAGAAACGCATCGTTTAAAGATATAGCAATAGTATACTTAATTTTTAATGCTTTTACTATTGTTTCAGCTACTTTAAATTTCTCAAGTATTTCTATAATCTGTAAGTTTTTTGAGACTCTTATCAGATATGCTTCTTTTTCTATATTTTATCAGAAAATTCTGGTAACTTTGAAGGTTATAGTTTGTAAAATGGAGGGATCGGTATGAAGAAATTAAAAATGTTAGGATGCGTCGGGTTGCTTTTAGCTTTAACGGCTTGTCAGGCGGGAACGGGAAACTCGGCTGATAGTAACAAAGCAGCGGAACAAAAAATTGCAATTAGTTCTGAAGCGGCTATTTCGACAATGGAACCACACACAGCGGGGGATACGACCTCGACTTTAGTCATGAATCAAGTTTATGAAGGACTCTATGTTTTAGGTAAAGAAGATGAATTAGAGTTGGGGGTCGCTGCCGAAGAACCAGCGATTTCTGAAGATGAAACCGTTTATACATTTAAGATTAGAGAAGATGCCAAATGGTCGAATGATGATCCAGTAACAGCAAACGACTTTGTTTATGCATGGCAACAAGTTGCTTCCCCTAAATCAGGATCGATTCATCAAGCTTTATTTTTTGATGTCATTAAAAATGCTAAGGAAATTGCTTTAGAAGGCGCAGATGTGAATACTCTTGGGGTTAAGGCGCTAGATGATAAAACGTTAGAAATAACTTTAGAACGGCCCACCCCTTATTTGAAATCATTACTTTCGTTTCCTGTTTTGTTTCCACAAAATGAAAAATATATCAAAGAACAAGGGGATAAATATGCTACTGATGCAGAACATTTGATTTATAATGGTCCTTTTAAATTGAAAGAATGGGATAATGCCTCTTCTGATGACTGGACCTACGAAAAAAATGATACGTATTGGGATGCTGAAAAAGTTAAATTAACAGAAGCGAAAGTTTCAGTAATTAAGAGCCCAACGACAGCGGTGAATTTGTTTGACTCGAATGAATTGGATGTAGTGAATAAGCTAAGTGGTGAATTTATTCCTGGTTATGTTGATAATCCAGCCTTTCTTTCAATTCCTCAATTCGTCACATACTTTTTAAAAATGAACAGCGTTCGTGATGGAAAAGAAAATCCGGCTTTAGCGAACAACAATATTCGTAAAGCGTTGGCACAAGCTTTTGATAAAGAAAGTTTTGTAAAAGAAGTCTTGCAAGATCAATCAACGGCTACAGATCAAGTAATTCCGCCGGGACAAACGATTGCGCCAGATGGAACAGATTTCACAAAACTAGCTGCTAAGAAAAATAACTACTTAACCTACGATACAGCGAAAGCAAAAGAATTCTGGGAAAAAGGGAAAAAAGAAATTGGGCTGGATAAAATCAAATTAGAATTTTTAACAGATGATACAGACAGCGCCAAAAAAGCTGCTGAGTTTTTCCAATTTCAATTGGAAGAAAATCTAGATGGATTAGAAGTGAATGTTACTCAAGTTCCTTTTACTATTCGTGTTGATCGTGATCAAACGAGAGACTATGATTTAGAATTATCTGGTTGGGGAACCGATTATCGTGATCCATTAACAGTTATGCGCATCTTTACTTCGGATAGTACCTTGGGCGGCGTAACGTTCAAGAGTGATACGTATGATCAATTAATTCAAGAAACTAGAACAACACATGCGGCTGATCAAGAGGCTCGTTTAAATGACTTTGCTCAAGCACAAGATATTTTGGTGAATCAGGAAACGGTTTTAGCACCAATCTACAATCGAAGCATTTCTGTATTAGCTAATCAAAAAATCAAGGATCTGTATTGGCATTCATTTGGACCCACGTACAGTTTAAAATGGGCTTATGTTAACTAATTGAATGAAGGTAGGAAGGGGTTTGTCATGCTTTTAAAAAACTGTAAATTAGAAACAGGATTTTCTACTGTGAATCAGCGAATTGTTGCGACAGAAACAGCTAGCTATGATATTCGAATTGAAAACGAGGTCTGTACTGCGGTCGCACCGCAGTTAAGGCCTTTAGAGAACGAAACAGTTATCGATGTGAATCAGCAACTCGTTTTACCTGCGCTAAGAGAAATGCATATTCATATTGATAAAACGTATTTTGGGGGACCTTGGAAGGCATGTCGTCCACTAACGAAAGGAATTTTAACACGTATTGAAGAAGAAACTTGGCTGTTACCTGAACAATTACCAACTAGTTTAGAACGTGCTTGCCAAGTTATTGAGCAGTATATTCAACAAGGCCATTATCATATTCGCAGTCATTGTAATGTAGATCCATCTATTGGAACGAAACATATTGAAATTACTAAAGAAGCATTTAGTCGATATGAACAATACATTACTCATGAAATTGTGGCTTTTCCTCAACACGGATTACTCCGCTCACAAGTCGAACCTTTGATGCGCGAAGCCTTACGCATGGGGGCAACTCATGTCGGCGGCGTTGATCCAGCCCTTGTGGATCGTCATGTGGATCATTCAATCGCAAAAATATTTGAATTAGCTACCACATTTAATAAAAAAATTGATGTTCATTTACACGCCCGTGATACTTTGGGACTTTATGAATTTAATAAATTTGTTGATTATACAGAACAAGCAAAGATGTTTGGCAAAGTCACTTTAAGTCATGCTTTAGCCTTAGGGAGCTTAGAAGAAGCAGCAATTAGAGACATTGCGCAAAAATTCATCGAAACAGGTATTGATTTGACTTCGACTGTACCAATTGGAATGCCCACCATGCCGATTCCAACCTTGGTTGAACAAGGTGTTAAGATCTCCATGGCTCATGACAGTTTGACGGATCATTGGTCGCCTTTTGGCAGTGGCAATACAATAGAAAAATTAAATACAGCCGCTCAAAGATTTAAAATTAGCGATGAGTATCGCTTGAATCGTTTATGGGGCTTAGCGAGTAATTTTGTAACGCCTCTTGATCCTAACGGGCAGCAAGTTTGGCCTAACGTCGGCGATTCTGCAGATTTCCTACTATTTAATGCTGAGAGCACTGCTCACGTGATTGCACGCCAACAGCCAATCCAACAACTGATACTAAAAGGACAACTGGTTGAAGCCGTTCAAAAGGGGGAAAAAGAATGACAGCATCCATTGTTTATTTGAATAATGTTCGTTTAGAAACTGGTTTTGCTAAAGACCACCACGAATTAACGTATACTAAAACCGCACGCTATACTTTAGCGATTCAAGAAGGCAAAATCCAAGCGATTATTCCGCAAAATCAAGTCACTGAAAAGCAACAAGGCACTGATTTAAACGGACAACTGGCTATTCCCGCTTTTCAAGAGAGTCATAATCACTTAGATAAAACCTACCTTTCATTAGGCTGGCGTGCTAGCCAACCTGTTAAAAATTTAAAAGAGCGTTTAGCAGACGAAGCCAGTGAACTTAAATTGTTAGCTCCGTCAACAGAACAACGAGCGACGGCCATGATTGAAAAATTGATTGGGTATGGAGCCTCTTATATTCGGACACATGTCAACATTGATCCTTATGTAGAACTAGAAAACTTCTGGGGCGTCAAAAGAGCCTTAGAAAAATATGCGCATGTGATTGATTATGATATTGTTGTCTTTCCACAGCATGGATTATTAAAAAATCCCCAAACGGTTTTACTCATGAGAGAAGCTCTAAAAAATGGTGGAACAATGGTTGGTGGTTTAGATCCTGCAGGCATTGATTATGCAATTGAAGAATCTTTAGAAACTATTTTCGATCTGGCAGAAGAATTTCAAGTAGGAATCGATATCCACTTGCATGATACGGGGGAAGTGGGCGTTTATACAATTGATAAATTTTTAGACATTTTAGAAGAACGAAAATTTACTCAGCGAACCGCTATCAGTCACGCCTTTGCGCTGCTAGATGTACGACCAGCAGAAAAAGAAAAACTATACCAACGCTTGGCAACGCATCAAACGGCGATTATGTCTACAATTCCCTATGATCCTCGTTATTTATTGCCACCAATTGATGTGTTACGCCAAGCTGGTGTATCGGTTCATTTAGGTAGTGATGGCTTTTTTGACTCTTGGAGTTCTAATGTTTCAGGTGATTTATTTGAAAAATTACGTAATTTTTGTGAAATGACAGGAAAGATTACAGAAGAGCAACTTACTCAAGCTTACGTCCATGGCTGTGGCAAAGTAGCACCTTTTTCATTTGAAGAAGAACGCCTTTGGTTTACAGAAGGCGACGAAGCAAACTTTATTTTTACAGAAGCAGCTTCTACAGCAGAAGTGATTGCTAGAAAACCACAGAAACGCCAGATTATGTTGAAAGGACAATGGGTTTAACTTGCTTTAAAATTAGGTAGAAATAGAATGCTAAAAAGCCAAACAGAGGAAACAAGGTTCAGCTCTGAGCAACGCATAGTGTCAGTCTAGCGGTTACTCGTCACAGTTTAATCCTTATAAAGTGCTTCTGCTCACAACGTGTATCAGCGTTTCAAGTTTGTTTGACTCACTTTAACATAGCACTTTTGCGTATCTTCCTTTATAATAAGACAAAATGAAGGAGATGAACCAAGCATGACTGAACAAACGAGAGAAAACAAAAAAGCAGCCTACGAATTGTGCTTACAACAATTGAGCGGTTTGTTAGAAATAGAAACGGATGCTATTGCAAATTTAGCAAACTCGTCCGCGTTACTTGCACAAACATTACCAGACACCGTTTTTGCTGGGTATTATTTATATAAAGATGAAGAATTAGTTTTGGGGCCTTTTCAAGGGAAAGTCTCTTGTACCAGAATTAAAATGGGCAAAGGTGTCTGTGGTGAGTCCGCGGAAAAACAAGCTACATTGATTGTTGATAACGTGAAGACACACGCCAATTATATTTCTTGTGACTCAGCTGCGATGTCTGAAATCGTTGTACCGATGGTAAAAAATCATCAATTGGTCGGTGTTTTAGATATTGATAGTGGTGTAACAAATAGCTATGATGCGGTTGACCAACTGTATTTGGAAAAATTTGTTACCTTGTTACTAGAAAAATCAGATTTTTAAGCAGACTATTTTTGCTTTCTGACAAATCATGAGAAAATAAAGTATAAAATTTGATCATGAAAGAAGGTGAGTCATTTGTTAGAGCTGTATATAAATTTTAAAGGTGAAGCAAAAGAAGCAATTGCGTTCTATGAAGATGTTTTTGATACAAAATGTCAAAATTTAATGACTTTTGGCGAAGCACCTGAAGATCCTGAGCATCCTATAAACGACGAGATAAAGGATTTAGTGATGAACGCAAGTATCATTATTGAAGGAACCTATGTAATGATTTCAGATGTTCCTGATATGTTTGGTTTTGAAGTTACGGAAGGAAATAACCTTTCGCTCGTGGTTAGCACAGATGATGATGAAAAAATTGATCGCTTATTTAAGCGATTATCTGAAGGTGGCACTGTTACAATGCCGTTTCTGAAACTTTTTGGTCCAAAAAGTATGGTTCCCTAAAAGATCAGTTTGGCATCCATTGGATGTTTAATTATTATGAAGAAGATTAAAAAAATCCCCAATCCGTTATTTTCATTGGATTGGGGATTTTTTATTCATGAAAGAATTGCTTCTTAGCGATTTGATACTGCCGTTGCTTTTCTGTCCAAAATTGCTGATCGTTTTCATCAATTTTGCGAATGACTTTTGCTGGATTACCCCCAACAATCGTGTTGGCAGGAACGTCTTTTGTAACCACAGCACCAGCAGCAACAATAGCATTTTTTCCAATTGTAACGCCAGGTAAAATGGTGGCACTTCCGCCAATCCACACGTTATCTTCAACAATAATTGGCGTACCGAATTCTAATTCTGCAGTTCGAATCGTTGGATCAATTGGATGGCCGGCAGTATAAAAACTAGCACGAGGGCCAACCATGACATTATCACCGAAGATGATTTTGTTTACATCTAAAAAAATGCAATCCATATTTGCATAAAAATTTTCTCCTACCTCAATATGGCGACCGTAATCTACATGGAGGGGTGGGGTGATATATAACTCATTGCCAGTTTTTCCTAATAATTCTTTTTCTAGGGCCACAATTTCTTTCACATTATCGATAGGAAGTTGATTGATTTTTTGAGCTAACACCTTGCCTTTTGTTGATTTGTTTTCGGGTAAAATGGTGGGGGCGTAATATAATTCACCTTTTAACATTTGCATATAATCAAAGTCATTTTGTTTCATGTAAGCGCTCCTTTAGGCTTTTTCTCTATTGTATCAAATCAATACAATAAGTCGAGGAATATGTAAAATAAAAAAGGACAGATAGCAAAATAGCCTTGCTTATCTATCCTTTATCTAAGGTTATCCAATTTTTTTAACTCTCCCGCCAATTTTATCTGCTAATTTTTGTGCTTCTTTTTCAGAGTGGTAAACTAAACAACCTGATTTATCTCGCGTACGTTTACCATCTGCAGTTAAATAGCCATGAAAAAATTTGATTGCATACATAGACATCACCGCCTTTCTAATTGAAAATAGTGTAAATGGAGCGATTAAAAATGTCAAATAATAGAAGTGCTCTTAACCATTCTTATCTTTTTTAGTTCGAAGATAAGCTTGGTTAAGAGCACCATTTCACTTAATAAATTAGTTTGAAACGGGTCGTTGAGTGAAATTCCTGTTCAGGTGAGAGGGTGATAGAACCGAACAACGGAAATCTTTCAGCACCAGGACAGACTTGGGTTTCAAATGTGAGCGCTCCGTGATTGACTAATTTTTGCCCTTGAATATCGGGACCGTTATCAGCAAAATTTGCTGAAAAAATAACAACTGAAGGTTGATCAGTGAACATCTCTAAGGTGATATCTTTAGTAGGACTTTTTAAGATAACATCCGGGTTAATTAAATCATGATTGGTTAAGATGAAAGGGTGATCGAAGCCGTTCATCTTTTGGATTTGTTCATCGTTACTTGAAAAAACCTCAGCTAATTTTTTAGGTTTTTGTAAATCAAAAGCTGTCTGGTCGACGGAAGCTAATTCTCCAAGCGGTAAAACTCTTTCATCAAGCGGGACAAACTTTTGGGCATTTATTTGTAACTCATGCGCATCAATGGGGATTGTAGGATTTCCAGTTAAATTAAAGTAGACATGATTGGTTGGATTAAAAAGTGTTTGTTCATCTGTAGTTGCCTGATACTCAATTTGCCATTCATTTTCTTCAGTCAATGTATACGTGACTGAAACAGTGAGATTTCCAGGAAAACCATTTTCACCAGCAGGACTCTCTAGCCAAAATTTCACAGAAGGATTCGCTTGTGCCTCTTGGATTTCGCTGTGCCATTTTTTACTTTCAAACCCAGGTGTGCCACCGTGAAGTGTTGTTTGAGTAGGAGTATTAATCATCGTTTGATACTTTTTACCCGCTAGTTCAAAGGAGCCATCGGCAATTCGGCCAGCTGTTCGACCAATTGTTGCACCAAAATATAAGTCTTTAGACAAATATTCATCTGCTGAGGGAAAGCCTAGCACGAGTGATCGGGATTCATTTTTTGTAAGAGGAACGTCGAGCGCAACAATTCGCGCACCAAAATCTGTTGCTTTTAAAGTCACACCATTTTTATTCGTCAGTGTGTAAAGAAGCATTCCTTGTCCAAATGATTCAGTTGAAATAGTCAAAATAATCAATCCTTCCTTTAAGTAAATATTTAGTAAATTTAACTTTGTTGTTTAGATTATTTAAATAGTCAAAAAGAAATGCTAAGAAAATAAATCTTTATTTAATTGTATTGTACACGTTTTCAATTGAAATGACAATTAAGAAAATATTAAGTAAACATTTGCAAAAGTTTAGTAAATATTGTACAATTTGTTTACTAGTGAAAGGAGCGATTAGTGATGGAAGAACTGTTAATGAATCGATTTGTAGAAATATTTGGTGAGAAAGGGACAGCCTGTTATTTTGCCCCTGGAAGAATTAATTTGATTGGTGAACATACAGATTACAATGGCGGTCATGTTTTCCCAGCGGCTATTACTTTAGGGACATTTGGTGTGGCAAGAAAAAGAGACGACCAAAAAATTCGGATGTTTTCTGATAATTTTAAAGAGGTTGGTCTCATCGAATTTTCATTAGAAGATTTAACCTATTCAGATTCAGATGATTGGGCAAATTATCCTAAAGGCGTTTTAAATTACTTGATTGAAAGCGGACACAATATTGATTCTGGCTTAGATGTGCTCTTCTACGGTACGATTCCTAATGGTGCTGGCTTGTCTTCTTCTGCTTCTATTGAACTTTTAATGGGAACGATCTGTAATGATTTATATGCTTTACACTGTCCAATGCTTGAATTGGTGCAAATCGGTAAAAAAGTGGAGAATGAATTTATTGGCGTTAATTCAGGAATTATGGACCAATTTGCCGTAGGGATGGGAGAAAAAGATCAAGCTATTCTACTAGATACCAATAATATGCACTATGAAATGGTTCCCGCCAAATTAGGTGAGTATACGATTGTCATTATGAATACTAACAAACGCCGTGAATTAGCAGATTCAAAATATAATGAACGTCGTGCAGAATGCGAAGAAGCCGTTCGTTTGCTTCAAAAAGAGTTATCTATTGAATTTTTAGGTGAATTAGACAGCGAGACATTTGAACAATATCAAGCATTGATTGGAGATCCAGCGTTGATTAAACGAGCGCGTCATGCCGTCACAGAAAATGAACGAACTTTATTGGCAAAACAAGCGCTAACTGAAGGGGATTTGGAAGAATTTGGCTTATTATTAAATGCCTCACATCGTTCGCTAAAAGAAGATTACGAAGTAACTGGCATTGAGTTGGATACCTTAGTGGCTTGTGCGCAAGAACAACCAGGCGTTTTGGGCGCACGGATGACTGGTGCAGGGTTTGGCGGTTGTAGTATTGCTTTGGTACCAAAGCAAAATATAAATGCATTTATTGAAGCTGTTGGCCAGAGTTATCAAGATAAAATTGGCTATGCTGCTGATTTTTATCCTGCATCAATTGATGATGGTGCCAGAAAGTTATTTTAGAAAGGAAGGCTTTAAATGTCTATTTTAGTATTAGGTGGCGCAGGCTACATCGGCTCACATGCCGTCGATCAATTAATTTCAAAAGGCTATGCCGTTGTTGTTGTTGATAATTTATTAACGGGGCATCGTTCAGCAGTTCATGAACAAGCGACTTTCTATGAAGGCGATATTCGTGATAAAGCTTTTTTACGTAGTGTCTTTGAAAAGGAATCAATTGAAGGGGTGTTGCACTTTGCGGCCAATTCTTTAGTAGGAGAATCCGTGGAGAAACCGTTAATGTATTTCAATAACAATGTTCACGGCACTCAAATTGCCTTGGAAGTCATGCAAGAATTCGGAGTGAAACACATTGTTTTTTCTTCCACAGCGGCCACTTATGGCGAACCAAAAGCAATGCCTATTACAGAAGAAACCCCAACGAATCCTAAAAACCCGTATGGGGAAAGTAAATTAATGATGGAAAAAATCATGAAATGGTGCGACAACGCTTATGAAATGAAATATGTTGCTTTGCGTTATTTTAATGTTGCAGGAGCAAAAAAAGATGCCTCAATTGGTGAGGATCACACGCCAGAAACGCATATTGTGCCAATTATTTTACAAGTGGCATTGGGCCAACGAGCAGAGCTAAGTATTTTTGGGGATGATTATGATACACCAGATGGCACGTGCATTCGAGATTATGTTTACATTGAAGACTTGATTGCAGCACATATTTTGGCTTTAGAATACTTGAAAAATGGCGGCGAAAGTGACGTCTTTAACCTGGGTAGCAACAACGGCTATTCTGTTAAAGAAATGTTAGATGCTGCTCGCGAAGTGACAGGTCAAGAAATTCCTGCGACAATCGCCCCACGCCGAGCAGGGGATCCTAGTACGTTAATTGCTTCTAGTGAAAAAGCCAAACGAGTTTTAGGCTGGCAACCAGAAGTAACTGAGGTCAAGGATATTATCGCCACCGCTTGGCAATGGCATGTGAAACATCCTCAAGGCTATAATGAATAGGAGAACATCAGATGATGAAAGAAAGTAGTAAATGGATTGCTGCATTTGTAGAGATAATCATAGAAAATGGCGATTGGACGGAAACAGACCGCTATTATTTGACGAATCGGATTGCCAAACTAGTTGGCTGTGATTTTTTTGAACAACCAGAAGCGGTTGCTTGTGAGCAAGAACCGTTGCGTGTGGTGGAACATCTTTTAAATATTGCACAAGCCAATCACCAAATCGATGACTCAATTACGGAAGCAGAACAACTAGAAGCGGAGTTAATGGATTTTATTACGCCGACCCCAACCATCATTAATCAGAAGTTTATGGATTATTATCAAGAGTCTCCACGAAAAGCAACGGATTATTTTTATCAGTTATGTAAAACGAATAACTACATTAAAACGAAAGCAATCGCCAAAAATATTATTTTCCCAATGGACTCACCCTATGGTAAACTAGAAATTACCATTAACTTATCGAAGCCAGAAAAGGATGCTCGAAAAATTTTGGCTGAAAAGAAAATGAGTCAAAAAAAATATCCAGCGTGTATGTTATGTATGGAGAATGAAGGCTATTATGGCCGTGTAAATTATCCAGCACGTACAAACCATCGGATTATCCGACTAAATTTAGAGGACGAAGCTTGGGGCTTTCAATATTCGCCATATGCTTACTATAATGAGCATGCGATTTTCTTGGACCAACAACATCGAGAAATGAAAATCGAGAAAAAAACGTTCCAGCGACTCCTTAAAATTACGGAGTTATTCCCTGAATATTTTGTGGGCTCTAATGCAGATTTGCCAATTGTTGGTGGTTCTATTTTATCTCATGATCATTACCAAGCAGGACGTCATACATTTCCAATGGATTTAGCACCAATGGAAAAAAGATTTTCTTTGAAAAAATATCCTGAGATAACTGCTGGTATTTTAAAATGGCCGATGTCTGTGATTCGTCTTCAAAGTGATCGTCAAGAGGAACTAGTTGAGGCGGCCGAATTAATTTTGACCAAATGGCGCAATTATTCTGATGAACGTGTCTCAGTTCGGGCCTATTCAAAAGATGGCACACCGCATCATACGATTACGCCAATTGCCCGACGCAAAGGGTCATTATTTGAATTGGATTTAGTTTTACGAGATAATAATGTTTCGGAGGAATTTCCAGATGGCATTTTTCATCCACATCCAGAAGTACAACATATTAAGCAAGAAAATATTGGCTTAATTGAAGTAATGGGACTAGCTATTTTGCCACCAAGGCTGGCACAAGAATTAAGAGAAGTCGAAAAGTATTTATTAAAGCAACCCAATCAAATTGCTGAAAGTCATCGAGCTTGGGCGGATGAACTCAGTCAGCAAACCATCACTGAAGCCAATGTCAAAGAAGTGATCCAACAAGGAATTGGGACAATTTTTGTTCAAATTTTAACAGATGCCGGCGTCTTTAAACGTGACGAAGAAGGTCGTCGTGCTTTTGAACGATTTATTCAATGTATAGAAAATGATTAGTTTGAGGTGAGGAACATCGTAACCATTAAAGATATAGCAGAGCAAGTCGGTGTTTCTTCGGCGACAGTTTCGAGAGTTTTGAACTATGATGAAACATTATCAGTTAGTGATGAAACGAAGAAGAAAATATTTGAAACAGCAGAAACGTTAAATTATAAAAAGCGAGCCAGAAAAAAACAAGCAGGCAAAAAGAAAATTCGGTTTGTCCAATGGTTCAGCGATCCAGAAGAACTGGATGATATTTACTATTTATCGATTCGTTTAGGTGTTGAAAAGCGGGCAGAGGAATTGGGTTTTCTTTTAGTCAAAGAATCTCTGACAAACCTGTCTCAAAAAAGATTTGATGGGACAATTGCCCTAGGAAAATTTGATGAAAAGCAAGTGGCGGCCTTAGCCGCCTTAGGCGCACCTCTTCTATTTGTAGACTTTGATGCAATGGCTTTTGGCCAAAACTCCATTGTTGTTGATTTTGCTGGAAGTGTTAAAACAATTGTGCAAGAATTTTTGGCGCAAGGGCATCAGAAAATTGGTATGCTTTCTGGGCAAGAATATACGAAAGAGTCCCACGTGGCATTGGTTGATCCACGTTTTGTCGCTTTTAAAGAAACCTTAAAAGATCTGGACCTTTATCATCAAGAATGGGTTGTCGAAGCAGCTTTTTCTGTTGAAGAAGGCTATCAAGCGATGAAAGACTTTATTGAAGAAGCGGACACTCGTCCAACCGCTTTTTTCGCTGCAAGTGATACATTGGCGATTGGTGTAATGCGGGCGTTACAAGAAGCAGCCATTCGTGTGCCAGAAGATATTTCTATCATTGGTTTTAATGATATTAGTGTCGCAAAATATGTTTCACCAACATTAACAACAGTTAAAGTTCATACTGAATGGATGGGTGAGCTAGCCGTTGAGACAATGAAAGAGTTATGCTTGAATCCCCCCCCAGTTCCTAGAAAAATTATTGTCGGAACGGAATTCATTCAGCGAGATTCAACGAAACATTCATCAAAATAACAGCAAAACTTGGAGAGTTTTTTCCAAGTTTTTTGCTCTTTTGTGCTGGTTTTCAACAATCAAGAAAATGGAGGGAAACAGATGCAACCGAAATTAATTATTTTACGTGGTAATTCTGGTAGTGGTAAAACAACGATAGCTAACGCGCTTCATCAGTGTCTTAAAGAACAATCGTTATTGATTTCTCAAGATGTGGTGCGCAGAGAAATGCTTCGTGTTAAAGATGAAACAGGTAATCTAAGTATTGCTTTGTTAAAACAGTTGGTAGCTTTTGGGTATCAAGAATGCCAGTATGTGATTGTTGAAGGGATTTTTCAAAAAGCCATTTATCATTCCTTTTTTCAGGAAATAATCCATCTCTTTGAAGGAAACGTTCAGGTTTATTATTTTGATATTTCTTTTGAAGAAACGCTGAAAAGACATAGCCAGAGAAACAAGAATCAAGAATTTGGTGTCGTGGAAATGAAACGTTGGTGGCTACCAGAAGATTATTTAGGGTTTCCGGGAGAACAGCGGTTATCTGAACAACTGTCTGAAAAGCAGATTATCAGGCAAATTTTAGCAGATATTCAGTAGTAAGTGCTGCGCTTTTTAGAGAAATGGATGTTGTGGTATGATAAAAAAGAAGGAGTGGTTTCAATGGATTACCAAGAACGATTAAAAAATTTACCACCTGAAGTCATGACAGCTTTTTCAGAATCATTTATTTTTTTAATCAGTAATGATAAAGTTCAACATTTTCCTGCACGAGACTTAACGCAAGCTGAAATGATTCAACGAGTGAAAGAGAAATTAGGTGAAGCGGTGACGTGGTCCTTATGGCAAGGGTTCGTTATTGCTGTTAATTCAGAAGAAACATGTGTTGCTGTTTTGCCCAAATATCATCAACTCGATGGTTTTTGAAAATGAATAAGGGAGCGAAGAATTATTCGCTTCGTTGTATAAAATGAAAACGTTTTTTGGGAGGGAAGGCTGATGTCTGAGCTAGTGGTTATTAGAGAAATGCAAGAGAAAGATATCTTAGCGCTGGATACTCAATTTGTCCAACAAGGTTGGCCAAGTCGCCAAGAGATTTTAATGAACTATTTAGAAGAACAATTAGTCAAGCAACGAACGGTTTTTGTAGCGGAGAAAAAGGCAACGCTGTTAGGTTATGTGACGTTACTGCCATTAGCTAAGGAAGGACCTTTTAAAAATTTATATCCTGAAATAGCTGATTTCAATGTATTCTTACCATTTCAAAAACAAGGAGTGGGGCGGTTATTATTAAATCGTGCAGAAAATGTTGCCAAAAGTTATGCAGATACTGTTTCTTTGGGAGTAGGCCTGCATCCTGGTTATGGTGCAGCGCAAAGATTATATATCAAACAAGGATATGTGCCAGATGGTTCAGGAGTCTGGTTTCAAAATAAGCAGCTGAAACCAAACGATCGGTGTGTTAATGATGATGAGTTAGTTCTTTATTTATCGAAAAAACTATAGAGTAGCCAAAGTAATACTCTATAAATATCATTTAGGAGGTTGTTACCCTTGATTAGAAAAATGAAGCCAACAGATGCAGCGGCGTTAACTATCATTAATAAAGAACAATTGGGCTATGAAGTTCCCGTTGACGTGACCTGTAAACAGATTGAGAAATTACTACTAGCCAGTGACAGAGAGTTTTTATATGTTTATGAAGAAACGAAGACAGGGAAGATTTTAGGCTATGTGCATGCGCAACTGTATGAAACAATTTATTCCCAAACGTTATTGAACGTTCTGGGATTAGCAGTGGCAAAAGAAGCAGAAGGCCGTGGAATTGGCAAACAATTAATGACGAAACTAGAAACGGAAGCTAAAAAGTGTAACTTGTCTGCGATTCGCTTAAATTCAGGGGAACAGCGTACAGCAGCACATCAATTTTATGAACACATTGGCTATGTTTCTGATAAAAAACAAAAGCGATTCATTAAATACTTGGATACTTAAGTTATGTCTTTAAAAAATAACAATTTCCTTTAAAAAAATAAGTAAAAACTAGTGAAATTTTCAGCGAATTAGTGTAAAATGTATCTCAATGACTCAACGAGTGTTTCAGCCGAAACACTGTCAAAGAAAGTACATACAAAGAAACAGAAATAGCCATTTTTGATGGCTGTTTTTTTATGGAGGAGGCAAATTATGACGAAAAAAAATAGTATGATGTACTTAGCAATTTCTAACTTATTTCTTGTTTTTCTAGGCGTAGGCCTAGTCATTCCCGTAATTCCCCAATTAAAAGAAGAAATGCATTTTTCTGGTACCACAATGGGAATGATGATTTCTATTTTTGCGATTGCCCAATTAATCACATCGCCAATCGCAGGTGTCCTTTCGGATAAAATTGGTCGGAAAAAAATGATTGCGACGGGCATGTTGGTTTTTTCAATTTCTGAGTTATTATTTGGTTTAGCCCAAGCGAAAAGCGGTTTTTATATTTCTCGTGGTTTAGGTGGGATTGCCGCCGCTTTATTAATGCCGTCAGTGACAGCCTTTGTGGCAGATATGACCACGATTTCTGAACGTCCGAAAGCGATGGGGCTTGTGTCAGCTGCAATTAGTGGTGGTTTTATTATCGGACCAGGAGTTGGTGGTTTTATTGCTTATTTAGGTATTCGCGCTCCATTTTTTGCGGCCGCATTTTTAGCATTTATTGGTTTTATTTTGACATTAACTGTTTTGAAGGAGCCGGAGAAACGAATTTTAGCCGCTGTTGAAGCGAAAAAAGGTTCATTTATGGATATTTTAAGAAATCCAATGTTTACCTCATTATTTGTGATTATCTTAATTTCCTCTTTTGGCCTGCAAGCGTTCGAATCTATTTATAGTATTATGGCGACTATTAATTTTGGCTTTACCACAAGTGAAATAGCAATCGTGATTACGGTTAGTGGTATTTTAGCGTTGATTTGTCAGTTGTTTTTCTTTGATGCAATCGTCCAAAAAATAGGTGAAATGGGTTTAATCCAATTAACCTTTTTTGCAAGTGCCATTTTTATTGCCGTGATTGCCTTTACAAAAAATAATTTAGTTGTTGTATTTTCAACGTTTATTGTCTTTTTAGCGTTTGACTTGTTTAGACCAGCAGTAACTACTTATTTATCCAAACATGCTGGAGATCAACAAGGAACCATCAACGGACTAAATTCGACATTTACAAGTTTTGGTAATATTTTAGGACCAATGGCAGCAGGAGCTTTATTTGATATCAATCACTTTTTCCCTTATTATGTTTCAGCAGTAATTCTGTTAGGAACGGGCTTTTTATCGTTATTTTTAAATCGAAATAAGATGTAAAAGAAAAAATAAGTATTTGGAATATAAAAATTCCGAATACTTATTTTTTTTTTGATCACCAACCGTTCTTGAAAAAAACAAAAAAATAAACAGTGTTCGCTTGATTAATCGAACGTTTGTTCGTATAATGATTTTGCAAGTGAGGTGATGTTTATGAAATTTGATTATGAAAAAGAACCTAGTCGCGATATTCTTTGTATTGATTGCAAAAGTTTTTACGCTAGTGTAGAATGCGCAGAACGTGGGTTAGATCCGTTGAAAACGATGTTAGTAGTGATGAGTAATGCCGAAAATGCGGGGGGATTAGTTTTATCAGCATCGCCAATGGCAAAAAAAGTTTTAGGTGTTTCAAATGTTACGCGTAAAAATCAAGTGCCCGCTCATCCTGATTTATATGTGGTTCCGCCACGAATGAATTTGTACATGAAAAAAAATCAAGAAATCAATAATTTATATAAAAAGTTTGTCGCAGATGAAGATCACTCTGTGTTTAGTGTAGATGAATCATTTCTTGATGTAACGGCTTCTTTAAGTTATTTTCATTGTGAAACCGCCTATAAAATGGCTCGGATTATCCAAAGAGTCGTTTATAATCATGTGGGTATTTATGTGACCGTTGGGATAGGGGACAATCCGTTACTGGCTAAATTGGCGTTGGACAATGGCGCCAAACATTCGCCAGACTTTATTGCAGAATGGCGGTATGATCGTGTACCAGATACTGTCTGGCAGTTGCCTTCTTTGACAGATTTTTGTGGGATTGGTCGCAGAATGGCTAAACGACTGAATCGTTTAGGAATTGATTCTGTATATGAGTTAGCGCAAGCGAATCCGCATCTTTTACAAGAAACATTTGGCGTGATGGGGCTTCAATTGTATGCTCATTCATGGGGGATTGATCGTACCTTTTTAGGGAAAAAAGCACCACATAAAGCTGAAAAATCATTTGGGAATAGTCAGATTTTACCGAGAGATTATGCGCGAAGAGATCAGATTGAACTAGTCTTAAAGGAACTGACAGAACAAGTGGCTGCTCGTTTAAGAAAAGCGCATTGTCAAACGGAATGTATCACAGTCTACGTTGGTTATTCCAAAGGTCAAATTGACCGTGAAGGACGAACTGGTTGGCGAAAACAACAAACGATTTCTGCAACAAACAATACAAAAGTTTTGATCACCTATGTATTAGCCCTTTTTAGAGAACATTATCTAGCGGGAACCGATGTCCGGCAATTAGGGCTTTCATATGGGAAATTAGTTTGGAATGAATCTTTACAATTAGATTTATTTTCGGAACCAGAAGAGCAAATTAGTGAAATGGAGTTAAACTATCTGATTGATAAAATCCGACAAAAATTTGGCTTTCAAGCTTTAATCCACGCCTCTTCTTTGTTGGAAGGCGCGACGGCAATTCATCGTTCAGGATTAGTCGGTGGACATGCTGGAGGAAATGTCGGTTTAGGAGGATAACATCATGAAACGAACAAAAAAAGAATTTACACCTTATAATGAGTACCATGATCGGCCCTTTGAACTGAAATGGGCGACCGCTTTTGCATTGGGGGAGTTACAAGAAGGAATCGAAGCTTCTGACGAATATTCTAAGAGAGCGTTTGAACGCTTACCGCAACAGACAACAGAAGAAATTGAAGAATACTTAGAGCAGTCTTTAAAAAATAACCAGGTTTTAGAAATCCAATTGAATACATTGGATGATTTTGGCCGTGTTCAACCGCCAATTGTTGGTGTTTTTGAAGGGATGAGTTCAATGGAGTATGCAAAAGTTGGACATACACATATTTTATTTGAAGAGATTCGGCATATTAAAAGTCATGAGTTTACAAAGTGGTCGAGCCTTGATTAAAAAACTATTGTTATACGTGCGTTTTGTGAAAACATATGAGATAATTTTCATAGGTAATAGAAATAAAAATTATGGAGGTGGCTAGGATGGGACATCATTTAAAAGGACACCATGGCAAAAAAACAAATGCGAGTGGCGGCTTTTTAACAAAGTTATTGGCTGGTGGTGCCTTAGTGGGCGTAGGAAAAAAGTTATACGACAATCGTGAAAAAATTAAAGAGCTGTTAAGTGACGACAAAGAAAAAAGCAACGATACTGAAAACAAATAAAGGACTGGATTGACGGAATGGTAAAAGATGCAGCGTATATTATTGAAGAGATTACCACGATTTTAGAAGGAACCTATTTTGTGATAACCAAGAAAGCGAATAAGCGCCGCATGTGTTTACATGTTTCAGATACCGCGAAAGAATTTTTACGTTGTCGACTGGAATATGAAACATTCTTAGAGCAACAGTTTGATTATGCCACAATGTTTTTAGAAACATGTACGGAAGATGTTTCTGTTGAAATTCAAACGGGACTACTTGAAGAAACAAATTATCAAGCATTAACCGTGGAAAAATTACAACAGATAGCCACTAAAATGTAACACAGCTGTTGTGTTAGTTTTGATTCTTAATTTGGTTAAGGAGGCGGATAAAATGTCAGTATATCAACATATTTTGGTTGCTCTTGATGGCTCAGATCAATCTGAAAAAGCTTTTCATGAAGCTGTCAGGATTGCCAAAGAGGAACAAGCCACTCTTTATTTAGCTACAATTATTAATGATGCTGAATTTACGACGAGTCCATTTTCTTTTGAAGAATTGTATGATTTAGAAAAACACAAGTCAGAAGAGATGCTCACTGAAAAGGCAAAACAAGCGAGTGAAATTGGTGTAAAAACAGTCAAAAAAATTGTTGAGCTTGGGAGCCCAAAACGTTATCTTGCCAACACGATTTCTGAAAATTATGCCATAGATTTAATTGTGCTAGGTGCCACGGGAAGAGGTGCTATTCAACGAACCTTAATTGGTTCTACTACAGATTATGTGGTTAACCATGCTTTGTGCAATGTCTTAGTCGTTCGCTAATTGTGAGTAAATAATCAAGGGAACAATGTTTTATCGGGACGTTTTTTTAAATTAAACGAGAGGTGAGTTTATGAAAACAAAAATCGGAAAAACAGTTATCTTGTCAGCGTTTTTATTCACAAGTTTCTTTTTACTGAGTGGTTGTACCTCGGCTGGCGAAGAGATGGAAAAAACAATTGATCGACAGAAAGAAAAAGTCGATAAAACGGTCGATAAGCAGAAACATAAAAATGAAAATTCCATGGAAAGTTACGACGAAAAAGTTGACCGTTCTTTAGATAGTCAAGAAGACAAAATCGATACTACTGAGTAACGGGAAAGCTTTCAACTATCGGCTAGTAAATAAATAATATACAAAAGGGAGCATCCACTGCAGTTATTTCTCACAGCGGATCCTCTCTTTTGTGGTTAAAAAGAAAAAGTTAACTGCTCCCCAACAGTTAACTTTTAATCATGTTGCACATAGTTAAAACACTCTATGTATCATTTATATCATTTGAAACGGGTAGTGTAAAAAGAAATCTCTTGAAAAGAGTCTCCATTTATAGGGAAGAATTCCCATAAAAAAGAGAAACGTATAATCACAGAGAGTTAGAGAAAGCAAAGGGAAATAAGTATGTTAAAATAAGAAGCAAGAAAGAATACAAGTATGCAGAAAATAACAACTAATTAGGTGAAAACAATGGAAATACATTTTGAAAAAGTAACAAGCGATAATCGTAAAGCAGTGGAAAACCTACAAGTTTTCGCTGAACAACAAACCTTCATTGAATCAATGGCAGAAAATCTAAAAGAATCGGACCAATTTCCAGAATGGGAATCGGCAGGTATTTATGACGGCAATCAATTAATCGGCTATGCCATGTATGGACGTTGGCAAGATGGGCGCGTTTGGTTAGACCGCTTTTTAATTGATCAACGGTTCCAAGGACAAGGTTATGGGAAAGCAGCCTGTCGACTTTTAATGTTAATGCTAATAGAAAAATACCAAACAAACAAGCTATACTTGAGTGTTTATGATACGAACAGCTCAGCAATTCGGTTGTATCAACAACTCGGTTTTGTATTTAATGGTGAATTAGATACGAATGGTGAGCGGGTAATGGAATGGACACATCAGAATAAGTAGATAGAACAGGTGAGACAAAAGCCATAGCGCATTTTGTTTCACCTTTTTCTTTTAATTGGCTTCATTTGTTTACTTTTAGTAAGTAAAATGGTAAATTTAGTTCAATCTGTTTTGAAAAAAGAGTTACTGGAGGGTAAGGATGAAAATAGAATTTTTCCATGATGTTATTTGTAGTTTTTGTTTTCCAATGTCTGACCGCATGCATGAGATTCAACAAGAATTTCCTGAAATTGAATTGATCCATCGGTCGTTTGCGTTGGGGTGGTCCGCAAACGATTTTGAAACAATGTTTGGCTCACGAGCAGCAGTAAAAGAAGAAGTTTTGACGCATTGGGTGCATGCCAATCAAAACGATTCAAAGCATCGTTTTAATATTGAAGGGATGAGGAAGCAACGATTTGATTTTCCAACATCAAAGAATGCATTATTAGCAGCAAAAGCAGCTGGATACATTGGCAACCAAGACACTTATTGGTTACTGTTTGATAAGTTACAAGAAGGTTTATTTATGAGAAGTTTAAATATTGAAGAGCCAGAAGTAATTGAGGAGCTAGTAAAAGAGACAACGATTGATTTTGCTTTATGGAAAGAAGCTGTTGCTTCCGAGGCTGTTTGGGCGGCGGTTCAAGAAGATTTTGCGCTAGCTTCTGCTTATGGTTTACAAGGAGTTCCCGCACTAATCATTAATCAAAAATATTTAATTAATGGTGCAGTACCGAAACAGCAAATCAGCCAAACTATTCAAAAAATTCTCGCAGAAGAAAAACAACAGCAACCGTTAGTTTCATTAACTCCTTCTTCTGAAGAGTCAGCTTCGTGTGAGTTTAAGGAAGGCACATGGACGTGTCATTAAGCAGCATAAAATAACGTTATTCTTTGACAAAACGAAAGACTTCTGTAATAGTTAATGCGGGGGTGATAATATGTTTAACGCGTATAGAGAATACTGGAATAATATTACAACAATGAATGCGTCAGCAACACGAGCACAATATTGGTGGCCACAATTAATTAATTATTTGGTGTTAGGGATTTATTCAGCAATTACGGGCGTTTACAGATATATTGAAGTAACACCCAATGATGGAACAATCATTAAAGAATGGAATACCGTGACCATTATCTTTTTCTTGCTGACTGCTTTAATTTGGTTGGCAAACTTTACTGTTCGAGCAAGAAGACTGCATGATCGCGACCACAGTAACTGGTGGATTTTATTCTATTTACTTCCTTTTATCGGTACTTTAGTGATCTTCATTACATTAATTTTGCCAAGTAAAAGTCACACAAGATGGCCAGTGAATCAATCAGAAATTTAATTTGCTGGTTTCGTTTAGCTGATTATCTTAAGAGTGAAAATAGGACATAAGTCATTTCGACTTATGTCCTATTTTCTTTTTTATTTCAGAAAAATATCTTCTGTATGATGGCACCTCACATTACGCGGTTCTTGATAAAAGGGCTATCTTTTTGGTAGATAGGGAAAACCATTAAGACGTTAAAAGTTTAATAAATCGAGCAATTCTCTTTTGTTAGAAAATAAGATAGCATCATTAATTAAAATACTTGGAACGCTGGTTTCAATAATTGGTTGATTGGTAATAATCAAGTCAAATTCTTCGAGTCGATGGTCACCTAATTGTTCTTCCGTAATTGCTAACGTATTTGAACGAATCCGATGCAAAGCTAAAATATCGTGGACATAGTTTCCAATATATTGACTATGATTCAGGCCCATGTCGCTAATAATCAAAATCTTTTTTGAGTCGAAACTCTGGTTAATTTCTGGAAAAGTATTAAGCAACCAAAAAATATAAGAAGATGAATAGTTTAATAGATTTGTTTCTAAAAGAGCGGAAAAGAAATGCAATTCTGCTTTTAATCGTGCATATAAGTGAAGCTGAGTAAAATGAATTTGTCGAGTGAAAAAGGTGGCCCTTTGTGTCAATTCGGAGGTGTCAAAAGGCACTAATTGAGAAAACAAATAAAGACAGGTTAACAAGTGAACAGCGAAGTCGACGACTTCTTCTGTTAATTGTTCAATCTGTGAAAAAGCATTAAATTTTAAATTTTCACGTATTCTTTGACTGATGACTTCTTGGTCTTCGGAGTAGTATTGCTGAAAAGCGCCTCTTTGAAAATATCGGAGAACTTCCCGATAGGTTTCACGGCTGAGTCCAGTGAAATGACGACTGAGTAAAAGATAATCTTCCATTTTGATTGGACTCTTTTTATCTGTTTTTTTCTGGAAACGTTGTTGAAATCCTTGATGCTCTCTTAATAAATCAACAATAAAATACATAATAAAGAAATCGTGTTCATAACTGTTATCCATACTAATAATATTTAATTGGCATTGATTACGACGCATTAATTGTTTGATTTCCTGCTTATCTAATTGATAAGGCAATTCATAATGACCATAATACATTAAAAAGAAAAAGGTTGTAAAAATACGTAAAGGCAATTCTTCTGTTTGGCTAGTTAATTGATAGCCTTGATCAACGATAACGCGAAGAGAGTAAGTTTCCAAGACCTGATTACACTGCTTCAATTTTCGAGCAAAAGAAGAGCGACTAATATTGATGGTATCGCAATAATATTCGATGGTTTTGCCAGGATTTTGGATAAACTCATGGAGCAATTGGGTGGTCGTTGACGTTTTTGCCATATCCGTCAGCACGTTTAAATATAAGGACACATTAAAGTTTTCTAAACGATAGCCTAATTTATGCGATGTTTTAATGGTTAAACTTTCGCCCCAACGCTGTTTAATCTCCTCAATATAACGAATAAAAGTAGACTCAGAACTACCAATATATTTTGCAAGTTCTTTTTTAGTCATCCATTTATCAGAAATGGATAAGACACGAATGATTTCTTCCATTTTCCGATAATTTTTTTCTAAAAACCTAATCATATTGTTTCCTCCCAAGTCCTTTACTTTAATGAAACAATCATCGAAACAATAACGCAATTTCAGAAATGAAACCGCTTGGTATGAAAGCTGGTGTGATTTAATGAGCTCCTTCTCTGTATAATAATTATCAGATTAGAATAATGAAATTTTACGTGCTAGGCAATTCTAATTTAACTGTTAATTCATAAAAGAAAGGAGAGAACAGACATTAAATTACTAAAGAAATTTGGGGTTTTCGGCGTAGTCTTTTTACTTGTCTCATCCTATTTCATACCGCTCATTGGCTATGCAGAAACAGCCAAAGAAGTTGAAATTACATCCGCTCAAATGATAACAGATGAGAATGATAAAACGAATATTAATATCGAGTTAAATCTTCTCAACCAAACAGAGCAGCCATTACAACGAGAAATTCAATTGAAAAATGCACAGTTCATGGATACTGCTGTAATTGAAAAAGACGGATATTCTTACCAAGTGACTAATGGTACGCTTTATCTGACTTTGGACGCACAAGTAAAAAAGCCGGTACAGCTTTCGTTAGCTGTTGAGCAAAGTTCGCTTCAAACAGCTCAGCCACCTAAGTTATTGTATGAAAACAACGAATATGATGTTTCAGTTACTTCTGAAAAAATAACAGTAGAGGATTCTGCTAAAGAATCAACTGAACCAGAAAAAATAACTGTACCAGAAAATACGAAAGAAACTAACAAAAATGATTCGGCTCCAGAAAAAACAGAACAGCCGACCGCAACAGAAGAGGTAACCAATCCATTTGCAGAAGCAAGAATGGCGCCAGCTACTTTGAGAGCGAATCTGGCACTGCCTTTAATTGCACCACAATACACGACGGATAATTCTGGGACTTATCCGACAGCTAATTGGCAGCCCACAGGCAATCAAAATGTGTTAAACCATCAAGGGAATAAAGACGGTAGTGCACAATGGGACGGCCAAACGAGTTGGAATGGGGACCCTACTAATCGCACAAATTCTTATATTGAGTATGGCGGTACAGGAGACCAAGCCGATTATGCCATCCGAAAATATGCTAGAGAAACAACAACACCAGGGCTTTTTGATGTATATCTTAATGTGCGTGGGAATGTTCAGAAAGAAATCACGCCATTGGATTTGGTCTTAGTCGTTGACTGGTCCGGTAGTATGAATGAAAACAATCGGATTGGTGAAGTTCAAAAAGGAGTGAACCGTTTTGTTGATACATTGGCAGATAGCGGTATTACCAATAACATCAACATGGGCTATGTTGGCTACTCAAGTGACGGTTATAATAACAACGCCATTCAAATGGGGCCGTTTGATACAGTCAAAAATCCAATTAAAAATATTACGCCAAGTAGCACTAGAGGAGGAACTTTCACTCAAAAAGCATTAAGAGATGCTGGTGATATGTTAGCAACGCCAAATGGACATAAGAAAGTCATTGTACTTTTAACGGATGGCGTCCCAACCTTCTCTTATAAAGTGAGTCGAGTTCAAACAGAGGCGGATGGTCGCTTTTACGGGACACAATTTACGAATCGACAAGATCAACCAGGTAGCACTTCTTATATCTCTGGTAGCTATAATGCGCCAGATCAAAACAATATCAATAAACGGATTAACAGTACGTTTATCGCCACGATAGGTGAGGCAATGGCCTTAAAACAACGTGGGATTGAAATACATGGATTGGGCATTCAATTGCAAAGCGATCCACGAGCTAATTTATCTAAACAACAAGTTGAAGATAAAATGCGTGAGATGGTGTCAGCCGATGAAAATGGAGACCTTTATTATGAATCCGCGGATTATGCACCAGACATTTCTGATTATTTAGCGAAAAAAGCCGTTCAGATTTCAGGAACGGTTGTAAACGGAAAAGTAGTTGATCCAATTGCTGAACCTTTTAAATACGAGCCAAATACATTATCAATGAAAAGTGTGGGTCCTGTTCAGGTTCAAACATTACCAGAAGTGTCGCTAACAGGCGCTACAATTAATAGTAATGAGATTTATTTGGGTAAAGGGCAAGAAATTCAAATTCATTATCAAGTACGTATTCAAACAGAGTCAGAAAACTTCAAACCTGATTTTTGGTATCAAATGAATGGTCGGACAACGTTTCAGCCATTAGCCACGGCCCCTGAAAAAGTTGATTTTGGGGTTCCTTCGGGAAAAGCACCTGGCGTGAAGTTAAACGTGAAAAAAATCTGGGAAGAGTATGATCAAGACCCGACAAGTCGGCCAGATAATGTGATTTATGAAATTAGTAGAAAGCAAGTAACTGACACAGCCAACTGGCAAACTGGGTATATTAAATTATCAAAACCAGAAAATGATACCAGCAATAGTTGGGAGCGCAAAAATGTAACCCAACTTTCCAAAACCGCGGATGAAAGCTATCAAGAAGTTCTTGGGCTTCCCCAATACAACAATCAAGGACAAGCTTTCAATTATCAAACAACCCGTGAATTAGCAGTTCCTGGTTACAGTCAAGAAAAAATCGACGATACTACTTGGAAAAACACGAAGCAGTTCAAGCCATTAGATTTAAAAGTAATCAAAAATTCTTCCTCAGGTGAGAAAAACTTAGTGGGAGCCGTCTTTGAATTGAGTGGTAAAAATGTTCAAACAACATTAGTGGACAATAAAGATGGTAGCTATTCCTTGCCAAAAGATGTGCGCCTACAAAAAGGGGAACGCTATACATTAACTGAAGTAAAAGCACCTGCAGGACATGAGTTAGGCAAGAAAACGACTTGGCAAATTGAGGTGAGTGAGCAAGGCAAAGTAAGCATCGATGGACAAGAAGTGACCACCACAAATCAAGTTATTCCATTGGAAATTGAAAATAAATTTTCTTCTTTGCCAATCAGAATTAGAAAATACACCATGCAAAATGGCAAACAAGTGAACTTAGCAGAGGCGACTTTTGCGTTGCAAAGAAAAAATGCTCAAGGAAGTTACCAAACTGTGGCAACTCAAAAAACAGATACTACAGGATTGAGCTATTTTAAAATTAGTGAAACTGGTGAGTATCGAATGGTGGAACAATCAGGACCATTAGGCTACGACACTCTTGCTGGAAATTATGAATTTACTGTTGATAAATATGGGAAAATTCACTATGCAGGCAAAAATATTGAAGAAAATGCGCCAGAATGGACACTGACACATCAAAATAATTTGAAACCTTTTGACTTAACAGTTCATAAAAAAGCCGATAATCAGACGCCACTTAAAGGAGCGAAATTCCGTTTAACAGGACCAGATACGGATATTGAATTACCAAAAGATGGCAAAGAAACGGATACTTTTGTTTTTGAAAACTTAAAACCAGGGAAATATGTTCTAACAGAAACCTTTACGCCAGAAGGATATCAGGGGTTAAAAGAACCAATCGAATTAATAATTCGTGAAGATGGTTCAGTCACGATAGATGGGGAAAAAGTAGCAGATGTTTTAATTTCTGGAGAGAAGAATAATCAAATTACTTTAGACGTTACGAACCAAGCAAAGGTTCCTTTACCTGAAACTGGTGGCATAGGACGCTTGTGGTTTTACTTGATAGCGATTAGTACATTCGTGATAGCGGGTGTTTATCTCTTTATTAGACGACCAGAAGGGAGTGTGTAATCAATGAAAAACGCACGTTGGTTAAGTATTTGCGTCATGCTACTCGCTCTTTTCGGGTTTTCACAGCAAGCATTAGCAGAGGCATCGCAAGCAAGCGTTCAAGTTACGTTGCACAAATTATTGTTCCCTGATGGTCAATTACCAGAACAGCAGCAAAACACAGGGGAAGAGGGAACGCTGCTTCAAAATTATCGGGGCTTAAATGACGTCACTTATCAAGTCTATGATGTGACGGATCCGTTTTATCAGCTTCGTTCTGAAGGAAAAACGGTCCAAGAGGCACAGCGTCAATTAGCAGAAACCGGTGCAACAAATAGAAAACCGATCGCAGAAGATAAAACACAGACAATAAATGGAGAAGATGGAGTGGTTTCTTTTTCATTAGCTAGCAAAGATTCGCAGCAACGAGATAAAGCCTATTTATTTGTTGAAGCGGAAGCACCAGAAGTGGTAAAGGAAAAAGCTAGCAACCTAGTAGTGATTTTGCCTGTTCAAGATCCACAAGGGCAATCGTTAACGCATATTCATTTATATCCAAAAAATGAAGAAAATGCCTATGACTTACCACCACTTGAAAAAACGGTACTCGATAAGCAACAAGGCTTTAATCAAGGAGAGCACATTAACTATCAGTTAACGACTCAGATTCCAGCGAATATTTTAGGATATCAGGAATTCCGTTTGTCAGATAAGGCGGATACAACGTTGACACTTTTACCAGAATCAATTGAGGTAAAAGTGGCTGGAAAAACAGTTACTACAGGTTACACACTGACGACGCAAAAGCATGGATTTACGCTTGATTTTTCAATTAAAGACTTACAAAACTTTGCAAATCAAACAATGACTGTGTCGTATCAAATGCGTTTAGAAAAGACCGCTGAACCTGACACTGCGATTAACAACGAAGGACAATTAGTCACGGACAAACATACCTTGACTAAAAGAGCCACAGTTCGTACAGGCGGCAAGTCTTTTGTCAAAGTTGATAGTGAAAATGCGAAAATCACCTTGCCAGAGGCTGTTTTTATCGTCAAAAATCAAGCGGGGGAATACCTCAATGAAACAGCAAACGGGTATCGTTGGCAAAAAGAAAAAGCATTAGCTAAAAAATTCACGTCTAATCAAGCCGGTGAATTTTCAGTTAAAGGCTTAAAAGATGGCCAGTACTTCTTGGAAGAAATCTCTGCACCAAAAGGTTATCTTCTGAATCAAACAGAAATTCCTTTTACGGTGGGAAAAAATTCTTATGCAACGAACGGACAACGAACAGCACCGTTACATGTAATCAATAAAAAAGTAAAAGAGTCAGGCTTCTTACCAAAAACAAATGAAGAACGTTCTATTTGGTTGACGATTGCAGGCCTGCTAATCATTGGGATGGTAGTCATTTGGCTATTTTATCAAAAACAAAAAAGAGGAGAGAGAAAATGAAGCAATTAAAAAAAGTTTGGTACACCGTTAGTACCTTGTTACTAATTTTGCCACTTTTCACAAGTGTATTAGGGACAACAACTGCATTTGCAGAAGAAAATGGGGAGAGCGCACAGCTCGTGATTCACAAAAAGAAAATGACGGATTTACCAGATCCGCTTATTCAAAATAGCGGGAAAGAAATGAGCGAGTTTGATAAATATCAAGGACTGGCAGATGTGACGTTTAGTATTTATAACGTGACGAACGAATTTTACGAGCAACGAGCGGCAGGCGCAAGCGTTGATGCAGCTAAACAAGCTGTCCAAAGTTTAACTCCTGGGAAACCTGTTGCTCAAGGAACCACCGATGCAAATGGGAATGTCACTGTTCAGTTACCTAAAAAACAAAATGGTAAAGATGCAGTGTATACCATTAAAGAAGAACCAAAAGAGGGTGTAGTTGCTGCTACGAATATGGTGGTGGCGTTCCCAGTTTACGAAATGATCAAGCAAACAGATGGTTCCTATAAATATGGAACAGAAGAATTAGCGGTTGTTCATATTTATCCTAAAAATGTGGTAGCCAATGATGGTAGTTTACATGTGAAAAAAGTAGGAACTGCTGAAAATGAAGGATTAAATGGCGCAGAATTTGTTATTTCTAAAAGCGAAGGCTCACCAGGCACAGTAAAATATATCCAAGGAGTCAAAGATGGATTATATACATGGACAACGGATAAAGAACAAGCAAAACGCTTTATTACTGGGAAAAGTTATGAAATTGGCGAAAATGATTTCACAGAAGCAGAGAATGGAACGGGAGAATTAACAGTTAAAAATCTTGAGGTTGGTTCGTATATTTTAGAAGAAGTAAAAGCTCCAAATAATGCAGAATTAATTGAAAATCAAACAAAAACACCATTTACAATTGAAGCAAACAATCAAACACCTGTTGAAAAAACAGTCAAAAATGATACCTCTAAAGTTGATAAAACAACACCAAGCTTAGATGGTAAAGATGTGGCAATTGGCGAAAAAATTAAATATCAAATTTCTGTAAATATTCCATTGGGGATTGCAGACAAAGAAGGCGACGCTAATAAATACGTCAAATTCAATTTAGTTGATAAACATGATGCAGCCTTAACTTTTGATAACGTGACTTCTGGAGAGTATGCTTATGCGTTATATGATGGGGATACAGTGATTGCTCCTGAAAATTATCAAGTGACTGAACAAGCAAATGGCTTCACTGTCGCCGTTAATCCAGCGTATATTCCTACGCTAACACCAGGCGGCACACTAAAATTCGTTTACTTTATGCATTTAAATGAAAAAGCAGATCCTACGAAAGGCTTTAAAAATGAGGCGAATGTTGATAACGGTCATACCGACGACCAAACACCACCAACTGTTGAAGTTGTGACAGGTGGGAAACGTTTCATTAAAGTCGATGGCGATGTGACAGCGACACAAGCCTTGGCGGGAGCTTCCTTTGTCGTCCGTGATCAAAACAGCGACACAGCAAATTATTTGAAAATCGATGAAACAACGAAAGCAGCAACTTGGGTGAAAACAAAAGCTGAAGCAACTACTTTTACAACAACGGCTGATGGATTAGTTGATATCACAGGGCTTAAATACGGTACCTATTATTTAGAAGAAACTGTAGCTCCTGATGATTATGTCTTGTTAACAAATCGGATTGAATTTGTGGTCAATGAACAATCATATGGCACAACAGAAAACCTAGTTTCACCAGAAAAAGTACCAAACAAACACAAAGGTACCTTACCTTCAACAGGTGGCAAAGGAATCTACGTTTACTTAGGAAGTGGCGCAGTCTTGCTACTTATTGCAGGAGTCTACTTTGCTAGACGTAGAAAAGAAAATGCTTAATTTCTAGCATCACCGAAGAAATTTTTAGAAAAACAAAGAGCCTGGGCCAATCACTGTCCCAGGCTCTCATGCTTTATTTTTAAGGAGGAAGCAATGAAGTCAAAAAAGAAACGTCGTATCATTGATGGTTTTATGATTCTTTTACTGATTATTGGAATAGGTGCATTTGCGTATCCTTTTGTTAGCGATGCATTAAATAACTATCTGGATCAACAAATTATCGCTCATTATCAAGCAAAAGCAAGCCAAGAAAACACCAAAGAAATGGCTGAACTTCAAGAAAAAATGGAAAAGAAAAACCAAGAATTAGCGAAAAAAGGCAGCAATCCTGGATTAGATCCTTTTTCTGAAACGCAAAAAACAACGAAAAAACCAGACAAATCCTATTTTGAAAGTCATACGATTGGTGTTTTAACCATTCCAAAAATAAATGTCCGTTTACCAATTTTTGATAAAACGAATGCATTGCTATTGGAAAAAGGAAGCTCCTTGTTAGAAGGAACCTCCTATCCTACAGGTGGTACGAATACACATGCGGTCATTTCAGGCCATCGTGGTCTCCCTCAAGCCAAATTATTTACAGATTTGCCAGAATTAAAAAAAGGCGATGAATTTTATATCGAAGTCAATGGGAAGACGCTTGCTTATCAAGTAGATCAAATAAAAACCGTTGAACCAACTGATACAAAAGATTTACACATTGAGTCTGGCCAAGATCTCGTCACTTTATTAACTTGCACACCGTATATGATAAACAGTCATCGGTTATTAGTTCGAGGACATCGTATCCCATATCAACCAGAAAAAGCAGCAGCGGGGATGAAAAAAGTGGCACAACAACAAAATTTACTATTATGGACATTACTTTTAATTGCCTGTGCGTTAATTATTAGCGGCTTCATTATCTGGTACAAGCGACGGAAAAAGACGACCAGAAAACCAAAGTAGTATGACGAAAAGGCTAAACATACTAAAAAAAAGAGTAAAAAAATAGCTTTTCAATTTTTAATCCTCCTTATCGTGCATAATTGAACCAGAGAAACAGAAGTATTAACGAAATAACTAAAAGAGCAAGCCCTGAATAAAAAGCGACAAAGGGCCAATCAATCGACTGTTTAAATTCCTGCCAAGTTTGGATTTTTCTGTTTTTTTTCGCGCTATCCTCAAGCGTGAGTAAATAATTCAATAGTAAGAGGAGTAGCAACACCGTGAAATCATTTGTGGTAAAAAGCACATGTAAAAATAGAATGACAAAGACAACACGGGATAACACTCGATTCCGCAAAATTAAAAATAACTTAGCACGCATAATAAACCACCATTTCTTATCAGAGATAATGAATCTGTTTTTGTCTACTCTTTAGTTATATCATAAAATTCTTAATAATGAAAAAATGACTCGAGAAAATAATTGAAAAAAGTTTTTTTTCCTGAATCATTATTTTCGTAAATAAAGAATAAACGTGTTACTCTTGGCTTATCAAATTTGGAAGGAGTGTTAAAAATGAAATATCTGGATATTATTGCTTTAATTTTATTGATTGTCGGAGGTTTAAACTGGTTATTAGTTGGTGCATTTAATTTTGATTTAGTTGCAACAATTAGTGGCGGTGCAACCACACCATTAGCAAAAATTATCTATATTATTGTCGGAATTTGTGCGATTTATTCTATTAAGTTTTTAGCTCCTTTGTTCCGCGAACCATAGGATTGATTTAAAAGATTTAGATAACGTGAAGTTATTTTGACTTAGCAATTGAGAGTTTCCTTGAGAAAGGGGACTCTTTTTTTATTTTCTATATTCGTTTCAGAAGGTTTAGACAAGCTCAAAAAATATTTCAAGAGAGCTGCGTTGTTTTCAAAATAGAACCTAGCATTACCTCGAACGTACCTCAAATAACCTGTGTCTTTTTTTGAATCATTAGTTCAAATTGATGTGATCACTAGTGAGAAAAATCAGCTCTAGGATATATAGGAAAATATAAGCATCAAATAGGGATTTCGATGATAAATTATCTTTTTCCTTGTTATGATTATAACAAGGAAAAAGAAAGTAGGGATTTATTTATGGAATTACAGGTGACAAAAAAGGCTAAATTTTTTTGTTTGGCGATGGCATTACTAATGACATTAGGTATTTTTATCAGCGCTGGTACAAGTGTTTATGCATCTGACCAGCTAGAGGATTCAGAAGTTGAGGCTGTAGCAAAAGGACTGGAAGAAATGTATGCGAATGGAGTGACGGAAGATAACTTTAAAAACTATGTCAAAAATAATTTTGCTCAGCAAGAGATTTCTTCAGTTGAGGAAGAATTAAATGTAAATATTTCTGATGCTTCAACAGTAGTTCAAGCACGTTTTAATTGGAATGCATTAGGAAGTTGCGTTGCTAACAAAATCAAAGATGAGTTTTTTGCAATGATTAGTATCAGCGCAATTGTAAAAGCTGCACAAAAGAAAGCCTGGAAAGAATTAGCAGTGACTGTATTACGCTTCGCTAAAGCCAATGGGTTAAAGACGAATGCTATTATTGTAGCTGGACAACTAGCTTTATGGGCAGTTCAATGTGGGCTAAGCTAATGAATTTAAAAGATCATGTTACGGAAATAGTAATTACTTTTATCATCGCTTTTGTGTATACTTGGATAGATTCAGGAGAAATTGAAATCTTAAAAACTCTTTTGATAACAATAATATTTTTAGCCATGTTCTATGCAATACCCAAAATCACCAATAGAAAAAGAAAATGAAGTGGTTTTAGAAAGATAATGTGATAGGAAGTGTAAGAGGAGGTAACGAGCCTTCTCTTGCTTATAGAAAAAAAGAGCTAAAACCTTTATTTTATAAGGTTTTAGCTCTTTTTTGTTTTTCTCTACTTTTCTAAAAATGGAGACGGCGGGAGTCGAACCCGCGTCCAAACATATTGCCACTTAAATCTCTACGTTCATAGACACTCATTTAAAGGTTCGCTTTACAGCGTGCCGAGTGACAGGCATTCTGTATTGCTAGTCTGGTAAGCTCCTCTAAATTTTACAGACGGAAAAATTTAGCGTATCCCACTTCGATTAGGACCCTGACCCGAGCACATGGGCGATGCCGGGAGGATCTTCGCTAGCTGGTTTTTAGGCAGCTAAAGCGAAAGAATTGTTTTCGTTTTTAGCAGTTATATTTAACTGTAACGTTTTAACGTAGCCGTAACCTACGAAACGCAATTCAAGCTCAACTATGCCTGTCGAATCCGTAACGCCCCCGAAATAACATAAGTATCCCTTGATACTTATCAAAGTATAGCATAAATTCCTTGTTTTTTCAAAGAGTAGGATAACACTCTGTTAGATATTCATAAAAAGAGGAAGGATGGACCGTAACTCAGTTCATCCTTCCTCTTTTTATGAAAGTGTGTGGGTATGTTTTGTAATCCATTGTTGCAAACGGATATTCAACCAAAAACCATAAATTCCTAAAGTAATTATAGTTAATAAAAGCCATTTAATCCAATGACCGAATAATTGCATAGCTGTACCGTCAAAATAAAGGCGTTTACCATCAATAACGGTATGCTTGATTTTCCAGTTGTACATCATACAAATTCCCCAAGGTGCGCAAATGCCTAATGTAAAGACAGTAATCAAGGTTGCTAAAATTGAAGTCCCGATATACGTTGCTAAACCACCGTCAAAATATGAATTTTTCATTCTTTTCCTCCTTATCTCATAAACTTTATTATAACAAGAATAAATGGCCTGGGAAACAAAATGAGGATGAAATAAGTATTTTTATTCATTATTGATGTGAAATATGTTATTTATGCAACTCAAATTTGGCAGCATTAGATATTTTGTAACAAATGTTATCTAATGTAACTACCATAATAAACCGTTTTCCTTAGAAAGTGAATTAGAAATTTTAAAAAAAGGCTATTTAAATGAGCATTAATATTGTGTGAGATATATCTTTTTGCTATTGTCAACTTCTGAAAAAGACCACTAAGTGGAAAAAATAAGAGAAAAGAAGGGTGAATAATTTTTTATGACAAAAAGTGTAAAATTTTTAGTGTTACTGTTGGTAATGATTCTACCAATTGCGGGGGCGTTATTGATTGGTCCAATTTCGTTTGGCGCCGAATTGAGCAAAAGTTCAATCGTTGACAAAGTAGAATTAGATCACACTACTTTATATCAAGGAGAGATGACCTCAATTAAAGTATCTTTTAGTGACAAAGAAAATCAGAAAATAAAACCTGGAGATACTATTACTTTAACTTTACCAGACGCACTAGTTGGAATGACCGAGAACGATAGTTCACCACGAAAAATCAATTTAAATGGTTTAGGGGAAGTTTTTATCTATAAAGATCATGTTGTAGCAACATTTAACGAAAAAGTTGAATCTTTACATAATGTGAATGGGCATTTTTCTTTCGGGATTAAAACGCTTATCACCAATAGTTCTCAACCGAATGTGATAGAAACGGATTTCGGAACAGCAACGGCGACTCAACGTTTGACGATTGAAGGAGTGACTAACACAGAGACTGGCCAAATTGAGCGAGACTATCCGTTTTTTTATAAAGTAGGCGATTTGGCTGGAGAGTCAAATCAAGTACGTTGGTTTTTAAATGTGAACCTCAATAAATCCGATGTCACAGAAGATATTTCAATTGCGGATCGACAAGGAAGTGGTCAACAATTAAATAAAGAGAGTTTTACATTTGATATTGTGAATGACAAAGAAACTAAATATATTTCACTTGCCGAGTTTGAGCAACAAGGTTATGGCAAAATTGACTTCGTAACAGATAATGACTTTAACTTACGTTTTTATCGGGATAAAGCACGCTTTACTTCCTTTATCGTCCGTTACACTTCGACAATCACAGAAGCAGGCCAACATCAAGCAACATTTGAAAATAGTTATGACATCAATTATCAACTAAACAATCAAGACGCAACGAATGAAAAAAATACATCACAGGTTAAAAATGTTTTTGTAGAAGGCGAGGCAAGCGGCAATCAAAATGTGGAAATGCCAACAGAAGAAAGTCTAGACATTCCTTTAGAGACAATAGATGAATGGGAACCAAAGACACCTACTTCGGAACAGGCAACAGAAACAAGTGAAAAGACAGACACAACAGAAACCGCAGAAAGCAGCCAACCAGAAGTTCATGTCTCACCAACAGAAGAAGAAAATCCAGATGAAGGTGAAACACTAGGCACGATTGAGCCAATCATACCTGAAAAACCAAGTGTGACAACTGAAGAGAATGGCACGACAGAAACTGCAGAAAGCAGCCAACCAGAAGTTCATGTCTCACCAACAGAAGAAGAAAATCCAGATGAAAGTGAAACACTAGGCACGATTGAGCCAATCATACCTGAAAAACCAAGTGTGACAACTGAAGAGAACGGCACAACAGAAACCGCAGAAAGCAGCCAACCAGAAGTTCATGTCTCACCAGCGGAAGAAGAAAATCCAGATGAAAGTGAAACGTTAGGTACAATTTTACCAATCCTACCTGAAAAACCAAGTGTGACAACTGAAGAGAATGGCACAACGGAAACTGCAGAAAGCAGTCAACCAGAAGTCCATGTGTCGCCAACGGAAGAAGAAAATCCAGATGAAAGTGAAACACTAGGCACGATTGCACCAATCATACCTGAAAAACCAAGCGTAACAACTGAAGAGAATGGTATAACGGAAACGGCAGAAAGCAGCCAGCCAGAAGTTCATGTCTCACCAACAAAAGAAATTACTACAACTGAGAAAAAACAGCCATCCACAGAAACAACTGTGGAGAAAAATAAAAATGTTACATCAAAAAATCAACCACAAATACTAAACGCTCCATTAAATACATTGAAAAATGAAGGAAGCCCACAGTTGGCTCCCCAACTGCTTAGTGAACCAATTCAAAAATTAAATGAAGCAAACGGGCAACGAGAACTTCCCAAAACAGGCACAACAAAAACACCGTTTATGCTAATAGCAGGAATACTGGCAAGTACATTTGCCGTTTTAGGTGTAAGTTATCTACAAATCAGAAAGAATTAACAATAGAAAAGCCATCCAGCTTTCGCTGGGGGGCTTTTCTATTATCTGGAGATAAATTGCTGATAGGCGCCAATCAAAAACTATGCTACAGTAAGGTAAGTACTGCTCGAAAAGGAGGGAGTAAATGACTAAAAAAATATGGTCGCACTTTCGGAAAAGCTTCACTTGGTACATTTTGATTGGCGTGATTGTTTCATTATGTAGTGCTTTAGCAATTTATTTTTTTCAACAGTTGTTAGATCATTATCAAAAAAGTTTCCAACTAGGGTTGTTAGTAGCGTATGGAACGACAATTATTTTAATTCCTCTATTGTCTTACTGTGAACAGAAACCGAAAGCTTACTTAACTAATGGCATCTATTTCTATTTGAAGAAATTAAGTTTAATAAAAATGAGCAAGATTTCCTATGAAGAATATCTAAAACTGGGAGCGGGGGCTTTACTACAAAAAGTAGAAGTTGGTGCAGCAGCTGGGAGAAATATCCACTTGAATTTTTATGGG
Organism: Enterococcus sp. AZ035; assembly: GCF_050548325.1. Classification (NCBI taxonomy): domain Bacteria; kingdom Bacillati; phylum Bacillota; class Bacilli; order Lactobacillales; family Enterococcaceae; genus Enterococcus; species Enterococcus sp. AZ035. The sequence goes on from NZ_CP172958.1 coordinate 864,983, forward strand.
CGCTTATTTCGAGAGTTAATTCCAGAGACGTTATTTAATTTATTTTTCATAGCATTGATTGATAAAAAATTATTACCAGCAGTTCTAATTGGTTATGTGATTGTATTTATTTTAACCAAAATACTTTTGAAAACGCTACAAAAAATGAAAGAAAAAACACTTATTTCTGAAGAAGCAATGAATGCTACTTTGATACGAGGGATGACCGAACTAGTAACTTTTAGAATTAATCGAAAATATAAAAAAGAGATTGAAAATTACGCGTTAATGGCAGAGGAAAATAGTCAAAATATAACAAAAATGACTATGATCCATGAATTTTTCTTTGGCTTTTTTGCCTTGTTAGTTGCACTTATCAAAGTAAGTATTGTCGTACTTAGTTTTACTAACGTCGTGACGCTAAGTTTAGGTGGACTTGTAGCGATAGTGATGTATATCGATCGAATTTATACGCCGATAGCCATATTTAATGTTTTATTTGTTCAATATAATTTGGATAAAGTAGCCTATCAGCGCTTGGAAGATTTTTATAAAAAAGAAGATGATCCTGACTTAGCGGTTTCCGGCAAAGCGTTACCTGAAATTCAAACAATTTCATTAAAAGATGTGTGTTTTAGCGTAGATAGTCAAACGATTATGTCCCAACAAAATCGACAATTTTCAATGAATAAAACCTATGGCTTGATTGGAAAAAGTGGGACAGGTAAATCTACCCTGATTAAATTGATTTTAGGATTATTGAAGCCGACAGAGGGGACAGTTTATGTGAATCAATTTCCTCTAACACAATTTAATTTGGAAGATTATTATGAAAAAGTTTTTTATTTATCTCAAGATGTGCCAATATTTCAAGGAACGTTAAAAGAAAATATTGTATTTAATCAAGAAATTTCTGATGAACAAGTAATTGAAGCTATGTATCGTTTTCAGTTGGGGGAACTTTATGAACGGTTGCCGGAAGGTTTAAACACTATTGTGAGTGAAAAAGGAATGAATTTTTCTGGTGGTGAAAAACAACGGATTGCTTTCACACGCTTAGCATTTACACAAGCAGAGATCCTTATTTTAGATGAGGCGACTTCTGCATTGGACGAAAAGACCGAAGAAAAAGTGTTACAAGAAGTACAAAAATTTACCCACAATAAGTTGACTATTTTGGTTACTCATCGACCTAAAACCCTGCGATTTGTAGATGAAATTATTGATTTAAATGAGTGAACTTGTTAGCTCTTTGGCGCTTCTTTTGCTACACTTTTTATAAGAATTGAGAGAAAGGGGCAACTGTTGATGAATAATAATGAGCAAGAATTAGCGGAATTTTGGGATGAATTTGCAGAAGAATATGAAGAAATTCAACAAGAATCGCCATTTCCAATTGCTCGAGAATTACGTGATTTCTTGGTCCAAGAAGGCATTTTTCCGTGTCAGACATTTCTGGATATCGCAGGTGGGACGGGACGATACTTACCTTTTTTTCAAGAGCAAGTCACGGAGTATACGCTAGCCGATATTTCTCAGAGAATGTTGGAGATTGCGGAAGCAAAAGCACAAAGCAACGTTGTTTTTCTTCACCAAAGCCAAGAAAGACTGATTGAGACTGGGAAAAAATTTCAAGTCGTTTTTTCAGCGATGAACCCTGCTTTGGATACGCCGGAAAAAGTTAATGCATTGTGCCAATTAAGTGAAGAATGGTGTCTTATATTTCGGCTAGTGGAAGAGCAAGATTCGTTGTTTTCTCCTTTTGAGCAAGAGAGCAACCCGCAGTTAAAATGGATGGCACAATACAAAGCATTTCTAAAAAAAGAACAGCGACCTTTTTTCACAAAAAAATTTTTCTTTGAAGCATCAGAAGCTATTTCAAAAGACTTTTTCCGCAGCTATTTTGAAGAACAATGGTCAGTTCCAATTTTAGAACAACGCGTACAAGAAATTTTTGGTTCTCATGAAATTAAGCAAAATCAGCGTACCATTATTTATGAATTAATTGCGATTCCATGTAAAAAAACAACCAGCGATGACTAATTATCGCTGGTTGTTTTTCGGTTATTTAATTGTGCGAAAGCTTTTTCTGGAATCTCTTTTTTATCAATTTTGACAGGAGATTGGATGATTCTTTTTTTACTAATGGTTGCTTCTATGTAAGCATTTGGTTCCAAAGGTTGAGGATTTTTGTCTGTCCGTTCGTAGTCCATAACTTGCGTTTTTCCATTACTTTTAACAAAAGTTAGTCGATAGTGTAAAGAATATTGGCCATCTATGCTTTTTTGATTGTCATCTACTGTTTGTTTTCGTTCAGGAATTTCTAGAGGAACTTGTGCATAGGCTTTTTCACCCTTATATGTATCTGCATAATAACGATAGCCTGTATAACCACCAACAATGAATAAGCCAATAAATAAAATAGCGCCGATTTTTTTCATTTTTTCTCCTCCTAACAATTTACAAAAATAGCATAGCAAAAGAAGAAGGAGATGGAACATCGAAAAAACGAACAGTTATCTTACAAAACTGTTCGTTTTTTTTGGTCTATTTAGCTTTCATCAGAGAGTAGAAAGGAATCATTTTTCTTACGATAACTAAAGAAAATAACAAAGTACAGTAGGCCTGTTAAAAGAGTGACGCCTAACGAATTTGTAAATAAGATGCCAATAAAGATGAGACCTAAAATGATTAACGCAAGGAGATTAATACTTTTTTCAAAGAGAGACCCTCGTTTTAAAGACAGAACAAACGCCGCAGCGCTAATTAAAATCCAAATTAGCAAGACAGTGTAAGAGAGAGAACCGGCTAAGTAACCAAATAATTCATCGCCAACAAAATAAGAAAGAATAACGCCCAGATATAAAACACTGGCGCAGAAGAAAACTGAACGTTGAGGTACTTGGTGCTTGTTTAAAACCGCTAGTTTACTCATGGGTCCTTTTTTATCTTTTAAGCGAAAATATAAAAGGCGAGAAGAGGCGTATACTCCAGAATTAATAGAAGAAAACAAGGCTAAAATAATCACAAAATTTACGATGTCAGCAGCAAAAGGAATATTCATTTTTTCAAAAACCATAACAAATGGACTCACCGTTGTGCCTGCTAAGGTATTCCAAGGGAAAATAATCAAAAGTAAGAATAATGGAATGATATAGAAGGAAATAATCCGTCCCATCACACCACGAATCGCTTTAGGAATGGCTTTTTTAGGATCATCTGCTTCACTGACAGTAATCGCGATTAATTCTGAACCGCCATAAGAATAAATAACTACTAATAAAGAATTAACTATACCTTTCATGCCATGTGGGGCGAAGCCACCATGATCGGTGATACTTTGTAAAGTAGGGAAGACACCACTGCCTAGCATTTGTTGTCCCACCAGATAAACACCAAAAATAATTAACAAAATGATGACACTAATTTTAGCAAACGCCAACCAATATTCTGTTTCTGCAAATAAACGAACCGAGTAAAGATTAATGAGCGTCGTTAAAATAGCTAAAATAAAAACAAAAAACCAAGCAGGAATATTAGGAAACCAAAGTTGTAAAAAGGAAGCTGCGGCAACCGCTTCTGCGATAATATTAATTGTCCACATGGAATAATAAACCCAATCAATAAAATCAGCAGAATGTGCACCTAAAAATGGTCGAACCAAGCCAGACAAACCATGATGTGTGTCTCCGCCATCTAAAACAAGTTTTCCTAAACCACTCATGACGATGAAGAGAACAGCACCGCCAATTAGAAAGGCGATTAAAACAGAAGGACCAGCAATACCAATTGCTTCGCCACTTCCTTTAAAAAGACCTGCGCCAATCGCTCCCCCTAAGGCTAACATCGTAATGTGGCGCGAGCTTAATTGTTTTTTTAAGGTTGTTTGTTGTGTTTCACTCATAGGATTCTCCTTTAATTGAAAAAAAATAATATGAAAATAACTTTCTTTATTATATACAATTTTCTGACAATTACAACTATTCTGTCAATGAAAATGAAAAAATAAGTGAAAAATATTATGAAAATAAAAAAATCGAGCAATTTAAGTGATTAAAATCGCTCAATTTTTTTATTAATTTTTATTTTTTAATAGAGTCATAATTGTTAATGGAACAGTAATGACTACATAGCCGATGATACTAGCCACTACTAAATAAGCTATAGGACTCGAGAAATTAAATAAGTCCGTTAAAAGTATTGCGACAATCATTGAAATAGCATAACAAATGAATAATTGAATAAACCGCTTTGCAGACAAAAAATCACCTCTTCCTAATTAGTTAAAGTCTCTTTTCAATCATTTAGTATACACCTGAAAAGAAGAATAAACTATCATTAATTAAAAGAAAAAGTGAAACAACTAGCGGATTTTTTGTTCAGCTGATTATCTTAAGAATTAGAAAATGAGGTCGGGACAGAAGTGTTTAACTCCTAGAACCAAGTAGGTACTGTTTAACATCTATTTGCTTTGCAAATAGTGTTTCTCAGCAATAAGAAGGGATTTCTGAAAATTGTTCTATAATTTTTGGAGACCAAGTAGGTATTGTTCATCATCGAATCACTACGTTCTTCGTGATTTTCAACAATTTCGGCTTATTTCCGAAGGACCTTCAACTCTTAGAGGTTTAGCTCTTAGAAGTTGTTGAGAACGAAGCAACGCGTAGTGTTGCTTCTGTTCCCGCCGTTTATCAGTTTTTGAGCGTGAAGTAAAAATCCAAAGTGATTTTTATCCCACGCCCATTTTCATTTATGACGTTGGCTTCGTGTAAATTGAGAAGTCTCGTCCTCTCTAGTGGTTGATTGCTGTGTTCGTTGTACGGCTTGCTTTTCTGGCTCGCTCTTTTTTGCAACATCAGTCACAACGTTTGGCTTCTGAGAAGGGGGAACAGTTGTTTTTTTGTTTAAAGTTGGCGTAGTTCTTTTTGTTTCTTTCTTTTGTTTCTTTTTATTATTTTTATCATTTCCAGTGACTGTCAAATAGATAATCAGAAAAATCATTAGGATCGTTGCAACAATTAATAGAATAAACATGTTAAATGAAATGAACATGCATGGCCCTCGTTTCTCGTTTTTTCTTAGTTTACCAAAATTTCAAAATTTCGTCACTCTTTTCTTCAGAAAAAACGAATTTCAAAGGGGTTAAAAGAAACTTTTATAAAAAAGCCTCCTTTTTTGTGTGAAAATGCACAAAATTTCTGGAATCGTTTGCTGTTAAAACCAGATACTGGTAAAATAATTATTGTATAAGAATCATTTTAAAAAACGATTTTTGTTACAAATAACGTATTTGTTGAAAAGGCACTGTGAAGTAGTTAGAGACGACAGCCAAGTGACTTTTAATGACAGCCGCCCAATTAATTTCATGGAGCCTTTTCGTAGAAAACGAGGAGGTTATTTTGCGTGAAAGTGAGTATATTTTCGACATGCGTGGTGGATTTACTTTTTCCAAATGTAGGGCAAGCAATGGTAGAGGTTTTGGAACGTTATGGCTGTGAAACGGTTTTACCAACAAGCCAAACGTGTTGTGGTCAGCCAACGTATAATAGTGGCTATGTGACAGAGAGCACGACAACGCTTAAGAATCAAATTGATAGTTTTGACGGTGCCGATTATGTGGTGGGACCTGCGGGGTCTTGTGTCGGCATGATGAAAGAATACCACAAATTTTTAGCAGATGATCCTATTTATGGACCAAAAGCACAACGTTTAGCTGAGCGAACTTACGAGTTTAGTCAGTTTCTTTATCGTGTCTTAGGGGTCAAAGATGTTGGCGCAACGTTACATGGGAAAGCCACTTATCATCGTTCTTGTCATATGACGCGAATTTTAAATGAACGAGAATCACCCTTTGTTTTGTTGGATCATGTGAAAGGATTAGAAATGATTCCTTTAGGACATCTTGAAAATTGTTGCGGATTTGGCGGAACGTTTTCAGTGAAAATGCCAGCTATTTCTGAACAAATGGTGACGGAAAAAATGAACGATGTGATTGATACAGGCGCAGAAATTTTAATTAGTGCGGATATGGGTTGCCTGATGAATATCGGGGGTAAATTCAATCGTGATGGGAAAAAGATTAAGATTATGCATATTGCAGAAGTCCTTAATCACGAAGTGGATGAAGCACGCATGGACCAACCACAAATCATATCGGTAGGGTAAGGGGGAAGAACTGTGGGATTATCAACGAGCAATAAGCCGTTAAGTGAACGAATTGAAGAAAGTAAAAAAGATGTGTTTATGCAAAAGGCTGTCGCTAAAGCACAAGATGCCCAATGGGAGAAACGAGAAGGTGCGCGGGAAGCTTTAGGCAATTGGCCACAATGGCGTGAACTGGGAGAACAAATTCGCCAACATACCATTCAGTATCTGCCTGACTATTTAGAAGAGTTCAGTGATAACGTTGCCAAACGAGGTGGCAAAGTCTTTTTTGCTCAAACCGCCGAAGAGGCCAATGAATATGTGAAACAAGTGGTTCTAGAAAAAAAGGCGAAAAAAATTGTGAAATCTAAATCAATGGTGACGACCGAAGTCGATATTGATCCAATGTTATTGGGATTAGACGATGTCAGTGTGATGGAAACAGACTTGGCGGAATTCATTTTACAAATGGATGACTGGGATGAGCCGTCACATATTGTTTTCCCAAGTATTCATAAAAATCGCGAACAGATTCGTCAGGTTTTTGCGAAAAAATTAGGGTATCAAGGAGATAATGACCCGGTAAATTTGGCACGCTGTGCACGAGAAGTGATGCGCAAATTCTTTTTGGAAGCGGAGATTGGCATTACAGGTTGTAATTTCGCTATTGCGGATAGCGGCTTAATTAACTTAAATACAAATGAAGGAAATGCTGATTTGACCATCAGTATTCCTAAGACACAAATCGTGTTAATGGGGATGGAAAGAATCGTACCAACAATGCGTGAAGCAGAGGTTTTAGATAACCTTTTAGCCAGAAGTGCCGTTGGTCAAAATTTAACAACGTATGTGACGTTTGCCGGGCAAAAAAATGCGGATGAATCCGATGGTCCAGAAGAATTTCACGTGGTCATTTTGGATAACGGACGTTCAAAAGCGTTAGGAACAGCCTTTCAGCCAGTCTTACAGTGTATTCGTTGTGGGTCTTGTCTGAATGTTTGTCCGGTCTATCGCCATATTGGAGGGCACGGTTATGGCTCTATTTATCCAGGACCAATTGGTGCTGTGCTTTCTCCAATTTTAGGTGGATATAAACAGTTTGGGGAATTGCCTTATGCATCTAGTCTTTGTGGGGCATGTACGGAAACGTGTCCTGTGAAAATTCCATTGCACGAATTATTAATTGAACATCGTAAAGTGATGACCGATGATCTGAAAATGAAACATGGATTTGAAGATTTCCAAATGCGTATGGTAGGTAAAGCCACTGGTTCACCAGCAATGTTTAAAGCAGCCATGAAAGTCGATCATGCTGCAGCGGGCATTTTAAGTAAACAAAAAGACATTACTGTTGAAAACATGTACAATCATGGAGGCTACCTTGATAAAGGACCAGGGTTAGTAAAAGGTTGGACCGATGTTCGTGATTTGCCAAGACCACCAAAATCTTCAGAAAACTTCAGAAGTTGGTTCAAAAAACATCAAGAAGGTGAAAAAAATGACTAACGAAGCGATTCAAAATCGAGAACCTTTTTTACAAAATCTACGAGAAAAATTAGACGTAGAAAAACAGCCTGTTTCGGCCCATCCATTTGAGCCAGTTAATCATTTACCAGAAGAACAGTTGGCAGATAAAACACCAGCAGAGCTATTAACGATTGTGAAAGAACGTGTGGAAACGATTCACACGAACTTAGTGGAAACCACACAAGAAAATTTACTGACGACGATTCAGCAAATTGTTGCTGAGTTTGGTGGGGACAATCTTTTATTGCCAACAGATGCACGTTTTGAAGCCTATGGATTAGCTGATTTAGCTAAGTCATTAGAGGCTGTTTCTGTTAAGCAATGGCAACCTGGAAGTGAGCAACGAGAAGCGAATATTCAAACAGCTGCTCAGGCAAATATTGCGATTGCCTTTGCTGAGTTTTTACTAGCTGAATCAGGAACGATTGTGGTGGAGTCCAATGCGGGACAAGGCAGAGCCTTACATTTTTTACCGAAGCATTACATTTCAATTATACCGTTTAGCAAACTCGTTCCACGTTCGACTCAGCCAGCAGCTTTTTATACAGAAAAAATAGAAAAAGGCGAAAAAATCGGCTCAGCGATTCACTTTATTTCAGGGCCTTCTAATTCAGGAGATATTGAAATGCAACTGGTTGTCGGGTTGCATGGTCCTTTAGAAGTTTGTTACGTGGTTGTGATGGATCGCTAAAACGCTAGAAGCATAATCAATTCAGCCCTTTTTAGAATTGATTATGCTTTTTTTATGAGCAGGATCAAAAAAGTAAGAATCAAATTTGAAAGAAATACGTTTTTTTTCTGACCATTTTGTAAAAAAAGCGTACATAAAAATTAATTGGGTGTTAAGCACTATAGGATTGATTTACTTTGTGGTAGAATATGAGACATAAGATAATAAGGTTTTTGGAGGAATGAGTTTGAAATCAAAAGAATTAATTAAAACAGTCGTCTTTTTTGCCTGTTTAGCTTTGGGTCTGTTTTTACTGAGACAATTTGTATTTACGCCTGTCGTAGTGAGAGGTCATTCAATGGATCCAACGTTAGCAGATGGTGAACGGGTAATTACGTTAAAAAACACAGAAATTAATCGTTTCGATATTATTACTTTCCCAGCGCCAGATGAACCAGATAAAAATTATATTAAACGTGTGATTGGTTTACCTGGAGATACAATTGCGTACAAGGATGATACGTTGTACATCAATGGAAAAGAAGTTGACGAACCCTATTTAGATGAATTTAAAAAAGCCTTAACAGATGGTCAACCTTTGACAGGCGATTTTTCATTAAAAGAAAAAGTACCAGCAGATAGCTACTTTGTTTTAGGTGATAATCGACGGAATTCAAAAGACGGTCGTGTCATTGGTTTTATTCATAAAAAAGATATTTTGGGTGAAGTGAAATTTGTGATGTGGCCATTCTCACGGTTTGGTCCAATACCAGAAGTGTCAAAACAATAAAAGAGACAATGAGTAAAAGAGAAGGACGGAAATGTGTAAAAACAAACACATGTTTCCGTCCTTCTTTTGTGGTAAAATAAAGGCAGTGCAAAGGAAAAGGATGTGAAACCATGAGTGTGCAGTTTATTAGAGGAACCGCCGTGGCAGACTTAGAAGCGCCACTTATACAGGCGACAAAACAATGGCTAGAGGAAGACGCACAGCATGAAGTATTCTATTTAGTCCCGAACCATATTAAGTTTGAGCAAGAAATTCAAGTCTTGCAAAAGTTACGTCAATTACAGACAACTACGTCTGATTCAATAACCAGTACCCGTCTGCAGGTTTTTAGTTTTTATCGTTTGGCTTGGTACTATTTACAACATACACCTTTTTACTCGGCAGATGTTTTATCTGATGCAGGTGCTGCGATGATTTTTCGCAAAATTTTAGTAGAAGCAGAAGAAGAGTTACAAATTTTTAGAGGTGAAATTAACAAGCCTGGCTTTATTCAGCAACTATTTCAGCTTTATCAAGAAATGCGCGAAGGCAATATTGAGATTGCGGAGCTTTATCCATTTTTAGAAAAACAAACGGAGAACCCTAAAGGACAAGATTTACAACTTAAGTTTCAAGATTTAACGTTAATTTTTACGCGATTCCAATTGCAAATGAGTCAGTATGGCTATGAATCAGCGGAGATTATTCAACATTTAAGCGAGTATTTACAAACGGTTGATTTGTCGAATGTTCAATTCGTTATTTCAGGCTATCAGCAGTTTACTGCCAGAGAATTAAAGTTGATTGAAGTGCTAATGGCGCAAGCAGGTTCTGTGAAAGTAGCCCTTTTATTGGACAAACAATATCCGCATGACTTACCTGATCCGCGGTCGTTATTTTATGAAGCGGGACAAACCTATCATCAGCTTTATCAACTAGCAAGACAGAAGCAAATCCCGATTCTTTCAGATTATGTGGAAAAGAAAGAGGTATTAATTACAAATCCAGATTTGCAAGGATTAAACGATTATTGGATTCAATCGCAAGAACACCTGCCTCCATTAAGCACAGCTGACTGGAGGGGCGATGGCTTATTTCTGTGGCGTGCTGAAAACGTTAAAGAAGAATTAACACATGTTGCAACCGAAATTCGCCGTTTAGTGGTGGAAGAAGGGTATCGGTACAAAGAAATTCAGGTGTTGACTCGTGATTTAGATTGTTATGAAAATTTATTAGAACCGATTTTTGCGGAACACGAGATTCCTGTTTATGTCGACCGAGATATGGCTATGGATCGGCATCCTTTAGTCGAATGGATTGAATCTTTATTTGCTATTCATTCGTACAATTATCGTTATCGCGATGTGCTCCGTTTTTTGAGAACGGAATTATTTATGCCAATGAATCAACTCGCTACTTCTGAAGAAAGCTTGACTGATTGGTTAAACCAACGGAACGCTTGGCGCAGAAAAGTTGATATTACCGAAAATGTAGTCCTGGCATACGGCTATGAAGGTTATTATTGGTCACAAGAAAAAGATTGGGAATTTATTCGGTATGATTTTGAAGCGGAAGAGCAAGAAGATGTCGCTACGATGGAAGAAGAGTCAAATGCGATTCGTCAATCGCTTCAACGGCTGTTACCTAGTTACTTTCAAGCAATGATAAGTGCCAAAACTGGTTTGGAAGCAGCGACCGTCTTCTATCACTTTTTACTGCAAAGTGGTGTGGCAACACAATTAAAAATGTGGCGCTTACAAGCTATCGAAGCAGGTCAACTAGAAACAGCTCGTAACCATGAACAGACTTGGGATGCATTGATGTCATTACTAGATGAATACGTCACTGTTTACGGAGAAAGTTCGTTTGATTTTACAACGTTTCAAGAAATATTTGTTAGTGGTTTGGAAGGTTTGCACTATAGTAAAGTGCCGACAGCGATTGACCAAGTACAAGTTCGCGCAATGGATTTAACTCGACCTGGCGCTGCCAAGGTTACTTTTGCTATTGGGATGACGGAAGAAATTTTTCCACAAAAGATTGAAAATAAAACACTATTGTCTGATGAAGAACGTCAGACAATCAATGATACTTTAACGGAAAACCAATATTTACGTGGGACAACTGGGCGCAAAATTGCGCAAGAACCGTTTGTTGCGTATCTCGTCTTTTCTTCAGCGCGAGAACGGTTATATTTAACCTATCCAAGTGTTAAAGACACCGCTCAAGAAGTCAAACCGTCTCCTTATTTTAAAAATATCCAAAAAGATTTAAACTTGCCCGTTTTTGAAAAAAATGAAACAACCATTTTCGATGATGAAACGACCAGTTTAGCCCATATTAGTACGTATCGGACGTTAATCGGTGAATTAACGCGTTTGAAAAGACAACGGAAAGAAACACAAGAAGGATTGTTGCCTTTCTGGTTAAATATGGAAAAAGCGCTAATGAACCAATCAATTGCGCCGCTAGCCAAGCAAGTTTTCGAAAGTTTAACGCATCAAAATATTCCTGAAAAGATTGATGAGGTGTTAGCAGAACCTTTATATGGTAAAGATATTTATACATCCGTTTCTCGGATGGAGAGTTTTTATCGCTGTCAATATCAATACTTTTCTCGCTATGGCTTACGTTTGAAAGAAAGAGATGTCTTTGGGCTTTCGCCAGCAGCTACAGGGGAATTTTTCCATGAAGCATTGGATCAGTTCTTTAAATTATTGATTATGAATCAACGGAACTTATCTGAATTAACCGATCAGGAAGTCAATTTATTGGCGGAGGAAGTACTAAATAGTATTTTAGGGGATGCACGTTTTTCTGTATTAACGACCTCTAGTCGCATGAACTATATTCGCTATCAATTGAGTCAAACAATTAAAAAAGTCAGTTGGGCGCTGAAACGCCAAAGCCAACGAAGTGGCATGACGACTGTTCAAACGGAAGTGTTATTTGGCCAAATTGCCGCTAAAAAAGGAATTTCTGGTTTGGAATTACCATTAAAAAATCAAGGGAAAATTCATGTTCGGGGAAAAATCGACCGGATTGATCAATTGGTTACACCCGAATCAACCTATTTAGGTGTGATTGATTATAAATCGAGTCACCGTAAATTTAATATGACAGAAGCGTATTACGGCTTAGCCATGCAAATGCTGACGTACTTGGATGTGGCTTTAATGGATGCTGTGCAATTAGTTGGTCAAGAAGCTAAACCTGCTGGCTCACTTTATCTGCATGTACACAATCCTACGTTATCTTATGAAGGCAAAGACGACATTGAACAACAAATGCTTAAAAAATATCAGTTTGATGGTCTTTTGATGAAAGACCCAGATTTATTGGATCATTTAGATACGAGTCTGCAAGCTAAACAAAGTTCGTTGCTGTTTCCGATTGAAGAATCCGCCAAAGAACAAATTAAACCTGGTCGTCGCCAAGAAGATAAATTTGTGACAGAACCAGAATTAGGCGCGTTGCTTTCCCATAACCGAAATAAATTTATTGAAGCGGGGAATCAAATTATTGGCGGCGAAGTTCAACTTAATCCCGCTTATCAAGGCAAGGAACGGATTGCTTGTCGCTATTGTCCGTTTCGAAGTGTCTGTGATTTTGATGTGATGTTAAAAGAAAATAATTATCATCGTATTGAGAATTTATCCAAAGAGGAAATTATGGCGCGCTTGTTAAACAAAGATGAGGAAGGAGCAACCGAAGATGAGTAAAACAATTCCACTACGTCCAGCCAATGAGCAATTCACCGACAGTCAATGGCAAGCGGTGTTTGATGGCGATGAAAATATCTTAGTTTCTGCTTCGGCTGGCTCAGGAAAAACCACCGTTTTAGTCCGCCGTGTCATTGAAAAAGTCAAAAGCGGCGTCGATATCGATCGTCTCTTGATTGTGACGTACACTGAAGCCGCCGCCCGTGAGATGAAAGAACGTATCCAAGTGGCTTTACAAAAGGCAATGAATGAAGAACAAGATCCAGAAAGAAGACGGCATTTTTCTCGTCAAATTGCTCTTTTGCCAACAGCCAATATCAGCACGTTACATGCCTTTTGTTTAACTGTTATTCGTCGTTTTTATTATTTAATTGACATAGATCCAGTTTTTCGGATGTTAACAGATGAAACAGAAACATTGTTATTAAAAGAAGATGTTTGGGATGCATTACGTGAACAATTTTATGCGGAAAATCAAGAAGAATTTTACCAATTAACAGCGAATTTTTCCAATGATCGTAGTGATGACGGACTCACTAACTTAATTTTTTCTTTTTATGAATTTGCCAAAGCCAATCCTGATCCAGAGGCGTGGATTAATGGCTTAACACAAGCCTACGAAGTAGGGGATCAGCTAGGCGAATCAACGTTATTTCAGACGTATTTAAAACCGCTAGCCGTTGAGACGTTACAACGAACTCTTCAGCGTTACGAAGAAATGGTGACCTTAACAGAGGGCGAAGAGAAACTTCAAAAGATTTGGTATTTAGCTCAAAATGAAAAGGAACAAACAAAACAATTTTTACAATTTTTAGAGAGAAATGATTTAGAAAGCGCCTATAATTTGACTGAATTGTTAAGCTTTGACCGCTACCCAACAGTTCGTGCCGAAGAGTTGAAACCGACCGCGGAACAAGCCAAACAGTTGCGAGAACAAAATAAAAAAGCGTTAAATGATTTGAAAAAGCAACTGTTTACACTTTCTCCAGATGCCATGAAACAAGTCTTGAAAGAGGCCACGCCCATTGTTCAAGAAATGGCTCACGTGGGGAAAAAATTTATGGAGGCCTATGGCGCAGAAAAACGGCTTAAAAATTTAGTGGATTTTAACGATTTAGAACATTATACGTTAGCTATTTTAGCGAAAAATCAGGCAGATGGCTGGCATGCATCAGAAGCCTCGGTTTACTATCGAGAAAAATTTGATGAAGTGTTAGTCGATGAATACCAAGATATCAATCAATTACAAGAATCTATTTTGTATTGGTTGCGCCGCCCGCTTAGCGCAGAAGGAAACCTTTTTATGGTAGGAGATGTGAAACAGTCTATTTATTCTTTCCGCTTGGCAGATCCTACATTGTTTATTGAAAAATACAATCAGTATGGGCAAGGCAAAGAGGGCAAACGAATTATTCTAGCTGAAAATTTTCGTTCCCGCAAAGACGTTTTAGACTTTACGAATTTAGTATTTAGTCAATTAATGGATGAGCGAGTGGACCAAATTGCTTACGATGAGTCAGCTGCTTTGGTTCATGGTTTTGATCAATTTTCGGAGGCGGCTGATTATTCAACTGAATTGCTAATTTATGAAAAAAAAGCAACAGAATCAGTTGAATTTCCAGAATTACAATCTCCTGAGTTGTTGATTGAAGATAAGACAGAAGGGGAACTTTACGTTACTGCTTTGAAAATTCGTGAATTAATTGACCAAAATTTCTTAATTTATGATAAAAAGCTGAAAACGGATCGACCGATTACTTATCAAGATATTGTCTTATTAACGCCTACAAAGAAAAATAATTTAACTATTTTAGATGTTTTTAAATCATTAGAAATTCCAGTTCAAGTCAATGATGCTCAAAATTATTTCCAAGCAACGGAAATTCGTACAATGATTGCCTTGCTTCAATTGATTGATAATCCCTATCAAGACATTCCTTTGGCAGCTGTGTTACGTTCACCAATTGTTGGATTAAAAGAAAACGAATTAGTGCTTATTCGTTTGGCTAATAAGGAAACCAGTTACTACGAAGCATTTTTAACGTTTAATCAAAAGATGGAACCAACCATGGAGGAAGCAGTTGTTCAGGAAAAAACTATACGTTTTGCTGAATCATTAGAAAAATGGCGGGAACAGGCTCGACGCAACCAGCTTAGCAACTTGCTGTGGACGATTTATCGGGAAACGGCCTACCTTGATTATGTTGGCGGGTTGCCTGTTGGTAAACAACGCCAAGCCAATTTATATGCGTTGGTCGATCGGGCCGCGGCGTATGAAAAAACAACCTTCCGCGGATTATTTCAATTTGTTCGCTTCATCGAAAAAATGCAAGAAAAAGACAAAGATTTAGCGGAACCAGTCGTTTTAAGTGAAGAGAATGCCGTACGCGTCATGACGATTCACGCTAGTAAAGGGTTAGAATTTCCGGTGGTATTCGTTTTAGATATGACCAAAGAATTTAATGTCAGTGATTTGAATGAACGCTATATCTTTGAAGAAAATTTAGGGGTAGGCATTCGTTATTTACAACCTGAAGAACGAGTTATGTACGATACTTTACCATTTTTGGCGATTAAACAAGTACGATTGAGAAAATTACTATCTGAAGAAATGCGGAAGCTATATGTGGCGTTGACACGTGCAGAACAGAAACTTTTTCTGGTGGGCTCCTATAAAGACCAAGCGGCGATGTGGAAAGAGTGGCTGAAAGTTGGCGATGTAGAAACACTGGTGCTACCAGCTGAAAATCGCTTGCAAAGTAAAAGTAGTTTAATGAATTGGGTTGGGATGACATTGGTACGCCATCAAAAAGCCGATGAATATCAGCAAGAAGTAGTAGTAAGTAACGTTCCGCAAGTCAAAAAGCACCCAGCTAACTTTCATATTCAGTGGTTCAACGAAGAACAACTACGAGCAGCCATTCAGCAATTACAATTGCCAGAAAGACAAGCAGAGGATTTAGCCGAAAAAGCGCAATTATCTGCTGACAAAATCAATCGTGGTCTTGCACGGTTAAGTTTCAATTATCCGTTTGAAGTGGCTACTCGGACCACCAGTTATCAGTCTGTTTCTGAAATCAAGCGAGTATTTGATGACCCCGATAACAAAGAAATTGGTAAAATTGAGGTTCGGGAAGACAATACTATTCAAGCGCAACCGTTGATTGTCAATCGAATGATTGAAGGAGATTTAAGTAAGCCTAAATTTTTAGATACGGTTCAAGCGCCCTCAGCAGCTGAAATTGGGACAGCAACCCATTATTTATTACAACTAATTGATTTAAGTAAGCAACCTTCTTACGAGGAAGTGCGAGCTGTTCAAGAACGCTTAGTGGAAAATAAATTGATTTTACCAGCAATTGCTGAAAAAATGAATCTGGAACAAATCGTGGCCTTCTTTGATACCGCCTTAGGAAAACAATTGATTCAACACCATCAAACCGTTAGAAGGGAACAACCTTTTTCTATGCTGATTGAAGCAGAAGAGCTTATTCAAAATTATCCAGAAACGACACAAGATGATTTATTAATTCATGGGATTATTGATGGCTATATCGAATTAGACAATCAATGCATTTTGTATGACTATAAAACCGATCATGTAAAAGGCACCTCTCCCCAAGCGATTTCTGAAATTGTCGAACGGTATCGCGGACAGATGAATCTTTATCGTAGAGCGCTACAAGAGGCAACGCATAAAGAGGTGTCGCACGTCTATTTAATTTTATTAAATGGAGGAGTAATTATTGACATGCAGACAGGAAATGTTGTAGATTTTATAAAGTAGAAAAAATTAGAAGCAGAAACACTTACATTTTGTAAGGAATGTGCTATACTCATTGAAGAGGTGAGGAAGATGGAAAAAGTAAAAACAGAATCGTTTGTACTTTGTCCCAAATTTGAAAAATCATTTTCAATACTTGGTAAAAAATGGAATGGTTTAATTATTGATGTTTTATTAGAACGAGGTCCTCAACGTTTTGGCGAATTAAAAGAAAAAATTCCAATGTTAAGTGATCGTGTCTTAGTAGAGCGATTGAAGGAACTAGAAGCTGAAGGAATTATCACCAAAGCTGTTCGTTGCGGTGAAGGAAATCGCTTAGAATATTTCCTAACCGAAAAAGGCGAAGACTTGCAATTAGCAATGGAACAAATTCAACATTGGGCAGAAAAATGGGTAAAAGACGAAGAATGCAGTTGACCGCAAGCAAAACTTCTTGTAAACTAAACGTAATTAAATAACTAAAAAAACAGTGATGGAAACAAGTAGTTTGAATTGACGTGTTTTAGGGAGAGTCAGCCAGAGACTGGAAGCTGATTTACACAGTCACCAAGCGAAATTCACTTCCTGAGTTTGTTTGTTTTCAAGAAGAAAGCAAACCGGTAATTGCCGTTAAATGAAATGAGTGCATGACAACAATTTGTTATGAATTAGGATGGTAACACGATAGCTCGTTCCTTTGAAAGGAATGGGTTATCGTTTTTTTTAGTTTAAATAAAAGATAGAGGGGAACGCATAATGACATTACAAGCGCAATTAGAAGCTCTTAGAGACAATACGCTCAAAGAAATCGCACAAGTTGCTACTTTAAAAGAATTAAACCAAATTCGCGTAGAAACATTAGGGAAAAAAGGGCCAATCACCGAAGTATTAAGAGGCATGAAAAACCTTTCACCAGAAGAACGACCAGTGGTGGGGGGCTTTGCAAATGAAATTCGTGATTTATTAACAGAAGCAATTGAAGCGCGCAAAGTTGTTTTAGAAAACGAAGCGTTAAATGCGGCACTAAAAGAAGAAAGTTTAGATGTAACTTTACCTGGAAAACAAATGCCTCAAGGCACACGTCATATTTTGACACAAGTTATGGAAGAGATTGAAGATATTTTCTTAGGCATGGGTTATCAAGTAGTGGAAGGATACGAAGTAGAATCGGATCACTATAATTTCGAACGCATGAATCTACCAAAAGATCATCCGGCACGCGACATGCAAGATACGTTTTATATTTCAGATGAGATGTTAATTCGTACGCATACTTCACCAGTTCAAGCTCGAACAATGGAAAAACACGATTTTTCAAAAGGTGCATTACGAATGATTTCTCCTGGGAAAGTATTCCGTCGTGATACAGATGATGCGACACATAGTCACCAATTCCATCAAATTGAAGGCCTTGTTGTCGATAAAAATGTCACAATGGGTGATTTAAAAGGGACGTTAGAAGTCATGATGAAAAAAATGTTTGGTGAAGATCGTAAAATTCGTTTACGTCCTAGCTATTTCCCTTTTACAGAACCTTCAGTCGAAGTAGATGTTAGCTGTTTTAAATGTGGCGGCGCAGGTTGTAACGTCTGCAAACATACAGGTTGGATTGAAATTTTAGGTGCGGGGATGGTTCATCCAGATGTATTACAAATGTCAGGGATTGATCCAACAGAGTACTCAGGATTTGCCTTTGGCTTAGGACCAGATCGCGTTGCTATGTTACGTTATGGTGTAAATGATATCCGTAATTTTTATCAAAATGATTTACGTTTCTTAAATCAATTCAAGGTAAAGGAGTAGTTGAAAAATGTTAGTTTCTTATAAATGGTTAAATGAATATGTTAATCTTTCAAACGTTACTCCGCAAGAATTAGCGGACAAAATGTCTGTGACAGGTATCGAAGTTGAGGGCGTTGCTGTACCTGAAGAAGGCTTAAAGAAAATTGTTGTCGGTGAAGTAAAAGAATGTGTTCCTCACCCAAACTCTGACCACTTATCAATTTGCCAAGTAGACATCGGTGAAGAAGAATTGTCACAAATTGTTTGTGGAGCACCAAATGTAAAAGCAGGAATTAAAGTCATCGTAGCATTACCTGGTTCAAGAATTGCAGGAAATCAAAAAATTAAAAAAGGTAAAATGCGTGGCGAAGTCTCTAACGGAATGATTTGTTCGTTAGAAGAGCTAGGATATTCAGACAATGTCGTACCAAAAGCCTATGCTGAAGGGATTTATTATTTACCTCAAGAAGCAGTGAATGGGACACCTGTTTTCCCTTATTTAGACATGGATGATGCGATTATTGAATTATCAATTACACCAAACCGTGCAGATGCACTAAGTATGAGAGGGGTAGCCTATGAAGTTGGCGCAATTTATCGTCAAACACCTCAGTTTAATGATCCCGAACTCAAAGAAGATGCTTCAGATAACGTGGAAAATTACGTAACAGTGACTGTTGAAAATTCACAAGATGCGCCAGCGTATCAAATTCGTGTCATTAAAGATGTGACGATTGCAGAAAGTCCTCAGTGGTTGCAAAATCGATTGATGAATGAAGGAATCCGTCCGATTAACAATGTGGTGGACGTGACAAATTATATTTTATTATTATTTGGTCAACCATTGCATGCATTTGATTATCAAAAATTAGATAGCAAAGAAATCTTGGTTCGTCGAGCAACAGCAGCAGAAGAACTAATTACATTAGATGGTGAAACACGTCAATTAACAGAAGAAAATATCGTCATTACGAATGGAAAAACGCCTGTCGGCTTAGCCGGTGTAATGGGTGGGGCTAATTCTGAAATCAGTCAAGAAACAACAACTGTGGCTTTAGAAGCGGCATTGTTCAATCCATTGTCTATTCGCAAAACGTCTAAACAATTCAATTTACGGAGTGAATCTTCAAGTAGATTTGAAAAAGGCATCAACCAAGCGACAGTTGGGCTAGCTTGTGATGTGGCAGCCGCGATGATTGCAGAGTTAGCCAACGGAACAGTGGTCTCAGGCACTGCAGTTGGTTCTGAAGTGGCCGTTAAAGAAGCGCAAGTAGCTGTGACTTTAGAACGAATCAACCAATATTTAGGCACTGCATTAGATGAAGCAACGGTGAATGAAATTTTTGAAGCACTCGGTTTTGCTTATGAAGTAAATCAAGGCGCATATGAAATTACGATTCCACCAAGACGTTGGGATATTGCGATTGAAGCAGATATTATTGAAGAAGTGGCCCGCATTTATGGATATGATCATTTACCTTCAACATTGCCAAGTGGAGAAACAGTTGCTGGAAGTCTAACCAAAGCACAACATGTTACGCGCCAATTAAAGAGCTTACTGGAAGGTCATGGTACGAGTGAAGCCATCAGCTATGCATTGACAACAGAAGAAAAATCCCGTCAATTTATGATGAAAGAAAGTCAAACAACACGTTTGCAATGGCCAATGAGTGAAGAGCGTTCTGTGTTACGTATGAACTTAATTTCTGGTTTATTAGATGATGTCGCATACAATGTGGCACGTAAAAATAATAATATCGCCTTCTACGAAGTAGGACGCGTTTTCTACCAAACAGAAGATCCAACAAAAAATTTACCTACAGAAGAAAATCACTTAGCACTTGCTTTAACTGGTAATACAATGGTTAAAGATTGGCAAACAAAAGCAACAGCCGTTGATTTTTATACAGTAAAAGGCTTAGTGGAAAGTATTGTAGCTGTTTTAGGATTAACAGAAAAAATCAGTTATCAAGCGACAACGGCGATTCCAGAAATGCATCCAGGCCAGACAGCATGGATTTATTTAGAAGATGAAGTGGTTGGTTTTGTCGGACAAGTTCATCCAACGACAGCGAAAGCGTACGATATTCCTGAAACATATGTTGCTGAATTAAACTTGCAACAATTAGTAGCCACAGAAGCAGGCGGGGTTACTTATGAAGCAGTTTCTAAATTCCCAGCAGTTTCTCGAGATATTGCTTTATTAGTCGATGAAACAGTTACCAATCAAGAACTAGTTAAAACTATTTCAGATAACGCAGGTAAATATTTGAAAGAGATTCATTTATTTGATGTATATCAAGGTGAAAAACTAGGTGCTGGCAAAAAATCAATGGCGTATAGTTTAACTTTCGTTAATGCAGAAGCGACATTAGTGGATGAAGAAATTAACCGTTCAATGGAAAAGGTTGAAAAAGCGCTAATTGAAAAACATCAAGTAGAAGTAAGATAAAATAAAAACAGGAAAGTGGGGCATAAGTCGAAATGACTTATGCCCCACTTTCTAAATCTTAAGATAATCAGCTGAACAAAAGCAGCTCCTTCGGAAATAAGCCGAAATTCTCCAAAAATTAAAGAACAATTTTCGGAAATTCCTTCTTATTTCTTGGAGCTAAACACTTTTGTCTCAGCCTCCTGTTTTTAACTACATTAATAACTTTTCGCCCAATTTCGTGATAGCCAACGTGAAAATTGCGAGATACTAAAGTTAATAATGAAATAAATTAGGGCGACGATTCCGTAAATAGTGAATACTTGTCCTGTTTGTGCGTAGCGCCCCATTAAGATATAAGATTTGCCAAAGAGTTCTTGTAAAGCAATTACGGAATACAAGAAACTTGTATCCTTGATGACAGTAACAAACTGAGAAACGATCGCTGGTAAAACATTGCGAATGGCTTGAGGCAAAACAATATGATAAAGAATTTGCCAATTTGAAAAACCTTGAGAACGCGCCGCTTCAATTTGGCCTTTATCGACCCCATTTAAACCACCACGAATAATTTCCGCTAAAGCAGCGGTAGTAAACACAGTAAAACTCACAATTCCAGCAGGTGTGGATTTGATTTTGAAAATCAAAAAAATAACATAAATCCACAATAAGTTTGGAATATTACGCACTACTTCTACATAAATACTGGCAAGTAACTTCAGTGGTCCATTGGTTTGATTTCGCAAAACGGCTAGAATGGTGCCAAAAATCGTACTCAAAATAATTGAGACGAAGGAAATATAGAGCGTCAATTTTAAGCCGTTAAATAGAAATTGAAAATTATTTGCTGTCAGTAATTGACGCATTTCTTCTGAAAAAGGCATCTGTTTTCCTCCTATCTACTATATGCTTTCTTATTTTTTTCTTCCATTTTTCTAGCCAAATTCGCTAATGGGAAGCAAAGAATGAAATATAAGAAACCAGCAAGCGCAAAGGCGGGAATATAGTTCAAGTTGACAGATGACCAACTATTGGCAGCAAACATTACGTCAGCGCCAGAGATAATGGCAACTGTTGACGTATTTTTAATTAGGTTAACGACTTGATTGGTTAAAGGCGGTAACATAATCCGCCATGCTTGTGGTAAAATCACATACCGCATCGTTTGACCATACGTTAATCCTTGGGAGTAAGCCGCTTCAAATTGCCCTCTTGGGACAGCTCCGATTCCTGAGCGAACCACTTCAGAAATGTAGGCGCCATGATAGAGGCCTACACACAGAATGGCAATCGTAGTAATAGAAAATGAAAGCAGCGGGCTTAGCAGAGGAAAGCCATAATAGACTACGATAAATTGAATCAACAAAGGTGTGTTTTGAAAAAATTCTACATAGACACGACTAATTGCGTGTAAAAGTTTAC
Source organism: Enterococcus sp. AZ035 (assembly GCF_050548325.1). Lineage (NCBI taxonomy): Bacteria > Bacillati > Bacillota > Bacilli > Lactobacillales > Enterococcaceae > Enterococcus > Enterococcus sp. AZ035. The sequence continues at coordinate 887,192 of NZ_CP172958.1, forward strand.
TTTTGGTCGCTGATAAACTGCCAAAGAAAATGCCTAAAGCAAAGGCGACTAAGATTGCTCCTAAAGAAAGCAGAATAGTATAGAGAAAAGCCTGACCAAAAATTCGCCAATCTTGAAATAAAGCTTCCCAACGATATAAGGCAAACGGCCCTTCTTCAAGCCAGGAAATATTGGCTAATAAAAACATAAAAATCCCTCCTAAAATTTTTGATTCTTCAAGTCTTAGGAATGATTAATTTTTTAAGCCCCAGTCTTGATAAATTTTTTCTAGTGTGCCGTCTTTTTCCCATTTTTCAATTAAACCATTTAGATAATCATTTAATTCAGTATTTGCTTTCTTTGTAGTAATTCCATATTCTTGTGGCGAAAAACCATCTTTTAAAATTTCTGTCTTGTCATCCACATAGCCAGATAGGATTGATTTATCCACTGAAAATGCATCAATTCGTTTAGAAGTTAACGCTGTTTTTAATTCTGGATAGGAACCTAATTCTTGATAAGTAAATTTGATTCCTTCCTCTTGCGCTTTTTTCTCTAAGTTTTCTTTTGTCGTAGCAGATTGTGCAACGCCGATTGTTTTTCCGTCTAAATCTTTCATGCTGGAGAAGTTATCCTCTTTGCGCACAAGGAAACCAATCTCATCTGTATAATAAGGAGTTGTAAAATTATACGTCTTTTTACGTTCATCAGTAATTGTAAATGTAGCAATTACCATATCTAGTTCACCATTGTCTAAAAGGGGACCGCGCGTTTTTGCTGTCACGCCCACAAATTCCACATTCTCTTCGCTGCCGGTAATTTCTTTCGCAATCAAGTGTGCAATATCTGGTTCCATTCCTTCATTTTTGTTTGTATCAGGATTCATATAGCCAAAATTAGGAATGTCTTCTTTGACACCTACTTTAATTTTCCCTGCTTTTTTTAATTGTTCTACTGTGACCGTTTTGTTTGATGAAGCACTTTTGGAAGTTGAGTCATTGTTGCCGCTACCACAGCCCACAATGATGCCTGCTAATACAAGTAAGGAGAGTCCAGCTAGCCATTTATTTTGTTTTTTCATTGTTCATTCCTCCAATTTTTTGTTTTTTTATTCATTACCCGTTATGAATAATTTTGCTTAGAAATTCTTTTGCACGAGGGTTTTCAGTGCTTGTAAAGAAATGTTCAGGTGTTCCTTGTTCAACAATCTGTCCTTGATCCATAAAGATTACACGGTCAGCCACTTGACGAGCAAAGCCCATTTCATGTGTGACACAAACCATGGTAATATTTTGTTTGGAAAGATCGACCATTACATCTAAAACTTCTTGAATCATTTCTGGATCAAGTGCCGAAGTCGGTTCATCAAAAAGGATAATCTCAGGATGCATATTTAAGGAACGAGCAATAGCGACCCGTTGCTGCTGCCCGCCAGAAAGCTGCGAAGGATAAGCAGAAGCTTTATCAGCTAAGCCGACCCGTTCTAAATACTCCATGCCAGTACGAAACGCTTCTTCTTTGGAAACGCCCATCACTTTAATCGGTGCTAACGTTAAATTATCAATAATCGTTTTGTGAGCATATAAGTTAAAATTTTGAAAGACCATGGCAACTTTCTGGCGAACCTTTTGAATCGGTGCTTTCGGTTTGGTGATGTCAATGTTATCAATTACGACGGAACCATCATTGACTTTTTCCAATTGGTTCATGCACCGAATTAATGTACTTTTGCCAGAGCCAGAGGGTCCGATAATGACAATTTTTTCTCCTTGTTCTACATTCAAAGTAATATCTTTTAAAACGTGATGCTCCCCAAAATACTTATTTACATGTTCTAAAGAAATCATAGGCAGTCTCCTTTGCAATCATTTGGTAGAAAAGATAACAGAGGATTCGGTGAGAAACGTGTTATTTAAATTAAATTAACCAAATGTATTTCTAATTGTATTCTCAATGTTAGGAATTATAACATACAAAAAAATGAATTACTAGTTTTTTAATCGAAAAAGATTTCCTTCAAAAAAAGAAATAAATGAGAGCAAAACAGGAAAAATTGACAATAGTCCTTAAAAAGTAGAAAATAAAGGCAGTGAATAAAAGGCAAAGGTAGGATGAGAATGAGCAATCAAGAAGCCATTGGATTAATTGATTCTGGCGTTGGTGGATTAACTGTTTTAAAGGAAGCGCTAAAACAATTACCAAATGAACGATTAATTTATTTAGGAGATACAGCCCGTTGCCCATATGGTCCACGACCAGCCGAACAAGTCGTTCAGTTTACTTGGGAAATGGCCGATTTTTTATTGAAAAAACGAATAAAAATGCTAGTAATCGCATGTAATACCGCGACGGCTGTCGCATTAGAAGAAATTAAAGCTGCCTTGCCAATTCCAGTTGTCGGTGTTATTTTACCTGGCGCACGAGCAGCCGTTAAAGTCACAAAAAATAACAAGATTGGTGTCATAGGTACGTTAGGGACAATCAAAAGTGCTTCCTATGAAATCGCCATTAAAAGTAAGGCACCAACAATTGAGGTGACTAGTTTAGCTTGCCCTAAATTTGTCCCCATTGTTGAAAGTAATCAATATCGTTCTTCCGTAGCAAAAAAAATTGTGGCAGAAACACTTCAAGCACTACAATTAAAAGGACTTGATACGTTGATTTTAGGTTGTACCCATTACCCGTTGTTACGTCCGGTGATTCAAAATGTGATGGGGAGTCATGTGACATTAATTGACTCAGGAGCCGAAACAGTTGGCGAAGTCAGCATGCTTCTCGATTATTTTGACATTGCCCACACGCCTGAAGCGCCTACACAGCCCCATGAATTTTATACAACTGGTTCTGCAAAAATGTTTGAAGAGATTGCAAGCAGTTGGCTTGGTATAGAGAACTTAAAAGCACAACAGATTCACTTAGGAGGAAACGAAAATGATTAGACATGATAGTCGTGCACCAAAAGAATTGCGAAAGATCACTATTGAAACCAATGTTTTTAAACATCCAGAAGGTTCGGTGGTTATTTCGTTTGGCGATACAAAAGTAATTTGCTCAGCCACTGTCGAAGAAAAGGTTCCCCCATTTTTACGAGGCGGGGGAACAGGTTGGGTAGCAGCTGAATATAGCATGCTCCCTCGCGCGACGAACACAAGAAATATTCGGGAAAGTGCGAAAGGAAAATTAACAGGGCGAACAATGGAGATTCAACGTTTGATTGGGCGGTCATTGCGAGCTGTTGTTGACTTAGAAAAGTTAGGGGAACGGAGCATTGTTGTCGATTGTGATGTGATTCAAGCAGATGGGGGAACCCGTACAGCTAGTATTACAGGCGCTTTTGTTGCTCTACGCTTAGCAGTCAATCATTTATTGATGACTGGTGCACTAGCGGAAGACCCAATTAAAGAGCATTTAGCTGCTGTCAGCGTGGGTATTTTACCCGATGGTTATTGTGTGCTGGACTTAGATTACGCAGAGGACTCGAATGCTGCAGTGGATATGAACATCGTGATGACCGAGTCTGGTGAATTTGTGGAAATTCAAGGAACGGGTGAAGAAGCTACCTTCTCAGGAGATGAGTTAAATGCCATGCTCTTTTATGGAAAAATAGGGATTGAGGAATTAATTGCGTATCAGAAAGAAGCGCTTTATGCTTTAGCCTCTGAAGAAGTCCCTTCGCAAGATTCAGAAGAGAAAGTGATTGTCATTGCGACTAGAAATCCTGGTAAAGCGAAAGAGTTTAGTTCAATTTTTGGTGAAAAAGGATATACAGTTAAGACGTTATTAGATTATCCGAATTTGCCAGATGTAGAAGAAACTGGTCGAACATTTGAAGAAAATGCTCGTCTAAAAGCTGAAACAATTGCAGAAATTTTACAGAAACCAGTACTAGCAGATGATTCAGGATTAATTGTTGATGCCTTAGGAGGAATGCCAGGGATTTATTCTGCTCGTTTTGCTGGTGAGCCAACTAACGATGCTTCAAATAATGCGAAACTACTACATGAGTTAACGGGCGTGCCAAAAGAAAAAAGACAAGCGCGTTTCCATTGTACATTGGTTTTTGCTGAACCAAAGAAAGAAAGTCTGGTGGTCGAAGCTGAATGGCCAGGAGAAGTCGGTACGATTCCTCGTGGTGAAGGAGGCTTTGGGTACGATTCACTTTTCTATGTTCCAGAGCTTGGTAAGACGGCAGCTGAATTGTCTGGAGAAGAGAAAAATAAAGTTAGTCATCGTGGACAAGCAGTGGCAAAATTAAAAGAACAATGGGAAGAATGGCTAAAAAAATAGGAGTTGAAACGTATGAAAATCTTGGTAGTAAGCGATAATCATGGCGACCGTGACTGTTTAGTTGATTTAGTGAATCATTATGAAGGACAAGTCGATGCACTCTTTCACTGTGGTGATTCTGAATTAGAACCGACAGATGAACTTTGGCAAAAATTCATTGTAGTCCAAGGAAATTGTGATTTTTATGATGAATTTCCCAAAACTGTGACTAAAAAAGTGGGGGATCAAGTTATTTATATGACACATGGTCATTTGGCCAATGTTAGAATGGGGCTCACGACACTTGCTTTACAAGCGGAAGAAGCAGGAGCGACAATTGCCTTATTTGGTCACACTCATGTACTCGGCGCAGAGCGACACAATAACATTCTCTTTGTTAATCCGGGAAGTATTCGTTTACCTCGTGGACCAGTTCAAGAGAAAACATATGCCATAATTGAAAGTACACCTGAACAATATCTCGTTCAGTATTATAACAAAGAGCACCAACCGTTGGAACGATTAAAGGCAACGTTTACGAAGTAAGTGAATGTTAAGAAATAAGTGCTACTTTTTTATTTATCAGATTTTGAGCGTAGGACAAAAATCCAAAAGAGATTTTTGTACTACGCTCTTTTTTTAGTCGACTTGGATAACCTTTAAGCCGGTCTTACGAAGTTCTGTAATTAAAGTTGATGAGCAATGTTTGTCTGTAATCAAACAATCAAAAGCGGTAATATCAGCAATTTTAAATTTAGACGTCAAGCCGATTTTTCGATGGTCCGCGACCAGAATTTTTACTTTTGTTGTTTGTTTTATCATAAGCTCATTAATTTTTGCTTCATTGAAAATTTTTGTAGTGACGCCATGTTCTAAACTGACCCCGCTACAGCCAATTACGCAAACATCGGCATGCGTTGCGGTGATTGTGTTAATGGCAATATCTCCTACCAGAACTTCTTTGGGAAAACGTAATTCGCCTCCGGTCAAAATATAATTGTATTGAGAAACATGAGGCTTGGTGGCAATTTTTAAATTATTCGTTACGATGGTCAGATGGTCGGCCTTTAAATAATGGAGAATATTCAAAGCAGTGGAACTTGAATTAATGAAAACGGTATCATAATCACTTAGATAGCTACAAGCAACACGAGCAATGGCTTGTTTTAATAACTCCGGTCCTGATTGATCAAAGTCTTTCTGATTTTGGTCGTTGTAAATACAATACCCATATTTTCGAATGATGTCATTCTTAGTTTCTAAGACATTTAAATCACGACGAATTGTGCTTAAGGAAACATTTAAAGCATCTGCTAATTTATAGGTAGTCATTTGTTTGTTTTTTTGCAGCAGCGCGAGAATATTTTGTTGCCTTTTTTCAATGGTTTCTAATGAACTTTTCAAGTAATACAACCTCCTTTAGTTATTTCTTTGGACACGGTCCCCCATGAAATAGTATAACTCATAGGAAAACAAAACACGTAAAAGAATCATTAAAAGTGCAAACAATCATATAAAAGGGTTTTCATTGTGATTTTTTGCGGCTATGATTTTCTTATAAAGCATAACACAATCATTTGAGAAGAGGAGTGGTAGCATGAGCAAATCGATTCATGAAATTACAAAAGAAAGTTGGTTGAAGGCGACATTTCCAGAATGGGGCACTTATTTAAACGAAGAAATTAATCAGACAAATGTGCTTCAAGGAACGGTTGCACTTTGGTGGCTTGGTTGTACAGGCATTTGGCTGAAAACGCATGAGAACACGAATATTTTATGTGATTTATGGTGTGGAACAGGAAAACAAACGCACGGGAACGGCTTAATGAAAAATGGCCATCAAATGATGCGCATGAGTGGTTGCCAAAAAATGCAACCTAATTTAAGAACACAACCTTTTGTGATTGATCCTTTTGAAATAAAAGAGGTAGATGCTTTAGTTGTCACACATATTCATTCAGACCATTTGGATATTCACACAGCTGCTGCTGTTCATCAAAATTGTCCTAAGGCTCTATTTATTGGTCCAAAAGAAGTAGTGAAAACATGGCAGCGTTGGGGTGTTCCGGCAGAAAAAACACGGGTTATAGAGCCTGGTCAAGAAATAAAAGTGAATGATGTGAATGTAGTGGCCTTGGAAGCTTTTGATCGAACCGCGCTAATTACTTCTGATGATCCTGAAAATACATTTAAAGGTAAAATGCCTCAGGACATGAATGAACTAGCTGTCAATTATCTATTTGAAACCTCAGGTGGTACGGTATATCACGCCGGAGACTCTCATTATTCTAACTTGTTTGCGAAACATGGTAATCAATATGCAATTGATGTTTGCTTAGGAGCATATGGCGAAAATCCTCGCGGTATCACAGATAAAATAACTTCTGTTGATATGTTGAGAATGGCCGAATCTTTAAATGCGAAAGTAGTCATTCCCGTTCATTATGATATTTGGTCTAATTTTATGGCGGATCCAAAAGAAATCATGGAAATTTGGAAATTTAAAAAAGATCGTTTACATTATCAATTTAAACCATATATTTGGCAAGTGGGTGGCAAATTTGTTTATCCAGATGACAAAGACAACTTAGAATTTAACTTTGATCGTGGCTTTGATGATGTTTTTGTTAAAGAAAATGATACACCATTTCCTTCATTCTTGTAAGAAAGGCTGGATGTACAATGTTAACTTATTTTTGGGAGCAAGAGCTTATTCATTACCCTGATAAAGAACCGGTTAGTTGGCAAGAGGCGATTCAGGAAAGTTGTTTGATTTTACTCCAAAAACACATCATCGATCAGAGTTACGTCGATGAGATTATCCAGTGTGTCGAAACGTTTGGACCTTATATCATCATTGCTCCTGAAGTAGCCATGCCACATTCATCAGAGGAAAGCGCAGGTGTTTTTGGAACGGCCATTTCTTTTACAAAATTTAAGCAAGCAGTCACTTTTGCTGGCGATCAAGAAGCAAAAACAGCAACCTTATTTTTTACATTGGCAGCCCAAAATCCCGCCGAACATCTTGAAAATATTCAGCAATTGATGGATTTATTGATGACGGATGGCGTGATTGCTGACTTGTTAGAAACAAATACGCCAATGGATTTTAAAGAAGTTATGGAGAAATATCAATTATAGGGGGAAAAATCAATGGGGGAGTTCTTGTTAAATAGTTGGACTTATTTTGCTACGAACGTTTTAACACAGCCAGCATATTTGATTGGTTTCATCGTGTTATTAGGTTATCTCTTGTTACGGAGGCCCTTTTATGAATGTTTAGCAGGTTTTCTGAAAGCGACAGTTGGTTATTTTATTTTGAGTGTTGGTTCTGGTGGTTTGGTTAATAATTTTCGCCCTATTCTAGTAGGCTTGAAAGAGCGATTTAATTTACAGGCAATGGTTACCGATCCATATTTTGGGCAAAATGCAGTCGATGCCGGATTGATGAAAACCTTTGGACGAACCTTTGGTGATGTGATGATTTTGTTATTGATCGCATTTATTATGAATATTTTGTTGGTTCGTTTTCAAAAATATACAAAATTGAGAGCCGTTTTTACAACAGGGAATGTTCAGATTCAACAAGCAGCTACCGCTTTCTGGATTTTACTCTTTTGTTTTCCTAACTTAGGTAGAATCGAAGTACTAATTTTTATGGGCTTAATTCTTGGGTGTTATTGGGCAGTTGCTTCAAATTTAACGGTAGGGATTACGCAGGAATTAACAGAAGGTGCTGGTTTTGCGGTAGCCCATCAACAAATGTTTGGCATATTTATTTTTGCAAAATTAGCAGAATGGTTGAAAAAACGTGATCAAAAGAAACATCGTTCAGAGAAGGTCGATAAAAAATTGGAAGATATTGAATTACCAGGATTTCTATCCATTTTTAATGAAAATATGGTTGCTACGTCCATTTTGATGCTCTTTTTCTTTGGCATTATCTTGCTTGTTTTGGGACAAGATTATTTAATTCAAGCTAAATTTATGCAAGAAGGGCAGAGTTTCTTCTTTTATATCATGACCACTTCATTAAATTTTGCTGTCTATTTAGCTATCTTACAATTAGGCGTTAGAACCTTTGTCGACGAGTTGACGCAGTCATTCCAAGGGATTTCAAATACCATTTTACCAGGCGCTGTTCCTGGGATTGACGTAGCAGCGACTTTCGGATTTGGCTCGCCCAACGCAGTAACAATTGGGTTTCTCTTTGGCGCATTAGGCCAGTTTTTAATGATTGGCTTACTGATTCTATTAAAGTCTCCGACAATCGTTATTGCGGGTTTTATCCCATTGTTTTTTGATAACGCTGTCATAGCTGTTTATGCAAATAATCGTGGCGGAGTAAAAGCTGCTTGTTTATTCCCATTCCTTTCAGGTTTAATCCAAGTAGGTGGCTCAGCTTTATTTGCTACATGGATTGGATTATCTCAATATGGCGGTTATTTGGGCATGTTCGATTGGGCAACAGCTTGGCCGTTATTTACAATCATTATGAAAGTTCTAGGCTATGTTGGCGTAGCAGTGGTGGTGATTGGGTTACTAATAATTCCGCAACTTCAGTATCGGAAAAATCCAGAAGGTTACTTTATGATTGTCAATGATTATGAACAATATGCTAAAAAATTTCAAGAGAATTAAAGGAGGAATTTAAAATGAGAATACTTGTTTCCTGTGCCAATGGTTCTGGCACGAGTCTAATGATGATGCGTAGTGTTGAAAAAGCAATGAAAGAACTAGGTGTACCGATTACAAAAATTCATCATTGCGCCATTTCAGAAGGAAAAAGCTCTGCTAGCCAATACGACGTTGTTTTTACTCCAGTCAATTTTTTACAAATGTTTCAGCAAGCAGAAAAACGCGGAGTCACAGTGATTGGCATTAAAAATGTAATGTCTGCAAAAGAAATTCAAGAAAAATATATGGCTTCAGATCGTTATCAAAAATCTGAATAAAAGGATGGGAAAGATGAAAAGACCAAACTTACAAATCGCTTTAGATCATAATAGCTTAGAAGACGCTTTAGCAGATTGTATGAAAGTCGGAGAAATTGTCGATATTATCGAAGTTGGCACTATTTTGTGTTTACAAGAAGGCCAAAAAGCAATTCGTTGTTTAAGACGCATGTTTCCTAATAAAACAATTGTTGCTGATACAAAATGTGCTGATGCGGGCGGTACAGTTGCTCGTAATGTCGCACAAACAGGCGCTGATTTCATGACGGTTATTTGTTGCGCCACCTTGCCAACGATGGCTGCAGCTCAAAAAGAAGTCCGAGAATTACAAGTAGAACTATATGGAGATTGGACAATGCAACAAGCTCGACAATGGCGAGAATTAGGGATTAATCAGGTGATTTATCATCAAAGTAGAGATGCTCTTTTAGCTGGCGGCAGTTGGGGAGAGAAAGATTTGAATAAAGTTCAAGAACTAATTGACTTAGGCTTTGAAGTGTCCGTCACAGGTGGTTTAACTGTCGAAACGCTTGAATTGTTTCGAACAATGGCAGTTGCAACATTTATTGCGGGCCGTGGGATTACTGAATCAAAAAATCCTGAACAAGCAGCCAAAGATTTTCAAAAAAAAATCGATCAGATTTGGAAGTGATAAAATGGCACGAATTGGACTGTATGAAAAAGCACTCCCGCAAAATTTAACTTGGGCAGAACGATTAACATGGGCCAAAAAGTTAGGGTTTGATTTTTTAGAAATGTCAATTGATGAATCCGATGAACGTTTAGCACGATTGGCTTGGACACCAAGCCAGTTACAAGAACTTTCTCAATTAATGGTGAAAGAAGATTTTTTTATCCATTCTTTGTGTTTAAGTGGTCATCGGCGGTTCCCTTTAGGCTCTTTAAATAAAGAAACACGTGAAAAAGGACGGAAAATTTTATCTCAAGCGATTCGTTTGGCTCATCAATTAAACATACGGGTAATTCAAATAGCTGGCTATGACGTCTTTTACGAAGAAAAAACTGCCGAAACAAGGGAATTTTTTCTTCAAGGTCTGAAAAAGGGCGTTGAGGAAGCTGCACAATACGGTGTCATTCTGGCTGTTGAGATTATGGATGACCCTTTTATGAATAGCATACAAAAATTTCTAGAAATTAAGGAACAAATTCCGTCTCCTTTTTTGCATGTTTATCCTGATTTAGGTAATTTGTCTGCTTGGCCGGAAAATAATCCGGCGGTTGAGCTTGAAAAGGGAATTGCTGAAATCGCTGCTATTCACTTAAAAGATACCTTCGCTGTAACAGACACATTTGAAGGGAAGTTTCGGGAAGTTACTTTTGGAGAAGGCTGTGTTGATTTTACAGGCTTATTGAAAACACTCAAGCGGTTAAACTATAGTGGTCCTTTTTTAATTGAAATGTGGAATGAAACGGATTTGAATTTTCAAGAAAAAATTCAAGCCGCGCAGCAGTATCTCTATCCCAAATTAGCAGAGGTGGGTTATTATGAACAATAAAGCGATCATCCAAGCAATGAAACAACGTGTTTATGAAGCGAATCTGGCTTTGCCAAAACTGGGCTTAGTCAAATTAACGTGGGGCAATGTTAGTGAAATCAATCGGTCATTAGGAATTATCGTAATTAAACCAAGCGGCGTCAAATATCAAGAAATGACCAAGGAACAGATGGTAGTGACTGATTTAAAGGGACAACTATTGGAAACCAATGCATTAAAGCCGTCTTCTGATTTACCCACGCATCTTTATCTCTATCAAAAAATGCCAGAAATTGGAGCGATTGCGCACACGCACTCCCTGAATAGTGTTACGTGGGCTCAAGCAGGGCGAGCCTTACCTCCTTACGGTACCACCCATGCGGATGCTTTTTATGGCGCTGTACCTTGCACAAGAGCGCTCTCTGAAAGTGAAATTAAAGAAAACTATGAAGAAGAGACTGGCAAAGTCATTGTTGAAACATTTCATGAACAAGAACTAGATCCTTTAGCAGTTCCAGGAGTGCTAGTTTATGGACATGGCCCATTTACTTGGGGAATGACTCCGGAAAAAGCAGTTGAAAACAGCTTGATTTTAGATGAAATCTGTTCAATGGCCCGTTTGACGGAAACAATTAACCCAGCTGTTGAACCAATTGATCATTTTTTATTGGATAAACACTATCATAGAAAACATGGGATTTCCGCTTATTATGGTCAGTGATGGCTGTGATGAAACGTGTGAAAAAGAAGGATAATTGACTGATTAATTGGTTTTTTATAAAAACTTAGTTGTCTGTTATGTGACAACTAAGTTTTTATTTTTTTAAGAAAGCGTTCTCTTTTTTGGGGGAGAATAGAACAAAACGTTAATTTTCGTTTGTTAAGTTATGAAGAATTTGCGAATTCCAAGACTTTTTCCGCAGAATTAGGTACAATAAGTTACGTGTTAAAGAATTAGAAATGGAGGCAACCCAATCATGATAGGGACTGCTGTAAAAGAATTATTATTAGAAAAACAAGAAACGTTTTTAGTACCCGCCGAAAATGTCGCCAACGTAATGTGTTTAAATCCATTAAGTCATGCGGCATTAGTCTTATCGCAAGTTCGCTATTCCAAGATTCCTGTGTTAGATAAGGGAGATCGCTTTGTTGGCTTAATCGGCTTGACAGACGTTGTAGATAAAATGTTTGATTTGACTTCAGTGGATTTTGAAAAATTGAATGAATTTACTGTGGCCGATGTAATGGAAGTCAATGTTCCTGTAATTGGTGAATCGTGGGATTTAGAAGAAGTGTTACATTTATTAGTAGATGCTTCTTTTTTACCAGTGGTTGATGATAATCAACGCTTTAAAGGTATCATTACACGCAAAGAAATTTTAAAAGCGGTCAATCATATGGCGCATGAGTTAGAAAAACATCATCTTGTTCTGCCTAAATCAGAAGAAGAAATGAAAGTAATTTAAATAAAACGCAAGAAACTCTTTACTTTTTTCTCATAAATGCGTTATTCTGTATGATAACACGAAGTAAAGGAGTGCTGTGATTGGACGCATATGAGATTATTCAGTATATTGGCGATGCCAAAAAGCAAACGCCTGTTAAAGTAACACTGAAAGGGCAATTAAAAGAAGTCACGTTTCCAGAAACAATTAAGGTCTTTAATAATTGTAAAACTGGGACATTGTTTGGTGATTGGGCTGACGTAAAACCTTTTTTAGAAGCAAACAAAGAAAAAATTGAGGATTATGTTGTAGAAAACGATGCACGTAACTCAGCAATTCCTTTTCTTGATCTGAAAGACATTAATGCTCGGATTGAACCAGGTGCTTTGATTCGCGAAAAAGTTGAAATTGGCGATCAAGCGGTGATTATGATGGGGGCTATTCTAAATATTGGCGCCGTCGTTGGTGCAGGGACTATGATTGATATGGGCGCTGTTTTAGGCGGTCGTGCAACTGTAGGAAAACATTGTCATATTGGCGCGGGAACGGTTTTAGCTGGTGTCATTGAACCACCAAGTGCCGCACCTGTAGTTATTGAAAACGAGGTTGTCATTGGAGCGAATGCGGTCGTACTAGAAGGGGTTCGTGTTGGTGAAGGTGCCGTTGTGGCTGCTGGGGCAGTAGTTGTGGAAGACGTTCCAGCGCATACCGTTGTCGCAGGCGTGCCAGCAAAAGTAATTAAACAGATTGATGATAAAACCAAGAGTAAAACAGAGATTTTAGAAGAATTACGTAAACTCTAAAAATAAATTAGTCAGTCGCGATGAAGAAACTTCTTCATGGCGGCTTTCGATTACCCCAAAAATGAAGGAGTGGCTTTTGTGGAGCAAGAAGAATTAATTGCGATTAGACGGCAACTACATCAAATACCTGAAATCGGTTTAGAAGAAAAGGAAACACAAGCCTTTTTACTTAATGAAATTGATAAAATGAAGCAACCTTATCTGCAAGTTCGAACATGGCAAACGGGGATTTTAGTCTTCATAGAAGGCAAAAATCCTCAGAAAACCATCGGCTGGCGTGCTGATATTGATGGTTTGCCTATTCAAGAGGAAGTGGTTTCTGCTTTTCAATCAAAACGAACAGGGTTTATGCATGCCTGTGGGCACGATTTTCACATGACAATCGGTTTAGGGGTTTTGAAAGAATTAAGTCAACAGCAACCAGACAATAACTTTTTATTTTTATTTCAACCTGCTGAAGAAAATGAAGCAGGGGGGATGTTGATGTATGAAGACCATGCGTTTGGTGAATGGTTACCTGATGAATTTTATGCGCTTCATGTTAATCCTGATTTGCCAGTCGGAACTATTAGTACCAGAGTAGGGACATTGTTTGCTGCCACTTGTGAAGTGAACATTACCTTAAAAGGAAAAGGTGGACATGCGGCTTTTCCCCATCAAGCAAATGATATGGTCTTGGCGGCCACAAATTTAATTCAGCAAGCGCAAACGATCGTTAGTCGAAATGTTGATCCTGTGGTCGGGGCAGTCGTTACTTTTGGGACTTTTCATGCAGGGACTGCCTGCAATGTGATTGCCGAAGAAGCAACTTTATCTGGTACAATTCGCACATTGACAGCAGAAACTAATGAACAAACGCAGCGAAGAATTCGCGAAATTAGTGAAGGTATTGCACAATCTTTTCAATGTGAAGTAACTGTTCATCTTGATCAGAAAGGGTATTTACCTGTAGTGAATGAGCCAGCATGTACCACGAATTTGATTGAATACATGAGCAAACAAGCAACAGTTCAATTTCAACAAGCACCGGTTGCAATGACAGGTGAAGATTTTGGCTATCTATTGTCTAAAGTCCCAGGCACGATGTTTTGGTTAGGCGTGGCAAGTCCCTACAGCCTTCATTCTGCTAAGTTTGAACCCAACGAAGAGGCGTTATTGTTTGGAGTGGAGGCAGTTAGTGGCTTTTTAAAATCATTGGACAATTAGAAAAACAGCCACCAGATAACTAATAAGTATCTGGTGGCTGTTTTTTATTTTGCAATAATAGGCGTATTGGGAATCGTAAAGCCGGCCTCTGTTAATGCTTTGATATATTGAGCTAGAAATTCTTCTTTGACCGCAAATTGTTTGCCGTTTAGTACATACATGGTCGTTCGCACCGCAAAGTTGCCATTGCCTAAATCGACCATGCCAAAAATATCTGGCCCAGTTTGAATACTTTCGATATACTTTTCTTTTAATGTTTCATTGACTTCTGTAATCACTTCACAAATTTTTTCATAACCTTCTTCAGGATTGATGCGGACATCAATTAACACTTGCATATTGGCACGAGACAGGTTACTGATTGTGGTGATGTTTCGGTTTGGAATAAAATGAACAGTTCCATCAACCGCTTTAATTTGAGTGGTTCGTAATCCGACAGAAGTAACTGTTCCTTCAATATTTAACGCCAATAAGCGAATATAATCGCCTACATCCATTTGTTGTTCTAAAATAATGAAAAATCCGGTAATTAAGTCATTCATGAATCCTTGAGCCCCTAAACCAATGGCAACACCGGCAATTCCCGCTCCGGCTAATAATGAGCCAACAGGCACACCGACAATGGTCAAAAGAGAATAGATAAAGAAGAAGAACAGCGTATATTGAAATGCATTAATGATTAAAGTGTGTAATGTTTTTAAACGGCTTTCACTAAAATGTTGCTTTTTACTATAATTTGCATAGGTGCGATCAATTAAATATTTCCCGATTCGCTGAATGATAAAAAATAGAAAAATTAAAAATAAAATTGATAAACTTTTTTCAATTAAGGTAGCGACAATGGCATCCCAATTAATATTGTTCCAAAAGCGTTGTAGCGCGCTCACTTTTTTTACGGTCGCTTCTGCTAAATCAGGAGCAGAAGAATCGACTGTTTCAGTACTGGCTAAACCAAGTATCAACATAAAAATCCAACTTTCTCTAAAATTTCTTCTTTTAGTATACTAAATCTCTCGGCGAAAGGGGAAGAAAATAGAAAGTTTTTTTAAAGACTTAACATGTTTTTTTAGGAATGTTATAATTTTGTAAATAAATAATATATTTTATAATTTTGTTAAAGGTTGTGAGTGCTGCGTGAAAGTTTCAATTGAATGGGCAAAAAATGATTTACTTTCTAAATTACCTGTAACAATTTTTATTGATGAACGATGTGCCACTCGCTTGACGGCTGACAAGCGACGAACATTCATCTTCCATAATCCAGTCGCTTTACGATTAGGGAGTCGTTTTTTTAGTAGTCAGATAATCGAAATTGCGGAATCATGTACATTGAAAGTTTCCTTTAATTGGTCCTGTGTTTATCTCTTTTGTATCTGGTTACTTGCAGTTAAACTGTGGATTGGAAGCGTTAGCGGTCGAACAATTGTAGTTGTGGCACTAATCGGAGTGCTGACCTATTGGCGTCGTTATTTATTAAAAATAAAGAAAATGACCTGACAAGTCGTGATTGTTTCGTGAAAGAAGAATGCGTAGTATACTAAAAGTAATGAAAATGAAGGGACTGAAGAAACACATGACTTTGGATAAAACAAAAAAATTAGCAAACGGCAATGAAATGCCACGCTTAGGTTTAGGTGTTTGGCGTGTAGAAGATGGCTCAGAAGCAACAAATTCAGTAAAATGGGCTTTAGAAGCGGGTTATCGCTTGATTGATACAGCAGCCGTTTATAAAAACGAAGTAGGGGTGGGCGAAGGCATTCGTCAATCGGGTATTCCCCGCGAAGAAATTTTCGTGACGACGAAATTATGGAATGAAGATCAAGGCTATGAAAATGCGATTAAAGCGTTTGATAAAAGCTTAGAAAAATTAGGGTTAGACTATGTTGATTTATATTTAATTCACTGGCCTGTTGCTGGTAAATATAAAGAATCATGGAAAGCATTAGAAGAAATTTACGCAAGTGGTCGTGCCAAAGCAATTGGCGTTTCCAATTTTCATCAACATCATTTGGAAGATTTATTAACAGAAGCAAATGTTGTGCCAATGGTGGATCAAATTGAATTACATCCTACGTTAACACAAGAACCGCTACGAAAATATTTAGCCGAAAATAAGATTGCCGTGGAGGCTTGGTCTCCTCTAGGACAAGGTAATTTATTATCTGAACCAGTACTAGTGAAAATTGGTGAAAAATATGGTAAATCAGCGGCCCAAGTGATTATTCGTTGGCACTTACAAAATGATATTATCGTGATTCCCAAATCTGTTCACGAAAAAAGAATTCAGGAAAATTTTGCTGTCTTTGATTTTGAATTAACACCAGAAGAAATAACCGCAATTAATCAGTTAAATAAGGATCATCGTTTTGGTGCAGATCCAGATAATTTTGATTTTTAAGTATGATAGCAAGTAAAAACGGAGGGGCGAAAGACGTCCCTCCGTTTTTACTATAATTTTTGAACAAAGTAGTTAAAGAGTGCTTGGGATTTGGCATCACGTGCGTACATTAGTTCAGGATGCCATTGAACAGCTAATAAAGGCTGCTGTTCATTTGTTGATTCCACTGCTTCTGCAAGGCCATCAGAGGACCAAGCAGTAACGCGTAAATCTTTTCCTAAAGTATGTAGTGCTTGGTGATGGTACGAGTTGACTTGACCAGTTGTACCATATATGTTTGATAATTGACTGTCTGGTTCAACATCAATACGATGCGTCGCAAAGATTGGTTGAGTGGGTTGTTGTCCGTGCTTAACTGACCATTGAGGATACATCGATAAATCTTGATATAATGTGCCACCTAAAGCAACATTGACTAATTGCATTCCACGGCAAACCGCAAAAATAGGTTTGTTTTGTTTTAAGGCTTCTTCAATTAGGGCTAACTCAAACTCGTCACGATCACGATTCGTTTCTTCTAATTTTATATGGGGTTCTTGTCCGTAAAATTCAGGGGCAACATCTTGACCGCCTGCTAAAAGTAGTTTATCAATTTGTTGTATATACGTAGCGGCTAATTCTTTGGGGCCAATTGGCAAAACGAGAGGAACGCCACCTGCGGCTTGAACAGCGCTGACAAAACCTTGTGGGGTGTACGTCACTTGGTTACCGTGAAACACTTCAGCTGCCTGCAAAAGTTGATTGCCAGCGATTCCAATAATTTTTTTTGTCATAATAACATCACATCCTCAATAAATTCATACGTTCTATTGTAGCACTTTTTTTGAAAAAAGTGTTTGAGAAGAAGTCGAGACAAGTTTTGTCTCGGACAGCTCTCAAACACAAAAAGCTCAGTAAGTGAACAAGTGAAACTTTTTAACGTTCACGAATGACTTCGATTTTATAACCATCTGGGTCGACAACAAAGTAATAAGATGGTGCAGTTCCAGGTAAGCCTTTTAAGTCAGTGACAGTAAAGCCAGCCGCTTGATGTTTTTCGTGTAATCCTTCTAAATCATCTGTACTGATGGCGATATGACCATAACCGTTTCCTAAATCGTATGCTTCATGATCATAATTATAAGTTAGTTCTAGTTCGTAGTCGTCTCCTGGTAAAGTTAAATAAACCAAAGTAAATTTATTTTCTGGAAAATCACGACGGCGACTTTCTTCAAAATTGAAGGCTTTTTGATAGAAATCTAATGATGCCTCTAAATCTTTTACACGCACACATGTATGAGCCATTTTCATAGTTAAAAACTCCCTTTCAAACTTAATTATATTTCCAACGTTAATAGTAGCATAGATAAACGTGAAATGTAGAGAAAAACGCTTGGTTTCTGACTTGTTCTAAAGGAATTTCTCAGGTAAAATAGATGAAAAGAGAAGAGGTGCGCCAATGAAAACGCCAACGTTTGGAAAAAGAGAAGAGACATTGACCTATCAAACAAGATATGCTGCATACATTATTGTTTCAAAGCCAGAAAATAACACAATGGTTCTGGTACAAGCGCCAAATGGAGCTTATTTTTTACCAGGAGGCGAAATTGAAGGCACCGAAACGAAAGAAGAAGCGATCCACCGAGAAGTGCTAGAAGAATTAGGAATTAGTGTAGAAATTGGCTGTTATTTAGGGGAAGCTGATGAATATTTTTATTCGAACCATCGCCAAACTGCCTATTATAATCCTGGATATTTTTATGTAGCGAATACTTGGCGGCAACTTAGCGAACCCTTAGAAAGGACCAATACTTTACACTGGGTTGCACCAGAAGAAGCAGTCCGTTTATTAAAAAGAGGAAGCCACCGTTGGGCCGTTGAAAAATGGCTAGCGGCAGCATCATAAAATAACGAATAACCCTCAATCTATGTTGATTAGATTGAGGGTTATTGTTATTGAAAAGAATGTTTAAATTAAAACCATTTTTTCAATAATTTGAGCGACACCATCTTCGTCATTACTAGTGGTATGCACATCGGCAATTGTTTTAACATTTTCTGTCGCATTGCCCATCGCAACACCAATCCCAGCGTAATCAATCATGGATAAGTCATTTTCATTGTCACCAATGGCCATCACTTCGTCTTTATTTAAGCCTAAATGGTCTGCCAATTTTGCTAGAGCATTGCCTTTGCTAGCATTTTTATTCATGATTTCATAGTAAAAAGGCGTACTTTTAACAGTCGTATATTTTTCGGTAAAATGTAATGGTAATTTTGCAATGGCAGGATCTAAAACTTCCGGCTCATCAATCATCATCATTTTAATAATGTTCATCTCTGGTGTCATTTCATCCACCGTACGATATTTTAAAGGCATGTTCACTAAAGATGCTTCGTGAATCGTATATTTACCAATATTGCGATTGGCAGTGTAAATAGCGGAATCATCAATTGTATGCAAGTGAGCGCCGACTTTACGAGAATACATTTCAATTTCTAAAAAATCCTCATAACTCAAGGTATAGCGTGAAATAATCGTATTATCTTTGGTTGCTTGGACAAGCGAACCGTTGTAGGTAATCACGAAATCATTTTCACCATATAAGGCTAATTCATCCAATTGTTCTTTCACGCCTGGCAAAGGACGGCCTGTACATAAAACAATACGAACACCTTGCTCATTTGCTTTTTGGAGCGCTTCTTTGACCCGTGGGGTAATCTTGTGTTGTGAATTTAGCAATGTTCCGTCGATATCAATAGCAACTAACTTAATTGACATAGAATCCTCCTAGAAAACCTATTTTTTTAAAACTAACGCACCATTATGAATGTAACTTGAAAACTCACGATACGTCTCATCAAATAAATCGTAATGTTTTTTATTTCCTTGGTCAAGCATTTCTTTAGGGAAATAGAAACGTTCATCTCCTTGACTCTGACCAGCAAGTGCTGCAACTAGGGGACTGACCGTTGCCAATTCCACTAATGAGCCATCTTTTTGCATCAATTCAATTTGTGTACGATGACGGTCTTTATTTGGACGATAAAAATCGTAAGGTAAATCATAGCTTGAATTAATGGCAGTATAATATTTAGGGTTGAAACCAACTTTTTCAATCAATTCCCTTAAATAAGCAATCGTTGCTGCGCTCTCTTTTTCGTTCGTAAAGGTGGCTGACTTCAGAGGCTTACGCATAAGGAAACGTTTGGCTAAATCACCTAGAATTGAATCAGGCACATCCATCCATTGTGTAAAGTACGTAGATAGGACGCCATCATCCAATTTTAAATATTCTTGTAAGGTGAAGTCCCCTTTAAAGAATGGTACAAGCAGAGAGGCTTGTAAATCATAGTCAAATTCAGGGTTTTCAAATAATTCTTTCGCCCGATGCAATAAATGATCAAGAATCACTTCCATCCCACGAGAAACAGGGTGAAAATAGACTTGGACATACATTTGGTAACGACTAACGATATAGTCTTCCACCGCATGCATCCCATTCATAGCAAAGGCAATGCCTCCTTTGTATGGTCGAATCACACGTAAGATTCTAGTTAAATCGAAGGTTCCGTATTCCGTCCCTGTAAAGTAAGCATCACGTAACAGATAGTCCATGCGATCGGCATCAATTTGACTAGAAATCATTTGCACCACTTGAGGATTTGGGTATTGTTTAGTAATAACGCTGGCGACTTTTTCAGGAAAATCTGCCGAAACACGATTTAAAATTTGATAGACTTCCGTTTCTGGTGAGGTGATGATTTGGACCGTGATTGCTTCATGGTTTGTATCAAAAATATGCTCGAATGTATGTGAATAAGGACCATGACCGACATCATGTAATAAAGCTGCGCAAAGTGTAATCAGGCGCTCGTCATCATTCCAGCCGTTTTCACCTAATCGTTCCACAGAGTAGTTACGTTGGAAAATCTCACAAATCCGACGTGTAATTTCGTAAACACCCAAAGAATGGGAAAAACGACTATGTTCGGCACCGTGAAACGTAAAAGAAGAAGTACCTAGTTGCTTAATGCGACGTAATCGTTGCACTTCAGCAGAATTAATAAGGTCTAAAATCACTTGATGTTGGACATGAATATAATTATGGACGGGATCACGAAAAACTTTTTCGATTGGTAATCGTTGCTCTTTATACGGAATCGTCATAAGATCTCTCCTTTAATTAAGGCGTTTCGTTGCGCCATTTTTTCCAGCTGGACAGTTAAATTTGTTTGGAACCATTCTGAGGTTATAATTGGTTCGGTTAAGTTTGGATCAATAGATTTTTCAAATTGTTGAGGTAATGCTTCGATTAAACGGGTTTTTACGGCGTCTATTGTTAATGGAGTCTCAATCAGGGTTTCTAAATTTGCCATCACTGCTGGATCAACGGGTGGATAGCCATTTTCACCAAATTGTTCTTGTAACCCAGCAAGGTAAAAGTCTCGAACCACTTCTCCACGAGCAAGTTGATTGCCGTTAACGCTGATGTAAATCATGACAGAAATACCGTCTTTGACGCGTCGTTGGGCAATCCCAGCAAACTTTTGACCGCCAATACTTAAATCATAAGTACCGGGACAATAGGATGTAGTAATTTCAAAGGCGTCAATCTCTTTCTCCGGAAAACTCTGACGGAGCCAAGCCCACATTAATTCATAAGCCGCATCGATACTTAATTTGTGTTCAGAATTATTTGGTAAAATAAGTGAAACATTTAAAATACCCGAATCGGCAATCACCCCTAAACCGCCGGCATTGCGAACGACTACAGAATAATCGTTTTCTTGCAGAGAAGTGATGCCTTCTTTTAGATGTGGTACACGGGTATCTTTCATGCCAAGAATCATTGCTTGATCCAATTGCCAGAAATGAATGATTGGTTGGTGCTGCATTCCTGAAAAAGTAGTTAAAACATCGGTCAAGGCAAAAGGTAAAAAATAGTCACTGTTTGTTAAACAACCTGAATCAAGGAGCATAAATGATTCGGTGTGAAGGGGAAAAGTTGTGCTCATAAAAAACGTCCTGTCTATTTATAATTACGTCATTTAATACGTTTATTTTCTTACTCTCTCTTATATTATATACAAAAAACGCAAAAAAGCATGTTATATAAACGAATTCTGAAGGAATTCTCTAAAATAGTAAACGGTTTTCTTATTAAATAGATGAAACAAATGCTTGCAACCCGTGAAAAGAGCTTATACAATAAGAAAAGGTACATAAACAAGGAAAAATTGACTTTAGTTGACAAATATATTGAAAAAGTCAACAATAAGAAAGTTATATTTTGGAAAAGGAGTGACCATTATGGATTTATCAACAGGCGTTCCTGTATCGATTCAACTAAAAACGATTGTCCAACAAGGCAACGAACAAAAAGATTTTTTCTTTGACTTAGAAGGTCAATTAGTAAAAATGGGTGATACATTATACATTCGTTACAAAGAAGAATTATTAGAGGATACAGAACCAACCCCCGTAACCATTAAAATTGAACCAGACGGGCATGTTCAGCTGATTCGTGCCGGCGAATTACGGATGCGTTTAAGATTTGGCTATCAGGAAAAATTAGATACAAGTTATCGAACCCCTTATGGCTTGCTACAGATTAGTACGTTTACACATAATTTGCGTGTTAGTTTAAAAGATCAACCAATGTCTGGTAAGATTTTAGTTGATTATGATTTATACTCTCAAACAGAGCGAATCGGAGAATATCATTTAGAATTAGAATTTACTGCATAAATATTGCAGAATAGAATTGATTTTTTTTCAATGTTTTTGTATGATAAGGAGTAGACTGTGAAAGGACGTGTACCTCTTGGAAATTAATGTATTTGAAGGGTTAAACAAAAAAGAATTATCCATGATTGAAGTAGCACACGCTATTTTAGAACAACATGCAGATGTAATGGATTTTTCTGATTTAGTTAACCAAATCCAAAATTATCTTGGCAAGTCTGATAGTGAAATTCGTGACCAATTAGCACAATTTTATACAGATTTAAACATCGACGGTAGCTTTATCTCATTGGGAGACAATCGTTGGGGCTTACGTTCATGGTATCCAATCGATTCAATCGATGAAGAAGTTACACATGGCTTGGAAGAAGACGAAGAAGATGCACCACGTCGTAGAAAACGTAAAAAAGTAAATGCCTTCATCACTAATCCAAACGATGAAGATGTAATTGACTATAACGATGACGATCCAGAAGATGCTGAATTAACAAATGATGATGAAGAAGACATCTTGTACGATGATGAAGAAGATGAAGATGAAGAAATCAAAGCATACAACTCTGACTTACAAGAGATTGGTGCAGATTCAGACGATGATGAAGAAGACATTCCGCAAATCGAAGAAGATTTAACAATCATTGATGACGATGATGTTGAAGATGAAGACGATTTTGATGACGAATATTCTGAAGAGTAAGAAACCAAAAAGCTTGATTCCTAAGAAGGAGTCAAGCTTTTTAGTTGAATGCTTAAGAAAAATGAGAAAATAGAAAAAATTATTTTCTTGAATAGAAGTACTTGACCTGATGTCCGTTTGCTTGTATTATACTACTTGGGCACCTTTAAGAAGGTCAGAAGTTTGAACGAACTTACAAGCTCCCTATTCGTAATGGATAGGGAGCTTTTCTATTTTTGTTTCTTTTTTATTTGGAGAAACGTAAGAGTCTCAAAGTTGTTTTACTTCTCTCTACAAAATATTATCAAAGAAAGGGTTTTTAACTATTATGACAAAATACATCTTTGTTACAGGTGGCGTGGTTTCTTCTATCGGAAAAGGGATTGTCGCAGCATCTTTAGGACGATTATTAAAAAATCGTGGATTAAAAGTAACGATTCAAAAATTCGATCCATATATTAATGTGGATCCGGGGACAATGAGTCCTTACCAACATGGAGAGGTTTTTGTCACAGATGATGGTGCCGAAACAGATTTGGACTTAGGTCACTATGAACGTTTTATTGATATTAACTTAAATAAATACTCAAACGTAACCACTGGGAAAATTTATTCAGAAGTCTTACGTAAAGAACGTAAAGGGGAATACTTAGGTGCAACAGTGCAAGTTATTCCACACATTACCAATGAAATCAAAGAAAAAATCATGCGTGCAGCGAAAATGACGGATGCCGATGTGATTATCACAGAAGTAGGTGGTACTGTCGGCGACATCGAATCATTACCTTTCCTAGAAGCATTGCGTCAAATGAAAGCTGATATGGGTAGTGACAACGTAATGTACATCCATACAACCTTGATTCCTTACTTAAAAGCGGCTGGCGAAATGAAAACTAAACCAACACAACATAGTGTCAAAGAATTAAGAAGTTTAGGGATTCAACCAAATATTTTAGTGGTTCGTACAGAATTACCTGTTTCTCAAAACACTAAAAACAAATTAGCACAATTCTGTGATGTTAATCCAGAAGCGGTAATTGAATCTCGGGATGTTGAAACATTATACTCCATTCCATTAGCACTTCAAGCACAAAACATGGATCAAATTGTTTGTGATCATTTAAAATTGGATGCACCGGCTGCAGACATGACTGAGTGGCGTGCATTAGAAGAAAAAGTTCTTAACTTGAAAAAGAAAACAAAAATTGCGCTGGTTGGTAAATATGTTGAATTACCAGATGCCTATATTTCTGTTGTAGAAGCATTAAAACATGCTGGGTTTGATTTTGATTCAGATATCGAAATTGATTGGGTTGATTCACAAGAATTAACTGCTGAAAATGTCGCTGAAAGAATTGGTTCAGCAGATGGTATTTTGGTTCCTGGTGGTTTTGGTGATCGTGGAATTGAAGGAAAAATTGAAGCGATTCGTTTTGCTCGCGAAAATGACGTACCATTCCTTGGCATTTGCTTAGGTATGCAAATGGCCTGTGTAGAATTTGGTCGTAACGTTGTGGGCTTAGAAGATGCTGGTTCTGCAGAAACTAATCCTGACGTGACAAATAACATTATTGATTTAATGGCAGATCAAGAAAACATCGAGAATTTAGGTGGCACACTACGTTTAGGTTTATATCCATGTAAATTGAAAAAAGGAACGAAAACTGCGGCAGCATACGGAAATGAAGATGTTGTCCAAGAACGTCACCGTCATCGTTATGAATTTAACAACAAATATCGTCAATTATTTGAAGAAAATGGCTTAGTTTTCTCTGGAGTTTCACCAGATAATCGTTTAGTTGAGATTGTTGAAATTCCTGAAAAACAATTCTTTGTGGCTTGTCAATTCCACCCAGAATTAATTTCTCGTCCAAATCGCCCACAACGCTTAATCAAAGGATTTGTTGGTGCAGCTTTGGCAAATAAAGAAAGTAAATAAGCAAAAATGGACGAAGTGATTCAGTTCACTTCGTCCATTTTTAATCTAAAAAAGTACGGGGCTCATCATGAGCCCCGTACTTTTTATGCTGCTTTATTTTCATCTGGTTTAGAACTACTTTCAGGTGGTTGCGGCGGTTCTTGTGAACTAGAACTTGATGGTTCAGGTGGTTGTTCCGATGTTGCTGGTTGCTCTGCTGAGGAAGAGCTTGCCGGTTGTTCGGTTGATGGTGGCGCTTCAGAGGAAGAAGGCGCACTTTCTGAACTAGAACTTGATGAACTTTCCGCTTCTTTTGTGGAAGAGGATTCCACCGTACTGCTAGATTCCGGCTGTGGTGCTGAAGAGGTAGTACTTGGTAAAACTTGTACATTTGGTACCTCATAGGCATCTTTCACGTATAATTCATTACCTACCCGCACAACACTGTCTGGCTGCACCCAGTCATCGTTTGAAACATTTTGAGACAAGTAACTCATTATTTCACGATAAACATCCGAGGCAATCCCATAGTATTCTTGATAGATTGGTGTATTTCGATCATTGTATCCAGTCCAAACAGAAACGGCATAGTGTGTTGTATAACCAACAAAGGTACTATCCGGGGCAATTCCTTTTTCTGTTGTGCCCATTCGCGCTAAATCTTCATCAGTATAGTTAGAAGTCCCTGTTTTGGCCGCTTGGATTAAGCCTGGAATGGCGCCGTTAAATCCTGTTCCGCCGTTTAAAACATCTTTTAACATATCCGTCATCATATAGGCGGTAGAGTCTTTCATTGCACGTTTGCCATCAGGTTGATAATCAACGCTAGTTCCATCATTGAAAACGACTTTGTTTACGTAATACGGTTTGTTGTAAATCCCGTTATTGGCGAAAGCCGCATAAGCTGCTGCTAACTTCAATGAGGAAATTCCATATTTATCGCCATCTACATCGCTTGTGTTACTTGAAATGGCATTCGAGGCTTCTAAGTTTTTATAGTCAATTCCTAGCCCTTTAATGAAAGGCATGATGTTTTCTTTACCAACTTCATCAAACGTCTGGACCGCAGTCGTGTTACGAGAACCCATAATCGCACGGCGCATAGTAATGACGCCTTGATATGTTAAATCAGAGTTGAAGACATCAATGTCGGTACCAGGATATTTCGTTGGTTTATCCACCATGAGGCGACCTGTCGAATAATTTAAATTCTCAATTGCGGGACCATAATCCATGATTGGTTTCACGGTTGAACCAACATCACGTTGGGTGTTAACAGCTAAATTGTTTCCTAATTGTACATCATCAGGAATGTGACGACCACCAATCTGTGCTCGGACTTGTCCAGAGGCAACATCAATAACGGTTGAAGCCACTTGCATTTTATCATCTGGAAACGCAACGTATTGATCACTGTTGACAATATCGTAAAGTTGTTTTTGGGCATTCATATCTAAGTTTGTGTAGATATCTAGTCCGTCTGTGTAAACATTTTTACCAGTTTTTGCTTTCACTTCATTGATTACTTCTTTGACGTAATTATCTACGACTTTTCGATTGTCATCACTGGCTTTTAATGGCACTAAGCCTTCATCGATTGGAGTAGCTTTGGCTTTTTCGTACTCTGCTTTCGAGATTTTTTTATTGTCGTACATTGTGTAGAGTACGACATCTCGGCGTTCTTTAGCAGTATCTGGTTTTGTATAGGGATCGTATGAGTTTGGCGCTTGTGGCATTCCTGCCAGTAGGGCCGTTTGTGGTAAATCAAGTTCAGATAAATGTTTACCATAATAATTTTCAGCCGCTGTTTCCATTCCATAAAAACCATTCGCCATGTAGACTTTGTTAATGTAGTAAGTTAAAATTTCTTCTTTTGATTTTTCACGTTCTAAACGAACAGCCATCCATGCTTCTTGTGCTTTCCGTTTCAAGGTTTGGTCAGATTCTTTTGTAGAGAAGTAGGACAATTTAATTAATTGTTGGGTTAAGGTACTTCCGCCTTGTAATCCACCATTTTTGACATTTGAAAGGGCAGAACCGATAATCCGAATCGGATCCACACCAATGTGTTTATAGAAACGACGGTCTTCGACAGAAACAATGGCATCTTTTAATAATTGAGGCACATCATTTGGTTGAATTAATTCACGCTTTTCTGCGCCTAAATCCTCAAAAATTTCATTATTAATATCGTAAAGCTTCGATGAAACTGTCGCATTCAGTTTGTCATCTTCTAATTTTGGGGCTTGTCGTGCATAGAACCAAAAAAGACCAACGCCTGCTAAAAAAGCGACCATCCCAGCGATAAGTAAGCCAAGAAAGATTTTTAAAACAAGCCGTTTTTTCTTTTTCGGCGGTTGTGTCTTTTTCTTGTAACTTGACTTCGATGAGGTGTTGGATGCATGTCTAGCAGCTCGCGAGCCTGAATTTGCGGTTGGCATAAATAGCAACTCCTTTGTTATACTTTCAAAACTTTATGAATCTAGTGTGTCTGAATATATTGTTCCACTGCGTCGAGATAAGGGATTCGCGGTGCGATTCCAAAAGATAATTCAATTCCTTCTTTCTCGATGAGTGCAAGCGGCATAGATTTTTTTCCAGTAACTGCTTGGTTTTTCCAATGCGTTATTAGATTTTCACCACTAAAAAAGAAGCAGCGTTTTAAGCTTGAAAACCATAATAGCACAAAACAAATCCCTTGTTGTGCTATACATTGTTCCATATGATCAATTTGATGTTGATGAAAATTTTTAAAGGGAAAGGACGTGGTATTTTTCGTTTCTTTCGCTTCAAAATCTATGTAACGGCCTTGATATACACCGTTATAATCAGTCGTTGAAGCTTGTCTAAAGTAGGCCTCCTTAATAACAGCCGCACTTCGTTTGGGATAATCTACTTTAACAATTTGAACAGGAGTTGGTTTCTTATGAACGACTGCTTGCTTATTCAATAGATAATATTGATTGCTTTGATTGATCGCTTCTTCGAAATCCATCCCACGATTACCAAATTCAACGGGGCGTTTCTTTTTTACTTGTTTTTTTGGTGATTGTGCTTCATGATGATTATAAGGTATTCCGTTAGGATAATGGAACGTCACGTTTATCACACTCCTAGCCTGTATTATACCAAAAAAAAGACCTGAAAGAAAAGGGATGACTTATGGAAATGATAAAAACCCTCTATGTCACCGGTTATCGCAGCTTTGAATTGGGGATATTTCAAGGAAAAGACCCGAAAATCACAGTTATTAAAAATGTCTTAAAAAAAGAGTTAGCCAGTTATATTGAAACGGGAGTAGAATGGATTTTGATTTCTGGCAATTTAGGTGTTGAACTTTGGACAGCTGAAGTAGTTGGGGAATTAAAAACGGAATATCCAGAAGTTCAGCTAGGTTTACTTTATCCGTTTAAAGACTTTGGCAATAATTGGAATGAACAAAATCGAGAACTGTTAACGAAAGCGGAAAGTTTGGCTGATTATATCAACTCAGTAAGTCACCAGCCCTATCAATCGCCAGCACAATTAAAAATGCATACAAAATTTCTTTTGGAACATTCTGGGGGCAGCTTACTTATTTATGACAAAGAGTACCCTGGCAAAACGGAGTATTTTTTAAAGGATGCACAACATTTTTCGGAACGAGAACCCTATGATATTCGCTTAATTACAATGGATGATTTACAAAACTCGGTGATTGATTAGAGAATCTGTTTGATTTTCTAGCTATTTTTCGTTACAATAGTATTTGTGGAACTATGAAATTTTCTATCGTAAATAAACAAATGAGGTGTAAACATGGCAAATTTAGTATATAGTCCTAAAGACATTTTACAAAAAGAATTTAAAACGAAAATGATGAACGGGTATGACCCAATTGAAGTAGACGAATTTTTAGACAATGTTATTAAAGACTACGAAGCTTATAATAAAGAATTATTAAGCTTGCAAGAAGAAAACAGCCGCTTAATGGCAAAATTAGACCAATTATCAAAAGCCCAACCAACGCCTCGTGTTGCTCAAGAAGTACCAAAAAGTGCAGCAGTGACCAACTTTGATATTTTAAAACGTTTATCAAACTTAGAGCGTGAAGTTTTTGGTAAAAAGTTAGATGAAACACCTTCAACACCTGTAACGCCTTCTGCACCGTCAATGACTGCAGAACCAGCGAACCATGATGTTGATAATGCACAAACACGTCAATTTTAACAAGACAATTTAAGTCAAGCTTTCACGAGGAACAAAAAGCATTTGTTAGAATAGCGGACACTTGTTGTAGCGTGTAAATTTTTGCTGTTCGTTTAAACAGATTTGTAATTTTCGGGTGATCGCGGTTTGCTTATGCAAGCTGAGGAAAGTCCATGCTCGCACAAGCTGAGATGCTTGTAGTGTTCGTGCTTAGCGAAATCATAAGCTAAGGTACTCTTTTAGAGTAACGGCAGGAAAAATGACTAAGGTTTCGACTATGTCAAAGTATCCTTGAAAGTGCCACAGTGACGAAGCGATGTGGGAAACTCCATCGGTGGAACGCGGTAAACCCCTCGAGCGAGCAACCCAAACAATGGTAGGGGCGCTCTTCTAAAGGAAATGAACGAGTAGAAGAGGCAGAGTTTACTCTGCAGATAGATGATGACCGTCACCAATTTTTCCTGAAGAATTGGTGATACAGAACATGGCTTATAGAAAATTACAAGTAATTCAGGAAGACCTTCCAACGTAGTTGTGAAGGCTTTTTTTACGAAAAGAATAAAAAAATGTTAAAATAAAGAAGCTGAGATAAAAGTAGTAAGCTGTCTGTTCTAAAGAGGCTGGGACAGGACCGTTTAGTTCAGAGAAAGCGGACAATTACAAAAAACAAGCGGAGCAGTAGTCGGCAGGACTGTTAGCTCCAGACAATAAAAAAGAGTCAAGAAGGAGTTTTTATGACGAAAGAAAAAACATTCAAACTTGTTGCAACGGCTGCTAGTGGCTTAGAAGCATTAGTTGGAAAAGAATTGCGTGATTTAGGGATTCCCTGTGAAGTAGAAAATGGCCGGGCCGTCTTTGAAGGCACTGTTGAAACAATTGCCACTGCCAATTTATGGCTACGAACAGCAGATCGGATTAAAATCGTCGTTGGCGAATTTAACGCCTATAGTTTTGATGAATTATTTGAAAAAGTTAAAGCACTTCCTTGGGAAGATTATTTGCCTTTAGATGCAGAATTTCCAGTTGCAGGTAAATCAATTAAGTCAAAATTGTATAGTGTTCCTGATTGCCAAGCCATCACCAAAAAAGCCATTGTTAACCGTTTAAGAGAAGTTTACCATCGTCCAGCGACGGTGCCTTTAACCGAAACAGGAGCTTTGTTTAAATTAGAAGTGGCTCTTCTAAAAGATAAAGTGACGTTGACGTTGGACACGACTGGGCCAAGTTTATTTAAACGGGGCTATCGCATTGAAAAGGGGGGCGCACCTCTTAAGGAAAACATGGCAGCTGCTTTAGTGATGTTGACCAATTGGCGCAAAGATCGTCCTTTTTATGATCCAGTTTGTGGTTCTGGAACAATTTGTATTGAAGCAGCATTAATTGGCCATAACATTGCCCCTGGCTTTAATCGTAGTTTCACTTGTGAAACATGGGATTGGGTTGATCCAGCAATTTTTGAAAAAGTACGTAACGAAGCCGAGGCAAAGGCAGACTACGATGTTGAGTTAGATATCTGTGGTTCAGATGTTGATGGGCGAATGATTGAAGTCGCACGAGCGAATGCTGAGGAAGTTGGTTTAGGTGATTCAATTACCTTTAAACAATTGGCCTTAAAAGATTTTACAACCGAGAAGGAATATGGTGTAATGGTAGCTAACCCGCCTTATGGTGAGCGTTTAGGAGAAGAGGAAAGTGTTCGTCGTTTGTATAAAGAAATGGGCCATGTTTTCCGTCCGTTAACTACTTGGAGCAAGTATATACTGACGAGTGATCTTGCTTTTGAAGAATATTATGGTGCCAAAGCTACTAAAAAACGGAAGCTTTACAACGGAGCCTTACGAACAGATTTATTCCAATACTGGGGAACACGTCCACCAAGAAAACCACGGGAAGACTAAGAAAGCTGGTGTAAAAAAATGAAGGAAGCTGTATTTTTACAAGAAGTGAAAGAAATTCAATTACTAAAAAATGCCTTGACATTATTAGACTGGGATTCATCAACTGGGATGCCAGAAAAAAGTAGTCCTTTTCGAGGAGAAGTAGAAGGGTATTTAACCGGATTATATTTTGAACGAAGTATTGGCCCAGTTATTCAAGAAGCATTGGCCTATTTTGAGACACGCCCTGAAGAATTATCTGAATTAGGGAAACTGGTTTTTGAAAAAGTAAAAGAAGAATATGCTTTGAATAAAAATGTTCCAGCTGAACGTATGCAAGAATATGTTAAAGTATTAAACCAAGCACATACAGATTGGCTAAAAGCACGCGCTGCACAAGATTTCGGCTTGTTAGAAGAAACCTTAACGAAGGTCGTTGCGTTCCAAAAAGAGTTCATTCCTTATTGGCAAAAAGAAGAAAAAACTCCGTATGATGTGTTATTAAATCAATTTGAACCAGGGATGACGGTTGAGAAACTAGACCAAGTATTCGACCAAGTAAAACAAGGGATTCAAGAGATTCGGACCGTTTTAGCGGAAAAAGGTACGCCGCCTAGAACTGACTTTTTATCTAGAAAAATGACCAAAGAACAACAACGCCGTTTTGTGATTGGTGTGGTTGAACAATTAGGCTATGATTTTTCAAAAGGCCGATTAGATGATACAGTTCATCCATTTATGACAGCTCTAAATCGAAATGATGCGCGGATTACTACGCGCTGGGAAGAAAATAATTTCTCAATGGCAACATTTGGTGTGATTCATGAAGCGGGTCATGGGATGTACGAACAAAATTTTGATCCTAAATTTGACTTTACGCCGCTAAGCGAAGGTGCCTCTATGGGGATTCACGAATCACAATCGCTCTTTAATGAAATTATCATTGGTAGCAACCGGGCTTTTTGGCAAAAACAATACCCGTTTTTCCAAGAATGCGCAGAAGGCACTTTTGATGATATTGCTTTTGAAGATTTCTATGCTTCTTTAAAAGAAACGAAAGCAAGTTTGATACGGATTGATTCCGATAGTCTCACCTATCCTTTGCATATCATTATTCGTTATGAAATTGAGAAAATGTTGTTTAATGGTTCTTTGGAAGTCGCTGATTTGCCAAAAGTGTGGAACGAAAAATACCAAGAGTACTTAGGCGTATCACCTGAAAATGATTTAGAAGGTGTCCTTCAAGATGTTCATTGGTCTGGAGGTAGCTTTGGTTATTTCCCATCTTATGCCTTGGGTTATATGTACGCTGCGCAACTATTTCACGCAATGAAACAAGAATTACCTGTTGATGAAATTTTAGCTTCGGAGGATTATTCTGATATCCGTAAATGGTTAACACAACATATTCATCAGTACGGCGCTTCACGTAAACCAAATCAATTAATTTATGATGCAACGGGAGAAGAATTGAATCCTAGTTATTTAATTGATTATATGAAAGCTATTTATTTTGATGTTTATCAAGTGCAATAAGTGAAACAAGCAAGAGGAAGTGGACAACAACAATGTTATCAATTCGTGAATATTTAGAAGCTGGTGAAACAACAATCTCAAACTTACTATTTGATCATTACCAAAAAATTGGTTTGAAAGATGATGAATTTCTCTTTTTACTGCAACTTTTTCGTTCGCAAAATGCAGGCGATTTATTTCCAGACTTAATGGCGATTGCAGAGACGATGGGTAAAACGCCAGATACGATTTATAAGTTATTAAATCAATTGGTTTCTCGCGGTTTTATTCGAATTGAAACACAACAAAACCAAAAAGGTCAAATGATGGATACGTATGATTTACTGCCTGTTTTTCAAAAGATTCAATTATTTCTACAAACGAGCAAAGAAAAACAAGTTGTCGCAAACCACGAAGATGAAATTAAACAGCTTTATCAAGGCTTTGAAAAAGAATTCGGACGTCCACTTTCACCAATTGAATTAGAAATGATTGGTCAGTGGTTGAACACGGACCATTATTCCCCTGAATTAATCCGGTTAGCGTTGCGAGAAGCTGTTTTAAATCAGGCGTATAGTTTGAAATATATTGATCGTATTTTACTTGCGTGGGAGCGTAAAAATATTACCACCAAAGAACAAGTTGCTGCTGATCAGAAAAAACGAAAAGATTCTATGATTCAAAATGAGATTGAACAACAAGGTCAGACACAAGAATCGTTGCCAAAGGTTACATTACACAATTGGTTAAATCCAGAAGACAGTGAATAAAAAGGAGGTGGGCCATGCTATCAAAAGAGAAAACAATGGAAGCTATTGAAATTATGTATGAGATGTTTCCAAATGCAGAATGTGAATTAAAACATAAGAATCCTTTTGAATTATTAATTGCTGTGATTTTAAGTGCGCAAGCAACCGATGTATCGGTAAATAAAGCGACTCCTGGTTTATTCGCAGCTTTTCCAACACCAGAAGCTTTAGCAGCTGCGCCGGTGGAGGAGATTATTGCTAAAATAAAAACCATTGGCTTATATCGCAATAAAGCAAAAAATATTAAAGCGTGCGCACAACAACTTTTAGAACGTTTCAATGGAGAAGTTCCGCAAACCAGAGATGAACTGGTCAGTTTACCTGGCGTGGGGAGAAAAACAGCCAATGTAGTAATGGGAGATGCTTTCGGCGAACCGGCTTTTGCAGTAGATACACATGTGGAACGAGTGTCCAAGCGCCTTAGAATTTGTAAGCTAAATGCGAATGTTACTGAAGTTGAGCAAACCTTAATGCGTAAAGTTCCGAAAGAACTCTGGGTGAAAACGCACCATACCATGATTTTCTTTGGGCGTTATCACTGCCTAGCAAGAGCGCCTAAATGTGAAGCCTGTCCGCTACTCTATATGTGTCAAGAAGGCAAAGAACGGATGAAAGGGAAATAACACATTTTTTCCTAAAAAAGCGAGCCACAAGTCCAACCGACTTGTGGCTCGCTTTCTTTTTTTGATTTTTAAGAAACGCAACAAATGATTGCGGTTTCTTAAAAATTGATTTAGTATAGACAGTGTGGTATATACTAGAAAATTTATTTTTTTGAAGAAAGATAGGCGATGAAATGACAGAAAATGCACCCAAATTTAAGCAAATTTCTGCAGAAATTGAAAAGAAGATTCGAGACGGTCTGTATGTAAGTGCACAAAAATTACCTTCAGAATATGATTTAGCTAAAGAATATAACTGCAGTCGCTTGACCATCCGTAAAGCGATTGATGATTTGATCCGCAAAAATATTTTGGTAAAACGACATGGTAAAGGTAGTTATGTGATGTCGCAAGCGAAAATTCAAAGTGGTCGCGCTGGCTTACAAGGTTTTACTGAGGCAGCCAAAGCTTACGGGAAAAAAAGCCAGACAGAAGTCATTTCCTTTGAAGAAGTAGTACATCCCGCTGAGAAAATTCGGGAGGCGCTCCAAGTAGGCAAAAATGAGGCAATTTATGAACTGATTCGCCGCCGAATGTTAGACGGCGAACCAATGACAGTTGAAAAAATTTATTTGCCACAGGCATACGTACAAGGCCATACGAAGCAAGACTTCGAGGGCTCTCTTTTCTGCTTAATCGAGAAGAACGTCGAGATTGCTTATTCGCATCAAGAAATTGAAGCAATCTTAGTTGAAGCGGAAATTTCAGAATTATTGAATGTTCCTGTGGGCCAACCACTTTTACAAGTCCACTCTATCACCTATGCGCTTGATGCAACTCCTATTTTATATGATGTCTCTTTATATCGAGCAGATCGGTACACGTTTAAAAACACACTGACCCGCTATAGCCCGTCTGAAAACAACCAAGTGGAGCTAGGAGGTTCTTGGAACGAATGAAGATCAAAGAAGAAATAGCCGCTCAAAAAGATTTATTTTATGAAGACTTAAACAAAATTATCGCGATTCGAAGTGTGAAAGGGTCGCCTAAAAAAGAGGCACCTTTTGGCGAAGGACCGAAAAGAGCCTTGGAAGAAACGCTGAAACTTGCAGAGCGTTATGGTTTTCAAACTGGGATTGTCAATGACGCAGTTGGCTATGCGCAATGGGGAACAGCGGAAGAATATCTGGGAATTATTGGTCATTTAGATGTAGTACCAGAAGGTTCTGGTTGGTCAGTGCCGCCCTTTCAATTAACGAAAAAAAATCAACGTTTGTATGGTAGAGGAATTCTAGATAATAAAGGTCCTATCTTGGCTTGCCTGTATGGAATGAAATTACTGAAAGAACTTGGTTACCAACCAAAGAAAACCATTCGCTTAATGTTTGGCACGGATGAAGAAAGTGGGAGTGGAGATATCCCCTTATATTTAGAGAAGGAAAACGCACCCGTTTTTGGATTTACTCCAGATTGTAAATATCCAGTAGTTTATGGGGAGCGAGGGATTGTTAATTATGAGATCACAACGACCATCCCAGATGATTCAAGTGAACAAATTGGTCAGATTATAGGTGATCAAGCAAAAGACCACGTACCTGATCAATTAAGTGTGGTGATTGCGGGAAAAACAACAGCAATCACGGGAAAACGTGCTCCTTCCAATGCGCCAGAACTAGGCAAGAACGCGATTACTTTATTGGCACAGAAAATTAGCGAGGAACAGTTAGTCAAAGGAAATTTATTACAGTATTTCGACTGGTTAACCGCTAGTTTTCACGAAAAGCACTATGGCGAAGGAGTAGCTCTGGACTTTAAGGATCAGGATAGTGGGCAATTGATTTTAACGCCCTATGCGTTGGAAAAAAGAGGACAGCAATTGGTGTTATCATTGGCCGTGCGTTATCCTGTTTCTATTACAGAAAACGAAGTAACCACGCAGCTAACGAAGGCACTATTTCCAGAAAGTGAAGTGACCGTCATCCGCCGCCTCCCTAGTACGCTGTTTCCAAAAGATGAGCGCAATGTTCAAAAATTAACCAAGGTTTATGAACAAATTACTGGCTTAGATGGGACGCCAGTCACAACTACAGGTGCTACGTATGCTCGCTTTATGCCGAATATCGTTGCTTTTGGTCCATCATTTCCTGGTCAAAAAGGCATTGCACATAACCAAGATGAATATATGGATGAAAAAGATTTACTGCTTAATCTGGAAATCTATATGCAAGCGATGATTGCATTAACAGAAGCATAAAACCAATAGAAGATACACGTATGAGAAGAAGCCAATGTGTTTCGTAGAGGTCGCATACGTGTATCTTCTATTTTTCTGTATAAAATTTCATTTTCAGTATATACAAAACAGTATATACTAGTTTATAATGGTGGAGAAATGTAAGCGTTAACGAAAGGGCGGATGGAAAATGACTTGGGGTGCAATTGCGACATGGCGGATGGCACATGATGGGTTACTAAAAGCTACAGAAGAATTACAACAAGGAGGTGCTGCAGGCACGGCCGTGGAACAATTAATTAAAGAAGTAGAAGACTATCCTTTTTATAAGTCAGTGGGCTACGGCGGTTTACCTAATGAGGAAGGGATTTTAGAAATGGATGCTGCCTATATGGATGGAGACACATTTGCAATTGGTGCTGTGGCGGGAATTACAGATGTTAAAAATCCGATTTCAGTGGCTAAAGCATTAAGTAAAGAGAAGTTTAATAGTTTTCGTGTTGGCGCAGGTGCAACGAAATATTCAATGTTGCACGGTTTTGAAAGAAAGAATATGTTGACAGAACGCGCTAATCAATGGTGGCAAAAGCGTTTAAAAGAAATTCAGGAAAATCAGTTGAACCCCTATGATGGGCATGATACTGTCGGCGCTATTACGTTAGACCAAACAGGATCAATGGCAGCTGGCACTTCCAGTTCGGGACTCTTCATGAAAAAAGCAGGACGTGTTGGCGATTCACCACTGTCAGGTTCTGGTTTTTATGTTGATAGCGAAATTGGTGGTGCTGCGGCTACAGGCTTAGGTGAAGATTTAATGAAAGGCTGTCTTTCTTATGAAATCGTTCGTTTAATGGGGGAAGGGCGCTCGCCACAACAAGCATGTGATCAAGCCGTCTATGCTTTTCATGAAAAATTGACCCAACGTTATGGGAAAGCAGGAGCTTTTTCACTAGTGGCCATGAACAAACAGGGAGACTGGGGCGTAGCTACGAATGTGGAATTTACTTTTACGGTTGGTACTGATATGCAGCAACCAGAAATCTATATTGCAAATCCAGGCAAGAATCATACCACAGAGATTCAGCCGATTTCACAAGAATGGTTAGCGGCCTATGAAAAAAGAATCAAAGCACCAATTGAATAAATGAGGAGAGTGAAGGAACATGAGTAAAAAACAAATTTATCTTTTTTGTGATGCAGGGATGTCTACAAGTATTATGGTGAATAAAATGATGGAAGTGGTGGAAAAACATCAAATGCCTTTAATGATTACTGCTTTTCCTATTGCAAGAGCACAAGAAGTGGTTGAAGCAGAGAAGCCTGTTGCTATTTTATTAGGACCACAAGTCCGTTTTTTATTAGAAAAAACAAAAGAACAATTTGCTCCTCAAGGGATTCCTGTCGCTGCAATTGCGCCAGAAATTTATGGCATGATGGATGGCGAAAAAGCATTGAAAGAAGCGCTGCGGTTAATTAAGCAAAATAAAAAATAATAGATAGGAGTGACGACCGTGCAAAAATTTTTGGATTGGTTAGAGCGCGTATTGACCCCTTTGGCAAAAGTGATAGGAGAAAATAAGTATTTAGTAGCGATTCGTGATGGCTTCCTTTTATCAACGCCCTTGTTGATTGTTGGTTCGGTCTTCTTATTAATTGCTAATTTTCCTTTGCCACAATGGGATACTTGGATGTCTCATTTGCTTGGTAAAGACTGGGCGACAATGATGTCTGTTCCAGCTAGTGCTAGTTTTGATGTAATGACTATTCTGGCCGTTGTCGGTATTGCCTATAGTTTAGGAAAACAATTCAATGTGGATGCAATGCAAGCAGGAATTATCGCATTGGTTTCATTTTTTATTGTAACGCCTTATCAAACATTATTTACACCGGAAAATAGTTCAAAGGTTTATGAAGTTACTAGTTTACCTTTAAAATGGATGGGTTCCAGTGGCTTGTTTTTAGGAATGATTGTCGCATTAATTGCGACTCGTTTATTTGTGGCCATTGTTCGTAAAGGGTGGACAATAAAAATGCCAGAAGGAGTGCCACCAACAGTGGTTAAGTCTTTTGAGGCCCTGATTCCGAGTTTTTTAGTTGTTACTCTCATGTTTTTAGTCAATTGGCTGGCTGCTTTAACTCCTTATGGTAATTTACAAGATGTTATTTTTGAATTTCTACAAACGCCCTTATTGAGTCTTGGTAATACCTTAGGTGCAATGAGCATTGCTTATTTATTTTTACACTTCTTTTGGTTCTTTGGCATTAACGGAGGTAGTGTGGTTGGCGCAGTCTTTAATCCTGTTTTGCGGGCATTGTCTGTTGAAAATTTACAAGCATTTAAAGACGGTCATGAAATTCCCAACATCATCACTGGACAATTTCAAGATATGTTTGCAACATTTGGTGGCGCCGGTTCCACACTCTCATTAATCATTGTGATGGTCTTATTCTGTAAAAGTCAACGAATTAAAAAGCTTTCGCAACTTTCACTAATTCCTGGTGTTTTTGGGATTAACGAACCAATCATTTTTGGGTTACCAATTGTTTTAAATCCAATCCTTTTAATTCCATTTGTCTTAGTACCCGCAATTAATATTATTATTGCCTATTTTGCTATGGATTGGGGCTTAGTTCCATTGACGAATGGTATTCAATTGCCGTGGACGACCCCGCCAATTATCTCAGGATTTTTAGTCAGCGGTTGGCAAGGATCAATTCTGCAAGCTCTCTTATTGGTACTAGGAATGTTCATTTATTATCCTTTTATTCGAGTTATGGATGACCAATATTTACGTGAAGAATTGAAAGCACAAGAAGAAGAGAGTGAAGAAATTGATTTTGATTCCTTTGACTTCGATGATTTATAAATAAGGAGGAAATAGGCATGAAAAAAATCCTTTTAGTCTTAAACCACAGTTTAGCAGGATTTGGCAGTGATGAACAAGCTCAGCTGAAACCAAGTGGTAAAAAAGCTCCCTTAGGTCCAGGGGTAACATTGCTACCATTTTTACAGAAGCAAGGTGCGGAAATTGTTGCGACACTTTATTGTGGTGACCAATATTATTTGGAAAACGAGGAAGAGGTAGCAAAGAAATTTATTGGCTTTGCAAAAAAGTTTCATGCCGATGCGGTTCTTTGCGGACCAGCCATGCATTATCCTAATTTTGGAGAAATGGCTGCTCGTCTAGCTTGTAAGTTTAATGCTGCAGGCATTCCTGCAATTGCAGCGATGGCAGAAGAAAATCCAGCAGTTAGTCACTATTATCAGCAAGTACCGATTGTGAAGATGCCCAAAAAGGGCGGCATTGGTTTAAATAATTCGTTTAAACAAATGGCGCAATTGGTCGTGGCAAAAGCAAATGGAAAAGAAACCAAACAGTTAGAAGAAACAAGTTGTTTTTAATTGTTGATAATCTAAAGAGAAATCCAGAATGAACGCATGATTGTGTTCGTTTTGGATTTTTTGCTTTTGTTTAGCGAATGTATGTTCTATAATAGGGAGGCAGATAGGTGGGATTACGTGAAATCAACGAGAAAAATTGCGGTGCGTCAAGTGGTCGAATTTATTTTAAGGCGGGGAAGTATCGATTCTCGCCATGTGAGTGAACATACACCACAAGAAGGTAGTCGCCTTCATCGAATGTTGCAAAAGGAAGCGGGGAGCCTTTATCAAAAGGAAGTATCTTTAAAAATTGAGGTGCCTTTAAATGGCCATAATTATTGTGTAGAAGGTCGTGCAGACGGCATTTTTGTGAAAGAAACTGGGCAAGTGGTCATTGATGAAATTAAAACATCCGAACCAGCGTTTGAAGAATTGCCGCCAGAAAAGGTCGAATTGTTTTGGTATCAAGCGATGTGTTATGGTCACATGTATTGCCAACAAGAACAACTTTCTGAAATAACGCTTCAACTCACTTATTATCAGACCACCACAAAACAAATCACACGACAAGAACGCCATTTTACAGAAGCTGCATTAGCGGAGTTTTTTACTGATTTGATGAAGCGCTATGAACAGTGGGTAATTTTTAAAGAAGAGTGGCGTATTTTGAGAAATAAATCATTAAAAAATCTTAGTTTTCCTTACGGGGAGTATCGCAAAGGGCAACGAGAATTGGCGGTAGCCGTCTATAAAACAATTCTTAGTAAACAGCGGCTCTTCGTGGAAGCACCAACTGGAACAGGCAAGACAATGTCCACTCTTTTTCCAGCAATGAAAGCAATTGGTGAAGAAGAAGGTGAACGGATTTTTTATTTAACAGCTAAGACCATCACGCGGCAAGTGGCTGAAGATGCCGTCAAAGCGCTGTCCGAAAAACAAGCGCAAACTAAGAGTATTACGTTAACAGCAAAAGATAAAATTTGTTTTTTAACTGAACGAAATTGTACACCAGAACATTGCCCGTTTGCTGATGGCTATTATGATCGTTTAAATGAGGGACTGTGGGATTTATTGCAACATGAAAATCATTTAACGAGAGAGGTTATTGAACGGTATGCACAAAAGCACCAATTGTGTCCATTCGAGTTGTCGCTAGATGCAAGTCTTTGGTGTGATTTAATTATTGGCGATTACAATTATCTATTTGATCCAACGGTTTATTTACGGCGCTTCTTTGAAGAACCCCAAAGTGCAGAAGAGAATATTTTTTTAGTGGATGAAACCCATAATTTGGTTAATCGTTCACGGGAGATGTATTCGGCCGCTATTTCTAGGAATGCGGTTTTGCAAATTCAAAAAAGATTGCAAAAAGAATCTGTTCAATTGAAAAGAGCTTGTCAAAAAGTCTTAACTACGTTTGATGATATTGAAGCAATCTGTGAAGAAAAAGACACGGATTTTTTTGCCCAACGCGCGCCAATTGATTCATTAGTTAAACAGATACATCGATTAACAGAAGTAATTGCAGAATGGTTGCCAGAAAATCAACACATTGAGGAATTGGCGTCGATTCTCAGTTTTTATTTTGATTGTTTAAGTTATCTTCGAATCAGCGAGTATTACGACAACGGTTTTTATACGTCTATTTCTTTGCGAAACTATGACTGCGTTGTGAAACAATTTTGTGTCGATCCGGCTTATTTATTGTCACAACGATTAGATAAAGGGAAAGCGAGTATCTTATTTTCGGCAAGTTTAACACCTCTGAATTATTATCAAGAAGTGCTTGGTGGAGGTGAAGAAAGCCTACGTTATCGGATTCCGTATCCTTTTCCGGAAGAAAATCAATTGTTGATGATTGGTAGTCATCTTCAAACAACCTATAAAAACCGTGAAAAAAGTTATCCACAGATTAGTGAACTTTTAGGGAAGTTAAGTGAAACAAAAACAGGTAATTATTTAATTTTCTTTCCTTCCTACGCCTATATGGATGATGTCTATCAAGTATTTAGCCAACGTTACCCGCAAGTAAAAACTCAAATTCAGGGAACGGACTTAAACGAAAAAGAGCGAGAAGCATTTTTAGCTGAATTTAAAGAGAATCCTCAAGAAACTTTCATCGGTTTTTGTGTTTTAGGTGGTATATTTTCAGAAGGAATTGACTTGAAAGGTACCCGATTGATTGGTACGATAATTGTTAGTGTCGGGCTACCACAAATGAACCCAGAGCAAGAACTGATTCGCACTTTTTATCAAGAAGAGCGAGGGCAAGGGTTTCAATTTGCGTATCAAATTCCTGGCATGAATAAAGTCTTGCAAGCGGCTGGACGTGTCATTCGAGATGCGCAAGATAAAGGCTTTGTGTTGTTATTAGACGAACGATTTGAATTACCAAGTGTCCAGCGTTTCTTTCCGCCGCATTGGTTGGCGCATCGAAAGGCAAACACCAATGAACAACTCATTCAACAAGTGAAACAATTTTGGTTAAAAAATAAAGAAAACAAAGGAGGAAACAAATGAAGACCATTTTAGTCCTTCATACAGGTGGGACCATTTCCATGTCGAAAGTAGCAGGAGGAAGTGTTGCCCCGAATGAAAAAAATCCGTTGATGGAACAAGAAGCATTATTTTCTGGCAAGGTTCATTTAGTTGTTGAAGATATTTTTAATATTCCCTCACCACACATGACCTTAGAACGGATGTTTCAATTAAAAGAACGGATTCAAAAAGCTTATTCTGAACCAATTGATGGCGTGGTTATTACGCATGGAACAGATACATTAGAAGAAACTGCTTATTTTTTAGATATAACCTTAGAGAAAAAAATCCCCATTGTTTTAACAGGAGCAATGCGGTCAAGTAACGAAATCGGTAGTGATGGCTTGTATAATTTCATCAGTGCTATTTGGACTGCTTGTTCAGACGAATCGTACGATAAAGGTGTTTTAGTCGTGATGAATGATGAAATTCATACGGCGCGTTATGTGACAAAAACACATACAACGAACGTAGCGACGTTTCGGACGCCAACTTTTGGACCAATAGGAACCATTGCGAAAGAACGTGCTTTTTTTGCGAAAGA
The DNA here is from genome assembly GCF_050548325.1 of Enterococcus sp. AZ035. Classification (NCBI taxonomy): domain Bacteria; kingdom Bacillati; phylum Bacillota; class Bacilli; order Lactobacillales; family Enterococcaceae; genus Enterococcus; species Enterococcus sp. AZ035. Next base: position 929,750 of record NZ_CP172958.1, read on the forward strand.
GGTCTTACCGCAAGAAGTTTGCGATGTTTCTTCTGTGAAAGGAAATGTTCACGTAGTGAAGGCCTATGCGGGGATGGGTGAACGGATGTTTGAATTATTAAACACCCCAGAAACGGATGGGTTAGTAATTGAAGCGCTAGGCGCGGGTAATTTACCGCCAGAAACGCTCCCAGCATTACAAAAAATGCTAGACAACGGGATTCCAGTCGTTTTAGTTTCTCGTTGTTCCAATGGCATTGCTGAAGATATCTATGATTATGCTGGTGGTGGCGTTGGCTTGAAAAAAATGGGGGTCGTTTTTGCCCGTGGTTTAAACGGACCGAAAGCGCGGATTCGTTTAATTGTTGGTTTAAACAGCGAAAAAAATCCTGCAGAGTTAAAAGAATTTTTGGAACAGTAACTAATTTTAAGGAGAAAATAAATGAAGCTGTTTGAACGCATTCATCAAGATACTGAAATTCGACAAATTTATGATGCAATTGGTCAAATGGAAGATGAAGAAGCTGGGTGGGCATACCATAATTGGTTTCATGTAACCAATGTCGTAGCCATGACGGAAATGATTTTGAAACAACTTGCTGTTTCAGAGGAGTATTTAGAGGCGGCAAAAATTGCGGCACTGCTCCATGATGTGGGTGCGCTACAAGGAAAAGCAGGACATGCACTTCGTGGGAAACAATTTGCAGAAGCATATTTTCGTAAGCAAAAGATTTGTTTGCCTTATCAAGAAGAAATTTTATCTTCTATAGAAAATCATAGTAACGGCTTTGATTCGGAAGAGTTAATGACACTAGCGCTAATCATTAGTGATAAATTAGATATTACAACCTCTCGTGTTGCAAAGGCTGGTTATTTCGTGCCAGGAATGCGGCAATTTCAATTTTTAAAGAAAATTGAAATTATGCTTTCAGAACAAGAGGTTTGTGTCTCGTTTACGGCAGAAGAAGAACTGGATTTAGAAGAATTAAATGCGTTTTATTTTATGCCAAAGGTTTTCAAAGCAATTGCCGCTTTTTCAGGAAAAATCCAACGCCGACCAATCGTTTTATTGAATAATCAAGAATGGCCGGTACCAAAACAAAAAAATCCTTCAACTGTTCATTAACAGTTGAAGGATTTTTTTAGCGATAATTATTAAACTCAAGAGCCATTGGTAAATCTAATTCTCGTAAAAGAGCCATGACTTTTTGTAAATCATCCCGACTTTTTCCAGTTACCCGAATTTTGTCTTCTTGGATTTGTGACTTAACTTTAATCCCAGAGTTTTTGATAGCTGTGTTGATTTTTTTTGCATTTTCTTTATCAATACCACTGATTAAATCACCATATTGGCGAGCAGTACCGCCTAAGGCTTTTTCACTTTCTGAAAAATGAATATTTTTAATCGGAACATTGCGTTTGACTAATTTTCCAAATAAAATATCCTTCACTTGCTCGACTTTATAATCATCTTCAGCTACGACTACTAATTTATCGTTTTCCAATTTAATATCAGCAATTGACCCTTTAAAGTCAAAACGATTTTTCAATTCTTTCAAGGCAATTTGAATTGCGTTTTTGACTTCCTCCATATTGACCTCTGAAACTACATCAAAACTTGCTTCTTTTGCAGCCATGTAAAAACCTCCTAAAATATTCTTTGCTTCATCATATCATGAAATAGTAAAAAAGGTTAGGCTAGAATCATTTTGAATAGAGAAATAAGAAGATCAATTTTTAGGGATATCTTCCCGCATTCTTTCATGGAAACGTTGCAAAAAAATTTTTTTCAATGTTCGCTTTTAGCCCCTTTTCTTTTAGGATAGAACCTGTTATTCTAAGTCAGAAGAATAGCGAAGGAGCGAAGAAAAATGAGTCGATTGGTTAGTACTTACCAAAGGAATGAATCGATAAAAAAAATAGCAGTGATGGCGATAACCGCTTTGACTTCTGCGGTCGGTTTGAATTTCTTTTTGATTCCGGCAAAAGTTTTTTCGGCAGGGATGAACGGAATTGCGCAAATCATTGCTACATTATTATATACAAATTTAGGAATCCATATTAATACAGGGATTTTCATTTTATTTTTAAACATTCCCGTCTTCATTCTAGGGTTTGTAAAATTAGGGAAACAATCAACGATTCTTAGTTTCATCAATGTTATTGGTATTTCCGTTGTCACTATGTTTGTGCCAATCGTAACAGTCACAACGAATCCTTTGATGAACGCAATTATGGGTGGTGTCTTAGTCGGCGTTGGCGCAGGGCTTTCATTGAAAATGGGCTTTAACACTGGCGGCATGGACATTATTTCACTGATTCTTTCAAAAACAACAGGGAAAACAGTTGGTAATTTTATGTTCTTATTAAATGGTATTATTGTGCTGTTGGCTGGTTTTGTATTTAACTGGGAAAGTGCGTTGTATACTATTATTTCTATTTACTGTTTGAGTCAGGTGGTCGACATGATTCATACCAGTCACCAAAAAGTCACAGCAATGATTGTCACCACGAGACCAGAAGCCGTTGCCTTAGAAGTTTCTCAACAAATCGCTCGTGGCATGACCTTGTTGCCTTCAATCGGCGGCTATTCAGGTGCAGAAGGTCGGATGATTATGATGGTCATTACTCGCTACGAGCTCTATGATTTAGAACAAGCAGTTTACAGTATCGATGAGAATGCCTTTGTAAATATTTTACCAACACAATCGGTTTTAGGGCGTTTTGCCAATGAAGATGAACAACGGATTTTTCATAGTACAGGAACATTTCCTGAGCTTCAATCCTACAAGGTGAAACGTTATCCACCAAAGAAAAAATTAAAATAGCAAGTCGGCCTTCAGGTCCCAAAGTCTTAACGGGAAAACTGGAGGTTTTTTTATAAAAATGAAGGTTATGTGAAAGAATAGACAAAAATTTTCTGAAAAAGGGAATTTTACTAGAAAAGTGTCAGGAATTCTGCTAAAATAGAACCGTTGGTTAGGGAACACCTAACAAATAAAGTTTTTAAAAACTTAGGAGGAATTTTTTATGCCAGTAGTATCAGGAGCAGAATTCTTAAAAGCAGCACGTAAAGGCGGGTATGCAGTAGGTGGCTATAACACAAATAACTTAGAATGGACACAAGCGATTTTAGAAGCAGCAGAAGCTAAAAAAGCACCAGTTCTAATCCAAACATCAATGGGCGCTGCTAAATACATGGGCGGCTACAAAGTAGCTAAAGACATGATTACTAATTTAGTAGACTCAATGAATATCACAGTTCCAGTAGCAATTCACTTAGACCACGGTGACTACGAAGCTGCTTTAGAATGTATCGAAGTTGGCTATACTTCAATCATGTTTGATGGTTCTCACTTACCATTCGAAGAAAACTTAAAATTAGCGAAAGATGTAGTTGAAAAAGCGCACGCTAAAGGTATTTCTGTCGAATGTGAAGTTGGTTCAATCGGTGGTGAAGAAGACGGAATCATCGGTACTGGCGAATTAGCTGATATCGAAGAATGTAAACAAATGGTTGCTACAGGTATTGACTACTTAGCATGTGGTATCGGTAACATCCATGGTCAATATCCAGAAAACTGGAAAGGTTTAGCATTTGATCACTTACAAGCGATTGCTGAAGCTGTCGGTTCTGATGTACCTCTAGTATTACACGGAGGTTCTGGTATTCCTCAAGAACAAATTGAAAAAGCAATTTCAATGGGTATCTCAAAAGTTAACGTAAATACAGAATTCCAATTATCATTCGCTAAAGCAACGCGCGAATATATTGAAGCTGGTAAAGATTTAGAAGGTAAAGGATTTGACCCTCGTAAATTATTAGCACCAGGTAAAGCTGCAATCATCAAAGATGCAGAAGAACACATTGATTGGTTCGGTTCAGCTAACAAAGCTTAATCAACTAGTTACGTTAAAGACAGCCACAGCACGTGGCTGTCTTTTTTATTTTTTGTTATTTTTTCATTCTATTAAAATACCTGAGAAGTTTTCTTTTTTCTTAAGCTTGATTATGATAGAATGATTGGGTAGTTTATTTAGAAAACGTATATTACAGATAGGTGAGAATATAAATGAAAAAAATCGTAATCAATGGGAATCGTCCATTAAAAGGCGAAGTAACCATTAGCGGCGCCAAAAATAGTGTGGTCGCTTTAATTCCAGCTGCTATTTTAGCAGATTCGCCCGTGACTTTAGATGGCGTTCCTGACATTCAGGATGTTCACTCATTAATTGAAATTTTAGAAATTATGGGTGCTAAAATTACTTTTGAAAATAATACATTAATTATTGACCCAACAGAAGTTGTTTCTGTGCCAATGCCAAAAGGAAAAATCAATAGCTTACGTGCATCCTATTATTTTATGGGCTCACTTCTTGGTCGATTTGGGGAAGGCGTTGTCGGCTTACCTGGCGGTTGTTACTTAGGCCCTCGTCCAATTGATTTACATATCAAAGGATTTGAAGCATTAGGCGCTCATGTAACCAACGAACATGGGGCGATGTACTTGAGAACAGACGAAGCTGGCTTACAAGGAACCCGAATTTTTATGGATATGGTATCTATTGGCGCTACAATCAATGTCATGTTAGCCGCAGTTAAAGCCAAAGGCAAAACGATTATTGAAAATGCTGCGCGTGAGCCAGAAATTATTGATATTGCTACATTATTAAATAACATGGGTGCAAAAGTTCGAGGAGCTGGAACGGATGTTATTCGGATTGAAGGAGTCGAAGAATTACATGGCTGTCGTCACTCGATTATTCCAGATCGAATTGAAGCTGGGACTTATTTAGCTATGGCAGCAGCTATGGGTGAAGGAATCAAGGTTCGAAATGTTATTTATGAGCATTTAGAAAGCTTCATTGCGAAATTGCAAGAAATGGGCGTTAAGATGACAATTGAAGAAGACATGATTGAAGTTCATCCATCACATGATCTGAAAATGACGACGGTGAAAACCTATCCGTATCCTGGTTTTGCCACAGACTTGCAACAACCGTTAACGCCATTACTTTTAAAAGCACAAGGAACTGGTGAAATTATTGATACGATTTATGCTCAACGAAATAAGCATATCCCTGAGTTGGTGCGGATGGGGGCTGATGCTTCGGTTGAAGGCAATATGATTATCTTAAATGGCCCAAATCAATTGCACGGTGCAGAAGTAGTCGCCTCTGATTTACGGGCAGGCGCTTGCCTAGTCACTGCCGGCTTGATGGCTGAAGGTACGACCACTATTTATAATGTAGAATATATTTTACGTGGGTACGACCACATTATCGAAAAGTTAACTGCTTTAGGCGCTGATATTCAAATGCTAGAAACCGAAGAACAAGAAGGTCCGTTTGAGGTGGATCAATGAGCGACTATTTAACAATGGCTGAATTGGAAAACAGTACGTTAAAAGATATTTATGCATACGCGAAAGAGTTTAAAATTCCTTATTATAGCCAAATGAACAAAAAAGAATTGTCTTTAGCTGTGATTCGTGCACAAGCTGAGAAGCAAGGGTTTTTCTTCATGGAAGGAATTTTAGATATTGTTTCTCAGGATGGTTATGGCTTTTTGCGACCAATTAATTATGGACCAAGTGCAGAAGACATTTATATTTCTTCTTCTCAAATTCGTCGTTTCGGATTGAGAAATGGGGACAAAGTAGCTGGCAAGGCGCGTCCGCCAAAGGAATCAGAACGTTACTATGGACTCATGCATGTTGAAAGTGTCAATGGGAAAGATCCTGAAGAAGCGAAAGAGCGGCCACATTTTCCAGCGCTAACACCGTTGTATCCTGAAAAACAATTAACGTTAGAAACAACGGCTGGCAGATTATCAACACGAATGATTGATGTATTTGCCCCAATTGGTTTTGGGCAACGTGGTTTAATTGTAGCGCCGCCAAAAGCGGGAAAAACAAGTGTTTTAAAGGAAATTGCTAATGGGATTACAGAAAATCATCCTGATGTGGAATTGATTCTGTTGTTAATTGACGAGCGCCCTGAAGAAGTGACTGATTTAGAGCGAAGCGTTAAAGGCGATGTGGTTTCTTCAACTTTTGATCAACAACCACAAAATCATACGCGAGTTGCTGAATTGGTTCTGGATCGAGCAATGCGCTTAGTTGAAGACAAACGGGACGTAGTTATTTTAATGGACAGCATCACTCGTTTAGCAAGGGCCTATAATTTAGTGGTCCCGCCTAGTGGTCGAACCTTAAGTGGCGGAATAGATCCAGCTGCGTTTTTCAAACCTAAACGATTTTTTGGTGCTGCCAGAAATATCGAAGAAGGGGGCAGTCTGACTATTTTAGCCACGGCATTGGTGGATACAGGTAGCCGAATGGATGATGTCATCTATGAAGAATTCAAAGGTACAGGCAACATGGAGCTCCATTTATCTCGTGAATTAGCAGAACGCCGTATTTTCCCAGCAATTGATATTAAAAAATCAAGTACGCGAAAAGAAGAGTTGCTAATGACACCAGAACAACTAGAAGAAACGTGGAAATTGAGAAATAATATGTCAGGAGACTCGCTGGAATATACGGATCAATTCATAAAAATGTTGAAACGGACCCAAAATAATCAACAATTATTTGAAGTTTTCCATGATGTTTCGTTTGGCAAACAAATTAAAAGAAATCCAAAAAGATAATTGCATACCAACTGAAAACATGGTAAGATAGCATTGTTGTATACCGACAAAATAACTCTGATACAGCAAATGGATCAGGGCAAAGGAGCGAAAAAACGTATGAAACAAGATATCCATCCAAATTACCAACCAGTAGTATTCATGGATTCAACAACAGGTTTCAAATTCCTTTCAGGTTCAACTAAAGGATCTTCAGAAACTGTTGAATGGGAAGATGGCAACACTTATCCATTATTACGTGTTGAGGTTACTTCAGACTCACACCCATTCTACACTGGTCGTCAAAAATTCACACAAGCCGACGGACGTGTGGACCGTTTCAACAAAAAATACGGTCTCAAAGACGAAAACGCAAATCCAGACGCATAGTCTTTCAAAACATTGTTATGACAAGGTTTATAGAGGTTTTCCACTGTGGTGGGAAACCTCTTTTTTTGTTGGATAGGCAGTTTTAAATTCAGAGAAATTATTTAAATATTATTTTATTTAACTGAAAGTATAGCTAGTCCGTATACCGTATAATTTAAATTATTTGGATAGTATACATATTGTAAAGTGCAATTGTCTTTTTAGAATCTTTAAGGTATAATTTGTTTTAATGAGTTTATATGTAAGCTTTTTCTTTTTAAAGACTTTGATCATATCTTTTTTATAAGAAAACTATTGTTTGTGAAAGGATATAAAAGTGCTAAAACAATTGTACTTAACAGTATTAAGATGGAGACCGTACAAGCATAAAAAAGTAAAAATTGTGTACATAATGAGTTTCCCAAGAAATGATGGACATTTAATTGAACAATTAGAACAACACTATCACGGAATGATAATAGTACTTTATACAAAAAATTGTCAATCATACGCAGCATCCTTAAATCAAAAAGGCATAAAGACGATACTTTTTGATAAGAAAACTTTGTTGATTACAACGGCGATTTCATACTTGAAGTCAGCGCCGTTAATTTTTGTAGATAATTATTTTCCAGAATTGGCAATTTTAAAAAAAAAGCAAGTAGTTATCCAATTATGGCATGCTAATGGGGCTTTAAAACAGTTTGGCTGGGGTGCTTATCACACGAAACATAGAAGTAGCAAGGATCAAATCAGGTTTCAAAAAGTTTACGATAAAATGAATTATTTTATCGTTAATTCACTAAAAATGGAAGCAATTTTTAGAAACAATTATCGTCTCGAGAATGCTCAATTTTGTCATTTTGGTTCGCCGCGTCTTGCTTATCTTGAAAAATTAGAGGTAGGAGAAACAAATCAGAATAATAAAGTTTTATATGCACCAACTTACCGAGAGGGAATGAATGAAATGATGCTTGTGATAAATCAAGCAATAAAGGCTTTTTCTGCTATGCCAAATTTTCATTTTTATATGAAATTACATCCATCCATCCAGTTAGATGCCATTGAACTACCGAGAAATGTTTCTATTTGGGAAAAGCATATTTTTGAAAGCTTTAGTGAAATAGGCTACTTGATTACTGATTATTCGAGTGTGGTCTTTGAATACATGCATGTTAAAGAGCAACCGAACATTTTATTTTTTTGTCCAGATTTAGAAAAATACGCATTAAATCCTGGAATTGAGCCTGATTTTTTTGAATATTTACCAGGACCGTTAGTTGAAAATGAAAAACAGTTGATTGTGGCATTGTCAAATTTTTCAATAAATAGTTATAAAGATAATATTACTAGAATTAACGAAGAATGGAATCAATATCAGTCAAAAGAGACCATTAATAAAATAGTAGAGTTGGTAGAGAGAATCTTGGGGGGATTTTGTGAAAAGTAAGGTACGCACTGAATATATTGGGGGATTACCAGTTGACGTATTAACACATCAAGAAATTATGGATGACTTAGAAAGTTATCTCAAAGCTAAAGAGAAAATGATTGTAACTAGCGTTAATCCGCAGATTTCATTGTTAGCATTTGAACATCCAGAAGTTAAGTTATATTTGAAAAGAGCAACTCATCGGATTGCAGATGGGATAGGTGTGGTCAAGGCATCGAAGCTAATGGGTGGGTCTATTCGTGAAAGAGTTACAGGAATTGATGTCATGGATAATTTTTTAGAGTATGCAAATCAACATAAGGAACGAATCTTCTTGTATGGTGCAAAGCAAGAAGTAGTTGAAGCAGCAGCTAAAAATATTCAACGACAATATCCAGGGATTGTTATTAGCGGTATTTTACATGGCTATACAAAGAAAAAACAGCAAGAAATTGTGGAACAAATTAACAAAGCTGAACCAAGGTTTGTCTTTGTAGCATTAGGTTCACCGAAACAAGAGATTTTTTTGGAACAAACAATTGATCACCTGACAGCTAATGTATTTTTAGACGTAGGCGGTACTTTTGACGTATTAGCTGGATCAGTAAAAAGAGCGCCAGAATTTTATATAAATCACAATTTGGAATGGTTATATCGTTGTTTGACAATGAAGAGATACGATCGGTTAATGCAAATTCCTAAATATATTTATTTGACTATTAAGTATCGGAACAACAAGTCTAGGGGGCAGTAAATGATTATTTTGTTTATTTGGGAAAATGACTTAGACACAACTTTTTATATCGTGAAAATAGAGAAAGATGAGAAGTTCATTTTACGAGTACCACCTATTCACAAACTAAGTAAATTTGTTCAAAATAATCAATGGAATAGTTTGATAGAAGAATTAAGAAAATTGTCTTCATATGAAGTAACTGAGTACATAATTATAAAAAAAGCAATGCTTTTTTCGTATCTTTTTGAAGACGATAAAGAAATTGTTATTTCAAATCAAAGTGAGCGGCATCTAATAGATCAAAATGGCAAAGAATGGTTTTTACCAAAAGGAAAAGTTGCTGTAAATCAAGAGGTGCTTTCAGAATATCTTCGTTTTAGTCATTCAGATGCTGAACGTTCATTTGAGCATCAGGAACACATTTTTCGTTTAACGAAAATTAAATTATTAAAAGATAAAAATCCGTTAAAATTGCAAAAGCAGTTAAAGCAATTAAAAAAAGCTACAACAACGTCTTTCTCTATAAAATCTCTGAGTAAGTTATTACTAATTTATACTGCTACAGAAAATAAAAAATTTGATCGAAAAACCATCAAAGTCAATCAAGAGTAGCCTTTTTTCTATTCATAAAAATTGATAATTAACGAAGAAATATCAAAGTACAAATGGAGGTTTTTATGAAAAAAATACTTACTTACGGCACATTTGACCTCCTACACTATGGTCATATTAATTTGTTGAAAAAAGCGAAACAACAAGGGGACTACCTGATTGTTGGACTTTCAACAGATGCTTTTAATTTAGAAAAAAAGAAACAAAGTTATTTTTCATATGAAAAACGTAAACAATTATTAGAGGCAATTCGTTATGTTGATTTAGTTATTCCTGAAACTAGTTGGAAACAAAAAGTTTCCGATATTGCTGAATTTAAAATTGATACTTTAGTCATGGGCGATGATTGGCAAGGGGCTTTTGATTTTCTAGAAGTTGAAACAACCGCAAAGGTTCTTTATTTGCCACGAACGCCAGAAGTATCAACCACACAGATAAAAAAAGAATTATATTATAGTGAATAATAAAAAGTCTCCTTGGTATTTTTCAAGGAGACTTTTTTCAAGATTATCCTTCCCAAAAGTCAAAGATTGATCAGCATTGTTTCGCTGATTTGTTAGACTAGTAGGTACATTCAGCTTTATAAAGGAGATCTTGAAGAAATGAGTAGAAAAAAAGTCGGTGTTTTCTGTCTATTTCTGTTTTTCACATTTTTTATTATTGTTCCAAAAGTAGAAGCTACAGAAGAAATGAAGACTAAATTTACAGTAACGCCTGTTTTACCAGAAAATCAAGTGTCAGGAACATCTAGTTATTATGATTTAATTCTGGCACCAAAGCAATCTTCCACTATTGTCTTAGACATAAAAAATAAGACAGACGAAAAATTGTCCATCGTATTGACTCTAGCAAATGCATCAACAAATGATAATGGTTTGATTGTGTACAATGATTTTGATAAACCACTTGATTCATCGTTAAAGGTTCCGCTGACAGACTTGGTTACTTTAGAAAATGAGGAAGTGAGTGTGCCGCCTCATCAAACAGTATCAGCAAAGATGAAGGTGAAGGGACTTGATCAGCCTATCAAAGGAGTTGTTTTGGGCGGGGTTTATGCGCATCTCAAAGATGAAAAAACAGAGGAAGAGAACCAAACAACGGGATTAACCAGTCGCTACGGGTTTAATGTTGCGATTGCCATGAGGAGTGCTGCGAATGTTCCTTTAACAGAGGTGAACCAACTGAAATTAGCGAAAGTAACACCTACAATTGCTTTAGGAGCCAAATCGCTAAAGGCGGTCATTCAAAATCCATATGCTGCTATTTTTCCAGAAGTTCGTTTAGAAGGTCAAGTGATAAAAAAAGGATCCTCTAAAAAAATTGCACAACGGACACTAAAAAATGTTCGCTTTGCCCCAAATAGTTCCATGAATTTTCATCTTGATTTGGGTAAACAACCGCTAGATGCTGGGACTTATATATTTACAGGACGTGCTATTTTACAACAAGATGAACAACAGTCTTGGCCTTTTCAACAAGAATTTACGATTAACACTCGTGAAGCAAAAAAATTGAATCAAGAAGCTACGGTCAAATGGGTCCTACCCACATGGTGGTTACCGACTTTCTACACGTTGTTAGTAATCACAATTGGGGCAATTTATAGTGTCATTTGGCGCAATAATTATCAAAAAACAAGCGAAAAGGAGAGTGAGAATAATGGCTAGTTGGTTTTGGTTGTCTGGCGGTTTAGCGGTCATTTGTTTTATGTTTTTCCTCTTTTCTTTGGTGACTAGTATGAGTTTTATTCAGCATGCAAAAGAGCCCAGAAGTATTCTAAAAGAAACGCTTTTAAGTTGGTTAATGCTTTTACTTAGTGGTGGCTGGATTGCAATCGGACTATTGTTATATTTTTCGCTAAAGAATCAATAAACAAAAACGAGCATTCATTGTTAGATAACCGTGAATGCTCGTTTTTTTGTTTTAGGAAAATGCTCTTTAGCAACTTGCCAGATTTCATTGGGCAACCTGACTGAAATTGTTAAATTGTTCTGTCGAAACGACAAAAAAGTGGTAAACTAAACGTGTATGTTAGTTATTTAATCAAAAGTAATGTATCCGCTTACTTATAAAATGGAAACGAAGGAGCATATTGCAATGACAGAAAAACTTTTAGGAAGTATCGAAGCCGGTGGCACAAAATTTGTATGTGGCGTTGGGACAGATGATTTGACCATCGTAGAACGTGTCAGTTTTCCCACAACAACCCCAGAAGAAACAATGAAAAAAGTAATAGAATTTTTCCAACAATATCCTTTAAAAGCGATTGGGATTGGTTCATTTGGTCCGATTGATATTCACGTTGATTCTCCTACGTATGGTTATATCACTTCTACACCAAAATTAGCTTGGCGTAACTTTGACTTGTTAGGAACTATGAAACAACATTTTGATGTGCCAATGGCTTGGACAACGGATGTGAATGCTGCGGCATATGGTGAGTATGTTGCTGGAAATGGGCAACATACATCTAGTTGTGTATATTATACAATTGGAACTGGTGTTGGCGCTGGAGCGATTCAAAACGGTGAGTTTATTGAAGGCTTTAGCCACCCAGAAATGGGGCATGCGTTAGTTCGTCGTCATCCTGAAGATACGTATGCAGGAAATTGTCCTTATCATGGAGATTGTTTAGAAGGGATTGCAGCAGGACCAGCAGTTGAAGGTCGTTCTGGTAAAAAAGGACATTTATTGGAAGAGGATCATAAAACTTGGGAATTAGAAGCTTATTATTTAGCGCAAGCGGCGTACAATACGACTTTATTATTAGCGCCAGAAGTGATCATTTTAGGTGGCGGCGTCATGAAACAACGTCATTTGATGCCGAAAGTTCGTGAAAAATTTGCTGAATTAGTCAATGGATATGTGGAAACACCGCCTTTAGAAAAATACTTGGTGACGCCTCTTTTAGAAGATAATCCAGGAACAATCGGTTGCTTTGCCTTGGCAAAAAAAGCTTTAATGGCTCAAAAATAACCATTTATTCGTAGTTCATGCATTATATTTGAAGGAAATGGCTAAGAATGATACTCTTATTATGTAATTAATTATTTAGGAGGGATTAGCATGGCAGATTTAAAAGGACGTTTTGACGATGCAAAAGATAAAGTAGAAGGTACTGCAAAAGAAGCGCAAGGCAAAGTTACGGATGATAAAGGCAAAGAACTTGAAGGAAAAGCTCAATCAACCTTTGCTGACGTAAAAGACAAAGCACGTGATGCCGGCGACGACCTTAAAGAAGGCGCTGAAAAATTAACTGATAAAGTTAAAGAAGGCTTTGAAGACTTAAAAGACAAATTTAGTAAAGATAAATAAAAATTAACAAAAGAGCGTGGGCTTACGTTGAAATAACGTAAGCCCACGCTCTTTTGTTTAGACATCAAATCCTTGTTTTTGCAAGAAAATTTTTACTTCTGGGCGACGATTATAAGAAAAATAGGACAAAGATTTCTGTGACCAATCCGCTGTTTGGGCGTTACTTGAGCGGCTGGCATAATAATCTTTTAATAATTCATCATATGTGTGCATATCTGTCAATTTGTCTGATTGGTAGTGATTTTCACTTAAAATATTTTCAAAAGGCATCCGTGGTTTTACACCATTTAACGTTTCTGGTACACCGATTGTTAATCCGAAAAGTGGTACAGTTAATTCAGGCAAAGATAAGCGTTTGGCTACTGTGTCTAAGTCATTTCGAATGCCGCCAATATAACAAATCCCTAAATCCATAGATTCAGCCGCAATGGCCATGTTTTGCGCAGCAATCGTTGTATCAACGGCAGCTACTAATAATGATTCTGGTGTCTTTAAGGGTTCCAATGATTGCCCCTCTTTTGACAAAATCGTTGCATGACGATACAAATCAGCAACAAAAACATAGAACACACCAGTGTTAACGACATAGTCTTCACAATTCGCTAAACGTCCCAATTCTCTGCGTAGCTCAGGATCTTTGATTTCTATAATTGTATAAGCTTGTAAAAAATTGGAGCTTGATCCTGCTTGAGCTGCAGTAATTAACTGTTGTTTCTGCTTGTCCGTTAACGCTTGCTTTTTAAAATGACGAACGGAACGGTGACTTAGTAATTGTTCGATTGTTTGATTCATAAAAAACCTCCGTTTAAATTAAGAAAGAGAACAGAAAAACCCACAGCTTAATAGTGGGTTTCTCTGTCGTTAATTGCTAAAGATTACAGAATACGTTCAAATGGATCTAAACTAATTCCTTGGTCTAAGACGATTTTTGCGTATTCTTTCGCTGCAAATAAAGAATGATCTTTGTAGTTTCCGCACTCTTTTGCAGAGACTGCTGGAACAACTTCTGTATTGATTACTTTGTTTAAAACGTTGACTAATGCATCACGGATTTCTTGTGGTGAATGTTGATCCCACATAATCATATAAAAACCAGTGCGGCAACCCATTGGCGAAATGTCAATGATTCCTTTTAATTCATCACGCATGTTAACTGCTAATAAATGTTCCAACGTGTGTAATGCGCCTGTTGGTAGGGCATCTTTGTTTGGTTGTAAGAAACGTAAGTCATATTTTTCGACTAACGCATCACCATTTTGTTCTGTGCCAGCAAGGCGAACATATGGTGCTTTTACTGTGTTGTGATCTAATTCAAAACTTTCTACGCGTGCCATGAAATTTCGCTCCCTTTATAATTAAATTCGTTTTAACTATAACAAATTTAAGTCAAAAGTCAATGGATAGTCCTTTGATGGGTAATAGTTTTAAAATATCATGGGAAAATAAAAAAATCATTTTTTTGACTATGTAGGTTTTTTCAATACTATGGTAAAATAGGACAAGTAGCTTTTACAAGAAGGTAAGAGGGGAGTATGAAAATATGGGAAAAGAATATCATGTTGCCGTGGTAGGAGCAACAGGTGCTGTCGGGACAAGAATGATTGAATTGTTAGCAGAAACAAGTTTGCCAATTGCCAGTGTGAGGTTATTGGCGTCTAAGCGTTCTGCTGGACAAGAGATTCAGTTTAAAGGGCAACCTCTTATCGTGGAAGAATTAGTCCCGGAATCATTTGAAGGAATCGATTTAGCATTATTTAGTGCTGGTGGGAGTATTTCCGAAAAGTTTGCACCAGAAGCAGTTAAGCGCGGAGCTGTCGTTGTTGACAACACTAGCCATTTTAGAATGGCAAAAGATGTTCCTTTAGTTGTTCCGGAAGTGAACCCGGAAGCCTTGAAAAATCATCAGGGAATCATCGCAAATCCCAATTGTTCTACGATTCAAATGATGGTGGCCTTAGAACCAATTCGGCAAGCGTTTGGCTTAGAACGAATCATCGTTTCAACGTATCAAGCTGTGAGTGGCGCAGGTATCCGTGCAATTAATGAGCTAAAAGAACAAGCCGAAGATTTTTTAGAGGGAAAACCTGTCAGCGAATGGTCAGCTGAAATTTTACCAGCTGGCAGTGACGAAAAACATTATCCAATTGCTTTTAATGCGTTGCCTCAAATTGATGTTTTTTCAGAAGCAGGGTATACCTACGAAGAATGGAAAATGATGAATGAAACAAAAAAAATCATGGGAGACAACAAGCTAAAAGTCGTTGCCACCTGTGTCCGTATTCCGGTAATTTCAGGACATTCTGAATCTGTTTATATAGAAGTGAAACAAGCAGATGCATCGGTCTCAGCCATCCAAGAATTAATGGCGCAAGCTCCAGGTGTAATTTTGCAAGATGAGCCAAGTGAACAACTATATCCACAAGCGCTAAATAGCGTCAACCAGAAAGAAACATTTGTCGGCCGTATTCGTCAAGACGTTGACGTGAAGAACGGTTTCCATTTATGGATTGTGTCAGACAACCTATTAAAAGGAGCTGCTTGGAACTCGGTCCAAATTGCTGAAACGCTACACGAAATGAATTTGCTTCGTGTACCTGAAAACGACTAGAAGGTTTGTATTGTATACTCGGGAGGGAATAGGATGGATTTAACGAATGCAACAATTATTACGGCAATGGTTACGCCGTTTCAAGAATCGGGAGAAATAGATTTTGATAAACTACCGCAATTGGTAGACTATTTATTGGCCAATCATACAGAAGGCGTTATTTTAGCAGGAACAACTGGTGAATCACCCACGTTAACTCATGAAGAAGAATTACAATTATTCCAGCGAATTATTGAACTGATCGATGGACGTATTCCGATTATTTGTGGTGTAGGTACGAATGATACACGTGACTCAGTCGCTTTTGTGAAAGAGTTAGCGACAATCGCTGGTATCGATGCTGTTTTGGCGGTTGTTCCTTATTATAATAAACCAAATCAAGAAGGTATGTATCAACATTTTAAAACCATCGCAGAAGCAAGTGAACTGCCAATTATTTTGTACAATGTTCCTGGTAGAACGGCTGCATGTCTAGAAGTGGAAACTACTTTGCGCTTAGCACAATTGGAAAAAATTGTGGCAATTAAAGAATGTGCAGGGTTAGATGCAATTACTGAGTTGATTGAAAGAGCGCCAAAAGACTTTCTAGTGTATACTGGAGAAGACGGGTTGGCTTTTGCCACCAAGGCACTTGGCGGACAAGGGGTTATTTCGGTAGCCAGTCATGTCTTCGGTTCGTCAATGTATGAGATGTATCAAGCGCTGGAGCAGGGAAACTTGCCGGAAGCGGCTAAAATTCAACGACAGTTATTACCAAAAATGAACGCATTGTTTTCAGTGCCTTCGCCGGCACCCGTGAAAGCGGCCTTAAATCATTTAGGTATTCCTGTTGGAAATTTACGTTTACCTCTAGTTGCTTGTACACCAGAAGAAGAGCAAAGAATTATTCGCACGTTAGAGATTTAAAGAACGTGTAATCATAGAGAGGTGAAAAGAGTGAGTACAATAAAAATCGTTCCATTAGGCGGCGTTCGTGAAAATGGAAAAAATATGTACGTTGCTGAAGTGGAAGATGAAATTTTTGTACTGGATTGTGGATTACAATATCCAGAGAACGAACTTTTAGGAATTGACGTCGTCATTCCGGATTTTACGTATTTAGAAGAAAATAGTGAACGAATTGCAGGGGTCTTTTTAACACATGGCCATGCTGATGCAATTGGGGCCTTACCGTATTTGCTTTCAAAAATTCAAGTGCCTGTTTTTGGGACAGAATTAACGATTGAACTAGCAAAACTAAGTGTCAACAGTCATGCGGAAACGAAGAAATTTAAAGATTTCCATGTGATTGACCCGCATACAGAAATTGATTTTGGTCAAGCAACGGTGAGCTTCTTTAAAACAACGCACACCATTCCAGATTCGATTGGCGTTAGCATCAAAACAAAAGAAGGCAACATTGTTTATACTGGTGATTTTAAATTTGATCAAAGTGCGATTGAGATGTATCAAACCGATTATGGCCGCTTGGCTGAAATTGGGAAAGAAGGCGTCTTGGCGCTACTTAGTGATTCATCAAATGCTGAAAACCCAGCCCAAGTTGCATCGGAAGCCCAAATCGCTGATGAAGTGTTCGACACGATTCGCTATTGGGAAGGACGAATCATCGTGGCATGTGTGGCAAGTAATTTGCAACGGGTCCAACAAGTATTGAATGCAGCGGATCGTTCTGGTCGTAAAGTCGTTTTGACAGGCCAAGATTTTGAACGGATTATTCGGACGGCGATGAAATTGGAAAAATTACAATTGCCAAGTGAAGATCTATTAGTGAAACCAAAAGAAATGAAAAAATATGCACCCGAACAGTTATTAATTTTAGAAACAGGCCGGATGGGAGAACCTATTAAGTCACTTCAAAAAATGGCTAATAATACACATGGTGTCGTTCGAATTGAAGAAGGCGATTTAGTTTATATTACGACAACGCCGACAACGGCCATGGAAACAACGGTTGCCAAAACAGAGGATATTGTCTATCGGGCCGGTGCTACGGTGAAGCAAATTTCCGACAATTTACGTGTGTCTGGTCACGCTAATCCGAATGACTTGCAATTGATGCTGAACTTAATGAAACCAAAATATTTCATTCCTGTCCAAGGTGAATACCGCCAGTTAGCTGCGCATGCGGACTTAGCACACGAAATTGGCATGCCTTATAAAGATATCTTTATTACAGGTCGTGGGGACATTCTAGAGTATACAAAAGGTAGAATGTCGGTAGCTGGCAGCACAACGGCCGAAAATATTATGATTGACGGGATTGGTGTCGGCGATATTGGTAATATCGTTTTACGGGATCGTCGTATTCTTTCCGAAGATGGTATTTTTGTGGCTGTTGTGACAATTAATCGTCGAGAAAAACGAATTGTTTCACCAGCTAAAATTACTTCTAGAGGTTTTGTTTACGTTAAAACAAGTAAAGACCTAATGAAAGAAAGTAGCAATATTGTTACAGAAATTGTTGAAAAGCATTTAGAAAGTGACGATTTCGAATGGAGCAAACTGAAACAAGAAATCCGCGAAAACTTAAGCCGTTATTTATTTGAACAAACCAAACGTCGTCCTGTGATCTTACCAGTTATCATGGAAGCGACGCAACGCAAGCGTCCCAAAAATAACGCATAGTTCGTCCTGATAAAAGCAGGTGATTTTAGGAGAAATTCTTCTAAAGTCATCTGTTCTTTTTTGTAACTTTCTTCTATAAATATGGTACTATTAATCAGAGCGCTGAATAAAGGAGGCGATTTTAGTGGAAGAGATTGTGTTGTTCCATACCAATGATCTTCATTCTCACTTTGAAAATTGGCCCAAAATACGGCGTCTGGTTAAAGCCAAACGTTCGCTGTACCAAAAAGAGGGCAAAACAGTCGTAACCATTGATTTAGGTGACTTTTCAGATCGGTGTCATCCTTTGACCGAAGCAACAGATGGTCGAGCAAATGTAGCTATAATGAATACATTAGCGTATGACCTGGTTACAATTGGAAATAATGAAGGAATCGGCAATTCAAAGAAACAATTAGAGCATTTATATGATCAGGCAACATTTGAAGTGGTCTTAGCTAATTTAGAAGAACCAAAAACCCAAACGTTACCAGATTTTTGTCAAGCATATAAAATTATGACAACTAAAGAAGGCACAAAGTTAGGGTTTATTGGCTTAACCGCACCATTTCCTTTAACGTATAATCCCAATGGCTGGACAATCAAACAAGTGGAAGCAGTCCTTCCTCAACTGATTACAGAAGTTGCGCCTCAATGTGATGTTCTCATTTTGCTTAGTCACTTGGGGATAGATACTGATTTTATGATTGCGGCGAATTATCCTGAAATTCAAGTGATTTTAGGTTCCCATACACATCATTTATTTAAAGATGGTGAAAAAATTAATCATGTGCAACTAGCAGCTGCTGGCAAATATGGACAGTATATTGGTGAAGTGCATCTGTTTGTGGATGCCGACACGAAGCAAGTCACAAGTTATGCGAAAACCATTGAAACAGCAAGTTTAGAAGAGCAAGCAACGGATGCCAAGGAAATTGCGGGTTACTTAACGGAAGGTCATCGACTATTGCAAGCGCAGCAAATTGCACAAATCCCTGAAACCTTGTCAACGGACTTACGGCAACCGCATGCCTTTATAACTGTTGCCTTGAAGGCGTTAAAAGAAGCGGGGCAGACCGAAGCGGCTGTGTTGAACAACGGGTTATTTTTAGCAGATTTACCAGAAGGAATAATCAATGCAGACCAATTACATGAGGCCTTGCCTCATCCAATGCATTTAATCAAGGTTACCTTGAAAGGGTCAGACATGAGCCGTTTGATTCGTGAAATGGAAAAAAGTCGTCAATTTCTGCGGAAATTTCCGATTCGCGGGATGGGCTTCCGCGGGAAAATTTTTGGCGAATTATGTTATGATGGGATTCGTTTTGAGCGAAATAGCCAGACCGTTTTTTGGCAAGGGAAACCTATTCAGCCAGAGCAGAAGTATACGCTGACAACAGTGGATCACTTTCAATTTGTTCCGTTTTTCCCAACGATTGAGTTAGTTGGAGAAGTCGAATTTTTATTTCCAGACGTTTTAAGAACTGTCGTGGCGAACTATCTGCATGCCCACTATCCAATCAAATAAAAACAAGGTATAATAAAAACTAGGTGGTGAAAAAATGACAGACAAAAAGACAACCGAAAAAAAAGAAACAGAAACTGCTGCAACCTTTACAGAAGAACTAACAGCAGTTCTTGAAGAAATAAAAGAAGAACCTGTAAAAGAAAAGAAAAAAGGGGAAATTGTCACCATTGTGAATGAAACAGATATTCAAATTGGTGAAAGAGAGTACCGAATTGTTAAAAATCATCGTGATGCCTTTGATCCTGAACGCTTAGGTGAACGGTTTAGTGAAGTATTAGCTCGTTATGATTATATCGTAGGAGACTGGGGCTATGAACAGTTACGCTTGCGTGGCTTTTTTGATACTTCTAATCGTCGGGCAGCGCCGGATCAACGCATTGATACACTAGAAGACTATTTGTATGAATATTGTAATTTTGGCTGTGCCTATTTTGTAATTGAACGAACAGGGGAACGTAAAGAAAAAACAACGCATCGTCGTCGTCGCCATAAAAAAAATAATCGTTCTAACGCGTTTGTCGAGGAAAAGAGTGCGCCCGCTAATAAAAATAGCAAGCCAGTGATTCGTACGAGAAAAGAAGAAAATAAAAAAACGACTACACCCAAACAGCCTAGTCCCAAAAAATCTGGCAAAGGCTTTACGATTCGTCAACGTGAGGAGTAAACAGAGTGAAAAAAGACTATCAAGGATATTTAATTGATTTAGATGGAACGATTTATTTAGGAAAAGAACCAATTCCAGCCGGAAAACGTTTTGTCGAGCGGTTACAGGAAAAAGATTTGCCTTTTTTATTTGTAACGAATAATACCACTAAATCTCCTGAAACAGTGGCACAACGTTTAGCAAATGAATTTGATATTCATGTCCCAGCATCCCTTGTTTATACAGCGACTTTAGCGACGATTGATTACATGAAAGAAGCCAATCGGGGCAAGAAAGTCTTTGTCATCGGCGAGGCTGGTTTAATTGACTTAATTTTAGAAGCAGGTTTTGAATGGGATGAAACAAATCCTGATTATGTTGTCGTGGGACTTGATACAGAATTATCTTACGAAAAAGTGGTTTTAGCTACCTTAGCCATTCAAAAAGGGGCGTTGTTTATTGGGACCAATCCAGATAAGAACATTCCGACAGAAAGAGGCTTATTACCTGGTGCAGGTTCAGTTGTGACGTTTGTGGAGACAGCTACTCAAACAAAACCAGTTTATATTGGCAAACCAAAAGCGATTATCATGGAACGAGCCATTGCGCATTTAGGCGTGGAAAAAGAGCAAGTGATTATGGTTGGAGATAATTATGAAACCGATATTCAATCAGGGATTCAAAATGGTATTGATAGCTTGTTAGTTACATCAGGTTTTACCCCTAAGTCAGCTGTTCCAACTTTGCCAACGCCACCAACCTATGTTGTTGATTCCTTAGATGAATGGACTTTTTGAGTATGATGAGGTCGAAATTGCGTTTAAGGGAAACACTTGGACTCATTTGTTTGTTTTTAACGATTGTGGCTTTAAGTATCGCGATCACGATTAATTTTCGTCCATTGTATCTTTTTGATATCCAACACTTAAATATTTTAAAAGACGTAGAGGTTGATCGTGTGACCTTGATTAAAAATTACGATCATTTAATGATGTACTTAAACAATCCTTTTGAAAAAACATTAGTATTTCCTGACTTTCCAATGTCTGATAGCGCGGCTTTTCATTTTTATGAAGTGAAAAAATTATTTTTATTGTGCTATGGCGTATTACTAGTTACGTTGTTGCCTAGTGTCCTTTATTTAAAATATTTGGTGAAAAATCAGCGTTTATGGACATTGATACGGCCATTTCAGTGGGGAATGTTTTTGCCTGTGCTTTTTGGCTTTTTCATGCTGATTGGCTTTGATCAATTTTTTATTGCGTTTCATGGATTATTTTTTAACAACGATGCTTGGTTATTTAATCCGCTGACTGATCCGATTATCAATGCCTTACCTGAAGCCTACTTTATGCATTGTTTTATCTTGTTTTTTATTTTATTAGAAGGCCTGTTTTTGATAGGTATTTTAATCGGAAAACGTTCTTTAAAAAAATAAAGAGAGAAAAGTGAACAATTCCAAAATTGCTCGCTTTTCTTTTTTATTCAATCTAGTTTTAAAAACTAGATTGAATAATTGTCAAAAGTATGATATTCTTTTTTAGAAATGGTTAGGAGGGTTTTTATGGACGAGATAGAAAAATCACTACAAAATTGGGGCCAACAATTGGAAAACGTTCATTTGCCAAGATGGCATGAGTTACCAGATATTGAATTATATATGGATCAAGTGATTACTCTGATAGAAAAATACTTATCCCCATTGATTACACTGGAAAAACATACTTTGTTAACGTCCTCAATGGTTAATAATTATGTCAAACACGGGTTAATCCCGGCCCCAGTGAAAAAGCGCTACAATCAAAAGCATTTAGCGTTTTTAATTGCGATTACGTTGTTGAAACAAGTGTTAACATTGCCAGAAATTAAGCAAGGCATTTTATTCCAAGGAGCTACGGTTGGTATTCGTGAAGCGTACAATTTATTTTGTCAAGAACAGGAACGAGCGATTTATGTGATTGCTGCTCAAGCGCAAGAAAAAGAAGTTCAGGCCAAATCACAAGAACCTATGGGGATTGAATATTTGGCTGTAAAAGCAGCGACAATGTCTTTTGCTACTAAAATGTTTAGTGAAAAAGTGATTGAATTGGAACAAGAATACTTAAAAGAAATGGATGAGATGACACATGAATAAAGAAAAAATCGCACTACTAGTTGATTCTGGGACAGATGTTCCAGAGGCATTAGTCAAACAATACGGCATGTATGTCTTGCCCTTACAGATTATTTATCCTGAAAAAACCTATACAGATAAGGTAGATATTACACCAGAAGAAGTGTATCAACGTTTAGAGAAAGAAATCCCTAGTACTTCATTACCTGATGGTGCAACAATCCAAGCTATTTTTGACAAAATTAAAGAAGCGGGTTACGAAAAAGTCTTAGCGGTGACCATTTCTAGTGGTTTAAGTGGAACGTATAATGTAGTTCGCTTGCTTGGAGAACAAACCGAAGGACTAGATGTATTTGTTTTAGATACAAAGAACATTGGTATCGGGGCTGGCATTCAGGCGATACGAGCAGCAGAATTAATTGAAACAGGATTAGGATGGCAAGAATTACAACAAAAATTAACAGAAGAAGTAGCCAACGCAAAAGTATTTTTTAATGTAGCCACTTTAGAATATCTACAAAAAGGTGGACGAATTGGTTTAGTCACTTCTATTTTAGGGAATGCGCTAAAATTAAACCCCATTATTTCTTGTAATGAAGAAGGCATTTACTATACGGTGGCTAAGTCTCGCGGCCGTAAAAAAAGTCTTGATAAAACGTTTGAGTTGGTGACGAACTTTATAGGTGAGGCACCCCGTTTCCGTTTGGCAGTCGCTCACGGTGCGGCAGAGGAAGAAGCAAAAGCAATGATGGAACGCTTGAAAGCAGCTTTTCCACAAGCAGAAGAAATTTACTTTGGAACAATTAGTCCGGCATTAGTTGTTCATACAGGACCAGGACTTTTAGGTGTTGGCATACAGTTATTAAATGATTAATTAAATGAAAAATCCCCTCAAATTTTTTTGAGGGGATTTTTCATTTAAGATTTCTCTTTTTCATAGAAATATCATTTAGCTGGAAAAACAACGAAAATTATATTGAAAATTTCACGAATGTGTTACAATTCATCTACAAAGGGGGAATTTTTTGTGAAAAAAGCAATAGCAGAATGTTTAGGAACATTTATTCTTGTCTTTTTTGGGACAGGAACAGCCGTTCTAGGAAATGGTATGGAAGGGATTGGAACAACGGGGATTGCCTTAGCATTTGGGTTAACAATCGTTGCTGCTGCCTATAGTATTGGCACAATTTCAGGTGCACATCTAAACCCAGCTGTTTCTATAGGAATGTGGCTTAATAAACGAATGACAACA
Organism: Enterococcus sp. AZ035; assembly: GCF_050548325.1. Classification (NCBI taxonomy): domain Bacteria; kingdom Bacillati; phylum Bacillota; class Bacilli; order Lactobacillales; family Enterococcaceae; genus Enterococcus; species Enterococcus sp. AZ035. Next base: position 953,575 of record NZ_CP172958.1, read on the forward strand.
ATGGAACTAATCTACTATGTAGTGGGACAAATTGTTGGTGGCTTGATTGCCTCATTTGCTTTATTAAGCATTCTAAAAGGTGCTGGTAAAAGTATTGAGAACTTAGGTCAAAATGGCGTAGGGGAATTAAGTGTTGCTGGTGCATTGACAGTCGAAATTATTTTAACATTTATTTTTGTTTTAGTTGTCATGACAGTTACAAGTGCTAAGAAAGGCAATGCTTCATTAGCAGGAATCGTAATTGGGTTAACACTAACAATGATTCACTTAGTCGGCATTCCTTTGACAGGAACTTCTGTCAACCCAGCTCGTAGCATCGCGCCAGCCGTTTTTGCGGGTGGTTCAGCGTTATCTGAGTTGTGGATTTTTATCGTTGCGCCATTAATTGGTGGATTATTAGCCGCTCTTGTAGCAAAATTCGTCTTAGATACGGAAGAATAGATTAGCGAAAGAAGAATCTTTGATAACAAGCGTCAATTGTTGTCAGAGATTCTTTTTTTGTTATACTAGGAGAACCTAAAGGCGCATTTTTAACCAAAGATGAAAACATCATCAAAATAAGGTATAATAGGAAAGTATCAAATAAGATTAGAAGGAAAAAGAGGTGTCTCTTTGTGAAGAAAATTTTAGTAGTTGATGACGAGAAGCCAATTTCAGAGATCGTTAAATATAATTTGGTTAAAGAAGGATATGAAGTATTTACTGCTTATGATGGAGAAGAAGCACTTGAAAAAGTGGAAGAAGTGGAACCAGACTTAATTATTTTAGACTTAATGCTCCCTAAAATGGATGGCTTAGAAGTCGCGCGAGAAGTGCGCAAAACACATGATATGCCAATCATTATGGTGACTGCCAAAGATTCTGAAATTGATAAGGTTTTAGGATTGGAATTAGGAGCCGATGACTATGTAACGAAACCATTTTCAAATCGTGAATTAGTTGCTCGTGTAAAAGCCAATTTACGGCGAGGTGCAACCAATGCGAAAGAAGCCGAGGTGACAACACAATCTGAATTAACGATTGGTGATTTAACCATTCATCCTGATGCATACATGGTCTCAAAACGGGGTGAAAAAATTGAATTAACCCACCGTGAATTTGAGTTACTTTATTACTTAGCAAAACATATCGGACAAGTGATGACTCGTGAACATTTATTACAAACCGTTTGGGGTTATGATTATTTTGGGGATGTGCGGACAGTGGACGTAACCGTACGTCGTTTAAGAGAAAAAATTGAAGATAGTCCAAGTCATCCAACGTATTTAGTTACTCGTCGTGGGGTTGGTTATTATCTAAGAAATCCTGAACAGGAGTAATCAGGTATGAAGAAAAAAGTTCACTTTTTTCAATCTGTTAATTTTAAGATTGCTTTATCATTTATTCTGCTGTTACTGATTGCGATTCAAATCATTGGTGGCTATTTCATTCGTGAATTGGAAGCCACTACAATTTCCGATTTTAAAAAAAATATGGATTCCCAAGTTGTCCAATTGTCAAACACGTTAAGTACGCAGATGAGCAACAAAGATCTCGAACGTAGTGACGTTGATGCAAATTTAAAAAAAGCGTTATCTGATTTTTCAAATGCAGATATTTCTGAAGCGAGAATTGTCGATGATAAAGGGATTATTCGGGCAACCAATGATTTAAATCAACAAAATATTATTGGGAAAAAGAATGATTATCGTGATTTAAATGACTTTACGAGTAAAAAATATCAAGCTTTAGATAATGATAAACGCGTGTATGTGAATGTCCAGCCGATTCAATCGCCTACTGGAGAAACAGTGATTGGCGTCCTTTATGTGAAAAGTAATTTAGAAAATAAATACCAAGAAATTACCAACACAGCAAGTATCTTTTTCACTGCTTCTATTATTGCCGCAGCAATCTCGATTATTGTGACTTTACTGATTGCACGATCAATCACGAAGCCGATTGGTGAAATGCGCGAGCAAGCCATTCGAATCGCTCGTGGTGATTACGCTGGAAAAGTAGAAGTCCATGGAAAAGATGAATTAGGCCAATTAGCAGAAACATTTAATCAATTATCAGAACGGATTGAAGAAGCACAAGAAACAATGGAAGCAGAAAGAAATCGTTTAGATAGTGTCTTAACGCATATGACAGATGGTGTCATTGCGACGGATCGCCGCGGAAAGGTGATTACGATTAATGAAATGGCCCTTTCATTATTAAATGTAAAAAATGAAAATGTGATTGGGACCTCGTTATTAGAGTTGTTAGATATTGAAGAAGATTACACATTGCGGAAGCTGTTAGAAGAGCCAGATGAACTGCTGATTGATCGCTCAACGTCTGATCGTGAAGAAGACCAAATGATTATCCGGGTAGACTTTACAATGATTCGTCGGGAATCAGGATTTATTACTGGCTTAGTTTGCGTACTTCATGACGTCACAGAACAGGAAAAAAACGAACGGGAAAGACGGGAATTTGTTTCCAATGTTTCTCATGAGTTGCGAACGCCTTTAACAAGTATGCGTAGTTATATAGAGGCTTTGAGTGAAGGAGCTTGGGAAAACCCTGAGATTGCGCCGAATTTCTTAAAAGTCACGTTAGAAGAAACCGACCGGATGATTCGTATGATTAATGATTTGTTAAATTTATCTCGGATGGACTCTGGGAATACACATCTTCAATTAGAGTATGTGAATTTTAACGAATTGATTAATTTTGTCTTGGATCGCTTTGATATGATGATTGAAAATGAGCAAAAAAATTACAAAATTTGCCGTGAATTTACTAAACGCGATTTATGGGTAGAATTAGATACAGACAAAGTAATTCAGGTTTTAGACAACATTTTGAACAATGCGATTAAGTATTCGCCAGATGGCGGCGTCATTACCTGCCGACTAGTTGAAACACATAATAATGTCGTCTTTAGTATCTCGGACCAAGGTTTGGGCATCCCTAAAAAAGATCTCGGGAAAGTCTTCGAGCGTTTTTATCGTGTGGATAAAGCACGTGCGCGAGCACAAGGTGGGACTGGTTTAGGTTTAGCAATTTCTAAAGAAGTAATTCGGGCCCATAACGGGAGTATTTGGGTGGAAAGTACAGAAGGTGAAGGATCGACTTTCTATATTTCACTACCATATGAACCTTATGAAGAGGATTGGTGGGAATGATGAAATTATCAGAATGGATTACAAGAATTGGCTTGATTTTGATGGTCATTTTAAGTATATATTTTTCAGTCAATATCTGGCTGAATTCTGCCAAAAAAATACCAGAAATGAAGTCGGGAAGCCAAGTCACAACAGCTGTCAATGAAAAAGCCATTGGCGATGTCTATTTACCTTTGCAATTGATTCGAATAACTGATGGAAAAGCGATGCAAAGTAATCGTGAAACATTAATTAGTAATGTTCAAAATGATATTAAAATGGCTACGTTTGGTAAATTGACACAAGTTGTGACAAAAAATGCAGAGCAACTTAAGCGCTACAACCAAATGGAACAAGGCATTGAACTTCTTTATCAAGGTCCCTTTTTAATCTCGGACTATGCTTCGATTTATAATCTATCCATTAATTTTACTAACTTTAATGAGTTGACGGACCAGTATTTTACGAAAATTCAATTGGATTTTAACGAAAATAAGATACGTTTTTTAGATTATGATCAAGCCAACGTCTATGAAGCGCCCATGACTGTCAATAAGGCGCGCTTAATGGGAATTATCAATAAAGAGGGATTACAATATCAAGACGTTTCCGAAAATACGCTAACCAAACAAGGGCAATGTTATTTAACCAATGATATGAAGTTGAAAAAGTACAGTTATATCTTAGCTTCGCAACCAGTTACTCGTTTTAGGAATGCTTTTTTCAATGAAACGGAAGATATCCAAACCAATGAAGACAGTCAAGACTTAACCTACACGAGTAAAGAAGAACGATTGTTTGCAGAAGAAAAACTGGGAAAAATTGATTTTAAAGGGACCTTGCCAGAAGAGAATAAACGGGACTCAATCTATAATCAAAGCTTTTCTTATGTAAAACGTTTAGGAACCAATATGGGGAATTTGCGTTACTTTGATCGAACGAAAGATAGTGTCAATTATCGGACTTTTGTGGAAGGTTTCCCAGTGTTCAGTAATGATTTAAAAGGCCAAGTGGATATTCGCATCACGAACAACGATGGTGCTGCACCAAGCGTAACCATTAACACAAGTGTGAATACGATCCAAGTGCCGATTCCTTCAGAAGAAGAAGTGACGCTGGAAAGCACGGAAAAATTGATTAAGCGTTTAGAAACGGCTGGTGCTAAAAAGGAAAAAATTCAATCGGCTGTTATCGGTTATACGTGGCAGACAATTGAAGAAGTCAAACAAGTCGTTGATTTAAGTCCGGAATGGTATGTCCTTTATAACAACAATTGGTACACTGCAACGGACTTGGTAAAACAATTACCAAGCTTGGAGGTGGGCTAATGGATTTTAAACGAATTGAGTGGATTTTCTTCTTAGCATTTTTAGGATTAAATATCTTTTTATTTGGAATTTATCGGGAAGGTCAACAAGAGGAGAGCAACGTCTCTTCTTCCAGCCAAACAGAATCGATTGAAAGTCGGTTGGAAAAAGATAACATCTCGTATAAAGGGACACTTTCTTCAGAACGATTGGAAGGTTATTATTTAAGTGGCGAACAAACCAATTTTTCTGCTGCTTTAAAAATCCAACGTGAAAAGAATAAAAATTTTTTGAGAAATGGGCTGCAAATTGCGGATAATACTTTAACGAGTGTACCTAGTAAAAACTATTTTATTGATCCTAAGAAAATTGATAAAGATTTAAGTACCTTTTTAAATGAAAAAAATGCTTTATTATTCGGAGACGAATATCAATACTTACCAGAATTTTCTCATTTAAAAGAGCCGACGGCAGAAATTGTGGCTGCACAATCGTATAAAGGAATTCCTTTTAGAGACGACACGGCAAAATTAAGTATTTTAGCAGATACGTCAGGTGAATTATGGAAAATTAGTAAATATTCGCAAACGCACATTGAAAATATTGAAGAGTTACGAGACAAAACGGATTTATATTCCAATCGTGATGCGATAGACACGCTCTATATGAATAACCGGATTCCTAGTAATTCCAAAATAACATTCATTAAATTGGCCTATTCAAGAATTTATAAAATTCGTGAGAAAAATGTATACGTTCCAGTCTGGTTTGTAGGAATTTCTACTGGTGAAGATTCAGTTGAAATTGAACAGGTGAATGCCGTAAGTAATACCATCATCACAAATAATACTGTGCCAAAGGTGGAAAAACATTAAGGTCCGTTGTATAATGAAACACGTTAATGTTGTAATGTAGAAGGGAAGAGTTTTAAATGGATTCAGAGTTTGCTTTTAATATCAGTGTTCTTGCCAGTGGCAGTACAGGCAATTCCCTTTTTATTGAAACCAACCAAAAGAAAGTATTAGTAGATGCGGGTTTAAGTGGCAAAAAAATCACTTCACTGTTAGCAGAAGTCAATCGCAAACCAGAAGATTTAGATGCGATTTTAGTTACACATGAACATCGGGATCACATTCACGGCGTTGGCGTGTTAGCGCGAAAATATAAGTTAGATGTCTATGCCAATGAAAAAACGTGGCAAGCGATGGATCCCATGATTGGCAAAGTCGATGTCGCTCAAAAACATATTTTTGAAATGGGCAAAGTTTTGACCTTGGGAGATATGGACATTGAAAGTTTTGGTGTCTCACATGATGCGATTGCGCCTCAATTTTATCGTTTTCATCGCAATAATCGTTCCTTTGTTGTTCTAACGGATACAGGTTATTGTAGCGATCATATTCGTGGTACGATTGAAAATGCAGATGCTTATTTAGTCGAAAGCAATCATGAAATTGAAATTTTGCGAGCAGGACCTTATCCATGGAGTCTTAAACAACGGATTTTAGGAGATAAAGGCCATTTATCCAATGATGATGGTGCTCTTGTGATGGCGGATGTGTTAGGTGATAAAACAAAACGCATTTATTTAGGTCATCTTAGCAAAGAAAATAATACGAAACTTCATGCGCGAATGGCAATGGAGTCTACTTTGAAGCAAAAGGATTTAGGCGTCGGTGAAGCATTTAAGGTATATGATACAGACCCCGATTCAGCCTCAGAGTTATTTCAAATTTAGAATAATGGTGGTTTATCAGTTTTTGAGCGTGGAGCAAAAATCCAAAGTGATTTTTGTCCCATGCTCATTTTTTGTTCTTTTATCTAGCTGGTTTGACAGAGACATCGGTGATAATACTTTTAAACTCTTAGTTAATTTTTTGACAAATACTTGTGTTTGTCTGGTGTTAGGAGTATAGTTAACTAGATTTTTACTAGTGGGAGGTCTATGATGTTTCAATTTTTACCAAACTCTGTTTTACAGATGAGCACTATTTTTCTTTCGATTATTATCGAAGCATTGCCTTTTGTCATGTTAGGTTGCTTGATTTCAGGCGCTTTACATGTTTTTTTAACACCAGAACGAGTAAAAAAAGTGTTACCTAAAAATAAATTTTTATCAATTTGTGTAGGGAGTTTCCTAGGGTTTTTCTTCCCTTCTTGTGAATGTGGGATTGTACCAATTGTGCATCAATTTGTTAAAAAAGATGTACCAACACATACCGCTTTTGCTTTTATGTTAACGGCACCAATCATTAATCCAATTGTGCTATTCTCAACATACGTAGCCTTTAGTGGCGCAACAAAATTTGTGATTTGGCGAGTTTTAGGTAGTATGATTGTCGCGTGGGTTATCGGCATTTGGTTAGCTTATTTTCGAAAAGAATCAATTTTAACAGAAAAAGAGTTGGCGCAGATTAAAGAAGAGCAGGTTGCTCATACGCATGAACACGTTGATGAAGCTCGTTCATTTTGGAAAAACGGCTGGTCAGCGTTAACCCATAGTATTGATGAATTTTTTGATACGGGTCGTTATTTAATTTTTGGTTCCTTGTTGGCAGCAATCATGCAAACCTATATTCCAACTGGTGCACTTATGCAACTGGGCCATTCAAAGATTTTAGCGATTCTAGTCATGCTAGTCATCGCTGCTACTTTATCACTTTGTTCAGAAGCAGATGCATTTATTGGTTCTTCTCTTTTGAGTTTGTTTGGAACAGGACCAATTGTCGCCTTCCTAGTTTTTGGTCCAATGGTAGATATTAAAAATTTATTGATGATGAAACGTTATTTTAAAATGTCATTCATTGTACAATTTGTTTTGATAGTGGCGCTTGTCGTAACTATTTATGCGGCAGTAGTTTAGAAAGGAGGCCTACAATCGATGATACGATTTATTATTTTAATTGGATATATGGGTTTGATGATGTATCTTCAAATTTCAGGTGAACTGAACCAATATATCAATATTCATTATAATTACTTAGCTGTTTTATCAATGGTTTTAGCTTTTATTATGGCGATTGTCCAATTGATTTTGTGGAACCAAGCAGATCCATCAATGCAAAAAAAACATGAAGACATGCACCATCATGGGGGACATGAACATCATGGCCATCAGCATAATTTGGAAAAACCCAGCCAAAGAGGGCTTGCCTATTTACTACTTTCTTTACCGTTGATTGTTGGCTTATTATTTCCGACAGTTAGTTTAGATACAACAATTGTTGAAGCAAAAGGCTTTAACTTTCCAGTAAGTAAAGAATCAGTAGGGGATCCTGATATGCAAACGCAATATTTGAAACCTGATACAAGTATGTATTTCAATAAGACGGATTATGACAAGCAGATGGCAAAAGCCATGAAACAATATGATGGACAATCTGTGATTTCAATTACGGATGAAAACTATTTGGAAATTATGGAACTAATCTATAATTATCCAAGTCAATTTGCAGGAAAAAGGATTTCTTATAAAGGCTTTGTGTATAATTCAAAACGAGAAGAAAGTGTTGACCAATTTGTTTTCCGTTTTGGGATTATTCATTGTGTCGCTGATTCTGGTGTTTTTGGCTTGTTGGTTCATTTTCCTGAACATACTCAATTTCAAAACAATGATTGGGTAACGATTACCGGAACCGTTGAGTTGTCCTATTATCCACCATTTAAACGACAAATACCAACTGTGCAAGTGGAGAAAGTCAAAGCAGATCAAGCACCAAAAAATCAATATGTCTATCGTTCCTTTTAAAAAAAGTTGGTTGCTTCCTTATCAAATGGAAGCAACCAACTTTTTTGCTGTCTATTTTTTAATTTTGTTGCGCTTACGACGAATAAAACCCAAAGATTCTCTTTTTTCCCGAAAGCTGCGGATATTCTGATTGAAAACCTCAGAAACGACTAAGCCTAACGCAATTGCCCCAGCAATCATTACAGCTTGCACGGTAAAATAGGCACCTTTTTCATAATTACCAATTACGATATTCCGAACAGCTTGATAAGCTAAGCCACCAGGTACCAATGGAACAATACCAGGAATATTAAAAATCGTGACAGGCATTTTCAATATTTTTGAGAATAGGTAGCTTACTGCCGCAACACCGACAGCACCGATGAGGGAACCTAATGCCGCATTTCCACTAAAAACTTCAACGATTACCCAATAAAGCATCCAGCTTACACTACCAGTTAGACCACAAGCCACCAGTGATCGTCGAGGAACATTAATAATAATCGCAAACGCCGCAGAAGCTAAAAAACTAAAGATAAATTGTACCAAAACGATTCCTAGCAAGTAAGTCACTCCTTTTAATAGAAAAGTTGAAAGACAAAAGCAATACCAAAACCAATCATTCCTGAAGTCATTAATGCTTCAGTCCCACGAGAAACACCCGATAAGTAGTGTCCGGCTAGCAAGTCGCGAAGAGCATTGGTAATTTGCACACCAGGCACTAAAGGCATGACACAACCAATGATGATTAAATCTTGTGATTGTCCGAGTCCCAATTTGACTGAAAGAATAGCGGCTGCACCAATAAACAGCGAAGCTAAAAATTCAGATAAAAATTTAATCTTGAGAAACTTTAAACTAAAATAATAAAGACTATAGCCGCAACCACCAATCAGAAAAGTCAAGAACAAATCGGACCAGACACCACCAAAAAGAATCATAATTGTAGCGCTGACAACGGCCGCACTAACAATGCGTGCGCTAATTGGAAAATGTCGGTGTTCACTATCTATCACTTTTAGTTTATTCAGTAATTCCTCTAAAGAAAAATCACCAGCCACATAAGCACGAGACAGCTGATTCACACGAGAGATTTTTTCTAAATCAATGCCACGTTTCATTACTTGAACCATACGAATCGTGGAGGTTCCATCTATGCCAACAAATAACCCGGTTTGTGTCACATAGCTAACCATTCGATAGTTGCCAGAAGCAAGCGCAATTCGGCTCATTGTATCTTCAACACGGTACATTTCTGCATCGCTTTCTATCATAATTTTACCAGCTAACAAACAGGTTTCTAAAAGTAAATCCAAATGAGCAGGAGTCATTGAGCAAGCCTCACTTTATGTATTTTCTTCTAGTGTACTACAAACGAACCAAAAAGAGGAAATAAATAACAGCTGCAATCAAAAATTTACATCGTAAACAGATTGTTAGCGAATTGTAACATTAAAAGGCTGATATTATTTAATCATAGATATTTAAAAGTTTTCAAAAGAAAAACGTCGATTTTTTCGCAAAATGAATTGGAGGGAAAGGTGATATTCTGGCGATTTAGCAGAGCTTTATTCTTGTTTTATAAAGTTGTGTATTTGTTTTTATAATTTTAAAATTATCGATGGCTGTCATTTTTTTACGAAGCCTTTATTAATAAAAGACTAAGAAATAACAAAAAAGAGAGAAGGAGAAGAAATTTTGTTTGTAGTTTCGGTTCTTTTCTAGTAAAATGAAATTGTATAAAAGTAGAAGTGAGGTGTAGTAAAATGGGTTTTACAGACGAAACAGTACGCTTTGATTTTGATGATAATCGAAAAAAAGCAATCAGTGAAACGTTAGAAACCGTATATCGGGCATTAGAAGAAAAGGGATACAATCCTATTAACCAAATAGTAGGGTATTTACTTTCTGGGGACCCGGCTTACATTCCTCGTTATCAAGATGCTCGAAACTTAATTCGTCGTCATGAACGTGATGAAATCATGGAAGAATTAACCAAATATTACTTAGCGAACCACGGAATCGATATCAAATGAGGATCATGGGGCTAGATGTAGGTTCACGGACAGTCGGTGTGGCTGTTAGTGATTTATTAGGTTGGACAGCACAAGGCATCGAAATTATTCGCATCAATGAAGAGGAAGAGAACTTCGGTTTTGAGCGATTAGGTGAATTGGTGAAAGAATACGAAGTCACAAAATTTGTCGTAGGTTTACCGAAAAACATGAATAATTCCATCGGTCCTAGAGCTGAAGCATCCATGGCATATGGTGATAAGATTCAAGAATTATTTCAATTACCTGTTGACTATCAAGATGAACGATTAACAACTGTCCAAGCAGAGCGTTTCTTGGTGGAGCAAGCAGATGCTTCAAGAGCCAAAAGAAAAAAAGTGATTGATAAACTAGCGGCAGTAATGATTCTACAAAATTATTTAGATGCACATAGCCGATAATTATCGAGCTTTGAATACATCAAGGGAGAGAAGAAGAATGACAGAACACAACCACGATCATGATCACGAAGGACATGAACACATTACTTTAGTAGACGAACAAGGAAATGAAACATTATACGAGATCCTACTAACTGTTGACGGTCAAGAAGAATTCGGTAAAAATTATGTTTTATTATATCCAGCAGGAATTCCTGAGGATGAAGATGTTGAATTGCAAGCTTACTCATATGTGGAAAACGCAGAAGGTACAGAAGGCGATTTACAGCAAATTGAAACAGACGCTGAATGGGATATGATTGAAGAAGTTTTCAATACATTCATGGCTGAAGAAGAAGAGTAAAACTGTAACGAGAGAAGCGCTACTTCTCCTATTGAGAAGTAGCTTTCTTAATAATAATTGTTATAATGTACATGTTGTTTCTATCATAAGATACTATCACTATCATTGAGTGTGGTGGATAAAGAAGGACAGCATTGTCTAGTTTTACAAGATGTTGTAAAAACGTAACATCCTTGTAATGACGTTAATTTGGCAACTATCTAGCATAATTTATAATTTGTGTTATACTAAGTGTGAGGTTTTAGAAATACTGTTAATTTTATAATATTAAATAAAAAAATGGCTCCACCTACTGGCATAGGTAGAGCCGTCAGAAATTCAGTTAAACAAACACGTAATTATTGGTGTGGTGCATTGCCACGAACTGAAATTCCAGTTAATAAAGCAAGTAAATCAAACATATATTTCACCTCCTTTATTATGATAGCTTCATTATAACATTATCTGTAAAATGATGGTATGTTTAATACAAAAAAAATAGAAAGATTGGAGTTTTGACTGTGAGAGTAGCGGGAGAAAAAATCAAAACAGCGCGTAAAAAGAAAAAATTATCGCAAGCTGAATTGGCAAAAGGAATTTGTACACAAGCAACAATTAGTAACATTGAAAACAAAAATGTGTGTGACAGTTTAGACATTTTCTCATCTGTATGTCTACGTTTAGACTTACAAGTAGAAGAATGTATCGAAGGTTCTAGTGAGAAAAAACTCGAAAGCTTATTAAATAAAGTAGAAGAATTATGCTTTTACTTTAAGCACGATGAAGCCTATGATTTGTTGAAAGACTATCCAGATGATATCGAAAGTTCAAACAGAATTTTAGAAACAAAATTTTTCTATTATAAAGGAATTACGAGTTTATTAGGTAAGAAAAATAATAGCGAAGCATTGTTCTATTTACATCGTGGTTCTGAAATTAGTCGTGATATTAATATTTATAATATTTTGAGCATGAATGCGATTGGTATTTTATATGAATTAGAAGATGATATTGAAAAAGCAAAAGTTTATTACGATAAATCTTTACAATTGCTAAGCGAATTCAAATTAGATTATCCATTAGAGCAATGCCGTATTTATTATAATACCGCAAAATTCTATTCATTAATTAAAGACTATGCAAAGAGTATTGAATTAAGTGATAAAGGAATCGAAATTAATCGGACGCACAGTTCTATTTACTCTTTAGATTGCTTATTATACGAAAAAGCGTTTAATAAACAAATGCTAGGACTAGATGCTGTTGAAGATTATCGTATTGCGTACTACTTTACACGTTTCTTTGAAAATAAAAAATTACTTGCTTATATTGAAAAAGATATGCAAGAGTTTAACATCAGTTTTAAATAATAGATTAGCGTTTCAGATTTTAAAAAGGAACAACTTAACTCAAGAGGAGTTAGGTTGTTCCTTTTTTCTCTTTTTAATTTGTTTCTTTGACAGCGTTACGGACGCTTTCGGCGACGACTTTTGCGACTCCTTCTTGGAATGGATCGGGAATAATATTGGTCGGCGTGAGTTCGTTATCGGGAATCAATTTTGCAATACCTTTGGCAGCGGCAATTTGCATTTCAATCGTAATCTTTTTCGCCCGAGCATCTAAGGCACCGCGGAAGATACCAGGGAAGGCTAACACATTATTAATTTGATTCGGAAAGTCACTACGACCAGTTCCGACAATATAAGCGCCTGCCGCTAAAGCTTCATCAGGAAAAATTTCAGGAACCGGGTTAGCCATTGCAAAAATAACTGGCTGCTCATTCATCTGTTGAATCCACTGGGGTTTTAAAACACCTGGTGCTGAAACACCAACAAAGACATCAGCGCCTTCAAGAGCAGTAGCTAAATCACCAGTACGATGTTCCCGATTGGTTAGCTTCGCAATTTCTGCGTGGTGTGGTGGCAGAGCTGTATCTGTTTCGCTCAGAATCCCTGCACGGTCAACAATGATAATATGTTTTACACCAGCAGCTAAAAATTTTCTTGTGATCGAAAGACCAGCGGAGCCACCGCCGTTGATTACCACATGAATGTCCTCTATTTTCTTGTTAATTAATTTTAAGCTGTTGTACAAAGCCGCTAGAACAACAATCGCTGTCCCGTGTTGATCATCATGGAAAACGGGAATATCTAGTTCATCGATTAAACGCTGTTCAATTTCAAAACAACGAGGAGCGCTGATATCTTCCAAGTTAATCCCCCCAAAGGTTGGAGCCAAAAATTTCACCGTTTGAATAATTTCTTCAGTATCTTGTGTATCTAAAACAAGGGGAATCGAATCCACACCAGCAAAGCGTTTAAACAACGCAGCTTTTCCTTCCATGACAGGCATCGCTGCTTCAGGACCAATGTTACCTAAACCTAAAACTGCTGAACCATCACTGATAACGGCGACGGTGTTTTTCTTTGTTGTTAATTCGTAAGCGCGTTCTTTTTTTTCATGTATGGCAGAAGAAACAGCCGCAACACCTGGTGTGTAGGCAATTCCTAAATCTGCTTTTGTTTCAATCGGAACTTTAGGGCAGACTTCTAATTTCCCCCCAAATTTTTTTGCTTGCTCAATCGCTAATTCTTTTACATCTTTTGTTGACATATCATTTTCCTCCTAAATAATTCACTTATAGTTAAAAAAGCATTCTAAAAATAGCAGTCATTGTTATTACTGTAATGGCACCGCCTAAACGTGTCGCAACTTGTGCAAACGGCATTAAGTTCATTCGATTGGCTGTACTTAAAATAGCCACATCGCCAGTCCCACCCATACCACTCTGACAAGCGGAGACAATGGCAGCCTCAACGGGATTCATATTCATGAAGCGTGAAACGAAAAATCCTGTAGCAATAACAGTGAAAACGATACTAATTACCACAACAAAATATTGCCAGCTAAGCATTCCTACGACATCTTTTAAAGGAATATATAACATACCTAAGCCGACCATTAACGGGAACGTAAAATTGCCAGAGATAAATTTATAAAGCTGTTTTGATCCGCGTTGGGTTTCTTTCGGTACTACGTTTAAGTATTTTAAAAAGGCTGCGACAACAATCATCAAAACAGGACCAGGAAAGCCTGTTAAGTGTTGTAATAAACCGCCTGTAATAAATAAGGTACACGCAATTAAAACACCAGCACCCATTAATTTTACATCAATTGGTGCTTTGTCTTCTTCTAAAGCATCACTTAAATCATCTGAATTGGTAATTTTAATCAACTGACCTTGTCCAGAAAGTTCAGGGCGTTTTTCTCCTAAACGACTAAGTAAACCTGAACACATGATAGCAAAAAAATTACCAATAATGGTTGCGGGAATTAATTGCCCCACTAATTGTTCACTTGGCAACCCAGTAATGGCACTATAACCAAGGGATAAAGGAAGAATACCTTCACCGATTCCACCAGCTAAAACAGGAGTGACGATATAGAAAAGGCTATGTTTCCAACCGAGACCTAACAGTGTTCCAACAAGGGTCCCAACGCCCATTGCTAAAATCATTCCTAATGCCATCGGGACAATCATGCGCATTAAACCTTGGACTAAAATTTTGCGGTTCATTCCAAGGATACTTCCACAAACTAAACAAGCAATATAGAAATAGAGAAAGTTTGCTTGTTTCATTAAAATATCTGTTGAGTCTAAGACATTTTGGTTGAGTAAATTGAAAAAGACCATAATTGATGGTACTAATAAAGATAAAATTGCGGGACCGCCAAAATGTTTCAAAATAGGAATATTTCCACCAATTGTTCCAAGTAACCAACCCATTGTTAAAATTACGGCAAAACCACCTAACATATTGACTGGTAGTTGTTCTAATAGAGCCGTAACAAGAATAATGCTAGCTGTTACAAGATAAACAGGTAACGTAACCGAACCAATCCTCGTTTTGGTTAATTTGTTGCGCCAATCTGTTTCATTAGCAGCTGTTGCGTGCAATTTCTTTTCCATGCTATTTCCTCCTATAACTTTAATCTATATTCATCGTAATGTAAACGTTTTCTGTAGAGTAGATTATTTAATTAATTTAACTAAAGAAAAGTTTTTTAACCAAATCTTCCTATGCTATACTTTATTTGAAGAGAAAAGAGGGATGGAATGAAGCGTGGCGGGAAATTATGGTGCTTCTTATCAGTGATTTTTATTGCAACATTAATTATTATGATTACTTTCTTTTACGGAGTAACGACGGTCCAAACAATTAAAGAAGTTCGTAAAAACCAAGAGCAAGCACTTTTAGCCGTCGGGGAACAGTTGGCTATTGAACCGAATGTTATTGAAGCCTTAAAGAATGATCACTATTCAGATGAATTGGAAGCGTATACGGTTCGTTTAGGTGAAATCCATCAGTTGGATTTTATCGTGATTATGAATATGCAGGGGATTCGTTTAACACATCCTGATCGCCAAAAAATAGGTAAGCATTTTGAAGGTGGCGATGAAGTGCGAGCATTAAAAGGGGAGGAACATTTGTCTGTTAGTCAAGGGAGTTTAGGAGAATCATTACGAGGTTTTGTCCCAGTCTATGATCAAGGAAAACAAATTGGGGTTGTGGCAATGGGCATTAAAATGACCTCGCTTTCACAATTGATTGAACGAACAAAAAATGATTACACAGTGGGTGTCCTTTTAAGTGTTGGTTTTGGCTTTATATTAGCCATCGTGGTTTCTTATTATTTAAAAAAACAACTTCACGATTTAGAGCCAAGAGAAATTGCTCGTCTATTAGAAGAGCGAAACGCCATGCTTGAGGAAACGAAAGATGCAATCCTTGTGATTGATACCGATCAAAATATTTTATTAGCAAATATTGAAGCAACTAAAATGTATCATAATATAACAAATAGTGAAGAAAATTTACTAGGAAAGAAACTTTCAGCATTGGTTTTATCTCCTGAAAAATTAGTCGTACATTCAAAAACAGAGCAATTCTATCGTCAAAATGGCCAGGATTATTTCGTCTCAATCGCCCCGATTAATGTCCGTAAAAAAACAATTGGGCATGTTATCTTTCTGAAAAATGCGACGGAAACGTTTATTGTCGCAGAACAGCTTGTCAGCACAACGACATATGCTTCGGCATTACAAAGTCAATCACACGAATTTATGAATAAGATGCATGTCATTTATGGTTTAGTCGATTTAGAAGATTATGAGGCGCTAAAACATTATCTAGCCGATTTATTGAAACCAGAAAAGGAATTTGCACAGCGCTTAGCTATTTTGGTTAGGAATCCTATTTTAGCAGGTTTTTTAAGTGGGGAAAGAATCAAGTTTGCAGAAATTAAAACACAATTAGCTATTGAAATTTATCCAGAAATTCCACCAAATAAACGAGATGAAGATACGCAAAATTTGATTGCTATCTACCGTTATATTCATCGTTTCCTGATGGAACAACCGTTACCAGAAGAGATCATTGAAACCATTGATTATCAGCCAGGAAGTTTGACGACGACTTATTCGTTTGCTTATCCAAAAGAACAACTGGAACGCTTTGAACAAGAGTTTTTCACTTCTTATTTGGCAAGATTATTAGAGAATGGGGAAGCGACATTGACTTGGGAAAACCAACAAAACAATTGGCTTGTCCTTCGCATAAATGTTCATTACGAAGGAGCAGAGGAAAATGAACCTATTGATTATTGAAGACGATCCTATGGTTGCATATATACATCAAAAATATCTTGAAAAATTAATTCACCAACCGACTATTTTTACGGCGGCAACAATTGCTGAAGGTCTACAATTAACGAAAGAAAAACAACCAGCACTTGTTTTATTAGATGTTCATTTAAAAGATGGCAATGGCTTGACCTATCTGGCAACAATTAGAGATGAAAAAATTGATACAGAAGTTATCCTGATTACGGCTGCCAACGAGTTGGAAAATGTTAAACGAAGCTTACATTTAGGCGTTTTAGACTATTTAGTTAAACCCTTTTCTTTTGAGCGATTTCAACAAAGTATCGAAAACTATCAGAAAAAAACTGCTCAATTCACGCTGGAAACGAAGGAGCTTTCGCAAACAAAAGTGGACCAATTATTTCATTATTCACAGACAAACGCACGTAAAAATGAACAAGCTCTTCAAAACATGTCCTTAGAAAAAGGACTAACACAAGCAACATTACAATTATTGTTAAAAAAAATAGACGAATTTACCGACTATTTTACGATTCAAGAATTATCAGAAGCGAGTCAGCTTTCACATGTTTCTGTTCGCAAATATGTGTTGTTTCTAGAAAAAAATAACCTTTTAGAAAGTAAAAATAGCTATTTAAAAGTGGGGCGTCCCTATCAATCGTATCGGAGAATTTAGTATTTTTTATTTTTTAGTAAATAAAAAAAGTAATTGAAAAGTGGCGAAATACAGAGGATACTCCTTTTTATTCTCATTTAAAGCACTTAATTGAGAATGGAAAAGAGGATATTATTTGTTATTTTTTGAGAATATATGATATTCTTTATTATGTAAGAAATAATATTATATGGGAGGAACGAGCGATGAAAGTTATTGTTTTAGGATCATCACATGGAGGTTATGAAGCGGTAGAGGAATTACTAAATCTTCATCCTGATGCAGAAATTCAATGGTATGAGAAAGGTGATTTTATCTCATTCTTGTCTTGTGGCATGCAGTTGTACCTAGAAGGAAAAGTGAAAGATGTTAATTCTGTTCGCTATATGACTGGCGAAAAAATGGAGAGCCGTGGTGTAAATGTCTTTTCTAATACTGAAATTACAGCGATTCAACCAAAAGAACATCAAGTGACAGTGAAAGATTTAGTGTCAGGTGAAGAACGTGTTGAAAATTATGATAAATTAATCATCAGTCCCGGAGCTGTCCCATTTGAATTAGATATTCCAGGTAAAGATTTGGATAATATTTACTTGATGCGTGGTCGTCAATGGGCCATTAAATTAAAACAAAAAACAGTAGATCCAGAAGTCAATAATGTGGTTGTGATTGGTAGTGGTTATATTGGGATTGAAGCTGCCGAAGCATTTGCAAAAGCCGGCAAAAAGGTTACTGTTATTGACATTTTAGATCGTCCATTAGGGGTATATCTAGATAAAGAATTTACAGATGTTTTAACAGAAGAGATGGAAGCTAATAATATTACCATTGCAACTGGTGAAACAGTTGAACGTTACGAAGGCGACGGTCGTGTGCAAAAAATCGTTACAGATAAAAATGCGTACGATGCTGATTTGGTCGTTGTAGCGGTTGGTGTCCGTCCAAACACTGCTTGGTTAAAAGGTACCTTGGAATTACATCCGAATGGCCTAATCAAGACGGATGAATACATGCGGACAAGTGAGCCGGATGTATTTGCAGTAGGGGATGCTACGTTAATTAAATACAATCCTGCAGACACAGAAGTAAATATTGCCTTAGCAACGAATGCTCGTAAACAAGGTCGCTTTGCTGTGAAAAACCTAGAGGAACCAGTTAAACCTTTCCCTGGTGTTCAAGGATCTTCTGGCTTGGCCGTCTTTGATTATAAATTTGCTTCAACAGGGATTAACGAAGTCATGGCTCAAAAATTAGGAAAAGAAACAAAAGCGGTGACAGTAGTAGAAGACTACTTGATGGACTTTAATCCAGACAAACAAAAAGCTTGGTTTAAATTAGTGTATGATCCTGAAACAACACAAATTTTAGGCGCTCAATTAATGTCGAAAGCAGATTTAACTGCAAACATTAATGCTATTTCATTAGCGATTCAAGCCAAAATGACGATTGAAGACTTAGCCTATGCGGACTTCTTCTTCCAACCAGCGTTTGACAAACCTTGGAATATTATTAATACAGCGGCTTTAGAAGCGGTGAAACAAGAACGTTAATAGAAGAGAAAATAAAACCCATGAGTATTTATAGTACTCGTGGGTTTTATTTTTATTTTGTATTCAATTGATTTTTCAACTCTTGTTGGACACGAGTTAATTCTTGTTCATCCACACGTTGATAGGAAACACCATCTTGCATAAAACCAGTACCTTGAAGTTGGTCTTGTTTCACTTTACCAAAGGCACTGCGATAATCTAAGGCAATTTTTTTCATGTCATCAAAACTTAAATCTGTCTTCATATTATCAGAAACAGCTGTTAAAATTTCTTGATAGTTGCTTACGCTGTTAAGACTTAAGACTTTTTGGACGATGCCTTCAATCACTTTTCTTTGACGTTCTTGGCGGCCGTAGTCACCATTAGGGTCTTCGTAACGCATTCTTGAATAGGAGAGTGCTTGTTCACCATCCAATGAAATTTTACCAATCGTAAAATCATATCCGTCTTGAGAAAAAGTCAGATTATTGTTCACTTCGATTCCGCCAACCGCGTTGACTAATTCTTTTAAACCAGCCATATTAATTGAAACATAATGATTAATAGGTATGTTTAAATAGTTTTCAACTGTGTCCATTGCTAAAGATGCGCCACCAAAAGCATAGGCGTGATTCAATTTATCTTGTTTTCCTTGACCTGGAATATCAACATAGGTATCGCGAGCAAGACTGACTAAGGTTGTTTGCTTGTCACGAGGATTAACTGTTGCAACAATTGTTGTATCCGAACGACCTTGCTCGACACGCCCATCATCGCCTGTATCAATCCCTAATAATAAAACAGAAAAAGGCTCCTTATTGTTTAAATTGACCTGACTTTTTTTAGATCGTTCTACTGTTTCATAGGTTTTATCCATTGATTTAGAAACATCCCAATAAAGTTTTGCTCCCATTCCAACAACTGCAAGAAATAGAACCAAGATAATTCCAAAGATAATGGCAAAAATTTTCTTCCCTTTTGACATATTTTTCCTCCAATAATTTATCACAGGTTGTGATTTTTTTCTTATAGGTTAATCTTACTAATTTTTAGTGAAGAAGTATATAATAATTGTTGAAAGACTATAAAACTTTAAGGTATTTTGCATTATTTTTGCTTAATCTTTTGAAATATCTCAATTCTATTAAAATATGCGAATTAGTATATTACACGTTTCCAATGTGTTTCATTGTTGATTAATTAGAATTTTAGTGGTATTTTTGTATTTGTAATTAGTACAGATTTTAATTGGAGGTATAACAGTGAGTAAAAAAGGATCAGATATCATAGTAGAAAGTTTAATCAATCACGAAGTGCCCTATATTTTTGGGATTCCCGGTGCAAAAATTGATGGGGTTTTTGATGCATTAGTTGACAAAGGTCCAGAATTAATTTTAGCTCGACATGAACAAAACGCTGCCTTTATGGCACAAGGGATTGGTCGTTTGACGGGAGAGCCTGGCTTAGTTATTGCAACTAGTGGACCTGGTGCCAGCAATTTAGCAACTGGGTTAGTAACTGCGACTGCAGAAGGGGACCCTGTTTTAGCATTGGCTGGACAGGTGAAACGGTCCGATTTGTCAAAATTAACTCACCAAAGCATGAATAATGCTGCATTATTTAGTCCAATAACAAAATTCAGTACAGAAATTCAAGATCCAGAAACATTATCTGAAAATATTGCCAATGCTTACCGTATCGCCAAAACAGCGAAAAAAGGCGCAACATTCTTATCGATCCCACAAGATGTCACAGATAGTCCGGTGACAGGCGAAGCAATTAAGCCTTTGTCGGCTCCGAAACTGGGCCATGCATCAGCAGGAACAATCGCAGCTTTAGCTGAACGAATCAAGCAAGCGAAATTACCTGTTTTACTTTTAGGAATGCGGGCCTCTGCACGAAAAGTTACCGCAGCCATTCGTGAATTGGTTGCTATAACTGGTTTGCCAGTCGTGGAAACGTTCCAAGGAGCAGGCATTATTTCAAAAGAATTAGAAGAACATTTCTTTGGGCGTGTTGGTTTATTTCGAAACCAACCTGGGGACCGTTTGTTAAAAAGAAGTGATTTAGTGATTGCGATTGGTTATGACCCAATTGAATATGAGGCACGTAATTGGAACGCAGAAAAAGATGCGCGCGTTATTGTTATTGATGAAGTTCAAATGGAAATTGATCAATATATGCAACCGGAAGAAGAGCTAATTGGTGATATGTCTAAAAATATTTTGAAATTATCAGAAGCATTTAGTGAACCAATATTAACAGAAGATGCGCAAGATTATTTAGAAACGCTTCAAGAAAAATTAACGATTAAAGAAGTAAAAACAAGTACAATTGAAAATCGATTACATCCATTAGAAATTGTTCAAACGCTTCAAGAAAAAACCACGAATGAAATGACAGTTACTGTTGACGTAGGGAGTCACTACATTTGGATGGCTCGCCACTTTAGAAGTTATGAACCGCGTCATTTATTATTTAGTAACGGCATGCAAACATTAGGTGTCGCTTTGCCTTGGGCAATCTCAGCTGCACTAGTTCGTCCAAATACACAAATTATCTCTGTTTCTGGGGACGGCGGTTTCCTATTTTCGGCGCAAGAATTAGAAACAGCGGTTCGTTTAAAGCAAAATATCGTGCATATTATTTGGAATGATGGTAGTTATGATATGGTTAAATTCCAAGAAGAAATGAAATATAATCGATCCTCTGGCGTAGATTTTGGTCCAGTTGATTTTGTGAAGTATGCTGAAGCTTTTGGAGCCAAAGGGGTTCGAGTTCATTCACAAGCAGAATTTGCCGCAGCTTTAGAAGAAGGAATGCAAACAGAAGGCCCAGTGATTATTGATGTTCCTGTGGATTATTCAGATAATCAAGAATTAGGTAAAACATTGTTACCAGATCAACTTTATTAGGAGATGGAAAAATGAGCGAACAATATGTTTATCAACATGGTACGCTAGGCGGTTTAATGGAAAGTTTGATGGCAGGAACGGCAGAAATTGGTACGTTACTCACGCAAGGTGATTTTGGAATTGGGACATTAGAAGGCTCAAATGGCGAAATTATTTTATTGGACGGTACATTGTATCATGCAAATCAAACTGGCGAAATTACTATTCTAGAAGGCGAAGAATTAACGCCATATGCCGCAGTTACTCGTTTTCAAGAAGATGGCGCATTCCCTGTATCAACGGAAACCGATGAAAATATTAAAGCACAAATTTTAGAAAAAATTAGTCCTAATTTTTTTGCGGCAATTAAAATTAGCGGTCTTTTTGCGAAGATGCATGTCCGTGTGGCACCTAAACAAGAAAAACCGTATCCACCATTTGTAGAAGCAGCACGCAATCAACCTGAATTTACAGCGGAGAATATTCAGGGAACAGTTGTAGGGTTCTTTACACCTAAATTATTTCATGGTGCCTCTGCCGCAGGGTTTCATTTGCACTTTATCAGTGAGGATCACCAATTTGGTGGGCACATTCTTGATTTTGGCATTAAACAAGGGACTGTTTCGTGGATGGAAACAGCAGAATTGCGACAGCATTTTCCAGTTCATGATGCTGATTATCGGAATAAAGAAATTGATATTGCAAAAGCTTTGTCCGCAATTGAAGAAGCGGAATAACTGAATAACAAGGCACATTTCTCCACGCCCATTCAAGTTGACTAACTAGGTCAACTTGAATGGGCTTATTGCTGTTCGTCGCTTTTTGTTGTTATTTTTCAAAAAAAAATAGTATCCTTTTTATAATAAGCAAATAACAATTGGAAAGGATGGCGTAATGGACACACTTTATAGAAGTTGGCAATTGTCTGGTTGGCTCTATCATGATATTTTTGTTATCATTGTAGCAATTATTTTTATAGTAATTAGTGGTATTTTGGTTATTTCCTTAATAAGAAGGCGGAGTACAAGGAGACTGGTTCCCTATGCGTTAATTTTATTGGTTTATCTTGCAGTGGTACATTTTGCTGGTTTAATCTTTTTCGGAATGTTTCGTTCAGTAACGATTGAAGAGAAAAGTGCGACGTTTTATTCTGAAAAAACAAAAGGCTTAACTTCAATCGAGCGAATGATTATTCCAAATGGACGAACGAATGGCATTAGCACCAGTAACTCATTGTTCCAAGTGATTTCTGTTAATAGTCAGACGGGCGAACGAATGTGGAGTAAACGTTTAGGTTGGCGTGATTATTTAATTGGTCAAACAGATCAATATGTGGTTTTGAATAATGCTGATAACGAGGCCATTTACTTACTAGATACAAAAACAGGGAAAAAACAGTTTTCTGAAGCAGATTTAGTGAAGAAATTCCCTGAATTAAAAGACTATTTAAGCTCTGATTTCGTTGATTATCGTTTTATGGATAATCGCTATCTCTATATTTATGGATTAAACAATCGATATTATCAATTAGATTTGAAAAATTGGCAGTTAAAACAAGACCCAACTTTCAAAGAAGTCTTTCAAACACAAGAAGCGCCTAAATGGACGGTAGATTCAAATGAGAGTCAAATTGGTCAAGAGCTGTCATCGGAAGAGCGTACAACAGTGCAAGGAAAACTAGAAGAGCAACTAATAGCACCAGTTTTATTAGGCAAGAAAGATGAAGCAAATTATTATGTTCTGTCATACAAGAAAAGACAAAGTAATCAAGCGATAGTTGGCTTATACAATTGGCAGAAAAAAACATACGAGTGGCAAACACCGTTGCTTTTAACTAAAGAAAATGTACCTATTGAAGCTTTTCAAGTAGAGGATGCGTTATTCATTAAAGTCCCGCGTTATTTATACAAAATTAACCTGAATAATGGTAATCAAGAGTATCAGTTTGATTACCGTTGGGGCCAAGTGATTCGTTAAACGAAAAGTGGTAAAGCATGCTTAGACAAATAGAAGGAGCAAATAGTCCTTATGATATAAAAAAACGCTTAGAAGAGTAGTGATTCCGCTAGTTTTCTAAGCGTTTTTTTATTTTATGCAGGTCCAGAGATTAAATTCCAGATAATCGAACCTGTATATGCGCCAGGAAATAATTGTGAAACAGGGGTTTGGATTGCAAGAGAAATATCGGTCATGCGGCCGCTCCACATTCCTTGTCCTTTTCTATCACCAGCGTTACTCATTAAAGTCGCACCGTTACCGATAATAATTGGGTTGGTCGGGAAGTCGGGTGCAGCAGGATCTTCTGAAAAATCCAGTCCATACATTGTATTTGTCATAAAGAAACGCCTTAACGTTTTGTCATAGCGAGCATAGCTGCCTGTTAATTGAAACGTAATGATGCCTAGTAAAGAATGAGCTTCGTTTCGCATGTGTGGGATTTCAGCAGTGACATGCCAACCAGTTAAGGCTCCGCGAACATCCCCCATCCCGAAGTGTCTCATTGTATGAGTATTGCCTTCAGAAGGTCGTATAGGAACTGCCGTTAAATCACCAGAAATCGCTTGGGTTTCAAAAGTAAATTCTTTCGGAATAAAGAGCAAGTCAAAACTAGTGTTAGGATTTTCTAAATCAGGATCAATGGCATCGTCAACCGATTCATCACCAGGCAGCCCTCCAATTTCTAGTTCAACTGAAACAGGCGTTTTTCCAGAACGGGTGGCAAAAGAAACCGATGGGTCAAAACTAAAGAGACTGAATACTAGCAACAAGGCTACAAGTGATTGATAAGTGAGTAGATTTTTTTGCTTCAAGAAAGTTCCTCCTTTAGGTGCTGATAATATAAGTATACGCAAAAGGAGCTGTTTTTATTTATCAGTAATTTACAGGAAATTCGAAAATATTGAGACAGATGGTTTTTAATATTAGTTGAGAAAGGTGAGTCGACAATTTTTACTTGTTGATTCTGTCTTTTTTGAGCACCATTCGTTATATCAAGCATGCTAAAATATAAAAGAAATCATCAGGTATCACTAATGAAAAGGGAGAGGAGGAGAAAACTTTGAGTAAGTGTTTCGGGTTGTTGGTGATTTTATTTGTATTAACTGGCTGTTCAGGAAGTAGGAATTCGCAACAGGAAGTCGTTATAGAAAAGTCTGCTAATAATGACAAAGCAAGACAATTTGTTGATCAAAAAAATCCGCATTTAGGAACGCAATTAGAAGCAGAATCTTATACTAAACAGGAAGCGATTGAATTTTTACAAAATGGTTTAGGGATACCAACAAATGACTCGGCGTTTCATTATACGTTTAAGCAGTCAAATAAAGGAAGTTATGTTGTTCAAATTAGATCTGAAAAGAATAGTGTCTCAAAAGAGAATGAATTGTTCGGATATTATCAGGTGTATCAAGATGGTATTATAGTGAAAATGATGGAAAAGGATCAAACGTTCCAAGAAAATTAAGTGATAAATAAAAAAGTTGACAAAAAACACAAACAGTCTTGTTTGTGTTTTTTTGTTTAATGTTCGTGTTTTATTTTTTAATAACCTTTTTCGAAAAAATATACGAACGTTCGGGTTTAAAAACGAACAAAAAGATGAAAATGTGTTGAAATATACGTTTTCCTTGCGTATACTGATGAAGTGAAAAAACGAACGAGGAGTGTACGAATGAACAAGAAAGTTCCTTATTTAATTGTGGCACCGGGGCTAGTACTATTATTATTTTTCTTAATGATTCCATTAATTACTAGCATTTTGCCAACCATTTTTACTGATCATGGCTTGACACTAAATCAGTATGTTACTTTTTTTAAAGATGACTATAATGTTTCAATTTTCTGGCGAACGATAAGAGTTTCGTTAATTGTGACGGGTATTTCAATCGTGTTGGGCATTCCAACGGCATACTTTATTGCTGGAGTTTCCAAAAAATGGCGTGGCTTTTTAATGGCTATGACCTTGTTTCCATTATTAACCAATTCAGTTATTCGAAGTTTTGCTTGGATTAACATTTTAGGAAAAAACGGTGTAGTGAATACGTTGTTATTAAAAACAGGCTTAATTGAGCAACCGCTGAATTTATTGTATACAGAATTTGCAATTATTATCGGTTCAGTGTATTTATTTTTACCAACAATGATTATGACCTTAGTTGGGGTTATGGAAAACATTGAAGGAGAAATGCTAGAAGCGGCTGAGACGCTAGGCGCCAATCCAATGACGGCTTTTCGGAAAATTGTTTTACCTTTATCAATTCCAGGCACCATTGTAGGAAGTATATTAGTGTTTACAGGAACTTTAACGGCTTATACGACGCCACAGCTGTTAGGTGGTAACCAAAAAATGATGATGTCGACCTTCTTATATCAAAAGGCTAATACTTTAGGTGATTGGCAATCGGCGAGTGTTCTTGCATTTATTATGATTTTAACGACATTAATTGTGATGAAAGGCCTAGACATGGTCGCTAAGAAAGTAGATCGGAGAGAAGCAAATCATGCGTAAGCAAAAAGGACTATCTGTTATTGCAATTCTAGTTTTTCTGTTTTTATTTTTACCGTTATGTTTGATTGTGGTGACTTCTTTTGGAACAGCCGCAGCGATTCAATTTCCGATTAAAGGATTTACTTTAGATTGGTACGCCAAAGCATTACAATCGGAAACGTTTATGGACAGTTTTAAGTTAAGCTTGTTGATTGGGGTATTAGCGACTGTTTTAGCATTAATAGTAGGGATTCCGGCTTCCTATGCGCTGGCACGTTATTCCGTTCGCGGGCGCAACTTTATTAAAAGCTTTTTCTTATCCCCAACTGTGATTCCAGGAATTGTGGTCGGGTATACGTTATTTCAATATATTGTTATTAAATTAGGTTTGCCTGTCTTTCAAGGATTATTAATGGGGCATTTTTTAATTAGTTTGCCTTATATTACTCGAGTGGTTGGGTCAAGTATGGAACAACTAGATTATTCAATGGAAGAAGTAGCTTGGACATTAGGTTGTACAAGATTGCGAGCTTTTATTCAAATTGTTTTACCCAATGTGTCTTCAGGAATTTTTGCAGCCTTTATGTTAGCATTTGTCAATTCGTTTAACAATGTTCCTGTATCGATGTTTTTATCAGGTCCCGGTGTGACGATGCTGCCTACTTCTTTATTAAGTTATATGGAATACAATTATGATCCAACTGTTTCAGCAATTTCTGTATTGTTGATGCTACTAACAATGGGCTTAATGTTTTTAATTGAAAAAACGTTGGGACTAGCTTCCATTGCCTAAAACATGGAAGAAGCACGAGATAGAAAGAGGAGAAAATTTTGACTTTTGTGGATTTAAAAGATATTCGCGTCAGCTATGACGGAAAACAAGATATTTTAAAAGATTTAAATATTTCAATGGAAAAAGGAGAATTAGTTTCTTTATTAGGACCGAGTGGTTGTGGTAAAACGACTACGCTAAGAGTGATTGCTGGATTAATTAAGCCAAACGACGGACAGTTTTTCGTTGACCAAGAAGAACTAACAAAGGTTCCTGTCCATAAAAGAAACTTCGGGATGGTTTTTCAAAGCTATGCGTTATTTCCCCATTTAACGATTGCAGAAAATGTCGCTTTTGGGCTGAAATTACGCAAAGAAAACAAACAAACCATGGACCAAAAAGTCACGGAAATGCTAAAAGTATGTGGTTTAGAAAGCTTGGGCGACCGTTATCCAAAACAATTATCTGGTGGTCAAAGACAGCGGGTTGCGCTAGCACGTGCTCTGATTATCGAACCTAAACTATTACTACTAGATGAACCGTTGAGTAATTTAGATGCAAAATTGCGAGTGGCAATGCGGATTGAAATCAAACGGATTCAACAACAATTAGGCATTACGACAGTTTTTGTCACACATGACCAAGAAGAATGTTTTTCTATTTCAGATAAAGTGGCCATTATGAATAATGGCGTGATTGAACAATATGATTCACCAGAAACGATTTATCGTTTGCCTCGTACTAAGTTTGTTGCAGAATTTATCGGTTTTGAAAACTTTTTCTCTGTCGAAAAAATGGAAGCCGGTCATTATCGGACACAAACAAATCAAATAGTGAAAACGACTAATCCTGAACCAAATGTTACAACGACGGTGGCAACGATTCGTCCAGAGGACATTGAGATTGTTTCAGAAGCTGCTACTAATACTGTCGCAGGTACTGTCGCTGTCCGAACATTTTTAGGGAAAAGCTATCAATATGAAGTGGAAACAGCGTTAGGTACATTGCTGGTTAATGGAACAAGTGAACAGTTATATGAAACAAACGAAACCATTCACTTGGCTTTTCCAGCTGAGAAATTAGTTATTTTAGAAAAATAAAAACCATTTTGGAGGAAGATTTAAAAATGAAAAAACGCGTAATTTTAGGGACATTAGTCGCTGCAACGTTATTAATGACTGCTTGTGGAAACAGCGAAGCAACTACGAAAAGCGAGAGCAAAGGTGGAAGTAATGCTTTAGTCGTTTCAACTTTCGGATTAAGTGAAGATATTGTCAAAAAAGACATTATCGCTCCATTTGAAAAAGAGAATGAAGCGAAAGTTACCTTAGAAGTAGGCAATAGCGCAGACCGCTTTACGAAATTAAAAAATAATCCCAATGCGGGAATTGATGTCATTGAATTAGCACAAGCAAATGCAGCACAAGGTGGAAAAGATGGGTTATTTGAAAAAATTACAGAAAAAGAAGTACCTAATTTAAGTCAGTTAACGCCGGGAGCAAAAGAGGTTTTTGAAAGTGGTGCTGGCGTACCAATCGCTGTAAACAGTATCGGGATTGTTTACAACAAAGAAAAATTAGGCAAAGAAATTAAAAACTGGGATGACTTATGGTCAGCTGATTTGAAAGGTAAAATTTCTGTTCCAGACGTTGCCACGACGGCAGGTCCTTTAATGTTATACGTTGCTAGTGAACATGCTGGTCAAGATATTACAAAAGATAACGGGAAGGCCGCTTTTGAAGCGATGAAAGAATTAAAACCAAACGTTGTTAAAACGTATTCAAAATCGTCAGACTTAGCTAATATGTTCCAATCTGGTGAAATTGAAGCAGCTGTGGTTGCTGATTTTGCGGTTGATATTATTCAAGGCGCAGCAGAAAACGTGACGTATATCGTTCCAGAAAGCGGCACGTATGCCAACTATAATACAGTCAATATTCCTAAAAAAGCACAAAACAAAGAAACCGCCTTTAAATTTGTTAACGCACGGATTAGTGAAGAATCACAAAAGGCCAAAGCGATTTCGTTAAATGAAGGACCTACAAATCAACAAGTAACGTTAAGCGAAAAAGAAGCGAAAAATAAAACATATGGTGCCATTGCCGAACGTGCCAAAACAGTCGATTTTAATTTTATTAATAGTCAACTAGCGGATTGGATTGATCAATGGAATCGGACGATGAATCAATAGTTTTAGAAAAGAGGGACAAAATGAACGTCGATGTATTACTAAAAAATGTGTGGCTGTATCAAACAGTCACTCAAACATTCGTTCAACGAAATGTTGCGATTAAAAATGATAAATTTTATTACATTTATGAAGAAGAGAACGTCAATTTGCAGCCCCAAAAAACAATTAATGCCGAGAATCAATGGATGATTCCCGGCTTAATTGATGCACACATGCATATTGAAAGTTCCATGACGACACCTACTATTTTTTCCAAAGCAGTAGTGCGTTACGGTGTGACAACGGTGATTGCCGATGCCCATGAAATGGCTAATGTATTTGGCTTAGAAGGCTTAAAAGCTTTTATGGCCGCTGAAACAGAACTAGATATCTTTCACGCAATTCCTTCCTCGGTTCCTTCGACCACTCCCGAATTAGAAACAACTGGTGGGATTATCGGCTTAGCAGAAGTAGCAGAATTACTCAAAGAGCCAAAAGTGATTTGTTTGGGGGAAGCCATGAATTTTAAAGGGATTTCCTATGAGCCAGATTCTTTAATTCGTCAAATTATCGATTTGTGTCAAAAACAACGACCAACCATGCCTTTAGAAGGCCACTGTCCTAAAATCGAAGATCAAGAGTTAGCAGATTTTCTATATAGTGGTATCACTTCAGATCATACCCATCAATTTCCTAAAACGTTAAAAGAAAAAATTGAAGCGGGCGTCTTTATTCAATTTCAAAATAAATCAATCACTCCTGAAAACATTCAGGTGATAGTAGACAATGACTTCTACAATTATGCAAGTATTATCACGGATGACGTGATGGCTGATGATTTGCTAAAAGGTCATCTAAATGAAAATGTCAAAAAAGCCGTTCATGCAGGATTGCCTATCGAAAAAGCCATTTATATGGCAACTTATACGCCGGCCAAACGAATGGGTCTCCATGATCGTGGCGAAATTGCACCTGGTAAAAAAGCTGACTTTTTGTTATTAAATGACTTAGAAAGTTTTGATATTACTACGGTTTATAAATCTGGAAAGGTTGTTTTTGAAAAAGGCGAGCCCTTCCATTATCCAGAAAAAATCGAAGAGTTTCCAGCCGCGTACCAACAAACCATCCAATGTAAAAAGTTAACAGAAGAAGATTTACTTTTAAAGGTGGCTACAACAAAAGAAACAGTTCGTTGTAATGTGATTCAAAAACAAGAAATTGGTACATTTACAGAGCGAATTACAAAAGAAATTCCTGTTGAAAATGGATTGTTGCAATGGCAAAAAGCCAACTGTGCCTTATTAATTGTGATGGAACGTTACGGAAAAAATGGTAATATTTCTTTTTCTTTAATGGATCAACCCCTTTCCGAGAAAGGAGCCATTGCGACAACCTGGGCCCATGATCATCATAATTTAATGGTGATGGGTAATACGATTGAGGATATTCTGTTAGCGCAGAATGAATTATTAGCGATGCAAGGCGGCTATTTGGTTGCTTCGGATCAGCAAGTGATGGCAACTTGTCCTTTACCAATTGGTGGGATTTTATCGCAAGCACCGATTGAACAATTAGGCGCTTCTTTACAAAAAGTTCGACAAGCTATGCAAGCGTTAGGCTATCAAAATATGAATGAAATCATGTCCTTTTCCACACTATCATTGCCTGTCTCGCCAGCCATTAAAGTGACAGATTTTGGGATGATGGATACGAAGTCACAACGTTTCTATCCATTAGTTTATCCAGAGGATGGAGTTCTTTTGCATGAAAACACTCATTAAAAATGTGCATATACTAACAATGGATGAGCAATTTTCAGAAATCAAAGCCGGCTATTTAGTGATTGAAGAAGACACAATTGTGGAATTAGCACCAATGACCACACTTGATGAAAAGCGAATGGCTGCAAATCAAGTAATCGATGGTCAAAATGGAATTTTAATGCCTGGGATGATTAACACCCATACCCATGTAGGCATGATTCCGTTTCGTTCGTTAGGAGACGATGTGCCAGATCGACTCCGGCGTTTTCTTTTTCCATTAGAACAATTCATGACAAAAGAATTAGTAGGATGCAGTAGTGATTATGCAATTGCTGAAATGTTACTGAGTGGTATTACGAGCTTCTGTGATATGTATTATTTTGAAGATGAAATTGCTAAAAGTTGTAAAAAAATGAGTGTTCGTGCTTTGCTCGGAGAGACGATCATTGATATGCCCACTTGTGATAGTCCGGAACCTTCAGGCGGTCTTTTTTACGCGGAAACCTTTATTCGCAACTGGCAAGGACATCCGCTGATTACGCCTATGCTTGCGCCGCATGCACCGAATACCAACTCACCAGAAGTGTTGGCAAAAATTATTGAACTTAGTCGGCGATACCAAGTTCCTGTGACCATGCACGTTGCTGAAATGACTTATGAAATGGCTGAGTTTGAAAAAG
This sequence comes from Enterococcus sp. AZ035, assembly GCF_050548325.1. Lineage (NCBI taxonomy): Bacteria > Bacillati > Bacillota > Bacilli > Lactobacillales > Enterococcaceae > Enterococcus > Enterococcus sp. AZ035. The sequence continues at coordinate 985,134 of NZ_CP172958.1, forward strand.
CCTATCAAAAAACACCAATTGCTTTCTTAGAAGAACTGGGTTATTTGAGCGAGCCGTTTATTTTAGCGCATTGTATTTTGGCAACAGATGAAGATCTTGCGAGTTTAGCTGCTACTAATGGAAAAGCGCGTGTCGCTCATTGTATCGGTGCGAATACTAAATCAGCCAAAGGCGTAGCGCCGATTAAGCAAATGCTTGATCAAGGGATTATTGTCGGTTTAGGCACGGATGGACCTAGTAGTGGGAATACATTAGATTTATTCACCCAAATGCGTATGGTTGCGAATTTTCATAAGACAGCACACCAAGATCGCTCCTTGTTTCCTGCGAAAGAAATTGTTTATCTGGCAACGATGGGGGGCGCTAAAACGTTAGGCTTGGCGGAGCAAGTCGGCTCATTGGAAGTGGGCAAAAAAGCGGATATAGCATTAATTGAAACGCAATCAGTTAATATGTTTCCGATTTTTGATGCCTATTCAGCATTGGTTTATTCAGCAAATGCTAGCAATGTTGAAGCCGTTTGGGTGAACGGTCAACAGTTAGTTGCCAATAAAGAATTACAACAAGCTAATCTCAAAGAAATCAAGGAAAAATTATATCAGGCCATGAATACGTTTGTGAAAGAAGCTAAAAAGAGAGCTGCTCTCTAAACAGAGCAAGTAGGACGTATCGGATTGATTAAATAACGCTGGATTGACGTTTAGTGATTCAGGTTCTAATAGAGCGCAGACAAACTTTTAATGAAAGAGTTGTCTGTGTTCTTTTTTGTTATAAACATTTTTCTTTTTCTATATATATTTTTAAGGTAAGTTGTATTATAGTAAGTTTGAGAAGATGAGAATGAGAGGAAAAGCAATGAATATACAACGGTTTATAGAAAAACGCAAAGCACGTGGTTTGTCGCAAAGTGAATTAGCTAAAGGGATTTGTACGCAAGTTACGGTTAGTCGCTTTGAAAAGAATGGTCAAGTCCCAACTTTAAAAATATTGATTCAACTATGTAATCGTTTAGAGCTACCTTTGGGGGAACTCTTCCCGCGCGTAGGGATTAAACAACCTGAAATTCTTGAAAAAATGGAAGAAGCAGAATTCTTCTTGATTACCAGCGAACATGACCAATTGCAAACAATTTTAAAAAATATTCCTTTTGATGAAATCAAAGATTCCCAACTGTTATTAGAATATTATTATTTACAAGGCTTTGTCATGATTTTTCAAAATGCTTCGTTGATGGATTGCTTATTTACCTTTGAAAAACTTCTGTTTGAAGAGCAAAAATACACGAGCGATATTTACCGTTTGTTAGCTTTTACTGGAATTGGCATGGCCTATGCCAAAGAAGGCGAAATTGAGAAAGCGGAATTTTATTTCAATAAGGTCTTCAAGGAAATTTATCTCTATACTATTCAATCAATGGAAGATACTTGGCGAGTATTAAATGTTGTCTTTCACTGTGGTGTTTTTTATGCAGAAAAAGGCGATTTAGAAACAAGTGATGCTTTGTTAGAGTATGCGATTTCCATCTGTTCTGATAATCACGTCACATATTATTTGGCAAGAGCAGCTTTCCAACTTGCGAAAAATGCCTTAGCTGAAGAAAAGCCGCAAGAGCAAATTTTAGAACTACTACAAGATGCCCGCGCGTATGCAAAAATCAATAAAAACCGCATCTTGTTGGAAGCAATTCAAACATTGAAAGAAACAATTTTATCTAAGGGGAATTAGTTTATATAGAAAATTATATATTTATTTTCAAAATATAATAAAAAAAGCGTTTTTTAAAAGAGTTCAAGACGCGTTACGACCTTAAATGAAAATTTTAAGGTCGTTATTTTATATAAAAAAATATATAAACGACTTGACTGACATCAAATAAAGGCGTATGATTCATTTGTGAATAAATGTGAAACAAAACACAATCTTTCGTGGAGAGGAAGTCTTGAGGTGCAACAAAGTCAAACTATTTATTTGATGGGCACAGTAATAGATGTATTTGTAGACCATGAAGAACCTGAAAAAATTCTAGAAGAAGTGCACCAACGATTGATCACTTATGAACAACGTTTTAGTGCAAATGATTCCACTTCGGAACTGATGGCTGTCAATCAACAAGCTGGGCAAAAACCAGTCAGCGTTCATCCAGAGTTGTATCAATTAATTACATTAGGGAAAAAACATAGTTGTGATCCAGCTAGTCATTTGAATGTTACCATTGGCCCGTTAGTTCAAACGTGGCGAATTGGTTTTAAAGATGCCCGTGTCCCGTCAGAAAAGGAGATTAAAGCCTGTTTGAAAAAAATTAATCCAGAAAAGATTCACTTAAATCCCTTAAAACAAACGGTTTTTTTGGAAGAAGAAGGAATGAAATTAGATCTGGGGGCTTTAGCAAAAGGCTATATCGCTGATTTACTAATTGCCTATTTGAAAGAAGTCCATGTGACGTCTGCTTTGATTAATCTGGGCGGCAATATTGTGACGTTGGGGCCCTCTATGCATCAAAACAAAAAATGGCGAATTGGTATTCGCAATCCGCAAGAATCCAGAGAAACAATCAGCTTACTTGTCGAAGTGGCTAATCAATCGGTTGTGACGTCGGGCATTTATGAAAGAAGTTTAACCGAAGCTGGGCGAGTCTATCACCATCTGTTGGATCCGACAACCGGTTACCCATTGGAAACTGAAATGGCCAGCATCACAATTATCTCGGATGCTTCAGTGGATGGTGAGATTTGGACAACGCGTTTATTTGGTTATCCAATTCCAGAAGCGCTTGAAATCCTCAATCAACTAGATGGGATTGAAGGAGTCATCATTACACAAGACCAGCAAATTTTATATAGCAGTGGGTTAGCAGATACTCTTCACATTATCCATTCATAGAACCGAAAAAGAAAGGACAGCTCATTATGAAAAAAATTATCGGCTTAGTAGGAACGAACTCAGAGCAATCAACCAATCGTCAACTTTTGCAATTTATGCAACACTATTTTGCGCAGGAGGCTGACATTGAACTAGTTGAAATTGTTGACTTTCCTATGTTTAACAAGCCTGAAGACAAAGTTTTGCCAGAAATAGTTAAAACGGTTGCTGAGAAAATTGAAGCAGCAGATGGCGTCATTATCAGTACGCCTGAATATGACCATGCGGTGCCGGCTTCTTTGATGAATGCCCTAAGTTGGTTATCTTACGGGATTTTTCCGTTTGTTGATAAACCAGTTATGATTACTGGTGCATCCTATGGCACGTTAGGTTCCTCTAGAGCACAAGCGCATCTGCGTCAAATTTTAGATGCTCCTGAATTGAAAGCACGAATTATGCCAAGCTCTGAATTTCTATTAGCGCATTCCTTACAAGCTTTTGATGAAAACAATGCGTTAAAAGATTCAGAACAAATAGATAAACTAGCTGGTTTGTTTGCAGATTTTTGTGTATTTATTGAAATTACAGAACAGCTGAAACATGCGCATGCGCAAAATAAAAAAGAAGCAGAAAATTTCTCATGGGAAACGATTTAACGAAATGGAGTGAATAAAATGAAATTAATTGGGATCGTCGGATCAAACGCTGATTCTTCTTATAATCGGTTACTACTGCAATATATTGGCAAAGAGTTTTATAAAATGTTCGACTTGGAAATTTTAGAAATTAAAGATATTCCAATGTTTAATCAAAGTAAGGATCAAACGAACAGTGTCTTGATTCAGAATATGAATCGCAAAATTTTACAAGCAGACGGCGTAATTATTGCGACGCCCGAACATAACCATACCATTCCTGCCGGTTTGAAAAGTGTGTTAGAATGGTTATCTTTCAAAATTCATCCGCTGGAAAATAAACCAGTAATGATTGTTGGTTGCTCTTATTATGATCAAGGAACCTCGCGTGCGCAATTACATCTCCGTCAAATTCTTGATGCACCTGGTGTCAATGCAATCGTGATGCCTGGAAACGAGTTTTTATTAGGAAAAGCGAAAGAAGCATTTGATGAAAACGGCAACTTAATTGCGGAGGGAACACGTCAATTTTTAGAAAGCACATTACAAAAATTCGTGGAATTCATTGATGTGATTTCAAAATTAGAAGGGGCTAAGCCAAAAGACTTACCTGAAGATTTACATGCAAAAGGAACCATTGAAACAACGATCGAAGAGGTTGATATGGCAGCAGATGATTGGGTAGAACAAGCAGCAGAAGCGGTTCAGGCTGTGGAAGGCGACACATATGTAAAATTAGATCGAGGCATTTTAACCGTAGATCAGCTAAATTATTTCTTAAAATCAATGCCAATGGAATTGACTTACGCAGACAGTAACAATCAATTTTTATATTACAATAAAAAAATGGCTGCTGAAGAAATGTTTGCTAAACGGCAACCAGGACAAGTTGGTAATCCATTAGCGAATTGCCATCCGCCAAAAGCATTGAAAAATGTAGAATGGGTGATTCAACAATTACGGTCAGGAAAAACAGATGCTATTCGCGTTCATGTTCCAATGCACGGACCAGATACCTATGTAGTGCATAACTATCAAGCGATGTATGATGATAATGGAAATTACGCGGGAATTAATGAGTATATTTTAGACTTTAAACCAATTGTTGATTGGTATTTAAAACAAACTGGGCAAGAATTAGTCGGTGGAAAAAACGTCGATGCAGTCAGTGGTGCCTCCAAAAAAGAAGCGCCAGAAACGGCAGATAGTGTCTCAAGTGCATCAGTCCATGAAGAAGAGTCAGCGACCGAAAAGCCAACAGTTGACAGCGTTTCTAGCGCTTCAATTAAAGAGTAAAATAACAGCAAAAAATAGCGGCAACAAGTAGTCATACTGTATTCAGATTAGCAATGCCAAATGAGGACTTTTATTGACAGAAGCTGATACTTAAAAGAGTAAGAACTTTATAGGAAGATAGTATAGAAGACGAACCAAAAGTTTCAATCATTTTTGACGAATAGGCTAGAAAAGAAACAGAAAATTAGTCAAACAAATCAGCTTTTCTTTAAATTTAAAGTAAAAAAATAACAAAAAAAGCCTCCTTGGTGACGCAAGGGGGCTTTTTTTTGTTAAAATAATACTTTTCTATGAAGATTCCTAAATATTGAAAGAATCATTTTTAAATTTGTGGAAAAAATAAGCAAGATTGACACTCACGTCTTGTTAAAAAAATAGATACTTAAGGCGTGATAGTTTGGAGTTGAAAATGTGACTACTTTGTTAGATGAATTATTAGACCAAGAATTCCGAGATAAATTACTTATTTATCAAACTTTTATGAATAGTGAAGGTCCATTATTAAAAGAAGAATTTTATGGATATTTTGATTTATCCACTCAAAAGTTAGAATCGTTGTGCCGTCAAATAAATTATGAATGTACACAGATTTCTTCAAGGAGTCAAATTCTTTTTCCAGCTAAAGGACTGATTAGTGCGCAAAAATTATCGCAAATTGATTATCAAGCCTTAAGAAAATATTATTTTGATCAATCACTAATGGCCAAGTTGCTTCTTGATGTGGGCCTCTATCAAAAGCACACGATTCAAGAATTTTCTCAAATTCATTTTATGAGCAAAAGCAAAATTTATGCCTTCTCGTATAAACTAAATCTGATTTTAGCTAATTGGCATATTAAATTAAAGTCAACAGGCTTGGTTGGAGAAGAGAAAAATATCCGAAGTTTTTGTTTTCAATGCTTGTATTATTTTTATGGAAGTAATCAAGAAAGGCTGCCTAACATTTTGCTGGAAAATAGTCCTGGCATTAAACGATTTATAAACGATTTACAACTGATGTATCAAAGAACGTTTAGTCTTAATCAAAGCGCACAACTATTTATTCTTTTAACGATCCAACGTTTTCGTGTATTTTCTGATCATGTAGTGGACTCTTTTACGGAAGTTCATGTGCCTAGCTGTTTACAGCATGCGTTTGAAAAAATTTATACAAGCGAAACCCCTCTTTTTAAAGAGGATTTTGGCAAAGAGACTTCATATATTTTTCTTTTTTTAAGTTTAAATGAATACATTGATAGTCCGATTGTTTTTCCAGATAAGTTAACCATGTTAGACGAATTTATTGATCATATGAATAGTGTTATTCCTTTCTTTGAAAAGCGAATTACGGTGGAAACAAAAGAAAAATTAAAGTTGATTTGTTATCGCTGGGACCGCCTATACTTTTCGGTGGCTGCATTTATTCCCGCCAAGCAGAGCAGTTTCTTTGAAGAGCGGTTTCCTCAAATTCATCGCGCCTTAGATGGTTTTATACAAAAGACAGAGTCGCTGTATCAAAAACGATTTTTAATGTATGAACGCGTGCATCTATACTATGATTTTATGTTTTGTTTGTTAAATGATCGTTCTTTTTGCGCAATTGAAAAAACGATTCATGTATTTGTTGATTTTTCTGGTGGGGAGGATTATAACCGCTTTATTGCAAAAATTATTGCTTCTTTCAATTATATGGATGTTATGATTGATCACAAATTAACCTTAGAAACCGATTTGTATTTGTCCGATTTTTATAGTTCGAAAGTACGGTGTCGTCAATTGACATGGCGTCATTTGCCGGAAACAAAAGATTGGCAAGTATTTGCTGAGGTAGTCAGAGAACTAAGAAAGGGAGAGACTCAGAAAAATGAGCACTATGAGAGAGACCCAATCGAGATGTGGCGAGAACAAGAATACGAAGGATAGTCAATTGAGACAAGCAGTTAACTATAAAGACTTAACTGGTCAAAAGTTTGGTGAGTTGACAGTAGTAGCACCAACGGCAAAAAGAAAAGAAGGGCTGATTGTTTGGGCCTGTCGCTGTTCTTGTGGGAGCTATGCAGAAGCTTCAAGAAGACAACTAATTCGTGGGTATCGAACGAAATGTGCTCACCATCGCTATCAAACAATGTTGAAAAAAAACTATCATGAATTAGTCGTGGTACGGATTGAAAGTATTCAACAGACAATGAAAGCGTATTGTCTGTGTTCGTGCGGACAATCTTGCTGGGTTCGCTGTGAAAATTTGTTGAATGGCCATACCAAAAGTTGCGGTCATCGTAAAAAGAAGGATTACCGACAAAGAGTTGCTGGCGTAATTCCAGGGAAGTTACAAAGTAAACGCCCCAAAAATAATAGCAGTGGACACAAAGGAGTGAGCCAGACCGCTTCTGGGAAATGGCTGGCTTATATCTCTTTGAAAGGCAAGCGCCATAACTTAGGTATCTTTACGAAAAAAAGTGAAGCAATTTTAGCAAGAAAATTAGCAGAACGTCGTCTATTTCAACCAATTTTACAACAAGAAATAGTGACTACAAATAAGGAAGTTTAGCGACAGAGAGGATGCGAAAGATGTTAGCAGGCTTATTTTCAGTAACTGGAATGATTTTATTGGGGATTTTATTTTGCTTAATTGGTTATCAAACGTTTCGAAAACATCATCATTAAGAGAAGAATGTTCTAGCTAGATAATTTCATCGACAGATGAAATTATCTAGCTTTTTTTATAAAAAAGCTAAGAAAAGGATAAGAGATTGTGGAAATTCTTTAGGTTGTTTAACAAAGCCTTAATTTCCTTTGTTTTAGATTGTGGTTAAGAAGATTTTTCTCTATACTAAGTCTTCGGAAATCAAAGAAAAGAAAGGAGCGAGTGATGTGGTTAAAAAAATTGGTTTAAGTATAATGCTCTTATTTTTTTTCTTAATTATCTCACTCCCAATCTATGCGTGGAAGATTGAGCCGAATTTAGTTCACGTTAATCAGGTGACTTTGGGAAAGAAAAATCAACGAGAACCATTGAATGTTGTGCAACTTTCGGATATACAAGTTTCAGAATTTTATGAGACGAAGCGGTTAGATAAAGTCATAAAAAAAGTCAATCGTGAAAAACCAGATATTATCGTTTTTACAGGTGATTTATTTGACAATTATGCCAAAAATCCGCAACAAAAAGAACCGATGATTGAAAAGTTAAAACAGTTACAAGCGACAATTGGAAAATATGCAGTTTGGGGAAATCATGATTATGGTGGCGGTGCTTCTGCGGTGTATGATGAAGTCATGGAGGCCAGTGGCTTTACCGTTATGAAAAACCAAGGAGAAACAGTAACCTTAGCAGATGGACGCCGTCTTTTTATTGGTGGTTTAGATGACTCGTTATTGGGAAATCCTTCCGTTTCAGAAACATTATCCTATCGAGAAACGTATGACTATGCGTTATTAATGACCCATGAACCAGATGTCGCGGATGCATTTGTTGGTACGGGTACACAGTTAGTTTTAGCAGGACATAGCCATGGCGGACAAATTTGGATTCCTTTTTATCCAATCACAAATGTTTTAGCAGAAAAGTATACCAGAGGATTGTATCAGTTGGACCAAGAAACGCAACTATATGTTAATACAGGCTTAGGAACGACCGCCATTCATGCCCGTTTTGGGGTGATCCCTGAAATTACACATTTTACTATCTATATTTAAAAAGTCTGGTCGGATTGACCAGACTTTTTTCTGTTATTTAACAGAATTATTTTTAAGAAAAAGATGTTCATATTTTGGTGAAACGTTTCTATAAAATGCTTTAAAATATCTAGAAAAGAGTATTTTTATGGAAAAAGAAGCAGGGGAAATAATTTCTTTATAAATGGTCTATAGCGCTTTTTAATGCTGTTATTTTTAAATAAAACCATAATGTAAGGGTTTACAACTGTTTGAAGTGAATGTATAATCTGTTTGTAGAAACGTTTCACTAAAAAGAAAGGAACCCTGCTTATGAAAAAACTAAAAAAGTTTTATGATCAGCGGCAATTGCATTGGATGGTACTTCCGGGTGTAGCATTCATGATTGTCTTTAACTACATTCCAATTTATGGAATTATCATTGCTTTTAAAAATTATACGATTGTTGACACGGTTTCTTCTGCACCATGGGTTGGACTTGAAAATTTTCGAATCATTATGGAAGATAGTTTTTTTTGGGAAGCAGTTCGTAATACCTTAGCGATTAGTTTAATGAAACTTTTTTTAGGATTCGCTATTCCGATTATCTTAGCGGTAATGATTTTTGAAATGAGAGATGGACATTTAAAAAAAGTGATTCAGACAATTTCTTATATTCCGCACTTTTTTTCTTGGATCGTTTTAGGCGGGATGTTGATTTCGTGGCTTTCAACAAATGGCTTTATCAACCAAGTCATGATGTCGTTAGGCTTAATGAATCAGGGCGTCAATCATTTGTTAGATCCTGATAAGTATTGGTGGATTGCTGTTCTTTCTGATTTGTGGAAAGAAGTAGGTTGGGGCACGATTCTCTATCTTGCTGGTATGTCTCGCATTGATCCAACGTTTTATGAAGCCGCGAGAATTGATGGTGCTTCAAAATTAACACAAATCCGAACGATTACTTTGCCCTTATTAGCGCCGATTATTTCGTTGAACTTAATTCTAAATGTTAGCGGTTTATTGGGATCGAACTTAGATCAAACGTTGGTTTTAATGAATGCTCAAAACCAAAACAAATCAGAAGTAATTAATTCATTTGTTTATCGTATGGGGCTAACGCAAGGGGACTTTTCTTATGCGACGGCAGTTGGTTTAGGGATTTCTGTTATTTCAATTGTTTTATTAGTCATTACAGATCGCATTACTAGAAAAATGAACAATGGTCGGTCGGTTATTTTATAAAGGAGGCAACAGCTGTGATTAAAAGAAAATCAAAAGAAAACAAATGGTTTTACTTTTTCAATACGTTAATTCTTGTGTTGTTTTCTTTATTAATTATCGTGCCAATTTGGAATATTTTAGTTTCCTCAGTTTCGTCAAGTTCGGGTTTAGCCGGTAAAGGCTTGGTTTTATGGCCGAAAGGATTTACGCTAGAAAATTATCGGAAAGTTTTTTCGGATAGTAGCATTCCGCGAGCGTTTTTGATTTCTGTTTTAAAAACAGTTATTGGTGCGTCGACGCATACACTGTTCTGTGCGATTGTCGCCTATGGACTTAGTAAATCTAGACTAGTCGGGCGTAACATTTATACAACGATGGGTGTCATTACAATGTACTTTGGTGGGGGCATGATTCCCACGTATCTTTTGATTAAGTCATTAGGACTCTTAGATACCTTCTGGGTATATATCATTCCAGCTTTATTTAGCTATTATGATGTAGTTATCTTAATGAACTTTTTCCGAGAAATTCCACCATCTTTAGAAGAATCCGCCAAAATAGACGGCGCCAGTGAGTTTCAAATTTTTTATAAAATCTTTTTACCTTTAACAAAACCGGCATTAGCCACCATCATTTTATTTAATGGGGTTGGTCAATGGAATGACTTTATGACCACAAAATTATATATTACCAAAGAATATCTGTATCCATTGCAGATGAAAATTTATGAAATTATTGTTCAATCAAACTTGAGTACCATGACAGAGAGCGGCAGTACAGATATGGTGGTGCAGGCAACGACACGTGGTGTTCAGCTGGCAACAATTGTCATTACAACGATACCAATTTTAATCATTTATCCATTACTACAAAAACACTTTATCGGCGGTATGATGGCCGGTGCAGTAAAAGAATAAAGAAAGTAGGGAACAATATGAAAAAAGTTTTAGGCGGTTTATTGGTGGCAACGGCGGTCGTTAGTTTAGCGGCCTGTAGCGGTGGGGAAAAGAAAGCTAGCTCAGATGTCTCAATTAAGGATCGGTATGAATTAGATGAAAAGACGCCTGCTTGGAAGTTAGATAAGAAGAAAGAACCGACCAAGATTAAATGGTATATTAACTCAGATTGGACGGCGCTGCCTTTTGGAAAAGACGTGACCACTGCGCAGATTAAAAAAGACTTAAATGTGGATATTGAATTTATTTCCGGCGATGATTCAAAATTAAATGCCATGATTTCAAGTGGAGATATGCCTGATATCGTGACATTAACTGAAAAAACTGGACAAGCAGCATTGAAAGCAGATTCTTGGGCCTATTCTTTAAACGATTTAGCTAAAAAATATGACCCCTATTTAATGAAAGTTGTTAACCAAGATACGTTTAAATGGTATGCCTTAGAGGATGGAAAAACATATGGTTACCCTAATTACTCTAATACAAAAGCGGATTATGAAAGTGGAAATATCCCAGTAAATGATAATTTTGTTATTCGTGAAGATGTCTATAATGCATTAGGCAAGCCAGACGTTTCAACACCAGAAAATTTTGAAAAAGTCATGCAACAGATTAAAGAAAAATATCCTGAGATGACCCCAATGGGCTTCACCACAGTGGGCGATGGTGCAGGACCATTTTTAGACAAATTACAAGACTTCTTAGGTGTTCCTTTAGAGGATAAAAATGGTAAATACTATGATCGAAATTTAGATAAAGAATATTTAGAATGGTTAAAAACATTTAATGATGTTTACCGAGCAGGAAATATTAGTGATGATAGCTTCACAGATGATGGGGCAACGTTTGATGAAAAAGTGAAACAAGGAAATTATGCAACCATGCTCGTTGCTGGAACCAGCGGTCAAGGTGGGAACTTTACAGAATTTATGAAAAAATCTGGCACACGTTATATAGCCATTGATGGACCAAGTAGCACTTCTGGCCGAAAACCAACATTAAATCAAACCGGCATTTCAGGTTGGTTAAGTAATTACATTACGAAAGATGCGAAAGATCCAGCGAAAGTCACTCAACTATTCACATATTTAATTGATGAACCAGGACAAATTTTAACAAAATATGGCGTTGAAGGAGTTACTTATGCGTACAATGATCAAGGGAAAATTGATTATTTACCAGAAGTGAAAAAATTAGAACAAACAGACAATGATGCCTATAACAAAAAATATGGCATTAGTCGTTTCCTATACTTTAACAACGACCGTGTCAATAAACTAAAAGTACCAATGGAAAGTGCTTTAACGCAAATGCAAGAATGGGGCAAAGGAAAATTAGTCCCACATTTCGTAATTGAAAATATTAATCCAGATGCAGGAACGCCGGAAGCTCGGGCGAATGAAGCGATTGAAACCAAACTAAATACAACCGTTATTTCAATGATTCGTGCGAAAGATGATAAAGCCTTTGACAAATCTTTAGAAGACTACAAAGCATTCTTAAAATCAAATAAATGGGATGCAATTGAAAAAATAAAATCTGAGAAAATGGCGGAAAACAGAGACAAACTTAAGTAAGAGAGGAGGAGAGAAAAGCGGATAAAGCAACGAGAAATCCGCTTTTCTCTTTTAATATGAATAAGCTATTTGCATATGAAGGTTGGTATTATCGGATTTTTTCTTTTATTGCCAACTTGATCATTATTAATTTTCTCTTTTTAATTACCTGTATAACAGGCATCTTTAGCGGTGTCGGCTTAATTGCGTTGTATCGAACGATCTATCGTTTGTATCGTGAAAAAGATATTCCTGTTTTGCGAACGTTTTGGACAGCATTAAAAAATAATATCATGCGAGGTTTTATTTTAACAGGTGTCTTGTTCGTTGCTTTTTTACTGGGCGGTATTGTCGTAACAAGTTTATTTAAAATAGCCACTAGTTTAGGTTTCTTAGCTATTTTTCTATTAAGTTTTGTTGCATTATTTTTGACGAGTTTTCTTTTTCTCTTTTCCGTTTTTAATTGGTCCGTTAAAAAGACACTAGGTGAGACGGTTTATGTGGTCTTAAGTAATAGTGCAAATGCGATTATTTTGTTTATTTTACCTCTTTTAACGTTTGTTTTTTTCTATAAGCTTAATTTGTTTTTATATATTGCGTTAGGATTCGGGACAACGGCTTTTCTTCAAGTTGCGTTTTTTCAGAAAGTGTTAGGTGTGGAACATGAATGAGTATTTTGAGTTTTGGGAAAAGACAAAGGAAGAACTTCAAAAAATACCGCTAGATATCCATCGGCGGGTCATTGACTATCCATTGGAAAATGTTCAAGTGGAACAGGTCGACTTTTTAAGTTTCCTAGGTGAGCGCATCTTTGGCTATTTGTTACTTCCTAAAACGGCGGGGAAACAGCCAATAGTGATTGACTGTTTAGGCTATATGAATCATATTCAAGAACCTTGGCAATTTGCTCATTGGACACAAATTGGTTGTGCTTGTTTTGTCATTGATAATCGAGGTCAAGGGGGATTAACCAAAGATCGCGTGCCATATCAAACAATTTGGCATGAAGCACCAATGGGACGAGGATTTCTAGACAAAGAAGATTGGTACCAACGCCGCTTGTTTGCCGACCATTTACGTAGCGTAGAAGTGGTGCGGACCTTTACTGAAATTAATCAGGACCAAATCATTCTTCGTGGTGGTTCCCAAGGGGGTGGCGTAGTGTTAATGGTGAACAGTTTAGTCGACTTCCCGATTTTAGCTACTTTTGCAGATGTTCCAAGTCATTCTTGTTTAGAAAATCGAGTAGCAGAAGGAACGGGTTCGTATCAAATTATTCATCAGTACTTACAAGAGCATCCTCAAGCGCATGAAAAAATTGCCGCGGCTCTTCCTTATTTTGATAGTCGCCACTTTGTTTCGCAAATTAAAAATCCAGTCTTTGCTTCTGTTGGGAGTCACGATCCGATATGTCCAATGAAAGATTTTTTCCCTTCTTATCATCAGATAAAGGCAAGAAAAGCAGTCAGAGTGTATTGGAAAAAAGGCCATGGTGGCGGTGAAACAACTCAGATCCGTCGTGAAATGCGTCAAATTCAACAACTATTGCAGGAGGTTAAAAATGAAAATAGCTACGTATAATGTCCGGGTAGATACAGAGTATGACCAAGATTGGCAATGGTCTTTTCGTAAAGAGGCTGTTTGTCAGTTAATCAATTTTCATGATTGGAGCCTTTGTTGTATTCAAGAAGTACGACCGAATCAAGTCAGGGATTTAAAGGCGTATACAACATTCACCTGTCTTTCTGCGGAAAGAGAAGGGGATGGTCAAGGAGAAGGACTAGCGATTCTCTATAACGAACAAAAAGTTCAGGCTATTGATACAGGGTATTTTTGGTTATCTGAAACACCTCAGCAGCCAAGTATCCATCCTGAAGCTGGCTGTCCAAGAATTGCTTTGTGGGGACTATTTAAGGAAACGACTCAAAATACGCCTTTTTTAGTCATCAATGTTCATTTGGATCATATTTCAGCTCATGCTCGTTTAGCAGGAATGACCGTTATCTTAGAGGAGTTACATGACAAAATTGCACAGTATCCAACTTTATTAATGGGCGATTTTAATGCAGAGTCGGGGGAAGAGGTTCATCAACTTGTTCAAAAAAAATTTCAAGATAGCAAAAATTTAGCTACTCATTATGGCCCAAGAGGAACATTTCAAAATTTTACTTACACAAAACCTTGGGCGGAATTAGAAGAAATTGATTATATTTATGTAAAAGGTTGGCAAGTACAGCAAACCGCAAGTTTAACAGATAGTATCGATGGACGTTTTCCCTCCGACCATTTTCCTTTAGAAGCAGAAGTATGTATTGAAGAAAGGTGAGAGTATGAAAGAAAATCAACTGATTCAATTAGTCGAAGAAATGACAATTGATGAGAAAATTAATCAATTATTACAATTAGCAGCAGCGTTTTATTCAGATAAAGCAGAAGAAAAGACCGGCCCTATGTCAGAGCTAGGACTAAGTCAAGAAACGATTGATACGGCGGGGACAACACTGGGTGTTTCCGGTGCAAACGAAGCAAAACGTGTTCAAAAAGAATATATGCAAAATCATCGATTAAATATTCCAACACTTTTAATGGCGGATATTATTCATGGTTTCAGAACCATCTTTCCGATTCCTTTGGCTTTAGGAAGCACTTGGGATGAAGCAGCGGTTGAAAAAATGGCGGAGATTTCAGCAAAAGAAGCTGCTGTTTCAGGATTACATGTAACCTTTTCACCAATGGTTGATTTAGTGCGCGATCCACGTTGGGGACGTGTCATGGAGTCAACAGGTGAAGATCCATTACTCAACAGCCGCTTAGCTGCTGCAATGGTTAGAGGTTACCAAGGAGAAAATTTAAAAGAAGACAATTGGCGAGTAGCCGCGTGCGTGAAGCACTTTGCGGCATATGGTGGTGCCTTAGCTGGTCGGGATTATAATACGGTAGATATGTCTGAACGGCAGCTAAGAGAAATGTATTTACCTGGCTATAAAGCTGGATTAGATGCGGGTGCAAAACTTGTCATGACGTCCTTCAATACAGTGGATGGGATTCCTGCTACAGGCAACCAATGGCTGTTTAGAGACGTATTACGAAATGAATTTGGATTTGAAGGGGTTGTGATTTCAGACTGGGGAGCGATTAAAGAATTAATTCCTCATGGCGTTGCCAAAGATGAAAAACAAGCGGCAGAATTGGCTATCAAAGCTGGTGTAGATATTGAAATGATGACCACGTGTTATCCAGATTATTTAAAAGAATTACTTGAAGAAGGCCGGATTGCTGAAACACTTATTGATGAAGCAGTTATGCGAATTTTAAAACTAAAAAATGAGCTAGGCTTATTTGAAAATCCCTATCGTGGTGCGGATGAACAAGCGGAAGCAGAAGTGATTTTAAGCAAAGAACATCGAGAAATAGCTAAAAAGATTGCTCAAAAATCAATGGTTCTTTTAAAAAATGAAAATATTTTGCCTTTTACACCGCAAGAAAAAATCGCGCTTGTCGGCCCAGGGGCCCAATCACAAGATATTTTAGGGGC
Source organism: Enterococcus sp. AZ035 (assembly GCF_050548325.1). Classification (NCBI taxonomy): domain Bacteria; kingdom Bacillati; phylum Bacillota; class Bacilli; order Lactobacillales; family Enterococcaceae; genus Enterococcus; species Enterococcus sp. AZ035. The sequence continues at coordinate 1,000,828 of NZ_CP172958.1, forward strand.
TTGGTCATGGCAAGGAAAGAAAGAAGAAGCCATTTCCCTCGTGGCTGGGGCCCAAAAATTAACCACAAATCTTCTAGTTGCCCAAGAACCCTTTGATTACTTTGAACCGACCGCGGCGGCCATTGAAGAGGCTTTAACGTTAGCTAGTCAAGCAGATAAAGTAGTAGTGGCACTAGGCGAAACAGATTGGATGAGTGGGGAAGCTGCCAGTCGCAGTGATATTCGTCTACCCGAAAAACAATTAGCGGTAGTTGCACAAATTATTGAGAAAAATCCCAATGTTGTTGTCACGGTCTACAGTGGCCGGCCCTTAGATTTGCAAGGGATAGATGTTGCAAAAGGAATTGTGCAAGCTTGGCAACCTGGAACAGAAGGGGGCAATGCGCTAGCAGAAATTTTGTGGGGACAGTACAATCCAAGTGGTCGTTTAAGTATGTCGTTTCCAGAAACGGTTGGTCAAGTGCCAATTTTTTACAATGTCGACAATACTGGGCGTCCTTATGAGTCAGCACCAGAAGAAAAATATGTTTCTAAATATTTAGATGTCTCTAATTACGCTAAATATCCCTTTGGATTTGGCTTAAGTTATAGTCATTTCTCTTATCAACCAATTCAACTAAGTGCATTAACATTTACCAAAGAACAACCAGTCACGGTCTCTGTTTTAGTAAGAAATAACAGTCCAATCGCTGGAGAGGAAACCGTGCAATTTTATGTACGTGATTTGGTGGGACAAGTGGTTCGCCCAATTAAAGAGTTAAAAGATTTCCAAAAAGTTTGGCTGGAACCAAAGGAAGAAAAAGAAGTTCAGTTTCTTCTTTCAGAGGATATGGTGCGCTATGTTCATTCAGACAATCAGGTAACCAGTGATGCAGGTGAATTTATCGTAATGATTGGTGGAAATAGTCGCGATGTACAAACCGCAACAGTCACGTTAAATGAATAAGATGGGAAGGATAAGTTATGCAGATAAAGAAGCTTAAGCAAGCAGACACAGTTGCTACATTTCTAGAGACAGGTGATTTAAAAGAATTGAATAGCTGTGGCATGATGATTAATCAATTAGAAGGTAATCCTTTAGACGGCAGTATGAACCAACTCTATTTGCGGATAATTACAGGGGACACAATTAATTATCGACCAATGATTGGTTCCAACAGTCAAAGTGATTTTTATCTTTCAGATAATCAATTGACATGGCGGGGTGAATTTGAAGCGGTTCGTTACCAAGTTGACTTTCGTTTGGGGCCAAGCAATCAATGGTTCTGGCGGGTTAATGTCACTGGAACTGGCTTAGTAGATATTGTTTATGGTCAAGATATTGGCTTAGCGACCAAAGGAGCCGTTCAGTCAAATGAAGCGTATGTGTCGCAGTATCTTGATCATCACATTTGGCAAGAGGGCGAAGAGCTTGTTGTTTTATCAAGACAAAATCAACCGCAAAATGAGAAGTTTCCAGCCCTTATTCAAGGGAGTTTTCAAAAATTAGCAGGCTACTCAACGGACGGCTATCAATTTTTTGGACGTTCATTTAAACAAACAAACACACCAGAAGCATTGGGGAAAAGATATTTAGCAAATGAAGTCTATCAATATGAATTTGCTTACACCGCTTTACAAACGGAAGCCGTCCAATTAACGAATGAAAGTAAGGAATTTGTTTTTTATGGTGCGGTAACAGAAACGCATCCGCAAGCTTTAGCTGAACCTTTTTTATCGAAAGAAGCCTTACAAGCTATTTATGAAACTGTGACATTCGATTCATTAGAAGAAACAAAGGACTATCCTACGAAACTTTTAGGAGAACCTATCACAGGAAATCCATTAACAGAAGAAGAGTTGGCTGCACTTTATCCCATTCAGACACAAATTGAAAAAGTAGCAGGTCAGACGTATTCCTTTTTCACGGAAAATTACCATCACGTTGTTCTTCAAGAAAAAGAAATTGCCATGGAAAGAGCGCATGGCCACATTTTATTAAGTGGTAAAGGCTTAACGGTTGACGAACCTTTGCTTAGTACGACAGTGTATATGTATGGCATTTTCAATTCACAAGTAGTTTTAGGAAATACGACCATGAACAAATTAATGAGTAATAGCCGAAACGCTTTAAACGTTATGAAACGCTCTGGTCAACGAATCTACATTTTAGAGAATGGCTTATGGCGCTTACTAACAATGCCTTCTGCTTTTGAAATGGGGTTGAACTCTGCTACGTGGTATTATAAGTTGCCAAAGGATACAATTCGGGTACGCACCTTCACTTCGCCTGATTCAAGAGTGATTCAATTGGAAGTGACCAGTCAAAAGGATGCGTATATGTGGGCTGTTTCTAACCATTTGTTATTAGGACCTGAAGAAGTACCAACCTATCAATTAGAACAAACTGGCAAAACACTTCGAGTGACGGGAAATCATTCTGCTACAGAAAATTATTACCCAGAACTAACCTATGCATTGACAGTTGATAAATCATTTCAAGTAACCGATAGCACATTATTTGGTGGAGCTGAAGCGGACTTATTAGTCTTGGCAATCGAAAAGACCCAAAAATTTTCACTACTTATTACGAGCAGTATAGAGGACCAAGCATTAGTCAATACACCATTAGATTTTGAAAAAGCAGAAAGTCAATATTTAGCATTCATTAATGGCTTGTTACATCATTTTGAGTTAACACACACAGACTCAAGTGTGCAGCAAATGAATCAATTAACTCGTTGGTATACTCATAATATGCTCGTTCATTATTTGTCGCCACATGGCTTAGAACAGTATGGTGGAGCAGCTTGGGGCACACGAGATGTGTCGCAAGGACCGACAGAATTTTTCTTTGCGACGCAACAGCCTAAGATCGTGGCCTCCATTATTCAGCATCTATTTGAAAATCAATTTGAGGACGATGGCAACTGGCCGCAATGGTTTATGTTTGACCGATACGAAGAACAAAAAGCCAGTGAAAGCCATGGCGATATTATCGTCTGGCCATTGAAAGTAGTGACTGATTATTTGGAACAAACCGCAGATTATTCAATTTTAGCTACGGAAATCCCTTATACAAGTCGCAAAGATAATCACAAAACAAAAGAAACAGCATCTTTATTTGAACATTTGAAAAAAGAAATAAATTATATTGAACAACATTTTTTACCAGAAACTTTTCTATCCTGTTATGGTGACGGCGATTGGGATGACACGTTACAACCTTATGATAATCGTCTTAAAGAGCAAATGGCTAGTAGTTGGACCGTTGCCTTAACGTATCAAGTGTTGAAAAAATTTGCGGCTTTAATTACGAAAATCGATGCTACTTATAGTCAGCACTTAGCAATTTTAGTCGCAGGAATAAAGAACGATTTTCAAAAATATATGTTGGCGGATGAAACGATTCCAGGGTTTATTTATATGGAAACGCCAGAAACTTTTGAACAAATGATTCACCCAAATGATCAAAAAACAGGGATTCAATATCGATTATTGCCAATGACTCGTAGTATGTTAGCTGAATTATTAACACCGGAACAAGTAAGTCATCATTTAGAAATTATTAAAAAAGAATTAACGTTTCCTGATGGCGTGCGTTTAATGAACAAACCAGCGAACTATCGAGGCGGTGTGAGCACTAATTTTAAACGAGCAGAACAGGCGGCTAATTTTGGTCGCGAAATTGGCTTACAGTATGTTCATGCGCACATTCGCTATACAGAAGCGATGGCGAAAATTGGTCAGCGAGACAAAACCTGGCAAGCATTAATGCAAATCAATCCAGTTCAATTAAAAGAAGTGGTTCACAATGCAGAGTTACGCCAAGCCAATGCCTATTTTAGTAGTTCCGATGGCGATTTTAAAACAAGGTATGAATCACAAGAAAATTTTGGTAAACTAAAAGACGGAAGTATTGGGGTAAAAGGTGGTTGGCGAATTTATTCAAGCGGGCCGGGAATTTATTTAAATCAATTAATTACAGCTGTTTTAGGGATTCGGCAAAAGGCCCAAAGTGTGGTTTTCGACCCCATGTTACCAGAAAAATTGTCTGGTTTAACACTAACTTACCAATTGTTTGATAAACCTGTCACATATAAATTTTATCCAAATCAGTCAGCGAAAATAGTTATCGATGGTCAAGAAGTTCCGTTTAAGTTTGAAGAAAACCCTTATCGAGAAGGGGGAATGGAAGTTCAAAAAGACGAGGTACTTTCATTATTAAATGAAGCAAGTGTTATTGAAATTTACCATTAGAAAGGAGAGTAGTCCATGGTAGGAATTAAAGATATTGCAAAAAAAGCAGGCGTATCAATCTCGACCGTTTCTTACGCATTGAATGGTAGTTCAAAGGTAACTGAAGAAACACGAACGCGCATCCAAGCAATTGCTGAAGAGCTAAACTATGTTCCTAACATGGCCGCTCGCACATTAAAACGTCGTCAAACCAATATTATTGGTGTCTATTTGGCCGATTATGGCGGTAGTTTTTATGGTGAATTGTTGGAGGGGATTAAGAAAGGCTTAGCACTGTTTGATTATGAGATGATTGTCTGCAGCGGTAAAAAGTCACATCTTTTCATTCCTGAAAAAATGGTGGATGGGGCAATTATTTTAGATTGGACATTTCCAACAAAAGAAATTGAAAAGTTTGCTGAACGTGGTCATTCGATCGTTGTCCTTGATCGAACCACTGAGCATAGGAATATCCGGCAAGTTCTCTTGGATAATCGTGGCGGTGCCACGCAGGCAATTGAGCAATTTGTCAATGTGGGTTCAAAAAAGGTTCTTCTGCTTTCTGGACCAGAAAAAGGTTATGATAGCCAAGAACGATTGGCTGTTAGTACACGAGAATTAACTCGTTTTGGGATACCTTATGAAATTATCCAAGGCGATTTTACCGAACCTTCTGGCTATGCGGCTGCTAAAAAAATTTTGAGTCAACCACAGACAGAACCAGTCGATGTTTTTGCTTTTAATGATGAAATGGCGATCGGTGTCTATAAATATGTTGCAGAAACAAATTACCAAATGGGGAAAGACATTCGGATGATTGGTTTTGATAATTCTGAACTAGGTGCGTTTGTGCAACCGCGATTAGCAACAATTGCCTATTCTAAACATCGATGGGGCATGGTGGCTGCAGAGAAAATTATTCATTTAATGCGGGGAGAAGCTGCTGAGAGCGAACACATTTACACACGTTTTATAGAAGGAGAATCTTTTCCGTCTGAATAATAAATAAAAAGTTTGGTCCAATGCTAGCTAAGCTAGCGGACCAAACTTTTTTCTGTAATGGTAATTTCTTCTGATGCAATGGGTTCATCCAGACTGAGAAGGCGATCTCTAAATTTAAAATGGACCGGCTTATTCTCATTAATAAATTCATACGGGTAAGCACCTTGGATTGTTTCACCAGGATTGATTTCATCTGCTAAACGATCTAATTTGTCTTGGAAAGGTGAATCTGTTAAGACTGCATATTGTAAATTTTGGGCTTTTCCGTGGACAGTTTGACTAACTTCCATAAAACTTTGAATCATTAGCTGAATATTTTGTGTTTTTTCGGTTGTATTGGTTAATTCAAACAGGACATAAAACATTGGTTTGCCTTGATAATCTTTTCCTTTATGCAAGGCAGTTAAGGCTAAACGACCATCTGGAACCAACAGTGTTCGATTTTCATACGTCCCAATACTTGTCGCCAACACTTCATCAGGTGCGGGCGCACTTTGACTTGCTGGGCTGCCACTTACAGTTGAACAAGCACTTAATAAGGTACTTAGAACGAGTAAGCTCATTAAAATGTAGGGTTTCCTCATATAAAGTCCTCACTTTGGTTGATTGACTATGTAAAAAACAAATTGCTTGTATCTATATAAAAAAGAGTGCTACAAGCAATATTTTAATCGTAGTTCTAGTAAATAGCAATACTTTTATCAAAATTCATGTTTGGAAATATAATTTGAAAAATATTTTTAACTAACAGAAAAACATTTCTAACAAAAAGTATTAGCTCAAAGTAAAGAGATCATTTTGTTAGAAATGAGAAATGGCAACATAAAAGTTTTCTATTTTTCTGCAATTAAAACAGTTTCGAAGGTGAATTCACTAGGAATATGATTCGCAATTGAGTATTCAAAAATATGCCCATTGCCTAGGTAAGCAATTTGTTCTGCACGCATCAGAAAATCATTATCGGTTAAGTTTAAATATTTTTTTTCCAAAGCAGAAGGACGGATCCCAGAAATGCTGACCCGCGCACTTTGAATTTTTTGATGCAATTGTTCCGAAATATATTGATAAATGGAGACTTTCAATTCTTTCATTGTCAAGTTCGGAATTAAAGCAACGGGCATCCAAGTGTATTCAATAATTGAGGGCACATCTTCGATAATCCGTAAACGAATAATTTTGTAGACTAACTCTTCTTCTGTAATACTTAATTTTTCAGTCACCCAAGGCTCAGGTACTTCTGTTGCAAAGCCTAAAACCACGGATTCAACTTTTCCATCGTAGGTTGAGTAAGTGCCGGTTAACGGAGAAAATTTAGTAATGGTTCGATTTTGAAAGTCTTGAACAAAGCTGCCCGAGCCACGTCGTCTGACAACATAACCTTCTTGCACAAGCAAATGTAAGGCTTTTGTAATGGTTAGTTCGCTGACCTGATATTTTTCTGCAAGAAGACGACCTTGGGGTAACTTTTGATTAATTGGATAAACACCTGCTTCAATATCCTGTTTTATAGCTGCATAAATTTCTTTATAACGTGTATTTGTCCGCATCAGAGTCCTCCTTTATCACCAGTATTTCTCTCATTATACCATGAATTTAACGTGTTAAAACTATATATTTATTTTTACCGTAACCACTTAATAATCAAGTGCTTAAATAAAAGTAGTTGACTTATTCTTTTTAAAACTATATAGTTTTAAAAGTAAACAGAAGAACTTATTGATCTGATTGGTACTTTTTGTGAAAACCTTTTACAATAAAAGGGCAGCACAGAAAAGAGGGAGGAATGACAATGGAACATCACCAACTAAAAGCATTTCCGCAAGATTTTTTATGGGGCTCTGCTTCGGCAGCTTATCAAGTAGAAGGTGCTTGGAATGAAGACGGCAAAGGCGCATCTGTTTGGGATGAATTTGTTCGGCTACCAGGAAAAACGTTCAAAGAGACAACTGGTGATTTAGCCGTCGATCATTATCATCGTTTCAAAGAAGATGTGGCTTTAATGAAACAACAAGGTTTAAAAGCATATCGTTTCTCGATTGCATGGACACGAATTTTACCTGAAGGGCGTGGTCAAGTAAATCAAGCGGGACTGAAATTTTATTCAGATTTAATTGATGAGTTATTAGCGGCAGGAATTGAACCAATGGTAACTTTATATCATTGGGATTTGCCAGCTGTTTTGCAAAAAGAATATGGTGGCTGGGAATCAAGAAAAATTATTGCTGATTTTGTGGCCTATGCGAAAATTTTATTTGACGCTTTCCGTGGCAAAGTTCGCTATTGGATTAGTTTAAACGAACAAAATGTGTTTACTTCGTTAGGTTATCAATTAGCCGTGCATCCTCCCGGCGTAACAGATAATAAACGGATGTATGAGGCCAATCATATTGCTAATTTAGCCAATGCAGCAGTGATTAATGCGTTTCATGAATTAGAAATGCCTGGCAAAATTGGCCCTAGCTTTGCTTATACGCCTGTTTATGCCGTTGATGCGCATCCTGCCAATGTTTTGGCGGCAGAAAATGCAGAAGATTTGTTGTCGCATTTTTGGTTAGATGTCTATCTTTGGGGAGAATACCCAATTGCCGCATTAAATTACTTACAGGAGCAAGGTGTGGCCCCAACGATAAAAGAGGGCGATTTAGCGTTACTACGTTCAGCCAAACCTGATTTTCTAGGTATTAATTATTATCGGACGGATACGGTTGCTGCTAATCCATTAGATGGCGTCGGAATAGGGAAGATGAATACAACGGGTGAAAAGGGTTCTGAAACGGAATCTGGGGTACCGGGTTTATTTAAAAAAGTAAATAATCCATATGTTGAACGGACGAACTGGGATTGGGCCATTGACCCGCAAGGTTTGAGAATTGCCTTACGACGATTAGCTAGTCGCTATCAAGTCCCTATTTTAATTACTGAAAATGGGTTAGGCGAATATGATACCTTAACAGAAGATAAACAAATTCATGATACGTATCGCATTGATTATTTGCGAAGCCATATCCAAGCGATTCAAGAGGCGATTACGGATGGTGTTTCAGTTATTGGTTATTGTACATGGAGTTACACCGATTTACTGTCGTGGCTCAACGGCTATCAAAAGCGTTATGGTTTTGTCTATGTGGATCAAGATGAAACACAAAAAGGTTCCTTAGAAAGAATCCCGAAAGACAGTTATTATTGGTATCAAAAAGTCATTGAAACAAATGGACTTATCTAATTATAAGAAAAGAGTGTGGAAAATATGACAGTAAAAATGGGGTTTATTGGATTTGGTAAAAGTGCCAACCGCTACCATTTACCTTACGTAATGATTCGAGAAACACTAGAAGTGAAAACGATTTTCGATTTACATGTTAATGAAAAAGCAGCAGCGCCCTTTAAAGAAAAAGGCGTAAATTTTACCGCTGACCTTAATGAATTATTGACGGATCCAGAAATTGAATTGATCACAATCTGTACACCTGCGCATACACATTATGATTTAGCCAAACAAGCCATTTTAGCTGGTAAATCAGTGATTGTGGAAAAACCATTTTGTGATACGTTAGAACATGCAGAGGAATTATTTGCTTTAGGGCAAGAAAAAGGGGTAGTAGTGATGCCTTATCAAAATCGACGTTTCGACGGCGATTACCTAGCGATGAAGCAAGTAGTAGAGCAAGGCTTTTTAGGAGAAATCAATGAAGTGGAAACACATATTGATTATTATCGACCAGGAAGTATCACGGAACAAGGACCTAAAGAAAATGGTTCGTTTTACGGACTAGGCATTCATTTAATGGATCGCATGATTGCTCTTTTCGGGCGTCCAGATCAAGTCACTTATGATATTCGTAATAATGAAGTGAGCGAGGCAGTCGATAATTATTTTGACGTTGATTTACATTATGGTTCAAAATTAAAAGTAAAAGTTAAAACGAATCATTCTGTCGCTAGTCCGTATCCACGTTTTATTGTTCATGGCAGCAATGGCTCGTTCATCAAATATGGTGAAGATCAACAAGAAAATGATTTAAAAGCCGGAATCATGCCAGATGCACCAGGCTTTGGAGAAGATTCACCAATGTATTATGGAGAAGTGACCTACCGTAATGGCAATGGCGACTGGATTAAAAAACAAATTAAAACGCCTGTAGGTGATTACGGTCGTTATTATGATGCCGTTTATGAAACGTTGAAAAATGGTGCACCGCAACTAGTAACTAAAGAGCAAGCATTAACTAACATCGAAATTTTAGAAGCAGGTTTTCTTAACCCAAGTCCAAGTGTTTATCATTTGAAAGAAAACTAAAGCGTATTTAAATGACTTGAAAAGCGCCTGCCCTACAGTCCAGACAACTGTGGGGCAGGCGCTTTTATTTATAAAGAATTGTGAATTTTAATATAAGAAACGTATATTGTTAGTAAAAATAAAAAAAGGAAAGACATCTTAGTAGCACTACTTCCCCAAGAATTGCTACTAAAATGTCTTTTGTGATGCTCGCTCAATTGAAGAGCCTTAAATAGGATATCGAATATCCAGTATAAATGCAAGTAAACTACTTTATAGTTAATATTAGTATACTTCATAAAATAATTTTTCAAAGAGAAAAAGGCTTGTTATGAGAAAAAATTAATTTTTAACTCGTTTTTTCTAAGCAAGATTCGGGTGAAAAAGACAATAATTACTGAAGCTGAATGGTAATTAAAGAGGTTCTTTGCTAAAATAGGAAAGACAAGAAAGTTTGGTTAACGAAAGAACCAAATCAGAAAGGAGGACAACCAGTGGAGAGTTGGCTTTTTTTACTACTGATTGCCTTGATTGCGTTTGTTGCAAAAAATCAAAGTTTATTAATTGCGTCAGTTGTTGTGCTTGCTTTAAAAGCTTTACCAAATAGTGCGAAAATCATGTCGTGGTTGTCAGATAAAGGCATTAATTTAGGCGTCACAATTATTTCAATTACCATTTTAGTCCCGATTGCTACAGGACAAATTGGCTTAAAAGATTTAATCCAATCATTCAAAACACCGATGGGATGGCTGGGGATACTTTGTGGAATTCTGGTGGCTGTTTTATCCTCAAAAGGAGTAGGTTTAATTAATCAATCGCCTGAGATTACGGTGGCCTTAGTTTTTGGAACGATTCTTGGCGTCGTTTTTTTAAAAGGAATTGCAGCTGGTCCGATTATTGCATCGGGGATGATGTACGTAATCATTACTACCTTTCAAGCCTTTCAACACTAAAAAAGCAAACAAAACGCGTAAACGTTTTGTTTGCTTTTTTAGTGTTGATAAATGTCCACATTACTATCTAATATGCCACTTTCATTTTTTAAAGTAATGGTTCCCGCATTCGGATGAATCACTAGCTGTAAATGCCCTGTTAAAAACATTTGGTCATACGTCGAAGTATAGACGTGAAAAGAATCATTAGCAATTGTTTCGGTATAAGGCGCTTCTGCTTGATCAACAGGAACGATAATGAAACGATCGCCAATCATACAACAACCTTCTGCGGAAGAATAAGGATTAGAGCCGTCATTTGCTACCAACAAGAAGGTGTTCGTTTCAGTTAAGAAAGGGGCTAAACGTTGTTTTACTTCTTCAGAAATAGTCAGAGACATTTGCCTCACTCCTTTAAATAGTATGTAAAAGGAAGAGGGTAGCTTGTCGCTATGCCGCTCTTCAAAGGTTTTGTTATTTGCTTGTTTCTTTACTGCTTTTTTTGAAAAGAGCAATAGAAAAGGCGACAACTAAGACAACTGTTGCAGCTAAAACAAATGGATTTTTTGTTGCTGATGTGAACCCTAGGACTGTTGAACCAATCGCACCTACGTAAGATAAAATAATCGCTGCTTTCTTTGGTGTTGAAAGTTCTGTAAAGCTATCGCGGAAGGCGACACCTAAACCTAAAGCGCCAATAAAGGCAAACATCCCAAAAATAATGTGTAAAAAGACCATGAATTTCACCTCCAACAGTCAGTATAGAGAGAAATAGCTAGTTTGTAAACTAATTGAGCTTACTTGTGTTATTTATCACTTGATAAATGTCTTTGCCAATGCAAAAAAACAACGTACGATCAATCGGCAGTACGTTGTTTTTTAGTTTAATACAATTAGGAAGCAGAAGCCTTATTTTGCTGGATTTTTTTGATCGATTCTTCTGTTGGCGTCACATATAACGTTCGTTGGTTTTCATAAATCACATAACCTGGTTTTGCTCCATTGGGTTTATGCACATGTTTTACTTGGACATAGTCAACAGGCACTTGTGAAGAAAGTCGATATTTTGAAAAATAAGCTGCTAGAAGTGCGGCTTCAGTAAGGGTTTCTTCGCTAGGATGTGCGTCACGAATAATTACATGAGATCCAGGAATATCTTTGGCATGGAGCCAATAATCAGTTTTTTTAGCGGTTCGTAAAGTCAATTGATCATTTTGCAAATTGTTTTTTCCAACGAGAATAGGTGTGCCATCTGTGGCATAAAAAAGATCGGGTTGGCTTTTTTTCGGCTGTTTTTGTTTTTTATTTTTTTTACGTTTTAAATAGCCTTGTTCAATCAGTTCTTCACGAATCACTTCAATGTCCATTGGTGTCGCAATTTCAAGTTGTGCCACAACTGACTCTAAATAAGAAATTTCTTGTTGTGTTTGCTGAATTTGTGTTTTAACAACTCGGACAGCATTTTTCAATTTTTGGTATTTTTGAAAATATTTTTGTGCATTTTGATTAGGTGAAAGTGCAGGATTTAGCGAGATACGCAACGGTGCATTTTCTTCATAATAATTTGGTAATTCCACCTCGGTGGCTCCTTTTGGGACTTGTGCCATGAAGGTTGTTAATAGTTCTCCGTCGCGACGGTAATTTTCAGCGTTTTCTGTATCGGCTAAGGTTTGCTGTAATTTTTTAAGTTTCTTTTGATTTCTTTTTAGTTCATTTTCAATTTTGCGAATTAGTTCGCCGCCTTGTTGTTTGACACGGTCTTTCTCTGCTTTACCAGAATAAAAGGCATCTAGTAATTCACTGAGTGTCGCATACGTTGTTTGTTCACCAACTAATGATTGATAAGGAATGGGCGTAAAATATTCTTTTTTTTCAGTAACTGTTAATGTCGGTACAACAGCTTCAGTGACTGAGGACCAAAATTCCGTCCAGATGGCCATTTTTTCATTTGGTTGTGCAAGTAAACGGGCACTTAATTCGTCTGCTGTATCTTTGCCTAGACCTTGGAAATGTTGTTGTAAATAGCGTCCGTTTAATTCAGGAGCTGTAGAAAGAAGCGCAAAGACTTCTTCTTTTGAGGCCGTGAGCGGATTAAGTCCCATTGGTTTTGGCGGTTCAATATAAGTTGCTCCAGGAAGCAACGAACGATAACTATTTTGGCTCATTCCAATGTGTTTTATCGCATCTAAGATTTTTCCAGAAGATTGGTTAACTAAAACGATAGTACTGTGACGTCCCATTAATTCAACAATCAAAACAATATTTTGTAAGTCACCTAGTTCATCTCTTTTTGAAAAGGTGAAGTGAATCACGCGATCATTTTCTATTTGTTGAATCGTTTCTAAAATGGCACCGTCTAGAAATTTTCGTAACATCATCACAAAATTAGGAGGTGTTTCCGGATTGCTATAGGTAATTGTAGATAGTTGTATGCGCGCATAACTAGGATGTGCTGATAATAATAATTTATGGTTTTTACCTTTCGCACGAATGACTAAAACGACTTCGTTTTCATAAGGTTGATGGATTTTTGAAATCCGGCCACTTACGAGTGTTTCTGTCAACTCATGAACCATGCTATGAGTAAATACGCCATCAAATGACATAATAAATCCCTCGTTTCTTTCCGACTAATAGCTTTATTATAGCGGAGTTTTTGAATTTAAGAAAGAAGCTTGTTAAAAAGGAGTTGGGTTTTCCTTAGAAAGCTGGGGAAGTTTGCTGGTTTTTTTAGTAATTAAAGCGCAAGGGTAGGCAAGAAAGAAAATGATTAGTATAATAGATAAGAACTAAAAGCGAGGAGCGATTAGAAGTTGAATAATTTTATGGAAGAACTAAAAGAGGCACTTTATGAATTAAGACAAAGAAAACTGTTAATGATTACCGCTATTGTAGCATTAGTATTAATAATTGGCTCAATCATTTTTATTCCAACGATGCAAAAAAATATTCGAGCTGCTCAAGTTGAATCGTTAGTCGCAGGACCCATCAAATCAGAGAAAGTCAGTGTCTTAGATTACAAAACAGCAGACAAGAAAATCCAAGAAACAGGAGCCATGTCAGTCATGTTTGCTAAACCATCTGGCAAGCAATACGATCAAATGGTGAAGCTGTTTAATTCAGATAAAATGAATGAATTTCATCGTTCGCTGTATATCTATCCGTTAATTTATAATGCTGGCAAAGCACAAGAGCAATACAATGTTAGCGGCGATGAGATTACGCTTGTTTTCTTTGAAAACGGCAAAGAAAAGACACGGACGGTTGTCGAAAAATCTATGGATTTAAAAACACAATTAATACCAGAATTAAATCGATTACCAATGGCTGGCGTTTTGAAAGACCAGCAAAAAGCGGCGCAAGAAGCTGAAAAAGAAGCAGCAAAGACCGCGGAAACACAGACGACGACCAGCACGACTGGCGTTGCTCAATCTACTGAAACGACGACAGAAAGCACTGATACAGTACCAGAAACTGGTGAATAATAGCTAGCTATGTTAAACTTAGATTGTAGAAAGTTTTAAGGAATTAGAAAGAGGGGATTTTCGATGGCATTAGTAATTTCAATGACGATTTTAGTAAGTTTATGGCTGATTCAATCGCAAAAACAAGCAGTTAAAGTTCCCGTGAAAATTGAAAGAAACCGAAACAATTAAGTGGTAAATATGCTGAAATAAAGAAAAACGAGCCTCTCATAAGAGTGGCTCGTTTTTTAGAAGTAAAAGAAATGCAAGAAAATAAAAACTTTTTCTTGACGAACAAAATCAATATAGTGTAGACTACCTTTAACAACATAACTAGGAGGGAAAATACATGACACAATTATCTAACGTAAAAGAAATGCACCAATCATGGCAAAACTGGCGTAGATAGTTGTATGTATGATTCTTTCATAGATACAACTTTAGAAGACTTATTCTAAAAAGTGTATCTATGCTGGTTATATTCAAGAAGAAAAAACGACCACATAGAGGACCCATCTATGTGGTTTTTGTTTTGCATAAAAACAACGACCACTCCTAAACACTTAGGATAAGTCGTTGTTTTTTTGCTACGAATCACTACGATTGGCACGAAGTGACAGAGTAGATGATGAGTAGTACAAGGTGAGCGAAGAGAACGTTGTCCCATTCGTAGAAAAGTGCTCCTGCGATTCTCACCAAAGTTGCGATCCTCGTCGCAGTTAAATCCTGACAAGCACTACGATTGGCACGAAGTGACAGAGTAGATGCAGGCTGCGTATACTCGCCGCAGTTTGGCCTTCAAGAGTGATGAGTAGTACAAGGTGAACGAAGAGAACGTTGTCCCATTCGTAGAAAAAGTACTCCTGCGATTCTCACCAAAGTTGCAATCCTCGTCGCAGCTAAATCCTGACATTTGTAAAAAAGTGTTCCTTGGATTTTGACTAAGCAGAGGATTACGAATCTCAGTTTCACTTTCAACGGAAGAAACGCCCTATAGATAATGGTTTTATTATTAAAAAGAAAAAGTTGCCAAACAAAAGGGCAGTTAGGAGAATGCAAAATGAAAAATAAACGTTTAACGTTTGTCGTGTCTTTATTAGCTATTTATTTAATCGGTGCTTTTTTTGTGAATCAAAAAGTGACGAATTCAAAGAAAGAAACAGTTACTGTAGGGGTTTTGCAGTTTGTCAGTCACCCCGCATTGGACGAAATTTATAAAGGTGTCGAAGAAGGATTAAAGGAAAATGGCTATGACAAAGGCAAAAACTTAGAAATTATTTTTCAAAATGGTCAAGCCGACCAGAGTAAGTTAGCAATCATGAGTCAACAATTAGTACAAAAAAAGGCAGACGTTTTAATTGGCATCGCCACGCCAGCTGCGCAAGCGTTAGCCAACACTACCCAAGAAATCCCAATCATTTTAGGCGCCATTACGGACCCTGTTAGTGCAGGATTGGTGAAAGACAATCAAAAGCCAGGCGGTAATATCACGGGTGTTAGTGATCAATCTCCTTTGTCAGCCCAGATGGATTTACTAAAAGAATTGATACCAGCTGCCAAAAAAATAGGTATTCTCTATGCTTCCTCAGAAGAAAATTCTCGATACCAAGTAGCTGAAGCGCAGAAAGCGGCTGAAGCCAAAGGATTGACAGTGAAAACATATGCTGTGCCATCAAGTAATGAAATTGCACAAACGGTTCAAGTGATGACTAAGGAAACAGATGTGATTTATATACCAACTGATAATACGATTGCTAATGCCATGCAAACGGTAGTCGGAGAAGCAAATCGAACCAAGACGCCGATTATTCCTTCGGTGGATACAATGGTAGAACAAGGCGGTTTAGCAACTGTAGGGATTAATCAACATGCGTTGGGGGTACAAGCCGGCAAAATGGCAGCAGAGGTTCTGTCTGGAAAAAGTCAACCAGCAACTACACCCATTTATACCTTTAATACAGGCGACACAATTATCAATGAAAAACAAGCTCAAAAGTTAGGAATTACGATTCCCGCAGAGTTAGCAAAAAAATCGAAATTGATTAACTAATTATCAAAGAAAGTAGGAGAAGCGATGATTGTTTCAGCAATTGGACAAGGAATGTTATGGGCCTTGTTAGGACTAGGTATTTTTATGACTTATCGTATTTTAAATTTTCCAGATATGACCACAGAAGGTTCATTTCCGTTAGGGGGGGCGGTTTGTGTAACTGCCATTACAACAGGGGTTTCACCATTTATAGCGACTCTTTTAGGGGTCGGAGCAGGAATGCTTGCCGGTTTAGTGACTGGTTTACTGTTTACAAAAGGAAAAATTCCAATTATTTTAGCAGGAATTTTAGTGATGTCTGGTTTAAATTCCGTGATTTTATTTGTGATGAAGTCGCCAAATAAGTCTTTATTAAACCAACCGAAGATTCAAGATGTTTTTCAAAAAATGGCCTTACCCGATTATTATGATACTATTTTTTTAGGGATTAGTGTTTTGGCTGTGGTAATGATTTTACTGTTATTTTTCTTTAACACTAGTTTAGGACAAGCCTATATTGCGACAGGTGACAATGAAGAAATGGCTCGCTCGATTGGCATTCAAACGGATCGCATGAAAATTTTAGGATTGGTTTTATCGAATGGCTTGATTGGCTTATCTGGCGCTTTGATTGCCCAAAATGATGGATATGCGGATGTAAGTAAAGGAACCGGTGTCATTGTGATTGGCTTGGCTTCACTCATTATTGGTGAAGTACTGTTTGGAGAATTAACGTTTGGTGAACGGCTGATGGCGATTGTTGTAGGGAGTATTATTTATCAACTATTGATTTTATTAGTGATTAAATTAGGCTTTGATACGACGTATTTGAAAATCTTCTCAGCAGTGATTTTAGCAATCTGTTTAATGATCCCACAATTGAAAAAAGCATTACGACTACACGGCTTTTCTGATAAGGGGGAAACGAAATGAAACCAGTTGTTGAATTAAAAAATGCGACAAAAATCATTGATAATGGGATGAATGAAAAAAAAGTGATTTTGGATCATGTGAACTTAGCCATTTATCCTGGGGACTTCATTACTGTTTTAGGTGGAAATGGCGCAGGCAAGAGTACGCTATTCAATAGTTTAGCAGGAACTTTGACACTAACAGAAGGACAATTTTTAATTGAAGGAGTCAATCGCACCAATCTTTCTGAAGTCAAACGGGCCAAATCTCTAGCGCGTGTTTTTCAAGATCCTAAAATGGGGACAGCACCAAGAATGACTGTGGCAGAAAATTTATTGCTTGCCATGAAACGCGGACAAAAACGTCCCTTAACATTACGGAAGATAAATGAGCAACGCGCCTTGTTTACAAAAATCTGCCAAGAAGTTGGCAATGGCTTGGAAAATCATCTGGATACACCGACAGGTAACCTTTCTGGCGGTCAACGCCAAGCCTTAAGTTTATTAATGGCCACTATCACAAAACCAGAATTATTACTTTTAGATGAGCATACTGCTGCCTTAGATCCCAAAACATCCAAGCAGTTGATGCACTTAACGGAACAACGGATTGAAGAAGGGAACTTAACTTGTTTAATGATTACCCATCGAATGGAAGATGCTTTACGATATGGCAATCGTTTAATTGTTTTACAAAAAGGTAAAATTGTTCAAGATTTAAACGCTGCTGAAAAAGCACAATTAACGCTACAAGATTTGTTGCTGTTCTTTGAAGAAGTAGAATAAAAAAACAAGCTCAGAAAATGAGCTTGTTTTTTTATTTTTTGACCAATCGGAAGAGTCGCTTGGGGAAAAAACGTTTGACAATTCGTTCCAGTAGCGAGGTCACCATAAAGCCCGCTGCGATGGCTGCAGCAGTAAAGACAACTTTTAAAATCAACTGCAAACCGTCATCAATATTTCCTAACAAAATGCTCCGAACTGCTTGATAGGCAGGGCCTCCTGGCACTAAAGGAACCAAACTCGGAATATAAAAAATAATCATCGGCATTTTTTTGTAACGGGAAAAAAAGATACTAGCGATTCCTAACCCGACCGTTCCTAAAAAGTTTGCAAAGGTTTGACTAGCATCAAAAGTTTGCGTTAAGACATAATAAATCATCCAGCCTGTCATGCCAGTAATGCCACAAGCCACCAGTGCTTTACGAGGAATGTTCGTAATAATACCAAACGTCACAGTCGCTAAAAAACTAAAGAGAAGATGAAAAATTAGTTCCATTTGAACACTCCTTACATAAATAATTTAAAAATCAAGGCAATTCCCAGGCCAACAGACCCAGCAATAAAAATAGCTTCTGTCCCTCGCGCCGTCCCGCTGATGAGGTGGCCCGCTAAAATGTCGCGAAAAGAGTTCGTAATCGCCACACCTGGAACTAACGGCATTACCGCACCAATAATGATATTATCGATGTTGACCGCTAAGTGAAAATGCACAGCCAAATAGGCCAACAAACCAATGACAAAAGCGGCTGCGAATGAATCGAGGTAAGGAACTTGGAATAACTTTTGGGTAAAAAGATAACTGGCATACCCAATCACGCCAACAAAAAAAGTTGCAATAAAATCTTGCCAAGTGCCACCAAAAATGTACATTAACGTACAACTAACAATCCCGGCTGCTAACAAGCGTAACGAAATTGAAAAAGTGGGGGTATCTGTTTCTAATAGAGTTAAGCGCTGATAAAGCTCTGGTAAAGTAATCTCTTTTTGCGCAAATTCTCTTGATAACTGATTGACAAGGCTAACTTTTTCCAAATTAATCGAGCGCTGGGGGATGTTTTCTAATTGCGTATAATTACTGGAACGAAAGCCCACGAAAATCCCTGTAGCCGTCGTGTAACAAACGCTCTCTGGCTCGCCAGCATTTGCTGCAATCCGAGTAATTGTATCTTCGGTTCTATATACTTCAGATCCGCTTTCCAGCATAATTTTTCCAGCTAAAATGCATGTATCAATAATTAATTGTTTTCTTTTTTCGCTATTAACCAAAGGAATGGCTCCTTTCATTTCGAGTTCACTTTTAGTGTATCATTTTTTTTAAGAACTGTACGCAATTTAAAACAGAGATAGAAAAAAAGTGTGATTTTTTACAAAAATGAAATGAATCTTAAGAATAAATGAAAACAAATAAGGAATTAGTAAAAATTATGGGTTAGTTGTAAGAATCTAGGATCTTTCCTTGCATTTTAGTAGGAAACATCCTATCCTAAACATAGAAAAACAAAGGGGTCAATAAAAATGGACAACCAATGGTTACTCTACGGAATTAGCAGTGTTGTATTAATTATTTTAATCAGAAGAACAATCCTATCAGGAAACATCGTATTAAGTTGTTTGTTGGGAGCGATTTTGCTGATTCAAGTAGTGGGAGTAGCTCTCTGTGCACAGCAGAAAAAGAAAAATGAACATACAAAAGAACTACCTTCTTCTAAAGTACATCAATAGAAGAAGGTAGTTTTCTCTTATAGTAAATCAAATTTTTTCAAGCCATTAACAATGCCATTCTCAGTATTTTTAGTTGAAATAAAGGTGGCTTTTTCTTTTAGTTCTTCTCGCGCATTACCCATGGCAATTCCATAATCACAGGCCTCAAACAGCGCCAAATCATTGATGCCATCACCAAAGGCATAAGTCGGAATGCCGTTTAATCCCAAGGTGTTAAAAAGATTTTTGACACCAGAGCCTTTAGAGACCCCTTTACGAACAATATCTATTGAAAAAGGACCATTGCGATAAAAGGTCAATTCAGGAAACCGCTCATAGTAATATTCATCATCATCGCCATGTTGACTTAAGACCAACATCATGTTGACGGCATCATTCTCATAACCTGTGGGATCAATTTCTGGAACAGCTGAATGAATATAATCATAGGCTTGTTTCACTGTGCCAGTATGCCCTGTACAAAAAATACGGCGCTCATTGTAAAAAGCCAATTCATGACCACGCTGTTTGACATGTTCATGCAGTGAAACACATTCCTCTGTTGTAAATTCATCTGAATAAATCGTTTTTCCTTCATAATGAATAAATTGCCCGTTCATTACAATCGCAGAATCAATGCCACTGGCTTTCATAATTGGCTGAATCTCACACAAGGTCCGTCCTGTCGCAATTAAAGGTAAAATTTGATTGTCTTTCAAGGCCGCCACTGCTGCGGTAATCTCAGGAGTTATTTGCGATGTTCCATCTAACAAAGTTCCATCTAAATCAAAAAAAGTAATAGCTTTCATTTTATCCATACCCTAACATCCTCTCTACGCTTGTTATTTTAACAAACTTTTCTGAAAAGACAATGGGTTCCTTTCGTTTTCTTTAAAAGAGCAGGAAAAAAAGTGATTTTTGATGGTTCTGTAAAGGATTTTTGAAGAAATATAGAATCGGTTGGTACAAATTCAATTTTAGAGTATACTACAATAGAGCAGTTTTATGAAAAGTGAATAAGGAGTGAATGAAATGAATATATTAATGATTGAAGACAATGAATCCGTCTCAGAAATGATGCAAATGTTTTTCTTAAATGAAGGGTGGGAAGCTACCTTTAAAGATGATGGTAAAGAAGGATTGGCGACTTTTCTTGCTTCGCCAGAAAAATGGGACATGATTACGTTAGACTTAAACTTACCTAGTATGGATGGAATGGCTGTTTGTCGTGAAATTCGCAAAGTTTCAGCCAATGTTCCCATTATTATGTTGACCGCTCGTGATTCTGAAAGTGACCAAGTAATTGGCCTTGAAATGGGTGCGGATGATTATGTGACAAAACCATTTAGTCCATTAACTTTGATTGCACGGATGAAAGCTCTACATCGTCGTGCCGAGGTGGCAGAGGCTGCGCATGATACGTCTGAGAATACAGATGAAACATTTGACGTGATTACGGATCATTTTAAAATGAATACGAAAACACGAGAAACATATTTAGATAATCAATTAATTGAAGGCTTAACACCTAAAGAATTTGATTTGCTATACACTTTAGCAAAAAAACCACGCCAAGTCTTTTCACGCGAACAACTACTAGAATTGGTTTGGGACTATCAATACTTTGGCGATGAACGGACAGTTGATGCCCATATCAAAAAATTACGACAAAAAATTGAAAAAGTGGGTCCTCAAGTCATCCAAACGGTTTGGGGCGTAGGGTATAAATTCGACGATTCAGGTGTTGCTTAATGAAGTATTTGTATCAACAATTACTTGCTTTTATAGGTGTGATCGCTCTGATTATTCTCATTGTCGGAACGTCTTTCACACAATTGACCAAGCGCACAATGCAAGAAAATAACTATGAACAGCTGTATGGTTATGCAGAATCGGCTTTAGAAACACGTGACTTTTTTATTAATGTCGCAGGCGTTTCAGATCGAGATGTTTTATCCTATTCATTTCAGTTGACTGAGCGCGTACTCCAGAAGCAAGATGTGCAATTTGTGTTTATTAACAAGGACCGCGAAGTGCAGTACCCACCAGTTGATAGCACAAAAAAATTAGACTTTTCCTTAATCGATAAAAATTGGGATCAAATCATGAAAGGCAATCGTGTTTATGCAACAGAAAACATTGATATTTACGGGGCCCGAAATACTTCGTCCTATGTAATGTTACCGGTGTATGCATCAAATCAGTCTTCTGATAAAAAAGTGATTATTGGTTCACTAGTTATTACACAACCTGCCAAAAACGTTGACCGAAGTGTTCAGTCCGTGACACAAAACTTGATTAAAGGCTTTATTTTTTCTGGTGTGATTGCCTTGTTACTAAGCTATCTATTTGCGACTTTCCAAGTGAAACGAATAAATCGGATGCGTAAAGCCACCAAAGAAATTACTAGTGGAAATTTTGATATTCAATTACCGGTTCATGACAAAGATGAATTTGATGACCTAGCAGAAGATTTTAATAAAATGGCCGCGTCTTTAAAAGAATCACAAGAAGAAATCAATCGGCAAGAAGAGCGCCGTCGTCAATTTATGGCGGATGCCTCTCATGAAATGCGGACGCCTTTAACAACTATTAATGGCTTGTTAGAGGGATTGCAGTATAATGCTATTCCTGAAAATCAAAAAGAGAATGCGATTAAACTGATGCAAAATGAGACCGCTCGCTTGATTCGCTTAGTCAATGAAAATCTTGATTATGAAAAAATTCGGACCAACCAGATTCAAATTGTTGTGAAGAAGTTCAACGGAACAGAAGCTTTAGAAAATATTGTGACTCAACTAACGGCCAAAGCTGAAGCCGCCGGTAATCAATTGTATTTAGACACCACCGAACCAATTGATGTGTATGCCGATTATGATCGTTTCGTTCAAGTGGTTGTCAATATTGTTCAAAATGCGATCCAATTTACTGAAAATGGCGAAATTCATATTGCTTTAGAAAAAGGCTATTTAGAAACCATTGTCCGTATTTCTGATACAGGAATCGGCATGACGGAAGAGCAAATTCTGAATATCTGGGATCGTTATTACAAAGTAGATCCATCCCGTAAAAATACGAAATATGGAGAATCAGGATTAGGCTTACCAATCGTTCAACAATTGGTCCGTTTGCATAAAGGAAAAATTAATGTTGAGAGTGAACTTGGTAAAGGCACCACGTTTATTATTTCATTTCCTGATGTTGAAATTACTGAAAACTAAAGAAAACGTCTGGTCACAATCAGTGCCAGACGTTTTCTTTAGTTTAATAACGCATGTAGAGACAGGGGGTGCACATAGGGACTATCAATAATTTGTGGATCTTTTGTCAGAAATAGCAAGCGCTTGTTTCTTTTTTGAACTGCTATTTTTAATTGAGGTAAAATTTCTTGACGTTGTCCAATCGTTAATGAAGAAAAGATGTCATCAATCACTAACGTACTTGTTTTTGAAAGCAAAAGTTGTATTATGCGCATTTTAATTTTTTCAAAAGTCGTAAAAGAAGTAAAGGAACGACCAAGTAAGGCAGGTTCTAATTGGAACACCTGGAAAGCTTCGGCTAGAACTACTTTTCGATCCCGTTCTTTGATCGTACTAGCGATAAATAAATTTTCTTCTAATGGCAAGTAGGGCAAAAAGGTTTCACTAGAAGAAAGCCTAGTAATGGTTAATTGGTTTGTTTGGAAAAAATCGGCCAATGCGAGTTCTTGTTCTGGAGCAGAATAAATGATTCCATAAACTTCTCGCAAAGCTAACGCGTCGAATGAGGATTTTTTTTCGGTTATTTTTTTGAATGATGGTGTGACATTCATAGAAAATCCCTCCCTTATTTCTTATGTGTACGTAAATAAATCAACGTGAAAGGAGTCCCGCAAACAAGAGGAATGCCAAGCAAGATTAAGCAGTTAACAAAGCAATTACGGATTGTATAAAGTGACTGCATACTTTTAAAATCAAAAGAAAACGCTTGGATCGTTTGAATCCCTAAATGCTGGATATTTGTAATCGTGACATCCTGGTCGGTACTTTTAGCTAAAAATGCTGGAGTTTCCAAATGAGACCACTGTAAAATAGCATCACGAGCAGCCCAAAGAACAGTATTATACGTTTCTTGAAACATTAAAGTGAAAAGTAAAAAACTGAAAATTCCTAATAGAGCCGGTAAACATAACTCTAGTAAGAGCTGTTTGGTGACATACATATTTGAAAAGTGCATGTGATACCATGTATGTATTTCTTCCTTTTTTATGCGTAATGTCACATACATCAACAGAAGAAAAGTAACACCAAAGAAAATGACACTACCTAGATAGAGGTGCCAATAGTATTGGATCAGTTGGTAATGGTAACTAGTTTGTTTTTCAATATCGACAAAGTCTGGCATCGTTCGTAAAAACTCTTTTTCAAAATCAATTAAGTTAAACAGCCCAGTCAATAAGAAAGAGAACAGGAAGAAGAAGAGTGCGGTGATTAACGTGATTTTTTTATGATAAAAACTACTAGCTGTAGCGTAACGGACACTTCTCATCAACTTTCACCTCTCTAAACTATCTTTAGTATAGTGAAATAATATGAATTAATTATGAAAAAGTAGCAAAAAAGCTTGAGCAAATTGCTCAAGCTTTTTGAAGATTTATTTACCCGTTTTTTGATAGCCTTGATAACTGTCAGTGTGATATTCATCAACGGTTGATTTATTATTGTTTTTACTGTAAACACTCGTTGATTTTTCACCTTTTTCTTTTTCAATTGCTTCCAGTTGTTGCAATTGGTTCTTGTAATCATAGTCTTCTGGGTTAACTGGTTTTAAGCCGCTATTGGTATAGAAACGAAGCAAGTCACCGTTAGTAATTTGGTCAGACGTTTCTAATTGTTTCGTCGCTTTGGCTTTTAAATCAGCGACTTCTTTCTTAACTTCTTCGGTTGGCTCTGTAATTAAAGTGCCTGTTTTAGTATCGTAAATGCTAGAACCTAAAATAGTATATTTAGGTGTTACAACATTGCCGTTGCGGAAAGCAACGATTTGATTGTGTTGTTTAGAGAATAAATCTTGGCCTAACTGAATGTAGTTTTTCGTATCGACACCAAGCAAGTGTAGAAGGGTTGGTAAGGCATCAACTTGGCCGCCATACGTATGGTTCACACCGCCATTTTCTTGACCAGGAACGTGAATCATATAAGGAACACGTTGCATATTGGCGTTGTCAAAATCGTTCCAATCTGCTTTGGTTTTACCTACTAACTCTGCTAAGTTTTGGTTTCTTGAATTAGAAACCCCATAGTGATCGCCATAAAGAACAATGACTGAGTTTTCATAGAGACCTGAAGATTTCAAGTAGTTAAAGAATTCTTCGACCGCTTTATCTAAATAATTCGCTGTTGCAAAGTAACCATTAATTGTTTCGTCAGAGGTTTTTGCAATTGGGAATCCTGCTTCATCGTTTGTAAATTGAGAATAAGGATAATGATTGGACACAGCAATAAATTTAGAATAGAACGGTTGTTGTAAATGTTCTAAATATTGAACGGATTGATTAAAGAATGGTTTATCGTGTAACCCATATTGGAATGAGTTATCTGAATTAACATCATAATAACTAGCATCAAAGAAATAGTCATAGCCTAAACGTTTATAGGTTTCATTTCGATTCCAGAAGTTACCGGCATTTCCGTGGAAAGCAGCGCTAGTGTAACCTTGCGTTTGTTTTAAAATATCGGGTGCTGCTTCAAACGTATTTTTGCCACCAACTTGTGTAAAGAGTGAACCTTGGTCTAAACCAAATAGTGAATTTTCAAGTAACGTTTCGGCATCACTTGTTTTTCCTTGACCAACTTGGTGGAAGAAGTTATCAAAGCTAAAGGTACTTTTACTATTGTAAAGACTATTGATAAATGGTGTGACTTCGTGTTCTACGCCATTTTCATCTTTTAATTTGTAATTAACTAAAAATTGTTGGAAACTTTCTAAATGGATATAAATTACATTTTTGCCTTTTGCAATACCAAACTTACTATCATCGGGTGCCGCATATTGTTGTTTCACGTAATCTTCAACTTGTTTCATATCGTTAGCACTGGCTTCGGCACGGACTTGGTTTGTTTGGTAAGTCGTAATGCCATCGTACACGGTAAAGGCATTTAAGCCTAAGAATTTCACGATATAGTCACGAGAGAATTGACGTCCTAATAATTGGGGACGTTCTGTTTCAGCCATAAATAGATTGAATAAGAAAAAGACAACAGAAAGGAGTGTGACAGAGACTGCTACACGTGCGCGGACTGGACGCGCATCTGTTTTAATTTTTTTCGTTAATAATAATACGCCAATAATAATGAAGTCTAAGAAATAAATGACGTCATAAGGTCTAAAGAGACGTAAGGCACTTTCGCCAAGACCGCTAGCTACTTTGCCAGCACCAAGCATCGTATTAACTGTGATGAAGTCAGTAAATTCTCGATAATACACGACATTTGAGAAGAGCAGTAAACTCATCAAGAAGTAAATAATCATCATTGTAATATAAGAAGCTTTTTTACGGCGAACATACAAAGCGATGGCTAATAAAAAGACCGTTGTGGCAATTGGATTAATTAAGAGTATGAAGTACTCGTTAATATTTTCCAAACGTAAATGGAAATCAACGGCGTACGCAAAGAGGTTTTTTAGCCACAGTAAGATGGCGATTAGCGAGAATAACCCCAGTCGCGTGTTCAAAATATTTGTTTTAAATAATTTTTTCAAAATAAACGTCCTTTCTAAACGATGATTCTATAAAAGTAAAATTAGGTAAATTTCGTATTTTACAATATCGCTTTAATTTTACTCTTTCACAAATTTTATGTCAATTCTTACCGAAGTGAGGAATGGTGATGTTAAAGAAAACTTACTATTTCCTTAAACTTTTTAGTTCGTTAAATGACGTGAAGCTTGAATCCTTTAAAGACAGATGGGCCTTTTTTTGCTATACTAGATAGGACTTTGAAAAGTAGGTGTACAGAATGAAACTTCAAGTAACTAAAAAAGCAGAACATAAATTTAAAAAAGGATATCCTTTAATTCAGAAAGAAGATTTGCAACAAGTGCCAGCGCCGTTGCCAACAGATTGGCTTACTTTGATTGATAGTAAAGGCCAGCGTTTAGCCGAAGGATATTTAGGCGAACAAAATAAAGGAATTGGTTGGTTGCTGTCATGGCATGGACCAATTAATCAATCTTTTTTTCAACAACTCTTTGAAATAAGTCGTGAGAAGCGGACGTCTTTTGAAAAGGATTCGCTAACAACCGCGTATCGATTATTTAATGGAGAAGGGGATGGCATTGGGGGACTAATCATCGATCGCTATGCAGATTACGCCGTTTTTTCATGGTATAATGAAACCCTTTATCAGAAAAAAGCCGAACTTTTGACGGCGTTTCGCACAGTTTACCCTGACATTATTGGTGCCTACGAAAAGATTCGCTTTTCCACAAAAGATTTACCAGAATCACAGTTTTTGTATGGCGAACAAGCACCCGAGCCATTACTTGTCACTGAAAATGGCGTTCAATTTGCTACCTATTTAAACGAAGGATTAATGACAGGCATCTTTTTAGATCAAAAAGAAGTTCGTGGTCGATTAGTAGATGGTTTTGCAGTAGGTAAAACAGTCTTAAATATGTTTAGTTATACAGGTGCTTTTTCAGTAGCTGCCGCTATGGGGGGTGCCGTGGCCACCACTAGTGTGGATTTAGCTAAACGAAGCTTACCGAAAACGACTGAGCAATTTGAAGTCAATCATTTAAATCTTGCCCCGCAAAAGATTATTGTTATGGATGTTTTTGACTACTTTAAATATGCTTCGCGTAAAGGCTTGAGTTATGACATGATCATTTTGGATCCGCCGAGTTTTGCTCGCAACAAAAAGAAAGTTTTTTCCGTTGCTAAAAATTATGGGGAGCTAGTGAAAGATTCTATTGATATTTTAACGGATAAGGGAACGCTTATTGCCTCAACCAATGCGGCAAATTTATCCTTAGCCAAATATCAAAAAATGGTGATTACTGCCTTGCAAGAGAAAAATGTCCGTTACAAGATTACGGACACGTATCAATTACCGGCAGACTTTCAAGTGAATCCTAATTTTCCAGAAGGTAATTACTTAAAAGTCCTATTTATCGAAATTGAAAAATAATTTTTTACACCAAGCAAAAGTCCCAGCGCCGCTAATCGGCATTGGGACTTTTGCTTGGTGTTTATTTTATAGTAACTTTTGGGCTTTTTGGGTGTTTGCAAAATGCAGCTTCGCGTAGTTCGCTAATAAGTCTAGGCCGCCTTTTTTCAAAATACGGGCGGCTACTTGGTCTGATTTGCTGCCAGCACCAGAGGGCACAGAGAAACCCAATTCTGCAGATTCTTTGTCTAACTCTTCTAAAAAAGCAGCGCGGCTAATAATAGAGGCGGCAGCAACGGCAACATGATACTGCTCTCCTTTAGTGACGAAGAACAATTTTTCAGTGACTTGATTTTTTTCATTACGAACATATTTCCGATAATTATTTTCAGGGGTGAACTGATCAATTAAAATCCCTTCTGGCTTTGTGGGAGCCAATTCTTGTAGCAACAGATAAATCGCTTGGTTATGCAAAGCGACTTTCATGTGTACAGCATTGTAGTTTGGTTGGATCTCATTGTATTTTTTGGGTTCAACGATTAATAACTTGTAAGGAATCAGTTCTTTAATGACATGTGACAATTGAATAATTTGTGGGTCGGTTAATTCTTTGGAATCACGAACACCTAATGATTTTAGTTTGCTAATCATGCTTTTGTCAACATAGGCAGCACAGACAGTTACTGGACCAAAATAGCTACCATTACCGACTTCATCGGAACCTATCACAGACCAGTTGCCAAAATCAGCAGGCAGTGTAGTAGTCTGGGGAGAAACTTTTTTCTTTGGTGTGGTACTCGTTCCTTCCCAACGAGCGGCCTCTTTTTCAGCTTGAGGTCCCTGAAACATGACTTTACCTGATTGATAAGCGGTGATAGTAGTGGTGCCAACCTTGGCCACAAAGACAGTATAAGGGACCGTTTTATTTAAACGATTGGGTTGATAAACAGTGGTCATCTCTGCTAATGTTTTTTTACTAACTTTAATTACGTGATTCTGTGCCATCAATTGTTCCTCATTTCTTGATATTTCTTCTTTACTATAGTAAAGGAAATACAAGTAAATGAAAAGGTTTTGCGTTAGCTTGTTCCTGAAAATGACAATGTTTAGGAAATGTATAATTTTTTTCTATAGTTGGACGCTAGTTGTTATCTAAATTTTTATTCAGTGCTATACTGTGGGAGAGAAGGAGACGATGAAAGAGTCGACTAGAACAAGGGGTGATGTGTTTGAGAAGAAAAAAAGAAATGCAAGAAAATGAACCAATAGCAGTGACTGCTAACGCAGAACGCTATTATCCAGAAGATAAACAAGGCTTGACGGCCGCACAAGTTGAAGAAAGACAGCGAAAAGGCTTAGTCAATGCCGCCGTCGATACAGAGTTTATCACAACGAAACAGATTGTTATTAATAACGTATTTACGTATTTCAACTTAATTTT
The DNA here is from genome assembly GCF_050548325.1 of Enterococcus sp. AZ035. Taxonomy (NCBI): domain Bacteria; kingdom Bacillati; phylum Bacillota; class Bacilli; order Lactobacillales; family Enterococcaceae; genus Enterococcus; species Enterococcus sp. AZ035. The sequence continues at coordinate 1,029,735 of NZ_CP172958.1, forward strand.
TGTGGTACTAGGTGTGTTATTAATGCTGGTACAATCTTATAAAAATATGACCTTTTTGCCAGTAGTAATCATTAATACGGTCATTGGAATTTACCAAGAAATTAAGTCGAAGAAAGTATTAGATAGCTTAAATATTCTAAATGCTACAAAAGTAACCGTTGTGAGGGATGGCCAAGAACAAGAAATTTCGCCAGATGAACTGGTTTTGGACGATGTGGTGCTCTTTAAATCGGGTGAACAGATTTCTGGGGATGCAATTGTCTTATCTGGTGAAGTCCGTGTGAATGAATCCTTGTTAACCGGGGAATCTGATGAGATTACCAAAGTAGCAGATAGCCAACTTTTGTCAGGTAGCTTTATTGTGTCAGGTTCTTGTTATGCAAGAATTGATAAAATTGGCGCTGAGGCCTATGTTCATCAATTAACGCTTGAAGCGAAATCAATTAAAAAAGGGGAACAATCAGAGATGGTCGGTTCCATTAACCGTTTGGTGAAATGGGTAGGGATTATTATTATTCCAATCGGCTGTGTTCTATTTTTCCAAAGTTATTTCATCAACCATCAAGGGCTTCATGACAGCATTGTCTCCATGGAAGCTGCCTTGATTGGGATGATTCCGGAAGGGTTGTACCTTTTAACAACCGTTGCATTAGCTGCCAGCACAATGCGCTTAGCGAAGCGCGGCGTTTTATTGCACAACATGAAAAGTATCGAATCCTTAGCACGTGTCGATGTGTTATGTGTAGATAAAACAGGAACAATTACTGAAAACACGATGGAAGTCCAAGAGTTGGTTCCTGTGGTGAGTACCGAAAATGATGGTACAGACTTAACCAATGTCGAAAAATTAATTGGCGATTTTTGCCGAACAATGTCAGCTGACAACGATACGATGAAAGCGATGAAAGAATTTTTTGTTACTAATAATCAGAGGGAAGCCGTTAGTTATACCTCGTTTTCGTCTGTCGAAAAATTTAGTAGCGTGACTTTCCCGGAAGCGACGTATATTCTTGGGGCGCCAGAGATGATTTTGAGAGACAATTATGAAATGTATCAATCTGAAGTGGAACATTATACAAGTCAAGGCTATCGCTTATTGGTGTTCGGAAAGTATTTAGGAGAATTTCAGGAAACGTTGGCAGCAGAGGTTCAACCTCTAGGCTACATTCTTCTTTGGAATCCGATTCGTAAAGAAGCCAAAGCAACTTTTGAATATTTCGCTGAACAAAATGTGGCTATTAAGGTCATTTCTGGCGATAATCCTTTAACAGTATCCAATGTAGCACAAGCGGCAGGCATTATTGGTGCTGAAAATTATGTGGACGCGCGAACATTAACTACAATGGAAGCCCAGACAGAAGCTTTAGAAAAATACACCGTTTTTGGTCGTGTCACGCCAGAACAAAAGAAACAATTTGTATTATTGTTGAAAAAATTAGATCATACAGTGGCGATGACAGGGGATGGAGTCAATGATATTTTAGCCATGAAAGAAGCAGATTGTAGTATTGCCATGGCTTCAGGAAATCAAGCTACAGCACAAGCCTCGCAAGTTGTGTTGTTGGATTCTGATTTTTCAACGATGCCGGAGGTTGTCTTTGAAGGCCGCCAAGTAGTTAATAACATTGAACGCTCTTCAAGTTTATTCCTTGTAAAAAATATTTTCTCCTTGCTGATGTCTGTCTTTGCTATGATTTTTGCCGTGACATATCCTTTACAACCGACACAAGTCACATTGATTAGTTTATTTACAATTGGGATTCCTTCGACATTTCTAGCTTTGGAACCAAATCATCGTCGCATTGAAGGGAAATTTCTTTTCAATGTGTTATCAAAAGCAATTCCTGGTGGGTTAACGGATATGTTAGTAGTCGGTGCCTTACTAATTTGTGGTGATATTCTTGCACTTCAAAAAACGGACATTTCAACGACTGCAACATTGTTGCTAGTTTCAGTCGGCTTTATGGTTCTTTATAAAATTAGTTCACCAATGAATCGTTACCGCAAGCGCGTAATGATTGGCTGTTTAATCGGAATGGTTATTACAAGTATTTCCATGAAAAACTTGTTCTCGTTAACTTCGGTATCGCCAACAGCCTTGTTACTTTTAGCCATTCTTTTCTTTGCAGCAGACTCAACTTTCCAACATTTATCAACCATTTCTGAAAAAGTTCAATTATGGTTTTATAAGAAAAGACATTAGGAGCAAAACACCGAGCCAAAATTATTTTGGTTCGGTGTTTTTTGTTTTTTATCGTTGGGAAAAATAAAAACACTTGCACCTAGTTAATCCTTGATAGTATAAACCTAACCAATTATTTTAGATAGGAAGGATTGAATAAAAATGAAAAAAAGAAGTTTTGTCTATTGGGGAATGTTTTTCATTCTTTTGTCGACGCTGATAACGCCTTTTCTGAAACTTGAAACAGGATATGCGCAAACGGAACCAACTAGTACCAGTGAAACCAATCAAATTTCTGCTACGCCAAATGTAGTGCCGCGTAAACAAGTGGGCAACATTGTGACAGCGATTCAACTAACGGACAAAGAGGGAAACCCACTTGGGACCATTAATCAATATACAGACATCTACCTCCGAATTGAGTTCAACTTACCGGATAATACCGTTAATAGTGGGGATACGAGTGTGATTACTTTACCCGAAGAGCTACGTCTCGAGAAAAATATGACCTTTAATGTAGTAGATGATACAGGTGCTGTGGTTGCAATCGCACAGACCGATGTAGCAAATAAAACGGTCACGTTAACGTATACAGATTACGTAGAAAACCATGCCAATATTAGTGGGTCTTTATATTTTACAAGTTTGATTGATTTCGAAAATGTCGAAAATGAATCCAAGATTCCTATTTACGTCACGGTTGAAGGGGAAAAAATATTTGCTGGCGATCTTGATTACCAAGGTGAAGGCGATGATGTTAACGAAAAATTTAGCAAGTATTCGTGGTTTATCGAAGACGATCCAACCGAAATTTACAATGTACTACGGATTAATCCAACAGGGCAAACGTATACTGATTTAGAAGTGGAAGATGTGCTAAAAACAGAAAGTTTAAGTTATATGAAAGACACTATGAAAATTGAACGAGGACAATGGACACTGGATGGAAATGCTATTTGGCAATTCACGCCAGAGGAAGATATAACTGGTCAGTTGGCTGTCCAGTATGGTCCTGATGACCGTAATTTTTCGGTGCATTTTGGCAATATTGGGACTAACGAATATCGTATCACCTATAAAACCAAAATCGATCATCTTCCCGAAAAAGGTGAAACCTTCACAAATTATGCAAAGTTAACAGAAAATCAAACGGTGGTGGAAGAAGTCGAAGTGAGTCGTGTCTCACAAACAGGTGGTGGAGAAGCTAATGGTGAACAATATGTTGTTGAAATTCATAAAGAAGATGAAGCAGGCCAGCGTTTAGCAGGTGCAGAATTTGAACTCATTCGAAACTCAACCAATCAAACAGTGGCTAAAATCACAACAGATCAAAACGGAACAGCGATTGTTAAAGGCTTGTTAAAAGATAACTATACTTTAGTAGAAACCAAAGCACCTACCGGTTACCAACTTTCGCAAAACAAGATTCCAATAACACCTGAAGACTTTGGTAAAAACTTAGTTGCACTGAAAACTGTTGTGAATCATAAGATTTCATATCAACCAGTCGCTGCTTCATTTTTAGCTGGAAAAGTTCTTTTAGGAAAACCACTGAAGGATGCTGAATTTCAATTTGAATTGTTAGATGAGAAAGGCACAGTACTAGAAACGGTTAGTAACGATACTTTAGGGAAAATTCAATTTTCACCATTAACCTTTGAAACTCCTGGAAACTATCAATACACCATTCGGGAAGTAAACACGCAACAGACAGGTGTTTCCTACGATACGCACAACCTTCAAGTTCAAGTAACCGTCGAGGCGCTTTTAGGAAATCTTGTAGCAACTACTCAGTATGATGGAGGTCAAGTATTTACTAATCACTATACGCCAGAAAAACCTATAGAAAGTACCACACCACCAACGAGTGGGACAACAGATACTACCACGAATTCAACCACAGAAACTACTTCAATAACCATTGAAAAACAGGCGATTCGTAATAAGGAATTGCCAAAAACAGGAGAAACAAAAGAAAACGCGTTTCTTTTCTTAGGTAGCCTTCTTTTGATTCAAGGATTATTTATCTATTTTAAAACGAAAAAATAATCGCTTAGATAGTTTCAGTAATCGAGACAAAATGTGCAAATTTCGAGAGATTTAGCTTGTTCATTTGAGTTTGGAGTGGTTCTGTGCTATACTATCTTTAGCGTAATGATACTAGTTGGGAGTGAGCGGATTTCTGCTCACTCTTTTTGATGGAAAAGTCATCAGGACACGGTTCGTTACATCAATCTCGAAGGAGGCGAAAATTTTGAGTAGTGCTGTGGAAACTGTAACAAAGTTAGTCACACCAATCTTAGAAGAACAAAATTTTGAACTTGTGGAAGTAGAGTTTGTTAAGGAAGGAAAAAATTGGTTTTTACGAGTATTTATCGATAAAGAAGGTGGCATTGATATTGAGGAATGTGCCTTTGTCAGCGAAAAATTAAGTGAAAAACTAGATGCAATGGATCCAGATCCAATTCCGCAAGCGTACTTTCTGGAAGTTTCTTCTCCGGGAGCAGAACGTCCGTTAAAGAAAGAAAGCGATTATGAACAAGCGGTAGGTAAGTACATTCATATTTCTCTTTATCAAGCAGTTGATGGAGAAAAACAGATTGAGGGTACCTTAGTCCATCTTGATTCAGAACAATTAACATTAAGTGTAAAAATTAAAACCAGAGTGAAGGAAATGACTTTTGAACGTAAAAATATCGCAAAAGCTCGTTTAGCCATTCAATTTTAATCAACAGACTCGAATGTAAAAAAGGGTCCACTAAAAGTTTTACTTTTAGCTAGGCCTGTGACAAGTTTTAACGAGAAGTTTTTCCCTTGGAAGAAGAACCACTCGTTCAGCTTTAACGAATCCATAGGAGGAAAAGAAAAACAATGAGCAAAGAAATGTTAAATGCATTAGACGTATTAGAAGCTGAAAAAGGGATTCCTAAAGATACGGTGATTGAAGCGTTACAAGCAGCTTTAGTTTCTGCATATAAAAGACATTATGGACAAGCAAGCAACGTCGAAGTTGAATTTGAACCAAAAAAAGGCAATATTCATGTGTATGCTGTCAAAGAAGTAACAGAAGAAGTATTTGATTCACAATTGGAAGTTTCATTAAAAGATGCCGTTGCATTAAATGGTGCATATGAAATCGGCGACAAAATTCGTTTTGAAGTTACGCCAAAAGACTTTGGCCGCATTGCTGCCCAAACAGCAAAGCAAGTAATTTTACAACGTGTCCGTGAAGCAGAAAGAACAATTATTTATAATGAATTTAGCGAATATGAAAATGACATCATGCAAGGAATTGTTGAACGTCAAGATCGTCGTTATATTTATGTAAACTTAGGTAAAATCGAAGCAGTCTTATCAAAACAAGATCAAATGCCAAATGAATTTTACCAACCGCATGATCGGATTAAAGTTTACGTATCACGTGTTGAAAACACATCAAAAGGCCCACAAGTTTTTGTAAGCCGTAGTCATCCAGATTTACTAAAACGTCTTTTTGAACAAGAAATTCCAGAAGTTTATGATGGAATTGTTGAAATCGTAAGCGTCGCTCGTGAAGCTGGCGATCGTTCAAAAGTAGCCGTTCGTTCAACAGATCCTAATATTGACCCAGTGGGTACCTGTGTTGGTCCAAAAGGCCAACGTGTCCAAGCGATTGTGAATGAATTAAAAGGCGAAAATATGGATATTGTGGAATGGAACGAAGATCCAGCTATTTATATTAGTAATGCCTTGAATCCAGCTCAAGTATTAGATGTTATTTTTGATCCAGAAAATAGCAAAGCATGTACAGTTGTTGTACCTGATTATCAATTGTCATTAGCAATTGGTAAACGTGGTCAAAATGCGCGCTTAGCTGCTAAATTAACGGGCCATAAAATTGATATCAAATCAGAATCTGATATGGCTGAATTTTATGAACAACAAGCCAATCAAGAAGTTGCCGAAGTGGCAGAAGAAATGGATGAAGCAATTATCCATTCAGATATGACGGCAGATGATTACGAAAACTTGGCTGCTGAAGAAGCAGTTGTTGAAGCAGAAATTACAGAAGAATTACCTGAACAAGAATAACGTTTTTGGAGGGTGAAAAAATGAAAAAGAGAAAAATTCCAATGCGTAAATCGGTTGTTTCAGGCGAAATGAAACCGAAAAAAGAATTAGTCAGAATTACTCGCTCCAAAGAAGGCGAGGTGGCCTTAGATCCAACTGGTAAATTACCTGGACGTGGCGCTTACGTTGATTTGGATCCTGCGGAAGTCCAAAAAGCTTGGGATAAAAAAATTCTTGATCGTGTCTTAGAAACAAAATTAAGTGATGAATTTTATCAAGAACTATTGGATTATGTAACACATCAAAAAGCCCGCAAAGAGTTGTTTGGCGATGGAAAATAAAACCAAAATTTTGAACCTTTTAGGTTTAGCAATGCGCGCCGGTAAATTAGTCACAGGCGAGGAATTAACCCTTAAAGATATTCGTGCAAACAAAGCGAAATTTGTGTTTGTTGCGCAAGATGCCAGTGAGAATACTAGAAAGAAAATCAAGGACAAAAGTTCTTATTATAATGTTCCTGTTAGCGAACTGTTCAGTCAATTCGAGCTCAGCCAAGCGATTGGGCGACCACGAATGGTTATCGGAGTAACTGATGCAGGATTTGCCACCAAAATCAAGGAATTACTAAAAGGTTAGGAAGGTGATTGCATGGGAAAAAAAAGAATTTATGAACTAGCAAAAGAAATGAATAAAGCAAGCAAAGACGTTGTCGATAAAGCGCATCAATTAGGTATGGATGTTAAAAACCATATGGGCGCAATTAGTTCCGAGCAAGAAACAAAGCTTCGTCAAGCATTCGGAGGAGGAAGTACCGTAAATACTCAATCAAAAGCAACAAACAACCAAAAGCAACAAACAACACAAAATAAACCAGCCAATAAGAAACCAATGAACAATAAACCTGGTGAACAAAGAAATAACCAAAATCGTCCAAACAATCAATCAACGAATGGACAACAAAGAAACAACAACAACCAAAATCGTCACGGCCAAAGCAACACACAAAACCGTAGCAATCAAACAAATACAAACAATCAAAACCGCAATACCCAAAACAATAACGGTTCTACAACGAATCAAAATCGGACCAGCCAAAATAACAATGGCGGGAACAACCAAAACCGTGGCGGCCAAAACCGTAACAACAATTTTGGTGGCGGTCAAAATCGTAATAACCGGAATAACTTTAATAACCAAAACCGCAATCGTTTCAACAAAAAAGGGAAAAAAGGCAAACATCAACAAGAATCAGCGAAGCCAGCAGTACCAGCACGTAAATTCCGTGAATTACCAGATGTTTTAGAATATACAGAAGGTATGAACGTGGCGGATATTGCGAAAAAAATCCACCGCGAACCAGCGGAAATCATCAAAAAATTATTTATGATGGGTGTCATGGTTAACCAAAACCAAGCCTTAGATAAAGATACAATTGAATTATTAGCTGTGGACTATGGCATGGAACCGCAAGAAAAAGTTCAAGTTGATATTGCGGACATTGATAAATTCTTCGAACCAGAAGCAGTTGTTGAAGAAAACTTAACTACACGTCCCCCTGTTGTCACAATCATGGGACACGTAGACCACGGGAAAACAACATTATTAGATACATTGCGCCATTCTCGTGTGACTTCAGGTGAAGCAGGCGGTATCACGCAGCATATTGGTGCCTATCAGTTAGATATTGATGGCAAACCAATTACGTTCTTAGATACACCAGGACATGCGGCCTTTACAAGTATGCGCGCGCGTGGTGCCAGCATCACTGATATTACCATCTTAGTTGTTGCAGCGGACGATGGAGTAATGCCACAAACAATCGAGGCGATTAACCATGCCAAAGCGGCAAAAGTGCCGATTATTGTAGCAGTTAACAAAATTGATAAGCCTGGTGCAAATCCTGATCATGTGAAACAAGAATTAAGTGAACATGAATTAATTCCTGAAGAATGGGGCGGAGATACGATTTTCGTCAATATTTCAGCGAAATTCAATCAAAACATTGATGAGCTATTGGAAAATATTTTATTGATTGCTGAAGTAGAAGACTTAAAAGCTGATCCAACGCAAAAAGCAATTGGAACAGTGATTGAAGCGCGCTTAGATAAAGGTAAAGGTCCGGTTGCGACATTACTCGTTCAACAAGGAACTTTACATGTTGGTGATCCAATCGTTGTTGGTAATACTTACGGACGTGTTCGTGTGATGACCAATGACATGGGCCGCCGTGATAAAGAAGCAGGACCCGCAACTCCTGTAGAAATTACCGGATTAAATGATGTTCCTCAAGCGGGTGATCGTTTTGTGGTCTTTGAAGATGAAAAAACAGCACGTCAAGCAGGGGAAGAACGGGCTAAACGTGCGTTGCTTGAACAACGTTCAGCAAGTAGCCGTGTGACATTGGATAACTTATTTGAAAGTCTAAAAGAAGGCGAATTAAAAGAAGTTAATATCATTGTCAAAGCAGACGTACAAGGATCTGCCGAAGCCGTTTCAGCAAGTTTACAAAAAATTGATGTAGAAGGCGTTCGTGTGAAAATTGTTCACGCGGCAGTTGGGGCCATCAATGAAAGCGACGTAACTTTAGCCGCAGCAAGTAATGCGATTATTATCGGCTTTAACGTTCGCCCAACACCACAAGCGAAACAACAAGCAGAACAAGAAGAAGTTGATATTCGTTTACACCGTATTATCTATAAAGCCCTAGAAGAAATCGAAACAGCGATGAAAGGGTTATTAGATCCAGAATTTGAAGAAAAAATTACGGGTCAAATGACGGTTCGTGAATTGTACAAAGTATCTAAAGTTGGCACAATCGCTGGCTGTTATGTTACAGAAGGCTTTATTCGCCGCGATAGTGGCGTGCGTGTCATTCGTGATGGTATTGTTATTTATGAAGGTAAATTAGCAAGCTTGAAACGCTTTAAAGATGACGTGAAAGAAGTCAAACTTGGTTTTGAATGTGGCGCTATGATTGAAAACTTCAATGATTTACGTGTAGATGATGCGATTGAAGGCTTCATTATGGAAGAAATCAAACAATAATTTTAGTAATTGGAGGAAGACACTATGGCAAATTATCGTGACCGTCGTGTAGGTCAAGAAATCATGCGTGAAGTGAATGATATCTTGAACAAACGCATCAGAGATCCACGCGTCCAAGGCATCACTATTACAGATGTTCGTGTGACCGGTGATTTACAACAAGCAACGATTTATTACAGCTTGTTATCTGATTTAGCTTCCGAACAACAAAAAGCTCAACAAGGCTTAGACAAAGCCAAAGGACTGATTCGTAAAGAATTAGGACAACGGTTAACCTTGTATAAAACACCAGAGTTGATTTTTGAAAGAGACGAATCTGTCCAATACGGAAATCACATTGATGAGTTGATTCGTAAGTTGAATCAAGGTGAATAATTAAAAAGAAAAAGCACACCAGACGAATGGTGTGCTTTTTCTTTTCATGATTTCTTGATAAAATAGTCATGGAGGTGCAAAGATGAAAAGAATTGTTGTTTTCTATAAAAATGGAGATCGTTATTTAAAAGAAATGGGTTCAGGCAAGAGTTCCCTGTACTTTTTTCTTTTCTTCTTTGTACTACATAGTATGCGGGAACATATTATTCAGTTCATCGGATTTTGGCCGTCATTTATATTCGTCCTTATACTTGTCCCCAATCTTATGCTTGGCGTTGGACATATTAACCATTGGTACAAAAAACGCTCTTGAATTTTCCAGAATACTTTTAAGCATGGAACAAAATCCTTATTGATTTTGTTCCATGCTTTTTAAGTTAACCCAGTATTTAATACCATCACAGAATAATCCCTAAATTCAAAAATCCGTCCTTTATAAAGATAAGTGGCGCCATACTTTTGTCGATAGTACGTAATCACATTTTTTAATGTTTCAACATCGATTTCCAAAAATTCAGCACAAGAATAATGGTTACTTAAGCCAGCTTCAGAGCAACGAATTAAATCGTCTAATGTAACTAATTGCTCTAAGGCCACATTGCGAGCTTTCAACTCTTGCTTCCGATTTTCTGTACAATTTTGATTTAAAATAGTGCCAACGGATGTTTGATAATGCCCGTATTCCTCGGCTAAAATATTCTTCTTTTGACGGGTACTCAATGTTTTTTCAATATAAATTTTGCCATTTCGATACAACCCATAACAACCTGTTTGATTGTATAAATCAATTTCTAAAACCGTCACATCCTTTTGAATGGAACTGACGAGTTTTTCATAATCATTCACTTTACCATTCACCTGCCATTACTTAATAAAAAGAGTAGATGGGAAGTTAATCCTCTTTTTTGTCAGAAGAAATCGATTGTTGATATTTGGCATCAATTTCATCCAAGTAATCGTGAATTTTCTCGATCTCTTCTTTTGAAAATATCTTTTCTGGATCCCCAGCGTGGGCAGCCAGTGTCATTTCGTCACGGCGAGGGAATGAGAGAATTTCTGCTTGCGTTTGTTGTTCGTGTAATTGTTGTTCGGCAAATTGATAAACGATGGCTTGTCGTTGGGGTTCTAATTTTTTATAAATGCGGTCGATAGTTGAGGCATTTTTTTCCATGGGAACTTCTTGTCCCATCAACCAGGCCTCATTAATGTCTAATGCATCTGCAATGCGATAAACTTTGTCTTGTTTTGCTTCGTAACGACCAGCTAGCCAATCGCTGATCGAAGATTTACCGATGCCAGTTTTTTTCGCTAAATCACTAGGTTTGATGTTCTTGGCTGTTAAAGCCTCTTTTAAACGGACAGCAAAAATGTTCATATTTCCGAACCTCCTATTGCCTCAAAGTATACTATACCTGTTTAGAGAAGGCAAGTAACAATCGCAATTAAATTTAGAAGTTCATAAAACCGAACTTATGAGTTGACAGTGAAAATATTTGATGCTAAGATAGAGCCATTCAAATGTTCGGTTAACTGAACTAATTTTTTTGAACACTTTGTTCGGGAAACCGTATTTTGGTGGGAAGGGTGAAGAAATGAGTCGGAATTATAAAAAAACGTTGTCGGATATGTTACTTTTAGCAATTATTTTATTAATAAGCAGTGTCTCAATAAAAATTGGGGCCATCGTGATTGGTATGATTGGCCTCATGGAATTACTAACAGAGTAACAATAATTTAGTCAAAAGGAGAGAAGCGGATTGGCAGAACGACGCATGTTTGCAAAAACGATTATTGATAGTGATGCGTTTTTAGATATGCCCTTATCAAGTCAGGCTCTGTATTTTCATTTAGCGATGCGTGCCGATGATGATGGATTTATCAATAATCCCAAAAAATTGCAGCGAATGGTCGGTTGTGGGGAAGACGATCTAAAATTGTTGATGGTTAAAAAATTTATTCTAGTATTTGAAAGTGGTGTGATCGTTATCAAACATTGGAAAATTCATAATTATATTCGCAGTGATCGTTACAAACCAACCTTGTATCAAGAAGAGAAAAATCAGATTGTTGAAAAAAATAGCAAAGCTTATACGTTTAAAGCAGAATCGTCTGTCGGTGGTCAACCAGCTGACTACCAACGGTTACCACAGGAAAGCATAGTCCAGTCTAAGTTAGGTCAGAGTCAAGGCAGTAGTTCAGAAAACGATTGTTTAAAGATGATTTATCATTTTTATGAGGAAAACGGCTTTGGTACACTGGCCTCAAAAACAAGCCAAGATTTTAAGTATTGGTTGCAAGATTTTATACAAAAAGGGGCTAGCCAAGAGGAAGCATGCCAATTAATCTTGCATGCTTTAGGAATTGCCGTCGATCGAAATAAACGGAATTACGGCTATGTAAATGCTATTTTGAAAAGTTGGGAGCAACAAAATTATTTATCCGTACATGAAGTTCTGGTAAATGATAAAAAACAAGTGTTGGAGCATGCGCCGCAAATGACAGAAGAATATCAAGAGTTAGGTTTTTAAAGAAAGGAGGAAATCAGTATGCATGCGACAGATCAAACTTTTCAAATACTATTGAGTCAATTGTTAGAAAAAGTTGAAGACCGTTGTCCTGAATGTGGCAGTGAACAATATGTTTGGCAACAAAAAAATAAAGATGGCACAGAACGTTGTGCCCCAACTTGTTGGTCGTGTGGGTATAAAATGCTAAAAAAACATGAACAACAAGCCAATCAACAACGTTCTCAAGAGAGTTTTATGGCACGTACACAAAAATTTTTTCATCAAGGGTCCTTAATTGCTGATGATGCGCTACGGCAATGTCGTTTAACCAATTACCAAACCACTGAATTAGAAACAAGACAAGCAAAAGAACGGGCCTTAGCAGCAGTTTCAGCGATTGTTGAAGGAAAGCCAATCCACGTTATTTTTTCAGGGAAACCTGGTGTCGGTAAAAGTCATTTGGCTATCAGTATTTTAGTTGAAGTCTTAGAACGCTCTGCATATCAAAAGTATTGTTTATTTGTCAGCTACTCTGAGTTATTAGAAAAACTAAAAATGTCCATGAATGAATCGGCCAAAAGCCAAGCAAAGGCTCAAGCGTATATTACTAGAATGAAAAAAGCAGACGTTTTGGTTTTAGATGATTTAGGTGCTGAATTAGGAATTAAAAATAAAGTTAGTACGGATTTTAATAATGACATCTTAAACCGAATTTTAGAAGCTAGACAGAATAAAGCAACTATTTTTACTACTAATTTTTCTGGAAAACAACTGGTGGAGGCCTATGGAACACGCATTATTTCTCGTCTAATGAAGCACGCCAGTGGCTATGTTTTCCAATATAAAGACACAACAGACAAACGAATGAGGAGTGTGAAATAAATATGTTAACAATTATTATTGGGTTTATCTTTTGGACAATGACACTAATGTTAGGTTATCTAATTGGTGAAAGAGAAGGCCGTAAACATGAGTAATTTAACAAAACGTAAAAAAGATTTATTTGAAATGAAAAGCGTTGTATTTAAAGATATTTCAAAGCAACAAAGCGAAAAAGCACAAAAAAGAAAACGACTCTTACAACTAATGAATCAATATCCCGATTGGGCAAGTCAAAAAAATAAACTTATTATGCAGGAAATTCAAGAATTAGGACAAGCAATCGGTAATTGGTCGATGGATCAATCAAGACCCATCCAATCCATCAAGGCCGCATCGTTTACAAAAAGCGAGTATCTCTATTTAATTTGGCTCGGTTATTCAGATGAAGCGATTCGTCACGGCTTAGACATGTCGAAAGAGTGTTATTTTATTTATCGATTAACACTTTTAAATGAATAAAAGTAAAGGAGATTAACCAATGCGTACGTCAACATTTAATTATATCAAAGATATTTTAGCAGACTTTTATAAAACAGAAGAGTATATCCGTCAACGGGAAGAAGAATTACGGCACCCTTATCAAGAAGCAGATTTAAATGCTGGTATTAGAGGACAAGGACTTCACTCTGTAGTGACCGAACGAATGGCGATTACGATAGCTATGGATCGTCGTCTGTGGAACTTAGAGAGAAATCGAGACATTATCAAAAATTGTTTAGCCGAAGCGGATGAACAAACGCGCGTGATTATTGAAGAACTATATATGAAAAAACGGCCCTCTTTAACATTAATTGGACTTGCCCAGCAATTATTTATTAGTAAAAGCCAAGCCTATAAATTAAGAAATCATTTCTTTGAAGCGGTGGCGGATGAACTAGGGATGTAAACATGGAAAAAGCGTGGAATTTTTTCAGGTGTCAACATGGTAAATTAATAGTGTCGAAAGAGATAGATAAACGTGAGGCAACCAAAAAAATGAAGACACGGAATTCTATGATTTTGACTGCTTTCTTGTGTCAGCTATGAAGGAGCAGAAAATGCCGGCTACTTTCAAGATCCTTCATTTTGACTAGAAGAGAGCCAATTTGTTAACCAATCCTGAATTTTTTGAATGGAAAGGTGGCGCTAAAAATGAATGAAGCGGAACAAGAGTTATATGAAGCCCTTGTTGCAATCTGCCAGACGTCAGGATTTTTGTTGCTAGAGGAACTGCCGACAGATTTACCAGATCAGCCATTTGTTTACTTAGGTGATAGTAAAGAATTACCTAAGCCAACTAAATCAGCTATTTTGGGAGAGATTGAATTAATAATGCATGTTTATGGTGCGTTATCTGAACGACAACAAATTTCTACAATTAAAGGAACGATTTTACGGCAGGCAACCAGTAACTTAAAACGAACGGCTCATTTTAATTGGGGTATCAAACATCAAGAAGTCAAAGCACAAATGGTAAAAGATACCAAACAAATGAAAAAAACAATTTGGCATGCTGTACTACCATTACACATGCAATTTTACTAGGAGGAATTATCAATGGGAGAAGTTATGCAAGGAAAAGACCGTATTTTATTAGTTCGTCGCTTGGATGAAGCAGCGACAAAGAAAGCAATGAAACCCTTATTTCAAATTGAACATGAATGGGAATTCTCACGTGAATCGAGCGGTACGCAAACAAAAGATGGCGTCGCGAATGCTGTTTCTGGTTTAGAAGTTACGTTATCGTTAAGCGGTTTAGCCTCTCGAGATGATGAAAATTTATACATGAAAGACGCAGTCGAAGATGGCATCTTAATGGAATTTTGGGATGTTGATTTAAAAGGTGAAAAAAATGCGGAAGGTAAATATCCAGCAATTTATGCCCAAGGTTATGTAAATTCATGGAGTTTACCAGCCAATGTAGAAGAATTAGTAGAAATCGAAACAGAAGCCTCTATTAATGGCAAGCCACAAGATGGCTTTGCAACAGTAGAAGCAGATATTATTGCAGAAGCACAATATGCGTTCCAAGATACCGTTCCAGATAAAGCACCACAACCTGGCGAATAATCAAAAAGTGTTGAATTTTAGGAGGATAAAAAATGAATTTAGAGATTAACGGAAAAACAATTGAAGTGAAATTTACGATTGGCGCGATTCGCGAATTAGATAAACGTTACCAAATTGAAAATGGCGCTGCCAAATTCGGCATGGGCATCAGTTCAGCAATGATTTATTTACGCCAATACAATCCAGTAATCTTAGTTGACATCATGGAAGCTTTACAAAGTGGGCAATTAAAAATAGGTAAGTCGGAAATTGAAGCATGGTTAATGACCCAAGATGTCAAAAAACTTTCAGATGATTTGCTTAAAGAAATGGGAAAGCAACCTCTTACAAAACCAATGATCGATCAGTTCAGCAAAGAAGCGAAGAAAGCAGAAGCGCAAGCGACCAACTAATTAAAACGAGCGATGACGTGTATCACGACATCGCTCTTTCTGCTTTTCGCTACTTAGGCTGTCGTTCATTTGAAGAAGTGGATCAGATGACCATGTCTGAATTTGAATTACGAATGATTGCTTTTAATTTAGCAGAAGTAGATGAAGAGCGGAAAAGGCACGAGCTTGCCTACTTAAATGTTAAAGCGCAAGCGACAAACAAAAAAGGAAAACCCGTTTTTGAAAGCTTTAAAAGTTTTTATGATTATGAAAAACGAGTTGCTGAAGTTCTGGCAGCTAACCAGCCACAACGAACAAAATTAAATGAGCGGAAAAAAACGCAACTTGCCACTGTGGCAGAGCGTCTACGCCGCTATCGAGAAGGGAGGAGAGTAGATGGAGAATGACAAAGAAAAAACGCCGTTATCGGAGGCAAAGAAAAGCCTTGCAGGCGTCCAACAAGCATTAAAAAGTATGAGCGGTGAGTATGCCTTATTAAGTGGATATTTAGGGAAAATTAGTGCGGGTGTCAATCAGTCAGCCACGGTCATGAACACATTTAAAACCGTCATGCAACAATCTGGAGAAACAGTGAAAAAAACAGGAGACGAAACAGCAAAGGCAGCAGATCAAATGAACACAGCGTTAACAGATTCTGCTGAACAAGCCGGTGAAGCAGCTAAAAAAGCGGGGAAAGAAACCTCTGATGGCTTTACTAATGCACAAAATAATATGCTGAGCTTTGGGACGGCCATGACTAGTGCCGTTTCCTTACCTATGCTGAACGTTTTAAAAACAGCTATGGGCGTCGGTGCTGGGGTCAGTGGCGAATTTCAAGGAATGCAAGGACTGATTATGGCCAGTGCAGGAGGGATTTCTGATTCATTGCAAGGCGAGTTGCAAGGGGCATTGACTCAGATGAATCAATCATTTGAAGTGGCGGCACAAGTGATTCAAAGCGTGATGGCTCCAGGAATGGAAATTTTGGTTCAAGTGGTTATTACAGTCGTCAAAGGCATTACAGCTTTGGTTAATTTATTTATCAAATTACCAAAACCCGTCCAAGTTTTTATTGTTGCCATTATGGGCATTTTAGCCGCCATTGGGCCCATGTTGATTATGGTAACGATGGCTCAGCTAAAATTTCAACAGTTTAGTGCTGGTTTGGCTCTTGTACAAGGAAACATTGGGAAGTTAGGTGGTGGCTTATCAAAACTAAGTGCTAGTTTTAGTGCCTTAGGTGGAGGACCATTAATTTTAATTGTAGCAGCCGTTTTAGCAGCGGTAGCAGCGTTTATTTATTTCTATAAAACCAATGAAACATTTAGAAATAGTATCAATAGCTTAGCTAGTGCCATTCAAGGAGCTGTTTCAGCGGCGTTTGGCAAATTGGTAGGATTGCTACAACAGATCCAGCCGGCCTTTCAGCAAGTAATGGCAGTTTTTAAACAATTTTTTGCAGTAGGCTTAGAGAAAATGGCGACTATTTTTTCAACAATTGGTCGTGTGCTAGCAGGCGTTTTTGCCAGCGGTTTGCAATTAGGTAGTAACTTATTAGGGCAATTTGGTGGCACCTTTGACAAAGCTGGTTTAGCGGTTGGTCTTTTGGTAAAAGTTCTGACAAAGGTTGCACTGGCTGCATTAGGAATTTCTGGGCCGTTTGGTCTAATTATTTCCTTGATTGTTTCATTCGTGACGGCCTGGATGAAAACCGGTGATTTGAGTGCGGGTGGTATTACCCAAGTCTTTGATAATTTAGGTAACACGATTACATCGGTTACAACAATGCTGGCAACTAATCTACCGAAAGTTATACAACTTTTTACAACAGTCTTAACCAGTATTCTCGGGAAAATAACAGAAGCTATTCCAAGCATCGTAACCGCGTTATCTAGTTTAATTACGTTAATTGTTGGTGCGATCGTTGCCAATTTGCCAGTCTTAATTGAAGCGGCAACACAAATTATTACTACGTTGATTCAGGGGATTACAACAGTCTTACCAATGTTGATAGAAGTTGGTTTGAGCTTATTAATGACTTTAGTTAATGCGATTGTCACCGCCTTGCCAACAATTACAACTGCAGCGATTAATATCATCACTACATTAGTGACAGCTTTTGTCACAGCGTTACCAATGCTAGTTACAGCAGGTGTTTCAATTATCACGGCCTTAGTCAATGCATTTGTTACTATGTTACCGTTGATTTTGACTGCTGGTTTACAAATTTTGCTGGCATTAATCACTGGGATTATGACGATTTTACCTCAGTTAATTCAATCAGCGCTGACGATTATTCTAGCGTTAGTGACAGCGTTGATAGGTGCCTTACCACAGATTATCAGCGCAGGTGTCAAATTGTTAATGGCGTTAATTCAAGGAATTATTTCGATTTTACCAACCTTAGTTGCGGCAGCTATTACCTTAATTTTGACATTGGTAAATGCCTTAATTGGTGCCTTGCCACAAATCATCAGCGCAGGCGTCAAATTGCTAATGGCTTTGATCCAAGGGATTATTTCAATTTTACCGCAACTGGTTACTGCAGCAATTACGCTAATTACCGCTTTAATGGGTGCGTTAATCAATGCGTTGCCACAGTTGTTAAGTGCTGGGATTCAACTGATTCAAGCCTTAATTAATGGTGTACTCAGTCTATTGGGTGCCTTGCTGTCCGCAGCAGGAACATTAATCTCACAAATGATCACGAAGATTGGTTCTTATTTTGGTCAACTGTTAGCTTCGGGCGGACAGTTAGTTGAAAATATCAAAAATGGGGTTACCAATGCAGCCAATCAGGTAAAAAATGCCATTGGTTCTGTAATTGAAGGTGCTTGGCAAGCAATCCAAGGTTGGTTTTCAAAATTCACCGATGCCGGTGCGAATATTGTCGGCATGATTGCTGATGGAATTACAGGCGCAATTGGAAAAGCCAAAGAAGCAATCGATGGAGTTGTCAGTAAAATTCGTAACTTTTTACCATTTTCACCAGCAAAAGAAGGTCCCTTATCTGATTTGCATAAATTGAATTTCGGCGGCACGATTGCCACGGGGATTTATGCAGGCGAAACAGCCGTTAGTAGAGCAATGGCTTCTATTTTAGATTTACCGCTGTTAAATGATTTTGCCTTGGACTTAGCTGGTCGAGGAAACTTCACGGCAACGATTGACCATCGTTTAGAAAATGATGCATACAATCGACCATTATTTGTGACAGTAGAGTCAACGTTAGATGGAAAAGTTGTCGCAGCAACTACGGCGCCTTATTTAGCAACAGAGTTACAACGACAACAAGTGAAACAAAATAACCGCTTAGGAAGGAGAGGATAACATGTATAAATTTGTTGATACCAATCAAGCAACTCATTCAACGCCTCTTCCTTCAGAAGCGTTGAATTTTAACGGCCAATTTTTAGAAAAAGTCATCCCTGGCTATCAAACATTATCAGTTTCAGGACGAGAATTAGTTCCAAGCGAAATTGAAAGCTATCAATTAGGGATTCGTGATGGTAAACGTCACGTTTATGCGCGAATTCCAGAACGAGAATTAACAGTCAAATATCGCCTTTCAGCTGTGAATAATGAAGCATTTCGAGATGCACTTAATCATTTAAACGTTGCTTTGTTTACGGAAAAAGACGTTTCTATTTGGTTTAACGATGAACCGGAAATGCTGTGGTTTGGCAGTAAGTCTTCAGTGAGTGATGTACCCGAAGGTGTTAACCAAGTAACAGGCACCTTTACTTTATTGCTTTCTGATCCGTATAAATACACACGGAGTGATGCGACTAGTGTGATGTGGGGTTCGCCAACCATTACATTTCAAGCGAATTACTTAATGGGGAATACAGGCTCAGGTGCAGTTGATTTTCCAATTTTAATTGAAGGCGGGGCTTATTGGGGATCAACCATGATTACCTTTCAAAATCGGGCTTACACGATGGGGGATTTAGGCAAAGAAGTTCGGCCAATTGAAATTTATCCTACGGTTGAAGGATTAAAAGTCAAACCGACCATTATTTTAACAGGAACCGGACGTGGTGTTTGGATTAAAACACGGAACGATACAATTAACTTAGGAGACTTTGATCGTTCGGAAATTATTATCGATACTGAAAATTTTTATCTGACAAAAAATGGTGCACCGATGATTCGACCAATGAACGATTTTTATCTATATCCCAATGAACCGCTGTATATTCAAGCCAAAGATAGCGACTTCCGCTTGACGATTCGCTATCCTAACCGATTTGTGTAGGAGGGTGATTAAATGTTAATGGCGCTGGATTTGAAAAGAACATATACGGCAATCTTGGATAATGCCTATCAAGTCAGTTATGAAAAAATAGAGAACAAAATTGGCAGTTTAGATTTTACCATGCCACTAGATGATCCTAAAAATGAATTTATTGCAGAAATGCAATGGGTGGAACTGACCGACAATGAGAATGAATATATTGGTTTATATCGCGTGATGCCAACCACAATTAAGAAAGATGCGAACAATAATCAAATTCATTACTCTGCCACAGAAGCATTATGTACCTTAGGTGATACTGTCCTTTTTGGTTGTCACGAAATTAAAAACAAAACAACGAAAGAGGCCATTCAATTTTTATTGAATAAACAAAAAACAAAGCATTGGGTCCTAAAAAAATGTGATTTTTCAAGGAAATTAACCTATAAATGGGAAAATGAAAATGGGTTAGTTGAGCCTTTATTTAGCATCCCAGCCGATTTCGAAGAGGAATATCTTTGGCAATGGAATACAGAGGTCTATCCTTTTGAACTTTCATTAGTCAAACCGCCAACAGAACCAGTTGCGCGAATTCAAGAAGGTTACAACATGCAAGGATTTGAAATAGAACGTAATCCCAAGATGCTAATCAATCGGATTTATCCATTAGGTTCAGGCGAAGGTGTTAACAAAGTCAATATTCGCTCGGTCAATCAAGGGGTTCCGTATTTAGAGAACAAGGCCGCAATTGACCGCTATGGTTTATTGGAGTCAATTTGGGTGGAACAGCGTTTTTCTGATCCCAAGGCATTAAAGGAAAATGCTTTGCGAATGTTAGAAGAATGGACCAAGCCACAAGTTTCTTGGGTAGTGACTGCAGCTGATTTAATTAAATTAACAGATCAACCTTTGGCAATCGATCGTTTGCGGTTGGGCACGGTTATCATGATTAATACGAATGAATTTGGGAGTGTCAACCTTCGTATTAAAAAAGAAAGCAAAAAAGATGTCTTTGGTGCCCCCCAAGACATTCAGCTAGAGTTGGGAAACCTGCAAGAAACAATTCATAGTACCATGACAGCTTTCAGTCGGAAACAAGAGATTAACGAAACTTACGCACAAGGGGCGACGACACTTTTAAATCGTTCAATACAAGGAGAACTTAGCAAGACACAGCCAGTGGAGCTGAATTTATACTTTGACGAGGACATTCTTTATATAAACACCGCAGAATTAACGTTCAAGGCAACTGCTAAAGGACCTTCGCATTCTGTAACGAACATTGATTTGGTAGTGGATGGCAAAAAATTACCCCAACTATCATTGCAACAACAACGGCTAAACATTTTGAGTTATTTACGAAAAACAACAGATGAAAAAATCGAACGCGGCAATCACACGCTTCAATTTTTCTCTCATCAGCCACTATGGTTGGATGCTTCGGTCATCTGTCGTGTGTATATTCAATCCCAATTGGGTGGCCAGTTTTAATAAAATAATGAAAACTAGAGGAGTGTGACGAAATGTCAGTAGAACATATTGAAGAATTAGATACCCTGAATCAAGGTCGCCTTAAAATCAATGCAATCTTGGATCAGTCGAATGCATCAGCTGAGAAAGTAGATGCTTACCAAGTCCAGTTAACGAATGGAATTTCTGAAGCGAAAAACATAGCAGATGAAGCTGGCAAAGAAGCCGTACAAATTGCCACCGATGCAGGCAATCAAGCAAATGAAACAGCCAACCAAGCGATGAACAATGCCAAAACAGCAATCATGATTGCAGGAAATGCAGTTTCAACGGCAAATAATAATAAACAAGAATTTGATACTTTACGAAATGATTTCGATCAATTAGTAGCAGAAGCGGGTGATAGTAATCCAGAAATTGTCCAAGCACGTACAGATACACAAGGCATCAAACAAGCTACCTTAGCGAATCGTCTTCAAATTGATTTGAATGACCGTATGACAAAAGCAGACGGTATTTCTTTATTGGCTAAGCCAACTACTGTCAAAATGAAGTTAGACTTTAACGGTAAAACGGCCGGCAATACAGCCACCAATGCAAACAGTTATTCCACTGATTTTACGGCAAAAATTCTTAAGAAGCCAACAGAAGTTTGGGAGGAAGTTTCCCAAGCGGACTACAATAAAATGGCCAGCCGTGATGATGAGGGCGTGAAAACAGGTTCCACCCAAAGCGGTGTGATTCCGCAACAATTAGCGGCCTTCAATCTCGTTGAAGCCGCTAAAAAATTAATTCCACAAATGTTTGAAACAGTCACAACTGACGAGGCGGTGGCATTTATTCGCCAGAACGTTCAATTTTTTACGATTAATCAACGTGTGAAAGCCGCTGCGCCCAATAATCAAACGATTAAAATCGCTACGTATTTACCAACTACGGATAATTGGGTAACTCAAATCCAAGAATCAGCAAAAGAGTTTGGCGATTTTTCAATTCAAATCAATGATCAGAATTTTATCACAGATGAAGGTTTCATTTATTTAATGAGCTATACAGATTCATCGAATGGGGTAACGCCAGCTAGCTTAGAAGTTGATTACGTGGGGCTTCATATTGGTCTGTCTGTTGATGCCCAAGCGGTTTTAGCGAAGAGTGGTTTTGTTCAAGCAGAGCAACTCAATACCCATATGGAAAATCAAGATAACCCGCACCAAGTAACCGCTGAACAAGTGGGGCTAGGCAATGTAGAAAATTATGGCTTCGCATCAGACAGCGAAGCAGTCGCGGGAACTTTAACGAGTAAATATATGCACCCGAAAAACGTTGCGGAAGCGATTAAAGGTCAAGCTGTGACACAAACAGGTGATCAAGAGATTGCTGGGGTGAAGAATTTTGTAACTATGCCAACCGTCAATGGTGTGCCTTTGGAATCCTCTAGAATGGCCATTTATGAAGCTAGTGGAGTTGGTGAAGTCGAGGCAAAATATCAGGCGGCCTTTAATAAGGATAATATGAAATTTGTATTAATTAGGGTAGGAAATCGTGTCGATGCATTTGTAAGATGTAATTTGAGTGATCCAACGAAATTGAATAATAATTTGGTTAAAGTGTTTACTGTTCCAACAGGATATACATTATCGACGAAGATTACAAAGGGAATATGGAATTTGGCGTTAACTGCTATGCAATATACATTCCCTCAACCGAATTGTGCTGGTTTATATGAGATGGGAAATCAAGGAATTCTTTTTGGTGCTAACCGTGCTGGAAATATTTACCTACAAGGAAGTTGGTACACGGACGATCCGTTTCCAACAAAATAACAAGCTAGTTTAGGAGTCTTTTTATGGAACGTTATCTCAACACAATAACAATGCTTTTAAGCATTTTCGGTGGGATTGTCGTACGTTTATTAGGCGGATTAGATCAATTGTTGGATGTCTTCCTCTTTTTAATTATTGTCGATTTCATCACAGGTTGGATTAAGGCAATCGCCACAAAAGAATTGTCCAGTCGGATTGGTATGCTCGGAATTGCGAAAAAAGTGACGATGTTATTTGTGGTTGCCGTAGCGGTTCGTGTTGAAAAAGTTGTGGGGAACAATTTGCCAATTCGGGAAATGGTTCTGATTTTTTACATTGCGAACGAAGGACTTTCTTTTTTTGAAAACATTGCGACCTTTATTCCTATGCCGAAAAAGTTAAAAGAGTTATTTATTCAGTTAAAAAATAAAGATGATTAAGTAGAAGTGGTCGGGACAAACGTAGAACTTTCGGCTGATTGCCGAAGAAATTACTTCTGTCCCGCCATTTATATGCAGGTTTAAGCCGTGGAAGGGAAGTTATTTTGACTTTCCTTTCATGGCTTTTTTAAGAAAGGAGCATGCTATGTTTAAAAAATTAATGATTCAACTTGCTTTAGTGATTGGTTTAAGTTTAACGATTCCGATGACGGCTTGCGCTTACACCATCGAAGCGGATCCAATCAACTTTACTTATTTTCCCGGCTCTGCAAGCAATGAATTAATTGTTTTACATGAATCTGGAAACGAGCGGAACCTAGGACCACACAGTTTAGACAATGAAGTGGCCTATATGAAACGAAATTGGTCAAATGCTTATGTCTCATATTTTGTCGGATCTGGTGGACGAGTGAAACAATTAGCTCCTGCTGGCCAAATTCAATATGGCGCAGGTTCTTTAGCTAATCAAAAAGCCTATGCGCAAATCGAATTGGCTCGAACGAATAATGCGGCGACATTTAAAAAAGATTATGCTGCCTATGTTAATTTGGCCCGTGATTTGGCTCAGAACATTGGTGCTGATTTTTCTCTGGACGATGGAACAGGTTATGGCATAGTCACTCATGATTGGATTACAAAAAATTGGTGGGGAGATCATACAGATCCTTATGGTTATTTAGCGCGTTGGGGGATTAGTAAAGCGCAGTTGGCACAAGATTTACAAACGGGCGTTTCTGAAACAGGTGAGACTGTCATTATTCAGCCAGGTAAACCTAATGCGCCAAAATATCAAGTAGGACAAGCAATTCGTTTCACTTCAATCTATCCAACACCAGATGCTTTAATCAATGAACATCTATCAGCAGAGGCACTTTGGACACAAGTAGGAACAATTACAGCGAAATTACCGGACCGACAAAACCTTTACCGTGTTGAAAATAGCGGACATTTGTTAGGTTATGTGAACGACGGCGACATTGCTGAACTTTGGCGCCCGCAAACGAAGAAATCATTTCTAATTGGTGTGGACGAAGGCATTGTTTTAAGAGCAGGACAACCTAGTCTGTTAGCACCCATTTATGGTATTTGGCCTAAAAATACTCGCTTTTATTACGATACGTTTTATATTGCAGATGGGTATGTTTTTATTGGTGGAACAGATACGACAGGCGCGAGAATTTATTTGCCAATCGGACCAAACGATGGCAACGCACAGAATACATGGGGATCATTTGCTAGCTAAAAAAAGCCACAAACTCTGCTTTTATCAGAGTTTGTGGCTTTTTTTGCATTTAGCAGAGATTTTTCCAAAGGGAATAAGCAACGGAGACTGCGAAGCTAGGTACTTTTATGCTATAATGACAAAGTTAGTATTATCGGAACTGGAGGAACTATAATGGACGGCATTTTACCGTTATGGAAGGAACGTGGCATGACAAGTCATGACTGCGTATTTAAATTGAGAAAAATTTTACATACCAAAAAAATTGGTCATGGTGGTACGCTAGATCCAGATGTCGAAGGGGTCTTACCCATCTGCGTTGGCAAAGGAACGAAAGTGATCGAATACATGGTAGATTCTGGCAAAACCTATGAAGGTGAAATTACACTTGGATTTGCTACGACAACCGAAGATGTTAGTGGCGAAATTGTTGAAAAAAAACCAGTTACAGCACCTCTGTCAACTGAACAAATTGATCAAGCAATGGCCGAAATGACAGGTGAAATCACACAAATCCCACCGATGTTTTCTGCGGTGAAAGTCAATGGTAAACGTTTATATGAATATGCGCGGAACGGGGAAGAAGTTGAACGGCCCCAACGAAAAGCTATGATTTATTCATTTGAACGCACTAGTGAACCAATTTTTAACGAATCCGCTCATACACAAAGTTGGCGGTTTAAAGTGGTCTGTGGCAAAGGAACCTATGTGCGGACACTATCAGTGGATACTGGCAAAAAATTAGGCTATCCTGCCCATATGTCGGATTTAACGAGAACGGCAAGTGGCGGTTTGCAAGCTGCGCAATGCTTAACGTTAGAAGAAGTAGCCAAACAAATGGCTGCTGAAACAATCGATCAATGCCTGTTGCCCATTGAGACAGCAGTAGAACAATTCCCACGAATTGATTTATCAGATGAATTGTATCAAAAAGTAAAAAATGGCATGCGTTTGCACAAAAAAGAATTAGGAATAAAGGCAATGCCAGAATCCTTAGTCGCCTTATTTTACCAAAATCAAGTGGTTAGTTTATACATGCCACACCCAACGCATGATAAATTATTGAAACCAAGTAAAGTTCTACGGAACAATTAAATAAAAAAGAAGGAAGTTTTTGCACATGCAAGTTATTCAACTACATCATCCCTATGAACCCAATCAAATTCCTAATGAAGAAGTCGTGATGGTCCTAGGCTTTTTTGACGGTGTTCACAAAGGCCACCAAAAAGTAATTGAAACAGGTAAAAAGATTGCGGAGGAAAAAGGCTTGAAGTTAGCTGTGATGACCTTCAACCAACACCCATCAATCGTTTTTCAAAAAGTTTTACCAGAAAATATGAAATATTTAACTAGCTTGGAACAAAAAGAACGCCTAATGGCCAACTTGGGCGTTGATATTTTATATATTGTCGAATTTACTTCAGCGTTTGCTCAATTAAAGCCGCAAGATTTTGTCGATCAGTATATCGTTAATTTAAATAGTGCAGTGGCAGTCTCTGGGTTTGATTATACGTATGGTCCTAAAGAAATTGCTGGAGTCAAACAGTTACCAACTTATGCGCAAGGCCGTTTTGAAGTGGTGACAGTACCAAAAGAAGAAATGACTGGTGCCAAAATTAGCTCAACAAGAATTCGCGAAAAAATGGAAGCCGGCGAAATGGAGGAGGTCACGGAGTTGTTAGGATATATTTATGAAACAGAAGGAACAGTTGTCCATGGCGATGCTCGTGGCCGTTTATTGGGTTTCCCGACCGCTAATGTCAAAGTGAAAAGCACCGTGCGTTTACCAAGAATTGGCGTCTATGCTGTGCAAATCGAAGTTGGTGGCAAATGGTATGTCGGCATGGGCTCAATTGGTCATAATGACACCTTTGGAGAAGGACGCGATTTAACCGTGGAAGTCTATATTTTGGACTTCCATCAAGACATCTATGGTGAGCAAGTGGTGGTTCGTTGGAATCATTATTTACGTGACCAAGTGAAATTCAATGGGGCTGAAGCCTTGATCGACCAATTAAAACAAGATGAACGAGATACGGCTGACTATTTCCAACAATCTGAGGACAAATAATGAAGATTCGTCAAGAAAAACCTGCAGAGTATCAAGCTGTAGAACGTTTAACGTATCAAGCGTTTAAGGAATTAAACTTGACCGAAAACTGGCGTCCCACAGAGCATTTTATCGTGCATTTATTAAGAGAAAGTGCCGACTTTATTCCGGAGTTGTCCTTAGTTTCAGAAACTGATCAAGGAAAATTAACGGGTCATATTATGTCTTCAAAAGCCAAACTACGATTACCTGATCATACAGAAAAGGCTGTTTTGACCGTTGGGCCGCTAAGTGTCCATCCAGAAGCACAGAACACGGGCGTAGGCTCAGCGTTAATTAAGCATTCTGTTCAGAAGGCCAAAGAATTAGGCATCGGCGGATTGATTATCCTGGGCCATCCAACTTACTATACGAAGTTCGGTTTTGTTCCAGCGACTACTTTTCAGATTACGTTACCGGAAAAAGAAACATCAGAAGCATTATTGGCTTTGGAATTACTGCCAGGTTATTTTGGCACAAGTGGTGGGGAGTGGCATTTTTCAACATGCTTTGCTTATCCAGAAACACACCCTGCAGAATTAGAAGCCTTTGAAGCAGAACTCGGAATAAATGAATAAAGAATAATAAGACGCGACAACTACTAGTTAAGTACTGGTGGTTGTCGCGTCTTTACTACTTTTTATTACAAAGTAGTTGACAGAACCGGTACTCAGTATTATTATGTAGTGGTACGTAGTACTAAAGAGTAGTTTAGGGAGGAAAAGCAGTGAAGCAGACAGAGTTGCTAAAAGGCATTTTAGAAGGTTTAGTTTTAGCCATCATCCAAAGGAAAGAAACATATGGTTATGAAATTACAAAAATTTTAAATGACCAAGGGTTTACTGAAATTGTTGAAGGAACCGTTTATACGATTTTACTGCGTTTAGAAAAAAATCAATGGGTTATAGCTGAAAAAAAGCCTTCAGAAAAAGGGCCAATGCGGAAGTTCTATCGCTTAACCTCATCAGGAGAAGCAGAACTCGCTGATTTTTGGCAGCGATGGACGTTGCTTTCAAAACAAGTAAACAAGATGAAAAAAAATGGAGGGATAGAGCATGTCAAATTTTAAAGCGTTGATCAAAAAAGTTGTTGGGGATAAAAAAGAGTACAAAGAATATAAACGACGGATTGCAGCATTACCAGTAGAGTATCGACAAGTATTTCAAGAAATTGAAAAATATGCTTGGCATTTTTCAGATCATAGTGGAGCCAATATGTTCAATGCGTTGACTGATTTACTTGATTTGTTTGAAGAAGGAGCTGCTAACGGAACACCTATCAAAAATATTACGGGAGAAAAAGTAGGTGATTTTGCTGAAACAATTGTCAATGAAGTCGCTGGCAAATGGACTGATAAACAGAAAGAAAAACTGAATCATCAATTTTCTAAACAATAGTCAAAACAAAAAAAGGAGAATAAACATGGTTGAAAATTTTTTTAAAGAAGGAAAGTTGCTGGTTATTCCCAAGAAAAATGCGAAAAAAGTCCAAGTGTTTCAACGTGTGGCCAACCAATTTGAATTTGGGAAAGAATATACGGAAAAAGAAGTCAATCAGCGACTTAGAGAAATCTATGAAGATTATGCACTTTTGAGACGGTATTTAGTAGATTATCAGTATTTAGAAAGAGATAAGTTTGGAAAAATTTATCAGAAATGTGAGCAACACACAAAAATTATATAAATGGCTTTTTTTAAAAGTAGCGAAACTAAGTGAAATGAACCAAGTCTAGCTACTTTTTGTTATGTAAGCTTAGTAATAGTTCTATAAAAAACTCTCTATTTGTTTTCTAACTCAGACTGGTAAGATTGATTTAATTAGAAAAAGATAGAGGTGAGAGAATGAATCTACGTACTTTAGGTCTAACAAAAATTCTTTTGACCTTTATTATATTAAGTATTATTGGCGCGTTAATGATTTATAGCGCCAGTAGCTATGACTTGTTGATGCAAGGCGTGAAGCCCACTGCTGTGTTTATTAAACAAGGCATTATTATGTGTCTCAGCTGGGTGCTAATGTTCGTGATTTACAAAGTTCGACTAGAAGTGTTATTTAATAAGAAAATTGCGATTGGACTGCTTTTAGTTTCGGTACTATTACTGTTAATGGTTCGACTACCTTTTTTTGGTGTAGCAGCGAATGGCGCACAACGTTGGATTTCTCTCTTTGGAATCCAGTTTCAGCCATCAGAACTTTGTAATTTTGCGATTATTTATTACTTGAGCTGTTATTTAGGTGAAAAAGAAAATGGCTTGACAACGAAGCAGTTAAGGAAACAATGGCTGTTTGTTTTGGTCGTTGCATTTTTAGTTTTGATTCAACCCAAAGTTGGCGGGGCCATTCTTATTTTAGTTATTGGCAGTGTCTTGATTTTCTCAGCAAGTATTCATGCAAAATTTAGTGTAATTGCTGCGGGGATTGTCGTTGCTAGCGCGGCGCTTCTTTCTAAAATAATTATTTTTCTAGGCGATCACCGCTACTTACCACATTTTTTTGCGCATGTGTATGACCGCTTAGTTGTTTTGAAAAATCCGTTTTTATCCTTTCATGATCGAGGATTTCAGCCTTCAATGGCCTATTTAGCAATGTATAACGGTGGGTTTTGGGGCACTGGACTAGCCAATGGTATGGTAAAAAAAGGTGGCTTGCCAGAAGGTCAAACCGATTTTATCTTTGCGGTGATTGTGGAAGAACTTGGTTTGATTGGCGGCTTACTATTGCTATTTCTTTTGTTATTTTTAGCGGCCTCGATTTTGCGGAGTAGTTGTGTAATAAAGAATCATTGTTACGGCTTGTTTTTGTTAGGGGTCGGGACCTTGATTTTAGCTCAAACGGCGATTAACATTGGTGGCGTTTTGGGTTTGATTCCAATGACGGGAATTCCTTTACCGTTTGTTAGTTACGGTGGGACAAGTTATTTAATCTTTTCAGTGGCATTAGGAATCGTCATTAAAATTATTGCAAACGAAAGGCGGCAGTTAAATGGTCAATACAAAAAAATTCAACTTACATCTTAATTATGATTTATTATTGCCCATTTTTTTACTCACACTTTTATCTTCTGGTGTGCAATATTGGATTGCCGTTAATGAAGGAAAAGATGGAACTGTGCCAGCATTAAAACAACTTTTCTTTATTTTTGTTGGCTATGCAGGCATGTTTTTAGCTAGTCGGCTGTCACAGAAATTTATTTGGAAAGTAGCTCCTTTTTTCTATGGGTTTTCATTAATCTTAATGAGTGCTTTGTATTTTTCCTATGACAAAGGAATGTATTTATTGACGGGCACAAAGCGCTGGTTAGATTTAGGGTTTATTAAATTTCAGCCATCAGAAATTGCGAAAATTGCGTTTATTTTAATGTTGGCAAAAATTATTGTCCAACATGAGCAACAAGACTGGTCTGATAAATGGCGTTCAGACAAGCAACTTCTAAAAAAAATCGTTGCGGTTAGTGTCCCTGTTTTTTTCTTGATGGCGGTACAAAAAGATTTTGGGACATCCCTTGTTTTCGTAACGATTATTCTATCTCTTTTAGTTATTTCAGGAATTGATCGCAAAATTTTAATCATTATTTTCAGTGCTTTAGCAACGTTAGGCGTGGTCTTGATTCTGTTAGTCTTTACAGAGTGGGGGCACAAAGTACTCTTCTTTTTACATTTTAAACAATATCAATTGGATCGAATTTTAGCATGGATTCATCCCTATGATTATGTCGATAAAATCTCCTATCAACAAGTACAAGGCTTATTGGCAATTGGTTCGGGTGGTTTATTTGGCAAGGGTGTGCATGGGATTGAAGTGTATGTTCCTGTTCGTGAGTCTGATATGGTTTTTACTTTTATCGGGGAAGCCTGGGGCTTTGTGGGCAGTGCCACCGTTGTTTTTCTCTATTTTTACTTGTTTTATCAAGTTTTAGTAGCTGGCTTGCGGAGCAATTCGCGTTTTTGTATGTACATCTGTGTCGCCCTCATTTTTTCGCTGGTCTTTCAAACGGTGGAGAATATCGGTGCGGTGATTGGACTGTTGCCGTTAAAAGGTATTCCGCTTCCGTTTTTAAGTCAAGGAGGCACTTCGTTAGTGATGGCTATCACTTCTTTAGGATTTGTCAAAGGAAGAGAAGCCGCTACCTGAAAACACAAATAAAAACCAAGACTGGAACTCGCTTGCCGACAAGCTCTAGTCTTGGTTTTTACTATTGAAATTGTTTTTGGCATTCAGCCAAAAGTTGTTGAAGTTGTCGACTCATGTAACGTTCTTTTAAATAATAAACTGCCATGTTTCGTTTAGGTAGTTCTTGGTAAGTTAGTGTATGGATCGAATTGTCTAAAAGTTGAATATTTGTGTATTCGGGGACAATAGCGAAACTATCGGAATGAGACACCAAGTGAGTAATAAGTGAAAGAGTATCCACTTGAATGACTTTCTCTGGAGAAAAATTAGAAAACGTAGTATCTAGCCAATTGGTTAATTTGTTTTGCTCGGAAAATTCGGTATTTAAACGGACGAAGGGGTACATTGTTAGTTCTTTTAAAATTTCTTCCGTCGTGGCTTTTGCCAAAGCTGGATGATCGTTTCTTAAAATGAATTGATAATTTGCTGTAAATAAATCAATTTTACCAATATGTTCAGGTAATGGTAAGTCAGCAAAGGAAATACCAAAATCTGCATCCATTGTTTCCAAGGATTGAAGAATATTTTCTGTAATAATAGTGTGGACTTGTAAGTTGGATGAACGATCCGTTAATGTTGTCATTAGTAAGTCATTCAATTTATATTCTAAATCACAGAGATAAGTGGCCACATAAATATGGTTGGAAGAATGATTAATTTCTTTTAGCTCTTCTTCAATTGAGACCAACTCATTGGTGATGCGCCAACAATATTTTTCTAAAATTAATCCAGCTGGCGTTAAGGTGGTAGTTTGGCCTTGGCGATTAAAAAGTTCCGCGCCTAACGTTGCTTCAAGAATTTTTATTTGCTTACTTAATGCAGCTTGAGAAATTGCTAAATTTTCGGCTGCTTTAGTAAATTGTTTCACTTTGCATAACTCTAAAAAATAATGTAAACGAAATAGTTCCATGGGAATTCCTCCTTTTTCTATTCCTAGAATAAATAACGTAATTGTTCGAATAAATAACGGTGTGCTTCACAATGTCCGTGATGATTATTCTGAACTAAATAGATGGCTCGTTCTGGACTATCTTCCAGAGGAATACCAACTAAGTTACGTCTGTTTAGTTCATCAGTGAGTGAATAGGGAAGGATGCTACAGGCTTTTTCTCGTTGGACCATGTCTAAGACTAAATGAAGAGAAGGAAGTTCGATGACGATTTGCCGATTTTCCCAATTGATTTTACGTTCCCAACGTTTGAACACTTTTTTTTCATATACTTGATCGGAATATGCAGCAAAAGGTAAAGAACGAATTTCGTCAATCGTCACGCTATCGGCATGGGCTAAAGGATGATTTTTATTGACACAAAGGAGATAGCTTTCTGTATAAATTAATTCTTTCTCTAATGGAATCGAGGTATCCAAAAATATCCCAATCCCAATGTCAATTAAATCTGTTTCCAAGGCTGTTTCAAGATCGTAATAATACTTAAAATCAATACTTACATACGGATAGGATTGATTAAATAACAACAAGACTTCTCCAAATGCTTTATCTATATCAATTAAGTTTGTTCCAATCCGAATGGTCGTTGTCGATCCTTGGGTCACTAATTCATTAATCTCTTCTTGCGCTTCCTTAATGAGTGCAAAAATCATTTCTGTTCGCTTGGCGACGACTTCGCCTGCTGGAGAAAGCCGACAATGTTTCTTGTCTCTTAAAATTAATGAAGCACCTAATTCACGTTCCAACTCCTTGAGCTGGGTACTTAAATAAGGTTGACTCGTATGGAGCTTTTGAGAAGCTAAAGTAAAACTCGCATACTTTGAAACTGCCATAAAATATTCTAGTTGTTGTAATTTCATTTTCCTCACCGCCGTTTCTTTAACTATACAAAAAATAGCAGAAGAAAAGCTTCTCGACAAGGCTATCTGACGGTCTTTAGATTAATTTAACCAGTTATGATTCTATGAATAAATACGAATCATACCAGAAAACCATAGTAAATAAGCGGATTATTTTTCTTTTTGTTACTGAATGGACAAAAAGTTATCTACTAAAAACTTTTTCTATATCGTTATTTTTTCATGGAAGAATTATACTTGCTGTTGTAATTAAATAAGATTTGTTAGGTGAGGCTCCTATACAAACATAGGCTACTGCCCAAAAATGTCGAGAGACGCCAATGGGTAGAACAGGAACTGTCGAATGAAGGCTTTTCTTAAGGTAGCTAAAAGCAATCGCTTTTTACGTTGTATAGTGCTAAAGCTCAACGATAAGAACGATTATTCTTTGACACGTTGAGTTTTCAGCGTGTCTTTTTTTGTGGAAAGGGTGAGGAAAATGGAAGATGAACCGATCGTCAATTCAAGTCAACCACAGATAAATGAGGTGAAAGAAAATGGAAAAGAAAATGCGTCACTTGGGCCATGACTATAGTTACAAAAAGTTTGCCCATTCAGAAGTAGAAAAAGTTTTACAACGTTTTGGCTCAACTTGGGATGGCATTAAACACCAAGATATTGAAGAATTACAAGAACGTTATGGCCGCAATAAAATTATGAATGAAAAAAAAGCTTCGCGGCTGCGACTTTTTATAAAATCGTATATCACGCCGTTTACTTTGGTGTTACTAGCACTAGCCACGATTTCATTTTTTACAGAATATGTCTATGCTGCGCCAGAGGAAAAAGATGTTACTGGCGTGTTAATTATGTTAGCGATGGTCATCTTAAGCGGCACGATGAGTTTTGTCCAATCAGTCAAATCAAGCAATGCAGTTGAAAAATTACAAAATATGATTAAAGTTACAGCGACAGTCATTCGTGACAAGAAGCAAATGGAAATTCCTATTGAGGAAGTTGTGTGTGGCGACTTAGTCCAACTATCCGCTGGCGATATGATTCCAGCCGATTTACGTTTAATCCAATCTAAGGACTTATTTGTTTCCCAATCATCCTTGACTGGAGAGAGTTTTCCCATTGAAAAACACGCGACTCATCAAAAAGATAGTGATCAAATTGATACAGAATACGACAATCTTTTGTTTTTAGGAACAAATGTAATTAGTGGCACTGGTTTGGGCATTGTCATTAAAGTTGGTAATCAAACTTTATTCGGAAGGATGGCTTCTGATAACGGAGAAGAGCAGCAGCAGACGAGTTTTGAAACAGGAATTAATAAAACAACGTGGGTGCTGATTCGCTTTATGTTGGTCATTACGCCAACTGTTTTTCTAATTAATGGGTTAACAAAAGGTGATTGGGCGGAAGCGTTAATGTTTGCGATTGCCACAGCTGTCGGCTTGACACCAGAAATGTTACCTATGATTGTAACAACCAATTTAGTCAAAGGTTCTCGAGAAATGGCTAAAGAAGGCACGATTATGAAAAATGTCAATGCCATTCAAAATTTTGGCGGGATGGATGTACTTTGTACGGATAAAACAGGTACCTTAACACAAGATAAAGTAATTTTAGAATACCACTATAATATTGGGTGCCAAGAAGATCAAAAAGTCTTGGATTTAGCATTTCTAAACAGTTATTTTCAAACAGGTTTGCGTAATTTAATGGATAACGCCGTTATTCAAGCGGCGACACAAGAAAGTGATATACAATCAGATGATTTTTATAAAGTAGATGAAATTCCTTTCGATTTCAATCGACGTCGAATGAGTGTGATTATCAAAGAGTTTAAAACGCGAGAAACACGCTTAATTACCAAAGGGGCGGTTGAAGAAATGCTCTTGGTCTGCACACAGGTACTTTTAAATGGCGAAATTGTGCCCTTAACAGAGACGCTGCGTCAAAAAATTACCAAAGACGTTGAAGCTTTAAATCGAGATGGTTTGCGCGTTCTAGCAATTGCCGATAAAAAAGTCGAAGCGGCTGAATGGGAGTATACAACTAAAGATGAATCAGAGTTGATTTTACAAGGCTATCTTGCTTTCTTAGATCCACCAAAAGAAACAGCGGCGGCAGCTATTCACGCCTTGCATCAACATAATGTAGCTGTGAAAGTATTAACGGGGGACAATCAGTATGTGACGCATTCTGTTTGTAAAGAAGTTGGTCTGGCTGGTGAAAAAATTATTACAGGAAATGAACTTCAACAATTAAACCAAGAAGAATTAAGAAAAACCGTTCAAGCGTATAATATTTTCGCCAAAATTACGCCTGACCAAAAAGTTCGTATTGTAAATGCGTTAACTGAAAATGGTCAAACTGTTGGCTTTTTAGGTGATGGAATAAATGATGCTGGAGCAATGCGTGCTGCTGATGTAGGAATCTCTGTTGATACAGCTGTCGATGTGGCGAAAGAATCGGCGGATGTAATTTTATTGAGAAAAGATTTAATGGTTTTGGAAAAAGGGATTTTATCTGGACGGCGCGTGTTTACGAACACGATGAAGTACGTCAAATTAACAGCAAGTTCTAATTTTGGCAATGTTTTTTCCGTGATCCCAGCAAGTATCTTTTTACCATTTTTACCGATTGCTCCGATTCAATCGCTATTATTAAATCTAATTTACGATACTTCGTGTATGTCAGTTCCTTGGGACAAAGTAGATGAAGAATACGTAGAAAAACCAAAAAAATGGGAACCAAAATCAATTGGTAATTTTATGCGTTGGTTTGGCCCAACGAGTTCTATTTTTGATATTGTTACCTATTTATTTATGTATTTCATTGTGTGTCCGGCTATCCTAGGTGGCTCATTCTTTGAATTAAATGGAGCAGATCAATTGCTCTTTATCGGTATTTTCCATGCAGGGTGGTTCATTGAGTCCTTATGGTCCCAAATGCTCGTCTTGCATTTCCTACGAACAGAAAAAATGCCTTTCCTTCAAAGTAGTGCTTCTGGAATTATGACGTTAGTCACTACAGCAGGGATTGTTCTCGGAACTGTTTTACCCTTTACCGCTTTCGGTGCAGAACTAGGATTTGTCGGTTTATCACCAAGCTATTTCTTGTATTTAATCCCGACAATTGTTGCTTATTTAGCACTGGTTGCGTTCATTAAAGTTTTATACGTCAAACGTTACGGTCAATTACTGTAACTGATTTGTACTATTATATATAGAAAAATTTTTTTACTTTTCTTTCAAGGTTGAGGAGGTGTCGGTTTTTATGACAGCTCCTCTTTGTTGTTTTAAGTGACTGTGCGAATTTTTTTATGGATTTATTTGTCATTTACAGTTAGTATGGCTAGTAGAGACTTTCCAAAAAGAACGAGCTTTTTGGTAATAAGGAGATAAAACGAGCTAATGACCAAAACAAACCAACTTTCAACTTCAACGCCGATGTTCGATCGGTCGGCCTATATTCATATTCCATTTTGTGAGCATATTTGTTACTATTGCGATTTTAACAAGGTCTTTTTAGAAGGACAACCAGTTGATGAATATATTCAGAGTTTATTAAAAGAAATTCAACTTACGCAAGCATTGTATCCAGAACAAGAAATGAAAACCATCTATATTGGCGGAGGCACGCCAACTTCATTATCAGCGAAACAGTTAGATGTGCTACTAAAAGGGGTTCGCGAACAGCTAACGTTTGATGACCGAAATGAATTTACGGTGGAAGCAAACCCTGGTGATTTAACCCAAGAAAAATTACAAGTCATGAAAAACTATGGCGTCAATCGTCTTTCGATGGGCGTTCAGACATTTGATGATCGCTTGCTCAAAAAAATCGGTCGCAAGCACACCGCCGCAGATGTTTATGAAACAATGAAATTTTTAGAGAAAGAAAATTTTACCAATGTCAGTATTGACTTAATCTATGCTTTACCTGGACAAACATTGGAAAGTTTTCGCGATACTTTGACAAGAGCCTTAGCATTGGACTTGCCGCACTATTCGCTTTATTCATTAATTCTTGAAAATAAAACAATGTTCATGAACTGGGTTCGTCAAGGACGGTTACAGCTGCCTGAAGAAGAAATCGAAGCACAAATGTTTGACGAAACGATTGAAGCAATGGAGAAAAAAGGACGTCACCAATATGAAGTCAGTAATTTTGCTTTAACAGGAAAAGAAAGCCAGCATAATCTGGCTTATTGGAATAATGACCACTACTATGGATTTGGCGCAGGTGCCAGCGGCTATCTTGGGCAAACTCGTTACAAAAATCACGGTCCAATCCAACATTATTTGAAACCCTTGCGAGAAAATCAATTGCCAATTGTGGAGACTGAAGAATTAACTCGTCTAAATCAAATAGAAGAAGAGCTATTTTTAGGCTTACGTAAAAAAGTAGGCATTTCTAAACAAAAATTCCAACAAAAATTTCAGGAACCAATTGAAGCAATTTATGGAGAGGTCATTCAACGCTTAATCAAAGAAGAATTATTAATTGAAGAAGCAGATATCTTACGTTTAACGAAAAAAGGGCTATTTGTGGGGAATAATGTTTTTGAAGCATTTTTGTTAAGTGAAAAAGAGTAAAAAAATAAAAAAATCATCGAAGTGTGACAAAGCATTTCGATGATTTTTTTATTACAAAAGTTGGTATTGATGGTTTTTGAAGGTGGTTTGCAGCGATTAGCACTCTTGCGTTAAGAGTGCTAAAAAGTTGCGTATTTCCCTTGACAAAAAGGTAAGGACTTGTTATATTAGTATATGTAGTTAGCACTTAGATGTTAAGAGTGCTAATGAAGGGTGGTAATAACGATGATTACAGAAAGACAACAAAATATCTTGAGACTTATCATCCAAAATTACACGAACACGGGCTTACCTGTCGGTTCTAAGAAATTGATGGAGGATGGCATTGCCTCTAGTTCTGCCACAATTCGTAATGATATGAAAGCATTAGAGGAATACGGCTTATTAGCTAAGACCCATTCTTCTTCAGGGCGAATCCCCTCAATGGCTGGTTATCGTTACTACGTGGATCATCTTTTACAACCAACACAAGTAGAAGAGAACGAACTTAGAAGAATCCGTCAATCTTTTGGAAAAGAATTTCATGAGATTAATGATATTATTCGACAATCAGCTGAAATTCTATCAGAATTGACAAGTTATACTGCTTTTTCATTAGGACCTGAAGTGAAAGAACGGAAATTAACCGGCTTTCGAATGGTTCCTTTGAATGATCGGCAAGTCCTTGCTATTATAGTGACAGATAAAGGCAATGTTGAAAACCAAGTATTTGCCATTCCTGCCGCTGTTTCTAGCCAAGATCTTGAAAAAATGACACAAATCATCAATGATAAGTTGGTTGGACAACCTTTGTTGACCGTTTATCATCGTTTGCGGACGGAGATTCCGATGATTTTACATCGCTATTTCCAAACACCAGAAGGAATGATGAACTTATTCGATGAGATGTTAGGACATGCCTTTGAAGA
Source organism: Enterococcus sp. AZ035 (assembly GCF_050548325.1). NCBI lineage: Bacteria > Bacillati > Bacillota > Bacilli > Lactobacillales > Enterococcaceae > Enterococcus > Enterococcus sp. AZ035. The sequence goes on from NZ_CP172958.1 coordinate 1,067,932, forward strand.
AAAAGTCTTTGTCGGTGGTCGCATGAATTTGTTAGATTTTGGCATCAAACAAGATATTGAACAATTGAAATCTGTCTATTCCTTTATGCAAAATTCTGATGAGCTGACGCATTTATTAAATGGTTCTGCAACAACAGAAAATCCAATTGTTTTTCGTATCGGCTCAGAAATTGGCAACAATCTCTTAGAAGATATGAGCATGATCACTGCTACGTATGAAGTATCAGGACATGGCAAAGGAACAATTGCCCTGCTAGGACCAACCAGTATGCCGTATTCAAAAATATTCGGTTTGGTAGACACGTTTCGACATGAGCTAGCTTCACAACTAGGTGACTATTACCGTTTTTTAGGTAATTAAGCAAACCTTGTTAGGATAAGAAGTAGATGCATAAAGAGAAAGGAAGTTGCTGAAGTGAGTAAAAAAGAAGAGAAGCAAGAAGAATTACAAGAAGAAATGGAAGCTGTTGATGCTGCTGGCGTTTCTGAAGTAGAAGTTGAAGCAACAGAGATTGAAAATCTTAAAGCAGAGCTTTCCGAAATGGAAGACAAGTTCTTGCGGGCAAGAGCCGAAATTGCTAATATGAGCAATCGAAATAAAAACGAACGAGAATTATTAGTTCGTTACCGCTCACAAGATTTAGGTAAAAAGATTTTACCATCTATTGATAATTTAGAACGAGCAATGGCTATTGAAGTATCAGATGAACAAGGCGAAAGCTTGAAAAAAGGTATTTCGATGGTGCTAGAAAGTATTACTGTGGCTTTAAAAGAAGAAGGAATTGAAGAAATCCCAGCAATGGGTGAAACCTTTGATCCAAATTTACATCAAGCCGTTCAAACAGTCCCTGCTTCTGAAGAAACCCCAGCAGATACCATTGTTGAAGTTCTACAAAAAGGGTACAAATTACAAGATCGTGTGTTACGACCATCAATGGTCATTGTTGCACAATAACAAACGTTAATTAAAAATATATTATTATAGAAAACTAATACAGATTGGAGATATTCACTATGAGTAAAATTATTGGTATTGACTTAGGAACAACAAACTCAGCTGTCGCAGTACTAGAAGGCGGCGAAGCGAAAATTATTGCAAACCCAGAAGGTAACCGCACAACTCCTTCGGTCGTTTCATTCAAAAACGGTGAAATTCAAGTGGGCGAAGTAGCAAAACGTCAAGCTGTTACAAATCCTAACACGATTTCATCTATTAAACGTCACATGGGTGAAGCTGGCTACAAAGTTGATGTTGAAGGAAAATCATATACACCACAAGAAGTTTCTGCAATGATCTTACAATATTTAAAAGGTTTTGCTGAAGACTATTTAGGTGAAAAAGTTGAAAAAGCAGTTATTACAGTTCCTGCATATTTCAACGATGCGCAACGTCAAGCAACAAAAGATGCTGGTAAAATTGCTGGTTTAGAAGTAGAACGGATCGTTAACGAACCAACAGCAGCAGCTTTAGCTTATGGCTTAGATAAAACAGACAAAGATGAAAAAATTCTTGTCTTTGACCTTGGTGGTGGTACATTCGACGTGTCAATCCTTGAATTAGGCGATGGCGTTTTCGATGTATTATCAACAGCCGGTGATAACAACCTAGGTGGGGATGACTTTGATAATAAGATCATTGACTACATGGTTGCAGAATTTAAAAAAGAAAATGGCATTGACTTAGCTAACGATAAAATGGCATTACAACGTTTGAAAGATGCTGCTGAAAAAGCGAAAAAAGACTTATCAGGTGTAACAAGCACACAAATCAGCTTGCCATTTATTACTGCTGGCGAAGCAGGACCATTGCACTTAGAAATGAACTTAACTCGTGCAAAATTTGATGAATTAACAAGTGATTTAGTTGAACGTACAAAAGTACCAGTACGTCAAGCCTTAAAAGATGCTGGATTAAATCCTTCTGAAATCGACGAAGTTATCCTAGTTGGTGGTTCAACACGTATTCCAGCTGTAGTTGAAGCTGTTCGCAAAGAAACAAACAAAGAACCAAACAAATCAGTTAACCCTGACGAAGTAGTAGCAATGGGTGCTGCAATCCAAGGTGGTGTAATCACTGGTGATGTTAAAGACGTTGTCTTATTAGACGTAACACCGTTGTCATTAGGGATTGAAACAATGGGTGGCGTATTTACAAAATTAATTGATCGTAACACTACGATTCCAACAAGTAAATCACAAGTATTCTCAACTGCTGCTGACAATCAACCAGCTGTTGATATTCACGTTTTACAAGGTGAACGTCCAATGGCCGCTGATAATAAAACATTAGGTCGTTTCCAATTAACAGATATTCCTGCAGCTCCTCGTGGTGTGCCACAAATTGAAGTAAGCTTTGACATTGATAAAAACGGGATTGTAAATGTTCGTGCGAAAGACTTAGGCACTCAAAAAGAACAAACAATCACGATTAAATCTTCTTCAGGTTTATCTGATGATGAAATCGAACGTATGGTGAAAGATGCTGAAGCAAACGCTGAAGCAGATAAACAACGTAAAGAAGAAGTTGACTTACGTAACGATGCAGATGCTTTATTATTCACTGTTGATAAAACATTGAAAGAATTAGAAGGCAAAGTAGATGCTGAAGAAGTGAAAAAAGCAGAAGATGCGCGTGATGAATTAAAAGCAGCCATCGAAGCAAACGATATCGAACAAATGAAAGCAAAACGTGATTCATTAAATGAAATCGTCCAAAACTTAACAGTAAAACTTTACGAACAAGCTGCGCAACAACAAGCACAAGAAAATCCTGAAGCTGCTCAAGGTGGCGCTGATGATGTTGTTGATGCTGATTTTGAAGAAGTAAATGGTGATGACAAATAATCAATAACAATTGATTTTAGGGACTGGATCATTAGTACAATGACTAATGTCCCAGTCCCTTGTCTTTTGTGAGAAAATCAACCACAATCAAGTTAGCAAGAAACTATTTAGGTTTTGAAAGAACTGTGGTATGATTACAACGATGTTAAACAAGCTGAAAATACCTATTCACAGCTAGTAACACTGATTCAAGGTGTGACAGATAATCCAACCAGAGAGACCGAAAGCAATCGATGAATTTGGCTGGTTCTAAACACATTGTAAAGTTTGAAGAAAGTTGGAGGGAAGTCAATGGCGACGAAACGAGATTATTATGAAGTGCTAGGATTAGCAAAAGGTGCTTCAGATGATGAAATTAAAAAAGCATACCGCAAACTTTCCAAAAAGTACCATCCAGATATTAACAAAGAAGCCGATGCGGAAGAAAAATTTAAAGAAGTTTCTGAAGCGTATGAAGTATTAAGTGATCCACAGAAAAAAGCGGCCTATGACCAATATGGCCATGCAGGAACTGATCCTAATTACGGTGGCGGCGCTGGTGGCTTTGGCGGTTTCGGTGGCGGCGGATTTAGCAGTAGTGGTTTTGGTGGATTCGAAGATATTTTCGATTCATTCTTTGGCGGCGGTGGCCGTTCTGTTGATCCAAATGCACCAAGACAAGGCGCCGATTTACAATATACAATTCAATTGAAATTTGAAGAAGCTATTTTCGGTGTCGAAAAAGAGATTAAGTACAATCGAGAAGATACTTGTGCAACCTGTGGCGGTAATGGCGCCAAACCAGGCACACACCCAGAAACTTGTCATAAATGTCATGGCTCTGGAACAATCAATGTTGAACGTCAAACGCCATTAGGTCGTATGATGAGTCGTCAAACTTGTGATGTGTGTCATGGCACAGGGAAAGAAATCAAAGAACCATGTCCAACTTGTCATGGCACAGGTCATGAGAAAAAAGCACATACTGTCAAAGTAAATGTGCCTGCTGGAGTAGAAGACGGTCAACAAATGCGCTTAGCTAACCAAGGAGAAGCGGGTACCAATGGTGGACCTTATGGTGATTTATATGTAGTCTTTCGTGTTGAAGATAGTGATATTTTCGATCGAGATGGCGCAGAAATCTACTATGATTTACCAGTAAGTTTCGTCCAAGCGGCTCTAGGGGACGAAGTAACTGTCCCAACTGTTCATGGTGACGTGAAATTAAAAATTCCGGCTGGAACACAAACTGGCACAAACTTCCGCTTAAGAGGCAAAGGTGCGCCACGTTTACGTGGTGGGGGCAATGGTGATCAACACGTGAAAGTGAAATTAATAACACCAAAAAATCTTAATGAAGAACAAAAGGATGCCCTACGAGCTTTTGCAAAAGCTGGCGGACAAAATGTAACTGAACAACAAGAAGAAGGCTTCTTTGATAAAATGAAAGATGCGTTTGGCGGTAAGAAGAAAAAATAAACCAAACGAGTCAGAGACAAAAGCAGTTAGCTCCAAGTGTTCATCACTCTCGAAGGCTAAATTGCAACGAGTAATTGTAGGTGCTGCTTTTGTTCAACTGATTATTTTAAGATTTAGAGAGTGGGACATAAGTCGTTTTGACTTATGTCCTATTTTCGTTTTTTATTTCCAAACATTTTACGAGAATATTTTAAAATTTAGCGTATACTTAATATAAGCAAGTTAGGAGGGCTTATTTATGAAACCATATGTTTATGTAATCAGTGATATTCATGGACAAGCAGATTTGTTTGATGCCTTACTCACAGACTATGACCCAGTCGAGCATCAGCTAGTTTTAATTGGTGATTTAAACGACCGTGGTTCGGATTCTAAAGCCTGTTTTCTCAAAGGAAAAGAACTTGTCGAGCAACACGGCGCTGTTTATTTACGAGGCAATCATGAAGAATATTTTTTGCAGTTTCTTCAAAATCCAGAGGACTGGTTTGCAGGATATGTTCGCAATGGTGGCAAGGAAACAATTGAAAGCCTCTTGCATCCAGGAGCTACTGCAGAATACTCACCAACAGAAATGGCCTTAATGATCCGTAGTCGCTATCCAGAGTTAATTGATTTTTTAACAAAACGACCACTTTATTTTGAATGGCAGCATTACTTATTTGTGCATGCTGGGGTTGATTTAACGATGGAAGATTGGCGGCAAACAGCACCTAAGGATTTTTTGTGGATTCGCGAACCCTTTCATCAAGGGAAAAATAATACAGGCAAGACCATTGTTTTTGGTCATACCATTACTCCGATGTTACATGGTGATATGCAGACCACGGACCTTTGGCAAAGTGATGGAAAAATTGGGATAGATGGTGGTGCTATTTTTGGTGGCTCTGTGCATGGTGTGATTTTTAATGAAAAAGGCATTGTCCAAGATATCGAATATCAAAAACGCACCCCTGCGTGGCAACCAGAATTTTGATTCCTTAATCGTATGAATCAGTTACCTCACTTCTATATTTAGAAGCAAAAATATGCTAAAATAGATAAGTATGCATAAGAAAAGAGGTATCTAGTTAATGGCAGAAGCTTATAACGAAGAAGTAGTAGCGCTACTTCAAAAAGAATTGACAACGTATCGTTCAAAACAAATAACAACGGTTTTAACTTTATTAAATGAAGGAAATACAGTTCCTTTTATTGCCCGTTACCGGAAAGAAATGACTGGAAGTTTAGATGAAGTCCAAATCCGTGAAATAGAAGAACGTTATCATTATTTACAAAACTTGAAAAAGCGGAAAGAAGAAGTTCTCCGTTTAATTGAAGAGCAAGGAAAACTAACAAAAGAACTCAAAACAGATATTCAAAAAGCAGTAAAAATGCAACAAGTGGAAGATTTGTATCGACCATATAAACAAAAACGTCGGACCAAAGCGACTATCGCGAAAGAAAAAGGGTTGGAACCATTAGCAGATTGGTTGCTCTCTTTACCTGAAAACGCGGATATCTTAGCCAAAGCGGCTACTTTTATTAATGAAGAAAAAGAAGTTGCAACCGCCGAGATAGCCTTGCAAGGTGCTCATGAAATTTTAGCAGAACGTATTAGCGATGAACCAAAATACCGAACATGGTTACGTGATTATATGGTTAAGCATGCGCAATACGTTAGCGTAGTTAAGGATGAAGAAAAAGACGAAAAGCGGACCTATGAAATGTATTACGATTTTGCAGAACCAGTTAGCAAAATGGTGCCGCACCGTGTCTTAGCAACGAATCGTGGTGAAAAAGAAGACATTTTAAAGGTTTCCCTTGTCGCTGATGAAACAAAAATTAATGATTATTTCCAACGTCAACTAATCGGCAAGCAAGCAACAAGTTTAGCTGCTCCATACATTGAGGCTGCTTATTTAGATAGCTATAAACGATTCATTGGACCAGCGATTGAACGGGAGATTCGCAATGAATTAACAGAAAAAGCTGATGAACAAGCGATTGCAATTTTCGGTGAAAATTTACGTAATTTATTATTACAGTCACCACTTAAAGGAAAAGTTGTTCTAGGATTTGACCCGGCTTATCGGACAGGCTGTAAATTAGCAGTTGTCGATGAAACTGGTAAAGTTTTAGCAATTCAAGTGATTTATCCACATAAACCAGCGACTGCTGCGAAACGTGAAGCCGCTGGTCCAGCCTTTAAAAAGATCATTGAAGACTATCAAGTGGACATGGTAGCTATTGGAAACGGAACGGCAAGTCGTGAATCTGAATTGTTTGTGGCAGAGCAATTAAAAGCGGTGAAGCGTGACGTCTTTTACGTGATTGTTAATGAAGCAGGGGCTTCCGTTTACTCTGCGAGTGAAGTGGCTCGTAAAGAGTTTCCTGATTTACAAGTCGAAGAACGAAGTGCGGTCAGCATTGCACGTCGTTTGCAAGATCCGTTGGCAGAATTAGTAAAAATTGATCCCAAAGCAGTCGGGGTCGGTCAATATCAGCATGACGTATCGCAAAAACGTCTTGCCGAGCAATTGGATTTTGTTGTAGAAACTGCGGTAAACCAAGTTGGTGTTGATGTGAATACAGCGAGTGCTCAACTTTTACAACATATTTCTGGCTTAAATAAAACAACGGCGCAAAACTTAGTCACTTATCGTGATGAAAATGGTGTCTTTACAGCACGAAATCAAGTCAAAAAAGTACCTCGTTTAGGACCAAAAGCATTTGAACAAGCAATTGGCTTTTTACGAATTCCTAATGGCAAAAATGTGTTAGATAACACTGGCATTCACCCAGAAAGTTATCCAGTAGCACAAGCAATTTTAGAAAAAGCAGAGATTGCTTCTAAAGAATTAGGGACAGCAGAAGCTATCGAAAAATTGAAACAGTTACCAGTGAATCAATTAGCTACTGAGTTAGAAGTAGGTTCAGAAACACTCACGGATATTATTGCTAGTTTAATCCAACCAGGTCGTGATATGCGCGATGAGATGTCAGCACCACTTTTACGTAAAGACGTGTTGACGATGGAAGATTTGAAACCAGGAATGGAAATGCAAGGGACTGTTCGAAACGTAATTGACTTTGGTGCGTTTGTCGATATTGGTGTGAAGCAAGATGGCTTAGTCCACATTTCTAAGTTAAGTACTAAATTTGTTAAGCACCCAACGGATGTTGTTGCGGTGGGGGATGTAGTCACAGTTTGGGTAGAAGATGTTGACTTGAAAAAGGGGCGTATTAGTTTAACCATGTTGCCTCGGGCTGATAGAAAAGAGTAACAATGAAAGAGTCTCAACCAGTCTTGATGACAGATCAAGCGCTTCAAACGCTAGTGGAAAAAATTTCAATCGTATTTTTTCAGAAACCTTTTCTGCATCAAGCTACATTTAATCGGCGGTTAAAAACTACGGGCGGTCGCTATCATTTAGCTTCGCATCACCTGGATTTTAATCCAACTGTCTTTTTAAAGTATGGACAAGAGGAACTGGAAAAAGTCATTAAGCATGAGTTATGTCACTATCATTTACATTTAGCTGGCAAAGGCTATCAGCATAAAGATAAGGACTTTAAAGAGTTATTGGCTAAGACTGGCGGTGCCCGTTATGCACCGCCTTTAGTAGAACGGAAAAAAGCAGTTTTCCATCAGTACCAATGTCAGTCTTGTGGAGAAGTCATCCTCAGAAAACGACGAATTGATACGACACGATATGTCTGCGGAAAATGTCATGGGCGTTTGTCCTGGCAAGCGAAAAAAGAACAAATCTAACAATTCTGGTCTTTGTTATCTTGACAAAGACCAGTAATTATTTTAGGATAAATAAGTGCTCTTAAAATGCAGATGTGTTGGAATTGGCAGACAAGCATGATTGAGGGTCATGTGGACAGATGTCCGTGTGGGTTCGAGTCCCATCATCTGCATCAACTAGTATAACAAGAGGTCGGGACAGAAGTGTTTAACTCCGAGAAATAAGAAGGAGTTGCTTCTGTTCCCGCCGTTTATCAGTTTTTGAGCGTGGAGCAAAAATCCAAAGTGATTTTTGTCCCACGCTCTTGTTTATTACGGAAAAACCATCAATTTTTTATTAAATTCTGATATTTATTATTGCTTTTTCATTATAGTTGGCGTAACTTTAGAGTATAAATTTGTGAAGCGAGGGAGTCCGTGTGAGAAATTTTAAAAAATCCGATAAATTAAATAACGTAAGTTACGATGTCCGTGGTCCTGTTTTAGAAGAAGCAGAACGCATGCAAGAAGAGGGCATACGTATTTTGAAATTAAATACAGGGAATCCAGCGCCATTTGGTTTTGATGCCCCAAATGAAATTGTGCGCGACATGATTGTAAATGTTCGCGATTCAGAAGGTTATTCCGATTCAAAAGGTATTTTTTCTGCAAGAAAAGCGATTGAACAATATTGCCAATTAAAAAAATTTCCTAATGTAACGATTAATGATATTTACACTGGTAATGGCGTGAGTGAACTAATTACCATGTGTATGCAAGGCTTGTTAAATAACGGCGATGAAGTACTTGTGCCAATGCCAGACTATCCTTTATGGACTGCATCTGTTTCTTTGGCGGGCGGTACACCCGTTCATTATATTTGTGATGAGCAAGCAGAATGGTATCCAGACATTGATGATATAAAATCAAAAATAACTTCGAATACAAAAGCAATCGTTATTATCAATCCCAATAATCCGACTGGTGCTTTATATCCGAAAGAGTTATTACTAGAAATTGTCGAAGTGGCACGTCAAAATGATTTAATTATTTACTCCGATGAAATTTATGATCGCTTGGTCATGGACGGTTTGGTTCATGTACCGATTGCTACATTAGCTCCTGATTTATTTGTCGTAACATTGAATGGTTTGTCAAAATCACATCGAGTGGCAGGCTTCCGATGCGGTTGGATGGTGTTAAGTGGAGATAAATCACGAGTAAAAGGGTATATCGAAGGGCTAAATATGCTTGCTTCCATGCGGTTATGCTCAAATGTGTTGTCACAACAAATCATTCAAACTGCATTAGGTGGCTATCAAAGTGTCGATGGTTTACTTTTGCCAGGTGGCAGAATTTACGAACAACGAGAATTTATTTACAATGCGATAAATGATATTCCTGGTTTATCAGCCGTGAAGCCTAAAGCAGCTTTCTATATTTTTCCGAAAATTGATACGGCCAAATTTGACATTTATGATGATGAAAAATTTGTTTTAGATTTCTTACACAAACATCATATTTTATTAGTCCATGGTGGTGGGTTCAACTGGCAACAACCAGATCACTTCCGTATTGTTTATTTACCGAAGATGGAAGACTTAAAAACTACAGCAGATAAAATGCGTGAATTTTTAAGTACCTACAAACAAAAATAAAAGAACTACCAAAAAATAGCCTCTAACGAAGCTATTTTTTGGTAGTTCTTGTTTTATCAACAATACTATTCTGCGGTTTCACATGCTTTTTTACTAATAATCATTCGGTTGGTATATTTTTCTTCCATATCAGGACTAGGATTTGCTACTACGATGAGATAAGAATTTTCATACTCCTTCTCCACAAAGCCTGAATAATTTGTTTTTTCCCAAATGAAGTGAACCTTTTTCTCTTCGGCCATACAATAACACTCCTTTTTAATAAAAATGAACCTATTTATTTTCTAAGAAAACCTTAGATAATGTTCTTGCAGTATATTATGCAATAAAGTACAATAAAAGCATAATGCGAATTCGCATATTTTGACAAAATCCCCATTTTGCAAGGAAAATGGCCGATATAAATAGGAGCTATTGTGATGAATTCTTTAGGTGCAGTTATTAAAGAAATTAGAAAAAATAGAAAATTGACACAGAAAATGTTATCAGAAGACATCTGTTCGCAAAGCGTTTTAAGTCGCATTGAAAACAATGAAGAGTTGCCAAACGTTCTCGTAATGCAACAACTTTGTGATCGTTTAGGTGTGACTGTTGATCAGATTATGCGTTATAAATCTGGTGATGTGCACGTTGTTACGTATTCATTTGAAAAAATGGCTGAATATTTTCGCCATAAAAAATATCAATTATTATTAAATTATTTAAAGGAAAATCGTATTGAAGAACAATTGTATTTAGATACGGACTGGCAAAAATATTATTATTATTTAGGTAGTTGTGAATTGTTTGTTCTAAATGATTATGAAAAAGCTATTGCTAGCTTGCGTAAAGGGTTATCTTTCACCTATAAAGCCGATAAGTTAAATGTTTCTGATTTAGAGATTCAATTAATTAGTTGTCTAGGTGCCACTTATGGTTACATGGGCAATCGAGTAGAAGCAGAACGATTTTTAAGTTTGAGTATTCATTATTTTAATCAATTGCCAAATGAACGCAGTAATGCAGAGTTAACGAAAATATTTTTTAATTATGCTGATTTCTTATTTAAAAATTATACAGAAAAAGATGCCGAAATTTATGTGGATCAAGGAATTACTTGGGCCCGCAAAAAAAATAGTTATTATTATTTAAGTGAATTATTAAATCTAAAATATTTAGTTTTAATGAGAAAGAATAAACACGAAGAAGCAGAACGTTATCTGAACTTAGCACAACAAATGAAAAATGTGGAAAGTGGCAATCTTTAAAAAATCCTCAGAATTGCTTAAAAGGTCTACACCATTTCTTGACTTTTGTACTGATTAAGAGTACTTTTGAAGTAAGTAAAATAAAGAAAGAAGGATGAAGATGAAAACATTTATCTTTGCAGACAAGTTCTTTTTAAAAAGCGATGTTAAAGGACCTGGTTATTTAGAAATCACGGATGGTATCTTTGGTAATTATACAAAAGATGAACCGCAAGGGGACGTAAAAATTATTCGTGAGGAAGGCAAATGGATTGCCCCAGGTTTAGTCGATACTCATATTCATGGTTACATGAATCATGACGTAATGGATAACGATGCAGAAGGCATTAAAGTGATGTCTGAAGGCTTATTATCTTGTGGTGTAACTTCATTTTTACCAACAACGTTAACTTCAAGTAAAGAACGTTTAACAGACGTTGCACGTACGATTGGTCAAGTCTACCAAGAAGTACCTGGTGCAAAAATTCAAGGGATTTACTTTGAAGGACCTTTCTTTACTGAAGAACATAAAGGCGCACAAAATCCAAGTTATTTTGGAGATCCAGACCTTGATACATTCCACGAATGGCAAGAAGCTTCAGGCGGAATTATTAAGAAAATTGCGTTGGCACCAGAACGTAATGGTGTGAAAGAATTTGTTGAAACCGTTACAGATGAAGGTGTCGTTGTTGCTTTAGGCCATAGTAATGCGACCTTAGAAGAAGCTGATGTGGCAGTTGAAGCAGGCGCTAGCGTTTTTGTTCATGCATATAATGGGATGCGCGGCTTAAATCACCGTGAACCAGGGATGGTTGGTGCATTGTTAACGTTACAACACGTTTTCTCTGAATTAATTTGTGATGGACACCATGTACATCCGCAAGCGGCTGAAGTATTGATGGAAAAAGCGGGCCATGATCACGTTGCGTTAATTACAGACTGCATGATGGCTGGCGGTATGCCAGATGGCAACTATAATTTAGGTGAATTTCCTGTTGTGGTAGCAGAAGGAACGGCTCGTTTGGATACTGGGAACTTAGCAGGTAGTATTTTAAAACTAAAAGAAGCAATTAAAAATGTAGTTGATTGGGGTATTGCAACACCTGCACAAGCAATTATGATGGCTTCATTAGTTCCTGCGATTAGCTGTAAAATTGATGATCAATGTGGCATGATTGCAAATGGTCGCGATGCTGACTTTATCGTATTAGAACCAACCATGGAATTAGCAGCCACTTATTTAGATGGCGTAGAACGTTATCGAGCATAAGACACAAGAAAAAGCTTGCGGAAATTTATCCGCAAGCTTTTTTTATAATTCTTTTGGTAAAATCGCAGAAGTGATTTCTTTGTTCTCGTAGGCAATAAAAAAATCGATTAATTGCTTGTCAAATTGCTCAATATCCTCTTTGTAAAGGGAGCTAGGAATCACAAAGGTTTGCTCTAGGGTGCCTGCTAGATAATCGCCATCTAAACTTTGGGCGACAACTAAAAATTCTTGTTCGCGCCAATGTTCCACATCTGTTTCAGAAATGGTTTCTGGAGAGGCTAAAAATTTACAATTTTCGACAAACTGTTCATCAATTTCTTCACTGAAAGTTAATTCAGCATCCTCTTCTTGAGGTTGAGAGAGGATTGCTTGCAAAAATGTTTGTGGTTTTGCATCGGGTAATGTTTCTTTTAGCTGTTCAAAATCCAATGAAAGTTCCTCCTTATTGTTTGTTTAAAATAGTTACTGAAAAATCAATGGGTGAATTTGTTTTAAGGCTTTTGGCTTCTAAGATGATTTTTTCAGCCAACAAATCGTTTCCGTTATATACAGGTGTCACGCGATAGCGAACGGTTTCGCCGCGATTAAGAGCTGCCCGAATCTGATTTTCATATTTCGTCATATAAGGAGTGTTGACAGGATTCTGATACAAGGTGGTTAAGTTACGTGGATCATCACCACTGCCTCCCATTTGACGGCCGATTAGGTGGCCACGCGAATGATTAGCTTTTCCTGAAATGAAACCAGCTGGTCGAATATCTTTATTAGCGGAAGTTCCTGTATTGACCATTGCGGGTTTTAATAGCGCATCAGCGCCTGTCGCTCGTTTTAGACGATCTAGAGAATGATAAGTAATCCAGCCGTTTGAGTTATCCTTTAATTCCTCTGCTGAAAATGTGGCTTTACCATTTTCGATGGGTCCGGGATTATCTCCTTTTGGTGCTGGTGTGCTTGAAGGGGTGGTTGTTTGTGGTTGAACATTAAATAAATCTTGTAAAGCATCAGGAACTTTAACGCCAACCGCGCCTAAAATTAAAATGATTAATGCGCCAATCAGCATGATGGTTGAATTAAATGGTGGTTTCTTCTTTCTGTTTGCCATAACGTGCTCCTCTAATTTTATACTTGCAATAGTCCAAATTTAAGTGGACCATCTTTTCTATTATACGTAAATTTGCTAAAAAATCAAAAAAGGCTTTTCTTTGAAAGACTTGTTTTCTCAGATATGTTACTATTTTAATGTAGAAGGGAAGGGATAGTGGATGGCCTATATTGAAGTCAAAAATGAATACAAGCGTTACCAAATGGGAGAGACAACTATTACTGCGAATGACGGCATTTCTTTTGAAGTGGAAAAAGGAGAAGTAGCGGTTATTTTAGGCCCCAGCGGTGCTGGAAAATCAACTGTTTTAAATATTCTTGGTGGAATGGACAGCTGTGATGAAGGGGAAATTATTATTGATGGCACAGATATCGCTCAGTTTTCAGAGAAACAATTAACCACTTATCGACGAAATGATGTCGGGTTTGTTTTCCAATTTTACAATTTAGTCCCAAATTTAACGGCAAAAGAAAATGTCGAATTGGCTTCGCAAATCGTTGCGGATGCGTTGGATTCGACCAATGTTTTACAATCGGTGGGTTTAGGGGAACGTTTAGATAATTTTCCAGCGCAACTTTCTGGTGGTGAACAACAACGAGTAACCATCGCCCGTGCGATTGCTAAAAAGCCCAAGTTACTTTTATGTGATGAACCGACAGGAGCGCTGGATTATGAAACAGGGAAACAAATTTTAACCATTTTGCAAAACACTGCTCGTGAAACTGGAACGACCGTCTTAATTATTACCCACAATTCAGCCATTGCAGAAATGGCCGATCGGGTAATTCGAATTAATGATGCGAAAGTTCGCGAAATGACTGTGAATGATCAGCCTAAATTGGTTGCTGAAATTGAATGGTAGGTGCCTAAAATGAAGAAAACAGCGCTAATTAAAACAAGCTTACGTGAAATTAGACAATCTACTACACGATTTTTATCGATTATGGGGATTATTTTCCTTGGTGTAATGGTCTTTGTTGGTTTGAAAGCTACTGGACCAGATATGATTAAAACCGCGAATAATTATTACCAGAAAGAGCAGCTTCCAGATGCGCGAATAATTTCTACAATGGGACTGGAAAAGAAAGATTTAACAACACTACAGTCTTTAAAAGATGTCGAAACAGTTGTGCCGCGGTATACAATAGATGCCACGATTGGGCCGCAAAATAATGCAGTAAAATTGTTTGGCTATCGAAAAAATCAAGCAGGATCGGTTAACTATCAAGTAGTTGACGGTCGGTTACCTAAACAAACAAATGAAATTGCATTAGATACATTAGCGAAAACTAGATATGACTATAAAATGGGTGATAAAATCACTTTAAACGATGCAGCGATTAAAGAAAAAGGGCTGAAACAAACTCATTTTACTGTTGTTGGATTTATCAATTCACCAGAATATATTGATAATACATCCAGGGGAACCACAACGGTCGGGTCTGGAACGTTAAACTTTTTTGGCGTGGTTTCGGAAAAAGCCTTTGACAGTCAACGGTATCCAGAATTGCTAATCTCATTTCGTTCATTAAAACATCAAAATACGTATTCCTCTGATTATGAAAAGAAAAGAGAGCAGGCCTTAAATCAAGTAAAAGAGGCACTGAAAAATCGGCCAGAAGAACAGGTTGCGGCTCTGCGTGATTCGGCTCAGCCGGACATTAACCAAGGTCGGCAAGCGCTGGAAACGGGAAAACAAGCACTTGCGCAGTTGGAGCAACAACCAGGAATTCCAGCTGAGATGCTTGAAAAGCAAAAAGACGAATTGGCTAAACAAGAACAACTGTTGGCTGAAAAAGAAACAGAGCTAGCCAATTTGAAAGCCCCAACGTATTATTATTTTACTAGGGAAGACAATCCAGGATTTTCTGAATATCAAGATAACGCTGATCGGATTTCTTCTTTAGCCACGCTGTTCCCGTTGTTCTTTTTCCTAATTGCGGCATTAGTCAGCTTAACTACCATGACACGTATGGTTGAAGAAAAAAGAATGGAAATTGGTAGTTTGAAAGCTTTAGGTTATCGTAATCGTGAAATTGCTTCGATTTTTATTACCTATGCAACGGTTGCCAGCTTAACAGGTGCATTATTAGGATTGGCAGTTGGCTATTATCTATTCCCTAAAATAATTTTTGATGCCTACGGTCAAATGTACAATATTCCTGATTTAGTTACACCGTGGTACTTAAATTACAGTTTATGGGGCATCATTGTAGCCTTAGCTTGTACTGTGGGAGCGGCCTTAGTGACATTAAGAATCGATTTATTAAGTACCCCAGCTACCTTGCTAAGACCCAAAGCGCCGAAAGCAGGCCAACGGATTTTACTAGAACGAATCCGCCCTTTATGGCAACGCATGAGCTTTATTCAAAAAGTGACCGCTAGAAATCTGTTCCGCTATAAACGACGGATGCTGATGACCGTTATCGGAATAGCTGGTTGTATGGGGCTGTTAATTGTTGGTTTTGGTTTACGCGATTCAATTGTGGATGTCGCTACAATTCAATTTAATAAAATCTGGCATTACCAAGCAGTCGTGACTTTTAAAGAGCAAACAACACCTGAAGAGACAAAAGAGTATCAAGAAACGTTGCGCAAAATGGATGGTTTGAATAAAACAATTCCGTTATATTCAGAAATCTTTAAAACGAAGGGCAAAGGCGCACCAACTCAAAATATTACTCTTTATGTGCCACAAGATCCTTCGAAAATGGCTGATTTTCAATTATTTAATGATCGAGTCACTGGAGAAAAATATTCCCTCAACGATGACGGTGTAATCATTAATGAAAAATTAGCTAAATTATTTGGCTATAAAGTCGGAGATCAATTAAATTTAGAAAATAGTGATAATCAAACCTATCACGTGAAAATTGCCGCGATTGCAGAGAACTACACGGGTCATTTTGTCTATATGACGCCGAAACTCTACCAGACGATGACGAAACAGAAGCCGGAGTATAATACAGAATTCCTACTTTTTGACAAAAAGTTATCCTCAAAACAAGAAACCTCAATCGGAGAGGCGTTGACAAAACAGCCGAAAGTGTTGAACATTACGTTTTTAACTGCGATGAAAGGTTCGTTTGATGATATGCTGAAAAGCCTTGATATTGTCATTTGGGTACTAATTGCTGTTTCTGGTTCTTTAGCGTTAATTGTGTTATATAATTTAACCAACATTAATGTTTCTGAACGGATTCGAGAACTTTCCACGATTAAGGTTTTAGGGTTTTACGATCGTGAAGTCACCACCTATGTTTACCGTGAAAACATTATTTTAACGTTCATTGGTATTATTGTTGGCTGCTTCTTTGGGAAAATTTTGCATCAGTATATTTTAGCAACCGTTGAAGTTGATTTAATTATGTTTTCGCCAATTATTCATTGGCCAAGTTATCTGTATTCCGCAGTCATCACCATGTGTTTCACGTTGTTTGTGATGGTCATTATGCATCGGAAATTGAAGAAAATCAATATGATTGAAGCGTTAAAATCAAATGAATAGCACATTTTAAAAAACGAGGAGTCCGTAGAAGTTCGATAATTCTAGGGCTGCTCGTTTATTGCTGCTTCTTTTATTAAGAAAAAATAGGTCTTAAGATGTATCTTTTGAGATTTATTTGGAAATTACTACTCTTTTTATTTAAAAATTGGTACACTATTACTAGGTTATAGCACAGAAAGGAGTGTGGGAAAAGTGTTAGAAGGTCTACCATTGGAAACGGTTTATTTTTATGCATTAGTGGGGAGCGCGGTCCTCGCTTTTTTACTAATTATTTTTGGGGATGTTTTTAATTTTGATGGACCGGTTGACCCAATGCTGATTATTCCATGGATTGCTTTTACCTCGCTGTTTGGGTACCTTGGGGAAGAATTAACAGCGGTGAATAGTTGGCTTATTTTAATTGTCAGTGGTATTCTTTCAACCATTATTGTTTTCTTCCTAAATTTTTATGTGTTGGTCCCTTTGAAAAATTCGGAGGCCACAATTTCTATTTCGGAAAAAGACATGGAGGGTCGTGTTGCTACTGTGATTACCCCAATTCCTGTCCGGGGAATGGGCGAGATTCAATTGAAGAGTGTCACAGGTTCGTTAAGTCGACCAGCAGCATTTTATGTGCCACAAGAAGTGGCTGCGCCAAGAGGTAGTGAGGTATTGATTATTGAATTGAAAGAACGGGTTTGTTATGTCATTCCTTACGAAGGCAGTCTAAAAATATAGAGTAGGAGAGAAGAAAATGGGGATTTTGTTACCGATTATTATTGCAGTTTTAGTATTATTAATGTTATTAATTGTGTTTGTTTCTAAATATCAGACAGCCAAACCTGATGAAGCGTTAATTATCAGCGGGAGCTATCTAGGCTCTAAAAATGTTCATGTAGACGAAGGTGGCAACAAAATTAAAATCGTTCGTGGCGGTGGTGCGTTTGTCTTACCAGTGTTCCAACGTTCAAATCGAATTAGTTTGCTTTCAAGTAAATTAGATGTTTCCACACCAGAAGTGTACACAGAACAAGGGGTTCCTGTGATGTGTGATGGGACATCAATCATTAAAATTGGTTCGTCAGTTGAAGAAATTGCGACAGCAGCGGAACAATTTTTAGGAAAAACAACGGAAGAATTAGAAAATGAAGCACGTGAAGTATTAGAAGGACATTTACGTTCGATTTTAGGTTCAATGACAGTGGAAGAAATTTACCAAAATCGTGATAAATTTAGCCAAAGTGTACAAGAAGTTGCCAGTGTTGACTTAGCTAAAATGGGCTTAGTTATTGTGTCGTTCACAATTAAAGAAGTTCGTGATAAAAATGGATACTTGGATTCATTAGGGAAACCAAGAATCGCTCAAGTTAAACGTGATGCAGATATTGCAGAAGCAGAAGCCTTGAAAGAAACTCGCATCAAAAAAGCAGAAGCAGAAAAAGAATCACAACAAGCGGAATTGCAACGTCAAACAGAAATTGCAGAAGCTTCAAAAGAAAAAGAATTGAAATTAGCGTTATACAAACAAGAACAAGATATTGCCAAAGCCAAAGCAGACCAAGCCTATAACTTGGAAAGCGCGCGTGCACAACAACACGTGGTGGAACAAGAAATGGAAGTCAAAGTCGTTGAACGTCAAAAACAAATTGAGTTAGAAGAAAAAGAAATTACGCGTCGTGAAAAACAATACGACTCAGAAGTGAAGAAAAAAGCCGATGCAGATCGTTACGCACGCGAACAAGAAGCTCTTGCTCAAAAGGCACGCGAAGTGGCAGAAGCCGAAGCAGAACGCTTCAAAGTTGAAGCATTAGCCGAAGCGGAAGCCAACAAAACGCGTTTAACAGGTCAAGCGCAAGCCGAAGCTATTTTAGCTCGTGGTGCAGCGGAAGCCGAAGCCAAACAAAAGATTGCTGATGCCTTCAAAGAATATGGTGAAGCAGCTGTGTTAAGTATGGTGATGGAAATGTTGCCACAATTAATGAAAGAAGCAGCACAACCATTGGGCAACATCGACAAGATTTCAGTGGTAGATACAGGCGCAGGTGGCGAAAATTCTGGCGCCAACCGTATTACAAATTATGCAACAAATTTGTTGGCTGGTACACAAGAAACACTAAAAGAAACAACGGGCCTCGACGTGAAAGAGCTAATTGAAAACTTTTCTAAAAAAGGTACCTCAAATAGCGTGAACTATCATGCAACAGAAGGTTCAGAAAAAGAATAGAAATCAGTCTTTGAGGAGTAGCGAATCGCATTTCGTTACTCCTTAATGCTGCATTGAAACGATAAACGAGCAATCTGACAGAGAAATAGCGAGTGCTTGTTTTGTTTCAAAGATTCTGATAACATAGAGTTCTTGGAGGGATAGAGATGTCAAAAAAGAATAAAGATATTGAAGTACGTGTTGAAGAAGAAAAAGCCCAATACAATGGAGCAAATGTTTTAATGAACAAATTATTTATTGGTAAAAAAGAAATCGGTCGTGTCATTCCGCAAAATGATAAAAAATTCATCATTGAAATTGATGGCAAGCAAGAAGGTACAGCAAAAAATCTGGACGAAGCCTTTGAAACAATTATTCGTCAATGGAATTTAAGTGAATAAAAAATAAATAACAATTTTTTTAAAAAAAGGGTTGCTTTTTTCTGGAAAAGATTGTATTATAACTAAGTCAGGTCGTTACAGCGACAATGACTTTTTGGAGGAATAGCGAAGTGGCTAAACGCGACGGACTGTAAATCCGTTCCTTAGGGTTCAGTGGTTCGAATCCACTTTCCTCCATTTTCTTTTTGGGGTATAGCCAAGCGGTAAGGCAACGGACTTTGACTCCGTCATGCGTTGGTTCGAATCCAGCTACCCCAGTTTTCAGAACATTTCTGGTAGAGAGATGTTCTTTTTTTGTATAATTATATAACAAAAATGAAGTAAGATTTTCCTCATGTACAGGCTAGAAAAGTTTTCATTTATATAAGAATATGCTAAAGTATTAAGAAAGAATAGTCTGGAGTTGATAAGAATGAACTTTAAAGAAAAAATTACAGAAATGGTTGAAAATGTTTACGATTTAGCACGCGATGGTAAGTATGATGTCAAAGTTGACTTAATTCCTCGTAAAAAAGGCAACATCAAAAGTGGTGTTAAAGTCACTTCTTCAAGAAATACAGCCCACAATATCAAATGGCGTTCAAAAAACTAATTCGTCTTTAACAGAAACACCGGAGCAGACAAAATTATTGTCTACTCCGGTGTTTTTATTTTTCTAATTCGATACCTAAGACAGTTAAATGCCCATTACCAACTAATTTGATAACTAATTGGGCTAAGTGGTTGGGTGTCATATCTGTTTCGCTAGTAATCCACCAATGAAGGGTACCGATGAAGATAGAGGTCATGTATTCAATAACAAAATCTATCGGTACATCAATATCATTTTCGGTAATACGCAACTGCGAAAAAATCGTCGCATATTTTTCTTCGATAATTTCAGCTAAGCGTTTTCGAAAGTGTTCGTTGAAATTATTGTCCATGATAGTTAAGAAGAAAGATTTGTTCTCTTGAATATTAATATAGAGTTGCGTCAGAAGTTCTTCAATGTGCTTCACGCGGACACGGTTGCCATTAACCAGTTGTTGCGAATCAAGAATAGCGGTAAAAGCACTAAGCGTAAAGGTGAAGATTGCATCATATAAATGCTGTTTGTCTTTAAAATGAGCATAAAAAGTCGCACGATTAATCATAGCTTCATCAGCAATATCCTGAATCGTCACCGCTTCGTAGCCTTTCGTTTCTACAAGTTTAAAAAAAGCTTCAATAATCATTTTTCTGGTTCGTTGTACTCTAAGGTCTGTTTTCTTTGCCATCATAAATTCCTTTCGAGATAGTCAACATTCGCGGAAACTTTGTTGTTTATCTCACAAAATAGGGTAAATTGCTTGTTGCAAATCATTTAGAACCTTTCTAAAATAGGTATATCTATTATAACAAACAGTTTGTATAATAATCAACAAACTGTTGAAAAATGAAGGGGTATTTTAATTGATGGTTATGAGAGCAGGGATTGATGTTGGGTCAACGACAGTAAAATTAGTATTTTTAAATAAGCAAAATCAGCCTATTTTTACAAAATATGAACGCCATTTTTCAGATGTCAAAGCAGCAACGGAACGCATTTTAAAAGAAGGGCTAGCAAGGATCGGTGCAGACCAACCTGTGACAATGAGCATAACTGGCTCTGGTGGTATGGGGCTGGCTGAGGTATTAGGGATTCCCTTTGTTCAAGAGGTTATCGCGTGTACACGAACTGTTGAAACAATAATACCAGAAACGGATGTTGCTATTGAACTTGGCGGAGAAGATGCAAAAATCACTTTTTTTGATGGTGCTTTAGAGCAACGAATGAATGGTAGTTGTGCAGGTGGGACAGGCGCCTTCATCGATCAAATGGCTGTTTTACTTAAAACGGATGCCAATGGAGTGAATGAATTGGCGAAGAATTATCAAACTATTTATCCGATTGCTTCCCGCTGTGGGGTTTTTGCCAAAACGGATGTTCAACCTTTAATCAATGAAGGAGCAGCGAAAGAAGATATCGCGGCGAGTATTTTTCAAGCGGTAGTTAATCAAACAATCGCCGGGTTAGCTGCTGGTCGAAAAATTAAAGGTAAAGTAGCATTTTTAGGGGGACCTTTATTTTTCATGTCAGAATTGAGAAAACGGTTTGTTGAAACCTTAGCAATTCAGACAGAAGATGTTATTTTTCCAGAACAACCGCAACTGTTTGTAGCAATGGGTGCAGCACTTTATTCAGAAGATGCAGCCGAATGTACATTGGAAGAATTAATTCAGCGCTTAGTGAACAGCCAGGCTACTGATTTACAGCCGAGCGACACGTTACCACCGTTATTTAACAGCGCAGAAGATTTGGCAGATTTTCGAGAAAGACATGCGCAAGCCCAAGCAACGGAGAAACCTTTATCTCAACATACTGGCGTGACCTTTTTAGGGATTGATGCAGGCTCCACAACGACAAAAGTCACATTGATTGATGAAGATGGTCATTTGTTGTTTTCTTTTTATGGTAATAACCAAGGGCAACCTTTAGAAACCACCATGACAGTACTGAAATCACTTTATCAACAACTGCCTGAAGAAGTTTTTATCGGAAAAGCGGCTGTTACAGGATATGGAGAACAGCTAATAAAAAATGCGTTAAAAGTCGATATTGGTGAAGTTGAAACGATGGCCCATTACAAAGCAGCCAACCATTTTCAGCCAGGTGTGGATTTTATTTTGGATATCGGAGGACAAGATATGAAAGCGATGACCATTAAAAATGGCGTGCTTTCCTCGATACAATTAAATGAAGCTTGTTCTTCTGGGTGCGGTTCCTTTATCGAAACCTTTGCGCAATCTTTAAAATATAATGTGAAGGATTTTGCTTTGGCGGCTTTAGAATCGCAAGCGCCTGTTGATTTAGGTTCTCGGTGTACTGTTTTTATGAACTCAAAAGTGAAACAGGTTCAAAAAGAAGGGGCCTCCGTCGGCGATATTTCTGCTGGACTATCTTATTCAGTCATCAAAAATGCCATTTATAAAGTCATTAAGGTTCGCCGACCTGAAGAGTTGGGAGAAAAGATTGTCTGCCAGGGAGGAACATTTTACAATGAAGCTGTCTTGAGAGCTTTTGAAAAAATTAGCGGTCGTGAAGTGGTTCGTCCTTCTATTGCTGGTTTGATGGGGGCCTATGGAGCAGCGCTGATTGCTTTGGACGCTTATGAAATTGGGGAAGAAACCACGC
Source organism: Enterococcus sp. AZ035 (assembly GCF_050548325.1). Taxonomy (NCBI): domain Bacteria; kingdom Bacillati; phylum Bacillota; class Bacilli; order Lactobacillales; family Enterococcaceae; genus Enterococcus; species Enterococcus sp. AZ035. Next base: position 1,090,483 of record NZ_CP172958.1, read on the forward strand.
TTCTTTCTTTAGAAGAGTTAGCGGCATTTACCTCTGAAAAGGAATTTACTCATTGCGGCTTGTGTGAAAACAATTGTCAATTAACGGTCACAGTGTTTTCAGATGGGCGCCAATTTATTACGGGAAATCGCTGTGAACGTGGTGCACGAATTAAAATTAAACGAGAAGAACGCAAAGTAAATTTGGTTGATTATAAGTACCGCAAGTTATTTAAGTACCGACCTTTGCGGGAAAATAAAGCGTTTCGTGGGCGCTTGGGTATCCCTAGAGTCCTAAACATGTATGAAAATTATCCTTTGTGGCATACATTTTTTACTGACTTAGGCTTTCGGGTCGAATTATCGCCACGTTCTAATAAGCAAATCTATGAACAAGGCCTTGAAACGATTCCCAGTGATACGGTTTGTTACCCAGCGAAAATGGCGCATGGACATATTCAAGCATTAATTGATGCGCAAGTGCCAATTATCTTTTATCCTGGTGTTGTTTTTGAACAGCAAGAAACAGTGGAAGCAGATAATCATTTTAATTGTCCAATTGTGCAAAGCTACCCAGATGTTATTCGAAATAATGTGGATGCCATCAGAGAGGGCCAAGTGGATTATCGAAATCCCTATCTTAATTTAGCGAATGAAGCTGCAGTTGCCAAAGTTTTAGCTGAAAATTTTGCTGATTTAGGGATTTCCTTAGAAGAAATTCAAACAGCGCTGCATCATGGTTATCAAGAATTAGCAGCTTTTAAAAAAGAAATTCAAGAAAAAGGCGAAGAAACGTTAGCCATGTTAACTGAAAAAGGCCAGAGAGGGATTGTCTTATCGGGGCGACCGTATCACTTGGATCCAGAGATTAATCACGGCATTGCCGAAGTCATTACACAGGAAGGATTCCATGTCTTGACAGAAGACAGTATCTCGCATCTTGGAGACGTGCAGAATTTACGTGTGGTGAATCAATGGGTCTATCATTCTCGCTTATATGCGGCGGCTAAAGTAGTGGCTAAGACGAAAAATTTAGAACTTGTCCAACTGAATTCCTTTGGTTGCGGCTTAGATGCTGTGACAACCGATCAAGTAGAAGAAATCATGGATCGGTCTGGCAAAATTTATACAGTCCTCAAAATCGATGAAGGTGCGAATTTGGGCGCAATTCGTATTCGGTTGCGCTCCTTGAAAGCGGCTGTCAATGAGCGGGAGAAGCAACAGTTTGTTCCGCATATGCAAATGGAAGAGCCAGAGAAAATTGTGTTTACAAAACAAATGAAAAAAACACATACCTTACTGTTACCAATGCTTAGCCCGATTCATCAATCTGGATTAGTCGATGTAGCATTACAAGCTTCTGGCTATCATGTTGTCTGTTTGCCTGCGCAGGATAAAGAAGCCGTGAATGTCGGGTTAAAATATGTCAATAATGATGCGTGTTACCCAGCAATTATTTCTATCGGACAACTAGTCGAAGCTTTGGAAAGTGGTCAATATGATTTGGATAATGTCAGTGTCTTAATGACGCAAACAGGGGGCGGTTGTCGCGCAACGAATTACATTCCCTTATTACGAAAAGCCTTAAATGATGCTGGTTTTTCTCAAGTTCCTGTAGTTTCAGTTTCGATGGGCAATAAAGGGGTCGAATCCAATCCAGGATTTAAATTTACGTTGCCAATGATCAAACGCTTAGTGGTTGCCTTTTTATATGGTGACTTATTCGAACGAGTAGTTTATCGAACAAGACCTTATGAAACAGAAAAAGGAATGGTGGATCAACTGCACCAAGATTGGCTAAAAAGAGTGGAAGCCAATGTCCGGAATGGTTCGCTGACACAATTTAATCACTTCATGAAAAAAATTATTCGGACGTTTGATGAAATTCCTTTACAAGAGATAAAAAAACCAAAAGTCGGTGTGGTCGGGGAAATTTTAGTGAAATATTCGCCGACAGCGAATAATGATATTGTGCGTTTGCTAGAAGAAGAAGGTGCTGAAGCAGTTGTGCCAGATATTGTTGGCTTTATGAACTATTCTTTGTACAATCAAATTTGGAAATACGAAAATATGGGCATGTCAAAACAAAGCAAACGTTTAGCAGAATTTGCGATAAAAATCATTGAATTGGTAGAAAAACCAATGGATAAGGCATTGAGAAAATCGGTCCGTTTTGATGGTATTCATTCCATTTATGATATGGCAGCAGACGCAAGTAAAATTTTATCAATTGGCAATCATACGGGTGAAGGTTGGTTTTTAACAGCTGAAATGATTGAGCTCTTAAAACACGAGGTGAATAACATCGTTTGTATGCAGCCGTTTGGATGTTTACCAAACCATATTGTTGGAAAAGGGGTCGTGAAAGAGCTACGACGTCAATATCCGCAAGCAAATATTGCGGCGGTGGATTATGATCCAGGGGTATCTTTGGTTAATCAGTTGAACCGAATCCGTTTGATGATGGCCACAGCGAACAAGTTGTTGAAAGAAGAAAATGTAAAAAGATAATAACTAATAGAAATTCGTTTAAAAACATTTGACTTGGTCACTTTTTACTGACTAAGCCAAATGTTTTTGTTATAAAAAGAAAGCATGCAACTAGACCAACTTTGATAAAAATTCCAATTCCTCTTTTATTTATCATTTTTTGGTTGTTTACACGGTCTATACCAGTTATAATAGAAGAGGAGATGAACGAAGAGGAGGAAGCGTAAATGGTTCAAAATATACCAATTTATATTCAAATTCACGATAAAATCAAAGAAGATATTGAAAAAGGTGTCTGGAGTATCGGGGATCGTTTGCCCTCTGAGCGAGAATTAGCCTTGAAATTTGATGTTAGTCGAATGACCTTACGCCAAGCCATCCAGACTTTAGCAGACGAAGGGATTTTAGAACGAAAAATTGGTTCAGGAACGTATGTAGCACGTAAGAAAGTTCAAGAAACAATGACAGGTACCACTAGTTTTACAGAAATTACCTTGTCTCAAAATCGCGTTCCTTCTAGTCGGACGGTGTCTTATTTTGTAGCGAAACCTAGTTCTAGTGAGATGGAAAAATTACAACTAGGTCCAGAAGATTCAATTTTACGAATGGAAAGAATTCGTTTTGCGGATGACATTCCGATTTGTTTTGAGGTGGCGAGCATTCCTTATTCATTGGTCTCGCAATATGGCAAATCTGAAATCACGAACTCTTTTTATAAAACACTTGAAGCCAAATCTGGCCACAAAATTGGCCATTCTAACCAAACAATCTCTGCTGTTCAAGCATCGGAACAGATCGCAGAATATTTAGAGATTAAACGAGGCGATGCGATTCTGCGTGTGCGCCAAGTATCCTATTTTGAAAACGGACTACCTTTTGAATATGTTCGTACGCAGTATGCAGGAAGTCGATTTGAGTTTTATTTAGAGAAGTAGAGAAATGATAAGTATAGAAAAATGCCAAGAAATAGGCTGAGGTAAGATATTTTAACCTCCAAAAGTTGTATCTGAAAAATACAATTTTTGGAGGTTATTTTTTATGAACTTATCAGGTAGAATTCAAATTAAAATTAGTGAAAGCATCTCAATTCAAATAAATATTGAATAGAGTAGCAAGTCTGAATACCAAAAAAGTGAGATGGTTTGTCCCGCTATAAATATTGTTAAAAATAAACTTATAATAGCTGCTAGTTTATTTGCTTTTATTCTTTTTTTGGCTGTAGTTCATTTTTGTCCATTTTTTACATTTCTTTTTTAAACTGTAACCTAATATAAGATATACCCGTTCAACGCTTTAATCAAATAGTTGCAAAATCAGCAGTTGTTTTGCAAATTGTTACATTGAAATTGTTAGTTATTACCAATCAATAATACTTATGATTGTCAAAGTTATTATATAGATATACTGAAAGAGAAATTTATTTTCTTTTTCAATAAAAAGTTTAGCGGAAGGAGTGATGCGGAATGAAAAAAATTAACGTACGTAAAGCCGATACAGTTGATGCAACAGCATGGTGGATTATTATCTAATTTGATAACCAAATAACGGTTAGACGAGATAGAAATATCTCGTCATTTTTTAATAAGGAGTGAAAAAAATGAAGTATAAATATCCCAGAATAAAACCAATCTATCCATTATATCAATTAAATAAAGAGAGATTTAGAGTTGGGGCCCAATTAGGAATCACTATTGAATTTGATGATGATGAAGGTCAATTTTGGACATTATCTAATTTACTCGATGGAGTTAGATCGTTTGATGAAGTTGTCACAGAAATGAAGAGGAAATATCCGGAATTAACAGTAAAAGATATCGAAGAAGGGATAGATTTTTTAAATGATGAAGGTCTAATCGAGGAGACGTTTCCTGGTAGAATGATTGAAGATAGATACTTAGCTAATGTGAATTACTTTAGTAGGTACTGTAAAGCTGATGATGATAGATTTGAAATACAGGAAAAGATAAATAACTTGAAAATACTATTATTAGGTCTTGGTGGAGGAGGATCAAATATTCTAACGTTACTAGCGGGTCTTGGCCCCAAGATGATTAGAATGGTGGACTATGACCGAGTTGAAGCAAGTAATTTAGGTCGTCAATTACTATATAGAGAAGCAGATATTGGTGAGAAGAAAACTGTAGTTGCTAAAAGAGCCATTAATGAAATGAACTCAAATATTAACGTTGAAACTGTAGATAAAAAAATAATAGATGTGAATGATGTTGTTGAATTGACAGAAGGAATAGATATCATTGTTTGCGCTATTGATGAACCCCCTTTCCTTATACATAGAATTGTGAATGAAGCTATTGTAAAAGTTGGTTTGCCGTGCGTGTTTGGTGCCTCACAGGTTAGCCGAGGAAGAGTATACACTGTAATACCCCAGAAAACAGTATGCTTTGATTGCATGAATTTGAACTTCAGTAAAAATGACCCTAAATTTGTTGAACAATTTGTAGGTTTTAGAAATATTCAATTTGCTCCCCCATCCATAGCTTATGGTCCTGGTATCTTTCAATTAACAGCATCAATTGTAGATGAGTTAATAAGAGTGGTAACAAGATATGCTGAGCCAAAAAGTTTGGGAACGCAATATGAAATTAACTATGAGGACGGAAACTCGTTCACGCATAAAACTTGGCCAAGGTTTGAGAGTGAATGTCCAACTTGTGGTAAAGGAGATGTCTCCCAATGGGAAATATTTCAATATTATCAAGAGAAGAAATAGGCCGAGACTATACCGAAGCTCGTACGTTAAAACGTAAGCTAAACAATGGCGATTGGGTTTATGTATCAGAAGAAAATCAACTATTAGTGTTGAGTGATGAAGTGGCGAGACAAATTAATTCATCCGAACTAATCGAAGAAGAGGTACTTAATGAATTAGTTGAAAATAAAATTATGATAAAAAAAGCCGATCAGAGAGATGATTATAAGCCGCTATTTGTCGAGCCTAAGAATATCTTATTTAAAAGCTCCTCTTTCCTGATTGATGTTAACGGTATTGTTGCGTTTACGATTAGCATATTTTTATTCGTAATCAAGGGGTCTCCTTTTGGAAGTGCAGTAAATGTTTTGTTTACAAATCCTTTAAAATTTCTTCTAATTGCTATTCTTGTCTCAATCGTATCTACAACTTTTCACGAATTTATGCACATTATATTTTCAAGGAATTCAAGGAAAATCAATTTAAACATAGTTAAAGCCGTTGCTACGATACCTATGACTCATGTATGGACGTGGAGTAGGTTTGGTAGAATCACGGCGATCACCTCTGGAATGTCGTCGGATGCAATATTCTTGTTAGTTTTTTTGATTATGAATAATAAAAGTGTTGGAGTTAATTCTATTGCGGCATCAATACTTATAACAAGGATATTGTGGCAATTTATCATTATACAAAAAACAGATATTAACATTTTGATTTCTTTTGTGGTTGATAATCCTTTCTACTTTGAAGAGGTCGCAATTATGAAATTAATCATTATTAAAGTAATAAGCATAAGTGTGCTAGTAATGATAATTTGGTTATGGTTCCAACCTGTTATCAATCAATTTAATTAAGTCTAAATATAGGAGGTTTGCTTTGAATCAACAGTTAGAATTACATTCGCTAAGTAAAAAGTACAAGAAATCAGAGAGCTATGCAAATGATAATATAAATTTGCGCTTTAATAAAGGTGAAATAACTGCCATAGCTGGACATAACGGCGCTGGTAAAACAACAATGTTGAATCAGATTATAGGTATAACGAAATCAACAAAGGGCTCTATAACATTTAATGGTCTATCATTTGCGAGAGATAGTAAAATTGCAAGAGAATATGTCTCTATGATGCCTCAACTACATGCTCCCTTGGCAGGTATAACGATGGCTCAATCTGTCGAGTCAATAATAAGAATAAGAGGAGGCAGTCAGAAAATAGCTGAAGAAGAGTGTATTAAAATTTTAAAAGAATTAAAAATAGATGGATGGAAAGATATACCAGGACAGAAACTTTCAGGCGGACTTAGAAGGCTCACTTCATTTGCAATGGCCGTTGTATATCCTTCTCCAATAATAGTCCTTGACGAACCTACTAATGATGTGGATCCTATTAGACGGCAAAAAATATGGAGATATCTGAAAAAATTATCTAATAAGGGGCATATAATCATCGTGGTCACACACAATATTTTAGAAGTTGAAAAATATGCTGATAGATATATTTTAATGAATCATGGAAAGGTTCTTGAGGATAAGAACTTAAAAAAACAGTCTATAAAAATAAACGATCGAAATTATATGACTGTTAACTTTCTTAATCTAAGTGATTTGAAGAGTGTAATAGTACCGAGTGCAATTCAGACTAACATAAACGATGAGGAATTAATGATAGAAATGGAATTAGAGAACAGTCAAGTGTTAGAAGCAGTTGACTGGGTCATGAAATTAGTAATAGAAAGAAAAGTTCAAAATTATAAAGTTTCCCCAAAATCCTTAAATGAAACCTATGGAGAGTTAATAGATGAAAATGATAAAAAATTATAGAAGAAAATCAATGATTAAGGAATTATTTGCTTTAGTAGGGTGGAGTTTATTAAGACATAAATACTTATTGCCTGTTTTTACATTAACTCAAGTATTTCTATCATTAGCAATTGTCTACGGGTTAGCACTTCTAATACCAGATGTGAATAATCAGACAGCTATCTATCTGTCATCTGGAGCAACTACTCTTGGGATTATTGCGGTAGGGTGCGTTCTTGCTGCTCAAATAGTAAGTACAGCAAAACAGGAGGGCATTGTGGACTATCAAAGGACATTGCCAGTTTCTCGGTTGAACATATTAATTTCCGACTTTATAATTTGGGGAATGGCCTCACTACCTGGGGTGTTTATGTCATTTTTAGCGGCATATTTAAGATTCGATGTCCAAATTAGATTCTCAATGAAGGCCCTAGCTATTCTTAGTCTAATTCAATTATGTATGATCTCTATAGGTTTTGCTTTGGCATATTGGTTAACACCTAATGTAGTAGGATTAGCAACTCAGATAATTATGATAGGTGGACTTTTATTCTCGCCTATTACTTATCCAACAGATAGATTGCCTTCTGCTTTAGTGAACTTTTTTGAATTTTTACCATTTGTTCCATCGAGTAATTTGATAAGATCACTGTTTTATGAACAGAATACTGTTAATGTTTCTAATATTATTGTAGTTTGTTTTTGGTTCGTGTTAACTACATTACTTTCACTTATTTCATTGTCAAGAAGGGACTGAATTGCAAAATGCAAACAATAAATATAAATAATTTATATAAAAAAGTAAGTGATACATTCAATTTAAAGGTTGATCAATTAGATTTAGAAGTAGGGAAAATTTATGGATTAGTTGGTCCGAATGGTGCAGGTAAAACAACTTTGATGAAATGTCTATGTAGTTTGCTTAGACCTGATAGTGGAATACTTAAAATAGACAATCGGCAAGTAGAAATAGCAGACCCTAAAATATTATTGCAGGTGGGTACTAACTTTGTTAACTCAGATAGTTTAAATGGATTTATGCTTGAAGATATATACAATGACCATGCTTTTTATTACAAGTTAAAAAATTTGTTAATGATAGAGACTCTATTAATGGATGTTGGTCTAAATGTAAATAAAAAAAGAAAGTTTAATACGATGTCTTTAGGAATGAAACAAAGGTTTTTGCTAGGTCTTGCTACAGCTCACAACCCTTCATTAGTATTATTAGATGAGCCATTTAACGGTTTAGATCCTGATGGTGTAGAGTTATTTATTGAGAATGTTAAGACCTTGTCCGAAAATAGAGTGTTGATAATTAGTAGTCATATATTGAGAGATATGGAAACATTTCTTGATGACGTTATATTTATAGAGAAAGGCAATGTACAAGAACCAAAATCAATGGTTGAGATTCGAGAAGAGTATAGAGAGGGGTTGAAAGAGTATTATGATGAACAAAAGAGAAAACATGATTAGTGACTCAAAATTGAATGTTTATAGATATGAATTAGATAAAATTAAAAATGTTTGGTTTAAAGTTTTCTTAATTACACTGGTAATCCAAATGTTATTTTTTATGTTTTTCTCATTTGTGGGAATATTTGATGAAAGTGCTGATACGATCTCGTCATTTCAAGGAATTATAGCATTATCGAACACTGTTTCTATGTGCGGCATATCAATTTATGGAGCTGTATTACTAAGGAAAGAGCTTGTACGATTTTATGTTGGCAATCACCGGAATAGAACGTTTCTTTTTCCGATTGATCGAAAAGAGCTTCTCGTAAAAAAAACAAGTTCTTTTTACGTGATAATCTTATCTAGCTTTGGAAGTGCGCTTCTTATTTCATTTGTGACTGAGGTTTTGCTTAACTTAATTTTGAAGTTTCATAGTTCAAATTTATTTTTTGAAATTTACCTTGGTCTTATTACCATAGTTACAAGTTGTAGTCTACTATTCGTAATTTTGATATTGTCAGAAATAATTTCAATTTGGAAACAATCGGAAATTGCTTCAATAATAACGTCAGTGGTACTAATGCTAATATATTCGAATTTTTCTGCTATGGGTCTTATGAATTTTCCAACTATAACGTTCCTATTTTCAACGATTATGGGATTGATGCTTGTTTGGTTATTTTTGAAATTTTCTGATAAATTATGCGACATGGAAGTATACTAAAAAATGCGGTGATTTACTTGATTAGTTATCACCGCATTTGTTTCCTTTGTATACATTAAATATAACTATAGTTACAAAATATCTACGTTCTTTCGTCCAGTGACGTTGAATACCACCTAATTGTTGTAAGAGATCATCAATGTTTTTCATTCCTAAACCTTTATTTTTTCTATGTTTTCTTGTAAAAATTTCTTCAGAATTATAGTTATTAGATACTTCAATAAATAAATCATTATTGACTTGCTTGATAATTATATTGACATATCTGTCAATCGGCTTGATTCTCTTCGATGCTTGTATGGCGTTATCAATTATATTTCCAATTACAATAGTTAGAACGTCATTATTAATTTTTATATTTTTAGAGACAAATATCTGATGATCAACATTAATTTGATTCTTTCTTGCTTCAGCAAGCTTTTCATTCAATAGGTAGTTTAATACTCCATCGGCAGCATAAGTTTTTGTTGGTGGTTCTAAAATATCAAAACTACTCTTAATATAATCGATAGCTTCATTAACTTCTTCATTTTCGATAAGTCCGAGGATTGTTAAGTATTGATTCTTCAAATCATGTTTTAATTTTAAAACGTTAGTTCTGTTTCTCTTTATTTCATTTAAAATTCTATACTCCACTTCGATATTTTTTTTTCTCAAAGTAAGATTATATTGATTTTTTTGATATTCTATAGTGATTTTATAAAGAAAAATTACACAGATGTTTAAAAATATGACACTAATCGTAATAGTAATCTCAGAAATTTTGTCATTGTTGTTTCCTATTAAAAGCCCAAATAAAATGATTATTGATAGTATGGGAATAGGTAATAAAATCACAATAAATGATAAGTTTGTCGATAATTCAGACTTTGCTTCTTTAACTATTGAAAATTTAAGTATGACTATCCAGGCTACCCCAATCAAAGTTGTAATTGTTATTGAAGTTATGAAAAAAGTAGGGCTACCATAGGATGTTAATTCTGCATTTAAAATTATTTTCGTAAAGTGTAACGACAATACTTCACAGATTAAATTTATTGATATAAGTGTCATTGTCCATACGGCCGAGTCGAGATAAGGGACCGAGTGTAGCATAGCAATAGTGTAAGTTAAAATGAAACTTAGTAATAAGTTAAGATACGGTAAATAAATGTTCGGTATGTAAGCATTGGATAATATAATCGTAACCATGGCTGATATGATTATAACAATCCAGATGACATTATAAAATTCTCTATGATTTTTAATAGCTGTTGACCAATTAGAAAAAAAATAAGAGATAAGAAATAAATAAACTAACAAACTTAGGCTTCGTAATGTTATATCAAGCATTATATCTTTCCTCTCATGGACATAACTATACTTTTATGAGCGGCGGCTTTGAAGCGCCTACTTATTGGTATTTCAATACATTTAGAATCCATTAATAGGAAATTTTTTCCTAACTCTTTTATATAAGCGCAATTTATTATGAAAGAAGAGTGGACTTGCACAAAATTCGTATCAAGTTGTTCGTTTATCTGATTCGTTGACATATAGGGTTTGTAGATTTCTCCAACTGTATGAATCAATACTTGTCTTTTATCTTTTTCGAAATAAATGATATCTTTGGTTGGTATTTTATAAGTAACTTTGTTACTAGAAAATACAAAGTAATTTCTTTTTTTTTCTAGCTGTTGTCTCAGTTTTTCCAAAACTTGGTGCAACCGATCTTCCGTAGGCGGTTTCAATAAATAATCAAAAGTTTGTACTTGGAAGACTTCTTCCATGTATTCTTTGTAACTCGTCAAAAAAACGATAGGTGATAAAATATCACGTTCTCGGATTTTTTTTGCCAAGTCTATTCCGCTCATTTCACTCATTTCTATATCTAAAATAAAAAAGTCAAAATTTTCTTGGTCAAGTTGATTGACTAACTTGAGAGGATTGTAGTAGGTATAGGTTTCAAATATATTTGGGTTATAATTAAATAGCATCGTGTTTATTTTTTCGGTTAACGTTGGATTGTCATCACAAATAGCAACTTTCAGCAATAAAACCTCCTTTTTTTCATTCTATATATATTATGAATTAAATTATCTTTAAAAACAATCATTTTTTGTTAGCACAACTGATAAACCGACATAAGTAATCTGGATAAAAATATCAAAAATTCAGGTTACTGACAAACATTTAATTAGCATCTAAAAAATAATCATGTAAATTAAATGAGCAACGAAAACATCTGTTAGGGTGCTATCAGTTTTTTTTAAATCTACATATGATTAAAACTTGATGCTATAATGTTACTAGTAAGGTCAATGTATACCATAGCAGTACTTGAGAAAAGTAGAAGTGTTTCTGATGTTAGATATGTGGGCTGTATGTTGACTGATTTTCCTTTGAAGTTGAATAATAAGTTCGTGAATAATCGGAAATACTATATTTTTTCTGGTGAACAGATGGATTAGTGAAGATTGATACTGAACAGTCAATTGTTTTAAAAAAAGTGATTTTCAAATGGTAATAAAAGTATATTTAAAGGAACTCGAATTTTCAGAAAGTAGCTTCAAACTTAGTTTGAAAGAATAGCTTTCGGCTATAAAAAAAGTTAAAAGGAGTCTGCCATGTTACAGAAATATATAGAAATTTTAACAAGAGACGAGGTCATCTTTCGTAAAAAGCCAGATGGAACAGAAGTAAATTATTTTCTATTTCCAGAGTTTGAAATACATATAAATAGCTTGCCAGGAAAAACTGTGCAAGGTTGGCATAAGCATCACGAAATCGAAGAAGTTTTACTTGTGCAGTCGGGAAAAGTGAAAATAGAAGAGCTAGAAAATCAGCAAATTATTTCAAGAATTTGTGCAGAAGGAGAACTTATTCGGATGCATAAAAGTCTTCATCGGATTAGTAATCCTGATACGTTATCTGCATCATTTACAGTATTTCGTTTTGTTCCACAAGGGCAAAATCAACAAGAATGCATAAAAAATGATAAAGAAGAATTCTCTGATGCGGCAGTACAACGGCTTCTAAAAATCAATGATTCGTTGTGATCGTTATTTTTAAACTTTTCTTTTCCCCCTCCTAGAAAACACAAAACCGTGGTACAATAACTTACGTAATAGACACACCTACTCCGAATGTCAAAAAAGGGCAGAAAAGTAGACAAGAAATTGTTTAAGGAGTAAAGTAAACTTACTTAAAATTTTGGGGGAAATAAAATGTATGATGTAATTATCATTGGTGCCGGTCCTGCTGGGATGACGGCAGCACTTTATGCATCACGGTCCAATCTTTCTGTATTAATGATTGAACGCGGTGCGCCTGGTGGGCAAATGAACAACACTGCTGAGGTAGAGAATTACCCAGGCTTTGATTCTATTATGGGTCCAGAATTGGCCTATAAAATGTATGAAAATGTAGAAAAATTTGGTACGGAAAATGCGTATGGTATTGTGATGGGCATTGAAGACCACGGATCCTATAAAGAAGTGATTTGTGATGACAAATCTTATGAAGCTAAAGCGGTAATTATTGCAACAGGCTGTGAACACCGAAAATTGGGTGTAAAAGGCGAAGAAGAATTTGCTGGCCGTGGTGTTTCTTATTGTGCTGTTTGTGACGGTGCTTTCTTTAAAAATAAACGCTTAGTAGTCGTTGGCGGCGGCGATTCTGCAGTTGAAGAAGCAATCTATTTAACGCAATTTGCTTCTGAAGTAGTGATTGTTCACCGTCGTGATGAATTGCGTGCGCAAAAAATCATTCAAGATCGTGCCTTTGCAAATGAAAAGATTTCCTTTGTTTGGGATACAGTTGTCGAAGAAATTGTTGGCAATGAAATGGTCGTGACAGGTGTGAAAGCACGGAATGTCAAAACAGATGAAGTTTCTGAAATTGAAGCAAACGGCGTGTTCATTTACGTGGGGCTAGATCCATTAACAGAACCATTTAAAAAAGCTGGTATTACGAATGAGGCTGGTTGGATTGAAACAGACCAAGAAATGAGAACAAAAATTCCTGGTGTTTATGCCATTGGTGATGTCCGTGAAAAAACATTGCGTCAAATCACGACAGCGGTCGGTGAAGGCGGTATTGCTGGACAACAAGTATTTAACTATATTGAAGAATTAAAATAAAAAAATGCTTTTGCCTTTAATAATAAGGGCAAAAGCATTTTTTTAATAGGTTCCTTTAATGACAAAATAAGAGCCGCGAATGGTTCCAGCTAATTTTGATTTTTGACGAGCAAATTTGAATTTTCCTTCAAATTCTGCAGGGATTGCCATACCATCTGAAAGTTTAAACCCAACGGCGCGTTTGCCTTCCTCAGCTAATGTGTACATCACGTTAACTGCTAAGCCGTTTTCATAAAATACATAGGCCATTTTTATGCCATCTAAAGTGAAAGAAGAAATTTCAAGTGGCTTGTAAGGGAAATGTAATTCTCGTTCTAATAAAATTTTTTCAATCCAGGCCAATGTTTCTGGAGCTTCAGAGGCAGGGACGGTCGTAAAGCGATGTTTGTATTTATTCCAAAAATAGCGAGCTTCATTCGCTCTTAGTCCAGCAAGGGCAGGTGCCACTGGTGAACTTTCTAAACCAATAGTGGCTACTTCTTTAAAATCAACTGTATAAACCATGAATTGATACTCCCATCTTTTCTTTTAAACTAAGTATAACGGTAGCAGGGGTAACGAACAATTATTATTACTTAAAAGAATGAAATTGGGACAGAACGATCGGCTTCGGAAAATGTTAAGGTTTCCTAATGCGTAGTTTCTGTCCCAAAGAGTATTTTAAGATTTGGTTATTTCGTGATAAGTTATACGCTTGTGCTTATTTATTGGCATCTAAGGTAACTTTTTCATCTGCCGTAGTCGTTTTAACATCTACTGTATAAACAAGTTTATTGTTATTTTTGGTTAACTTCCAAGTCAAAATACGTGGAGAAAGTCCTCCAACTTCTTTTTTTGCTTTGGCTAAAACGTCGTTAACAGCGCCTAATTCTTTGACTTCAGCAGCTGAAAAGGCTGTCTCGTTTTCGCCAAGTTGATTTGCTTCAGTATTTTTGGTGACTTTTCCTGTTTCAGGATTCACGTAAAGTGTTTCTGTATCGTTAGTAAAGATATAGCTGTAGTCACTTGCTGGTTCTGTATCAAATTGGACATTTACTAATGGTTTGCTGTTGCCAGCTTCTTTTTCATAGATTTCAGCAGCTTGCTGCAAACTAACTTTGTACTTAGTATCTGTGACAGCATCTTTTCCTATGCCACAACTAGCTAAAATAAAAATAGCTCCTAAAAGTGAAAAAAATAGTAAAAATGGTTTTTTTAACATGAAATTACCTCGTTTCTTTTTATTAAGCATTCACAATCATTTAGTATACGGTGGTTTTATAAAAATTACAAACAAAAAATAATCCTTTAAGAGAAATTAAAGGATTATTTTTTGTTATTTATTCTGCACGTAAAGCAACTGCCGCATCTTTTTTCGCTGCCATTCGGGCAGGGATATGGCCACCAATCATGGTTAAGATTGTGCTAATTACAATCAAAATAATCCCGTGAATTGGATTTAAGGTGGCAACATTTTCTAAATCAGTCAGGTTATAGAGCACTGCATTGATCGGAAATGTTGCGAGAAAGGCAATCACAACACCAAGAATACCAGAGGCAACGCCTAAAATAGCAGTTTCGGCATCGAACACCCGGGTAATATCTTTTTTACGAGCTCCTAACGCTTTCAGGATACCGATTTCTTTGGTCCGCTCAATGACAGAAGTATAGGTGATAATCCCAATCATAATCATACTTGTAACAAGGGAAATCCCAGCAAATGCAATCAGCACATAGGTGATGGCATCCATTAAACCACCTGTTAAGCGGGTCATTGTTCCAGCTAAATCAGAATAGATGATTTGGTCTTTTTTATCTTTTCCTTTGTTATAAGCATCTAAATAATCAAGAATTTTATCTTTTGATTTGAAATCGTTTGGATAAATCATAATACTTGAAGGGATTTCGTTCGCTCCTAAATAAGACAACAGGTTTTCTTTCGCGGAAGCATCTAATGTTTCGTTAGTCATAACGTTAGTGTTGCTGGCTTCTTGCGCTTTAACAATGTCAGAGGTTTTGTTTTTGGCAATCATATTAGTTGAAAGTGCATCGCTATAAGCAATTCCAGGTGCTAATAGATTCATTGTTGAAGAATCTTTAATTCGCAAAATCCCTGAAATTGTTAATTCAGTATTTTCTGGGTTATCGTAAACAGCTTGCAAATCTTGGTTAGGAATGAAGTTGCCTGTCGGTAATTTGGTGTAAAATGCATTATTATTGGCTAATTTCATTTTTGTGCCAACAATGTCTGAAAAGGCAATCTTTTGATTATCTTTCACGTCAAAGCCAAGATTTTTTAAAGCATTAATATTGGTGGTATTGTTACTATCGACGATTAAAACGACATCGGTTTCTTTTTCTGGATAATTTCCTTCAAGCAACGAGTAATTGTCTTTTAAGAAATTGTTTTTTCCATTTTCTAGTTGTTTAGGAAAAGCAGAAACGCCGACACCAGTTTGGGCAGCCATCATAGAAGCCATCGCGTTTGATTGGCCGTCGGGTGCATCGTTTGAAAATTTGACAGCTTGTGCTTTCCCGTTGATTTCTCTTAATAAGTTCATATTGACTAGACGAGTATAGCCGATATTATTACTTAATTCAGGATCAATGTGATTGACATAGTCAATAAACTTTTGATCAATTAAATTCGTGTGTTGCGCACGGTCCGCATCGCTAATTTTAGCAGTCACTTCTTTTTCTTTCGGGAAGGTGCCTTTTTTGTCCTGATTATTGAAACTTTCTGGATCTTGATCGGTCGCTATTTTAGAAATGGTAATCGGAAATTGCGCTAACGTTTCCGACTGAGTTTTATCAATTTGTTTCTGGAATCCTGTTGAAAGAGAAAGGACAATCGCAATACTGATAATTCCGATACTTGAAGCAAAGGCGGTTAAAAAAGTTCGCCCTTTTTTAGTGCGGATATTATTAAAAGATAAACGCAGCGCAGTCGTGAATTTCATTTTGGTGCGTTTCAATTCGAAAGGTTCTTTTTTTTCATGTTCAATATGAGGACGCGAGTCATGACGAATTTGGCCATCTGAAAATTCAATAATTCGATCAGCGTATTCGTGAGCTAATTCAGGATTGTGGGTCACCATAATAACTAATTTTTCTTTCGAAAGTTCTTGGATAAGTGCCATAATTTGCAGACTGGTTTCTGAATCCAATGCACCAGTTGGTTCATCACAAAGTAAAATATCGGGATCATTAGCTAAAGCACGAGCAATGGCAACCCGTTGCATTTGACCGCCAGATAATTGGGAAGGTTTTTTATGGATATGGTCCTTCAAACCGACACGGATGAGTGCATCTTCGGCTTTTTGGCGTCTTTCTGCTTTTGAAATACCACTCAGTGTCATACCAAGCTCGACATTATCCAAAATCCCTTGATGACTAATTAAGTTGTAACTTTGAAAAATAAAACCAATTGAGTTATTCCGATAAGCATCCCAGTCGGCTTCTTTAAAATTTTTTGTTGATTTGCCGTTAATGATTAAGTCACCAGAATCGTAATTGTCCAATCCGCCAATCACATTCAACATCGTCGTTTTACCAGAGCCGCTGGGACCCAGAATGGCTACAAATTCTTGTTTTCGAAAAGCGACAGAGACGCCATCTAAAGCTTTAGTGGTCGTTCCGCCGACAGTATAATATTTTTTTATCTCTTTGAGTTCTAGCATATTTTTCGCATCCTTCTTCCAATTTATCAACAATACAACCTTAAGTTAGTGTATAACGTAACATAATAGTTAACAAAAATCAATCATTACCATTTGATAATCAAGTGAATTTAGTATACACTAGGTGGGAAACGAGGGAGAACATATGGATAAAGAGAAGCATTCATCAAATTTAGATATTAGTGTCTTTACTGAAATTTTTTCATATATGAGCCAATTGCTTTTTAAAGACCTAGACTTGGAGGATCTAAAATTAACCAAGTTAGACATGTTAATTTTATTAATTGTGGCAACAAATGAAGGAATTAGTATGACGGAGTTAGCCAACCAAGTAGGAACGTCGAAAGTTCAAGTGAGTCGCTCTATTGCGGGGTTAGAAGAACGAGCGATTGTTCAACGTCGCCATAATCAAGAAAATCGCCGCGTGGTTAATGTTTATACGACAAAAGAAGGCGAGAAGCTCTTTAAGCAAAAAGAAAATCAAGTAAAACAGCAACTATCTGAAACGCTTAGTGTTCTTTCCTTAGAGGATTATCAAGAGGTCAATCAACACTTTTTGGCGGTCATGAAAATTTTGTCCAATTATCAAGCGCTACGAAGAAAAACGTGTAAGGAAAACAACGCCAAAAAATAAAAAACATCGTTTGGCTATAAACCAAACGATGTTTTTTCTAGCCTTTGACAGAGCCAGAAGTCACGCCTTCTACATAGAAACGTTGCATTAATATAAATAAAATAGTAATTGGAATGGCAATCAGCACACATCCTGCTGTAAAAGCCATGAATAGTGAATTGGCTGTTGATTTGGTCATCATCGAAAAGAGACCAATCGCAACGGTGTAATTTTCAACTTTATCACCCATAATAACTTTTGCGAAAATAAAATCCATCCAAGGGCCCATGAAGGCGGTTAAAGAAGTATAGACAATAATTGGTTTCGACAATGGCAACGTAATTTTTGTGAAAATTTGCCACTTGTTGGCACCGTCAATCATAGCCGATTCGTCTAAAGCCATCGGAATGGTGTCGAAGAAACCTTTGGCGATGTAAAAACCTAGCGCCGAGCCTGCAGAGTAAACCAGAATTAAAGCGAATAAACTTTCAGTTAAATTTAAGGCTTTTAAAATATAGTAAACGGCAATCATACTCATAAAACCAGGGAACATATTTAAAACGAGCGCCACTTTTAAAAATGGTTTTCTTAAGCGGAAACGCAACCGTGACAGCGCATAAGCCATTGCGATTGTAATGAAAGTTGATAACAGACAGCTTGCGATGGAAACGAACAAGGTGTTCAAAAACCAACGGACAAAGGGGAAGTTGCCAGTCTGATTTGTTAATAATACTTTATAATTTTCTAAAGTGAATGTTTTGGGAATGATATAGGGAACAAATGCACCGCCTTCGCCACGAAAACTTGTTAAGATAATCCACACAATGGGGAACATCCAAAAAACTGCTAAAATGGTTAGAATGATGTAAACGCTGGTAAGTGCAGTGCGTTGTTTTTTCTGGTAACTTTTTGCTTTAGCCATAAGTTACGCCTCCTTAAATGAATTCGTACGTGTATAGGCAATTAAACTGAAGACTGCGGAGAGAATGAAGATTAAAATACCAATCACAGAGGCTAAATTGTAATCCATTGTATCGACAGTCAATTTGTATAGCCAGGTAACTAAAAGGTCAGTTGAGCCTGCACCGTAGAAGTTAGAATTGGCTGGCCCACCACCTGTTAATAGATAAATGACATTGAAGTTATTGATGTTGCCAATAAACTGTTGAATCAGCGCTGGGGTCATCACAAATAGAATTTGTGGAAACGTAATACTTTTAAAAATTTGCCATTTATTGGCACCGTCAATTCTAGCTGCTTCGATTTGATCTTCAGGAAGGTTTTGGATAATCCCTGTAGAGATTAACATCGTAGCAGGAATACCAATCCACATATTGACAACAATAATGGTTAATTTTGCCCAATTCGGATCTGTTAAGAAGGGGATAGAAGAATCGATTAAGCCCCAATTTAACAACAGAGCATTGATAGGTCCAGAACCATTTAAGAGGTTTCGCATAATTAAAAGTGAAACAAACGGAGGTACGGCCATCGTGATAACAAAAATAGTCCGCCAAAACGCTTTATATTTTAAGCCTTTTGTATTGATAAGCAAGGCTAAAATGATTCCAAAAAAGAAACAAGTTGCGGTTGCGAAAACAGCCCAAATCAAGGTCCAGCCAAGTACTGGAAAGAACGTTGAAGCCATATCGCCTGTGACTACATTACCTAGATTTGCCAATCCAACCCAAGTAAAAAGGTTTTTCGGTGGTAAATGGTTATGGTCGTAGTTGGTAAAAGCAATTGAAATCATATATAACAACGGCAAGATGGTAAAGAAAAGAACGCCTAGTAAGGGGATCGTCATTAAAGTTGCATGGAAACGTTCGTTTAACAAGCTGCGTAAATCATCCATAGTTGTTGGAATTTTTTTGCCGGCTGTCTTTAATTCATATAGGTGACGGGCGCTTTTTAAATTGATTACATATAAAATGATTAGCGATAAACAGACTAAAATTGCTGCAATTCCGAATAATAATAAGAGCATTGAATTATCGCCTTCTTTTAGAACTTCAATCCCTAAAGAATCATCATATACTAATCCTTGCTGTTGGGTCCCTAGTGTTCCTAGCATCATTAATGCGTGGAAACCATTACGGATTAACCAATAGATAAAGCCAATTTCAGCTGTTAAAAAGATGATTCCCTTTAACCACTGCTTGTTGGCGAAGTTTGCAGCACCCATAACTAAAAAAGATAGTTTTGTAGCGAAGTCGCCTTTTTTAAAGACCTCTCGAAATGACGTCTGGGCTTTCTTTTTCTTGAACATCTTCGTTCACTCACTTTCTACTTAAATAAAAAAGATAGAGGAAATGGGACAGCAGATTGAAGCTCGTCCCATTTCTTTACTCTTTTTATTCTTTTGCTTCTTTTGATGTGTCTTGGACTAATTTATCTAATTTTGCTTGATAATCCGCAGGTTTGATATTGCCTTTGTACGTATCATTGATCACTGCATCCATCGCAGGCCAGAATGAAACGATTTCTGGGATTTTTGGCATTACCACAGAGTGGGTTGGTTGCGCCATTTCTAAGATAGCTTTTGCAACAGTATCTTGTGTAATTTCTTCGTTTGTTTGTAATTTTTTGTTTGAGGGGACAAAACCGATTTCTTTGAAGTAAGTCATTTGTGCTTTTTCACTTGTTAAATAGTTTGCTAATGTCATTGCGGCCAATGGTGCTTGTGTTTGTTGGTTGACAGCAAAACTACGAACGCCCAAGAAAGCTTTCATTTGTTTTTCTCCATTGCCAAAATCAATGGTTGGGTAGGCAGCGGCCCCCATTTTGTCGCCAAGAGCTTTTTCTACATCGTTTTTAGACCAAGGACCAGAAAGGAAGGCATCCGTTTTGCCAGAACCTAGATTAGACAATGCTTCTGTATTTGATTGGATCACACCAGGATTATTTTTTTGATCGGCAATCCATTGTAATACTTCTATACCTTGTTGGTTGTTAAAGTTGGTACCTTTCGGATCTTCGCCATTTTCACCATATAAGTAATCGCCGTTACTCATAAATAGAGGACCGAAGATATAATTTGCGCCATCTTCGCCAAAATTGGTACCGATTTTGCCTTTTTCAGTTAAAGACTTCCAAGTTTTAATTTCCTCTGGAGAATACGTATCTTTGTTATAATAAAGAACTTGTGACTCTACGGCATAAGGGTAGGCATAGACTTTGTCTTTCCAAGTGACTCCTGCGACTGCCGAGTCGATATTGTTTTCTTTGACTTCTTTTTCATATTTTGTGTTAGGGTAAATCAGACCAGCTTCTGCCATTTGACCAATTTGATCATGTGGCATCATGAAAACATCTGCGGCAGCTTTAGGATCTTTTGCAATGTCTTTTTTAGCATCTGCCGAATTTCCAGCAGTTAAGTTAACTTTAATATCGGGGTTTTCTTTTTCAAAATCGGCGACAACTTTTTTAAAGACGCCCATATATTCAGTATCAACCCATAATTTTACGTCACCAGCTGCTTTATTTGCTGAACCGCTTTCATTTTCAGCTTTCGTTTTTTCTGCGCCACCACAGGCAGTAAGTAAAACCGCGGAAGCACTTAAAAGGATACCGCCCATTAAAATCTTTTTCCAATTCGCTTTCATTTTTGAACCCTCCAAAAATTATTTTTTACAAGTCTTATTATGCAACCGATTGCGGAAATAATCAAGTGTTTTTCATCGAGAAAGTTAAAAAAGTTTTTTTGTTATAAATAACATACTGTTTATTTAAAGTGGTGTATACCACTAATTGAGCATTTTAAATAAAAAAATAAAAAAGGGTATACAAATGCAATCGTTTGCGCTAAAATGTGTTCGAGTATTAGAAAATACACGAAAAGCGACAATTAAAGGAGAGAATTAAATGAACACTGCTGCAATCTACCATCGTCCAGAAAGTGAATTTGCTTATCTTTATACAGAAGAAACCATGCATATTCGTTTGCGTACGGCAAAAGGCGACATTGCCTCTGTCCAATTAGTGCAAGGAGATCCTTATCTTTTAGGGAAAGAAAAGTGGTACCAACAGTCGTTAACCATGGAGAAGTTAGTATCTACGGAGTTATATGATTACTGGTTTATTGCATTAAGTGCAAAATTTAAACGCCTTTCATATGCTTTTACTTTAGTAGGGGCGGATGGTTTGAGGGCGTTTTATGGCGAACACGGCATTTATCCTTTAGAAGAAAAGTATTTAGAGATGGCGAATAATTATTTTCGGATGCCGTATTTTCATGAAATCGATCGTTTTAAAGCACCTGAATGGGTAAAAGAAACGGTTTGGTATCAAATATTTCCAGAGCGTTTTGCAAATGGTGATCTCGCCAATGATCCTGAAGGGACGTTGCCGTGGGGATCTAAAAGACCAGATCGACAAGATTTTTTTGGTGGGGATTTGCAAGGGGTGCTAGATCATCTTGATTACATTGAAGATTTAGGTGTTAACGGCTTATATTTTTGCCCAATTTTTGAAGCGTTTTCTAATCACAAATATGATACGATTGATTATTTAAAAATTGACCCAGCTTTTGGTGATGGTGCTACCTTTAAGCGTTTAGTCGAAGAGTGTCATCGACGGGGCATCAAGATTATGTTGGACGCCGTTTTTAACCATATGGGGGACACTTCGCCTCAATGGCAAGATGTGTTAAAAAATGGCCAGGACTCAATTTATGCCGATTGGTTCCACGTAAATGAGTTTCCAGCTAGCTATGAAGAAAGTGCTGATTTTGAAGAAGCAAGCAACATTACCTATGATACTTTTGCATTCACTCCGCATATGCCTAAATTAAATACAGCAAATCCAGAAGTGCAAGCCTATCTTTTAGAAATTGCTCGTTATTGGATTGAGGAATATGATATTGACGCCTGGCGTTTAGATGTGGCAAACGAAGTGGATCATGCGTTCTGGAAAAAATTCCGGCAAACATGTGATGACGCAAAAGAAGATTTTTATATTTTAGGAGAAATTTGGCACTCGTCGCAAAGCTGGCTCCAAGGAGACGAATTTCATGCAGTGATGAATTATGCATACACAGATGCGATTATGGGCTACTTTGTCAAGCAAGAACTGTCCTTGGAAAAGATGCTTTCTGAAATGAACAACCAGTTAATGCTCTATCGACAACAAACGAATCAAATGCAGTTTAATGTTTTAGATTCCCACGATACACCACGCTTATTGCATGAAACGAAAGAGGATAAAGAGCTGATGCGCCAAGTATTAGCGTTTACGTATATTCAACCAGGTGTCCCTTGTCTTTACTATGGTGATGAAATTGGTATGACAGGTGATATGGATCCTGATTGTCGTCGTTGTATGGTTTGGGAGGAAAATCAGCAAGATTTGGATTTGAAGGAATTTGTAAAATCATTGATTGCCCTTCGCAAAAAGTATGCGGCTGTTTTTTCTGGTGGAACAATCGATTGGACAGGAACTTCTTTTGAAACGGGGTTGATTAGACTCGCTTGTCGTTTGGAGGAACAGACGATTTATGGGATTTTTAATACTGGCCAAGAGACACAATTTGTCGATAGAACTGATCGAGAAGTTTTGCTAAGTTCTTCTATCGAAATTGCTTCAGAACAGATAATGGTTTTACCAAAAGGTTTTCTTTTATATCAAGCATAATAATTAAGCAAAGGAATGTGAAGAAGAATGGAAAAACATTGGTGGCAAGAAGTCGTGGTTTATCAGATTTATCCTCGCAGTTTTAAGGATAGCAATGGAGATGGCATTGGAGATTTACCAGGAATTATTGAAAAATTGGATTATTTGGAAACGTTAGGCATTGGGGCTATTTGGTTATCACCAGTTTATCAATCACCCAATGATGACAATGGTTATGACATTTCTGATTATGAAGCGATTATGACAGAGTTTGGGACGATGGCGGATATGGATCGTCTAATTGAGGAAGCGAAAAAGCGAAAGATTGAAATTATTATGGACTTAGTGGTTAACCATACGTCAGATGAACATCGTTGGTTTATTGAAGCGAAAAAAAGCAAGGAGAACCCCTACCGAGACTATTATGTATGGGCTGATCCTGCTTCAGATGGCGGTGCGCCTAACCGATTGAAATCTGCCTTTTCGGGTTCGGCGTGGACGTTTGATGAAGCGAGTGGGCAATACTATTTGCATTTGTTTAGTAAAAAACAACCAGATTTAAATTGGGAAAACCAACAAATGCGTCAGTCGGTTTACGAGATGATGAATTTTTGGATTGATAAAGGAATTGGCGGTTTCCGTTTAGATGTAATTGACTTAGTGGGTAAAATTCCAGGAGAAGAGATCACCGCGAATGGGCCTCATTTACATCGTTATTTACAAGAAATGAACGCCGCGACATTTGGCGGCAAAGAGCTGTTAACTGTAGGTGAAACATGGGGGGCCACACCTGAGATTGCAAAAATGTACTCTAGTCCAGAGCGTCATGAATTATCTATGATTTTTCAGTTTGAACATATGAGCTTGGATCAACAACCAGGTAAAGAAAAATGGGACCTTCAGCCAATGGAAGTTGCCAAGTTGAAACAGGTTTTTGCAAAATGGCAAACAGAATTAGGAAATGATGGCTGGAATTCTTTATTTTGGAATAACCATGATTTACCGAGAATGATTTCACGTTGGGGAAATGATCAGGAATATTGGTTGGAAAGTAGTAAGTTATTCGCTATTTTACTGCACATGATGAAAGGCACACCTTATATTTATCAAGGGGAAGAAATTGGTATGACCAATACGCCGATTACAGATATTCGTGAAGCGCGGGACATCGAAACGATTAACATGTACCATGAGTATCTAGAAAAAGGATATTCTAAAGAAGAAATTTTGCTGAAAATTAATACTAAAGGTCGTGATAATGCACGCCGGCCTATGCAGTGGACCGCTGAAAAAAATGCGGGCTTTACGACTGGTACACCTTGGATTGATGTTAATCCCAATTATCAAACGATTAACGTCGCTGCTGCTTTGGCAGATAAAAATTCACTATTCTATACGTACCAAGAAATGATTCGTTTGAGAAAAGAACATCCTTTAATCGTTTGGGGCAACTTTGAATTGCTGGAAACAGTGGAGGAAGTGATCAGTTTTTATCGTACCTATGGTGAGGAACGCTGGCTTGTTGTAACGAACTTTTCTGACAAAGTTCAGCCATTTTCTGCAGACGTTTCTGTAGAACAAGTAATGATTGAAAATATGCCGACAGATGTCACTGCTTTAGCAGACTATTCGTTAGCGCCTTGGCAAGCATTTGTTGTGAAAGTGAGTCAATAAGATGGACCAATGGTGGAAAAATGCTGTCGGTTATCAAATTTATCCTCGGAGTTTTAAAGATAGCAACGGGGATGGCATTGGTGATTTGCAGGGAATTATTGAGAAATTACCGTATTTAAAAGAACTAGGGGTCGATTTTTTATGGTTAAATCCGATTTACACTTCGCCAAACGTTGACAATGGTTATGATATTGCGGATTATCAAGGGATTCAGCCAGAGTTTGGTACGATGGAAGATTTTCAAGAACTTTTGGACCAAGCGCATCAATTAGGTTTGAAGATTATTCTTGATTTAGTGGTCAATCATACCAGTGATCAACATCCGTGGTTTGTTGAAGCGAAAAAAAGTTTAGATAATCCGTATCGTGAGTATTATTTATGGGCCGATGCGACACCAGATCGTATGCCGAATGAATGGCAAAGCTTTTTTGGTGGCTCGACTTGGACGTATGACGAAGGTACAAAGCAAGCATATTTTCATGTGTTTGCAAAAGAGCAACCTGATTTGAACTGGAAAAATCCTAAAGTTCGTGAAGAGATTTATGCGATGATTCGCTGGTGGTTAGATTTGGGAATTGATGGTTTCCGATTGGATGCGATTAGTCATATCCAAAAAGAACCTTGGGATTTTAAAATTACCACGAATCCGTGGGCTCCATTTATGAATGTAAAAGGCATTGAAGACTATATGCTGGATTTGAAAGCTATTTTTGCTGAGTATGACATCATGACAGTGGGGGAAGCTAGTGGCGTTTCAAGTAAAAAAGCGGTGGAATGGACCAATGATGCGGGCTATCTGAATATGATTTTTGAATTAGAGCACAATGTTCGAGAAGGAAAGCCAGGAGAAGAACGGTTAAATATTTTAGGCTATAAAAAAGTAATGGCTCGCTGGCAAAAGCATTTAGGGACAGAAGGCTGGAATGCATTATATGTAGAAAATCATGATAATCCCAGAATCAATTCAATTTTAGGCAATGAAACCTCTCATTCTGCTAAGGCGATTGGAACAATCGCCTTGCTCTTGCGAGGAACACCGTTTATTTATCAAGGACAGGAAATCGGCATGGTTAATTATCCGTTTCAACAGATTGACGAGTTAGATGCTAAAGATTCTCATAACCATTATCGTTTGCTTATAGAAAGTGGCTACGATGCGAAACAAGCATTAAAAGAAGTGGCGCATTGGACGCGGGACCATTCGCGTACGCCTATGCAGTGGACGAGTCAAGAGGCAAGTTCATTCACCTCGGGGCATCCGTGGTTAGCAATTCATCCCAATTTCAAAGAAATAAATGTGGCTGACCAAGAAACGGATGCGCAATCCGTATTGAATTATTATAAAAAGTTAATTGCGTTGCGGAAAGACAATCCGGTCTTTACAGATGGACAGTTTGAACTATTAGCGCCCAATCATCCGTCTGTTTTTGCTTTTTTAAGAAAAACAACTGAGGCAACAGCGTTAGTGATTGTCAATTTAAGTGGAGAAAAGTGCCAATTTGACTTGCCGAATAAATTACTAGGCAGAAAGTGGCAACAATTATTAGGGAATCAAGATTTTACGGTGAAGAAACGGATGCAGTTAGCACCTTATCAGGCAGGCGTCTTCCAATAACTGATTTGTTCTATAACGAGTGCAAGAGGCTTACTTTTAAGTGGGGCTCTTGCACTCGTTTTTAGGAACTTCAACAACCGAGAGACTTCATAAATAATTGAATTTTTACAGAAATGCGTTATACTTACTTTGGGTAAGTTATTTAATTTTTATGAAAGTAGGGGGAAATGATGCCGAAAACACGTGTAGAAGCATTTACAGATGCAGTCATTGCGATTATTTTAACGTTATTAATTTTAGAATTAAAAATTCCTGAAAAAGCAGATTGGTCTGCTCTGACTCAATCTGGACACAAAATCATTATTTATTTAATTAGTTTTGTTACTTTATTGATTTATTGGAACAATCATCATCATTTATTTCAAAGTGTCCGTAAAATTGATGGACGTGTCCTTTGGATGAATAATTTTCTAATTTTGACGTTGACGTTTTTCCCGTTTGTTACTGGTTGGGTAGGTGAACATCCGTTTTCTTGGCCGCCACAAGCTTTGTATGGCTTAGTAGTATTAGGAGCTGATGTTGCTTATTATCTAGTGGTGCGGGCATTGATTCAGGCAAATGGGCCCAAATCCGAAGTACAACGTTTGTTTGGCCACTATCCAAAATTAACGCTTTCGATTGTGTTGAATATTATTGCGTTGATTGTGGGTAAACTGGTAGCACCAATCGCTGTCCTGATTATTGATACGATTGTTTTAGTCATGTGGTTTATTCCTGAGCGAAAAGCAGAAATAAAGGAAATTTTAAAGTAGTTATTTTTTATTTATAACAAAAAAGTCATAAATCTTTTGACAAGAATGTCAAACTCCTCTATTATAAGAAGTGGATAAAAACTGAATAATTGTTAGGTGAGGCTCCTATTTGGACAAATGCTGCTGCCGCGAAAGGATCGAGAGACCCTTAGTTGGTTGAACAGGAATAATCGTGAAGGTTATTCATAATGTAGCTGATACATGTTATCTACGCCCTATAGTGCTAAAGCTCAACGATAGAGAATCTTATTTAAAGATGGTATTTTGGGACGTACTCTATTGTTGAGTAGGTCCTTTTTTGTGTGTTTGGCAAAAAAGCAATTATTCACTGGAAGTATAAATAAGAAAAAGAAAGGATGACTGTCATGGAAGACCCTGGAAGTGAACAGAGAAACAAAATACAGTCACCAATGAAAGGAGAAGATTTTAGCGCTCTTTTCGGCAGGTGACCACAACCTTGGAGGAAAAGAAAATGATGAACAAAAAAACAATGGATATGAGAAAAGCAACCAAAGATCAAGAATTACGTAAATTGGCTTTGCTTTCTGAACGGGAATTAATGATGGAATTACGGACATCTGAAAAAGGACTCTCGAATGAAGATGCCGAAAAAAGATTAGAGGAATTTGGACCAAACGAAGTTTCTGCACAAAAGCCAACCCCAGCAATTATTTTATTTTTAAGTGCATTCAAAGATCCGTTTGTCTATGTCTTAGCCTTATTGATGGTCGTTTCAACATTAACGAAAGATTTCGAAGCCGCTATCGTGATGGGCGTGATGATTTTAGCCAGTGTCTTGATTGCTTTTATACAAGAATATCGTTCTCAAAAAGCGAGTTTGGATTTAAAAGAATTAATTGAAAACACCGCTGCAGTGACACGGGAAGGAATTACGAAAGAAATTCCAATGGACGAAATTGTTCCAGGAGACATTGTAACTTTAGCTACAGGAGACATGATTCCTGCAGATGCCGTGTTGATTTGGACCAAAGATTTATTCGTTAATCAATCGTCGCTAACAGGCGAATCCATGCCTGTCGAAAAATTTGTGGATGCAGGTGTGGATCGTCAACAAACAGAGGTTTCTGCATTAGATATGCAAGACCTAGTGTTTATGGGCACAGATGTCTTGAGTGGACAAGGAAAAGCGATTATTTTAAAAACTGGGCAACATACATTTTTTGGTGATATTGCTAAAAATGCTACAACACAACGAGGAAAAACTAGTTTTGACTTAGGCTTAGCAAAAGTCAGTAAGTTTTTATTACGAATGGTAATGATTTTGTTTCCAATCGTTTTCTTGATTAATGGTTTAACTAAAGGTGCTTGGGGCGAAGCGTTTTTCTTCGCGATTGCCGTTGCAGTTGGTTTGACACCAGAAATGTTGCCAATGATTGTTACGAGTAACTTAGCCAAGGGTGCATTATCCTTATCGAAACATAAAGTCATTGTTAAAGAATTAGCGGCTATCCAAAATTTGGGTGGTATGGATGTGCTCTGTACAGATAAGACTGGAACGATTACCGAAGATCGTGTAGTTTTGGTTCAACATTTGAATCCATTAGGTGATTTGAGTGACGAGGTTCTAAATTTAGCCTACTTAAATTCTTCTTATCAAACAGGTTGGAAAAATTTAATGGATATTGCCGTTATTAATTTTTATGAAGAGCATCAATGGAAAACGCCGTTTAAAAATGTCACTAAAATTGATGAAATTCCTTTTGATTTTTCCAGACGCCGCTTAACGGTTGTCGTGAATGCAGATGATCATCAATTGATGATTACGAAAGGCGCCGTGGAAGAAATGGAAGAAGTGTGCACGCATGCGCAAATTAATGGCGAAATTGTACCATTAAGCAGTGCTGTACGAGAAGAACTACGCCGAGTAAATGTTCAAATGAACAAACAAGGGATGCGTGTGTTAGCGGTAGCTGTAAAAAAAGATGTCCACAAAGAAGCAGTTTATTCAGTTGAAGATGAAAAAGAGATGACATTGATTGGATTTATGGGTTTTCTTGATCCAGCAAAAGAGTCAGCCGTCAGCGCTATCCGCTCCTTACATGAACATGGTGTCAACGTGAAAGTGCTAACGGGCGATAATGACATTGTCGCCAAAAAAGTCTGTAAAGATGTAGGCATTGAAGTTTCCCATGTGTTATTAGGTTCTCAAATTGAAGCAATGACAGATGAAGAGTTGCGGGCGCAAGTAGAAGAAACTAATTTATTTGCCAAATTAAATCCGATGCAAAAATCTAAAATTATTGAATTGCTACAAGCAAAAGGTCATACGGTTGGTTTTATGGGGGATGGCATTAATGATGCACCGGCATTACGAAAAGCTGATGTGGGCATTTCAGTAGATACTGCAGCTGATATTACTAAAGATGCTAGCTCGATTATTTTACTGGAAAAAAGTTTAAATGTACTGGAATCTGGTGTGATTGAAGGACGAAAAGTATTTAGCAATATGATGAAATATATTAAAATTACCATCAGCTCCAATTTTGGGAATGTCTTTTCAATTTTAGTAGCCAGTGCCTTTTTACCATTTCTACCAATGCTTTCCTTACAACTCTTGATTCAAAATTTGATTTATGATGTGGCTCAGTTGACAATTCCTTGGGATAATGTCGATGAAGAAGAGTTATTAAGCCCTGTTCGGTGGGAAACGAACGGACTAGCGAAATTTACAGTATGTATTGGCCCGGTAAGTAGTATTTTCGATATTCTAACGTATCTTGTCATGTGGTTTGTGTTTAGCGCCAATAGTTTGGCAACTCAACATTTATTCCAAACAGGTTGGTTTATGGTGGGACTTGTTAGTCAAACGTTAGTTGTTCATATGGTCCGGACGCGGAAAATACCATTCATTCAAAGTCGTGCGTCAATGCCTGTGATGTTAAGTAGTTTAGGCGCAATTTTACTCGGTTTCCTGATTGTAGCAACGCCTATAAGAGAGGTTTTTGACTTTGTGAAACTTCCGGCTAACTACTGGCCATGGTTCTTTGGAATCATCATTGCGTACATGTTAACTGTTGAAGTAGCTAAACGTTTATATATTAAAATTACTAAGGAATGGATTTAGTAAAATCTACTGAAAGAGAAAAGAAATTGCTAAGCTGTATTACTCGTTTTGCGAAAATTTGGTGATTTTAAGCAATGAATGTTCGTGATAAAACCTAAGGCAAAGTATTTGGCAAAAAAACGAGCCAAAAAAAATAAAAATTAACGAAAAAAACTTTGTTCTCTAAAAAATAAAAAACCGCATGCTGAGTAGGTTACTCGGCTGACGGTTTTTATTTTTTGGTTTTTTCAAGATAATTTTCATGAAAACGCAAAGTTCGGAAATCAGATTACTAGCCAGCTCGGGGATGAGGGGGCTCGAATTAATAGAACTGTTATATAATATTTTCAAAATAGAATATAACAGTTAGGAGAAAAATAGTACAGAAGAAGTGTGGAACAGAAACCGTTTTCTTGTTTGTGAAAATTATCACTAAACCGCAAAAACATGCGGTTTTGCTCTTTTGTGAAAAAATGAAGAAATTAGAGTTTTTTTCTTGCGCTTTTTCGAATTTAGTGATAATTTGTTAAGTGTAGTCGATAAAAAGTAATACAGTTTCGCACTCTGTTTTACTTTTATCGAAATTAAAGAAACGTAATAGAGAGGATTGTGTGACAAAATGGCAAAGGCTAAGAAACAAAAACCTATTGACTTTAAAGAGCTAATGGCTAAAGTCGACGCTGATTTCCCAACTTTCCAAATCTTGGATCAAGATGGAAAAATTGTGAATGAAGATTTAGTACCTGATTTATCGGATGAGGAATTAGTTGAATTAATGACACGCATGGTTTGGTCTCGTGTGTTAGACCAACGTTCTACTGCATTAAACCGTCAAGGACGCTTAGGATTCTTCGCGCCAACAGCTGGACAAGAAGCAAGCCAATTGGCAAGTCAATTTGCAATGGAAAAAGAAGACTACTTACTACCAGGTTACCGTGATGTACCTCAATTAGTACAACATGGTTTACCATTAAGAGAAGCTTTCTTATGGTCTCGTGGTCACGTAGCAGGGAACTACTACGCGGAAGATTTAAATGCATTACCACCACAAATTATCATTGGTGCTCAATACATCCAAGCAGCTGGTGTTGCTTTAGGATTGAAAAAACGTGGAAAAGAAAATGTTGTCTTCACTTATACTGGTGACGGCGGTTCTTCACAAGGGGACTTCTATGAAGCAATTAACTTTGCTGGTGCTTACCAAGCAAACGGTGTCTTCATTATCCAAAACAATGGTTTTGCGATTTCTACACCTCGTGAAAAACAAACAGCGGCTAAAACTTTAGCTCAAAAAGCTGTTGCAGCAGGAATTCCTGGTATTCAAGTTGATGGTATGGATCCATTAGCAGTTTACGCAATTGCAAAAGAAGCACGTGATTGGTCAGCTGCAGGAAATGGTCCAGTTTTAATTGAAACATTAACTTATCGTTATGGTCCACATACTTTATCTGGAGACGATCCAACACGTTACCGTTCAAAAGAAATGGATGACGAATGGGTACAAAAAGATCCATTGACTCGTTTCCGTAAATATCTAACAGATAAAGGCTTATGGTCTGAAGCAAAAGAAGAAGAAATTATTGAAAAAACAAAAGAAGAAATCAAAGTAGCGATTGCAGAAGCGGATAAAGCGCCAAAACAAAAAGTTTCTGATTTCTTGAAAAATATGTTTGAAGTTCAACCTCAAACAATTAAAGAACAAATTGCATTTTATGAAGCGAAGGAGTCGAAATAAAAATGGCACAAAAAACTATGATCCAAGCAATTACAGATGCCTTAGCTCTTGAATTAGAGAAAGACGAAAATGTCTTAATCTTCGGTGAAGACGTTGGTAACAACGGTGGGGTTTTCCGTGCAACTGAAGGTTTACAAGAAAAATTTGGTGAAGACCGCGTCTTCGATACACCTTTAGCTGAATCTGGTATCGGTGGATTGGCTTTCGGTCTTGCCTTGCAAGGTTACCGTCCAGTTCCTGAAATCCAATTCTTTGGTTTCGTTTTTGAAGTATTTGACGAAATCGTTGGTCAAATGGCTCGTACGCGTTACCGTATGGGTGGAACTCGTAATATGCCAATTACTGTTCGTGCCCCATTTGGTGGTGGTGTTCATACACCAGAACTTCACTCAGATAACTTAGAAGGATTAATCGCACAATCACCAGGTGTTCGTGTTGTTATTCCATCAAACCCTTACGATGCAAAAGGACTATTAATTTCATCTATTCGTAGCAACGATCCAGTTGTCTACTTAGAGCACATGAAATTATACCGTTCATTCCGTGAGGAAGTGCCAGACGAAGCTTATGAAGTGCCTTTAGATAAAGCGGCTGTAACTCGTGAAGGAACAGACGTATCAATCATCACTTACGGCGCTATGGTTCGTGAAGCGATTAAAGCAGCTGATAGCTTAGCGAAAGACAATATTTCAGCAGAAATCATTGACTTACGTACAGTGGCTCCTTTAGATGTGGAAACAATTATTAACTCTGTTGAAAAAACTGGCCGTGTGGTTGTCGTTCAAGAAGCACAAAAACAAGCTGGCGTTGGCGCTATGGTTGTTTCTGAAATTTCTGAACGTGCCGTATTATCATTAGAAGCACCAATCGGACGTGTATCTGCTCCAGATACAATCTTCCCATTCGGACAAGCAGAAAATATCTGGTTACCAAATGCGAAAGATATCGAAGCAAAAGCTAGAGAAATCGTCGAATTTTAATAGTTATTCGAAGTAGATAAACGAAGAATTAAACAGGTGGATTACGGCTATAGGCATGAAATGTTCAGCTACTATAGTCGTTTCCCCGCGTTTTGCTCCTAAGAAAATAGACAGATCCAACGAAGAAGGGAAGACTTAAAAAATGGCTTATCAGTTTAAATTACCGGATATCGGTGAAGGGATTGCCGAAGGCGAAATCGTTAAATGGTTTGTGAAACCTGGCGATACAATCAACGAAGACGATACGTTATTAGAAGTACAAAATGACAAATCAGTGGAAGAAATTCCATCACCAGTAACAGGTACTGTAAAAAATATCGTTGTACCAGAAGGAACAGTTGCAAACGTTGGTGACGTGTTAATCGAAATCGACGCACCTGGTCACGAAGATAACGATGCAGCACCAGCAGCTCCTGCACAAGAACAAACACCAGCACAACCTGCTGCTGTACCAACAACCGAAGCAGCTGGCGGATTTTTCCAATTCAAATTACCAGACATCGGTGAAGGAATTGCCGAAGGCGAAATCGTTAAATGGTTCGTTAAAGCGGGCGACACAATTAATGAAGATGATTCATTATTAGAAGTACAAAATGACAAATCAGTAGAAGAAATTCCATCACCAGTAACAGGTACTGTAAAAAATATCGTTGTACCAGAAGGAACAGTTGCCAATGTGGGTGACGTGTTAGTTGAAATTGACGCACCTGGTCATAATTCAGCAGCACCGGCAGCCGCAGCACCAGCTACTGACGCTCCTAAAGCGGAAGCATCAGCTCCAGCCGCTTCAACAGGCGTAGTTGCAGCCGCTGATCCAAACAAACGCGTTTTAGCAATGCCATCTGTTCGTCAGTATGCGCGTGAAAAAGACGTTGATATTACACAAGTAACTGCAACTGGTAAAGGTGGCCGTGTCATTAAAGCGGATATTGATGCCTTTGTTTCTGGTGGCTCCCAAGCAGCACCAGCTACTGAAGCTGCCGCAACAGAAGCAGCACCTAAAGCGGAAGCAGCAGCACCTAAAGCAGCGCCAAAAGCCTTTACTTCTGATTTAGGCGAAATGGAAACACGTGAAAAAATGACACCAACACGTAAAGCAATTGCTAAAGCAATGGTTAACAGCAAACACACTGCTCCTCACGTAACATTACATGATGAAGTAGAAGTTTCTAAATTATGGGATCACCGTAAGAAATTTAAAGATGTTGCTGCTGCAAATGGTACAAAATTAACATTCTTACCATACGTTGTAAAAGCATTGACTTCAACTGTTCAAAAATTCCCAATCTTGAATGCATCAATCGATGACGCAGCACAAGAAATTGTTTACAAAAATTACTTTAACATTGGTATCGCTACTGATACAGATCATGGCTTATATGTACCAAATGTTAAAAATGCTAATACGAAGAGCATGTTTGCTATCGCTGATGAAATCAACGAAAAAGCAGCATTGGCTATCGAAGGCAAATTAACTGCACAAGATATGCGTGATGGTACAATCACAATTAGTAACATTGGTTCAGTCGGTGGCGGCTGGTTTACACCAGTAATCAACTACCCTGAAGTTGCTATTTTAGGCGTTGGTACAATTGCACAAGAACCAGTTGTTAATGCAGACGGCGAAATCGTTGTGGGACGCATGATGAAATTATCATTAAGCTTTGACCACCGTATCGTTGACGGCGCAACTGCTCAAAAAGCAATGAACAACATTAAACGCTTATTAGCTGATCCAGAATTACTATTAATGGAAGGATGATTAACAAATGGTAGTAGGAGATTTCGCCATTGAACTAGATACAGTCGTAATCGGAGCTGGTCCTGGAGGATACGTTGCCGCAATTCGTGCCGCAGAAATGGGTCAAAAAGTTGCGATTATCGAACGTGAATACATCGGAGGCGTTTGTTTAAACGTTGGATGTATTCCTTCAAAAGCTTTAATTGCTGCTGGACATCATTACCAAGAAGCACAAGATTCTTCAACTTTTGGTGTAACAGCTAAAGGAGTCGAATTAGACTTTGCAAAAACACAAGACTGGAAAGATAACACAGTTGTTAAATCATTAACAGGCGGCGTTGGCATGTTATTGAAAAAACACAAAGTAGAAATTATTGAAGGCGAAGCATTCTTCGTTGACGAAAATACATTGCGTGTTATTCACCCAGACTCAGCACAAACTTACTCATTCAATAATGCTATTGTAGCAACAGGTTCTCGTCCAATTGAAATCCCAGGATTCAAATTTGGCGGACGCGTGTTAGATTCTACAGGCGGTTTAAACTTAAAAGAAGTTCCTAAAAAATTCGTTATTATCGGTGGCGGTGTCATCGGTGCTGAATTAGGTGGCGCTTATGCTAACTTAGGTTCAGAAGTAACAATTTTAGAAGGTAGCCCATCAATTTTACCAACTTATGAAAAAGATATGGTTAAAGTTGTCACAGACGACTTCAAGAAGAAAAACGTAACAATCGTGACTTCTGCAATGGCTAAAGAAGCTGTTGACAATGGCGATAGCGTCACTGTTAAATATGAAGTTAACGGAAAAGAAGAAAGTGTTGAAGCAGATTACGTAATGGTCACTGTTGGACGTCGTCCAAACACAGACGACTTAGGCTTAGAACAAGCGGGCGTTGAAATTGGCGAACGTGGTTTAATCCCAGTTGACAACCAAGGACGTACTAACGTGAAAAACATCTTCGCAATCGGCGACATCGTACCAGGTGCTGCGTTAGCGCATAAAGCAAGCTACGAAGCAAAAATTGCTGCTGAAGCAATTTCTGGTAAGAAAGTTGCAGTTGATTACAAAGCAATGCCAGCTGTTGCCTTTACTGATCCAGAATTGGCAAGCGTTGGTATGACTGTTGCAGAAGCAAAAGAAGCGGGAATCGAAGCAAAAGGCTACAAATTCCCATTTGCTGGTAACGGCCGTGCAATCTCTTTAGATAAAACTGAAGGATTCATGCGTTTAGTTACAACTGTAGAAGACAATGTCATCATCGGTGCACAAATTGCCGGTGTCGGTGCAAGTGACATGATTTCTGAATTAGCTTTAGCTATTGAATCTGGCATGAATGCAGAGGACATTGCTTTAACAATCCACCCACACCCATCATTGGGCGAAATTACTATGGATACAGCTGAATTGGCTTTAGGTTTACCAATTCATATTTAATAGTATCACTTTGTCGCACGACAGATATAATGCGCCTTTTGCACTTGTTGCATTAGCCACAGCAAGAGCAAAAGGTGTAAAAAAACAACGACTTCTCGGAGTCGTTGTTTTTTTATGCTCTGTTCTTTCTTTTACGGTATTTAAGAGGTGTTTCACCCGTTTCTTGTTTAAAGATCCGGACAAAATAGCTATCTTCAACAAACCCTAAATCTTCACTGATTTGGGCGATCGTTTTATCTGTCTCCAAAAGAAGCTGTTTAGCCCATGTGATTTTTAATTGTCGATAAAATTGACTAAAGGGAATACCAAACTCCTCTTTTAATAAACGACTTAAATACGTCGGTGTCAAATGAACAAGGTCTGCCAGTTCTTGTAAATTTAAACGCAGCGATTTGTTTTCCCAAAGGGCATCTAAAACCGGTTGTAATTGCTTATTTTTAGTTTGATAGGCACTTGAAGGAGTTAATTGAGCAGTTAATAAAGTTTGTTGAATATCTTTTTGGATCATATTCAATGGCTCCAGCTCTTCTTTTCGCGAACTAATCTGTAAGGATTGTTTGTACGTATTGATTAAATAATCTTTTTTGATGGCTTCAGAAATAATATATTGGCTTAGATCAGCGATTAATGTCGCGCTTTTTTCTAAGTCTGCTAGTTCTAAAACAGGGTATTGTTGATACAGCTCTTGGTGTGTTACTAAAAATTCTTGAATGAAGGCATCATTCATGGTTAAAACCTGTTCTAACTCTTCTTGGTGATCTTCGAGCAAAACTTCACCAGCCATAATGGCTCCTACATACTGGTCATCAACAATAATGGGGATGGCCATATCAACGATGTTAAAGTGACAACGGTAGATAAAAGGCTGACCAGTGCGAACAGCTTCCAAGCCACCACGAGCATCACATTTTTCACAAAGTTTCGAGAGCTCAGGGGAGTGACGTACCAGTTGGCAAAAGGGTTGAACTTGACTATGTTTCGTCACAGGACGACCTTTATAATCGACTAAAATAATGGCTAAACGAGTGCTTAAGGCCAATGATTCTTGCAATTTTTCCCACTTTTCTAAATCTAAAATATTTTTTAATTCTACAGTCATAAGGCAATCCTTCAATCTAAAGTTTAAAAATCATAATATTTTATTATTTCACAAAATAATTCTATCATTTTTTGCAAGAAAACGATACCAAAAGTTCAATGCTTTTTTGATGAAAGCGTTTTATACTATGTATGTAAACAAAATATAGGAGGCTATCAACATGAGAAAAGCATTGATTTTACCAACGAAATATGTTCAAGGGGAAGATGAATTACTAAACTTAGGTTACTTCGTTTCAACTTTTGGAAAAAAAGCGTTACTAATTGCAAATCCTGCTGACGTTGATCGTGTACGTCCACAATTGGAAGAAACAGCGAAAAAGTTTGACATTACCTTCGTAGAGGGTGGCTTTAGTGGAGAAGTAACGCGTGAAGAAACAAAGCGCTTGCAAAACGTTGGACAAAAAGAACAAGCAGACTGTATCATTGGTTTAGGTGGCGGTAAAGCAATCGATGCTTCAAAAGTCGTAGCAGAAGGTGAAAACTTAATTATTGTACCAACGATTGCGGCTCAAGATGCACCAACTTCGCATTCAGCTGTACTATATCATGAAGATGGCTCATTTGATGATTATGCTTACTTTAAACAAAGTCCAAGCGTCGTTATGGTTGATACAAAAGTGGTTGCCAAAGCGCCAACTAGATTTTTAGTTGCTGGAATGGGGGATGCCTTATCCACATATTTTGAAGCACGCGCAACACACAATTCATATTCTCGGGTTAATGCTAGTTTGCCAATGGGTTCAAGAGAAGGCTTAACGCCTGCTGCTAGCGGCACATATGCAGCTTTGGCCATGGCAAAACTTTGCTGGGAAAACCTACAGGAAGATGGGTTAAAAGCGAAATTAGCTTGTGATGCAAATGTGGTTACTGAATCATTGAATAAGATTATCGAAACAAATATCTTACTTTCAGGCTTAGGTTTTGAAAGTGGCGGTTTAGCTGCAGCGCATGCGATTCATAACGGTATGACAGTCTTACCTGGTGCGCACAGTTATTTACATGGTGAAAAAGTAGCCTTTGCAACGATTGCACAACTTGTATTAGAAGATGCAGCAAAAGACGAATTAGAAGCTGTTTTAGACTTTAGCGCTTCTGTAGGTTTACCATTAACGCTTTCAGACATTGGTGTCGATGAAATCACTTATGAAGAAGCGTTGGAAGTAGCCAAAATTGCTTGCATTCCAGAAGAATCAATTCATTCAATGCCATTCCCAATTGTCGTTGAAGAAGTAGCGAATGCAATCATTGTTGCAGATAAAGTCGGACAAGAATATAAAACAAGACATAAATTAGATTAAGGAAGTGTCCACATGAAAGCAGATATTTTACTCGTTTCACATAGCAAAATGATTACAGATGGTATTAAAGAGATGATTGAACAGATGAATGCCAGTGAAGAAATTACGATTCATTCACTTGGTGGCACATCAGATGGTTCATTAGGTTCAGATCCAATGAAAATCATTGACACGATTAACGAAGCGGACTCTGACCGAGAATTTTTAATTTTTGCCGATTTAGGCAGTGCCGTTTTAAGTTCAGAATTAGCTTTTGATATGCTAGAAGAAGACCAACAGAAACATTATCATTTAGTCGATGCACCATTGGTTGAAGGTGCCTTTGCGGCAGCAATTACTGCAGGTGTCTCAGATGATTTGACGCAAATTTTAGCAGAAGCTCAAAATGCTGGTAAGAAAGGGTGGAACTAAATGAAAAAAATTATTAATGAACCTGGTAAAATTGTCGAAGAAATGCTCCAAGGAATTGTGAAAAGCTATGGAAACCTTGTTCATCAAGTCGAAGATTCTCGCGTGATTGCTCGCAACGACTCAAACAAACAAGTTGGGTTAGTATCTGGTGGTGGAAGTGGTCATGAGCCTGCACATGCTGGGTTTGTTGGTGATGGAATGTTAAATGCCGCAGTTTTAGGTGATGTCTTTACTTCACCAACACCAGATCAAATTTTAACAGGGATCCAAGCGGCAGACCAAGGGGCCGGTGTTCTGTTAATCGTAAAAAATTATACAGGCGATATTTTGAACTTTGAAATGGCCAAAGATATGGCTGATATGGAAGACATTCATGTAGAAATGGTCGTTGTCGATGACGATATTGCTGTCGAAGATAGCACCTATACCGCTGGAAAACGCGGCGTTGCCGGGACTGTTCTTGTCCATAAAATTTTAGGACACCATGCCCGCCAAGGTGCTTCTTTAGAAGAGCTCGTTTCTTTAGGAGAAAAGATTGTAGCAGCCACGAAAACAATTGGAGTGGCTTTAAAAGCAGCCACTGTGCCTGAAGTTGGCAAACCAGGTTTTACTTTACCAGAAGATGAAATTGAATTTGGCGTAGGGATTCACGGAGAACCAGGCTATCGTCGTGAAAAAATCCAACCATCGAAAGAGTTAGCGAAAGAATTAGTTGAAAAAACATTAAGTAGCTATGAGCAACAACCACAAACAGTGGGGGTACTTGTCAATGGCATGGGCGGCACGCCATTAATGGAACAATTTGTATTTATGAACGACGTGCTAACATTATTAGAAGATAAAGGTGTTCAAGTGACCTTCCATAAAGTGGGTAACTATATGACGTCTATTGACATGCAAGGATTATCTTTAACGATGATTGACTTGGCGACAAAAGACTGGCAAACAGCGCTAGAAAGCAATGTAACAACAATTTCTTGGTAAGGGTGATAAAAGATGGAATTAACAGTAAAAGACATTCAAACATGGTTAGACAATTATTCAAAAGTTATTGAAGAAAAAAAAGACTATTTAAGTGAATTAGACACGCCGATTGGTGATGGGGATCACGGTAACAACATGGCTCGTGGTATGGCTGAATACAAAATTGCGTTTGACAAAAAAGTACCAACAACAATCACGGAGACATTTAAAGTCCTATCCATGGCTTTGATTTCAAAAGTTGGCGGAGCTTCTGGTCCTTTATATGGTACTGCGTTTATGAATATGACTAAAGCGACAAAAGATTTGGAAACCATCAGTTCGCCAGAGCAATTAAAAGAAATTGTTCAGCAAGGTCTAGCTGGGATTCAGATGCGTGGCAAAGCTGAACCAGGAGATAAAACGATGGTTGATGTCTGGGCACCTGTTGCTGAAGTGATTGGAACGGAACAATTTAATGAAGAAAAAATTGAACAATTTGCTGAAGCAACAAAAGATTGGGTGGCGAAAAAAGGACGTGCCTCTTATTTAGGGGAACGAGCAATTGGTCATATTGATCCAGGAGCAGCATCTAGTGCATTATTATTTGAAGAACTAGTCAAAGTAATCAATCAATAACAGTGAGAAAAAAGTTTAGCAAGTGCCTCTCTTGAAGCGCTTGCTAAACTTTTTTATAAATAATGGTTTCTTTTGTTCATCTATGGGATAATTTAAGTAACAAAAAATAACAAAGATAAACAAATGGGGGATTTAAAGATGAAAAAGCATGTGATTGTGGGATGTTTATTAATCGTTAGCTCAATGTTTGTAAGTGCTTGTGGAAGTTCGTCAGACGTGACCACGGAAAAAACCAGTGTCACAAAACAAGTCGAAGCTACGGGACAAAGCACATCCTCTTCTGTAGACCAAACCAAGTATGATGCCATTATTACAGAAGCTAAAAAGTTAACGGCAGAGGGGCAATATAAAGAATCAGAAGAAAAATTAGCTACGATCCCTGTTAGCGATTTAGGGAAACCTCACTATTCGATCGTTAAAGAAACGGTTGAGAAACTAAATAATCAAAATAATGAAGGCTTAAAAAGACAAGAAGAAGTCGCGGTTGAAAAGCAAACGAAGTCGAGTCCGGCACCAACGGAATCACTTAAACCAATTCCAGATGAATTTGCTAAATGGGCAACCACGTATCTTTTTTATTATCCACGAGGAGATCAAAAGCAAGCGGGTTTAATCATTGAGTCGAATGGAGCAGTCACGCAGACGAATACGAATGGCGAAATTTACACAGGAAAAGCCGAAATAAGTGGAGCTTCGGGCACTATTTTAAGTTATGATACGACTAGTAATCGCCCGACGACCCAACCAGCTACAAAATCGATTACTCCAAATGTTAAAATCACTGTTACTTGGAACAATGGCGGCGGTGTTGATGTTTATTATGGCTACGTTTCTTATTCACAACGTTTAGCTTTGACAGATGGTATCGCCGTGACAGACGGGGTCAAAGAAGTTTGGCTTTCATAAAAAGAGCTAGACATTCAAGCAAAAACTTGAATGTCTAGCTCTTTTGTTGATTGAATCGGGGGATTTAAATACTTAGTTTCGATAAGAACGAACGGTATTATTAATAGCAGAAATACTATATTTTAATTCATCTTCTAACGTTTGATCAATGTCTGTGTCTAAAGTTTCTGCAAACATGGCTTCATATTCAGCGATAGAAAGTTCTGTCCGATTATCCAGCAGTGCTAAATGAGTTTCTTTTTGTAAATGATTTTGATAACCAGCTACTAATTCACCAGTGAAAAATTCAGCGACAGCACCAGAACCATAACTGAATAACCCAATTTGATTGCCTGCGGTTAAAGTCGTTGCATTTTCTAAAAGGGAAATGAGTCCCAGATAAAGTGAACCCGTATACAAGTTTCCTACGCGACGACTATAGATGATGCTTTCTTCATAACGAGCTAAAATTCGTTCCTGTTCTACTTCAGATTGATCGGAGATTTTTGCTAATAAGGCTTTTTTACCCATTTTTGTGTAAGGAATATGGAACGCTAAAGCATCATAATCTGCAAAATCAAGACCGGTTCGTTTTTTATGTTCATCCCAGACTTGGGCAAAAGATTGGATGTAGGTTTCGTTTGACAAAGGACCATCGACCATAGGATACGGATGGCCTGTTGGACGCCAAAAGTCATAGATATCTTGCGTCAGCATCACATTATCCTCTTTTAAAGCCAAGATGCGCGGTTCACTAGCAACTAACATTGCAACCGCCCCAGCTCCTTGTGTAGGCTCACCGCCAGAATTTAAGCCATATTTTGCAATATCTGCCGCTACGACCAAGACTTTTTTATCTGGATGTAAGGCTACGTGATTCTTAGCTAACTGTAAGCCTGCTGTTGCTCCGTAACAAGCTTCCTTGATTTCGAAAGAGCGAGCGAAAGGTTGAATCCCCATTAAACGATGTAAGACAACTGCGGCCGCTTTTGACTCATCGATACTGGACTCAGTCCCGACAATCACCATATCAATGGCCTCTTTATCTTCTTTGGTCAAGATCGCTTCTGCGGCATTGGCTGCAAATGTCACAATATCTTGGCTGATTGGGTTCACCGCCATTTGGTCTTGCCCAATACCAATATGAAATTTTCCAGGGTCTACATTTCTGGCTTCAGCCAGTGCCGTCATATCAATATAATAAGGGGGCACAAAAAAACTAATTTTATCAATCCCAATTGTCATTTCTTTAACTCCTTTACGATAAATAGATTCATTATATAAAATAGCACGAAATGAACCAAAATGGGGAATTTTTGTATTAACTTCATAGATTATTAAAAAATATCTTATAAGTCTGTTAACATTCAGTAATTGGCACTTGTGATTCTGGGATTTTATGATATATTTCAAGATGGAGGTGCATTTAGTTGAAAACAGTAGTTATTATTGATGCATTACGAACACCAATTGGAAAATATAAAGGTAGCTTAAGTCAAGTAAGTGCCGTAGACTTAGGAACACATGTTACAACACAACTTTTAAAAAGACATTCCACTATTTCTGAAGAAATTGATCAAGTAATCTTTGGAAATGTTTTACAAG
Organism: Enterococcus sp. AZ035; assembly: GCF_050548325.1. Classification (NCBI taxonomy): domain Bacteria; kingdom Bacillati; phylum Bacillota; class Bacilli; order Lactobacillales; family Enterococcaceae; genus Enterococcus; species Enterococcus sp. AZ035. The sequence goes on from NZ_CP172958.1 coordinate 1,133,547, forward strand.
CTGGAAATGGCCAAAATCCCGCACGACAAATAGCAATAAACAGCGGTTTGTCTCATGAAATTCCCGCAATGACGGTTAATGAGGTCTGCGGATCAGGAATGAAGGCCGTTATTTTGGCGAAACAATTGATTCAATTAGGAGAAGCGGAAGTTTTAATTGCTGGCGGGATTGAGAATATGTCCCAAGCACCTAAATTACAACGTTTTAATTACGAAACAGAAAGCTATGATGCGCCTTTTTCTAGTATGATGTATGATGGATTAACGGATGCCTTTAGTGGTCAGGCAATGGGCTTAACTGCTGAAAATGTGGCCGAAAAGTATCATGTAACTAGAGAAGAGCAAGATCAATTTTCTGTACATTCACAATTAAAAGCAGCTCAAGCACAAGCAGAAGGGATATTCGCTGACGAAATAGCCCCATTAGAAGTATCAGGAACGCTTGTGGAGAAAGATGAAGGGATTCGCCCTAATTCGAGCGTTGAGAAGCTAGGAACGCTTAAAACAGTTTTTAAAGAAGACGGTACTGTAACAGCAGGGAATGCATCAACCATTAATGATGGGGCTTCTGCTTTGATTATTGCTTCACAAGAATATGCCGAAGCACACGGTCTTCCTTATTTAGCTATTATTCGAGACAGTGTGGAAGTCGGTATTGATCCAGCCTATATGGGAATTTCGCCGATTAAAGCCATTCAAAAACTGTTAGCGCGGAATCAACTTACTACGGAAGAAATTGATCTGTATGAAATCAACGAAGCATTTGCAGCAACTTCAATCGTGGTCCAAAGAGAACTGGCTTTACCAGAGGAAAAGGTCAACATTTATGGTGGCGGTATTTCATTAGGTCATGCGATTGGTGCCACAGGTGCTCGTTTATTAACGAGTTTAAGTTATCAATTAAATCAAAAAGAAAAGAAATATGGAGTGGCTTCTTTATGTATCGGCGGTGGCTTAGGACTCTCTATGCTACTAGAGAGACCTCAGCAAAAAAAAAACAGCCGATTTTATCAAATGAGTCCTGAGGAACGCCTGGCTTCTCTTCTTAATGAAGGCCAGATTTCTGCTGATACAAAAAAAGAATTTGAAAATACGGCTTTATCTTCGCAGATTGCCAATCATATGATTGAAAATCAAATCAGTGAAACAGAAGTGCCGATGGGCGTTGGCTTACATTTAACAGTGGACGAAACTGATTATTTGGTACCAATGGCGACAGAAGAGCCCTCAGTTATTGCGGCTTTGAGTAATGGTGCAAAAATAGCACAAGGATTTAAAACAGTGAATCAACAACGCTTAATGCGTGGACAAATCGTTTTTTACGATGTTACAGATCCCGAGTCATTGATTGATAAACTACAAGTAAGAGAAGCGGAAGTTTTTCAACAAGCAGAGTTAAGTTATCCATCTATCGTTAAACGGGGCGGCGGCTTAAGAGATTTGCAATATCGTGCTTTTGATGAATCATTTGTATCTGTCGACTTTTTAGTAGATGTTAAGGATGCAATGGGGGCAAATATCGTTAACGCTATGTTGGAAGGTGTGGCCGAGTTGTTCCGTGAATGGTTTGCGGAGCAAAAGATTTTATTCAGTATTTTAAGTAATTATGCCACGGAGTCGGTTGTTACGATGAAAACGGCTATTCCAGTTTCACGTTTAAGTAAGGGGAGCAATGGCCGGGAAATTGCTGAAAAAATTGTTTTAGCTTCACGCTATGCTTCATTAGATCCTTATCGGGCAGTCACGCATAACAAAGGGATCATGAATGGCATTGAAGCTGTAGTTTTAGCTACAGGAAATGATACACGCGCTGTTAGCGCTTCTTGTCATGCTTTTGCGGTGAAGGAAGGTCGCTACCAAGGCTTGACTAGTTGGACGCTGGATGGCGAACAACTAATTGGTGAAATTTCAGTTCCGCTTGCTTTAGCCACGGTTGGCGGTGCCACAAAAGTCTTACCTAAATCTCAAGCAGCTGCTGATTTGTTAGCAGTGACGGATGCAAAAGAACTAAGTCGAGTAGTAGCGGCTGTTGGTTTGGCACAAAATTTAGCGGCGTTACGGGCCTTAGTCTCTGAAGGAATTCAAAAAGGACACATGGCTCTACAAGCACGTTCTTTAGCGATGACGGTCGGAGCTACTGGTAAAGAAGTTGAGGCAGTCGCTCAACAATTAAAACGTCAAAAAACGATGAACCAAGACCGAGCCATGGCTATTTTAAATGATTTAAGAAAACAATAAAAAAACAGTTCAGCAGAAATTATTCTGCTGAACTATTTTTTTTCACATTAGGTAGCCGTTTCAGGCCACGAATTGGTTTTACTTTTAAGACATCTAAGAAGAAAGTGAACACAGGGATTCCTACAATAAGTCCCCATACACCAAAGAGACGCTCACTAACTAATAAAATGACAAACGTATAAAAGATTGGTAACTCTGTTTTACTAGACATGAATTTAGGATTTAGCACGTAAGATTCAAATAAATGGACGATTGTAATTAAAGCTAAGATATAAATCACATCGTTCAAGCCACCTTGGGAATAAGCGATGAAACTTAGCGGAATGCAGGAAATAATCACACCAGCAACTGGGACTAAGCTCAAAATGAAGATCATAATGGCTAAACTAGGTAACTGAGTAAAGCCGATTATCGCCAAGGCCAAGGTAGTAATGACTGTATTCACCACAGCAATGAAAAACTGAGCTTCCATTACGACACCAAATGTGTTAACGAACTTGTTGGCGAAATAATAGATATCCTGAAAAAACCAATCAAAATCACTTTTTAAAAATAACTTAGAAAAATCAGCCATTTGCTTCTTCTCAATCATAAAGAAGAAACTTAAAATAAAGGACATGACAAATGATAAACCGACAGCACCAATATCTTGAATGTAGCGTAAAATCATTGAAGCACCATTCTGGAGTTGAGAGAGTAAGTTAGATTTTTCCAAGTATTGATCAATAAATTGCAATACTTGATTTGTATCTGTATGTGGACTTTGATAAAAATCAACTACAGAATTAATCATTTGAGTCGTTTGGTTAACTAGAACGGGAACATATTTAGTAATCGCTAAATAGATTAGAAAAACAACCAATGCATAGGTTAAGAGAACGATGACAATCGTCGGGATTTTCATATAGCGTTGAACAAAATGGACCAAACGAACAGCTAAATAGGTAAAGATAAATGTTAAAAGAATTGTTGTAATCATACTTCTGGATAAATAAAGCACAAAAATAATCAAAGCAAGGACGCAAAAACGTCGCAAACGTTCATTTTGAATAAATTTTTGATACAAACTCATAGGGGAAACTCCTTCTTTACTGAATAATCAATCCTGTTAAGAATAACATAACCATACCGATGGCAGCTAGGCCGCAAACAATAATATGGCGGCGTTTGTACATCACTACAATGGCGATGAACTCTCGAATAAACGCGTTAGGTAAAAAATAAAAAGCGGTTTTTGCACCAATGCCATCAGCTTTTAAGCCAGCCATTCGAGCGAAAAGACCCGCTCGGAAAAGGTGATAATTGTTTGTAGTAAAAATGGCTTGGAAATTAGCATTTCCAAAATCCTCAATCATTGTTTCTTTGGAAAAACGCATATTTTCTAGTGTGTTTTTTGAATGAGCTTCTACTAAAATATCATCATCAGGAATACCTTGTGTCAAAGCATACATTTTCATCGCGACACTTTCAGGAAGTAATTCATCGGGACCTTGGCCACCAGACATGACGATTTTTGGTGGATTTAACGTTGCGCGATTTTGAGCCTTGTAAAATTGAATGGCTTTGTTGATGCGGGCTTGCAATAACGGCGGCACAATCTCACCATTGATTAACCCCGAACCTAACACAACAATATAATCCTGTGTATATTTTGGCTGATTAAATTGATACAACGTAGAAACAGTTAAAAAATTATAAAAAACAAACGCGAAATAAGTCAAAATAAATGGCGCAATAGTTAAGGGTAAGGAGAGCCAAGTTGGTAACAACGATTGAAAAAAGAAATTATAAATTAATAGTAATGTTAAGCCAATTGCCAGCAACAACGTCAACAAGTTCCCTAGAGACCGACCTTCTTTTCTCATAACAACGACCGCATTCCAATAGAGGAAAATAATTAAAGCATAGATTCCTAGAGCCAAAGCAATTAAAATAGCTAGAATTGCAATAATTGCTAAGGTTATTAAAAAGTAGTTGTTTGTACGAATCGCAGTAATCCCTAAATAAGTCGCTAGAACCACAAGAAAAATATTAAATAATGTTCCATTCAGTAAACGCCTTTTTTCTTTGAAGTAGAAGAGCGCAAACAAGCCAAAAAAAGCAATGGGAATTAAAAAGAAGGCTGTGCCACGAATGATTTCTAAATATAAAACATATGAGAAGAACATAAAGACAGTCCAGCCAAACATCCACGGCAACCAATCGTGTTCTTTTTTCTTTTTCCGCCACGAGGGAATGAAAAAGAGACCCAATAAATAAACACCTAAAAAGGTTAAATCACCATAAAATTGCATAAATAAACTCCTTTAAAACATTTTTCCTCTTCAGTATAACGAAAACTCTTCAAAAAAAATAGAGGAAGCACTTAGTTTCAGAAAGTTTTCTTGTTCTTTTTTTTATAAAAAAAACCTGACGATTAACGTCAGGTTTTTGAGTCAGTATTGTTTAATTAAGCTTTAGTAACGTTAGTTGCTTGAGGGCCACGTTGACCTTCTTCGATTTCGAAAGTTACTGCTTGACCTTCTTCTAAAGTTTTGAAGCCGTCACCTTGGATAGCTGAGAAATGTACGAATACATCGTTTCCGTTTTCTGCAGTGATGAAGCCAAAGCCTTTGTCTGAGTTAAACCATTTTACTGTACCTGTTTCCATAATAAATATCCTCCTAGATGTGTGTTATAACACATTCATATTTTGCAATTACTTGAAAGGTGAAAAATGTGGAAGATGTTTATTTGAAACAGCTACCCATATTACCGAACAAAAACTACATCTATTACTATAGCATACTAACTGGTTTTTGTATAGCGATAACCTTATTTTCTTTTTTATCGGATGTTTTTTAAAAACTAGAAAGTGAAGATAAGGCTGTTATAGTGCTGTTTCAATAAGTCTCAGAAAAAAAGCCCATTGTAAGGCGCTTTCTTACAATGGGCTTTTTGCCTGTTTTTAATAACGGAGGATAGCCGCTAAAGACTTTTCATCTGGTGCAGCTTTTTGGTCTAAAACAAAAACTTGACCGCCGTTTTGAATGACTTGGTAAGCAATGGTGTTTAAAAGTTTGCGGCGATCGTACTCTTCAGATGACATTTCATTGTTTTCAGTAACAAAGAGTGACGTTGCAATAAAAAGATGGGAAATTTTGCCGTCAGCTGCCGCTGGCGAAATATCTGTAAATTGATCTAAGAATTTACGATCTAGTAATTTGTTATAAGAAGCTGTTTCTTTTTCTGTTAACTCTGCAGCTATTTTTTCACTAGCGCTGCGGATATCTTGAATGGTTGCTTGTGCAGGTGAAGCAGCAACTGAAATTGAGCAATCATAATAAGGATTTTTAGCAATCTTTTTAAAGAGTGTTTGGTTTTCTGGTAAAGCATAAAGATAAAGCGGTAATTTTTCAGGATTATCCAGTTGATCTTTTAAGAAAGTATCGACTGCTTGATAGTAGTTCACCCAATCAATTTCAACTTCTTTATCTTTAGTATTGATGCTATGATAAGCGACACCTTCTTTAGAACCGTTAGAACTACCTTGAGTTGAAAAGTTTAAATTACCACCCGTTAATTCATCACCTAAAGCTGTGACCACGTCTGTTGGCGCGTCTTTAGGCAATTCAACAGGAGTCACAGTCGTATGATCGACTTTGTAAAGTTTCATTGAATCGCGATTTAGAGCAAGTAGGTAATAATGGTAGTTAAATTGTTTGTCTTTGACTAGTCCAAGTAAATAAGGGATCGTGTCCACGTAATATTGATCGTCAACGGGCACATCTAATCGTTGAACAAAGGTGTTTTCTGGAGATAAGATGATTGAAACACTTGCTGTGCCGTTGCGCCAGAAGGAAGCATCAGCTAGAAGTGCGTCAATTTTTTCTTGGAAAACAGCCCATTTTTCCTCAGGAAATTTTTTTTCAAAGCGTGTTTTTGCCGCTTTTGCAAAATTTTTCAAAACAAGCGAATCTTTTTCTACGTTTTGATGAGCGACATGGGTGTTAAACAAGAAAGTAACAAACGGTCCATGAACTTCTTCAGAAAATAATGTTGATAAGCTATCTTTTTTTTGATTTGCCATAATAAAATCCCCCTTCTAAAAGTAAGTGTAGCACAGGAAATCGAATGTTTAAAACAATATGTTCAATAAAAGAAAACGCTTTAAATAATCTAAATAAAGGACTGTTAATGGTGTTCTAATAAAAGTTTTATAAAAAATATAGCTGAAACTCATGATAAAAAAGGCACAAACCACTATACTTACGTTATGCCAATTATCCCGAATTGGTTTTTTCATACTTACTCCTACCAAGAGTAAATAACAACCTTCATTTCCACCACAGACGACGGTCGTGGTGGTTTTTTTTGTTTAGGTGCTAGTTTTTTTGCTATCAATTGACTAGGAGAAGTGAACGTTCTTTAAGAATTTGTCATTTCAAATTTACGGAACCGCAAGAAACGATTTGCTTCTTCCTCTAACTGAGTAATTTCTTCTTCTGTTAACTCTTCCGTAGTAATGTGAATATGTAACTCTTTTTGTGTGCTTGTCATAGGTGCCTGATGATTGATCTCTGTTTGTTGGGTGCGGCCCATTAAATAGTCCAAGGAAACAGAAAAATAGTCTGCTATTTTTAAAAGATTCTCTACTTTAGGCGAAGAGGTATCCCAACGACGAATTTGTCCATTGGAAATGCCGACGTTTCTTTCTAATTGGGCGAGGGTTAATTGCTTTGACTGAGCTAGTTGTTTAATGCGAGAAATTAAGGTCATTTCAAGTCCTCCTTGTGTTTTCCGTTTGCTAATTTTAAATTAGCGTAAAAGCGAATGGTTGTCAATTGCGAGCGTGTAATAAGAAGGTGAACATCTCATGAGTGATTTTTTAGAAAATTTCCGATGAAAAAAAGAAGAAATAGAGTTATTATTAGTAAGTAAACTGTTTTGGAGCGAGAGGGGATGAATCAATGGAGAAAATTAAAAGTTACCAAGAGGATTCTGAAGTGCAGAAAAATCGTTGGTGGATCTTAGTTTCTGTGGCTATGTTTACCTTCATGTCTACATTAGATTCCAGCATTGTAAATATTGCTTTACCGACTATTTCAAAAGAAATGTCCGTACCCATGAATCAAGCGGAATGGGTCGTATCTATTTATTTAATGGTTGTCTGTGCTTGTTTATTATTATTTGGAAAAATTGGCGACAGTTTTGGAAAAATAAAAGTTTATCGAATTGGCACGGTTATTTTTACGATTGGTTCGTTACTTTGTGGCTTTAATCAATCGCTGAGCTTTCTATTATTTGCGCGAGTCGTTCAAAGTATTGGTGCTAGCATGACCATGGCGACCAATTCAGGAATTATTACGGAAGTATTCCCTTTAAATGAAAGAGGGCGGGCGCTTGGTGCAGTAGGTGCCTTTGTCTCTTTAGGCGCGATTGCTGGTCCTGGGATTGGTGGATTGATCTTATCAAACTTTTCTTGGTCGTATATTTTTTGGATTAATGTTCCCGTGGGGCTAGTTACAATTTTAATTGGTGAAAAGTTTCTACCAAAAGATATTACAAAAACAAAAGAAAAAATCGATTTTTCAGGATTTGCTTGTATTGCCATTGCGATTATGACGTTCTTCGGCGGGATTTTCCTCGGACAAGAGAGCGGGTTTGGCTCGTTACAATCCTATTTATTGTTCATTATTGCAGTAATCGCATTAGGATTATTTATAATGGTTGAACGAAAAAGAAAAAGCCCACTTATTAAGTTCGCAATTTTTAAAAACAAAATTTTTACTTTAAGTTTATTGTCCGCCGTTTTAATTTTTGCCTCAAACTTTTTTGTAAATGTTGTCATTCCATTTTATTTGCAGGATGCACGCAAACTAAGTGCTAGTTATGCTGGTCTATTAATGATGGTATTTCCGTTATTAATGGTGGTTGGGGCTCCTCTGAGTGGCTATTTGACGGATAAAATTGGCCCAGGTATTTTAACATTTGGCGGATTGTTGCTCTTGTGCTGTACGTCGTTAATGTATATGTTTTTAGATATGAATTCGCCTATCTGGTATTATGTGATTGCAACGGCCATTATGGGCTTGGGAAATGCACTTTTCCAGTCTCCAAACAATACAATGGTTATGAGCAGTGTTGAAAAGCAAGATTTAGGTGTAGCAGGAAGTATGAATTCTTTTGCTAGAAACTTAGGAATGGTCATTGGGATTGCGTTGTCAACGACCATTTTATATCGTGGCATGAGCGAAGCCTATGGTGAACGAGTAACCACGTATCTGGCTAATCGCCCAGATATATTTATTGTGGGAATGCGTGAAACCTTTTTTGTCGCCTTTCTATTATGTGTGGCGGCCTTTATATTAACGATTTTACGTTTTCGGAAAACAACCAAATAAGTAAAAAGAAACAGACGAGAAAGATTCATGATTTTTCTCGTCTGTTTCTTTACTAGCTAAGAAAATAAGCAAATGCGATTGTATATTTCTGATTCTCTGTTACAATAAAGAAAGTAAACTGTACTAAACTGTACTACTTTTAAGAATGAATTTGACGATTAATTATCATAAGATTGTGTAGAAAATACCGTAGGAGGAATACAAATGGAACTGATAGGACATGGACATTCATGTATTGAAATTCGTCTAAACGACGGCACGAACCTTTTATTTGATCCTTTTATTAATGGCAACCCTTTAGCGGACGTTTCACTTGCAGATTTACACCCTGATTACATCTTAATCACCCACGGACACAGCGATCATATTGGCGATATGCTAGCAATTGCTCAAGCCAACAAGGCAACGATTATTGCGATAGCTGAAGTGGCTATGTATGCGCAGTCGCAAGGTGTAAAAGCGCATGGAATGAATCTAGGTGGGCGTTATGTCTTTCCTTTTGGTTCGGTTAAATTTGTGCCAGCTTTGCATAGTTCCGGTTATGAAATAGACGGCGTAATGACCTACATGGGCGAAGCAAGTGGGATTATTTTAGAAGCAGAAGATAAAAAAATTTATCACGCTGGTGATACTGCGTTGTTTTCAGATATGCGCCTTTTTGCAAAAGACAAATCCATTGATGTAGCGTTCTTACCAATTGGCGATAATTATACGATGGGACCAGAGGATGCGCTAGAAGCAATCGCTTACTTAAATCCCGAAATAACCATTCCAATTCATTACAATACCTTTCCTGTTATCCAACAAAATCCAGCAATATTCGTAGAGCAAGTAGTTGGCGGGAAAGTATTAAACCCAGGAGAGACGATCCTAGTTTAGGAGGAAATTATGGCGACGAAACATGATCAAATTTTAAAACATATTGAAGACTTACCAATTGGCGATCGAATCTCTGTTCGAAGCATTGCCAAAAGTTTAAGTGTTAGTGAAGGAACAGCGTATCGGGCCATCAAAGATGCAGAAAATATTGGGCTTGTTTCCACCATTCAACGTGTTGGTACGATACGAATTGAGCGGAAGTTAAAAAAACATATTGAAAAATTAACATTTGGTGAAGTGGTCCGGATTATTGAAGGGGATGTGTTAGGCGGTAGCTCTGGTCTAGACAAAGTCCTTAATAAATTTGTAATTGGTGCGATGACAGAAACCGCGATGACGCGATATATTACTCCCGGATCCTTAATGATTGTTGGTAACCGCCAAGGTGTGCAAAAGCTTGCTTTAGAAAATGGGGCAGCCGTTTTAATTACAGGTGGATTTGAAACATCTGAAGAGATTGCGCAGTTAGCAGATCGTCTGGGTATGCCTGTCTTGAGAACCACATATGATACATTTACTGTGGCTACTATGATTAACCGTGCTTTAAGTGATCAGCTGATTAAAAAAGACATTTTACTCGTCAGTGATATTTATACAGCGCTTGAAAAAACCAATTATTTATTGACAACTCAGACGATTGCAGATTATCAGGCATTATCTGAAAGTACCCATCATTCTCGTTTCCCAGTAGTAAATAAGAAATTACGTTTAGTGGGGATTGTCACAGCCAAAGATGTCATTGGTAAAAGTGAACATTTAACCGTGGATAAAGTCATGACAAAGGATCCCAATGTTGTGAAAAAGATGATGAGTGTAGCGAGTGTCAGTCATCAAATGATTTGGGATGGTCTAGAAGTCATGCCGGTGGTGGAAGATGATTTAGCGCTTGTTGGGATTGTTTCTCGCCAAGATGTGATGAAAGCTATGCAATTGGTGCAACGACAACCACAAATTGCAGATACAATTTCAGATCAAATTTCCGGGGAAGTGATGCCTGTTGAAGAAAATGGCAAAGAAACAACCCGTTTTCGTTTTTCGGTTGCGCCCCAAATGGTTAACAGTGTTGGTACCATCTCGTTCGGTGTCCTAAGTGAAATTATTTCTAACGTGACACAACGAACAATGTTGATGAATCAAAAAAGAAATGTACTAATTGAACAAGTGAATCTACATTATTTGCGGCTAATCCAGTTGGAAAGTGAATTGGACATTCGTCCACGGATTTTAGAAATTGGCCGTCGCTCTGCAAAATTAGATATTGAAGTTTATTTAGAAAATGTCATTGTGGCAAAAGCAATTGTTGTTTGCCAAGTGATGGAGAGAACGTAGGAGGCTACAAAGAATGGACGTAGTAAAAGAAATTATGGCAGCAATTAAACAATATGAAACAATTATTATTCATAGACATCAAAGGCCGGATCCAGATGCAATTGGCTCACAGGTTGGGTTAGCAGAACTCTTAAGAGCGAGCTTTCCTGAAAAAAATATTTATCAAGTAGGCGGACCAGTGGAAGGCTTAGAGTTTTTAGCTGAAATGGACGTTATTACTGACGATGTCTATCGAGGTGCATTAGTCATTGTAACAGATACTGCAAATGCTCCACGAATTAGTGATGCGCGTTTTTCTTTAGGCGATCAATTAATTAAAATCGATCATCATCCGAATGATGAACCTTATGGAGATTTAGTTTGGGTGAATACAAATGCAAGTAGTTGTAGTGAAATTATTGTTGATTTTTGGCAACAGCATTTAGCAGAATTAACGATGACAGATAATGCAGCTCGTTTATTGTATGCTGGGATTGTGGGGGATACAGGACGTTTTCTTTATCCTTCCACTTCGGCGCATACACTCGCTGTCGCTGCGCAATTGCGTACGTTTAACTTTAATGCCGCAGACTTAAATCGTGAGTTAGACCAAATGCCTTTAAAGGTTGCTAAATTAGCGGGTTATATTTATCAAAATTTAGAAATCGACGCAAATGGCGCTGCTCGTGTCGTTTTACCACAAAGTATTTTAAACAGTTATGATATTGTCGATTCTGAAACGGCAGCCATTGTTTCAATGCCAGGAAAAATTGAAGATGTTCTCTCATGGGCAATCTTTGTTGAACAGCCGGAAGGTTATTATCGCGTTCGGTTACGTTCCAAAGGACCAATCATTAATACAATTGCTAAAAAACATCATGGCGGCGGCCATCCTTTGGCAAGTGGCGCTAATGCACGTGATGCGGCTGAAATTGAAGTGATTTACCAAGAAATCCAAGCAGCTTGCCAAGAGTGGGCTCAAAAATAAATAAGTAATTAGAAAGTAGTTATCGGACGTTGATAAATCATTAGGACTACTTTTCATTCACTAGAAAATAAGGTAAAATGAAAAAGAATTATTTTTTACAAAGGAGAACGTTAATGACAGAGCAATTACCAAACTGCCCTGAATGTGGGTCGGCATATGCCTATGAAGATCGCGGATTATTTATTTGTCCAGAATGCGGTCATGAATGGTCACCAACAGAAGAAGTTGCAGAAGAAGGCTTAGTAGTTAAGGATTCAAATGGCAATCTTTTAGCGGATGGTGACAGTGTTACTGTAATCAAAGATTTGAAAGTTAAAGGTGCCAGTGGCGCAATTAAACAAGGCACAAAAGTGAAAAACATTCGTTTAGTGGAAGGTGATCATAACATCGATTGTAAGGTAGATGGCTTTGGTCCAATGAAGTTAAAATCAGAGTTTGTTAAGAAAAATTAAATTTCATTTGAATGATGAGACAGTAAGAGTCTAGGACACAACCATCGTCCTAGACTCTTACTAATGTTTATCGGTCTTGTATTTTATCATTGTACGAAGGCCGTGCCAAGCGTTGTAAAGTGTGAGGATTAACCCGATACCTAAAGGAATCCATAACCATTGCGGAGAATAAGCGGCATCTTTTAACGTTTCAGGGTTGATGGTCCATGATTCTTGCAATACTTGGAAACTAAAAACCATGAGAAATGTTGAAATAAGTAACAAAATAAACCGTAAATAATGAATCGTTGTTTGACGGTGAATCAGTGCAAAGAGTAAGTAGAGCACAAGTAAAAATAGCGGCACTCCAAACGCAAAATATGGCTGTAACATGAGAACGTCCTCCTTTTTCTTAATGATACTGCAAAGGAGAGGATTTGCAAAATAAAATTTATTGTTGGTACATTTTTTTAGAAACAAGTATAGTGTTATTGAGGCATTCATACTTGAAATTGTTTATCTTGGAGGGATTTTTATGGCAGTATATAGCGAACCAATTAAATGGGCAATCATTATTTTCCCGTTTCTAGCATTTTTTATTTCTGGGGCATTATTAATCTATGAATACCGCAAATATGGTTCATTTGTTTGGACACGAGCAATGATTTTGTATTCATTTGTTTTTTATTTATTATGTGCCTATTTCTTGGTAATTTTACCGTTGCCATTTCGAGCAGAAGTGGCTCAATACACAGGACCAACAATGGAACTGCGGCCTTTTCATTTTATTTCAGGGATTTTAAACGAAACTGTTTTTTCGATCAAAGATCCTAGTACGTATTTGCCAGCATTAAAACAACATGCCGTTTTAGAACCACTGTTTAATGTTTTATTAGTTTTACCTTTTGGTGTGTATTTACGGTATTATTTCAAATGTTCATTTTTAAAAACAGTTCTTGCGAGTTTTTTATTGTCATTATTTTTTGAATTAACACAGTTATCTGGCCTTTATTTTATTTATCCACGTTCGTATCGCTTGGCGGATGTCAATGATTTAATTAATAATACCGTCGGAGGCATGGTCGGTTATTGGTTGACGCCACTCTTTACCTTTTTATTGCCAACACGAGAAGAAATTGATGCCACCTCTTATGAAAAAGGGCAGACAGTTAGCCTGTTGAGACGTTTCTTTGCATGGGGGATTGATTGGTTGGTGATTGGCTTTGTGCAAGGCCTGCTCGTTTTTGGACTAAATTTCATTCCAGCTTATAAAAATTGGGCAACCAATTATCCGATTTTTTCAGATCGGATGTGGTTCTTTATCATGGTGTTTGCGGTCTTTATCGTCATGATGAAACTGACAAATGGTCAAACGTTAGGGAAAAAAGTTGTTCGCATTCGGGTGGTTGAAACAGGACATGAAAAAATTCGTTTAAAAGCCTTGTTTGTTCGCTACGGTTATTTGTATTTTGTGTATGGTTTAATTAGTATTTATCTAGCTAATGCCACTGATTTATTGAATTCTTCTAATCGGATGTTGCAAATGGTGTCACTGCTTCTGTATTTATTCTGTTTAATTTTATATTTACTATTTTTGATCAACGTTTTGTTAACCTTGATTCGTAAAAAACGGCGTTTGTTTTATGAAAAAGCCAGCCACACTTATACAGTCAGTACATTAGAAGTTGCGAAAACAAAGGAATCAGCAGGTGAGTAAAAGTTGTTTTTGTGTTATAATGCCAAAGTGCATAAAGAATTTAACGAGAAGAGGTGAGGCAAGTGCCTTCATTTAAACAATTTCAATTTCAACCTTTTATCAACGAAGCACTCGCAGAAAAAGGGTTTGAAGAACCAACAGAAGTCCAAGAAAAATTAATCCCAATCATTAAGAAAGGGAAAAGTGTTATTGGACAATCGCAAACAGGAAGTGGAAAGACGCATACTTTTTTACTTCCATTAATGGATAAAGTTAAGCCAACTATCGACGAAGTACAAATTGTGATTACTGCGCCTAGTCGTGAATTAGCCAATCAAATTTATCAAGAAGCGCAGCAACTGGCTCGTTTCAGTCAACCAGAAATTCGAGTGTCAAATTTTGTTGGCGGAACAGATAAACAACGTCAATTAAATAAATTAAAGCATCAGCAACCTCATGTGGTGATTGGTACACCAGGGCGTATTTTAGATATGATGAATGAACAAGCCTTGAAAGTGCATACGGCTTTTGCCTTTGTTGTCGATGAAGCAGACATGACATTAGATATGGGCTTTTTAGCAGAAGTCGATCAAATTGCGGGTCGTTTGCCAGAAAAATTACAAATGCTCGTTTTTTCTGCAACCATTCCAGAAAAATTACGACCATTTTTAAAAAAATATTTAGAAAATCCAGTGATTGAACATATCAAACCAAAAGCAGTTATTTCAGAAACAATTGACAATTGGTTGATTTCCACCAAAGGAAAAAACAGCAATAAAATAATTTATCAATTATTGACTATCGGGCATCCTTATTTAGCGATTGTTTTTGCAAATACTAAACAAAGAGTTGATGAAATCACCGATTACTTAAAAGATCAGGGCCTAAAAGTTGCCAAAATTCATGGAGACATTACACCACGCGAAAGAAAACGTGTGATGCGTCAAGTTCAAAATCTTGACTACCAATATGTAGTAGCTACTGATTTAGCCGCACGTGGGATTGATATTGAAGGGGTTTCACATGTCATCAATGCAGAAGTTCCACATGAATTGGACTTCTTTATCCATCGGGTTGGCCGCACAGGACGTAATGGATTGAATGGGACTGCCATAACATTATATTCACCAGCAGATGATGAAGCGATTACTCAGATTGAGCAGTTAGGTGTTTCTTTCAAACCAAAAGAAATTAAAAATGGTGAGATTGTAGAGACGTATGATCGTAATCGTCGAACAAAACGAGAAAAATCTCGAGAAGAATTAGACCCAACGTTAATTGGTTTAGTGAAAAAGAAAAAGAAAAAAATTAAACCAGGATACAAGAAAAAAATTAATTGGGCAATTGAAGACAGCAATAAGAAAAAACGTAAAATTGAACGTCGTCAAAAAGATCGTTCTGCTAGGAAAGCAAAAAAGAATTCTTCTAACTAAAAACGTTGTGGATTATAAAAAGTAAGGGACTAGAATCGTAAAGATTTTAGTCCCTTACTTTTTATATGATAAATATTTAAGTCACTTTTAAAATAACTCTTTTTTAAAAGTAGTTATCGTTAAAAGTAGAGAAAATTACCGATTAATTGTAAAGATTTTTGTCGAAAACATCAAAATGTTAGTGTTAAACATCAACATTTTGATGTTTTCTCGAGAAAAAAATAATAAAATTACAGAATTTTTGGCGTGTTTTAGCAAAAAGTAGGAAGTTTCGGCACTTTTTTTGTTAAAAAATCAGCTTTATTAGTTGATATTAAAGGAAATTCATTTTTTTTTACGGAGGATAAAAAAATTTTACACACAAAAAAAATCATTTTCTAATATAATATAAATAACCACCAAAATAAAGAATAAAGGAGCGAAGAGAGATGAAGATAAAAAGGTGTTTATTAACCAATCGATGGAGAAAACACGCGATTTGGTAACGTATTTTGATTGGTGCGTTTAGTTATTGGTAGCAGAAAGAGTTCTAGGAGGAAAGAAGAAATGAGAAGGATTTTGGTATTAACAAAGAACATTTTAGTTGAGCAAACATTTCAGCAGCAATTACAACATTTAAATTATGAAGTCTTTTGTACGAACTGCTGTGAAGAAACTATAGAACATGAGTTAACTTTTTTTAATTATTTTGATGCAATTGTATTAAGCGAAACACTATCTCAGAACGATTGCTTGAGATTATTAGGAAGTCTTTCATCGTTAGAGAAGCCGATTTATCGACGTTCACAATCGATGTGTAATAAACGTGAAGCGGAGATTTGGCAGGAAAGAGGTATTATCCGGTGGTTAGGCCTCAAAGATTCATTGGAAGATATTCGTGAAAAAATTGACACGGTCGATCAAAGTTTTGCCGAAGTCACAGCCGAGCTACTTGATGACCAAGTAAAAAAGATTCGCTTTACAAAAAACGAGCAACGCTTTTTAAAAATCTTGTATCAGCATGCCCACGAAGGGTTGGATCGTGATCAAATTTGTCGCTTGCTTTGGCAGAAAGAACCAGATGCTTCTACAAAATCGCAGCTGTCTTTCGTATGTAAACGAGTGAAACAAAAATTTAGTGATGCAGGTATGAACGAAGAGATTATTACAACCTCTTGGGGAAAAGGGTATCAAATAAATGAACAAATTTTGCCTTATTTAGAGCAAACGTTATTTGAAACAGCTCAGTAAGGAAAGATTCCTACGAAAACAATTGACTTTTTAGCAGATCTTTCTTATACTTTTGACTATAAGCTAAAGGATATGAGGAATCTTATTTTGATCACAGAAAGCCGTTCATTGCTGAGAGAAGGGCATCAGATAAATTTACTTGCTCCCTTTAGATGGACTTGATAGAAATATCAACGCGACTCTGCGTTATAGAGCTTAAGAGGTAATGATCCAACATCATTGCAATCAAGGTGGTACCGCGAGCAATCGTCCTTGACTGCAATGGTGTTTTTTGTGTACACAATCTGCCACTTAAGAGGGTACAAAATATAAATAGTTAATTATTAATAGAAAGTAGGAAAATCAATGAAAGAATTAACAAGTAGTCAAGTTCGCCAAATGTATTTAGACTTCTTTAAGTCTAAAGGACATTCAGTAGAACCAAGCGCTTCTTTAGTACCAGTAAACGATCCAACATTATTATGGATTAACTCTGGTGTTGCAACCTTGAAAAAATATTTTGATGGCTCTGTTGTGCCAGAAAATCCAAGAATTACGAATGCTCAAAAATCTATTCGTACAAATGATATTGAGAATGTTGGGAAAACGGCTCGTCATCATACAATGTTTGAAATGTTAGGGAACTTCTCAATTGGAGATTATTTTAAAAATGAAGCGATTCACTGGGCTTGGGAATTTTTAACTGGTGCTGAATGGCTTGCTTTTGACCCAGAAAAATTATATGTGACTGTTTATCCGAAAGATACAGAAGCAAAACGCATTTGGCGTGATGAAGTTGGTTTATCTGAAGATCATATTATTGATGTAGAAGATAACTTCTGGGATATCGGTGCTGGTCCAAGTGGTCCGGATACGGAAATCTTTTATGATCGCGGCGAAGAATTTTTAGATATTCCAGAAGATGATCCAGAAAATTATCCTGGTGGCGAAAATGAACGCTATTTAGAAATTTGGAACTTAGTGTTCTCTGAATTTAATCATACACCAGAAGATACGTACGAACCATTACCACATAAAAACATTGATACGGGCATGGGCTTGGAACGTGTTGTATCTATCATTCAAGATGCACCAACAAATTTTGAAACTGATTTATTTATGCCAATCATTCATGCGGTAGAAGCTTTAGGAACTAACGTGAAATATGGAGATGCACCACAAACGGATGTTTCCTTTAAAGTGATTGCTGACCATATTCGTGCTTTATCCTTTGCAATTGGTGATGGTGCGCTTCCTTCAAATGAAGGTCGTGGCTATGTGTTACGTCGTTTATTACGTCGTGCGGTAATGCACGGGAAAAAATTAGGCATTAATGAAGCCTTTTTATACAAATTAGTGCCTGTTGTTGGCGAAATCATGGTAAGCTACTATCCAGAAGTATTACAACAAAAAGACTTCATCGAAAAAGTGGTTCGGACAGAGGAAGAACGTTTCCATGAAACCATCAATGAAGGTTTAAGCATGTTAAATGAGGTTATTAAAGAAGTTAAAGATGCAAAAGGCGATACATTAGATGGAAAAATTATCTTCAAACTTTATGATACTTTTGGCTTCCCCGTAGAATTAACGGAAGAAGTTGCAGAAGATGAAGGCTTGAAAGTCGACCATGCTGGGTTTGAAACAGAAATGGAAGCACAGCGTGAACGTGCTCGTTCTGCCCGCAGTAAAGAAACTTCAATGGGTGTTCAATCTGCTTTATTAACAGATATTAAAGTAGAAAGTAAATTTGTTGGCTATACAGAATTAACACATGATAGTGAATTATTTGTTATTATTCAAGGTGACGCACTAGTAAATGAAGCATCTGCAGGAACAGCCGAATTAATTTTTGCTGAAACACCATTTTATGCTGAAATGGGTGGACAAATTGCTGACCGCGGCTATGTAAAAAATACCGCAGGGGAAGTCGTTGCCAACGTGGTGGATGTGAAAAAAGCACCAAACGGTCAATTTTTACACAAAGTAGAAGTTTTGGCGCCATTAGCAGAAGGTCAAATTTATCAATTGCAAGTGGACGAACGGATGCGGACACGTATTTTGAAAAATCATACGGCAACCCATTTATTGCATCGTGCTTTAAAAGATGTGTTAGGGGAGCATGCCAACCAAGCAGGCTCATTAGTTGCACCAGGACATCTACGTTTTGACTTTACTCATTTTGGGCAAGTTACATCAGAAGAACTAGCGCGGATGGAAGCCATCGTTAACGAAAAAATCTGGGAAGCTATTCCTGTTGTCACAATTGAAACAGATATTGATACAGCGAAAAACATGGGCGCAATGGCGTTATTTGGCGAAAAATATGGCAAAGAAGTCCGTGTAGTTAATATTGGGGATTACTCTATCGAATTATGTGGTGGAACACACGTTGCTAATACAGAAGATATCGGGATTTTCAAAATTGTTTCTGAATCTGGAATTGGTGCAGGAGTACGCCGTATTGAAGCAGTGACGAGTAAAGAAGCGTATCAACTTTTACAAGAAGAAGAACGTCAATTGAAAGAGATTGCTACATTAGTTAAATCACCTCAATTAAAAGAAGTGGTTACGAAAACAGAGCAATTGCAACAACAATTACGTGATCTACAAAAAGAAAACGAACAATTGGCAGGCAAATTAGCGAACCAACAAGCTGGTGACATTTTTAAAGATGTCAAAGACATCAATGGTGTTCGTTATATTGCCGCTCAAGTCAATGTTAAAGACATGAATCAATTACGCCAATTGGCTGACCAATGGAAACAAAAAGAATTGTCTGATGTACTAGTTCTAGCAACTGCACAAGATGAAAAAGTAAGCTTGTTAGCGGCTATGACAAAAGACATGAACGGAAAAGGCTTAAAAGCCGGTGACTTAATCAAAGCAATTGCGCCAAAAGTTGGCGGTGGCGGCGGTGGTCGTCCTGATATGGCTCAAGCTGGTGGGAAAAATCCAGCAGGGATTGCGGATGCCTTAGCAGAAGTTGAAAACTGGTTGGCAAATGCCTAATTAAAAATGTTTTCCCTATTATTAATATAAGGAGAATGCTCTTTATAGCAATAATGACAGCCCTCTTCAAAGTTATGAAATTGATTTTGAAGGGGGTTCTTTTTTTTAAATGATTAAGGAGAGGAAACAGTAGATTGCACGAATGTGTAAGTTTTCATCTTCAATTGACAATGGTATAATAAGCAACGGAGGAATCAAAAATATGAATGAAAATCAATTATCAAAACGTCTCGCAACGGTTGGTGATTTAATCCCTAGAGGAAGTCGCTTAGCAGACATTGGTTCAGACCATGCTTATTTACCAGTTGCTTTAATGTTAGAAAATAAACTGTCTTTTGCTGTGGCTGGGGAAGTGGTGGAAGGCCCCTATCAATCTGCCAAAACCCAAGTCAGTAAATCCAATTTGACGGATAAAATTATCGTACGTTTAGCGAACGGGCTAGATGCAATTGAACCTGAAGATCAAATAGACGTCATTAGTATTTGTGGAATGGGCGGCACATTAATCCGAGATATTTTAGAAGCTGGACGCAAAAAAAATCGTTTAACAGGGAAGGAACGCCTTGTTTTACAACCGAATATTGGTGAACCAACTTTACGCCGCTGGTTAATGGCAAATGACTACAGTATTATTGATGAAACAATCGTGGAAGAAAACCGTAAATTGTATGAAATTATCGTAGCCGAAAAAACAGAGCAATCCGTTTCTTATACGGACCAAGAATTACTATTTGGGCCAGTTTTAATTAAAAAACAAGGACCGGTTTTTACTAAAAAATGGCAACGAGAATTAAAACAGCGCAAAACTGTTCTTGCACAACTAGCAAAAGCAAGTGGAGAACATATTGAAAAGCAAGCGAAACTACAGCAAGACCAACAATTAATTGAGGAGGTACTGGCCAATGGCTGTGAACGGTAAGACATTGATTCGACGCTTCAATGACTATTGTCCCGAATGGTTAGCAGAAACGGGAGATCCTGTGGGCTTGCACATTGGTACATTAGATAAACCAATTGAAAATGTGATGGTTACCTTAGATGTTCGTCCTGAGGTCGTTGCAGAAGCAATTGAGAAGCAGGTTGATTTAATTATTGCGAAACACCCACCTATTTTCCGCCCAGTTAAGCGATTAACCACAGATAATTTTCAAGAAAAAATGTACGCTGATTTATTAAAACACGATATTGCTGTTTATGCAGCGCATACTAACATGGATATTATTGACAATGGGCTAAATGATTGGTTTTGTGAATTATTGGGAATTAAACAGACCACCTTTTTAACTAAAACACATACTGTTCCTTATAAAAAATTAGCCGTTTTTGTGCCAATTGATGAAGCTCCGCAAATGAGAGAAGCTTTAGGTCTAGCTGGCGCCGGGTCTCAAGGTGATTATTCTAAAACAAGTTACTCTTTAATTGGAACAGGACGTTTTACACCAACACAAGGAGCAAATCCAACGATTGGCGAAATTGGTCAAGAAAGTGTCGTCCAAGAAGCAAAAATCGAAGTGATTTTCCCTGAAACTAAGCAAGAACAAGTTCTTGCAGCTATGTTACAGGCGCATCCTTATGAAGAACCGGCGTATGATGTTTATACCATTGAAAATCAATCAAAAGAATTTGGTTTAGGTCGGGTTGGAGTATTAGACAAGCCTGTGAGATTCTCTTATTTTGTACAGCAAGTCAAGGAAGCTTTCCAATTGGATGGCTTGCGGGTCATTGCAAAAGATGATACTAAAATGATTCAACGGGTAGCCATTTGTGGTGGAAGTGGTGAAAAATTCTATCATGATGCATTACGTAAACAAGCCGATGTCTATATTACTGGTGATGTGTATTATCATACGGCACATGACATGATTGCTGAAGATTTACCAGTTATCGATCCTGGTCATTACATTGAAGCGCTTTGTAAGCCAAAACTTGTGGAATTAATGAATCAATGGAAACAAGAAAATGAGTGGGCTGTATCCATTTTTGAATCAGAAGCGAATACCAACCCATTTCGTTTTAAATAAAAAAATGAAGATTAAAGGAGTGTTCTTTTATGTATGAAAATCTATTACCTCGTTTTTTACGGTATGTGAAAACAGAAACACGCTCGGATGCAACTAGCACAACGACACCATCAACACAAACACAAGTAGCCTTTGCACAAACCTTAAAAAAAGAATTAGAAGAATTAGGGATGAGCGATGTTATTTATAACGAAACAAATGGTTTTGTGATTGCTACGTTACCTAGTAACGTGGAGAAAGACGTTCGTTCAATCGGCTTTATTGCCCATATGGATACCGCTGATTTTAATGCAGTGAATGTTTCTCCGCAAATTGTTGAGAACTATGACGGAGAATCAACGATTCCTTTAGATAAAGAAGGCAAATTCACTTTAAACACGAAAGACTTTCCTAACTTAAAAAATTATCGTGGTGAAACACTTATTACAACCGATGGTACCACTTTATTAGGAGCTGATGATAAATCAGGTATTGCGGAAATAATGACAGCCATGGAATATTTAATTAATCACCCAGAAATTAAACATGGCACCATTCGTGTGGCTTTCGGTCCTGACGAAGAAATTGGTGTAGGTGCCGACAAATTTGATGTCGCTCAATTTAACGTGGATTTTGCTTATACAATGGATGGTGGGCCAGTAGGCGAATTACAATTTGAAACGTTTAATGCGGCGCAAGCAGAAATTACAATTCAAGGGAAAAACGTTCATCCAGGAACAGCCAAAAATACAATGATTAATGCGTTACAATTAGGAATTGATTTCCATAATGCCTTACCTGCTGACGAAGTTCCAGAAAAAACAGCAGGTGAAGAAGGCTTTTATCATTTAGCAGCGTTTGCTGGAACGCCAGAAGAAGCTACAATGACGTATATTATTCGCGATCACAATCGCGAGATTTTTGAAGCACGTAAAGCTAAAATTAAAGAAATTCAGCAAACATTGAATGCACCATTTGATGAAGAACGAATCAAAGTTGATTTATTTGATCAATACTATAATATGCGAGAAGTGATTGAAAAAGATATGTCCATTGTCGAAATTGCTAAACAAGCAATGGAAGAATTGTCAATTCAACCAATTATTGAACCTGTTCGCGGTGGAACGGATGGCTCAAAAATTTCTTATTTAGGGATTCCCACACCAAATATCTTTGCTGGTGGCGAAAATATGCATGGCCGTTTTGAATTTGTTTCATTACAAGCCATGGAAAAAGCGACCAATGTGATTATTAAAATTGCTGAATTAAATGCAAAATAAATGAGGCACTCAATAGGAAAGTAAGAAAACGGGCAACCGAGAACTTACTTTCCTGTTGTAGTTTCATGAGTCATTGAAAAATTTTTTGCAATTAGAATCAGAACAAGGTATCCTAGTACAGTAACTAGTTAGGAGGCCAGAAAGAATGCTTCAGGGGATAGTAATCATTTATTTCCTCGTCATTAATTTAGTATTGTTTAGTATGATGGGTTATGATAAAAAACAAGCAAAACGTGGGAACTGGCGTATTCCAGAACGCCGCTTATTGACGATAGGACTTGTCGGTGGCGGTCTAGGTGGGCTAATGGGACAAAAGAAATTTCATCATAAAACCCAAAAACCAGTTTTTGCATTGTGTTATTCAATTGGCGTAATCGCGATGATTAGTTGCATCTATCTAACGTTTAAGTAAGAACAAAAAAGGAGAAGCGATGAAAGGAAAAGTAAAAATTGGCTTAAATATGTTGTTAATGATTATCGTTTTAGGCGTAATCTTTTATGTCATGGATAATTCATTAAGTGATATTTTTGCTCAACTGATGGAAACGAGTTGGCTGGTGCTGATTGCTGTTATTTTTTTTGGAGTAGTTTATCAATTTGCAGAAGGGCGCTCAATCAAGGAAATAGCTCGTTATTTTAACAAAGACTTTACGACAGTGGATGGTTTTTTTACTTCTTGTTATGTAGCATTTTATCGGATTATTTCATTTGGCACGGGAACCTTGCTTTCAGAAATTTATTTTTATAAGAAAAAGGGAATTCCTGTTTCTAAAAGTGTGGGGATAACGGCATTACATATGATTATGTACAAAGCAGCCGTGATTTTTTTAGCAATTATTGGTTTGATTATTCAATTTTCCCTGTTTTATGAAAATGCGCCTAAGATGATTCCATTCATTTTAGCAGGTGTTATTTTAACATTAGTAATAATTGCAGCATTACTTATTTTATCTAGTAGCTTAAAGTTGCAAGTTTTATTGGTTAAGTTTGCCAATCGTTGGTTTAAACGACCAAAACTAAGAGATTGGGTGGATAATTGTAATTTACAAATCTATTCCTTGCGGGCAGCTGTCCAAACAATTACACAAGATCGCTCAGCGTTGCTTCGAATCTTTTCATGGAATGTATTTAAATTATTATTTTGGTACATTATTCCTTACATTGTTTTAGTAGAAAATCACCCGAATATTGATTTATTATTAGTGATGTCCTTTACCAGTTTTGCTGTTATTCTTTCAGGAGTTATTCCGACACCTGCTGGCATTGGTCCATTTGAATTTGTTTACTTATTGTTGTTTAAACCATTGGTCGGCAATGTTGATGCCGTAGCATCTGTTTTACTGTATCGATTTGGTAGCTTTGTGTTACCCTTTTTGATTGGCTTGGTTTATGTCGCCATTGAGAAACGAAAATCATTACGCATTGAGATTGAAGAAATAAAACGTCAAACAGATGAATAAGGTAGAACGAGAAAAAGAGTCGCTCTTTTTCTCGTTCTTTTTTTTAAAAGGAATTGACTTGTACGAGGGATGTCTTATAATAGACTTAATACATGACTAAAAAATATTTTTTTGAACTAATAAAAATTATGGTAAAGGGGTGGCGAAAATTATTGCTGATTGTACAGCAGTGCTGTTATGCGGCGGGAAAAGTTCACGGATGGGATTTGATAAAGCATTATTGAAAATTCAAGGGCAATACGTGATCTTGCAAACAGCTGAAAAGTTAATGGAACTGTTCGAAGAGGTTATTTTAGTAACGAATGATAGTCAAAAATTTCCTAAGGCGTTTAGAAAATGCACAATCATTCAAGATATGTATCTTGGAAAGGGGCCATTAGGTGGGATTGTGACAGCAATGAACTATACTCAGAAAGCTGAAGTGTTTGTAATTGCCTGTGATATACCAACTTTTTCTCCTAAACTTGTGTATCAGTTAGCCTCTAAGCGTGGACAAAATCAAGTAACAATCTTTGACTTTGAAGGTCGTCAAGAACCATTATTTGGCTTTTATCGATGTTCTTGTTTACCAACATTTCAAAAACAGCTTGCGCAAAATAACTATCAGATTCGGCAAGAATTTGAGCGTCTATCTGTAAAAACGGTGCAACTATCAAAAGAGAATCAACTTAAAAATGTCAATCGAAAAGAAGAATTGTCTCAGTGGTATCGATAAAAAGGAGGAATCGTAATGGATTTTTTCAGTAGTGAAGAAATAGTTGCAAGCTTAGGTGATAAGGCAGAAATGAAAGGGAAATTATCGTTTGTTCGACTCTGTATTTTAGGCATCATGGCTGGTTTTTGTATTGCACTGGGTTACTTAGCGTTTATTCGTATCACTGGAACTGCCCCCACAGAATGGGGAAGTTTTAACAACTTTCTGGGTGGAGCTTTATTTCCAGTTGGGTTGATAGCGCTTACTTTTGTTGGTGGTGAGTTAGCAACAGGCAATATGATGGTAATGACATTAGGCGTATTACAGAAAAAGGTTCGAGTGGGCGCTCTTTGTTATAACTGGATAGTTGTTTTATTGACCAATTGTCTAGGCGGATTTCTTGTGGCGTATTTATTTGGCCATATTGTTGGGTTAACTGAAGGTGCGTTTCTGGATAAAACAGTCGCAGTTGCTCAGGCGAAAATTGCTGATCCACCGCTAGTTGCTTTTGTTTCAGGGATTGGCTGTAATATTTTTGTTTGTTTAGCGGTTTATCTCGGAGCGTTGGCAAAATCATATTTAGGTAAAATGTTTGGCTTATGGTTTCCTGTCATGGTTTTCGTTGTTTGTGGGTTTCAACACGTGGTCGCTAATGCATTTATTATTCCAGCGGCAATTTTTTCACAAAGTACCACAATCAGTTGGTGGGATTATTTGCAGAATACATTATGGGTATTTTTAGGCAATGCAGTAGGTGGCAGTCTTTTTATGGCCGTACCATTGATCTTTATGACAAAACCAGCAACTGTCAAACCAAGAGTTGAGAAAACGATTCAGACGGAGGAGCTCTATGGCAATTGAGATACCAAACATGATTCAAATTGGTTCTACTGGTCGGAATAGTGGCAAAACGACATTAGCCGAAGCCCTTATTAAACAGTACCAAGAAGTCTATCCAATTTATGGCTTGAAGATTATTACGATTAGTGGTCAACGAGGGGTGTGTCAACGAGGCACAAAAGGATGCGGAATTTGTACCAGTATTACAGCTGGTTATGAATTAGTAGAAGAGCAAGAGACGATTGGCAATAAAGATACCATGAAATTATTAGCTGCAGGTTGTCAAAAAGTTTTTCTATTGAAAGTTTTTCAAGAAAATTTGGCGGAAGCCATTCAGCAATTTCTGAAAGCTGTGCCGGCCCAAGCATTAATC
Organism: Enterococcus sp. AZ035; assembly: GCF_050548325.1. NCBI lineage: Bacteria > Bacillati > Bacillota > Bacilli > Lactobacillales > Enterococcaceae > Enterococcus > Enterococcus sp. AZ035. Next base: position 1,159,767 of record NZ_CP172958.1, read on the forward strand.
ATTTGTGAATCAAATTCATTACGTAATGTTGTGCAGCCAGGACTATTTCTTATGATGAATAACCAGAATCGCCAAAAAGAATCAGCAAAAAAAGTCATAGATAAAGCCGATTTTTGTTTACTATCTGCTGAAATACCAAAAAAATTGCGTATCTATTATCAAGGAGAACAACTTCAAGTTTCACTAAAAAGGGGGAATAAAAAGGAATGTGTGCATTAAGCTTAATTGAAAAAGAAGCGATTATTCTAGAAAACGATGCTGATCCACAACGAATTTTAAATATTTTAATTGAATTACAATTTGCTTCAGAGGAAGGGTATATCGATCAGGAGACAGCTCAATTAGTTGCAGAGCATCTACATTTAACGGAAGCGCGAGTCTATGAAATCGTCAGTTTTTATGCCATTTTAAAGACGGAACCGCAAGCGAAGTATGTCTTGAAGATTTGTAACAGCACACCGTGTCATTATACTGGTGGGGCGATGGTTGCCGAAGTTTTAGAAACCATTTTAGAAGTGCCAGAGAATCAGCCGACACCAGATGGCTTATTTATGTATCATAGTATTCCTTGTATCGGGGCTTGTGATTTAGGTCCAGTAATTAAAATTAAGGACACCGTTTTTAGTCAACTAACAGAAGAGAAAATTTATCAATTAATTCAACATTTACAAAATGATTGCTATGAAGGACTGTAGGAGGTGAGTCAATGCTTAAGAGAAACCAACCAATGTTATTAGAGAGAATGGGGAAAATGCAATCTGCGACCGATGTTGCTGAATATTGTAAATACGATGGATTTGATGGTTTAAAAAGAGCAATTTCACTATCGGATGAAGAAATTTTAAACGAACTGGATATTGCGCACTTAAGAGGTCGCGGTGGAGCAGCCTATCCTTTAGGAAAAAAATGGCGCCATCTTTATCATGCAAAAGGAACCACAAAGTACATTGTTTGTAATGCTGATGAAGGCGAACCAGGGACCTTTAAGGATAAAGTACTTTTATCTGAAGATCCATTGAGTGTGATTGAAGGAATGATTATTGCTGGCTATTTATTTTCAGCAAAAGCAGGTTATATTTATATGCGAGGAGAATATCGCAGAATCCAAAAAACATTTCAAGAAGCACTCGATAATGCACGACAAGCTGGCTTTTTAGGGGAAAACATTTTAGGAATTGAAGGATTCAATTATGATATTACGATTATTTCTGGTGCTGGCGCCTATATTTGTGGGGAAAATTCAGCACTTTTAAATTCAATTGAAGGAAAAACGGGGCGGCCGCGTGTCAAACCACCACACTTAGCAGATGTTGGTTTATATTTGCAACCAACATTAGTAAATAATGTTGAATCATTTGCAAGTGTTCCTGTAATTTTAAGAGAAGGTGGACAAGCCTTTTTAGAGATGGGTACTGCCGATGGTGGCGGAACAAAGCTAATTTGTTTGTCTGGACATATTAAAAATCGGGGCTTATACGAGGTCAACCTTGGAACACCATTAGAAGAAATAATTTATGGCGAGCAATACGGCGGAGGCTCTGCAACTGGTCGAGCATTGAAATTTATTCACTTCGGTGGACAATCCGGTCCAATTGGTGCTGTCGCAACGTTAAGGGATTGTTTGTATTCCTACGAAGATTTATGGGCCCATGACTTATCTGTCGGCTCTGGTGCAATTGTAGTAATGGATGATTCAGTTAATGTTGTGGACTATTTAGTACACGTGGCGGCCTTTTTTGCTCATGAGTCCTGTGGTAAATGCACCCCTTGTCGATTGGGAACAACTAGGATTTTGGAATTATTGAGTAAATTCAATCGGAACGAGGCAACAGCTAGTGATTTGCCGCGATTGGAAAAGATGCTCACACATGTCACGCGATTATCAGCTTGTGGTTTGGGCCAATCCGTCGCAAATCCAATGAAGAGTGCATTGGCTTTGTTTCCAGAAGAATTTGAAACGACTGCTGAAACAGAAATCTATGCCACCAGCAAAGGAGGTTGGTAAAAATGAAAACAAAGTTGCATACGCAAACAGTTACGTTGTCTATTGATAACCAAGAAGTAACTGTGCCTAAAGGGACTACCATTCTCGAAGCAGCGAAAGGGCTAGGTGTTGAAATCCCAACGCTCTGTCATTTAAAGGAATTAGCACCTGATGGTTCTTGTCGGATGTGCGTGGTTGAGGTGGAAGGTGGCCGACGTGGTGGCTTAACAACTGCTTGTACGGCACATTGTCAAGAGGACATGGTTGTGGCAACACATTCTGAAAAAGTTGCTGATTCCAGACGTTTTATTCTTGATTTATTATTGAGTAATCATAAATTAGAATGTTTTTCTTGTGGAAAAAACGGGGATTGTCAATTACAACAGTATGCGCTAGATTATGGGATTGATGTCACTAGCTTTACCGAGGGAAAAAGAATGCCTTGCCATCAAGAAGATACCAGTAATCCATTTTTCTCTTATGATCCAGAAAAGTGTATCATGTGTCGTCGTTGTGCCCGTGTCTGTCAATTGCGGCAGGGAAGAGATGTACTTAGTATTGCTAATCGTGGCTTTGAAACAAAAATGATGCCGAGTTATGGGCAGGCGTTTGATCAATCTATCTGTGAATCATGTGGCAATTGTGTCTCTTCCTGTCCTACAGGTGCGTTAACAGCAAAAGATACGAAAGAGTACCGCAAATGGGAAACCCAGAAAATTCCTACAACTTGTCCGCATTGTGGGACAGGCTGTCAGATGAATTTACTCGTTAAAAATAATCGTTTGGTGGGTGTTGAACCCCTGGATGGACCAGCTAATAAAAATTTACTTTGTGTGAAAGGAAAATTTGCTTCATATAAATTTGTTGGGTCAGGAGATCGCTTAACGGAGCCATTAATTAAACGGAATGGCATTTTTGAACCTGCTTCTTGGGAAGAAGCCTTAACGCTTGTTTCGTCAAAATTTAACGAAATTAAAGCAGAAAACGGTCCGGATGCTCTTGCTGGTTTTTCGTGCTCTAGAGCGACAAATGAAGATAATTATGTCTTTCAAAAAATGGTGCGTGCTGCTTTTGGTACCAATAATGTTGATAACTGTGCCCGTGTTTGTCATTCGGCTTCGGTCCATGGTTTAGCCCAAACCTTAGGCTCTGGTGCGATGACTAATCCTATTGCTGATATCACTGAAGATGTCGACATGATTTTATTAGTAGGTTCCAATCCAGAAGAAGCTCATCCAGTTATTGGTGCGCAAATTCGCCAAGCCATCCAAAGAGGAACGCAAGTTGTTGTTGTTGATCCGCGGAAAATTAACTTAGTGAAGGATAGTGCGCTGCATTTACAAGTTCAGGCGGGAACGAATGTCGCATTTGCTAATGGCATGATGCATGTGATTTTGAAAGAAGGTTTAGCAGATCGCCATTTTATTGAAGAACGGACAGAAGGATTTTTAGATTTAGAAAAAATGGTGGCTGATTATACGCCGGAAAAAGTCGCAGAAATTTGTCATATTCATCCAGAAGATTTAATTCAAGCAGCACGCATGTATGCAAAAGCAGAGAAAGCACCAATCATTTATTGTTTAGGTGTAACGGAACATTCGACAGGAACTGAGGGTGTTATGAGTATGTCTAATTTGGCAATGTTGGTTGGTAAAGTTGGAAAACCAGGCTGTGGTGTCAATCCTTTGCGAGGTCAAAATAATGTTCAAGGTGCTTGCGATATGGGCTGTATGCCTTATGATTTCCCAGGCTATCAAAAAGTCAATAATCCAGAAGTGATCGACAAATTTGAAAAAGCTTGGCATGTGCCGTTAAATCGAAACACAGGTTTAACTTCTACTAAAGTCTTACCAGCAGCAACGGCAGGAAGCGTCAAAGGCCTTTATATTTTTGGAGAAGATCCAATTGTTACGGATCCAGACACAGGACATGTTCGTCAAGCTTTAGAAAGTTTAGACTTTTTAGTTGTTCAAGAATTATTTATGACCGAAACGGCTGCTTATGCAGATGTCGTTTTACCAGGCATCAGTTATGCAGAAAAAGACGGGACATTTACAAATACAGAACGGCGCGTGCAAAGAGTCCGTAAAGCTGTTGAACCAAGAGGACAAGCGCGAGAAGACTATGAAATTTTTTGTGAAGTCATGACACGAATGGGCTATCCTTGTGCGTATGAATCTGCAAAAGAAATTATGGAAGAAATTTCAGCTGTGACGCCTTCGTTTGGTGGAATTAATTATGAACGATTAGAGAAGGAGAGCTTACAATGGCCTTGTCGGAGCTTGACAGATCCAGGTACGCCGATTATGCATGTGGGCAGTTTTGCTCGTGGGAAAGGTTTATTTAAAGCAATTCCGTATAAGCAAGCACAAGAATTACCAGATGAAGAGTACCCGTATTTAATGTCGACAGGCCGAATGCTTTACCATTACAATACCCGAGCAATGACAGGACGAACGGAAGGGATTAACCAAATAGCGAATCACTCTTATATTGAGATAAATGCAGTCGATGCACAAGCTCTGGGAATCCAAGAAGGTGACAAAGTTGAAGTTCATTCTCGACGTGGCAAAATCGAAACCTATGCGGCTGTCGGAAATCGAGTATTTCCGCAAGAAGTCTTTATGACATTCCACTTTCCAGATGGGAATGTTAACGAAATCACCAATGCTGTATTTGATGATATCGCCACAATTCCTGAATATAAAGTTTGTGCCGTTGCGATTAAACCAGTGAATAAATAAAAAAGGATGGTTAAAACATGATCGAGTTGGAAGAAGCACGAGAGAAAATGACCCAACATATGAAGAGTCAATGTGAAACAGAAGAAGTGGCGCTGCTTGATTCCTTGGGACGGATTAGCGGAGAAACCATTTTTGCAGAGACAGCGATTCCTCATTTTCCTCGTGCCGGGATGGATGGGTATGCCGTTCGTGCAGTAGAAACACGAGGTGCGACTGCTGAAAGCCCAAGTTGTTTAAAAGTCGTCGGTTCTTTAGTGGCAGGGGATTCCATGTTTTATTGTAATCAGACGAATAACTGTGCGATTAAAATAACAACAGGTGCTTTTATTCCAACCGATTTTGATGCTGTAGTGCCACAAGAATGGACGGATTTTGGGCAAGACCATGTTAAAATTTTTCGCTCTGTCACTGCGGGCCAAAACTATGCGGAAATTGGAGAAGATATTGCTTTTCAGCAAAAAATTTTAGCAAAACATCAACAGATTAATAGTCGCATGATTGGTTTGTTGGCAATGCAAGGGATTGATAAAGTTGTTGTTTTGAAGCGCATGAAGGTGGGGATTTTAGCGACCGGTAGTGAGTTAGTTTCTTTGGAAGAACCACTGTCAGTTGGGAAAATTTATAATAGTAATCTCTACATGTTAGCAGCTTTTGTCAAAGCGAGTGGTAATGAAGTAATCCACCTAGACCATTGTTCAGATGACCCTGAAGAATTAGCGAAGAGGCTGATTGAGATTTCACCAAAACTTGATGTATTAATTACTTGTGGTGGTGTTTCGGTAGGTGAAAAGGACAATTTACCTTTAGCAATTAAACGTATCGGAGGAACAGAGTTGTTTCATTTTGTAAATATGAAACCTGGAACCCCAGTTATGGGAAGTCAATTTCAAGAAACACTCATTTTAAGCGTTTCAGGCAATCCGTTTGCGGCAATGGTTAATTTACATCTTTTTTACTGGACATTATTAGCTACTTTTTTTAATTGTGTCGAGTTAAATCTCAAGGAACGAACAGTAATTTTAGCGCATGAATTAACCCCTAGTAGACTACGTCGATTTTACCGAGCGAAAGAAATAGATGGCACAGTAAATTTAGTGACAAAAAGTCATCTTTCATCCAATTTATCAAATACTTTAGAAACAAATTGCCTGCTAGAACAACCAGCTGGTGTACTACTCAAAAAAGGCGCGCTTGTAAAAGTCTATTATTGGCAAACTTGATGACAACCTGACCTAAGATTAGTATGAAAGTAAGAGCCTGGAACAAAAATCACTTTGGATTTTTGTTCCAGGCTTAAAAATTGATAAACGGCGGGGACAGAAGCAACACTACGCGTTGCTCCGATCTCAACAACTTCTAAGGTGTTTTCTCGACATGCGTCTCGTCACAGTACAGCCTTCAAAAGAGCTACAGCTCTAAGAGTTGCGATGTTTCACTGTGAAGCATGAACAGATGAAATCATCGTACCTACTTGGTGAAGGTCCTTCGGAAATAAGCCGAAATTGTTGAGAATCACGAAGAACGTAGTGATTCGATGATGAACAATACCTACTTAGTCTCCAAAAATTAAAGAGCACCGGGTCCTTCAATTCTAGCATGTTCCATGCTTAGAAATTGATGCGAACGAAACGGAGTGTAGTGTATCATGCAACATCAACTCGTTCCTCGTTGTGTTTTATGACAATTTTCGGAAATTTCTTCTTATTGCTGAGAAACACTATTTGCAAAGCAAATAGATGTTGAACAGTACCTACTTGGTTCTCGGAGTTAAGCACTTCTGTCCCGACCTCTTATTACTTATCAAGTTTTAAGACTTAGACAAAAGTCTGGTCAGGCTAAGCGAATCACGTAATTTTTGTCGCTTAACATTTTTAACTTCGATTTCTCACTAAAAAAAATTATGGATGCCAGATTGTTTTTTTGATGCAAGAGTGATACACTTGAAAAAGAAGTATTGTGTAAACGTTAACAAATGTCAAATGTGAGGTGGAGAAATGGTTCAAAGTAAGGAATTTACGCACTTGAATACACAAGGAGAAGTGCACATGGTTGATATTTCGGAAAAAAATGACACTGAAAGAACAGCCCTCGCTTATGGAGAAATTCACATGTTGGAAGCGACAGCAGAAGCGATCCAGACCCAAATGATTAAAAAAGGTGAAGTATTACAGGTAGCAAGAGTAGCTGGGATTACCGCCGCAAAACGAACGTTTGAATGGATTCCTTTGTGTCATTTGGTTGCTTTGACAAAGTGTGAAATTCAGTTTGATTGGCGCAATCAAACTTGTTTAGAAGTACGTTGCTTTACAAAAACAGTGGGTTCAACTGGCGTTGAAATGGAAGCGCTAACAGGTGTGCAGGCAGCACTCTTAACAATTTATGACATGTGTAAAGCAATTGATCGAGGAATGACAATGACAAACATTGGTTTATTAGAGAAAAATGGTGGACGTAGTGGTCATTTCATTCGTTCTTCAATTAAATCAAAGGAAAGTGATGAGTGAACAGCATGAAAGATGCATTTAACCGTGAAATTGATTATGTTCGTTTGTCTTTAACAGATCGTTGTGACTTACGTTGCACGTATTGCATGCCAGCAACAGGTCTTTGCTTTTTAAAAAAAGAGCAGCTTCTAACAGATGATGAGATTATTTTTTTATTGAGGATATTAGCGAAAGAAGACATCAAAAAAGTTAAATTAACAGGTGGTGAACCGCTTGTTAGACCGAATTTACTCTCTTTAATTAAAAGGATAAAGCAAATCTCAGGCATCGAAAAAGTAACCTTAACGACTAATGGCATGAAGTTAGCTCGTGAGGCTCAAGGATTAAAAGAGGCGGGCTTGGACGGCATTAATATTAGCTTAGACACTTTGGATCCAGAAGAATTTCGTGAAATAACAAGAGTTGGTCAGTTAAGGAATGTTCTGGCGGGCTTAGAACAAGCGATTGATGTGGGATTACCTAATATCAAAATTAATACTGTAGCTAGGAAAGAGCTAAGTGAAGCAACAATTGTAGAACTGGCTGAAATCGCTAAGAAAGAGACTGTGCATCTTCGTTTCATTGAAATGATGCCAATTGGATTAGGGAAGGAGCATCCAGGTAAGCAACAAGAAGAAGTAGAAGCCATTTTAACCAAATATTATGGAACGTTACAACCATACCAAAAACCATTGGGCAATGGCCCTGCTAGTTATTACGCCTTAAAAGATTTTAAAGGGAAAATAGGTTTTATTAGTGCATTAGGGCATTGTTTTTGCGAGACGTGCAATCGAATCCGAATTACTGCAGACGGCCATTTAAAAACGTGCCTGCATTCTGCAGACGGCTACTCGTTAAAGGAAGCTTTAGCTATGGAACAAACAGCAGAATTGTTAGGGATTATCAAGAGTGGCATTGCCTGTAAGCCTGAAAAACATCTTTTCTTGGAACAACAAGGAGAACAACGATTTATGTCACAAATAGGAGGGTAAGTATGAAAACAGGAGAAATTATTGCAATAAATATTAGCCCGCGAAGAGGCACACAGAAAAAGGAAATTCCTGAAGTCAACTTAATTAAAGGTTTCGGATTAGAAAATGATGCGCACGGCGGTAATTGGCATCGACAAGTCAGTTTGTTATCTTTTGAAGAAATAACGGCTTTCAATGAAAAAGGAGCTCGGGTTGGCAATGGTGCTTTTGGGGAAAACATAATCGTCTCAGGGATTGATTTACGTCAATTACCTGTTGGAACGAAAATGAAAATAGGCGATTCCGAATTGGTGGTTACTCAAATTGGGAAAGAGTGCCATAAACACTGTCAGATTTACGCGCGAGTGGGCGATTGCATCATGCCTAGAGAAGGAATCTTTGCAGTTGTTGTGACAGAAGGTCATATTAAAAAAGGAGACCAGTTAGACGTTGTTTAAAGTTGGCATTGTAACATTAAGTGATCGTTGCTTTCAAGGACTTGCTGTCGACCAATCGGGGCCCTTGATTCGTGAACAGTTACCTGCGCTCTACCAGGTAACCAAACAAACCATTTTACCAGATGAAGAAAATCAATTAGTAGAGCTATTGCAAGAGTGGTCTAAGACCTGTGATTTGATTTTAACGACAGGCGGCACAGGGTTGAGTGAACGGGATCGGACCCCAGAAGCTACCTTACGTGTAGCAGAGCGAATCATTCCTGGGATCAGTGAGGGCTTGCGTCAACTTAGCTTGGAAAAAACACCATTTGCTATGTTAAGTCGAGGCGTTTCTGTTCAAAGAGGACGCACGCTCATTGTTAATTTGCCTGGTAGCCCGAAAAGTGTAACAGAACATTTGCATTTTTTGTTGCCTGTTTTGCCCCACGCTTTGGATTTAATCACAAATAAAAAAATCATACATGATGAGGAATAAACCATGAAAACAATTCGAACAGAAGAGGCAGTTGGCCTTCCATTGAGTCATGATATTACGCGAATTGACTATGGGAAGACCAAGGAAGTGTGTTTTAAAAAAGGACATATAGTTGTTCAAGAAGATATTCCAATTCTTTTATCATTAGGGAAAAAACATCTGTTTGTTTCCTTGGATCCAGCAGAAATACATGAAGAAGAGGCAGCGACATTTTTGTATAACCTGTTAACAGATGACTCATGTCAGCCGAGTGAAGTCCATGAAGGAAAAATTGTTGCTAAAGCTAGTACGAGAGGTCTTTTAAAAGTCAATCGAGAAAAATTAATTGCTTTAAATGAAATTGAAGGTCTCGCCTTGTCAACTAAAGTTACCAATATAGAAGTTCAGAAAGATGAAAAAGTTGCAGCCTTTCGAGTGATTCCACTAACAATTTCTAAAAGCCAATTAGAAAAGGCACGCCAGCTCAGCACGTCTGAGCCACTAATCTCTGTGAAACCTTTCAAAAAAATACGGGTCGGGATTGTAACTACTGGCAGTGAAGTTTACACAGGATTGGTTGAGGATGCTTTTTACCCTGTGTTAAAAGCCAAGTTCTCCGCGTATCCTTTAGTTACGATTGTCAAGCAAGAAATTGTCGATGATCAGCCGCAAAAAATTACTGTTGCGATCAAAAAGATGTTAGCACAAGGGGTTGATCTGATTGTTTGTACAGGTGGTATGAGTGTAGATCCTGATGATTTGACACCGTTAGCAATTAAGCAGACAGGTGCTGAAATCGTAACCCATGGGACACCAGTCTTACCAGGCTCAATGTTTTTGCTGGCTTATAAAGGAGAGCAGACGATCATTGGCTTACCAGGTGGTGTTTTATTTTCAGAAAAAACGGTTTTTGATTTGTTGTTACCAAGATTAATGGCCAAAGAAGTGATTAAAAAATCTGAAATTATTGACTTGAGTTATGGCGGGTATTTATAAAAGAAAAGAGGCGTTCAAATGTCTAAACAAAAAAAGGCTGTGTTCCTGCTTAGTTTATTCAGTTTAGTTGCCCTAATTGCTGCATGTACAAATCAGCCGCAAAAAGAAACAGTTTCAACAAAAAAAGAAGAAATAACCCTTGCGGCAGCAGCTAGCTTAGAATCAGTCATGGAGAAGAAAATTATTCCAGCCTTTGAAAAAGAGCATCCAGATATTCAGGTAACTGGAACCTATGATAGTTCTGGAAAATTACAGATGCAAATTGAAAAAGGCCTAAAAGCCGATGTATTTTTCTCAGCTTCGACAAAACAAATGAATGCATTGGTTGCAGAAAAACTAATTAATAAAAAAAGTGTCGTTCCTTTATTGGAAAACCAGCTCGTTCTTATTGTGCCTAACCAAGATCAAGCAAAGTGGCATGATTTTTCTGATTTAAAAAAAGCCCAAATGATAGCAATTGGTGATCCTGCAAGTGTTCCAGCTGGTCAATATGCCGAAGAAGGCTTAAAAGCTTTAGGCGCTTGGTCTTATGTAGAAAAACACGCAAGCTTTGGCACGAATGTAACAGAAGTCCTTGAATGGGTAGCTAATGCAAGTGCAGAAGCTGGCTTGGTTTATGCGACAGATGCAGCAACCAATTCAAAAGTAGCGATTGTTGCGGCCATGCCTGAAGCTGCTTTGAAAAAGCCAATTATCTATCCAGTTGGTAAAGTTGTCGCCTCTAAGAAACAAAAATCAGCAGATGCTTTTTTAAATTTTTTACAGAGTCAACAATGCAGAAAATATTTTGAAAATATTGGCTTTAAGTTAACAAAGTAGGTGGTAAAATGGATGTTCGACCAATTCTTTTATCTTTTCAGACAGCAATAATCGCCATTTTATTTACTTTTGTTTTAGGAACAGGCGTTGCGTATATTGTTTTTCGTTTGAAAAATCGTAAATTAAAAATTCTTTTGAATAGTTTATTTACGTTGCCATTAGTTTTACCGCCGACTGTTTTTGGTTTTTTTCTCTTAACTATTTTTGGTGTTCAGCAACCAGTGGGCCAGTTTTTACTTGATTTTTTTGCCATTCAAGTTGTTTTTTCGTGGCCAGCTACGGTTATTGCTGCCGTTGCTGTTTCATTTCCTTTAATGTATCGTTCAGCCTTAACGGCGTTTGAACAAATGGATAGTGAATTGTTGGCGGTGGCCCAGACACTCGGGTTTTCGGAAAGTCGATATTTTAGAAAAATTGCGTTACCTTTGTCGATGAACGGTCTCTTGGCCGGTGGCGTGTTAGCCTTTGCCCGTGGGTTAGGCGAATTTGGAGCGACGACAATGTTAGCAGGGAATATTGCTGGCAAAACAAGAACGCTTCCTTTAGCTATCTACTCTGCTGTAGCAAGTGGGGATTGGCGCTTAGCCAATCAATATGTTGTGATTATGTTATTACTTTGCCTGATTATTTTATTTTTTACGGAATTTTTTAGTCAGCGCGCTTGGAGAAGATCGGAATGAGATTAATTGTTGATATTCAAAAAGAATTGAAAAGTCATACTTTGCAAATTCAGTTTGAAACAAAGACTCAAACAACAGGAATTTTAGGTGCTTCTGGTTGTGGCAAGAGTATGTTGTTAAAATGTATTGCGGGTGTTGAGACTGCGGATAAAGGTCAGATTGTTTTAAATGATCAAGTCTTATTCGATACTGAAAAAAAGATCAATTTGTCGCCGCAACAACGAAAAATTGGTCTTTTGTTTCAACAGTATGCGTTGTTTCCTCATTTGTCGGTAGTAGAAAATCTGACGTGCGTGACAAAAGATTTACAATTGGTCACTCAATTGCTTGCATCTTTTCACTTAACTAAAGTCCAACAACAATATCCTAGTCAACTTTCTGGAGGACAAAGACAGCGAGTGGCTTTTGCGCGAATGCTAGCGGCTCAGCCGGCTTACCTGTTATTAGATGAGCCATTTTCCGCATTAGATGCACCCTTAAAGGAAGAGCTGCAAATTGAACTTCAACAGCGATTAAGTAATTTAAATCAACATGCCTTAATTGTGAGTCATAGTTTAGATGAACTGTATAAGTTATGTCAGAGTTTAGTGATAATCACAAAAAACCAAACACTTTTTGGTGCAACAAATCAATTATTTAACCAACCTCAAACGATTGAAGCAGCTAAACTCACTGGTTGTAAAAATATTTGGCCTGTCAAACGCATAGATGCGCACAGAGTCCAAGTGATTGGCTGGCAACAAACACTAACGGTTACACAAGAAGTTCCTATTTCTTGTCATTCTATTGGAATTCGGGCCCATGATTTCACAACAGAACCGCAGGCAACCAATCAGATCGAAGTGCATCACTTACAAACATTGTCAGCACCTTTTGAACAAAGTGCTTGGTTTCAACACCAACAAACCAAAATTTGGTGGAAAGGGAGCAATAGACTCAATCCGAAAGTTATTACTCAGTTATCCATTCCACCTACAGCAATTATGCCATTATGTCTATAAAATAGAAAAAGATTACGTGAAGCGGTTGACATATGATTGCATCTTCATTTATAATAGATTCATGAAAGGTTATTCATGTAAACGGAATAATCGCTATTATATAGGGAGTGAAGGTGTTTAAATGCAAAAGAGTTATAAACTAGAAGGACTTGATTGTGCAAGTTGTGCAGACAAAATTGAAAAATCTGTCCAAAAAATTCACGGAGTAGAAAAAGCGCGTGTGGACTTCATGGCTGAAAAGATGACACTGGAAGTTGAATCAGGACATGATTTAGAAGTCGAAAATGAAGCGCGTGCAGTGATTGGTAAGTTAGAACCAGATGTCAAAGTTATTTCTTTAAAAGATGTCAAAGAAGAAGAGGGACGTAATCCAAATAAGAATCGCTTAATTCGTATCATTATTGCATTTGTTTTATTTTTAGCACTTATTATCATTAAGCCAAGTAATAATTGGGTTGCTTTGGCGTCTTATTTAGTCGTTTATGTCTTAATTGGTGGCGACATTGTCAAACGAGCGGTAACGAATATTTTTCGTGGGGAAGTGTTTGATGAAAATTTCTTAATGTCTGTGGCAACGATCGGGGCATTCTTTATTGGGGAATATCCCGAAGCTGTGGCAGTAATGTTGTTCTACCAGGTCGGCGAATGGTTCCAAAGTGCTGCGGTTGATCAATCCAGAAAATCAATTGCCAAATTAATGGATATTCGTCCAGATTCAGCAAATCTTTTAGTAAATGGACAAATAAAAGCGGTCGCTCCAGATACAATTGAAATTGGGCAACAAATATTAGTGAAACCAGGTGAAAAAGTTCCATTAGATGGTCAAATTATTGATGGATCAAGCATGGTAGATACCTCTGCGTTAACTGGTGAATCCGTTCCAAGAACGGTCAAAGTCGGCGATGAAATCTTAGGTGGTTTTATCAATAAAAATGGGGCCTTGACCATTAATGTTACGAAAAAATTTGGGGATTCAACAGTTAGCAAAATTTTAGATTTAGTTGAAAATGCTAGCAGTAAAAAAGCCCCTGCAGAAAACTTTATTTCTAAATTTGCTCGTTACTATACACCAGTTGTCGTTGTTTTAGCTGTCTTATTGGCAGTGATTCCACCATTTATTTTCCCTGATACTTCTATTAATGAATGGGTTTATCGGGCATTAACGTTCTTGGTTATTTCTTGTCCATGTGCCTTAGTCATTTCTGTTCCTTTAAGTTTCTTCGGTGGAATTGGCGGAGCCAGTAAACTAGGTGTTTTAATTAAAGGAAGTAACTATTTAGAAATTTTAGCGAATACGGAAACGATTGTTTTTGATAAAACTGGTACGCTAACAAAAGGAAATTTTGTGGTTCAAAACATAACTAGTGTTGTTTTACCTGAAGAAGAGTTGTTACGTTTAACAGCAACAGCAGAACAATTATCCACTCATCCAATTGCTATTTCTATTAAAGAAAGCTATGGCAAAGAAACAGTTCCAGCAACAGCAATTGAAGAGGTTGCCGGACACGGTATCAAAGCCACAATTGAAGGCAAAACAGTTTTAGTCGGTAATGCGAAGTTAATGAAACAATTTGGTATCGAAGCACCAGAAGTGAAGGAAGCGGGAACTTTAATTTTTGTCGCTATTGATAATCAATTTGCAGGCTATTTAGTGATTGCGGATCAATTGAAACCAGACGCTATTTCAGCAATAAAAGAATTAAAAGCTGAAGGGGTCAAACAAACTGTTATGCTGACTGGAGACAATCAACAAGTTGCAGAAGCTATTGCAAAAGAAGTTGGTGTTGACAAAGTTTATGCAGAACTTTTACCAGATGGCAAAGTGGATCGTTTAGAAGAGTTGTTAAAAGCATCTTCACCTAAAAACAAAGTTGCCTTTGTTGGTGACGGCATGAATGATGCACCTGTTTTAGCCCGGGCTGATGTTGGGATTGCCATGGGTGGTTTAGGAAGTGACGCGGCAATTGAAGCTGCTGATGTGGTGATTATGAATGATGAACCAAGTCGTATCGCCTCTGCGATTAAATTATCAAGAAAAACATTGAGAATTGTTAAACAAAACATTATCTTTGCGATTGCTGTTAAAATCATTGTCTTGGCACTAGGTGCATTAGGCTTGGCTTCAATGCAAGCAGCAGTGTTTGCTGATGTTGGTGTAACTATTATCGCTGTTTTAAATGCTATGCGTTGTTTACGTGTAGAAAAGATGAAAGATAATAACTAAGCCTTAAAAAGTACAGCTGAAACAAACATTTTTAGCTGATTATCAGAGTTTGAGCGTGGGACAAAAATCACTTTGACTTTTTGTTCCACTCTTTTTCTCCTACACAATTTCTATTCGTTCTTAAATTGCCAGAGTTCTTGTAAAGAAATCTTTAAATTTTTCGCTTTGTGGCATATAATAAGAGAGAATTTGTACGAAAATTGCGCTTCGCTTTTTTTTCATGGTACAATAAGCAAGAATGGATTGATTTACAGGAGGGAACCTCAACATGGCATCAAATGAAAAAACACGATATAAAGCAATCATTGCAGACCATACGTATACAATTATTGGCCAAGAGTCAAAACAACATATGGATTTAGTCACAAAAATTGTCAACGAACAACTGGCGGAAATTAAACATCTTTCTCCGCAAACTGATACGGAACAAGCTTCTGTTTTATTAGCAATTAATGCAATTTCAGATCAACTAAAAAAACAAGAATATGCTTTAAAATTGGAAAAACAAGTAGCAGATTTAAAACAGAAAACCATTCGTTTGGCTGAATTAGAGAATCGTGTGCGCCGAATGGAAATTATCGAAGAAGAAGCACGAGATGTTTTGAAAAAGAATGGACAAGAAGATGTAGAAATTCATAATCATGTGGAAGCCCAACAAATTTTGAATGAAAATCGAAAACAGCAGATTCAAAATAAAGGTGTTTCGGAGTAGTTCCTGAAAGGATGACAAGATGTTAACAATACTTATTTTATTACTTTTAGCCTTTGGATTTTATACAGGAGCTAAACGAGGCTTGATTTTACAAGTGCTCTATTCGGTAGGTTACTTAATTTCATATTTTGTTGCTCGAACTTATTACAAAGAGGTCGCCTCTCATTTAGAATTGTATATTCCATATCCATCGGTTACGCCAACGTCAAAGCTTGTCTTTTTTAATCAAGAGATTTCTTTAGACTTGGACAAAGCCTTTTATTCAGCGGTTGCGTTTTTATTATTGCTGTTTGCAGGCTGGTTGGTCGTTCGTTTTTTAGCGATCTTTTTACATGGATTAACATTTATTCCAGTTTTGAAACAGGTAAATGGACTATTAGGTGGCGTATTAAGTGTTCTTGTGTTATACGTGGGTCTTTTTCTAGTGTTAGCTACGGCGTCAATGATTCCGTCAGATATTGTCCAAAATCAGTTTCGGTCAAGTGGCTTGGCACGAGGCATTGTAAAAAATACCCCAATTCTAACAAAACAAGCATATGAATTATGGGTTGAACCAATTACGAAATAAAGCTGAATGGGACTGAGATAGAGATAAGAAGTAAGTGAGCAAAGCGAAACTTCTTATGTTATGTCTCAGTCTTTTCAACAAATGAAAAAGTTAGAAAAGTAGGTGGAAAAATGAATCAGCGTATTCTATCAACATTAGGGTTTGATAAAGTAAAACAACAGTTGTTGCAATTTATTGTGACAGCTCAGGGGACAAACGAAGTTTCGGAATTATTACCGATTGCTGATGAAAATAAAATTCAATCATGGCTAAATGAAACACAGGATGGTTTAAAAGTTCAACGATTACGTGGTGGAATCCCCATTCCTAAATTAGAAAATATCCAACCACACATGAAACGGATTGAAATTGGTGCGGATTTAAATGGCATAGAATTAGCACAAGTAGGCCGTGTCTTGTCGACTACTTCAGAACTGACTCGTTTTTTTGATGAGTTAAGTGAAAATGAAGTTGATTTTGAACGTTTATATATGTGGCGAGAGCAACTAGAAGTTTTGCCTGAATTAAATCGCCAACTCAAACAAGCCATTGATGATGATGGCTACGTCACAGATGAAGCTTCGCCAGCCTTAAAGGCAATTCGGCAAAATATTCGACGTAGTGAGCAGACCATTCGAGAAGAACTAGATAGTATTATTCGTGGGAAAAACGCACGTTACCTTAGTGATGCCCTTGTTACTATGCGAAATGAACGCTACGTGATTCCAGTCAAACAAGAATATAAAAATATTTTTGGTGGCGTGGTTCACGACCAAAGTGCTTCAGGACAAACCTTATTTATTGAACCTAAACAAATTTTAGAAATGAATAATCGCTTGCGACAACAACAAATTGCCGAAAGAAATGAGATTACTCGCATCTTGGCAGAACTGTCGGCCGAGTTGGTCCCTTATCGCCGTGAAATTACGCATAATGCCTATGTCATCGGTAAACTTGATTTTATTAATGCTAAGGCACGACTAGGAAAAGAACTAAAAGCAGTTGTTCCAGAAATTAGTCAAGCAAATCATGTAGTTTTTAAACAAGCCCGGCACCCGCTATTGGATCCAGAAAAAGCTGTAGCCAATGACATTGTGATTGGAGAAGAATATCAAGCAATTGTGATTACAGGGCCTAATACCGGCGGGAAAACCATTACTCTGAAAACGTTAGGTCTTTTACAATTAATGGGTCAAGCTGGATTACCTATTCCAGTTGAAGAAGAGAGTAAAATGGGGATTTTTACAGAAGTATTTGCGGATATCGGGGATGAACAATCGATTGAACAAAGTTTAAGTACTTTCTCTTCACATATGACGAATATCGTGTCTGTCTTAAAGAAAGTCGATCATCAAAGTTTAGTACTATTTGATGAATTAGGTGCTGGGACAGATCCGCAAGAAGGGGCCGCTTTAGCTATTGCCATTTTAGATTCATTGGGTGCTAAAGGAGCCTATGTGATGGCAACAACCCATTATCCTGAATTAAAAGTGTATGGCTATAATCGAGCTGGAACAATCAATGCCAGTATGGAATTTGATGTAGATACCTTGAGTCCAACCTATCGTTTATTAATTGGCGTGCCTGGCCGAAGTAATGCTTTTGAAATTTCGAAACGTCTTGGATTAGACAACAGTATTATTGAAGCTGCAAAACAAATAATGGACGGTGAAAGTCAAGATTTAAACGAAATGATTGAAGACCTGGAAAACCGTCGCAAAATGGCCGAAACTGAATATTTAGAAGCTCGCCACTATGTCGATGAATCGGCGGCTTTGCATAAAGAACTGAAAGAAGCCTATCAAGTGTTTTTTGAAGAACGAGAAAAAGAATTACAAAAAGCGCGGAAAGAAGCAAATAAAATTATTGCAGAAGCGGAAGAAAATGCGGAAACTATTATTTCTGATATTCGCAAAATGCAATTGGAAAGTGGCCAACAAGGTGGTGTCAAAGAACATCAGTTAATTGATGCGAAAACACAACTTTCTCAATTACACCACGAAGAAACCAAGCTTGCTAAAAACAAAGTGCTGAAGAAGGCGAAAGAACAGAAAAAATTAAAAGCTGGCGATGAAGTAATTGTCAATACTTACGGCCAACGAGGGACCTTATTAAAAGACAACGGCAAAGGACAATGGCAAGTCCAATTAGGCATTTTAAAAATGAACGTATCTGAAGAGGATATGACGCCTGTCGCTCCACAAAAAGAAGCAAAACCAAGAGTTACAACGGTTCGTTCTGCAGAAAGCAGTCATGTTGGCACACAACTAGACTTACGTGGCAAACGCTACGAAGAAGCATTGGCAGAAGTTGACCAATACATTGATGCTGCGATTCTAGCGGGCTATCCACAAGTAACCATTGTTCACGGCAAAGGAACAGGTGCATTAAGAACCGGAATAACGGAATTTTTAAAAAATCACCGCAGTGTGAAAAGCTATGAATTTGCGCCACAAAACCAAGGTGGTAATGGTGCGACTGTCGTAAAATTCCAATAAATAAGGACTTACAATAAGTAAGCAGAACACTCGCTATCTTAGAGATGACGTGTTATACTAAGCATGTAATAAGAGTAAAGAGTAGGAGGTTTGTGAAATGACACAAGCAATTACCGATAAAGATTTTGCAACAGAAACAGATGAAGGATTAGTCTTAATCGACTTTTGGGCAACTTGGTGTGGCCCTTGTCGTATGCAAGCACCCATCTTAGAACAATTATCTGAAGAATATGATGAAGACGAAGTGAAAATCGTCAAAATGGATGTGGATGAAAATCCTGCAACACCAGCAAGTTTTGGAATCATGAGCATCCCAACATTGCTATTGAAAAAAGATGGCGAAGTTGTTGAAAAAGCAGTCGGTGTTCATACAAAAGACCAATTGCAAGCAATGATTGCCAAACACTTATAAACGTTGATTAGTCATTACGAATAGTCTGATTCAGTCTGAAGAGAAATCATTAGCGATTGTCTTTTCAGGCTGTTTCTTTCGTACATAAAGTAGCGGCTTTTTTTGTTTAATTACAAAAAGAGGTGTATAATAGATGAAGCATTTTGTTAGAAAGGAAGTATCGTATGAACGAACGAATAAAAAATAAATTAGCACTGCTTCCTGATCAACCTGGTTGTTATTTAATGAAAGATAAAAACGGCACGATTATCTATGTTGGGAAAGCCAAAATTTTGAAAAACCGTGTCCGGACTTATTTTCGTGGTAGCCATGATACTAAGACAGAACGATTAGTTAGTGAAATCGATGATTTTGAATATATTGTGACAGAATCGAATATTGAAGCGCTTTTATTAGAAATTAATTTAATCCATAAAAATAATCCCAAATATAACATCATGTTAAAAGATGATAAAACCTATCCTTTTATCAAAATCACAAACGAAAAATATCCTCGTTTAATGATTACTCGAAAGGTTTTAAAAGACAAAGCGTTATATTTTGGCCCATATCCAGATGTAAATGCAGCGAATGAAACAAAGAAACTGTTAGATCGACTTTTTCCTTTGCGAAAATGTAATCCGTCGCAAAAAACACCTTGTTTGTATTATCATTTAGGACAATGTCTGTGTCCCTATGCTTTTGATGTGGATCCGCAAGTCTACAAAGATATGGTGGAAGAGATTAAAGGGTTTCTCTCTGGTGGACATACAGAAATTCAAGACCGCTTACAAGAAAAAATGGCTTATGCAGCTGCGCATATGGAATTTGAAAAAGCTGCAGAATTTCGCGATCAAATTAAAGCGATTGAAACAGTTATGACCCGCCAAAAAATGACGAATGTAGATTTAATTGATCGTGATGTGTTTGGTTATGCTGTTGATAAAGGCTGGATGTGTGTCCAAGTATTCTTTGTCAGACAAGGAAAATTAATCGAACGTGATGTATCGATTTTTCCATTTTATGATGATGCCAGTGAAGCATTTTTAACTTTTATTGGACAATTTTATCAAGAGAATGAGCATTTTGTGCCAAAAGAAGTCTTGATTCCTGATGACATTGATAAAGAAAGCGTCGAAGCTTTATTAGCTACGAAAGTCTTGCAGCCGCAACGGGGAGAAAAGAAAAAACTGGTTAAATTAGCCAGTAAAAATGCTGCAGTTGCTTTAAATGAAAAATTCGATTTGATTGTACGGAAACAAGAACGAACAATTGGCGCAGTTGAAAAATTAGGCAATGCGATGAACATACCTGCGCCCATTCGAATTGAAGCATTTGATAATTCAAATATTATGGGAACAAACCCTGTTTCTGCGATGGTTGTGTTTATTGACGGACGGCCAGCTAAAAATGAGTATCGAAAATATAAAATAAAAACTGTGCAAGGTCCTGATGATTACGCTTCTATGAGAGAAGTCATTTATCGCAGATATTCACGAGTTTTAAAAGAAGGCTTGCCTTTTCCTGATTTAATTTTAATCGATGGTGGTAAAGGCCAAGTCGATGTTGCTAAAGATGTGTTAGCCAATCAACTAGGAGTCGATATTCCTGTAGCTGGATTAGCCAAGAACGACAAGCACAAAACGAGTGAACTTTTATTTGGTCCAAACTTAGAAGTTGTACCATTGGAAAGAAACTCACAAGAATTTTTCTTGTTGCAACGAATCCAAGATGAAGTCCATCGTTTCGCCATCACATTCCATCGTCAATTACGTAGTAAAAATAGTTTTGCTTCCAAATTAGATAACATTGAAGGCTTGGGACCGAAACGCAAAAAAAATCTTTTAAAAGAATTTAAATCGCTTAAAAATATTACGGCAGCCAGTGTTGAAGAATTAAGAAAAGCTGGGTTACCTAAAACTGTCGCGAAGAATGTGTATCGTCATTTGCACCAAGAAACAACCTCTGAGATAGAAAAATAAATGAAAACAAGCCAGAGGTCGGGACAGAAACGTTTAGCTCCGAGAACCAAGTAGGTACTGTTCAACATCTATTTGCTTTGCAAATAGTGTTTCTCAGCAATAAGAAGGAATTTCCGAAAATTGTCATAAAACACAACGAGGAACGAGTTGATGTTGCATGATACACTACACTCCGTTTCGTTCGCATCAATTTCTAAGCATGGAACATGCTAGAATTGAAGGACCCGGTGCTCTTTAATTTTTGGAGACTAAGTAGGTATTGTTCATCATCGAATCACTACGTTCTTCGTGATTCTCAACAATTTCGGCTTATTTCCGAAGGACCTTCACCAAGTAGGTACGATGATTTCATCTGTTCATGCTTCACAGTGAAACATCGCAACTCTTAGAGCTGTAGCTCTTTTGAAGGCTGTACTGTGACGAGACGCATGTCGAGAAAACACCTTAGAAGTTGTTGAGATCGGAGCAACGCGTAGTGTTGGTTCTGTTCCCGCCGTTTATAAGGTTTTAAGCCTGGGACAAAAATCCAAAGTGATTTTTGTCCCAGGCTCTGTTTTTTTTATTCAATTTTTTCATGAAAAGTTGAACTCTCAAGAAAATATGATAACGATTTCTTTCGTGATATACTAATACTAACTTAAAAGAGAGGACGTCTGATCATGAAAATACTAACGCCCGTTTATCAAATAAAATTTAAAAAAGTATCAAATCAATTACTGATTGATGAGCGTTTAATGAATGAATTGGGTACGTGGCTGAATCGTACAGGTCGAATTTGGGCCTGTCAATCATCAAAATCGGCAAAGGAATTTAAAAATACATTCTATGAAAGCACAGGCTTGATCGCAAATGAAGTGCATATTTCTGCCGAGACGGATGGTCTTTTTCGCTTAGCAGAAAATAAAGCGTCTGATTAAAGTGCAACATCTTTCCATAACAATTGTCATTGACAAGCCAACACAGGAAAGATACGATATGAGTAACTAAACAGCGGTTTAGAAAAAGTGAAGGGGGCGTTTATGTGTTAGAGGTAAAAGAGTTAGTCAAAACCTTTGGGGATTTTAAAGCAGTTGATCATGTATCCTTTACGATACCGGACGGGAAAATTTTAGGATTAATTGGCCAAAATGGTGCCGGGAAGACAACTACGTTTCGCTTGATTTTAAATTTTTTAACACAAGATAGCGGGTCAGTTTTATGGAATGGTCAACCATTAAACGAAAAAGAGTACAATATTATTGGTTATTTACCAGAAGAACGGGGTTTATATCCTAAAATTACGATTGAAGACCAACTAATTTATTTCGCTTCGTTGCGGGGAAAAACTAAAAAAGAAATTGAACCTAAAATTGACTTTTGGATGGAAAAATTTCAAGTTAAAGGCAAAAAAACAGATAAAGTTAAATCTTTATCAAAAGGAAATCAACAAAAAGTTCAATTGATTGCGACACTTATTCATGAACCGAAGTTAATTATTTTAGACGAACCATTCAGTGGCTTGGATCCAGTTAATGCAGAATTATTAAAAGACGGCATTATTGAATTGAAAAATCAAGGTTCTTGTGTCATTTTTTCCAGTCATAATATGGACAATGTGGAAAAAATCTGTGACCATTTAGTCATGTTAAAAAATGGACGCATGGTTTTAGATGGTCAGGTTCATGAAATTCGACAACAATTTGGTCGAACAAAATTATTTTTAGAATCACCGTTATCTGTTGAGGAAGTTGCTGCTACAGCAGGTGTGAAAGAAGCACACTTGCGACAAGATGGCGTCTTAGAAGCGACATTAGAAAACGCTGAAGTGGGCAAAGTGTTGTTTGATAAAGCGACAGCCAACGGCTACATTCCAATGTTTAATCAACAACCACCAACATTGGAAGAAATTTTCAAAATGAAAGTAGGTGGGCAAGATGAGTAAATTTTGGATTATTGCGACTGATGTCTATAAGAAAAATGTGAAGTCGCTGTCTTTCTTAATCATGATTTTAGCGCCATTTCTTCTTGTAGGAATTGTTTACTTAGCGGGCTCTCTAGCTAGCGGTTTTTCAGGAGATACTACCATTGGTCTGGTTTCGGAAAATCAAGCGCTGGTTAAAGAGTTGACAAAGAATAAAACAGAGGACTTTTCTTTCAAAGCTGTTTCTTCTGAGAAAAAGGCCCAAGAACAATTAAAAGACGAGAAAATTGATGCTTATTTACTTTTGGACACTACAGATAATCAGATTTCTGGTCAGCTTTATTCTGAACGCTCTTTAGGAAATGCAACCGAGATGCTAATTCCTCAAATGTTAAACCAATTACAAACAATGGCGAATGCCAATCGTTTAAACCTAACAGCTGAGCAAGTTGCCATGTTGAATCAACAAGCAACATTTAAAAAAGCCAAAATTAGTTTTGATGAAAATGGTAAAATAAAAACAGGAGAAGATAACACAGGGATTCAAATGGCGTTAGCAATGGGGATAACAATTTTGTTATTTGTCTTCATCAGCAGTTATTCTTCAATTATTGCCCAAGAGATTGCTTCTGAAAAAGGCACTAGAATCATGGAAGTTATTCTCTCTAGTACAAAAGCGCAAACCCATTTTTATGGCAAATTAACTGGGGTTATTCTAGTAGCTTTAACACAAATTTTCATTTACGGAGTGGCGTTTGTTCTCGGCTATTCTCAATTGAAAAATCTTGATTTTATGAAAAGTCTATTAAGTGGTATTTCACCACAAAGTATTTTTTCATCAACCTTTATTTTTACATTAGGCTTTTTCATTATTGGTATTCTCGTTTTTGCTGTTTTGGCAGCACTTTGTGGTTCTCTTGTTTCCAAACCAGAGGATACAGCAAAAGCAGTTCAGCCCATCATGTATATTGGTTTAATCGGTTATATGATTGGCATTACGTTTGGGACGAATGATCCGCAAAATATCGTGGTGAAAGTGACTTCCTTTATTCCGCTGATTTCGTCATACATTATGCCAGTACGCTTGGCGACCGAAACGGCATCAACAATGGAAGCAATTGTCTCATTAGTGATTTTGGCAGTTTTTGGAATTATTTTAACAATCTTCTCTGCTCGTTTATATAAATCAAACGTTCTTGTATACAGCGAAGGCGGCATGATTCAATCCTTAAAACAGTCAATTTCTATTTTAAAAAATGAACAAAAGCATAAATAATTTTTGTTTAACTCTAAAAGGACCCGGTAAATCAGTCAAAGTGACTGATCTGCCGGGTCTTTTTTAGGCACCGTTCGTCGTTCAACTAGACGAACGGTTAATTTTTTTTCAGGAATCTTCGTCTGATTTAATTGGTTGTATAGGTAAATAAATGAGTTTTCGGCTTGATACTGAATGGCATAATCAACAGTCGTAATATGCATCAACTCACTGACATAACTATTATCAAAGCCAATGACAGCGACATCGCGAGGAACGGCATAATTTAGATTTTCAAGTTCTGAAATAAACTCAGCTGCTACGTGATCATTATAAAAGGCCAAAGCTTCTGGCTTGTCGGTTAATTGTTGCCAGTAATGGGCAATTTTGCGACCAGAATGGTTAGTATACTGATCATTAATCAGCCACTCAGCTTGCCAAGGTGCCTGAGTGTTTTCATAAAAATCTTTCATTGCACGTTTTCGTGCGTGCGTGTTTAAGTTTTCGGGATTACCAAGGACATGACCAATTTTTTGGTATCCTTGTTGTTGTAAATATTCTAAGGAACGATAATAACCAGAGTAATGATCAATGTAGGAAGAGTATATATTAGGTGAATCGATACGATGCCAGGTTGCTAAAGGGCCATACGCGCTGTAAGGCTCAATCACCGACCATTCATTTGTTCGTGTCAATAAAAACAAGCCATCTAATTGTTTGTATTTTAATTGGTTCAAGGCATCAATTTCTTTCTGCTGATCGCCGTCTGTAAAAAATAAGGTTACGGAATAATTGTATTTTTTGGCAATTGAAATAAAGCGATTCAAGAAAATACCTAAGGAACCTAAATAGCTAGGGGCTAAAAAGCCAATGGTTTTTGTGGCACCTGCTCGTAAATTCCGCGCCACATAATTCGGGGTATAATTTAATTCTTTCATTGCTTTGAGAATTTTTTCTTGACTATCGGCACTTACATATCCTTTTCCAGAAATTAAGCGAGAAACAGTCGATTTCGAGACACCGGCAACTTTTGCTACATCAATGATAGACGTCATTTTTTTACCTCCAAAGTGGAATGTATTCTTATAAGAAGTATAGCATACATTTTTTTGAAAATAGTGCTTGACATGGGAACATTCCCATAATTTATCCTAAATATGTAAACGATAACAATTTAATCAAGGAGGAAGAAGACGGATGACAAGAGGAGCATTAAAAATTGCAACAATTGGTGGCGGTTCTAGTTATACACCTGAATTAATTGAAGGATACATCAAAAGAAAAGATGAACTGCCAATTAAGGAAATTTGGTTAGTCGATATTGAAGCTGGTAAAGAAAAATTGGAAATCGTTGGTGCAATGGCGAAGCGCATGATTAAAGCTGCTGGTTTAGATTGGGAAGTTCATTTAACATTGGACCGTGAAGCAGCCTTAAAAGGGGCGGATTTTGTTTCAACACAGTTCCGTGTAGGATTATTAGATGCTCGCATTAAAGATGAACGGATTCCTTTGTCCCATGGAGTATTAGGCCAAGAAACAAATGGCGCAGGAGGAATGTTTAAAGCATTTCGAACAATTCCTGTCATTTTAGCTATTATTGACGATATGAAACGTCTTTGCCCAGATGCTTGGTTAGTGAATTTTACCAATCCAGCTGGAATGGTTACGGAAGCTGCAATTAAACATGGCGGTTGGAAAAAAACAGTTGGCTTATGTAATGTGCCGATTGGTCATAGAAAACAAGCGGCCGAAATGCTGGGAATTCCAGAAGAAGACTTATTCTTTAAATTTGCTGGAATTAATCATTTCCATTGGCACCGCGTTTGGGACAAAGAAGGACAAGAGCGAACACAAGAACTCATTGATTTAATTTACGGACCTAAGCAAGAGCAAGAAAGTCATTTGAAAAATATTTTTGATGCGCCGTTCCATTATGAACAGTTAAAAGATTTAGGAATGTTACCATGTGGTTATCATCGCTATTATTATATTGAAGATGAGATGTTGAAGCATTCCATCGAAGAGTATGAACGGGGCGAAACAAGAGCACAAGTGGTTAAAGAAACGGAAGGTCGTCTGTTTGAATTGTATAAAGATCCCAAACTAGATTACAAACCAAAAGAATTAGAAGAACGGGGCGGCACACACTATAGCGATGCAGCTTGTGAAATGATTGCATCAATTTATAATGATAAACGAACGGATATGGTTGTTTCTACTGAAAATAATGGGACAATTACTGATTTACCGTATGATTGTGTTGTAGAAGTATCTGGACCTGTGACAGCTCATGGCCATGAACCTTACAACTGGGGGGCCTTTCCGCCAGCAGCACGAGGAATTATTCAAAATATGAAAGCTATGGAAGAAACGGTTATTCGAGCAGCCATCAATGGTGATTACGGCGCAGCATTGCATGCTTTCACTATTAATCCATTAGTTCCTGGCGGCGTCATGGCGAAGACCTTGTTGGACGAATTATTAATTGCCCACAAAGCGCATTTACCGAATTTTGCAGATGCGATTAATAAAATTGAAGAAACACAACCAGAAACAGTCACATATGTGGCCGAATTAATGAAAAGTAATTAAAAAATATCGCACGCTAAAGATTCGTTTAGTGTGCGATACTTTTTTTAGAATAGGAAGCAAAGGATTCCGTTTTTTTCTTGACAGTAAAATGATAGGTTTGTTGCCGGAACAGCCACTGAATACCAGAGTAAATTAAAATTTCAGCAATAATAAACGTCGAAAGTTTCTGTGCGGAAAGGAATAATAGCGTTAAAATTAAAAATAAGACGACACAGGTATAAAAAACATGTTGCAATTTTTTAGAATTGATAATCGTGATTTCTTTGGTATCTTCAGTAACTTCAATGCGCCGATAAAATTGGAACCAGCCTTCATAGAACGTTAAAACATCTCCAGGATCAGCCTCAATTTCAATAGGTACATTAGTAAAAAGTTTCCCTTGATGCACACCATTTTTATAAAATGTAAAATAGCGTAACGCGCCCCAAGCTGATGTTTTTCGTGTCAATGTAATCTTCATGGTTTTCACCTCCGTCTTTATTTTGCCATAGTTTCGGTAAAATTGTATCCTACTAAAGTCCGATTCTCTCATTTTAGGGTCAGAATTGACAAAAGAAAGCAGAGGTGTTAATGTGGGAGTAATTAAACGAGGAGGTATAATTGTATGTTGGCATCTATCAGAATTTGGATTGACTTTTTGACAAAATAAATTGAATAAATCTTATCAAAAAGTCTGAAATTAAAATTCATGGGTGACGTGTGTACTTTTATACGAAACTACAAGGATAGCGATTAGGCTGTCCTTTTTTGCGTACCCAAGATTCTTTCGTTTCAGAAATGAAAGAAGAGGGCGAAATGAAAAAATTAAGTATTCATCTGAAAGAAGTAAGTATTCACTTTTCGGGAAAACCAATTCTAGAAATTGATGAATTATTTGTATATGAAAATGAAAAAATTGGGATTATTGGTAAAAACGGCGCAGGAAAATCAGCACTGCTCAATTTAATTATGGGTAAGATTCAATCAGATAAAGGAAAAGTTCAAAGATTGAACGACTTTCATTACTTGGCACAAGTAGCTGAAGAAATAACGAATGAATCAGAGAAAACTGACAAAAACTGTTTGCTAAATCAGAAAAATCAAAAACTAAGTGGTGGCGAAAAAGTCCAAAAACGCTTAGCAACATTATTTTCAGAGTATCCAACCGGGGTTATTTTAGATGAACCAACCACACATTTAGATAAAGAACATCGTCAGTTGTTAGTGGCAGATTTAACGTATTATTATGGGACCGTTTTGTTTGTTAGTCATGATCGCTTTTTCTTGAATCAATTAGCAGAGAAAATTTGGGAAGTTTCGGATGGACATGTCAAAGAATATTTAGGGAACTACGATGCGTATTGTCGTCAAAAAGAATTGGAACAGCAAACACAATATAATGTCTATCATCAATATCAAAAGGAAAAGAAAAAATTACAGGAATCTTACGCAAAGAAACAAGCACAAGCGCAAAAATCTAGTCATCTTTCAAAAAAACAAAAACAAAAGCAAATTAAACCTAGTCGTTTAGCTGGTTCTAAACAAAAAGATACCGTACAAAAAGCACTCCAAAAACAAGCGAAAGCGATTAATGCCAGAATTGACAGATTACCCGATGTTGCGCAAGCAAAACAAGAGCGAAAAATTATTTTTCCTACTAATAATCAGTTCTCTTTATACAATCCATATCCAATTAGAATTGAAAATTTAACTTTCGCTTATGAGAATCGAACAATTCTTAACCAAGTGAACGTTCAAATTCCTTTAAACGAAAAAATAGCACTTTGTGGAAAAAATGGTGCTGGGAAGAGTACCTTCCTTCAACAAATTGAAGCTCGTCACCCGGCCATTTACTTTTCTCCCAAAGTCCGGTTAGGAACGTATCATCAATTAGATTATCGATTAAAAAATGATGAACCACTGTTGACTTATTTATTGAAACGGACAAATTATTCTGAAAAGATTGTGCGTTCACTTTTATATCGGCTAGGTTTTCAACAAGAAAATTTACAGACAAAGATATCTTCTCTAAGTGGTGGCGAAGCCATAAAAATTACTTTGGCGCAATTATTTATAGAACCAAATAATATCATCTTATTGGATGAACCCACCAATTTTCTTGATTTAGAGACAATCCAAGCACTTGAAGAATTTATAAGTGCCTATCAAGGAACAGTAATTTTCACCTCGCATGATGAAACGTTTGTGGAAAAAGTAGCCACCCGCACTATTTATTTAGAAAACGGGAAAATTATTGATAAATAAAAAAAGTAAACAAAAAG
Source organism: Enterococcus sp. AZ035 (assembly GCF_050548325.1). Taxonomy (NCBI): domain Bacteria; kingdom Bacillati; phylum Bacillota; class Bacilli; order Lactobacillales; family Enterococcaceae; genus Enterococcus; species Enterococcus sp. AZ035. The sequence goes on from NZ_CP172958.1 coordinate 1,188,719, forward strand.
TCGCTATTTTAGCGACTTTTTGTTTAGACTTCTTCAATTGGTAAATAGGTGTATTCTGCAATTTCTGCGGCATGGGAGCCAGCAACATGTCCAGTGACAAATGCAGCTGTAACATTGTAGCCTCCAGTATAGCCATTAATATCTAAAAGTTCACCAGCAAAAAATAAACCATTGACTAATTTGCTCTCCATTGTTTTAGGGGTCACTTCTTTGAGGGAAATCCCACCGCCTGTGACAAAAGATTTTTCCAAAGGCAATGTTTTCGTAACAGTGAACTGAAAGTCTTTCAGTAGTTCCACAAAGGAAAGACGTTGCTTTTCTGTCAGTTGTTTGGCAGGCACTTCTTCAATTGCTAGTTTCTCTAGATAAAAAGTAAGCAGACGTTCTGGTATTAAAGAATGAAAGGCATTTTTTGCCACTTTATTTGGCTGTTCCTCAATCATGTAATCAACATTTTTCAGCACTTCTTCAAAAGATTTTGTCGGAAACACATCCAAGGCTACCGTGACAGGTTGATTACCGTTGCGAGTTAATTCTTGGTTAATAAAACTAGAACAGCGGAGCGCGGCAGGTCCTGAAATGCCAAAATGTGTAAACAGCATATCCATTTGATGATTAACTAAAGGTTTTCCTTTTTGGTTCAAAACAGTTAAATTAACATCTTGTAAAGAGAGACCTTGCAACGTTTTATCAAGGATAAAAGGTTCTTCAGAAATAATAGGTGATTCGGTAGGGTAGAGTGGGCTGATGGTATGCCCCATTTTTTTGGCTAGTTTATAGCCATCACCAGTTGCTCCTGTGGAAGGATAAGTGCGGCCGCCAGTTGTTAATACAACACACGGCGCATAAATTTTTTCCAGTTCGGTTTCAACGCCAATTATTTGATCGTCTTTTCGTAGTAATTTTGTGACCTGTGTTTTTGTAAAAACAGTGACTCCTAATTCGTTAATGCGGTTAAATAGCGCATCAACAATTGACTTCGATTTATCTGTAACAGGGAACATGCGTCCGTGATCTTCTTCTTTTAAGTGAATACCATTGGATTCAAAAAAGTTCATGATATCATAGTTATCAAATTGTGAAAATGCGCTGTATAAAAATTTTCCATTCCCAGGAATAAATGAAATGATTTCTTCTGCGGGCCGATTATTAGTTACATTACAGCGGCCGCCACCAGTCATTAATAATTTTTTCCCAACACGGCGATTTTTTTCAATCAATAATACTTGAGCGCCTGCTTCTGCGGCCGCAATCGTGGCCATCATACCGCTCGTCCCAGCACCGACAATAATTACATCAAATTTCTTCATAGTTCTCCTCCAATTCAATAGGTAGTGTACCATAATTACGGGATTTTTTCTGGATTTAAGGAAAAAATAAACGTTTGACTATGGTAATTTTTGAATTTTCAGTTAAAATAAACCTATAACAATGAGAGGATGATTAAATGGACGCAAAACAATATGTTAAAAATATTCAAGAAAAAATTCACCAATTAGACCAAGGTCAAACAGAATATTTACAAGCAGTCGATGAGTTTTTACCAACCGTAGAAGGTTTTTTAGAAAAAAATCCTCAATACATTGAAGCAAATGTTTTAGGTGTCTTGATTGAACCTGAACGTATTTTTCAATTTCGTGTGCCGTGGCAAGATGATCAGGGCAATTGGCATGTGAACAGAGGCTATCGTGTCCAATATAATTCAGCGATTGGACCATACAAAGGTGGTTTGCGGTTTCATCCAAGTGTGAATTTAAGTGTGATGAAGTTTTTGGCCTTTGAACAAATTTTTAAAAATAGTTTAACTGGTTTGCCAATCGGTGGCGGCAAAGGCGGTAGTGATTTTGATCCAAAAGGTAAGTCAGATGCTGAAGTGATGCGCTTTTGTCAAAGTTTCATGACCGAACTTCAAAAACATATTGGTCCAAGTACAGATGTTCCAGCAGGCGATATTGGCGTAGGCGCTCGTGAAATTGGTTATTTGTTTGGCATGTATAAACGCTTGCGCAACTATGATGCAGGAGTGTTGACTGGAAAACCTTTAGGATACTGGGGAAGCCAAGCAAGAACAGAAGCGACGGGTTATGGAACGGTTTATTTTGTTAAACATTTATTAGCAGATAAAAAAGATACGTTTGAAGGCAAAAAAGTCGCTGCTTCTGGTAGCGGGAATGTCGCAATTTATGCCATGGAAAAAGCAACTGAGCTAGGCGCCACAGTAATCACATGTTCCGATTCGTCTGGTTTTGTCTATGATCCAGAAGGAATTGATGTGGCGTTAGTAAAAGAACTAAAAGAAAAAAATCGTGAACGCATTTCAAAATATGTTGAAACACGTAAAGGCGCAACTTATTATGATAAAGAATCTGTTTGGGATTTCGAAACAGCGTATGACATTGCGTTACCATGTGCAACACAAAATGAAATCAACGAAAAGCAAGCCGCTATTTTAGTGAAAAATGGAGTGAAAGTCGTGGCAGAAGGCGCAAATATGCCTTGTACACTAGAAGCAGTCGCCGTTTTTGCTAAATCAGCTGTAATTTATTGTCCAGGCAAAGCCGCTAATGCAGGTGGTGTTGCGGTTTCTGCATTAGAGATGAGCCAAAATGCTGAACGTTTAGCTTGGTCCTTTGAAAAAGTTGACGGTATGCTAGATCAAATTATGCAAAACATTTATGAGACTTGTCGTGATACAGCTAACGAATATCAGGCACGAGATAACTTTGTTTTAGGTGCGAATATTGCTGGCTTTGAAAAAGTAGCGGCAGCGATGCTGAGTCAAGGACTTGTTTAATAACAAAAAATGCTAGGATTTCCTAGCATTTTTTCTTGGTTTGTTTGATTAAGAGAATAAATATCTCTAATTAAATAGTTAAAATTAAACAATTGGTCTATCCAAAAGAATTTGCTTGAAAAAATGTCTAAAAACACGTAAAGTATACATGTAGTAAGTTTACTTTCGAGGAGGAAAAGGAATGTCACACATTCAATTAGATTATTCCAAATTAGCACCATTTGTTGCTGACCATGAATTGGAATACATGCAAACACAAGTCACTGCAGTGGACAAAGCATTACGTGAAGGTACAGGAGCTGGTAATGATTTTACTGGCTGGATTGATTTACCAGAAAACTATGACAAAGAAGAATTCGCGCGCATTAAAAAAGCAGCAGCAAAAATTCAATCTGACTCTGAGGTATTAGTAGTCATTGGTATCGGTGGTTCATATTTAGGTGCCCGTGCAGCAATTGAATTTTTGACACATTCATTTAATAATCTATTATCAAAAGAAGAACGGAAAGCGCCACAAATCTTCTTTGCTGGAAATAGCATCAGCTCAACTTATTTAGCTGATTTAATCAATGTGATTGGTGATCGTGATTTTTCTGTCAACGTTATTTCAAAATCTGGAACTACGACAGAACCAGCGATTGCTTTCCGCGTCTTTAAAGAGTTATTAATTAATAAATATGGCAAAGAAGAAGCCAATAAACGTATTTATGCGACAACTGACCGTGCTAAAGGAGCAGTAAAAGTTGAAGCTGATGCGGAAGGTTGGGAAACATTTGTGATTCCTGATGATGTGGGCGGCCGTTTCACTGTTTTAACGCCAGTAGGTCTTTTACCAATCGCTGTTAGCGGTGCGGATATTGATCGTTTAATGGAAGGTGCAAATGATGCCCGTAAAGAATACGGCGCAACGAGCGACTTAAAAGAAAACCAAGCCTATCAATATGCTGCGTTACGTAACATTTTATATCGCAAAGGCAAAACAACTGAAATGTTAATTAACTATGAGCCTGGCATGCACTATTTCTCTGAATGGTGGAAACAATTATACGGTGAATCAGAAGGAAAAGATGGCAAAGGTATTTTCCCAGCAGCCGCAGACTTTTCAACTGACTTACATTCCATGGGTCAATATGTTCAAGAAGGTATGCGTAACTTATTTGAAACAGTGGTTAAAATTGAAAATCCACGCCATAGCATTTCAATTCCAGAACAAAATGAAGACTTAGATGGCCTAGGCTATTTACAAGGAAAAGAAATTGACTTCGTCAATACAAAAGCGTTCGAAGGTACGTTGCTTGCTCACACAGATGGTGGTGTGCCAAACATGATCGTTAAAGTGCCAACAATGGATGCTTATTCATTAGGTTATGTTATGTACTTCTTCGAAATTGCAGTGGGCATCTCAGGTTACTTAAATGGGGTTAATCCATTTGACCAACCAGGTGTTGAAGCTTACAAACGCAACATGTTCGCTTTATTAGGTAAACCAGGTTTTGAAGAATTAGCAAAAGATTTAAATGCACGTCTATAATTTGTAAATAACAGAAGAAAAGAGCCAGAAACACTTACGTTTCTGGCTCTTTTCTTCTGTTTAAATTATTTTTCCAATGGTTCGTTCCATTTTTTAGGACTCCAAATAGTTCCTTCCAATGCAACTTGAAGACTTTCATTATCATCTTCTAATTGTTCAATATATTTGATGGTTTCCTCGATAATAAAAGAATTGGGTTCTTCACTGATTGACTGAAGTTGTTCTGCTAACCATGTATTTCTCATTTTTCTTCACCTCAAAATGTAGTCTATCATAGGTGAGCTTTTTAGTAATGAAACTTGCTTATTGGTTTTCCTTTAAAATAGCATAAATTCGTTCAATATCCGCTTGGGTACCTCTTAATTCATAGTCAGCTAAGAAGGGGAAGTTAAATTGTTCCGCATACTGTTTAGCTGTCAGGCAGTATTGGTGGTTAAAGTTTTTATTGCCGCTGCCCACCACGCCAGAGCAATAACGATAATTATTTTCAAAAGCAAGATATTCTCGCATGACTTCTGTTAAAATTTCGGTATTGCCGTTGTTGATGCCATCGCCACCATCTAAATAGGTAGGCACAAAGGTAAAAAATGGTTCTGTTTCTACTTCTAACGGAGAATTTTCCGAAATTTCTTTGAAAGTAATCGTAGGATTTTTTTCGTTTTGCTGATGTTGCTCTTCAGCATAAGTTGTTAAACGTTGAACAAATGAGCGTGTATTACCAGAGATTGAAATATATCGTATATTCATCAGAGATCCCTCCAAATAAATTTAATTGTTTACGTAAGTATAGCACATCTATGTGAAAAAAATTCAAGATCAATAATTATAAAGCGAAAAAATAATGCCTTTTTATTACCTATTATAAAAGTGAAAATTTGTTATTTTAATTCATTTGGGTAAGTATTGAATTTTGCGAAAAACTTTGCTAAGATGGTAGAGTATTGAATAAAGAATGGTTGGGCGAAAGCTTCAAGGATTCAGTTCTTCAAGGGGTGAGAAGAACAATTTTTGAGTTTGCGCCTTTTTGCATACCTAAAACAAAAGGGCTGAGCGTATCTCTATTTCGCTAGTCCTTTTTCTTATATGCTAAAGGTGTAAAAACTAAGGAGGTGGAGACAATGGTACAAGAAGTACTAGAGCAAATCAAGGCAGCGGAAGATGCGGTGGAAGAGCATCGGCAACAAGCTAAGATGAATTGTCGTTTATATGAAGAACAGAAGCAAGAACGTTTAGCTGAACTACGTCAAGAGAGTGAAGAAGCTGTTGAAAAAGTGCTGACGGATTCACTAGCAACGCAAGAAAAGATGTTACAACTTGAAAAAGAACAACTTTTAGATGAAACAAAGCGCACTGAACAAGCGCTTCACGAACGTTACGAAACGAACAAAGAACAAGTCATTGATTCAATTATTGAGAGGGTGAAAGACGTTTATGGCAGTTAGTAAAATGGAAAAAATGACAATAATTGCCGCTGCCGAAAAAGAAGCAGCAATTCTACAAGCCATTCAAGGCTTGCAAATTGTCGAAGTAAAACGGATTTTTCATTCGCCTGAGGAAGAACAAGCCTTAAAGAGTCAATATTCTTTTTTACAAGCAGAACAGTCAACTGAACAGCTACGTAAATATGAAACGATGCTACAACAATTGCAAGAGCTTCTTTTATTTTTGACACGCTCTTCAGGAAAAGGGTTAAAGATAAAAAGAAAAGTCTATACCTTAGAAGAGTTGGAACAAACCTTTGATGAAGAAACATTACAAAGCTATTTGACGGAATTAAAGAATATTCAAGAATCTTTGAAACAAATTCAAACGGATCGTCAAGGATTAGAAGCTGAAGAAGAATTATTAGGCCGCTGGCAATATCTGGATATTTTACCGCATAAACAGCAGTTAAAAAGTAGTTATGTCGTTCATGGTTCGATAAATCTAGCCAATAAAGCCAGTTTCTTGAGCGCTTTGTCTCAATGGCCAACGGTTTATTTTGAAGAAATTTATCAAAGTATGCATCATAGTTACTTTACACTCGTTTACCTGAAGGAACATCAGCAGAGTGTAACCGAGTTATTAAACCAATATAGTTTTGAACCACTCCAATACCGTTATGATGTTCCGCCTAAAGAGGCATATCAACAAGTCAAAGAACGATATGAAATTTTACAAAAAGAAGAAAAAGCCTTAAAGCAACAACTTGCTTCTTATCATGACTTCTATGAAACGTTTTGCTTGGCTGAAGAAGTCTTATTGGCGGTTATCCAAAGAGAACAAGCACGTCAACATTTGTTAAATGCTTCATCATTTTTCATCTTGCAAACGTGGATTCCAGTCGAAGAAAAAGCCGATATTTTGACAGCGATTGAAGAAAAAGTTCCTAAGGACGAAATAGCTCTTACTTTTGAAAATCCTACGAAGGCGGAAATTGAGACGGATATACCAGTTAAACTAGCGAATAATAAATTGGTGCAGCCGTTTGAAATGTTAACAGAGATGTATAGCTTACCAAAATATGAAGAAGTTGATCCGACACCTGCGATGATGCCGTTTTATCTAGTCTTTTTTGGCATGATGGTAGCGGATATTGGCTATGGCTTACTGATGCTACTCTTGTCTATTATTGCTTTGAAAGCATTTGTGTTACCGAGAGGCATGAAACGTTTTGCCGACTTTTTCTTGATTTTATCATTTCCAACAATTATTTGGGGCTTCATTTACGGTTCGTTTTTCGGTGCAGCATTACCGCCAACAATGTTTGGAATCAAATCACCATTTCCGATTTTATCAACGACCGAAGATGTAAATACGATTCTTATTTTATCGGTTATTTTTGGGTTTATCCAATTGGTTGTCGGTTTAATGATTAATGGGATTCAGTTATCAAAACAAAAGCGCTATTTAGATAGTATTAACGAAAGTTACGCTTGGTTAGGGATTTTGTTTGGTTTAGCATTGTTAGTCGTTGGTAAATTAGTGGTTAAAAATGAAGGCTTATTTACAGCAGGTGCGATTTTAGCTAGTCTTTCTGCCATTGCAATTATTGTGATTCCAATGATTCAATCGAAGGCCAAATTAAAAGGCTTAGCCAAAGGACTGTATGGACTATACGGCGTGACAGGTTATGTCGGTGATTTAGTTAGCTATACACGTTTGATGGCGTTAGGAATTGCTGGGGGAAGTATTGCTTCAGCGTTTAATATGCTCGTTGAGTTCATGCCGCCAGTTGCCCGTTTTAGCGTGGGGATCTTGCTGTTAATTGTTTTACATGCGTTAAACATATTCTTATCGTTATTAGGTGCTTATGTTCATGGCGCACGTTTGCAATATGTTGAGTTCTTTGGAAAATTTTACACAGGCGGTGGCCGGGCGTTTAATCCGCTAAAAACAAAAGAAAAGTATGTCAATGTTGAGAAAAAATAGAAAATTATTTATTGGAGGAAAATAGAGATGATGGATTACTTAATTAATAATAATGGTGGAATTGTTTTTGCAGTATTAGGAATGGCGATGGCGACAATTTTTGCTGGGATTGGATCAGCCAAAGGGGTTGGCTTTACTGGGGAAGCAGCAGCAGCTTTAACGACGGAGCAGCCAGAAAAATTTGGTCAAGCGTTAATTTTACAGTTATTACCAGGTACACAAGGACTATACGGTTTCGTTATTGCTTTCTTAATTTATATTAACTTAGGAAACGATATGAGTATGGTTCAAGGATTGAACTATTTTGTAGCAGCTTTACCGATTGCCTTTGCTGGATTGTTCTCTGGGATTGCCCAAGGTCGTGTAGCCGCTGCGGGGATCCAAATTTTAGCGAAGAAACCAGAACATGCAACAAAAGGAATTATCTATGCTGCCATGGTTGAAACTTATGCCATCTTAGGGTTCGTAATTTCCTTCTTACTTGTATTGAACGTCAAATAATTGAGGAGGCAGATGGATGGATGCCATTGAAAAAATCATCAGTGAAATTAAGCAACAAGGAAAGCAAGAAGTCGAAGCCTATGTCACCAGTGAACAAACGCGCATCGATCAAGAATTCCAAGCAGCACAACAAGAAATTTTGCTGAAGCAAGAACATGAAATAGAAAAACGACAACAACAATTATTAAAAGAATTTAAACAACGCCAACAACGGCAAACACTAGAAATTCGTCAGGATGCATTAAATAAAAAACAAGCATATCTTAACCAATTATTTGATGAAGTGGTCTTAAAGATGAGTGAATGGTCAGCGGAAGAATTTCAACAATTTATGAAAGCACAATTAGGTTCACTTGAATTAACAGGAAAAGCGACCATTCTTTTAGGCGAGTATTCTCAAACGAAAGTGACGAAAGAATGGCTGACCGCCCTTTCTGATGCTACTGTTCAATGGGAGCTTTCAGAGGAAGTTGTTCCAAAAGAAAGTGGCTTTATCGTTGCAAAAGACGGTTTGGATTATAATTTTCTCTTTTCAGCATTAGTTGAAGAGATTCAAAAAACAGAAGGCTTTAAAGTAGCAGAAAAACTTTTCAGTTAAGAAGGGAGGACGTAGCATGAGAAAACCAACGTATCATCAAATTAATCCGCTGATTCGTTTAAAAGAAACGGAGCTGCTTTCTGAGCAACAGTTTCAACAACTTTTAGAAGCGGAAACAGTTGAAGACGTTAAAAATATGTTAAAAAGTACGGTTTATCAACCTTATTTAACCGAAACTTTTGAAGAAAAATTTGACTACCATTCTTCTGAAGCGCTGGGAAGTCTTTATCGCTGGTTATATGAAATGGCTCCAGAACCAGCTGTAGTAACGTTGTATACGATGCGTTTTACCTTCCATAACTTGAAAATTTTGACGAAAGCTGAGCGAACAGGTAAAGATTTTGATTATCTTTATTTAGAAGATGGTCGTTATTCTCTAAACACAGTCAAAAGTGCCATTCATACAAAAAACTCTTCCGAACTTGAGCCAGCATTATTAGAAGTGATCCGTGATGTTTTTGCCTATCTGGAAGAGGGCGGTTTGCCGCAAGCAATTGATATCCTTTATGATCGAGCATTTTTAAAGCAACAACGAAAATTGGCGGATGAATTGGGCTATGAAGAGTTAACGAAGGAAGTCATCGCTTTTATTGATTTAACCAATCTATCAACGATGGCTAGAGGGATTGTTCAACATCAAAACAGTAACTTTTTATCAACCGTGATTTCTAGCGCTGGCAGTCTCTCAAAGAAAGAGCTGTTGACCTATGCGGAAAAGTCACTTGTAGAATTTACAGCATTTGTCAGAACAACGAATTACGGACAACTATTAGAAAAGATTATCAATAAAGAAACCAATGAATTAAATTTATTGGCTTTTGAAAAACTCAAAGATGATTACCTGACCTCAATGTATGAAAACGGTCGAACGGTTGCTTTTGGGCCGCTCCCATTACTAGCCTTTTTGAATGCGAAAGAGGTTGAATGGAAAAATCTACGTTTAATTTTGGTCGGAAAACATAGTGGGTTTTCAAATGAAAAAATTCGAGAAAGGATGCGAAAAGTCAATGGGGTATAAAATTGGTGTCATTGGAGACAAAAATTCAATCTTACCATTTAAACTGTTTGGCTTTGAGGTCCATCATGCCATTTCAGAAATGCAAGTTAGAGAAGCCATTGAAACTATGGCAAAAAATAAGTTTGGGGTCATTTTCATAACGGAAGAAGCCTCTACTTTAGCAGAAGAAACGATTGAACGATACAAAGAACAAGTGACACCAGCGATTATTTTAATCCCAAGTCATAATGGTACAATCGGAATCGGTTTAAGTGAGATTGAAAAAAATGTTGAAAAAGCAATTGGACAAAATATTTTATAATGCAAAGGAGAATGAGCGTGCAAATTGGAAAAATTGTCAAAGTTTCAGGTCCTTTGATTTTAGCTGAAAACATGTCAGATGCTAGTATCCAAGACATTTGTCATGTAGGAGATTTAGGCGTTATCGGAGAGATTATTGAAATGCGAGGCGACGTCGCTTCGATTCAAGTATATGAAGAAACAACAGGCATTGGACCAGGAGAACCAGTTATTTCAACAGGAGAACCATTATCTGTTGAATTAGCCCCAGGTTTAATTGCCGAAATGTTTGATGGTATTCAACGACCATTGGATACATTTCAAGAAGTAACCCACAGTAACTTTTTAGGTCGTGGCGTTAAAATTGATGCGTTAGATCGTGAGAAAAAATGGACGTTTGAACCGACTGTGACAGTTGGTGAAGAAGTGTCGGCAGGTGACATCGTCGGTGTGGTTCAAGAAACACCGATTATTCAACATAAAATTATGGTGCCTTTCGGCGTTTCAGGAACGATTGCCGAAATTAAAGCAGGTGACTTTGCCATTGATGAAACAGTTTACTCAGTGGAAACGGCTAAAGGAACGGAAAGTTTTAGCATGATGCAAAAATGGCCCGTTCGGCGGGGACGTCCCATTTTAGAAAAACTAAGTCCCAAAGTACCGATGGTGACCGGACAACGCGTAATTGATACCTTTTTCCCAATTACGAAAGGCGGAGCGGCAGCAGTTCCAGGACCATTTGGCGCTGGAAAAACAGTCGTTCAGCACCAAATTGCTAAGTGGGCCGATGTCGACTTAGTCGTTTACGTTGGTTGTGGGGAACGCGGGAATGAAATGACAGATGTTTTAAATGAATTTCCAGAATTAATTGATCCAACAACTGGTGAGTCTTTGATGAATCGGACGATTTTAATTGCGAATACGTCAAATATGCCGGTAGCGGCACGGGAAGCCTCGATTTATACAGGGATTACCATTGCAGAATATTTCCGTGATATGGGTTACTCAGTCGCAATTATGGCGGATTCTACTTCTCGTTGGGCAGAAGCGTTACGAGAAATGAGTGGCCGGTTAGAAGAAATGCCTGGTGATGAAGGCTATCCAGCCTATTTAGGTAGCCGTTTAGCTGAATATTATGAACGAGCAGGACAAGTCATCGCGTTAGGAAAAGATCATCGTGAAGGAAGCATTACAGCGATTAGTGCGGTTTCGCCATCTGGTGGGGACATATCAGAACCTGTCACCCAAAATACGTTACGCGTTGTTAAAGTATTCTGGGGCTTAGATTCTCAATTAGCACAAAAGCGTCATTTTCCTTCTATTAACTGGTTGCAAAGTTATTCTCTTTACTCCACAGAAGTAGGGCAATATTTAGACTTGGAATTGCAAGGGAACTGGGCCGCTATGGTAGCTGAAGGGATGCGGATTTTACAAGAGGAATCTCAATTGGAAGAAATTGTTCGTTTGGTTGGGATTGATTCCTTGTCGGATAAAGACCGTTTAACGTTGGAAACAGCCAAATCATTACGGGAAGACTATTTGCAACAAAATGCTTTTGATGACGTGGATACGTTCACTTCTCGAACCAAACAAGCGAAAATGTTGCAATTGATTCTAACTTTTGGTGAAGAAGGTCAAAAAGCCTTAAGTTTAGGCACTTATTTCTCTGAGTTAATGGCGGGAACAGTTGAAATCCGTGATCGCATTGCTCGTAGCAAGTATTTACCAGAAGAAGAATTAGAAAAATTGGATCGTTTACAAGCAGAAATTAAAACAACGATAAAAGAAATCATTGCTGAAGGAGGAATGACGAATGATTAAAGAATATCGCACAATCAATGAAGTCGTTGGTCCTCTGATGATTGTTGAAAAAGTGGCAGGCGTAAAGTACGAAGAATTAATTGAAGTACGCATGCAAAATGGCGAAATTCGCCAAGGGCAAGTTTTAGAAATCAATGGAGATAAAGCGATGGTCCAAATTTTTGAAGGAACGAGTAACATCAATATTCGTGATTCAAAAGTTCGCTTTCTGGGACATCCTTTAGAATTAGGGGTTTCGCCAGATATGATGGGGCGCGTTTTTGACGGCTTAGGTCGCTTAAAAGATAATGGACCAGAATTATTACCTGAGAAAAAATTAGATATTAACGGCGAAGTTATCAATCCAGTTGCTCGTGATTATCCCGATGAGTTCATCCAAACAGGGATTTCAGCGATTGACCATTTAAATACCTTAGTTCGTGGTCAAAAATTACCTGTTTTTTCAGCTTCTGGCTTACCTCATAAAGAATTAGCGGCGCAAATTGCCAGACAAGCCAACGTGTTAAATAGTGAAGAAGAATTTGCCGTAGTTTTTGCGGCCATTGGGATTACCTTTGAAGAAGCGGAATATTTTATGGAAGATTTCCGTCAAACAGGCGCAATTGATCGTTCAGTCTTGTTTATGAACTTAGCGAATGATCCAGCCATTGAACGGATTGCAACACCTAGAATGGCTTTGACAGCTGCTGAATATTTAGCTTATGAAAAGGGCATGCATGTCTTAGTTATCATGACGGATATGACCAATTATTGCGAAGCGTTACGAGAAATTTCAGCAGCACGCCGTGAAGTTCCAGGACGTCGTGGTTACCCAGGTTATCTTTACACGAACTTAGCAACGTTGTATGAACGAGCAGGCCGAATTCGTGGCTCAAAAGGTTCCGTAACACAGATTCCTATTTTAACAATGCCAGAGGAGGATAAAACACATCCAATTCCCGATTTAACTGGTTATATTACAGAAGGGCAAATTATCTTGTCCCGGGAACTATATAAGAGCGGTATCCAGCCACCAATTGATGTCTTGCCATCACTTTCCCGTCTTAAAGACAAAGGAACTGGCGAAGGCAAAACGCGCGGGGATCACGCAGCAACGATGAATCAATTGTTCTCAGCCTATGCACAAGGGAAACAAGCCAAAGAATTAGCTGTCATTTTAGGAGAATCAGCTCTTTCCGATGTCGATAAAATTTACGCAGCTTTTGCCCAACGTTTTGAAGAAGAATATGTCAATCAAGGATTCGATACAAACCGTTCGATTGAAGAAACGTTAGATCTTGGGTGGGAACTATTAAGTATGCTACCGAGAACAGAACTAAAACGAATTAAAGAGGATATGCTCGATCAATACTTAACTGAAGGGAAGTAGAAAAATGGCTCGATTAAATGTTAATCCAACCCGTATGGAACTTTCCCGATTGAAAAAACAGTTAACTACGGCCACGAGAGGTCATAAGTTGCTGAAAGACAAACAAGATGAATTGATGCGACGGTTTATTGCGCTAGTCAAAGAAAACAATGAGTTACGTATTCAGGTTGAACAAGAAGTAACGGATGCGTTATCAAATTTTGTATTGGCAAATGCAACGTTGAACGAAGCCTTTATTGAAGAGTTAGTGGCAATTCCAGCCGAAAAAGTTGAATTAGAAATTATTGAACAGAACATCTTAAGTGTGCCAGTTCCTAAAATGATTTTTGATTACGATGAATCGGTTCAAGAAGCACCCTTAGATTATGGCTACGTGAATTCAAACAGCGAGCTTGATCAAGCTTTTGCTAAAATTTCAAGCATTTTACCGAAATTATTAGCACTTGCAAATGTTGAAAAGACGTGCCAATTATTATCAAAAGAAATTGAAAAAACGCGTCGTCGTGTCAACGCCTTAGAGTATATGACGATTCCACAATTAGAAGAAACAATTTACTACATTCAAATGAAATTAGAAGAAAATGAACGTGGCGAAATTACACGTTTAATTAAAATCAAAAGCATGAACAAAGAAAATTAGTGGTTAGAAAGAACGAGTGCGAAGCCAGTTGGTAGCTTTCGTGCTCGTTTTTAATAAAAAAGGGAGTGGAAAAAATGAAAAATGAAGAACGCCGCAAAGCGATTGCACTGAATTGTCAAAAATACGAAAGTGACTATGCTCGCTTGGTGGAACCAATCAATGAGCTACTGTTAAACTTGGGAGCGGCTATTTCAGAAGAAGCCGCGAAGCAAATCATTCTGAATGTAAAACGATATCATCACGGCGTGAAATATCTTCCTGAGTGTCATTTAGATGAAAGTAACCAATTTATCGAAGATGGGCTTGAAGCTCTTAAAAAGGGAGATTTAGGCAACGGTGCGTTACAACTATTTGGGGCTGGCTTAAACTTTGCTAGTTTTGCAGCAAAAGCACAAGGAACCAAAAAAATTGATACCCACCAAATGTTGGCAGAACGTTTTACGAAGTTGTTGTCTGTACAAATGGATAATGATAACAAACAATAAAAAAATACCCTTGGTTTATTAAGTCATCTTAATAAACCAAGGGTATTTTCTTAACTGTTATCATTAGGATATTCAGACACCTGTAATTGCCATAACTTATCTGTCACTGAAGCAATAAACGCAGCACTCTTAGCATTATCAGGCCCTTTAGTAAAAATTGCTAAAGCAAAGGGGTGAGGTGTTTCTAAAATCCCCATATCATGAATAAATTCATCATAGGAACCAATTTTATGAGCAACTTTTCCTTGAGTTGTGGGAGTTTCCATTCTTTCATGGAAAACACTTTGTTTCATAGAATCATAAATCGCTTGGTAATCTGGTTTTGTTGCTTTTTCAGTATATAATTTTTGTAGAATAACAAGCGCATCTTCCGAAGAAAATTGTGGCTCTTCAATCGAAGGTGTGTTGTGCAAATAACGCTGATACATTTCTCGTTTTGCTTTTGCATCACCACCCAATGTGTCATAGAGCATATTTTTAGCGATATTATCAGAATAGGTGATGGCATATTCTTGTAACGTTTTTAATGGATATTCTGGTTGGATATTATAGGCAATGATCCCAGTTCCTTCTTCATAATCTTCTTCGGCGTTATAGGGAATCAGGTCTGTCCATTTTTTTTGACCAGAAGCAACCGTGTCAGCGACTAACATCGTCAGGGGCACTTTAATAGTACTAGCTGTATAAAATTCATGTTGGCCATTCACAGAACGTTGTTCGCCAGTTTCCAAATCTAAATAACTAATCCCGACCGTTCCTTCAAATTCTTTGACAGAAGCGACGAGCAGGTCATTTATTTTATCAAAAAATACTGTATTTGCTGAATTATTTTCTTCCTTGTCTTTCGTATGTTTCTCATGTTTGGCGGAATCAATTGTAACTTTTTGTTCAGATTCTTTGGCATAATCTTCGCCACGACTTGAGAAGAAGAAGCCCACAATTAGGAAAAAGCAAAGAAAGAAAATGGTGCCGTAAAGTGAGAGTTGCTGTTTCTTCAATGTAAAACCCTTTCCGTTTCTCTAATAGATATTTTTCTCAACTCCTTCATTTAATCATTTTTCGGATAAGAGCGCAAGCGTCTTTTTAACGGCACTACTGGTTTTGTTTCATTTGTTTTTGGAGTGCTTGCGATTGCTTTAATAGCTCTTTGCCGATAGTGGTATCTTTCACCAATAACCGCTGTAAGGGGCGATCGATGACTTGTTTGATGGAATGAATGTCTTGATTATTTAAAATGGCTGTTTCTTTACTAGAAAAAGATTTATGCGCGGTCAGTTGTAAACCAAACGAGTTGTACAACAATGTATAACCAGCAATTCCAGTAATTGTCTGATAAGATTTTGAAAAGCCGCCGTCAATTACGAGAAGCGTGCCATTTGCTTTGATTGGCGATTCGCCTTTTGTTCGTTTAACTGGTGTATGGCCATTAATGATATGTCGATTTTCACCAGTCACTTCAAATTCATCTAGGATTCTTTCACAAACTTCAACCGTATCACGCAAAGAGTAGTAAGGATTCTTTTCTTCATGATGTGTTTCTTTTTCAGCGAGAAAATAACGCTCAAAGGTTTTCATAGCTCGTTTGCCAAATAATGAGGAACCTTCGCCACACCAAAGATACCATAAACAATCTGTCGCATAGTCATCTGTAATAGCAGGCTGAGCGTATGCTTCTTCTAACATTTTCTGAAAGAAGTCAACTAAAGCTTTTCCTGAATAGGAGTGGCCTTTAAATGTGTAAGCTTGAAAAGTACCGTCCGCATTCAGAGGCAGACAGCCATGAATCAATAAATTTTGATTATACACAAGGTAAAGAGAAGCTTTTTCCATTAGAAAGCGCATGTGTTTTGTTAACCGCGGCGAAGACTGAAATTGCGTTAATAAATCATCAATTATCTGTTTTTCCTCACGTGTTAATTGGTAAGGTTGCTCTTCAGAAACGGTTTGGAAACAGCTGTTAATTAATGTATAACGACATTCGTCAAAAGTAATAGTTTCCCCTTGAATCTTATCTAAGCGTAGCCGATGTGCCAAGTTAAAATCAGGGCGTCGACCAATAATTTGGCCTTCTAGTTTTTCTTGAATAATGGCAATGGCTTGTTGCACACGCATCGCTACTTGTTTTTCAGCTTCAGTTAACGCACGATAGGGATTTTTCTTGGGTGCAAAAGCAGGATTTTCTTTATACGTTTCTAAACTAAATTTTTTTAAGGCGGTTAAATCGATAGCATAACGTTCTTCTAACAAATCTAAATTTCCATAGCGAGCACAAATACGTACTACATTGGCTAAACAAGCCAGTGAACCACTATAAGCAGCCAGCCAAATCATATCATGATTGCCTAGTTGAATATCCAAGGAGTGATAGGACATTAATCGATCCATAATTTTATCTGGTGCTGGCCCCCGGTCATAGATATCCCCAATAACATGTAGGTGATCGATAATCAGACGTTGGATTAGATAAGCTAATTCTGTTACGAAACGTTTGGCTTCACCTAGTAAAATAATTTTTTCAATAATTTGTTGATAGTAACCGTTTTTGGTTGTTGTTTCATCATATTGATAAATCAATTCTTCGAGAATATACCCATAGGTTTCAGGAAGGGCTTTGCGAACTTTAGAACGTGTGTACTTCATCGAAGAAGAACGGACGATTTCAACCAGACGGCGAATCGTTAATAGCCACCATTCATAAGAGAGGGCGCTTTCATTTTCTAAAAGTGTTAATTTTTCTTCTGGATAGTAGATAATAAAACAAAGCTCGTCCATCTGATGGGCATTTAATTCTTGTTTAAATAAAAATTGAACTTTTTCTCGGATTCGCCCAGAACCATTTCTTAAAATATGGTCAAAAGCTTCAAATTCACCATGTAAATCACTGACAAAATGTTCTGTTCCTTTCGGTAAATTCAAAATTGCTTCCAAATTAATAATTTCTTCAATTTGTTGATCGCGGTTCAGTGTAGCCAAGTCATCTGCCTTCTTTCTTTTTCGTATATACCAATTTTAATTTAAAAGATTAAAGTCTTGATAATAAAGGTTTTTTATTCGTATGCCAATTATTGTAGGCTATTTGGCGAAAAAAAGCAACAGGAGAAAGTCAGAGAAAAATGTGGAAAATTATAGGAAGCTACTGGGTTTTATGCTATGATTTTTAATAAAACAAAATGAAGGGGCGGGAAAACATGTTATTTGGTACAGCAAAAATGAATCGGGAAAATCATTTAGAAATCGGTGGTTGTGACACCGTAAAGTTGGCGCAAAAATTCGGGACGCCGTTATTTGTCTATGATGTCGCTCATATTCGCGCACAAGCACGTGGTTTTAAACAAACGTTAAATCAATTAGGTATCAAAAATAAAGTGGTTTATGCAAGTAAAGCATTTAGTTGTTTAGCTATTTATCAAGTGTTAAAGGAAGAAGATATTGCTTGTGATGTTGTCTCTGGTGGAGAACTATTCACAGCTTTAAAAGGGGGCATGGAGCCAGCGGAAATTGAGTTCCATGGAAATAATAAAACCCCTGAAGAATTACGTTATGCTTTGGATAACAAAATAGGTACAATTGTCATTGATAATTTTTACGAAATTGACTTGTTGGAAGAATTATTAGCTACACGAAACCAAACACAAAAAGTTCTTTTTCGAGTGAGTCCTGGCGTGGATGCAGAAACACATGATTACATTTTGACAGGCCAAGAAGATTCAAAATTTGGTTTTGATGTTGCAAGTGGCCAGGCAACAGAAGCACTCGTTCGTCTTTTATCAAACCCCTCTTTTGATGTACAAGGGGTCCATTGCCATATTGGCTCGCAAATTTTTGCTGTGGAAGGCTTTTTAGCTGCTGTTGAAAAAATGTTCACTATTTTAGAAGACTGGCGGCAAGTCCATCAATTTACAGCACGTGTTTTAAATATGGGTGGTGGTTTTGGTGTGCAGTACACGCAGCAAGATGAGCCATTAGCACCAGCAACATTTGTTGAAAAAATT
Organism: Enterococcus sp. AZ035; assembly: GCF_050548325.1. Classification (NCBI taxonomy): domain Bacteria; kingdom Bacillati; phylum Bacillota; class Bacilli; order Lactobacillales; family Enterococcaceae; genus Enterococcus; species Enterococcus sp. AZ035. Next base: position 1,207,158 of record NZ_CP172958.1, read on the forward strand.
GTTTATTCCTTGAAAGGTCATTGTGAACAATTAGGGTATCCACTGCCTGAGCTTTGGATTGAACCAGGCCGCAGTTTAATTGCCGAAGCGGGCACAACGATATATACAGTTGGCGCGCAAAAAGAGGTTCCTGGTGTTCGTCATTTTGTTTCCGTAGATGGTGGCATGGGTGATAATATACGGCCTGCTTTGTATCAAGCAGTTTATGATGGTTTTCTAGCGAATCGTGATGGGCATGATTCAGTCAAGGAAGTCACAGTGGTTGGTAAATATTGCGAATCAGGCGATGTCTTACTTCGAGATATTTTATTGCCAGAAGTTAAAGCAGGGGATTTATTGGCCATTAGTAGTACGGGGGCTTACGGTTATTCAATGGCAAGTAATTACAACCGAAATCCTCGACCAGCGGTGGTTTTTGTCGAAGATGGACAAGCAAAATTAGTTGCTCGCCGTGAGACATATGAAGATATGACAACGTTGGATTGTTGATAGATTAAAAGTAGCCGCCTCTTTTTGAGCCGGCTGCTTTTTTTCAAAAAATAACAAAATGTAAGGGTGATTTCTTTCAGAAATGAAAAATCCATAGTATATTAAATGAAGAAGGAAATACTTTAGAAGAGGGTGTGATTTGCAGATGAAATGGCTCCTCGGGTTACTGATCATTTTTGCAATGATTGGCGTTGTTTTTTCTGTTTACATTGCCAATTATTTTTTGAAAATCGCGTTGCTTAAAGACAACCCTTGGTATCATAAAAAAGGGCATCGGTTATTAAATCCTGATAATTTTCAAGAACGAGAAACAAGATATACTAAAATAGAAGAACAACAAAAACAAGAAGGCGAAGCTTTTTGGACAGAGCCTTTTGCTGAAGATCGTTGGTTGAAAATTAAAGATGAAACATTGTATGCACGGTGCTTTATTCCTTATCCAGATAACCATCGTTGGGCGATTTGTGTGCATGGTTATCGTTCAAACGGAAAACGCGATATGGCATATACTGCATTACGTTTTGCAGAAGAAGGCTACAATGTTTTAGTTCCCGATTTGCGTGCGCACGGGAAAAGTTCAGGGAATAAAATTGGGATGGGATGGCTGGATCGGTTAGATTTATTAAGTTGGCTTAGTGAAGTTCTTGCCATTGATATGGAAGCAGAAATTATTTTAGTGGGCGGTTCCATGGGAGCGGCTACTGTCATGATGGCAAGTGGTGAAAAGTTACCAACGAATGTCCGCGGATTAATAGTGGATTGTGGCTATGCTTCTGTTTATGATGAATTTAAATATGTCCTACATGAATCTTTTCATTTACCCGCTTTTCCTATTTTAACGATTGCTAATCAATTAGCATTAAATAACTATGGCTTTCAATTGAAAACTGCTTCTTCCGTGAGACAATTACACAAAAATACGTTGCCCACATTCTTTATTCACGGTACAGGTGATCGCTTTGTTCCAATGACAATGTTTGAAGAAAATTTAGCGGCAACTCAGGGGATAAAAAAAGGTCTCATTGTTGCTAAAGCACCACATTTATCTTCAAGTGTCTACGAACCTGAAAATTATTACAGTAGTATTTTTGAATTTTTGGAAGAAAACTGTCCTGCGGTAAAAACAATATCCGACTAAAAAAGACATGGATTTTCATGATTCCATGTCTTTTTTTTGTCTGACTCGTTTAGTTAAATTTAAAGTGCTTAAAAAGAAAAATAACGGCGCCAAACTACCAAGGCAAAGAAACCATTTCATTGAATAAGTTAACTCTTGCTGTAAAAGAGATTCTCGTATATAGCTGAAACCTTCGCCATGGACCCGCAAATAAATATAAATGTAAGCAAAAAGAATCACTAAAGGCAAAATACAGACTTCTAATATTTCCAAAAGATAAGGAAATGTTTTATTTAATAATTTGAGGCGTGTCTTATTCAATAGATAAGCAAAAATGAAAATTGACCATAAAAAACCAAAAAAACTAATCAAATAAAAAATCAGATTCGCACTTCCTGCATTCATAAAAGCTTTCGGGAAAAGTAGTCTGCCGATGAATGTATTTTTAATTGTAAAAGGCACATCAAAAATGGAAATATAAAGACAAAAAAGTACTAATGTTAACAAGGCATGCCAAATCTTTTTCTCCATTTCATTTAAAAAATATCTAATTACTTGGTACATTTCCATAAACTGTCGCTCCGTGTTTGAAATAATCGTAGTTTTGACTATACCATAGCTGTTCTCAATTTTCTTGAAAAAAATACACGCAACCAGCCTCGACTATACGAAACACACAGAGTGTCTAAAAAATAAGTTGCCGATCGCATTTTTTCGCATGCTAGTGTTGCACTTCTGTTTCGTTGGTGTTTTCTAATTGCTGATTTGTTGATTAAAAAAGGGCAGGAGGGAGCGTTTTTCTAGTATAATAATATAAAAGAATATAGAGAAAATCGTAGGATGGGAGTTATTCAAAGTGGCGGAGATTACAGTTAAGACAATTTCAGCGAAAGATGATTTAAAGAAGTTGCTTTTGGGTCAAGAGTATGACCACCAGCAGCCGGTTAAAAATATTTTAAAAGCTAGAACATCGAATGTCCATATTGAAAAGTACGAGGTTGTGGAGGATGTTTTTTTAAAGTTAACTGGGAAGGCGACCGTGCACAAAGATATTATGAACTCATTTTGGACAACGTATAAAATTATGTTACAACTTGTTTATCCCGATTTCTTTAGACCAGCGGAAGTAATTGGGGAAAATCAAGAAAGCTATTTAGAAAAACCTTCTGAACAGAATTTGCTTGCAGTAAATAGCAAGTATCCGCCTCATGATTCCGGGACATCGGCTGTGATTTCGGACCGATATTTAACTTATTTTGACCAAGTTTTTCCTGACTATTTACCAAATCCTGTACCAAAAAAATATACATGGAATGAATTCCTTCTCGACAATTTTACTAAATTTGAGCGAGTTCATCAGGACCCACAATTAAAGCGTTTTGCCGAACTTACCCATTCAATTGGAAACATTACAGTAGTTCCACTAGGATTTAACAGCGGAAGAAGCTTATCGTTTAAAGATTATTGGGATTATTCTTTAGAACAACTTTCGATATTTTTAGCTTCATTTCATTCATGGGAAAGCTACGTTCATACGTATGAGATGCAACCATTTTTAAATGAACAGTATCAACCAGTAGCGCTATGGAAAAATCATTTGAAAAAAGACTCGTTTATCTTACCTCAGAATATAGAGGAGATAAATGAATATTTAGTTCAAGTAAATCAACGAATAGAAAAAAGAGGGCAGCGAATAGTGAATCGGTTGTAATGAAATAAGAATCGACTTTTCACTAAACGTTGAAAGTCTCGAATCGTGTGCTCTTTTATTGACTCAGGAACAGAGAACGATTAAACTACTAGATTAGTATCAAAAAATAATTGCGTATAGGGCTAACCAGTCGCATGTTTAAATAACTTTTAGGTCTTATGTAAGTAACAAAAGTTATTAGTACGAAGCAATCATTTTAGAAAGGAGCTTTTATGCAATTCACATTATTAAATCAAGAAAATCAAGCCTATTGGGAAGCAACCTACATAGAAGCTTTTCCAGAAGAAGAGAGACTGCCGTTTGGTCAATTATTGACGTCTTCTCAAGCAGGAAAATTTCATTTGTTTGTTATTCAAGAGGCGGATGAGAACGTGGGGATTTTGTTAAATAGTCAAATTGCACCTGAAGCAACCTATGTCTTTTTCTTTGCAATTGATCAGCACCACCGAAACAAACGATTAGGCTCAACCGTGTTAGCGTTATTGAAGACACGTTATCCTAAGGGGGTTCTTTTAGAGAGTGAAGAAATTGGCAAAAATGCAGCGAATGAAGCTCAAAGAGAAAAACGTTATCAGTTTTATGAAAGAAATGGCGTGCTGGATACAGGGTACTGATTATGGATAGAGGGCTCGCTTTTCATATCATGTTTGCTGGAGCGTCAGGCTTCGGTGGAACGCAGCTACAGTTTTTATTAGACTTCCATCCAGTAGCAAAAATTTGGAAAAAGCCAAGTATTGATGGCATCAGGTAGTTTTTTTCAAATAAGTAAATTAAACAAACAAAAAAACATATGAAAGAACGGACCAATCGGTTCTTTCATATGTTTTTTATCATTAGTCTCGAAATAACTAGCGAATACCCAAAGCAATTCGTGCGTAACGGCTCATTTTATCCGTTGTCCAAGCAGGGTACCAGACTAATTTTACTTCGATATTATTCACTTCAGGAATATCTTTTAAAACACCATGGATTTGTTCTGTTAAAACATCTGCTAACGGACAACCCATTGTGGTTAAGGTCATTTTGATGACAGTATCACCAGTTTCTTCTGCAAATTCAACTTCATAAATTAGTCCTAAATTAACAATATCGATGCCTAATTCAGGGTCAATCACTGTTTCTAATGCAGTTAAAATATCTTCTTTAATTGCTTCAACTTCTTCGGTTGAACGTTGTTGAGGTTGTTCACTCATTCGTCTTCTACTCCTTTGCAAGTTGCCTCTTTACTATCATACCTTTTTTAAGAATGTTTGTAAATGAGAAGTATCTCACATGTCATGGAATTTACTGATTTATTAAAAAAGCTCATAAAATTCGAAATTCATTTTATTTTAATCAAAATCTCATTATTTTGTTGACATTAGAAAACAATGAGTTTAGAATGATCGATAACAATCTAAATTTAATTTTTGGATATTTTTAAAAAACTGAATTTTCAGTCAATTGAAAATATCAAAGGGAGGATTTTATGAAAATTAAGCAGGTACATGTTAGGGCATCAAAAATCAAGCTGAAAGAAACATTTACAATCGCTTTGGGGACGATTGAATCCGCGGATAGTGCAATTGTGGAAATTGAAACAGAAGAGGGACTTATTGGATATGGAGAAGGAGGGCCAGGCATTTTTATTACCGGTGAAACGTTGGCTGGCACGCTTGAAACGATCGAATTATTTGGCCAAGCAATCATTGGCTTAAACCCCTTTAATATTGAGAAAATTCATGAAGTGATGGATAAAATATCTGCTTTCGCTCCAGCGGCAAAAGCAGCAATCGATATTGCTTGTTATGATTTGATGGGTCAGAAAGCTCAACTGCCTCTTTATCAATTGTTAGGCGGCTATGATAACCAAGTAATAACGGATATTACACTAGGTATTGATGAACCAAATGTGATGGCACAAAAAGCCGTCGAAAAAGTCAAACTAGGTTTTGATACATTAAAAATTAAAGTCGGAACAGGAATTGAAGCTGATATCGCAAGAGTAAAAGCGATTCGTGAAGCAGTTGGCTTTGATATCAAGCTCCGCTTAGATGCGAATCAGGCTTGGACGCCCAAAGATGCAGTTAAAGCGATTCAAGAATTAGCAGATTATCAAATTGAATTAGTGGAACAGCCAGTTAAAAGACGCGATTTAGAAGGTCTAAAATACGTTACCTCACAAGTCAATACGACAATTATGGCTGATGAAAGCTGTTTTGATGCCCAAGATGCGTTGGAATTAGTTAAAAAAGGTACAGTCGATGTTATCAATATAAAATTAATGAAGTGTGGTGGCATTCATGAAGCGCTGAAGATTAATCAGATTTGTGAAACAGCAGGTATCGAATGCATGATTGGGTGTATGGCGGAAGAAACAACCATTGGCATCACGGCTGCTGCCCATTTAGCTGCTGCTCAAAAGAATATCACACGAGCAGATTTAGATGCGACATTCGGTTTAGAAACTGCGCCCGTAACTGGGGGCGTATCCTTAGAAGCAAAACCATTATTGGAATTAGGAGAAGCAGCTGGATTAGGCATTTCTCATTAAAAAAGGAGTAAAACAAATGAAGTATGATTTAAAGTATCTTAGTGTCCCTTTGCCTGAGGAAATTCAAAGGGTGAAAGAATTTGGCGATTTTGCAAGTGCGGATATTGCCATTGATTTTTGGTTGACAAAAGAACTTCCGCAGGCATTAAAAGAACGTTTGATAATTGAAAAAGATGTCATTAAAATGATGCGTATGAATGAGTATCCTCATAGCTTTGCAAAAGCTGATCAAATGATGAGAGATACTTTTCAGGATTATCAAACAGAGGAATTAATTCGTTTAAAAGAAACGGGATTAGTGGACTGGGTTTATATTGATGGTGAACCGTATTTCCAACTTCGATTTTTGGCCAATTTAATTAAAACAAATGCGGCATATGTTGCACGTTTGCGGGAAGCAGAAAGCAATCAATTAGAAATTCTCCGCAAAAAAGAACTAAAAGAGAACATCGAACAAATGCAAAAAAACGGTGGTAGAAAAGTGAGAACAACAATTAAAGCCACCATTCAGGTGAAAAAAGAATTTGAGCGTCCAGGTGAGCGTGTTCGTGTCCATTTGCCGCTGCCCAAAGCGTGTCAACAACAATCAGAAATTGAAATCCTAGCTACGTCACCTGAAGCAACCTATATTGCGGCAGAAGATGCGCCTCAACGAACACTGTGTTTTGAAACAATCTTAAAAGAAAATCAAACGTTTACAGTTGAATATTGTTATGTTAATCGGATGGTTTACCAACAGTTAGAAGAAAATAACGTAGACAAAATGCAACCAAGCTTTGATTTAGAGGAACATTTACCGCATATTCGATTCACGCCTTATTTAAGAAATTTAGCAGATGAGATTGTGGGCGATGAAAGTAATCCCTTAAAAAAGGCACGCTTGATTTATGACTTTGTGACGACAAAGATTCATTATTCTTTCATGCGTGAATATTTTACAATTTCCAATATTTCAGAGTATGCCGCAACTAATTTAAAAGGTGACTGCGGCGTGCAAGCGATTTTGTTTATCACGCTTTGTCGGATTGCAGGGATACCAGCCAAATGGCAATCGGGATTATATGTTTCTACACATTATACAGGCTGTCATGATTGGGCACAATTTTATATAAAACCGTACGGCTGGCTCTTTGCGGATTTGTCTTTTGGCGGAGGTGCTTACCGAGACGGGGATAGACAGCGGTGGAATCATTATTTCGGCAATTTAGATGTTTTTAGAATGGTCGCAAATAGTGAGATCCAGGCAGACTTTCAGCCGGCAAAAATGCAATTGCGTGCAGACCCAATTGACAACCAGCGGGGAGAATTTGAGTACGAAAATGAGGGCTTGCCCTACGCATGCTTGATAGTTTCGCAAGAACGGCTTTCCATGGAAGAGTTGCCGTTTGATTGACACATAGGGGGAATAGTATGAAAAAGTTAAAAATGATGGGGATTATGTTATTTGTTAGTACGGTCTTGGTAGGTTGTGGCACAACAGCAGAAACAAAAATAGACGAGAAAGCAACTGAGAAAACCAGTGTCTCGAAAAAAGTTTTAAATTTAATGGAGAACTCGGAAATCGGTTCAATGGATTCTATTTTTACACAAGATGAAGCCAGTATTAACGCACAGTCCAATGTCTTTGAAGGGTTATATCAATTGGATGAAAAAGATCAACTAATACCTGCTGCTGCTAAAGAGATGCCAGAAATTTCTGAGGATGGCAAACGATATACCATTAAACTAAGAGAAGATGGCAAGTGGTCCAATGGTGATGCTGTAACAGCCAATGATTTCGTTTTTGCTTGGCGTAAATTAGCGAATCCCAAAAACCAAGCCAATTACTTTTTCTTGTTAGAAGGAACGATTCTGAACGGAACAGCTATTACAAAAGAGGAAAAAGCACCAGAGGAATTGGGTGTCAAAGCGCTTGATGATTATACTTTGGAGGTTACTTTAGAAAAGCCTGTACCATATTTTACGTCGTTATTGGCATTTTCTCCATTTTTCCCACAAAACGAAGCATTCGTGAAAGAAAAAGGACAAGCCTATGGCACTTCTAGTGAAATGATTGTATCTAATGGTCCGTTTTTAATGAAAAATTGGGATCAGTCAGCGATGTCGTGGGATTTTGTGCGTAATCCCTACTATTACGATAAAGAAAAAGTAAAATCAGAAACGATTCATTTTGAAGTTCTTAAAGAAACCAATACCGTTTATAATTTGTACGAATCAGGTGAATTAGATGTGGCTGTCTTAACAGGAGATTTTGCTAAACAAAATCGAGACAACCCAGACTATGAAGCAATCGAACGGTCAAAAGTCTATTCCTTACGTTTAAACCAAAAAAGAAACGAAAAACCATCCATTTTTGCAAATGAGAATGTCCGCAAAGCTTTAGCTTATGCTTTGGATAAAAAAAGTTTAGTCGATAATATTTTAGCAGATGGCTCAAAAGAAATTTATGGGTACATTCCAGAAAAATTTGTATATAACCCAGAAACGAATGAAGATTTTCGTCAAGAAGCAGGCGCTCTTGTCAAAACAGACGCCAAAAAAGCCAAAGAGTATTTAGATAAAGCAAAAGCAGAGCTAAACGGAGATGTAGCCATTGAACTTCTTTCAAGAGATGGTGATAGTGACCGAAAAGTTGCTGAATTTATCCAAGGCCAGTTACAAGAAACGTTGCCTGGTCTCACTATTAATGTCAAAACAGTTCCTTTAAATAATGCAATTGAATTAATGAGAAAAGGGGATTATGAATTGTCTGTTGGCATGTGGGGACCCGATTATCAGGATCCAATGACTTTCTTAGAAAGCTCAGTTAGTGGTAACCGTATGAACTATTCTAGCCCAACGTTTGATCAACTAATTGAAGAAGCAACAACTAAATACGCAAATGAGCCTGAAACTCGTTGGCAAACATTAATTAAAGCTGAAAAAGTATTGGTGGAAGAAGATGCCGCTTTAATTCCTTTATACCAAGAGGCCCGTAGTCAGCTTGTACGACCAGGTGTCAAAGGTATTCAGTATCATAACTTCGGTGCAACGAGCACATATAAGTATGCCTATAAAGAATAAATTAGTGAACAAAAGTACCTTTAGCTGAAGGTACTTTTTTTCCGATAAGAGCTTCTTTTTTGTTAATAGTCAACAATTAATAAAAAAATAATTGAAAAAGGTTGACAAAAATAATGATACTCGTTAGAATAAGCACTGTTAACAAATGAATAGCGTTTTCATGTGACTAGATAATACTAGGCATGGAAGAATTTCGTAATACAATGTGGTGTACAATGGTTACGCAACATGTTTAACGGGATTGTTCTATGCTTTTTTTGTTGTTTTCACTGAAAATGTTAGAATTACTTCTGCAGAAGAGGGTCATTTATGAAAATTAAAAAGGTGCTAAATCAAAATGCTGTACTTGTTCTTGACGAAGGACAGGAGAAAGTAGCTGTCGGTAAAGGCGTCGGGTTTAATAAGACTAAAAATGATGTCTTATCTCGACAATTGGTGGAGCGGATGTTTGTGATGGAGCCAGAAGGACTGAAAAAACTTCAAGTACTGCTATCACAAATTGAAGACAAATACTTTTTAGCGAGTGAAGAAATTATCCAACATGCTGAAACGGTATTGGGTGAAAAGTTGAATGAACATATTAATATTGGGTTGAGTGATCACATTGCTTTTGCAGCTGAAAATATTCAAAATAATATTATTGTTCGGAACAAGCTTTTAAGTGAAATTGAGATTTTATATAGTGAAGAATTTGCTATTGCTCAATGGGCTGTAGAATATTTAACACAAACCTTAGAGATTCCATTTAGTTATGATGAAGCGGGGTATATTGCGATTCATATCCATAGTGCTCGCAGCGGGCGTACTGATAATAGTAAAAGTATCCGTGAAGTTACAATCGTTTCTGAAATTATTCATTTAATCGAGCAGGAATTGGCTATTGATATTCATGATGATAAAAATAGTCTCAGTTATTCACGTTTGGTGAATCATTTACGTTTGTTTATTCATCGCTTCCAACAAAATCAATACGCTGTTTTAGATGAAGAAATTTTGGAAGTCGTAAAGAAAAAGTATGCTGAAAGCTATGAAATCTCAAAAAAAGTACAAGTATTATTAATGAGAAATTTTCATTATCAAGTACCAAATGAAGAACTTGGTTATTTATCGATTCACATTGAACGATTAAGAATGACCAAATAATAAAAATTAAATAGTTTATGTGAGGAGTTACGTATAATGAAAGCGTATATGCAAAGAATGGGACGTTCGTTAATGTTACCAGTTGCTGTATTACCGGCGGCTTCTTTATTAGTCGGTATTGCTAACTGGATCGTGGGAACAATCGGTGCTAGTCCAGCCACAACTTTTCTAATGAATGGTGGTTTGGCTATCTTAAACAACTTAGCATTATTATTTGCGGTTGGTTTAGCGTTAGGAATGTCAAAAGATAAAGATGGATCGGCAGCATTAGCTGGTTTAGTCGCTTATTTAGTGCCAAAAACTGTTTTAGCGCCTGCTTCTATCCAAGCCATTAAAGGCTTCAAGGATATTGCTGAAGTAAACCCAGCCTTCAACAGCATGGACAACAATGTCTTTGTCGGGATTGTCGCTGGTTTAGTTGCCGCGGCAATGTATAATCGTTTCTCTGGTGTGAAATTGCCAATGGCTTTATCATTCTTTAGTGGAAAACGTTTAGTTCCTATTATGTCAGCTATTTCGATGTTAGCAATCTCAGCTGTCTTATTCTTCTTCTGGCCAGTTGTTTATAACGGATTAGTTGCATTTGGTAAAGGAATCTCTAGCTTAGGTTTCGTAGGAGCTGGCTTGTATGGTTTCTTTAACCGACTATTAATTCCAACAGGATTACACCATGCCTTGAATTCTGTTTTCTGGTTTGATGTTGCTGGTATCAATGATATTGGGAACTTTTTAGCTGGTCAACAAGCGTTAGATACTGGTAAAGCAATTGTAGGACAAACAGGGATGTACCAAGCTGGTTTCTTCCCAGTAATGATGTTCGGTTTACCAGCAGGTGCTTTTGCTATTTATCAATGTGCACGTCCTGAGAAGAAAAAAGTTACAGCTTCATTAATGTTAGCTGCTGGTTTTGCGGCTTTCTTTACAGGCGTTACTGAACCTTTAGAATTCTCATTTATGTTCGTTGCTTGGCCTTTATATGTTTTACATGCGGTCTTTACAGGTATTTCTTTAGCATTCGCTGCGTTTATGCATTGGACAGCTGGCTTTGCCTTTAGTGCAGGTTTTGTAGACTTCTTCTTAAGTTTGAAAAACCCAGTCGCGAATCATCCAATGATGTTGGTGGTTCAAGGACTTGTCTTTGCAGCAATTTACTACTTCGGTTTCCGTTTTGCAATCACTAAGTTTAACTTAATGACACCAGGACGTGAAGAAGGCGATGGCGAAGAAACGCCAGATGTTGCAGAAGGTGACAACAAATTTGCTTCTCTAGCTCGTCGTATTTATGATGGTTTAGGCGCTGATGCTAATGTAACTTCTATTGATAACTGTACAACTCGTTTACGCTTAACAGTGAAAGATACAGGCAAAGTGGATCAAGCAAAAATTAAAGCAACTGGGGTTCCTGGTGTGAAAGTCATTGATGACACCAATATCCAAGTGATCGTTGGTACGGAAGTACAATTTGTTGCTGACGAAATGCAACGATTATATAACCACCAAGCGCCAGCAACACCAGTCAAAGAAACACCTGTTTCTCAATCAGTTGTTGAAGAAAAAGCACCAGTTTCAACGAAAGAAACTGAATTATATTCTGTAGCGAATGGGAAAGTTATTCCTATTTCTGAAGTACCAGATGATGTTTTCTCAGCAAAAATGATGGGTGACGGTTTTGCTGTCGTACCAACAGACGGCGAAGTTTCAACACCCGTTGCTGGTAAAATTACTAGCATTTTCCCAACAAAACATGCGTTAGGTATCCAAACAGATTCAGGCATTGAAGTATTATTACACATGGGTCTAGATACTGTTGAGTTACAAGGTGGACCATTTACATTACATGTTGAAGAAGGCCAAGTTGTAAAACAAGGCGATAAAATTGCAACCATTGATTTAGCGGCATTAGAACAAGCTGGCAAAAAATCAGATTTAATTGTTGTTTTCACAAATCAAGATATTGTTGCTCAATACGATTTACAAAAAGCAGGTCAAACGACTTCAATGAATGATGTAATCGGAAATGTTACCGTAAAATAAAAGTAAAAAAGGGCTAGCCGTAAGGCAGCCCTTTTTTTGATGAAATTCGATAAAATTACTTGTTATTCTATTCTAGGTGAAAACGTTCAATCTTGCGAAGTTACGGTTTGTTCACAAAAAAGTTACTTTTATTAAATAAAACTAAAGAAGTAACAAAAACTTCGCTTTTTTCAGTTATTTCAAGTAACATAGAACGTATCTTAAAAGAAAAAGTTTGGATGATTCGATGCGTAGAGTAAGAAAAATAATTTATAAAATCATGCTACTTTTGTTTGTTGGTTTAGTTGCTGGTCTTGGCTATCTTGGCTATAAAATACATCAAAATGTTGAAACGGTAATGACCTTTGAAAAACAAGTAGAAGCAGAAGTCAAAAAAAATAAAATACCTGAATACAAAACATTAGCTTTAGCGATTATCTATACAGAATCTAAAGGGAAATCTGGCGATATTATGCAGAGCAGTGAAAGTGTTTATGGACAACAAGAAGTGATTGAAACACCAGAGGAAAGTATCGCACATGGCGTCAAATTTCTCGCGGAAGCGTTAGCGAAAGCAAAAGAAGCTGGCTGTGATGAGTGGACAGGCGTACAAGCATATAATTATGGACTGGATTATATTCAGTTTGTTAAAGAACGCGGCGGGAAACACACGACAGAGTTAGCAGAAGAATATTCAAGAGAAGTCCTTTCACCGTTGCTAGGAAATGACCAAAATACGAAATATCGTTATTATCGTTGGCAAGCGTTAGTTTACAATGGTGGTTACCTTTATCAAAATGGTGGCAATATGTTCTATGCGGAAATTGTCAAAATGAATCGTTGGTTTATTGAAAAGTTAAATTAAAACGAGAAAAGTCTAAAGAATTCTTTCAACTTACAGGAATTTTTTAGGCTTTTCTTGCAGTTTCATGAAAATGCAAGTAAACTAGAAGGGATGTAACTGATTAATTGAAAAGGTAGGGAAAGAGCTGGATGTTGAATAAAGTCGACCTGAAAAAAGGGTTAAGTACAGAAGAAGTTGCCAAGCAGAAAGAGTTAGGCCTTCAAAATAATTATGAGGAAAATGTAGCAAAATCTACAAAAGATATTATTTTTGATAACGTCATGACGTTATTCAACTTTTTAAACTTTGCAATCGCTGTTTGTTTACTATTTGTCGGAGCGTATTCCAATCTGGCTTTCTTAGCGATTATTATTGTGAACATGTCAATCGGGATTTTCCAAGAAATTCATGCCCGTAATTTAGTTCAAAAATTATCTATTGTGGCAAAAGAAAATGTTCATGTTGTTCGAAATGGCGTACAACAAGAAATTGATACAAAAGAACTAGTTATGGAAGATATTGTTATTATCTCTGCAGGGGAACAAGTTCCTTCTGATATGGAAGTTATTGACGGTAAAGTCGAAGCGAATGAAGCGTTGTTAACAGGTGAATCAGATTTAATTGAAAAGGAAATCGGCGATACCTTGCTTTCTGGAAGTTTCATTGTTAGCGGACAAGCCTATGCCCGTGTTATCCACGTTGGTGCCGAAAACTATGCTGTGAAAATCACCCAAGAAGCTAAAGTGCATAAACCAATTCAATCAGAGTTAGTCAATTCGATTCGTAAAGTCTCTAAATTTACAAGTTGGGTGATTATTCCTCTAGGGATTATTTTATTTGTTGAAGCTTTTTGGCTAAGAGATGCTGGCATTAAAACATCTGTTGTTGCTTCTTCAGCTGCTTTGTTAGGGATGTTACCAAAAGGATTAGTACTATTAATTAGTATTGCGCTGACAACAGGTGTCATTAAGTTAGCCAAAAAACGTATTCTAGTACAAGATATGTACTCAATTGAAACATTGGCCCATGTGGACACTTTGTGTTTAGATAAAACTGGAACGATTACAGAAGGTAAAATGAAAGTGCAAAAGGCGATTATCTTGCATGACAAATATGAAGAACTCTTCCCGCAGATTATCGGAAGCTACCTATCTGAAAGTACGGATAATAATATTACAATGCAAGCAATTCGTGATCATTATGAAGTATCCAATCGATTTGGCGCAAAAGAAGTCTTGGCTTTTTCTTCTGAACGAAAATGGGGGGCTATTGAATTTCCAGAAATTGGGACAGTTTATTTAGGGGCTCCTGAGCGTTTGGTAGACGATAGTCGGTTGCCAGAAGCTGTTTTTACAGCACAAGAGAATGGTTATCGCGTCTTGATGTTAGCCATTGCGGAACAACAACCGTTAAACGAAACCAAAATGCCTTATTTAGAGCCATTAGCAATTCTAGAAATTGACGATCCAATTCGCCAAAATGCCAAAGAAACACTGGCTTATCTAAAAGAAGAAGGAATCGACTTAAAAGTAATTTCTGGTGATAATCCGGTGACTGTTTCAAATATTGCTCGTCGTGCCGGGCTACCCGGTTATGAGTCTTATATTGATTTGTCGACCAAAACGACAGAAGCAGAAGTGCGTGAAGCAGTTCAGCAATACACAGTGTTCGGACGTGTATCGCCTCAGCAAAAACGAACCATTGTGCGTGAGTTGAAAGACACAGAGCATGTGGTGGCGATGACCGGCGATGGCGTCAACGATGTTTTAGCGTTACGAGAAGCGGATTGTAGTATCGCCATGGCAGAAGGAGATGGCGCTACTCGGCAAATTTCTAATCTAGTTTTGCTAGATTCTGATTTTACAACGTTACCAGATGTCTTGTTTGAAGGACGACGTGTGGTAAATAATGTAACCCGAGTTTCCAGCGTTTTCTTCATTAAAACGATTTATTCGTTTATTCTCTCAATCATTTGTGCCTTAACGGCCATTGCGTTCCCGTTCATTCCGATTCAAGTGACCTTGATTGATTTAGCAATTGAAGGATATCCTGCTTTCTTCTTATCTTTCGAAGGGGACAAACGAAAAGTTGTCGGGAAGTTTTTACCAACGGCTTTGAAAAATGCGTCTGTTAATGCGCTTTTAGTTGTAGCGAATATCATTGCTGTTTATCTGATTGGACAAAATCAAGGATTTTCTTCTTTAGACACCACGACGTTAATGTATTATTTATTAGTTGGAATTAGCTGTATGGCTGTTGTTCGAGCATGTCTGCCTTTAAATCCATTACGCATTTTCTTGGTTTTCAGTACCATTATTGGTATTTATGTAGCAGCTATGTTATTCCACAACATTTTAGAAATTGGTTTCTTAACTTCGCAAACAATGGGTCTCTTCTTTATTATGATGGCCATTAATATTGTAGTGCGTGTAACAATTGGTTTCGTACAAATGAAACGTGCTGGAAAAACAATTAAAGATTTATAAAAAGCAGAGGTTGAGCTAAAAGCATTCGTCTCCAGAAATGCAGTTCTTCTTTAAATCTTGAAGGAAGTCGGAGCAAGCTTGATGTTTAACTGATTATTTTAAGAGTTAGTGTCTGGGGCAGGAGTCAGGATGACTTTTGTCCTAGATACTTTCTTTTTTTGTTGAGTTGAAACAAGATACTTGAAAAACAGCGATTATGTGATACAATAAATCATGTGTAAATGTGTCCATTGGAATTCGCACTGAAATGACAGTGCGTTTTTTAAACGGTCAATCACATGAGTTAGCACAATGCTATTCTTAGGAGGTGAGGACAATGGCACAACGCATTCCTCAGGAAGTCATTGAGGAAGTTCGTCACCGAACGAATATAGTAGATATTATTGGGCAGTATGTCCAGTTAAAAAAATCCGGTAAAAATTATATGGGTTTATGTCCGTTTCACGAAGAACGTTCCCCTTCATTTTCAGTAGCAGAAGACAAACAAATTTTTCACTGTTTTGGCTGCGGGAAAGGTGGAACTGTTTTTAATTTCTTGCAAGAAATTGAAGGCATTAGTTTTCCAGAATCCGTGAAACGTGTTGCAGATTTGGAACATTTATCTGTGGACTTTGATTGGTCAGAGCCGCGTGAAGTAGCGGATACCCCAGAAAACCAACAAAGACGGAGTTTGTTACAACTGCATAGTAAAGCCGCAGAACTTTACCATCATATTTTAGTGAATACTAAAATTGGCGAACCCGCATTAAACTATTTATTAGAGCGGGGGTTAACACAAGAACTAATTGAGACCTTTCAAATTGGATTTGCGCCGCAAAAACGTGATTTCTTAAGTCAAGTTTTTAAAAATGAACAACTGGATGAAACGCTTTTTGAGCCTTCTGGGCTGTTTGTCCAAAGAGATAACGGTACGTTTTTGGATCGTTTCTATCAACGAATCATGTTTCCAATTAATGATCCCCAAGGCAATGTCATCGCCTTTTCTGGTCGCTTGTTAAAAACAGCTGATTTTCCAGGGGATGAGATGCCTAAATACTTGAATAGTCCTGAAACAACACTTTTTAATAAGCGAGAAACGCTGTTTAACTTTGATAAAGCCAGAAAAGAAATTCGTAAAGAAAATACAGTCTTGCTTTTTGAAGGATTCATGGATGTTATCGCTGCTTGGCAATCAGGCGTAAAAAGCGGGGTGGCTTCAATGGGGACTAGTTTGACCAATGAACAAATTCGGCGTTTGGAACGGGTCGCTAAGGAAGTAGTTATTTGTTACGATGGCGATAATGCCGGTGTTCAAGCCACAAACCGTGCGATTCAATTATTGCAAGAAAACAGTCATTTTGACTTGAGTATTGTCAGCATCCCTGAAAAGCTGGATCCTGATGAATATGTGCGGAAATATGGCGCAGAAGCTTTTCAAAATTTAGCCAATCATGGCCGAGAAACAGTTTTTAGTTTTAAAATGAATTATCATCGGTTAACTAGAAACATGAATAACGAAAAAGAACAATTGGATTATGTGAACGAATTGTTACGGGAGTTAACCAATGTTCAATCTCCCTTGGAACGTGATCGTTATTTAAACCAAATTGCTCAGGAATTTCAACTTTCTGTTCATAGTTTAGAAGAACAATTCAATCAATTGAAGCAAGAGCAACGTTCAGTCCAACGGCAAGAAAGGCAACAATTTTATCAAGATGAAATGATGCCACCACCAATGGAAGAACCTGTTTTTGAAGAGAATCACGTCCAGAACAAGTTACCGTTAACCCAAGTTCAAAAAGCAGAACGTTCTTTATTATTTCGTTTAATGAATGAACAAGGAGTACGGCAAACCATTCAACAATTGCCAGATTTTTCATTCGCTCATGATGAATACCAAGAATTATATTTCTTGCTAGAAAGTTATGCGACACTGCATCAAAGTTTCGACATTGCCGATTTTATTAATTTCTTGCAAGATAATCAAACCAAACAATTAGCAATTGAAATTGCGTATCAGAATTTATCGGAAGAAAGCTCTGAGCGAGAAGTTGCCGATTTATTACATGTAATTGCCTTATCAAGTATTGCAGAGGCAATTGAGCAGAAAAAGATTCAACAGCAAGAAGCAAAACGAGTGGGCAACCAACAGCTTGAAGCCGAATTAACAATGGAGATTATCCAATTGGCTCGACAGCTTAAAGCTCAACGAACATTTACTTAAGCAATATAATGAATAGAACTAAGCGTTTTGTTCATTTTATTTTGATAAGTCCCAGTGATTTATCAGTTATTTCAAGCGTGAACCGAAAAATGAAGGGGGCCTTCTTTCATGGAAAAAGAAACAAGTAAAAAATATGAAGCTGCAGTGGCAGCATTTATCAAAGAAAACAAGCCTAAAGGAACAGTGGTTTATGATGATTTAGCGAATCAATTAGCCACACCGTATACTTTGGATGCAGAAGCTATGGAAAAATTGATCCAAAAAGTTGAAGATGCTGGTATCAGCGTGGTCGATGAAAATGGAGACCCAAGTGAACATAGCTTGAAAAAAGATGAAAAAGAAGCGGAAAAGGCCCAAGCAGAAGACTTATCTGCGCCAACAGGTGTTAAAATTAATGATCCCGTGCGTATGTACCTAAAAGAAATTGGGCGCGTTCAATTATTAACTGCCGCAGAAGAAGTTGAATTGGCACTTAAAATTGAAGAAGGCGATCAAGAAGCAAAACAACGTTTAGCAGAAGCTAACTTACGTTTGGTTGTTTCAATTGCCAAACGATATGTAGGTCGTGGTATGCAATTCTTGGATTTAATTCAAGAAGGTAATATGGGCTTAATGAAAGCTGTTGAAAAATTTGACTACCGTAAAGGATTCAAATTCTCTACGTATGCTACTTGGTGGATTCGTCAAGCGATTACGCGGGCAATTGCGGACCAAGCTAGAACGATTCGAATTCCTGTTCACATGGTTGAAACAATCAATAAATTGATTCGGATTCAACGCCAACTATTGCAAGATTTAGGTAGAGAACCAACGCCAGAAGAAATTGGTGCGGAAATGGATTTACCAACAGAAAAAGTTCGTGAAATCCTAAAAATCGCACAAGAGCCAGTCTCTTTAGAAACACCAATTGGTGAAGAAGATGATTCACATTTAGGTGATTTCATTGAAGACCAAGATGCTACCAGTCCTGCTGAACATGCAGCTTACGAATTGTTAAAAGAACAACTAGAAGATGTTCTGGATACTTTAACAGACCGTGAAGAAAATGTTTTACGTTTACGTTTTGGTTTAGATGATGGTCGGACACGTACGCTAGAAGAAGTCGGAAAAGTTTTCGGTGTCACTCGCGAACGTATTCGTCAAATTGAAGCAAAAGCGTTAAGAAAACTAAGACATCCTTCTCGTTCAAAACAATTAAAAGACTTTTTAGAATAAACATACCGTTTAGCGGCTCTTTTCGTGCATGCGAGAAGAGCCGCTTTTGATTTTTAAAAAGTCTCTAAATGTCATTGCTAGTTATTGGAAGAAGGCGCAAGTTGTGGTAAATTAGAAGTAATGGAATATTAGCAGAATGTGAGGCGGAAGAATGACAAAAAAATGTCCGAAGTGCGGGAACGAATTCGATGCAGAATTAACGACCTGCCCAACATGTGGCTATTCACTAACTGACACAACAGTTGATAAAGAAGAAGCGGAAACGACTTCAACAAATATAGATTTTGAAACACAGGAAAATGAAGAACACGAAGATCAATTAAATGAGAATATTGAGTGGTCTGAGTTAAAAGATATGAGCTTAGGCCATGTGATGGAACTGTTTGGCGAATCACCAGAAGAAGAAAGTAATGATGACAAAAAAGAAGAGTCGACAGAAGATAACTTAATAGTCTCTGATTCAGAGGATGTTTCTGGTCTAGAAGCATCGCTTCAAGAAGGGGCTAGTGAGGAGACTCATGATTCGGTGGAGGAGTCGATACCAGCGACAGAAGAGACGCCTACTCATTCAACAGAAGAAAAACTAGCAACGGACGAAGCAGTTAATTTAGAGGAAACAACAGAAGAAACAACGGAAGAAACAACGGAAGAAACAACGGAAGAAACAACTACTGTTGAAGCAGAAACAGCTGAGGTATCTGAGACGGTGAAGTCAGAAGAGGAAGCTTTAACAGAGATTTCAGGAACTGAAGTTATCTCTACCACTTCTGAAGAAGAAATTTTTTCACAACCACCGATAGAAGATCAAGATGTAACACCAAACGAAACTTTGCAAGCTTATATTCAAGCGCATCGAGCAGATACAGAAATGTCTGAAAATCCATCAGAAGAAACAGCAGAGACCCAAGAGTTAGAAAACAGCGGTGAGGCAGTATTAACCCAAGCCGAAACACCAACTGAATCCATTTCAGATTCTGAAGAAGGGTTAACAAGTGCAGCGTCGCTAGAGGCACCGAGCGACGCTGATGCAACCGAGGGAAAAGTTTCAGATTCAGGTGTGATACCACCGATGAATGAAACTGGGAATGCTCAACCAGCGCCTGCTCCGAAGAAACCATCAAAAAAAGTAGTTTTCGTTGCGCTTGCGGTTGTTTTATTAGCTGGAGGTAGTGCTTGGGCGTATCATGATCAAACGCAAAAAGCTGCCGCGCAAGAGGCGGCGGCACTAACCAAGAAAACAGATACGCTGAAAGATGAACTAGCAGCCTTTTATACCACGAAGGAGCAAGTTTTTATTAAACCCGATATGGTGACTGTTAGTCCAGAAAAACTCTCAAAACAAGTCGCGGAAATTAAAGATTCAGAAGAGTATTCTCAATTAAATAAACAAATTCAAACATTGAAAGAGAAGCAACAAACCATTCAACAAATCAACCAATTATTTGAGGCGCCGATTGTCAATGGCAATGAGTTGAAACCGGCGATTCTAGCTGCTGATCAACCAATTTCCGTAAAGAAATTAACAGGAAATGATCCATTTGACCAATTGATGATCCAAGCAATCGATCAAGCGAACCAACAATACAACCAATTACAAAAAGCTAAAAAAGCGGTTGAGGTCATTTATAAAGATGGAAAAACTACCAATCAGCTGAATCGAGACACGTATCAAGCTGCTAAGGCAGAAGTAGATAAAGTAACAAGTGATAAGCTGAAAAAAGAACTGGTCAAACAAGTCACGACAGCTGACCAAGCGTTAACCAAGGTTGAAGAAGAACAGAAAAGAATTGCAGAAGAACAAGCTGCCGCAGAGCAAGCAAAACAAGCAGAAGAACAAGCGAAACAAGCTGCTGCCGCAAAAAAAGAGGACGCTAAGAAGGAAGAAACAGCAAAAACAGAAGCGAATGGCTACACGGCGCCGAATAGTGACGGGGTTTACACTAGTCCGCTTTATGCGCCAGATGCTGCCGATATCGCTGATAGTAGCAATCCAGCGTGGACATGGGCACCAGGTGTGAAAGAAAAAGTCTTAGACACAGTGATTGCTCGTGGCTATGTGGTTCCTGGCGGATATTCTTTAGAACCTGCCAAAATTGTGAATGGCGAAGGTTACTACAATCTTTATGCAACAAACAATCAATCAAAATTATTAGAAGGCACTACAGAGAAAAATGTTCACATGTATTTAGTTACAATCAATGCTAAAACAGGTTGGTTCAAAGGGAACGCTTCTCGTAATGCAGGGCAATAAAAGAAAATAGAAACAATCGAACAAAAGCGGAAATCTTTTGTTCGATTGATTTTCCTTGAGGAGTTAATGATAAATGAGAGAATTACTAGCAACAACATTTACCGGCATTGTGGTCGATGAAAATGAACAATTTTATTTTGTTCAAAAAAATGGCATCACATTCCGTTTAAAAAAAGAAGAAGGTACGCATGCTATAGGGGAGGCTGTAGAAGGGTTTGGTTATTTAAATCAAAAACAAGAGCCAGCACTGACAACTACAATTCCTACTGTGCGCATTGGTAGCTATGGCTTTGGTACTGTCACAGGAACGAGACGTGATTTAGGTGTCTTTGTAGACGTTGGCTTACCAGATAAAGATGTCGTTATTTCGTTGGATGAATTACCAACTATGCGGGAACTTTGGCCTAAAAAAGAAGACCGAGTAATGGTTACTTTAAAAGTGGACAGTAAAGACCGCATTTGGGGCGAATTAGCAGATGAAAAAGTCTTTAAAGCAATGGCAAAACGTGGGAATGCTGAAATGCAAAACCAAAACTTAACCGGGCATGTGTATCGTCTGAAACTTGCAGGAACGTATATTTTAACTGATGATTTATACATTGGATTTATCCATCCTTCTGAACGATTCCAGGAACCACGTTTAGGTGAAAAAGTAGTGGGGCGTGTGATTGGCGTGCGGCCGGACGGCGTATTGAATCTTTCATTAAAACCAAGAAGTCATGAAGTAATCAGCGATGATGCGTTAATGATTCTAACTTTCTTAGAAAGAGCAAACGATCACCAAATTCCTTTCACCGATAAATCAAGCCCTGATGAAATTAAACAAACCTTTGGCATTAGTAAAGCTCAATTTAAACGCGCCTTAGGCCATTTAATGAAACAAAAATTAATTAAACAAGAAGATGGTAAAACAATTCTAATTGGCTCGTTGGAACAATCAAAAGAAAAAAATTAAGGTAGCTAATTGAGAATATCTTGCAAATTACAGTTATTTCTTTTATAATTATTTTAATTTGATTGATAAATTAAGTTTCTTAATTTGTAATCATTCTAAACAAGGAGCTGTAATAATGGATTCGACTGCTGCTTTAAAAAAGACAAAAAAACAATTACATGAATCAGGCTTTAAATTAACACCACAACGGGAAGCAACCGTACTTGTATTATTGGAAAATGAAAAAGATCATTTATCAGCAGAAGAAATTTACTTCTTGGTAAAACAAAAAAGTCCGGAAATTGGTCTAGCAACAGTCTATCGAACGCTAGAAATTTTAACAGACTTAAAAGTCGTTGATAAAGTGAGCTTTAACGATGGTTTAGCTCGCTATGATTTAAGAAAAGAAGGCGCAAAACACTTTCACCACCATTTGTTATGCTTAGAATGTGGCACAATTGAGGAAGTGGAAGAAGACTTGCTTGGTGAAGTAGAGCAAATTGTTGAAAGTCGGTATCATTTTTTAGTCAAAGATCATCGCTTAACTTTTCATGGTATTTGTCAAAGTTGTCAAAGTAAACATTAAAAAAACTGCCTTGCATTAATTTATGCAAGGCAGTTTTTTATTCATTGGAATTATAAATTAGCGAATTTTTCCAATAAGCGAATCATTTGGCAAGTAAAACCATATTCATTGTCATACCAAGCCACAGTTTTCACTAATTGGAAATCGCCAGCTGTCGTTACTTCTGTTTGCGTTGGGTCAAAAATCGAACCTTCTGTCGTGCCGATTATGTCTCCAGAAACAATTTCACGATCATCATAACCGAAAGAAGGGTTATCAATGGTGTGTTTTTTCATTGCTTCATTTACTTGATCAGCTGTTACTTTTGTTTTTAAAATGCTAACTAATTCTGTTAAGGATCCATCCACAACGGGAACACGTTGGGCATGGCCTTGTAATTTTCCATTAAGTTCTGGAATAACTAAGCCAATTGCTTTAGCAGCACCAGTTGAATGGGGAATAGTATTGTCTGCAGCAGAGCGTGCCGCACGAAGATTTCCGCCACGAACAGGGCCATCTAATAGCATTTGTGTTGATGTGTAGGCATGGACAGTTGTCATGGTACCAACTTCAATACCGAATTCATTATTTAAGAAGTAAGCCATCGGTGCTAGACAGTTTGTCGTACATGAACCAGCAGAAATGATTTTATCGTTGGCATCAAGTGTATCATCATTGACGTTGTAAACGATTGTTTTCATTGCGCCTGCAGGAGCAGAGATAACCACACGTTTCACACCTGCATCTAAATGAGCTTGTGCTTTTTCTTCAGAGGTATAAAAACCTGTACATTCAAGGACAATGTCTACTCCGTTTTCTTTAACCCAAGGGATTTTACTTGCATCTGGTTCTGCGTAGACACGGGTTTCTTCGCCGTCAACCACAATGCCATTTTCAGTGGCTGTCACGGTGCCAGGATAGGTGCCATGCGTAGAGTCAAATTGTAATAAGTGAGCCAACATTGTTGGGCTAGTCAAATCATTGATAGCCACAACTTCAATATCATCAGAAACTTCTTTTATTCGGCGAAAGGCTAAACGACCAATTCTTCCAAAACCGTTAATTCCTACTTTGACTGTCATAACAAAAATTCCTCCTTTAAATGTTTGTGTTTCTTTGGACCCTTGCTGAAAAAGTGATTTTCTTCAACTATCTATAGTATGAACCTCTAAAATTTTTTTGTCAAAAGACTGATAGCGAAGCGACAAAAAGAAAGCGAAAGATTCATGAGAAATTTTGCTTTTTCCAACGATAACTAACTAGAATTGCTAGACAAACGGTTGTTTTCCCGATACAATAATAAAGACTTTCGAATCACGCTTTTTGAGGTGATTAAAGATAGTAGAAGTAGAATAGGAGGACAAATTATATGTCCATGTTTTTAGATCAAGTGACGATTGATGTCAAAGCTGGTAAAGGCGGCGACGGAATGGTTGCTTTCCGTAGAGAAAAATATGTACCAGACGGGGGTCCCGCTGGTGGTGATGGCGGTCGCGGTGGCGACGTTGTTTTAGTTGTTGAAGAAGGATTACGCACATTAATGGATTTCCGGTTTAATCGTCATTTTAAGGCGACACCTGGAGAAAATGGTATGAGTAAAGGAATGCACGGTCGTGGTTCAGAAGATTTACTTGTCAAAGTTCCACCAGGTACAACAGTTCGTGATGCAGAAACTGGAGCCTTAATTGGGGATTTAATTGAGAATGGTCAGACCTTAGTAGTAGCGAAAGGCGGACGCGGTGGTCGTGGGAATATTCGCTTTGCTTCCCCAAGAAACCCTGCACCAGAAATTGCCGAAAACGGCGAACCGGGTCAAGAACGTAAAATCGAATTAGAATTAAAAGTCTTAGCAGATGTTGGTTTAGTTGGGTTTCCTTCTGTAGGGAAATCAACGTTACTCTCTGTTATCTCGTCCGCTCGTCCGAAAATTGGTGCCTATCATTTTACGACGTTAGTTCCAAACTTAGGGATGGTGACTACTAGTGACGGTCGAAGCTTCGCTGCAGCAGATTTGCCAGGCTTAATTGAAGGAGCTTCTCAAGGTGTCGGCTTAGGAACACAGTTCTTACGCCACATTGAACGGACGCGTGTTATTTTACATGTCATTGATATGAGTGGCATGGAAGGACGCGATCCTTATGAAGATTATTTGGCAATCAATAAAGAATTGGCTTCACACAATTTACGTTTGATGGAGCGACCTCAAATTATTGTTGCCAATAAAATGGACATGCCTGAAGCAGAAGAGAATTTAGCGAAATTTAAAGAGCAACTTGCGAAGGAACGCACCGATGAGTATGCTGATGAGCTACCTATTTTCCCAATCTCTGGGGTTACTCGCAAAGGTATTGAACCTTTATTAAATGCAACAGCTGACTTGTTGGAAGTAACGCCTGAATTCCCATTATATGAAGATGAAGTGGTAGAGGAAGAAACCGTTCGTTATGGCTTCCAACCAGAAGGTCCAGAATTTACGATTGATCGTGAACCAGATGCTTCATGGGTTTTATCTGGTGAAAAATTAGAAAAATTATTTGAAATGACGAATTTCGATCATGATGAAACAGTAATGCGTTTTGCACGTCAATTACGTGGTATGGGTGTCGATGAGGCATTACGAGCACGTGGCGCGAAAGATGGCGACATTGTTCGGATTGGTAATTTTGAATTTGAATTTGTCGAATAAGCATAAAACCAGTTCACTCAGTGAACTGGTTTTTTATTTTAAAATTAGTATTAAATTAGCGAATAGATTGAAATAATATTTTTAATAGCTTATAATTTTAAATGTAACAAAATAACAAACGAAAGGAGCGAAATTGAAATGGAAAACAATCAAGCAATGGTTCCTAAGTTTTCAGTTAAAAGTGCCGGTTTTCTTTTTAGTATGGGGCTCTTATGTGGTGTCCTGTTGCCGAGTGTTTTATTATGGACTTTCAGTCTGCCGTTTAATATTGGTGCCATGATTTTTTTGCCTGTTGGGATTGCTTTTGCGTTAGCGTATAGTCATTATTTTATTGAAACGAAAACAGGTTTTTGTAAGCGTTTTATTTGGTTGTTTTTAATTTCTCTTATTTTATTAGAGCTTATCTCTTATTTATGGCTGATTAAAGGAGTTATTTTTTAAGAGAAAAACAGAGGAGAGTGTTATTTATGTTAGATAAACTGACTGTTTGGATTGAAAATCATCTAGCTGGACCAATGGCTAAAATTGCCAATCAGCGCCATTTACGTGCGGTGCGGGATGGGATTATTGCGACATTACCTTTAATTATTGTCGGTTCTTTTTTTCTAATTATTGCGTTTCCGCCGTTACCAGAATCTTGGGGCATTACTCAATTTTTAACAAGTAATGCTGCTACAATCTTATTGCCTTACCGAATGACAATGTACATTATGGCGTTATATGCGACTTTTGGCATTGGCGCTAGTTTAGCGAAATCATATAATCTTGATCAAGTCTCTGGAGGGATTTTGGCTACGATTGCTTTTTTATTAACATTAGTACCTGTAGCGATTCCTGAAGAAGCCAGTAAAGCAGCTGGCGTTTCTGGGTTTGTTTTACCAATGGCTAATTTGGGTGGTGCAGGGATGTTTGTCGGGATTGTGACGTCAATTATTGCTGTCGAAATCTATCGAGTGACAGATAAGTCTAAGTTCAAAATTACAATGCCTGATAACGTTCCACCTGCTGTTGCTCGTTCATTTGAATCATTGACTCCGACTTTAATTGTCATGTTATTGATTGGTTCAATCACTTATTATTTAGGCTTTGATTGGCACACATTTGTAGGGAACTTAGTGGGACCACTAGTTCAAGCAGCGGACTCTTTATTGAGTGTCTTGCTGTTAGTCTTTTTAACCACATTTTTCTGGTTCTTTGGGATTCACGGCGCTTCAATCGTAGGATCGTTGGCGCGTCCTCTATGGCTACAACTATTAGAGGAAAACACGACTGCTAAAGCAGCTGGCGAAGCATTACCTCGGATTGCGGCAGAACCTTTTTACCAATGGTTTATTTGGATTGGTGGTGCTGGAGCCACAATTGGTTTAGCTATATTATTAGCCTTCCGGGCAAAATCAGAATATGGTTCAAAACTAGGAAAAGCTATTTTAGCACCGTCTATTTTTAATATTAATGAGCCAGTTATTTTCGGTGTACCGATTGTCTTAAATCCGATTTTAATGATTCCTTTTATCTTTGCACCAATGGTTTTAGCAACGATTGCTTGGTTTGCCACAAAATTAGGTTTAGTAAGTGAAGTTGTCTTTACCGCTCCTTGGACCTTACCAGGACCAATTGGCGCCTTTATGGCGACAGGCGGCGATTGGCGTGCTGCTGTTTTGAATATTGTTTTAATTCTAGTGGCAATTTTGATTTACTATCCGTTCTTTGTAGCTTATGATAAAAATGAGCTTGCCAAAGAACAAGGCAAACAAATAGAAGAATAAAGAGTGCAGCCGTTTAGTGTCCAGAACAAAAGGTGATGACCTTTTGTTCTGGACCTATTTGTTTATAGGCGATGAAAATTCTCAATTTTTTTGAAATGTATAGAAAATTTTGAGAAAAGAAACGCATAAAAAAGTGTAAAATATTATATATATAATGAAAATGGTTTTCTTTTGTGTGAACATAATAAAGTTATTGTTAACTAAAAGAGAAAAGGGGTATGAAAATGGTTAGAACGAAGGTATATACAAAGGAAAAAATCTTAAACGTAGCTGAAAAAATTTTAGTAGATAAAGGTTTTTCTAATTTAACTGCTAGAAATATTGCAGATGCTATGGGGATTTCTACGCAGCCAATTTATTTAGAATTTGTCAACATGGACGATTTAAAACGAACCTTAATTAAATCGTTATTTCATCGTATGCAATTATTTTATAAAGCAGATGTCGGTGCCTCAGACCCAGTGATTGCATTGGGTCTGAACTTTATATTATTTGCCCAAAAACATCAAAAAATCTATACGGCGTTATTTATGAAAGCACATGGTTATGAAGAAGAATTGCAGCAAATGCTTCAAACTTTTTTTGAAGAGCGTTTATTATTGGATAAAAAATATGTACAAATGGACAAAGGAAAATTTGTCGAATTATTTCCTAAAATGGTGGTAATCTATTTAGGTTTAGCCACAGCGGTTACAATGAAAACAATTGACTTAACTAAGAATCAAGAAATTCAATTATTAAGTCAATTATTGATAGAAGAGTAGTGTTTTGTTATTTATTCAAAATAACAAAAATACGACATAAGTCTGAGGAAAAACTGGTCGTTGCGCCCGAGGAAGGATTGTTTAAAACTTGCTATACTTTGGAAGAAGTAACAGAGAATAATTACTCGGGAGGATTTATGTGATGAAATTTATTAAATTTTTAGTGGTGACAGCAATTGTTATTGGTGGTGGTTTATTTGGGGCCAAGTTTTACGCAGAGAAGAACTCTGGCGAATTAGCTGGTGTGTTAGATCAATTAAATCCATTGGTTAAAGAAGGAAATGTGTATGTTAAAACAAAGAAAGCCGATAGCGTTAATGGCTATGGAATTGCTAGTTATACGCAAGTAGCCGCAGATGAGGAAGGCAAAACGCGAGAAATAACTTTCACAGCGGACCATGAATTAAAAACAGATCATTATCTAAAAGTCTCAAATAAAGGGGCCCACATCAATACGTATGAAGAGGTCAAACAAGACCAAGTACCAGAAAAGGCATTACAAGCGATTCAAAAATAACAAAAAGTCAGAACGTATCTTCAGCGTACGTTCTGACTTTTTGTTATTTTTTTGCTTCTTGAAGAATATTGATTTTTTCAATTTTAACATCAGTTTTTGGTTTATCGTTGGCACCAACTTCGACTTTGGCAATTTTATCGACAATATCCATTCCTTTGGTTACTTGACCGAAAACAGTATGTTTTTTATCAAGAGAAGGATAGCCGCCTTTTTTGTAAGCATCAATGATTGCTTTTGGATAATCATCATATAAAAGACCATCAGATTGATCATCTGTATTTTGGACAATAAAGAACTGACTGCCGTTAGTATTAGGTCCTGCATTCGCCATTGATAACGCGCCACGAATGTTATATAACTGGTTTGAAAATTCATCTTCAAATGGTTTATTCCAGATGCTGTTTCCGCCAGTTCCATCACCGCTAGGATCGCCACCTTGGATCATAAAGTTATTGATGACGCGGTGGAAAGTCAAGCCATCATAATAGCCATCTTTGGCATGTTTCATAAAGTTCTCGACAGTTTTTGGAGCCTGTTTAGGAAATAGTTTGATTTCAATATTTCCCATTGAAGTAACCATTTGGACTAAGTCTTGATCTTCGGCAACTTTGTCATCTAGTTGTGGTAAATCTAGTGAATTTAAGTCGACCGAATCCTTTGTTTTGCTTTCACTGGATTTAGCGACAGAATCACTCGTTGCGGTCGTGCCTTTATTATTGGTTGTGTTACAGCCTGCTAAAAGCAAGGTGAATGCTGCAACTGAAGCAACAGCAAGCATTTTCTTATGTTTCATCTGTTTTCCTCTTCCTTTCACACTGACAAT
Organism: Enterococcus sp. AZ035; assembly: GCF_050548325.1. Lineage (NCBI taxonomy): Bacteria > Bacillati > Bacillota > Bacilli > Lactobacillales > Enterococcaceae > Enterococcus > Enterococcus sp. AZ035. Next base: position 1,236,281 of record NZ_CP172958.1, read on the forward strand.
TAGGTTCTTTTTTATCATAACAAAAGAGAAGATAACAAACCAGTGGAATTTTTATAAGATTTCCTATAGGAAAGGTGTAGACCACTTTTGTTTTTTTTGTTACAATGTAAGCAGATACATTATTATGTTTTACAATTTAGGAGGCAATCACATGGGAAAATTAGGTATTTCAATTTATCCAGAACGTTCAACATTTGAAAAGGACAAAGCATATTTGGATTTGGCTCATAAATACGGCTTTAAGCGTGTCTTTACTAGTTTATTGCAAATCAATGATGATCGGGAAAAGGTATTAGCAGAGTTTAAAAAAGTCGTAGATTACGCCAACCAATTAGGTATGGAAGTGATGGTCGATATTAATCCTGCATTGTTCGAACAATTAGGCATCTCTTATGATGATTTATCATTTTTCCATGATATGGGCGCTTACGGTATTCGTTTAGATCTTGGTTTTACTGGGCAAGAAGAGGCGAATATGACAAGAAACCCTTATGGTATTAAAATTGAAATTAATATGAGTTCAGGGACAAGTTATGTAGATAATATTATGGCCTACTCACCAAACACAGAAAATTTACTAGGCTCACATAATTTCTATCCACATCGCTATACCGGCTTAGGCTATGAGCATTTTGTTTATTGTTCAGAAAAATTTAGAAAATATAATTTAAATACGATGGCGTTTGTGAACTCACACGATGCTACATTTGGGCCATGGCCGACACAAGATGGGTTATGTTCTTTGGAAGACCACCGCGATTTAGAAATTGCAACGCAAGTTAAGCATTTAGTTTTAACAGGATTAATCGATGATATTTCTGTCGGAAATGCTTATGCCTCAGAAGCAGAATTAGCAGCAATGGCAGAAGCCTTTCAAGCACCGTATCCTTCGATCAAAGTGGATACAGAACCAGAAATCACAGAAGATGAAAGAATTGCATTGTTCGATAACTTACACAGTTATCGTGGAGATCGTTCTGATTACGTTTTGCGTTCAACAATGACACGTGTTTACTATAAAGATCGTCCTTTCCCAGCTCATACAACGAGAGATATTGTTCGAGGCGATGTCTTGATTGACAACGTTGGCTATGGACAATACAAAGGGGAAACACAAATTGCTTTAAAAGAAATGAAAAATGATGGCCGTGTAAATGTGGTTGGTCGTATTTCTGATGACGAACGTTTCTTATTAGAATTTTTGAAACCATGGTCAAGTTTTAAACTTATTGAAAATAAATAATTTTTAGTTTCCTATAAATAGATAAGTGGAGCATAGCGTAAAAGGTAATATTTTTGTGCTATGCTTTTTTGTCGCAACAAAATTGTCCCATTGTAGTGGTAAAGAAAGATGGTTGAATCTTTGAATGGTGGTTGTCAAAAAAAGGGCGACAACTTATAATGAATCATACAGTTTAAATAAAAGGAGTACGTAGATGAATCGATGGTTAAAAATTTTGATTGCGCTTATTGTAGTAATTGCAATTGGTTTAATTGCGGCAGGCTTATATTTTTATAATTATGCAGTAGTTCCAGGAAAGAAAGACTTTATAAATGAGAATACCCCAGGGTCAAAAGTGGTCCAGACACCTGAAGGCGCGTGGTTTAAAGATGACAAAAATCGACAAGAATGGTCAATTACTTCGGAAGATGGGCTACGTCTAAAGGCCATTTATTTACCAGCCGACAAAAAAAGTAATCGTACCGTTATTATGGCGCATGGTTATATGGGTTCGGCAGAAACGATGTCTGTCTTTGCGAAAATGTATCATGATTGGGGCTACAATGTGTTAGCGCCAGATGCGCGTGGTCACGGGAAAAGTCAAGGAGATTATATTGGGTTCGGCTGGCCCGATCGTAAAGATTATGTCCAATGGATTGAGAAAGTTTTAACCGAAAATGGTCAGCAAGAACAAATCACTTTATACGGTGTCAGTATGGGTGCTGCTACAGTCATGATGACGAGCGGGGAAAAATTACCAGATAACGTGAAAGCCATTGTGGAAGATTGTGGCTATTCTACAGTCAATCAGGAGTTGCAATATCAATTGAAAGAGCTTTTCAATTTACCAAGTTTCCCATTAGTTAATGTTACTAGCGGGATTACGAAACTTAGAGCTGGCTATTTCTTTGGGGAAGCAAGCGCTGTTAAACAATTACAAAAGAATCAGTTACCAATGCTCTTTATTCATGGTGAAAATGATACGTTTGTGCCGTTTAGTATGCTAGACGAAGTTTATAATGCAACCCAAGGACCTAAAGAGAAATATGTCGTTCCTGGAGCAGAGCATGCGAAAGCTTATAATAAAAACCCAGAAAAATATAAGGAAACAGTAGCTGCTTTTCTAGATAAATATATAAAATAACAAATTTATTCTTTACTAATAGTAGCAAAAACAAAAGACTTGTTCTTAAGTTAACGACTTAGTGAACAAGTCTTTTGTTGTCAGTTGATTTTTTTTAATAAGTTGGAATTTACCCATGCAATCTAGGGCATAATCTGATAGGATAGTACTAGAAATGAGGGAAGGATAATGGAAGAACAATTAGTCGATTATTTACACTATTTACAAATAGAGCGGGGCTTATCAAATAACACACGACGGAGTTACGAACGAGATTTAAAAAAATACGTAGCCTTTTTACAAGAACAAGGCCTGCATTCTTGGGACGAAGTTGACCGTTACATGATTACAGAATTTTTGCAATCCCTTCACGAAGAACAGCAAGCTTCAGCAAGTGTGATTCGGATGATTTCTAGTTTGAGAGGATTTCATCAATTTTTACGTCAAGAACGCTTAAGCGAACATAATCCGATGCAACATATTGACTCCCCCAAGAAAGTTCAAAAATTGCCAAGTACATTATCTGTTGACGAAGTGACTCGATTAATTGAAACGCCTGATACAAGTAAACCACTAGGTATGCGGAATCGTGCTATTTTAGAAGTGATGTATGCAACGGGCCTGCGAGTTAGTGAGCTAATTGAAATAAAATTAGGGGATCTGCATTTATCCATTGGTTTATTGCAAACAATCGGAAAAGGGGACAAAGAACGAATTATTCCTTTAGGCGATTATGCGATTCAATGGATTGAGCGCTATATGAACGAAGCCAGACCTCAATTGATTAAAAATCATCCGAATGAAACACACCTATTCGTTAACCATCATGGCGAACCGTTATCTAGACAGGGCATTTGGAAAAATTTAAAACAGATTGTCCGAGAAGCCCAGATAGAGAAAAATATTACGCCGCATACATTACGGCATAGCTTTGCGACACATTTGTTGGAAAATGGCGCAGATCTTAGAATCGTGCAAGAATTATTAGGACATGCAGATATCTCCACGACACAAATTTATACACATATTACCAAACAACGAATGGCAGATGTTTATAAGGAACATTTTCCTCGGGCTTAATTTGCGAGAATGCCCACAAACGAATAAATTTATGGTAAACTAGGAAGTCGAGAAAAGAAAGTAGGTGTCGTTTTTGCAAGAAATTAATTTAAAACTAGATGTCTTTGAAGGACCACTGGATCTTCTACTACATTTAATTCAAAAATTAGAAATCGATATCTATGACATTCCCATTACAGCAGTAACTGAACAATACATGTCTTATATTCATGCGATGCAAACCTTAGAGTTAGAAGTCGCTGGAGAATATCTAGTCATGGCTGCCACCTTAATGGCTATTAAAAGTCAGATGTTGCTTCCAAAACAAGAGCTTGAAATCATTGATGATGAAGATTTTTTTGAAGAGGAAGACCCACGGGAAGCTTTAGTAGCTCAGTTATTGGAGTATCGGAAATTTAAATATGCAGCGACTGTTTTACATGAAAAAGAAGAAGAACGTAAACTCTATTATACAAAAGAACCAATGGATATGGATGATTATAAAGAGGAAGATACAACACTACCGCCTAATCAAATCAATACAATTGATTTATTTCTAGCCTTTCACGCCATGTTAGAAAAGAAAAAAAATCGCCAGCCTGTTGAAACAACTGTTGCTAGTGACGATGTTTCCATCGAAGAAAAAATCACCGCTATTTCAGAACGTATGCGTCAAGTACAGAAAGGGAAGGCAGTGTCGTTTGATTCTTTCTTCGATTCTTATTCCAAACAAGAAATTGTGACAACGTTCATGGCTCTTTTAGAATTAATGAAAACAGGCGTGATTTATGCTGAACAAGAAAATAATTATAGTGAAATTTTGTTATTTAATACAGAAACCCAGCAGGAAGATACAACAGAGGTGGAGGAAACACAGTGACATTAGTTAGTCAAATTGAAGCAATTTTATTTGTGGTTGGCGAAGAAGGAATTGGCTTGGAAGAGCTTGCGTACTTATTAGAGAAGTCAACAGCAAAAACCTATGAAGAATTAACGAAATTGAAAGAACATTATGCTTCTGACAATAAATCGGCGTTAAATATTTTAGAAGTCGGCAATCATTTTGTCTTAACAACTAAGAAAAAATATGCCTCATTACTAAAAAAATATGCGCAATCGCCTATGTCGAACGCCTTATCACAAGCGGCGCTAGAAACATTATCCATTATTGCTTATAAGCAACCAATTTCGCGTATTGAAATTGATGAAATTCGTGGCGTACAGACTTCTGGCTCTATCCAAAAGTTAGTTGCCCGTCAGTTGATAGAAGAAAAAGGCCGCGTAGATGGTCCTGGTAGAGCAATTTTGTATGGCACAACGAAGTATTTTATGGATTACTTTGGGTTGAAAAGTTTAGATGAATTACCAGATATCCAACAAATGGAAGATGAATTAGAAGAAGAACTACCAATGGATCTATTTTTTGATCGTTATCAAGAAACGAACCCAATGTCTGAAACAACAGAAGGCGAGGAAGCTTAAACAATGGAAAGATTACAAAAAGCAATTGCTCATGCTGGGGTGACTTCGCGTCGCAAAGCAGAGGAATTAATTGTCAAAGGTCGCGTAAAAGTCAATGGCCAAGTGGTCAAAGAATTAGGAACACAAGTAAGTAAACAAGATACTGTTGAGGTTGATGGTGTACCAATTTATCAAGAAGAATATGGTTATTATTTATTCTATAAACCAAGAGGGGTTATTTCTGCGGTGTCTGACGATAAAGGCCGTAAAGTAGTAACGGATTATTTTACAGATGTTACTGAGCGAATTTATCCAGTCGGTCGTCTGGATTATGATACTTCTGGGTTGTTACTTTTAACGAATGATGGAAGTTTTTCACAAAAATTAACCCATCCTAAACATGAAGTAGATAAAGTCTACGTAGCAAAAATTAAAGGTGTTCCAACTAAACGGGATCTATTGCCATTAGCCAAAGGCATTCGCATTGATGGCAAACGCACAGCACCAGCCAATTTTCAAATTCTTTCAGCGGACATTAAAACAGGTAGCAGTGTCGTGGAATTAACGATTCATGAAGGACGTAATCATCAAGTGAAGAAAATGTTTCAAGCTGTTGGTTTCCCTGTTCAAAAATTAAAACGTGAACGTTACGGTGAGTTGACCTTACAAGGTTTGCGACCAGGGCAATATCGTGATTTAACTAAAAAAGAAATCAGTCAATTATTAAATCAAGCTAAATAAGATAAAACGACTCGATCTCTTCGCGCTTATGGCGAAGGGATTGTTTTTTTTGAGAAACGAAGCAATCAATGAAATTTAATAAAAAAGCTTAGTTAGTTGCATTCATTGTTCAAATCGGTTACACTAAGTAAGTAAAAAAATATAATACAAGGTTCGTCTTCAGGGGCAGGGTGTAATTCCCGACCGGTGGTTATAGTCCACGACTCGTTTTTAACGATTGAATTGGTGTAATTCCAATACCGACAGTATAGTCTGGATAAAGAAGATAGGGCTTATTTGAGACGCTTTTTCATCAGATAATCCTACTCTATTTTTCCCTGCAGAAAAATAGGGTTTTTTTGTATGACAAAGAAGCGAATCAAAAAGTTCGTTGAAGATGGGTCCTTAATTGGAGGATTTCAGATGAACAACAAGGTACAAAAAATGGTCAGCATTGCAATGTTGGCCGCAATCGGTACAGTATTACAATTTGTGGCATTTCCGATTATGCCGGCGTTTAGTTTTTTGAAAATCGATTTTAGTGATATTCCGATTCTACTCGGAATGTTCTTGTACGGACCGTTAGCAGGAGTAATTACTGCTTTTGTTCGTTCGTTGCTACACCTGTTCTTAACCGGACTAGCACCGCAAAATATGGTGGGAGATTTCGCTAGCTTTTTAGCAAGTAGTATCTTCACCTTGCCAATTTTTTATTTCTTTGGTAAAAAGAAAAATATCCGTACAAATCGGATAGTGGGCTTAGTAAGTGGGATCTTAGCCTTGACAATTTTCATGAGTATTGCGAATTATTTTGTCATTACACCCATTTACTTACAATTATATGGTGTGACCACACAACAATTTTTAGGAACATCTTTAGCAAGCTATGTGGCGATTGGTATTGTGCCATTCAACCTTATTAAAGGCCTCTTAGTCAGTGGTGTTTTTCTAGTACTACATGCGAAGTTATTGCCATGGCTATCAAAAAAACAACATACTATTCAGAAAAAAACACCGTTAACAAAATAAATGATAAAAAACCTGCTGTTGAACAATGTTTGACAGTGGGTTTTTAAAATTTACGCCTAAAAGAAAAGAGGTTGTCATAATCTGTCATCATTCTGTTAAAAAATACTAAACCATCTGCATTGTAATTTTAACTTTCCCTTGGTATGATAGAAATCATCAAAGAAAGAGGAGTTTTCCTGAGTGAAAAAGTGTAAAAATTGTCGTCACGTGAATCGTGATACGGAGTCCTTTTGTGAAGAATGCGGCGCTCCGCTAATGAATGAATCAATGCATCAAGAGGAAAACCAAGCACAACCATCAATGAATAAAGGGAACGAATCTACTCCTCTCAGATCAAAAAGAAGCTGGATCTGGGCGTTTCTTTTTGTGTTCATCGTTCTTGGAGCGGGTAGCTATTTTCTCGGGACGCATTATTTTTCTAAGGAACAACAAATTTCTTATTTTATTGAAGCGATTGAGAATGGTGATGCCCAAGAATTAAGTAAAAAAATGAGGACGAACGAGTCTGAATTTCAAGTGAATCCGCAAAGCATTAAGCCTTTAATCACTTATTATCAAAAAAATCCAACTGAGCTAAAAAAATTAGAAAAAGCGCTATTAAAGGATAAAAAGTTACATGGTTTAACTATTCGTGAAACAAGTCAAACAGCATTTTTCTTTCACCGTTATCAATTCATTTTAACGCCTGTTTCTGTTCAGTTAACGACGAATCAGCGCGGTGTGACGCTGGCAATGAACGGGCGGGAAGTGGGCACTTCCGACTCAACCACTTATCAAAAGGAATTGGGCCCCTTAGCGCCAGGACAATATACTTTTACAGCCACAGTGAAAGATAGCACCGGCGAACCTGTTATCACAGAAGAGTACCGTTTATTAGAAGAGGAAAATTATATTTCTAGTATTCCTTTAGATTTTAAACGAATGAATTTTGTTGTGGAAAGCAATCTGCCAGACGCAGATATTTATATTAATGATCGGAAAGTTGGTACGCTAACGAATGGAAGCAAAACGATTGGCCCTTTGTTCTGGTCCAAAGGGATGACGATTCAACTTAAAAAGACGATTAATGGAGAAGAAATTCAAACATCAAAAGAAACGATTGGTGAAAATGATTTTGTCGAAGCGCTCTCCGATAATCCAACGCTACAATTGAATTTTCCGTTAGCTAGCGACTATGATGCCCGCAAAGCGCTAGAAACCTTTTATCAAGCATTTGCCAAACAAGTGAAAAGTCATACGGATAGTACAGAATTTGCTAAAAAATATCTCGTTGGTGGGGAAAATAATCCTCAATTTCCTTCTTTTATAGAAGCACTTGAACGATTACGTGAAAAGAAATCGACCGATGGTTCACCAGATTTTGAAGTGACCATTAATACGCTACAATTGGATGGTAAAGAAAATTACCATGTCAATTATTATTTAGAAGCCAAAAATTCTAAAGCAAAAGAAAATGGTCTTCGTTATGAATGGATCAATGGCCTAAATGATCAAATTCATTTAGTCAAAGAACCGTTAAAAGAAGGACAATTACAGTTTGTTTCGATAGATGAACAAACACTTGCTTGGCTCGAAAAGATACTCTAAGCAAAAATGAGTGCTAAATTATTTAGCACTCATTTTTGCTTATTTCTATTGCACGCGTGGGACATTTGCGGTACGCTTTTAACACATTCTCGCGTTCGTTTTCTGGAATAAATTGTTGTCGAGCATGCGGCTCGTCTTTAAAAAGGACAATCCCATGATCATCATAATCAAATATATTAGGCGCATAAACTTGACAAAGTCCACAAGCAATACATTTTTCAGGAACTAAACGTGATTGCATAAACAGTGACACATCCTATCTAAAAGAGGTTTACTATGGAAGCAACTTTTATTTTAGCGTTATTATCTCATGGATACAAGGTACGTGCATCAACTTTGTATCATCTTTTAAAAGGCAAACGGACTAGCTCTGTTTTGATTTATGGTTTTTTATATGATTGTTTACGGTTCATTGGCTGGTGGCCAACGATTTCCGAACAAGCCTATTTTCAATTTCTTGAAAAACTTTCGAAGGCGAAACAAATTCAGTATCACGAAGAGACAAATGAGATTCAACTAACAAAAGAAGGGCAACTATTTTTAAAGGAGCACCATTTTTCGTTGCTGGATTATCCTGCAATTGATCTTTATCGTTTTGGCAGAAGTGATCGAGAAAGTTGGCAACTCATTCAATTTGCCGTGCAAGTGACTTCATATTTATCATTTGAGGAAAAACAGTATATTCCACTTTTATCAACACCGATTCCGCAACTATATTTGAAACGATGGTTACAACAAGACAAGAAAGAGCAGCGCGTTCAATCAATCAAAGAAGAACTGTTGCGAGGGTTTGAGTTACTACCTGAAGCAGAAAGCGACTATTTGGTTGCGCAACTTTCTGGTTATCAGCAAACTGGCAAAGTTCCTCAGCAATTAACAAGCCATAAGACAGCTCTTGAACAGCGTTTGTGGCACACGCAAGCGGTTCATCATTTACTGCAGTTGATAATGTACGGAGGAAATTATCCTGCTTTACAAACGCTTGTATGGCCGTATCTAGAAAAAAATCTAAACCAAAGTATGCAAGAAACCCAACGATTGTTAACGGAAGGTAAGACACTTCAAGAAATTGCTGAGCAGCGAAAAATAAAACCGAGTACCATTCACGACCATCTATTAGAGTTGGCTATTCAAGGGCAGCTGCAGGCGTCTGTTTACCTTGAAAAGGAGGCAATGCTCCAAAACTTGGCTCAAACAGAACAAGATCCGCGGCTGTGGGTGTATCGGGATTGGCGAGCGCAAGAAGCGACGCTTTCTTATTTAGATTTTCGGTTATATCAAATCCAACAAATTTGGCAAGAAAAGGAGTGAGTGTTGTTGACATTAGAACAAGAATTATTCACTCAATTTGGTTACGCAGCGTTTAAGCCTGGTCAAAAAGAAGTGATTACAAACTTACTTGACGGTATGAATACATTGGCTGTTTTGCCAACAGGGACTGGAAAATCATTGTGTTATCAATTTGTGGGCCAGAAGTTAGAGGGACTAACGGTAATTGTTTCTCCCTTACTTTCGTTAATGGAAGATCAGATGCGTCAATTACAAAGACAAGGAATTAAAGGTGCGGTTGCCTTAAACAGTACGTTACAGTATTCAGAAAAGCGTTATATTTTAGCGAAAATGTTCCAATACGATTATCTGTTTTTAAGCCCAGAAATGCTTTTGCAGCAAGAAGTACTTAGTGTGTTACAACGCCAAAAAATTGCATTATTTGTGGTGGATGAAGCCCATTGTGTTTATCAGTGGGGCGTCGATTTTCGCCCTGAATATAGTAAATTAGATCTGGTCCAAAAACAGCTAGACTTTCCTTTGACCTTGGCGTTAACTGCCACAGCGACACCCGTTGTACAGCACGCAATTATAAAACAATTATTTTCTCATGGCAGCTATCAAGAAGTTCTTTCTTCAGTGAATCGAAAAAATATTGGCTTGTTCGTGAAGGAAACGTCAGAAAAAGAAGAAGTGTTACTAGATTACTTATCTAAAACGGCTGGTAAAATCATTATCTATTGCGCCACGCGCAACAAAACAGAACAAATCAGTCAACTTATTCAGGCAAAAACCAGTTTTAAGGTAGCCTATTATCATGGGGGCTTGGAGGCTAGTGAACGTAGTCGCTTGCAAGAACAATTTATTGATAATCAAATCGATATTCTTTGTGCAACGAATGCTTTTGGGATGGGAATCGACAAACCTGATGTTCGTGGAGTGATTCATTTTGATTTGCCTGATAGCTTAGAAAATTACCTGCAAGAAATCGGGCGAGCTGGACGTGATGGTCAAAAAAGTTGGGCGCTATTATTGTATAAAAAAGGGGATGAATTTATTCATCGGTTTTTCTTAGAAGAGACAAGAGCGAATCGAGCGACCTTAAAATCGCTGATTGAAGGAGAAGAACAAGCAGGTTTGCTAGAAAATGCCACCGAGTTACAACAAAAATGGGTCCAAGGCTATTTAGCCAAGGATTATTCTTTTGAAGAGCTAGAGCATCGTTTAGAGGAGAAAGAAAAAGATCGCCAAGCACAATTAAGAGGGATGCTGACGTATATTGAAACCACAACCTGTCGAAGAACGTTGATTCAAACTTATTTTCAAGAACCGATTGTCAAACAATCACCGGAAACTTGTTGTGATAATTGTGCGTTATTCTTTGACATTTACCAAGATTCAATAGTAAAATCGAACAAGACCAGCAATCAAAATGAAGAAGGTTGGCGTTCTAAATTTCTAAAATTATTTAAAGAACGTGATTAATTCATTTTTTTAGTCGGCAGTTGGCAAAAGCTATGATATAATAACAAGCGAGAGAAGTTTAGGAGGAAATTAGCAGTGAGTAAAAAGGACAAAAAGAAAAACCAAGCTCGTGAGCCATGGGAACAATCAATTTATGAACCTGATCAAAATGGTGGTGGTTCTCGTTTAGCAAAACGCCAACAGCAACGAGGAAATTCATTATTTCTAACTGTTTTAGTTATTTTGCTATTATTAATTATTGCCATTCCAATTGGGACTTTCTTATGGATGATGCAAGACAAGAAACCGAACGAAAGTGCTAGCAAAAATAGCCAGCCATCTTCTTCATTAGTCCAATCATCATCAAAAGAGAAGAAAAAAGAAAGTACGTCAAAATCAGTGGAAAGCTCAGAACCAGCAAGCAGCCAACCAGCTGAAAATACAACACCTTCAAGTTCAGATGCTGCTGCACAGCAACAACAGGACCAACAAGCACAACAACAGCAACAGCAACAACAAGAGCAGCAACAACAACAAGAAGCTCAAAATCAACAACAGCAACAAGCGCAGAACCAACAACCTGTTTATGATACCGTTCAAAGTGGCGAAGGGGCACGTCAAGTTGCCGAACGTAACGGAATGACATTAGAACAAATTTTAGCGTTAAATCCTGGGATTGATACATCTGTGTTTTATCCAGGACAACCATTACGTATTAAATAATCCAGAAAAAGAGGTTTGGACAGCACTTTCAAGGGCTAAACCGCGACGGATGATTACATGAGAATGCCAATAAGCAGAAATTTCCGAAAGATGTTTTGCGTCTTTCGAGGGATTTCGGCTTATTGCTTTTTCGTTAGAGACTCGTCATCAGTTTAAATCCAAGTTCTTTTCTTCTGATTTTAATATAAAAGAAGAAGCGCATTTAAAAAGATGCATATCAGTTAAGGAGTTTTTTCATGGGGAAAATCAGTATTGCTATTGACGGACCAGCTTCGTCAGGCAAAAGTACAGTTGCAAAAATTTTAGCAAAACAATTGAATTATGTGTATTGTGACACGGGTGCCATGTACCGAGCGATTACGTATTTGGCCTTGCAAAATCAAATCGACATTCAAGCGGAAGAGCCATTAGTAGCGCTTTGTGTCAACCACACTATTTCTTTTCAGCAAGCAGAGAATGGCCAACGTGTTTTTATCGATGGTCATGAAGTGACCGAAGCGATTCGCCAGCCAGATGTAACGAATGCTGTTTCAGCTGTTTCAAAACATGCAAAAGTTAGAGAAGAAATGGTGGCGTTACAACAGAAAATTGGTCAAGCCGGCGGAGTTGTCATGGATGGTCGAGATATTGGTACTGCAGTTTTACCAAAGGCTGAAGTAAAGATATTCTTGGTGGCTAGCGTTGACGAACGTGCAGAACGTCGTTTTAAAGAAAATCAAGAAAAAGGGATTGAGACGGATTTTGAAACCTTGAAGGCGGAGATTGAACGTCGGGATTATTTAGATTCAACCAGAGAAGTATCACCCCTTGTCCAAGCAAGTGATGCTGTGAAAATCGATACAACAGGGTTGACGATTGAAGAAGTCGTCGCCGCCATACAAAATGTGATTAAACAAAAAGGTTTTGAACTTTTTTAAAGAATTTTAAGAAAAATAGAAGAAATCGCTTTATTTTTTTACAAAAATCTCGTACTATGTAAGTATATATAGCTAAGTTTTGGAATTTTTGTTGGCATAGGAGGATAAGAGGCATGACAGATTTTGAAGACAAACAAGTAGCAAACAACGAAACAATGGAAGATGCAATGAACAGCGTTCAAGAAGTCAGTGTTGGCGATATTGTTAAAGGCGAAGTTTTAGCCATTGAAGACAAACAAGTTGTTGTCGGCATTGAAGGAGCGGGCGTTGAAGGCGTTGTTCCTGCAAAGGAATTATCGACTTTACCAGTTGAAGATGTACACGAACTTGTGAAAGTCGGTGATGTGTTAGATTTAGTTGTTATCACATCAATTGGCAAAGATAAAGAAAACGGCAGTTATTTACTGTCAAAACGCCGTTTAGATGCTAAAAAAGTTTGGGAAGAAATTGAACAAGATTTCCAAGCGGGCAAAGTAATCGAAGCACCTGTTACAAATGTTGTTAAAGGTGGTTTGGTTGTTGATGTCGGTGTTCGCGGATTTGTTCCTGCCTCAATGGTTGAAGATCATTTTGTTGCAGATTTTTCTGAATATAAAGGTCAAACACTAGCATTTAAAATTATTGAAATCGAACCTTCAGAAAACCGCTTAATTCTTTCACATAAAGCAGTTGTTGAAGCTGAAAAAGAATCGAAAAAAGAAGAATTACTTTCTTCTTTACATGACGGAGACGTTGTTGAAGGGAAAGTAGCTCGTTTAACAGATTTCGGCGCATTCATTGATTTAGGTGGCGTGGATGGTTTAGTTCATGTTTCTGAAATCGCTCATCAGCATGTGGGCAAACCAAGTGATGCGTTAACTGTTGGCGAAGACGTTCAAGTAAAAATTCTTTCAATTAATCCAGAAGAAGGACGTATTTCTTTATCTATTAAAGAAACATTGCCTGGACCATGGACAGATATCGAAACAAAAGCAGCCGCTGGGACTGTTTTAGATGGCACAGTAAAACGCCTAACAAGCTTCGGTGCCTTTGTGGAAGTTTTCCCTGGTGTGGAAGGATTAGTGCATATTTCTCAAATTTCTCACAAGCACATTGCAACGCCTCATGAAGTTCTTCATGAAGGGGATCAAGTACAAGTGAAAGTTTTAGAAGTTAATCCAGAGGAACATCGTATTGCTTTAAGTATCAAAGCGTTAGAACCAAAACCTGAGTCTCAAGAAGAACCAAAAGAAGAACAGGAATATGAATTGCCTGAAGAAAATACTGGCTTTACCATGGGCGATATTTTAGGTGACGCTTTATCTGATGCGAAAGAAGAGGAATAACACGTTACTTTCTTGAAATTTATGAGTTTGACATAGCCGTAAACAGATCGGCTGTGTCAAACTCATTTTTTCTTGAATTGGTTAGAAAATCAGCAGAAACTAAAACTTTTCTTGCACTTTAAGGTTTGATTAGGTAAACTAGTAAGGATTGAAATTCTCAAGGAGGGAATCAAATGGCAAATCCAACTATTGCGATTGTCGGTAGACCGAATGTCGGTAAATCGACTATTTTTAACCGCATTGCCGGTGTGCGTATCTCGATTGTAGAAGATACTCCTGGCGTAACACGCGACCGTATTTATACAACTGGAGAATGGTTAGGGCGTGAATTTAGTATTATTGATACAGGTGGGATTGATTTAGGTGACGAACCATTTATGGATCAAATCAAACACCAAGCAGAAATTGCGATTGATGAAGCAGATGTGATTATCTTTGTTGCTAGTGGCCGTGAAGGAATTACTGATGCAGATGAGTTAGTAGCAAAAATTTTATATCGTAGTAATAAACCAGTGATCTTAGCTGTTAATAAAGTTGACAATCCTGAAATGCGTAATGATATTTATGAATTTTATGCTTTAGGACTAGGGGATCCTTTCCCAGTTTCTGGTAGTCATGGTTTAGGCATTGGCGATGTGTTAGACGAAGCAGTTAAACATTTTCCTAACACTTCAGAAGAAGAGGACGAAGATACAATTAAATTTAGTTTAATCGGGCGTCCAAATGTCGGTAAATCATCATTGATTAATGCTATTCTTGGTGAAGATCGTGTGATTGTTTCAGATATTGAAGGAACAACGCGAGACGCAATCGATACGTATTTTGAATCTGAAGAAGGTCAAAAGTTCTTAATGATTGATACTGCTGGTATGCGTAAACGTGGGAAAGTATACGAATCAACTGAAAAATATAGCGTCATGCGCGCAATGCGGGCCATTGAACGCTCAGACATTGTTTTAATGGTCTTGAATGCAGAAGAAGGTATTCGTGAGCAAGACAAGCGTGTGGCGGGCTATGCCCATGAAGCAGGTCGTGGTATTATTATCGTGGTCAACAAATGGGATACAGTCAAAAAAGATACAAATACAATGCGTGATTTTGAAGCGGAAATTCGTGATGAATTCCAATATTTAGATTATGCACCTATTATTTTTGTGTCTGCATTAACCAAACAACGTTTAAATAAACTGCCTGAACTAATTGAAACAGTAAGTATGAATCAAAACTTACGGATTCCTTCAGCGTTGTTAAATGACGTTGTAATGGATGCTGTAGCAATTAATCCGACACCAACCGATAAAGGAAAACGTTTGAAGATTTTTTATGCAACACAAGTGGCAGTCAAACCACCTACATTTGTTATTTTTGTCAACGAAGAAGAACTAATGCACTTTTCTTATGCCCGGTTTTTAGAAAATCAAATCAGAAAAGCATTTACGTTTGAGGGTACACCGATTAAAATCATTCCGCGACGCCGAAAATAGTGCATTCTACCATACTTTTTTTAGATATTCAAATAAATTTATCAACTTTGAGAAAAAATGATTATTTTTTGAAAAAACTGGTTAAAATACACTAAAAACCTTGCTATTACAACTTTCTTATGCTATCTTGTTAACAGAATATTGAACCAGATCAATATTTGCTGTCTGTTTTTGGACCACTCAAAAATAGACGGAACTTTAGGTGTGTAAAAACATCGTATCTCTTATAGAGGAGGTGAAATGATCCATGGCAAATAAAGCAGAATTAATCGAAAACGTTGCATCTTCAACTGGTTTAACTAAAAAAGATGCTACTGCAGCAGTAGACGCTGTCTTTTCAACAATTCAAGAAACTCTTGCTAAAGGTGAAAAAGTTCAATTAATCGGTTTTGGTAACTTTGAAGTTCGCGAACGCGCAGCTCGTAAAGGACGTAACCCACAAACTGGACAAGAAATTCAAATCGCTGCAAGCAAAGTACCTGCATTCAAACCAGGTAAAGCATTGAAAGATGCAGTGAAATAAGACAGACAATTAGAACCCTTGGTTTCCAAGGGTTCTTTTTTGAATCATACATAAAAAATGTTATTTTAAGAGGTGGTCGAAACAGCACGCTAAAAGGCTAAATTGTAACGAACCTTGGGTGAGAAAAACGTGCTTCGCTCCGAGAATCAAGCGGGAACGGTTCGACACTCGCTCCTTGCTTTTTTGATAAAAAGAGAAAGATTTATGAATGAAGGACAAAAATAAGTTGTTGCCAGTAGCTGTTTTTTAGTGGTTATGCTAGACTTGGGGTGAAGGAAGAGGAAACAGTCTTAAGGTGGTGAATCAATGAAATACAACTATTCTAGAGGGGAAAACAAGGTCGCTATTATTTATGGAGAAACATTTGCTTCCGTCCTAAAAAAACGACCAGTAACGACGGAGTCAATCGTTGTTTTGGCGAATCAGCGTTACTATGATCTTTTTTCGGAGAAGATTAATTATGCCTTTGGGGAACAGTTGGGATTAAACTGGTATATTTGTCGCAATGATGTTCATTGCAATGACTTATCAGAATTAGAAAGTGTGTTACGTTTCTTAGCTGATTGGCCAGAAAATCAGGATGTTTTATTGATTGGTTTAGGTAATGAAGGGGTACTACAATTAACCGCATTTTTGCACCAAGTAAGTAAGTGTTCCTCCAAATGTTGGCTGATGCCTGTGTCTGTTCAAGCGTTACGGCAAGGACTTTTACCAAGTGTCACAATTCAGCAAGCACAGCATGCAACCATGCATATAGAAAATCATTCAGAAGAAATTTTGTTTGATAGTACCTTGACCAATAAAAAAGGTGCCGCTCCTTTAATTGATTTGCTCGTTTTTATTCGAGCGAGTCTTGTCTGTGATTATGCTTATTTACAAATGCTATACCAAACGTATCCAGATAAAAAACGGTTGAATCAAACGTCATTTAATGGTATTTTAGACGAGTTGTTATCCTTTTATGAACAAGCAGGGGAAAAAGTGGATCAATTTGGCCGAGTTTTTGAAGCGGCCTTTGCTACAACCGAAAATGGCCATTTGTTATCAGGTCCCATGAAACGATTATTGGGATTGTTGTTACAAGTTTTATGGAGCCAGCAAGTCAATCACTTTGACTTTCAATTTAAAAATTTTATCATTTGGTTTATTCGCTTAGGTTTTCCGGTGGCGTTTCCAAAAGAAATTTTAAGTGCTGATTACGCAGAACAAGTTTTGCTTCACACAGAAACACTAGGTCCTCCTATGGTGTTGGAAAAAATCGGTCAACTAGGAGCAGCTTTAAAGCCAACGCCCGATCAACTGTTAACAACGATTGAAAGATACCAAGAAATTTTAAAAGAGATTTGAGGGGAAATTATGTCATATAGTGAAAAAATGGTTCAAGCATTACAAGCTGAAAATTTAGCAGAAGCACAGTTAATGTTTGAAGAAGCATTAAAGAAAGATGATGAAAATACCTTAGCTGATTTAGGGGAAACGTTATTATCTTTAGGTTTTCTAGAAGAAGCCAAACAAATTTTCCAACAGTTGTTGGAACAATTTCCCGATGCAGATGGCTTAAACATTCCATTAGCAGAAATCGCCATTGAAAATAATGAAATAGATGACGCATTCATCTATTTAGAAAAAATTCCAGAAACTAGTGACAGTTATGTCCAAAGTCTCTTAGTAACTGCGGATTTGTACCAAGTTTTAGGGATTCCAGAAGTCAGTGAAGCGAAATTAAAAGAAGCAGCCAATCTTATGCCAGAAGAGCCGTTAATTCAATTTGCTTTGGGAGAACTATACTTTACAAATGGTCAATTTGTCGAGGCTATTACTCGTTATCAAAGCATTGTAGAAAGTGGGACAGCGCAAATCTCTGCTATTTCCTTGAATGAACGCTTAGGAAGTAGTTACAGCATGTTAGGTGATTTTGAAGAAGCGGTTCCTTATTTGGAAGCCGCAGTCAAAGAAGAACAAACAGACGATCGTTTATTCCAGTTAGCTTTCACTTATTTACAGTTACATGAGAATCAAAAAGCCATTGCGTTGTTCCAGCAATTAAAAACACTAAACCCACATTATCAATCACTTTATCTATATTTAGCGGAAGCGCTCCAAGAAGAAGAGCAATTAGAGGAAGCAAAAGCGGTGATCGAAGAAGGAATTGCGGAAAATCCCTTCCAAGTAGAGTTATACCAATTTGCCTCTGAAAATGCCTATCGCTTACACGATATTGCTGGTGCTGAAAACTGGTTGTTAAAAGCTTTGGAATTAGGTGAGAAAACAGATGAAAGTCGTTTGACCTTAAGTAATCTCTACATCACGGAAGAGCGTTTTGAGGAAGTAATTACTATCTTAAATGATTTAGAGGAAACGGATCATCCTTATGCTGAATGGAACTTAGCAAAAGCGTACAACGAATTAGAAGACTTTGCCGTCGCTAAAGTTCATTATGAACAAGCAGCGCAAGAATTGTCTCACGAACCAGAATTTCTAAAAGAATACGCATTGTTCTTACGAGAAGAAGGCGAACTTGAAAAAGCAAAACACTTGTTATACCACTATTTGGAACATGAACCTGGTGATGTCGACATGCAATCTGTGCTAGCAGATATGGAAGAAAGATAGGAAACGACGATGTTTGTTAGTTTATCAGAAAAGAAAAAATTTTTAACTTGGTTAGTGAATACCGTGCCTTTTGGAAGAAGAGAAGTACTGTGGATTTTAAATTACTTATTAACGCACGATGCGATTTTAAATAATGTTCATTTTGTTGAGAACGTAGAAAAAACCGATCGGGGGATTCGTGTGGTAGCGGATGGTTTAGGTAAGGAGCCGTTATTGCTTTTTATCCAAGCACAAGAATTTACAGATCCGGAACAAATTTTTCACGAGATTCGGATGAATTGGCGGAAAGCTCTTTATTTAGAATGTGTATTTCCAGAGGCTTGGCAAACGAGCCAGTATTTATCTGTTTTAGAAGATAATCCGTTTGCGCCATGGAATGAACAAGTGGATCAGGAAGTTGCCAGAGCGATTGATCAATATTTTAAGCAAGAAGAACAAACGCAGCGAATGGCATTACTTAAAGCTCAAATTGATGATGCTTTAGAAACAGGCAACAAAGAAGCGTTTTTAGAATTATCCGATGAATTAAATCGTTTGAAACAACAATAAATAAAACCCAGCATTTATTGAAAATGCTGGGTTTTATTTATTGTTTTAATTTAAAGCGCCGTTGTTTGCTGGGTTTTGCATAAGTAAAGCCTTCGCCAATTGCTTCATGTACGTTAATGATGGACACAAAGGCTTTTTCATCTATTTCATTAGCAATCCGTTTGACTTCCATTATTTCTCGAGGGCTGACTACCGTGTAGAGAACCCGTTTTTCCACTTGTGAATAAGCACCTTCACCATTTAAATATGTTACCCCACGTTCTAAAGAAGCCATTAAACTTTGACCGATTTCTTCGGAATGATTGGAAACAATTAAAATTCCTTTCGCAGCATAGGCTCCATCGAGTACAGAATCAACAACACGACTGAAAACAAAGGACACAATTAAAGTATACATCATTCGTTTGACATCAATATAGGTCAACGAGAGGAGTAAGACTGCAACATCAAAAAGTAACAACGAGCGGCCCATGCTAATCCCAAAGTATTTTTCGAAAATGCGGGCAATGACGTCGGTCCCACCAGTGGTTCCGCCTACGCGGTAAACAAGGCCACTACCGAATCCTGCGGCCAAACCAGCTAAGAGAGCAGCAATCAATAAATCATGATCTAAATTAATTTCAACAGGAAATTTTTGCCAAAACCACAAAAATACCGATAACGACACGGTACCAATTAGCGTATAATAGAGGGAACGTTTGCCTAAAATTTTCCCACCAATTAATAAGAGCGGAATATTGATTAATAATGTCGTATATGCTGGGTTAAAATGAAATAAGGCTCTTAAAATCAAAGTAATCCCCGTGACACCACCTTCGGCCAGGTCATTGGCAATATTGAAAGTAACCAAACCAAAGGCATAGATACAGCTTCCTAATACAATAAATAACACATCTTTAAAATAAAATCTTTGTTCTTCCATTTAATCACGTCCTTTTACAGTATAAACTGTATCATTCTCTATATAAAACAACAAGTAGAACCTTTCCAGATAGCCAAGTTTTTGATAAGATGTAGGAGGTAGAGTAAGAAAGGTTGGGGTAAAATGTCAGAATCAGAACAACGTAGTTTGCAATCGATGCAAACAGAAGTTGATGATTATATTCAACAGTTTAAAACAGGCTATTTTTCACCATTAGGACAAATGGCTCGTTTGACGGAAGAGGTCGGAGAATTAGCCCGTGAAGTCAATCATTATTATGGTGAAAAACAGAAAAAAGCAGACGAAAAACCAAAGACAGTATCAGAGGAACTTGGAGATGTCTTTTTTGTATTGATTAGCATGGCAAATTCTTTAGAGATTGATTTAACCGAAGTTTTTGAAGAAAATATGGCCAAATTTAACAAGCGGGATCGCTATCGCTTTGAAAGAAAGGATGGGAAAACACATGATTAAAATAATTGTCGCTGGGTTTAAAGGACGGATGGGCAGTACTGCTACACAAATGGTCTTAGAAACCGCAGACTTTGAATTAGTAGGTGTGTATGATCCTCATGAAGCACAAGAAACTGTTTCTTTCAATGATGAAACAGCAATTCCCGTTTTTCAGCGCTTAGAAGAAGTCCTAGCTGTCAAACCAGATGTTTGGATTGATTTTACGGTTCCTGAAGCCGCCTATCCAAATACGCGTTTTGCGTTGGAACACGGTATGGCGCCTGTTGTTGGGACGACAGGCTTTACGGAGGAACAAATCAACGAATTGACAAACCTATCTCGAGAAAAAGCCATCGGCGGCTTGATTGCGCCAAATTTTGCAATTGGGGCAGTTTTAATGATGCAATTTGCCCAAAAAGCGGCGCAGTATTTTCCAGATGTGGAAATCATTGAATTACATCATGATAACAAATTGGATGCACCGAGCGGAACGGCTATAAAAACTGCAGAAATGATTCAAGAAGTTCGGCCAGCAAAAAAACAAGGGAATCCGCAAGAGGTAGAATCAATACCAGGGGCACGCGGGGCTGATTTCGAGGGTCTGCGAATCCATAGTGTCCGCTTACCTGGTTTAGTGGCACACCAACAAGTCCAATTTGGCAGTGTAGGTGAAGGGCTCACTATTCGGCATGATTCTTATGATCGGCGTTCATTCATGACAGGAGTAGCGTTAGCTTGTCGGCAAGTGGTACAGAGAACAGAACTACTTTACGGATTGGAACAGATGCTATGAAATTGACAACTATTCCAAACGAATTTAAAGAAGCCGCTCCCGTTATTCGTGAAATCAATGCACAGGGCTTTGAAGCGTATTTTGTCGGGGGCAGCGTCCGTGATGCTTTATTAAATAAACCAATCCATGATGTCGATATTGCGACAAGTGCCTATCCAGAAGAAATTAAGCAAATTTTTAAACGAACCGTTGATGTGGGCATCGAACATGGCACAGTCCTTGTATTGATGGAAGACCAACAGTATGAAGTAACAACCTTTCGTACCGAGTCAACTTATCAAGACTTTCGCCGACCAGATGAAGTCACCTTTGTTCGCTCCTTGAAAGAAGATTTAAAACGGCGAGATTTTACGATTAATGCCTTGGCGCTCGACAGCACAGGTGAAATCATTGATTTATTTGATGGTATCGAAGATTTAACTAATCAAACCATTCGTGCAGTCGGTAATCCCCATGAGCGGTTTCATGAAGATGCTCTGCGAATGATGCGGGGCTTACGCTTTGCTAGCCAATTAGATTTTAAAATTGAAGAAAAAACCTTAGCCGCTATCGCTGAATTTCATCCTTTATTGGAAAAAATTTCAGTAGAACGCATTACAATTGAATTTGTAAAAATGCTTTTAGGGGTTAATCGACAAGGTGGCTTAGCTCCGTTTATTGAAACAGAATGCTATCAATACTGTCCAAAATTACGAGAACAAGGGGCTGGACTTTTTCGTTTAATGGACTTGCCTGCTCGTCAAATTGAAACAGAAGCAGAAGCGTGGACGTTACTTATCCAATCGTTGAATTTACCAGAAGCAGAAATTCGCTCCTTCTTAAAGGCTTGGAAACTTTCAAATCAATTAATCCAAAACGTTTCACAATTAGTACGCGGTTTGCGTTTTCGCTTGAGTAACGACTGGCAGCCAATGATGCTTTATGAATTAGGCGAAGAATCAGCAGTACTTGTTGAAAGGCTTTTATATTATTACCAACAAGAGAGTCAAGTACAAGTAACAAAAGAGTTAGTTAAGGCATTACCCATCCATCAAAGACATGAATTGGCCATAACAGGAAAAGACCTTTTAGCCGTCTTAGAAGAAACACCAGGCAAATGGTTAGGGGAACTGATTGCTGAAATCGAGCAACACGTTGTTGAAGGTAGCTTAGAGAATAAACAAGAAGTTCTGCTTTCGTTTGCCAAAAAACAACGTTCAAAAGGAGAGAAAGCATAATGCCAACAGAAATGTTTACAAAAGAATTCTTGGTGAAAGAATCACAAACGGCTAAAATGCTCGGTTCTGGTGACTTAGAAGTTTTAGGAACCCCTGCTTTAGCTGCCATGATTGAACAAACAGCCAAAGAAGCTGTGAAGGACCAATTATCAGTTGGGGAAACAACTGTCGGAACGGTGTTAGAATTGCGCCACTTATTTCCATCCGCGGTAGGGGCGACAATCGTTGTTACGATGACCAGCATTGAACAGACTGCACACAAAATACGCTATGAATTTGTTGCTTATGAAGGAGAACGACAAATTGCCAAAGGTTCTCACCAACGTGCAGTAGTTGAGATTGATTCTTTTTTAAAAAGAATAACAAAAGATTAAGAATCTACAGCGAAAGTTTGTGACCGTTTATCAAAAGTATGGTAAACTAATAATGTAAGAAATTATTTTTAAGTAAGGAGATTTGTGCTATGGCTAGAGAAATGACAGGACTTAAATTTTATTTCAGAAATGGTGAAACTTGGACGATTGATCGTCGTTTTATTGGTGATTTATGGATCAAACATATTACAACAAGTTTTGGCCGTATCCATGGTAGTGAATTTGTTGAAATTCATCCATGTGAAGGGTTCAAAATTGAAATTTTCCAAGAAGGAGATCATGTTCAAACCCACGATATTAACTTAGGTGGCTTAGAATTAGGGATGTTCTCTCGTGCTTTAAAATATGAAGATATCGAACGTATGGAAATTCTTTACAAAAATGGCACACCAGATTTAGTTTATTTCCCTTACAAAGATAAAACAGATGAGGGCTTGGATAACATCTATCAATCTACAAAAGTCAGCGAAAAAACTAAAAACTTATACATTGTTATCGACCCAACACAAACAGTTGATGATGTATACGCTGAAGAATTAAAATAATTTTTGCTCCACAGGAATCAGTGAAATGACTGGTTCCTGTGGCTTTTTTCAGTCTTTTGACGAATAAAATAACATTGGTTTTAATGGAATAGTCGAAAAAATAAGCGAATAAGTGTTGACACATGTTTTTTCTAGCGGTATACTGTTAACAATTCTTAATTAAATCAGTTTTGGAGTGATTCTTATGACAACAACGAAGAAAAACCATACACAACTGAATAACTTTTACTTTAGCTATTTTAGATAGGTTTGTATTCATAACATTATGGGTACAGACAACAAACGTTTGTATCTATAATGGCTAGGGAAATTTAAGATGACTTTCAGCCATGTAGATTTAAGAAAATCTATAGTGGCTTTTATATTGCTTTTTTGTAGGGTATTCACTGTAGATTTTTCTTAAAATTTACTGTGAATATCCTTTTTGTTTGGCCAAAAATTAGGATTTCAGAAACTTACTAAAAAAATTTCGTAAAGGAGCACACAGGATGAAAGAAATAACTGGAGCCACTCGTTTAGCTGGGCTATTCGCGAAACCCAGCCAACACAGTATTTCACCGTTGATTCATAATACAGCATTTCAAAATTTAGGAGTTGATGCTCGGTATCTGGCGTTTGACGTTGGACAAGAGACATTGCCACAAGCAATTGAAGCGATTCGAACGTTTCACATGTTAGGGGCCAACTTATCAATGCCCAATAAAGTGGCGGCTGTAAGTTATATGGATGAACTAAGTCCTACCGCTCAACTGGTTGGCGCAATTAATACGATTGTCAACAAAGATGGAAAACTTTACGGAGACAGCACGGATGGTACTGGTTTTATGTGGAGTTTGAAAGAGAAAAAGGTTGACGTTTTTCAGGATAAAATGACCATCTTAGGAACAGGTGGTGCAGCCTTATCAATCATTGCCCAAGCTGCTTTAGATGGCGTGAAAGAAATCGCCGTTTACAACAGGAAAAGCGCGGGCTTTAACGACAGTCAAAAAAAACTGGCAAATTTCACTGAACGAACCAACTGTGTAATTCATTTAAACGATTTAGCGGATACTGAAAAACTAGCAAAAGATGTTGCTGAAAGCGTCTTGTTAGTTAATGCAACGAGTGTGGGTATGCATCCACATGCGCATAGTAGTCCTATAGAAAATTATGCAATGATTCAACCGAAGTTATTTGTGTATGATGCTATTTATAATCCCAGAGAAACACAGTTATTAAAAGAAGCCCGTTTACGTGGTGCAGAAACAAGCAACGGCTTGGACATGCTACTTTATCAAGGCGCTGCTGCTTTTGAACAATGGACAGGACAAAAAATGCCTGTATCAGTCGTAAAACGTAAAATTGAAAATAGATAAAAAGAGCGCCGTTTAAAGGCATGAGGAGAGAATATAATGATCGTAATTATGAAAGAAAATGCAACCGAAAAGCAAATGAAACAAGTCATTGATTTAGTAACAGGTGCAGGCTTAACTACTCAAACAAGTCAAGATAATGGAAAAACAGTGATAGGCTTGATTGGTGATACAGAAAAATTAGTTGAAGCAGAGTTAACAGCATTAGAAGGCGTGGAGAAAAGTGTCCGCATTTCGTTGTCTTACAAACTAACGAGTCGTTTATTTCATCCAGAGAATACAGTGGTTGATGTGAACGGTGTTAAAATCGGTGACGGCAGTATGACCATGATGGCGGGCCCTTGTTCAATCGAAAGCTTAGATCAGATTCGCGAATGTGCGCGAATTGCTAAAGCTGGAGGTGCAACAATTTTACGAGGTGGTGCATTCAAACCTAGAACGTCGCCATACGCTTTCCAAGGACTAGAAGAAGGAGGACTAAAATACATTCGCCAAGCGGCTGATGAATTAGATATGCAAGTCATTACAGAAGTGATGGATGAAGCGAATTTAGAACTTGTCGCAAAATACAGTGACATTTTACAAATCGGTGCGCGCAACATGCAAAATTTCAAGTTATTACAAGCGGTTGGTAAAACTGGAAAACCTATTGGCTTAAAACGCGGGATTGCTGGTACGATTGATGAATGGCTAAACGCAGCTGAATACATTGCTGCGCAAGGAAATTTCAATGTGATCTTCATTGAACGTGGGATTCGTACGTACGAAACCGCTACGCGCAATACACTTGATTTAAGTGCGGTGCCTTTAATTAAAAAATTAAGTCATTTTCCAATTATTGTTGATCCGAGTCATGGTGTTGGTATCTGGGATTTAGTACCGCCAATGGCCCGAGCAGGTGTTGCTTCAGGTGCGGACGGCTTGATTGTAGAAATTCATCCAGATCCAGCGAATGCGTGGTCAGATGGGCCACAATCCTTGAATGAAAAAACTTACCTACGTATGATGAAAGAAGTTCATATCATCGAAAAAGCAATGAAAGAAATTAATGCTTTAGAAGATTAGTAAAGACAGAGGAGTAGAGGACATGAAATTAACCGTAACGTTACCTACACATTCATATGATTTAACCATCGAAACAGGTGCCTTAGATAAAATTGGCACCTGGGTACGTAGCCTGTGGCAGCCACAACGGGTAGCGATTATTACCGATGAAACGGTGAATAAATTATATGGCGCAGCTGTTGAGAAAGAATTGCAAGCTGCTGGTTTTGAAACATCATTGATTGCTGTAGCGGCAGGTGAACAAAGTAAGAGCCTCGAAATAGCTCAACTGCTTTATGATTTTTTAGCGGAACAGCAATTGACTCGAAGTGATGGTCTAATTGCTTTAGGTGGAGGCGTTGTGGGAGATCTAGCTGGATTTGTCGCTTCAACCTATATGCGCGGTATTCACTTTTTGCAAGTACCAACAACCTTACTGGCACAAGTAGATAGTAGCATTGGAGGTAAAACAGCGGTTAATACTAAAAAAGCCAAAAATCTTGTCGGTACTTTTGCCCAACCAGATGGGGTTTTAATTGATCCTAATACACTTAAAACATTAGAACCTAGACGTGTGCGTGAAGGAATTGCAGAAATTGTAAAATCAGCAGCTATCGCTGATGTTGAATTGTGGCACCGTTTATCCTCTTTGGAAAATGAACAAGATTTAGTGGCACATGCAGAAGAAATTATCACGGCCTGTTGCAAGATTAAACGTGATGTCGTCGAAGAAGATGAATTAGATTTGGGCTTACGTTTGATTCTGAATTTTGGGCATACGATCGGCCACGCATTAGAAAATACAGCTGGTTACGGGGTGATTGCTCACGGTGAAGGCGTTTCTTTAGGAATGATTCAAATAACTCAAGTCGCAGAACAACAAGGGCTTTCCCCACTTGGGACTACCCAAGAGTTGGTCACCATGCTAGAAAAGTTCCATTTACCAGTAACCACAGATCGTTGGTCAGAAGAACGTCTCTATCAAGCAATTACACATGATAAAAAAACACGTGGGGGACAGATTAAAATCATTGTCTTAGAAAAAATTGGTCAAGCGAAAATTGTCTCTTTACCAACGGAAGAAATTCGAGCATTTTTAAACAGAGAAGGAGGAATTTAAGATGCGCTTTATTACAGCAGGCGAATCACATGGACCTGAATTAACTGCTATTATTGAAGGCTTACCAGCCGGCTTGCCTTTAAGTAGCGAAGAGATTAACCGAGAATTAGCAAGACGTCAAGGCGGTTACGGTCGTGGGGGACGGATGAAAATTGAAAAAGACCAAGTACGTATTACTTCGGGTATTCGGCATGGTAAAACACTTGGCTCACCAGTAACGTTGATTGTCGAAAACAAAGACTGGAAAAATTGGACCTCCGTGATGTCAGTAGAGCCAGTTCCTGAAAAACAAAAGAAAATCCGCCGCGTCAGCAAACCACGTCCAGGACATGCTGATTTAGTCGGTGGCATGAAATATCAACATGATGATTTACGGAATGTTTTAGAACGGTCTTCGGCACGAGAAACAACGATGCGTGTGGCGATTGGTGCGGTTGCTAAAAAACTCTTAGCTGAACTGGATATCCAAGTCGCTGGGCATGTCGCGGTATTAGGTGGGATTGAAGCTACGATCCCTGAAAATTTAACGATTCGTGAAATTCAAGAACGATCTGAACAATCTGCCGTTCGCGTATTAGATCCTTCCGTAGAAGAAAAAATGAAAGAACTAATTGACCAAACCAAGAAAAATGGCGATACAATTGGTGGGGTAGTAGAAGTACTTGTGGGTGGCGTTCCAGCTGGCTTAGGTAGCTATGTCCAATGGGATCGTAAACTAGATGCCAAAATTGCGCAAGCAGTTGTAAGCATCAACGCTTTTAAAGGTGCTGAGTTTGGCATTGGATTTGAAATGGCACAACGCCCTGGTAGTCAAGTGATGGACGAGATTGTTTGGGACGAAAGTACTGGTTATACCAGAACTTCCAACAATTTAGGCGGTTTTGAAGGAGGAATGACCAACGGAATGCCAATCATCGTTCGTGGTGTCATGAAACCTATTCCAACCCTTTATAAACCATTACAAAGCGTGAATATTGATACAAAAGAGCCTTATAAGGCCAGTGTTGAGCGCTCTGATAGCACGGCGGTACCGGCCGCTAGCGTTGTTTGTGAAGCCGTTGTTGCAACGGAAGTAGCAAAGGCTATGCTCGAAAAATTTGATAGTGACTCATTTGAACAAATGAAAGAAGCAGTGAAACGTTATCGTCTATATACTCAAAACTTTTAATGGAAGAAAGTCGCAAGTATATGGAGGGAAAAAATGAAGAAACGTATTTTAATCGTAGGATTAGGGCTAATCGGGAGTTCACTGGCTTTGTGTATCAAAAAAGGGCATCCAAACAGTGAGATTATCGGTTTCGATAATCAAGCGGAGGCAACTGAATTTGCTAAGAAAACGGGTCTAATTGATGAGATAGCTGAATCTTTAACAAGTGGGGCAAGACGAGCAGAGATTATTTTTCTTTGTTCCCCAGTTAAAGCAACTTTAGTACAACTAGAAGAATTAAACCAATTATCACTAGAAACTGCTCTGATCACAGATGTGGGTAGTACCAAGGTGGAAATTAATCAGTTAGCAACAAAGCTTAACATGAAAAATTTTATTGGTGGTCATCCAATGGCTGGTTCACATAAATCCGGCGTAACAGCCGCTGATGAACGTTTGTTTGAAAATGCCTACTATATTTTTACCGATGACCATGGCGAAAAAAACAAACAGATTCAGGAGTTACAAACGTTACTAAAAGGAACGCATGCGAAGTTTATTACGATGCCTGCACAGGAACATGATGAAATTACTGGTGCTCTAAGTCACTTGCCACATATTGTTGCCGCAGCGTTAGTGAACGAAAGTCAGCAACTGAATACCACTTACCCTAGAGCGCAGCAGCTAGCGGCTGGAGGATTCAGAGATATTACTCGAATTGCTTCCTCTGATGCAACGATGTGGACGGATATTTTATTAAGCAATCGCTTAGTATTATTGGACTTACTAGAAAATTGGCAAAAAGAGATGACTACTGTTTGCCAATGGTTAACAGAAAAAAATGCCCCAGCTATTCGTAATTTTTTTGATAAGGCCAAAGAAACACGTGCTCAATTGCCTATTCATAAAGAAGGCGCAATCCCAGCTTTCTATGATCTGTTTGTTGATGTACCAGATCAACCAGGAATCATTGCTGAAATTACGCAAATTTTAGGCGAAGCCGACCTTTCTCTTACAAATATTAAAATTTTAGAAACGAGAGAAGAAATCTATGGGATTCTTCAATTGTCTTTTAAAAATCAACCAGACTGCCAAGCTGCAAAACAAATTTTATCTAAAAAAACGAACTATACGTGTTACGAAAAATAAGAGGTGATGAGGGTGCAACTACGTACAAATGTGAAGCATTTACAAGGGACTCTGATGGTTCCTAGCGACAAATCGATTTCCCATAGAAGTATTATGTTTGGAGCGATTTCTTCTGGAAAAACGACGATTACAAATTTTCTAAGAGGCGAAGATTGTTTAAGTACCTTAGCGGCGTTTCGTTCTTTAGGTGTGAACATTGAAGATGACGGGACGACAATCACCGTTGAGGGGCGAGGATTTGCAGGCTTAAAAAAGGCGAAGAATACAATTGATGTTGGAAATTCAGGGACAACAATTCGTCTGATGCTGGGCATTTTAGCTGGCTGTCCCTTTGAAACGCGCCTAGCTGGTGATGCGTCTATTGCCAAACGACCAATGAATCGTGTAATGCTTCCTTTAAACCAAATGGGAGCGGAATGTCAAGGGGTTCAGCAAACGGAGTTTCCGCCAATTTCTATTCGCGGGACTCAAAATTTGCAACCGATTGACTACACAATGCCTGTTGCAAGTGCTCAAGTTAAATCGGCTATTTTATTCGCCGCTTTGCAAGCCGAGGGCACTTCTGTAGTGGTTGAGAAAGAAAAGACACGTGATCATACAGAAGAGATGATTCGACAATTTGGTGGGACACTTGAAGTAGACGGTAAAAAAATTATGTTAACTGGACCGCAACAATTAACAGGTCAAAATGTGGTAGTTCCTGGTGATATCTCTTCTGCAGCTTTCTTTTTAGTTGCGGGTTTAGTAGTCCCAGATAGCGAGATACTTCTGAAAAATGTTGGCTTAAATCAAACGCGGACAGGTATTTTAGATGTGATTAAAAACATGGGCGGTTCCGTCACTATTTTAAATGAAGATGAGGCCAATCATTCTGGCGATTTACTTGTAAAAACGAGTCAATTAACAGCTACAGAGATTGGTGGCGCTATTATCCCACGTTTAATTGATGAGTTACCGATTATTGCTTTGTTAGCTACTCAGGCTACTGGCACGACAATCATTCGAGATGCAGAAGAATTGAAAGTCAAAGAAACCAATCGGATTGATGCAGTAGCGAAAGAATTAACAATTTTAGGCGCCGACATCACGCCTACTGATGATGGCTTAATTATACATGGACCAACTTCTTTACATGGTGGAAGAGTTACCAGTTATGGGGATCATCGTATCGGGATGATGTTACAAATTGCTGCATTACTTGTAAAAGAAGGCACTGTTGAATTAGATAAGGCTGAAGCAGTTTCAGTTTCTTATCCAGCATTTTTTGACGACTTAGAACGTTTAAGTTGTTAACGAAGGAGGATAACGAACCATGGAAAGCATTGTTTTAATTGGTTTCATGGGTGCGGGTAAAACAACTATCGGCCAAAGTTTGGCCAATAAACTGAAGATGCCTCATCTTGATTTAGATACAGCGTTAATTGAAAAAATAGGACGCTCAATTCCTGACTATTTCGAAAAATATGGTGAAGCAGCTTTCCGAGAACAGGAAACCCAACTTTTAAAGGAGCTGTCAAAAAATACAGCCGTCCTTTCAACTGGGGGCGGGATTGTTGTCGGACCAGAAAATCGTAGCTTATTAAAATCTTTTCAGCAAGTGATTTATTTACATGCGACACCAGAAGAGCTGTTAAAAAGAATCACAGAAGATACTGAAAACCAACGGCCCTTAGCTATAGAACGTTCTTCAAAAGAAATCATTACTTTGTTTGAGTCTCGTAAAAATTTTTATGAAGAATGTGCGAAGATGACAATTGATACGACCAATCGCTCGCCAGAAGAAATTATCAATGAAATTCTGCAACAATTAAAGGAGTAGAGAAACGATGAAAGTTGGTTATTTAGGTCCGATTGGTTCCTTTACGTACAGTGCAACGTTGGCTGCTTTTCCTGAAGCTACGTTGATGCCGTACGCATCGATTCCAGCTTGCTTGAAAGCAATTGAACAGCAAGAAGTGGCATGGAGCATTATCCCAATAGAAAACACGATTGAAGGAACTGTTAACGCATCGATAGATTATTTGTATCATCAAGCGCAGTTACCTGTCCAAGCAGAGTTAGTTTTACCGATTCAACAACAATTAATGGTGGCAAAAGAGAATCAAGCGATCTGGCAACAAAGTCAGAAAATTTTATCACATCCGCAAGCATTAGCTCAATCGCAGATGTTTCTAGAGAAAAACTTTCCAGAAGCGATTTTAGAAGCAACACCTTCAACAGCTTACGCCGCCAAATACATTGCAGAACATCCAGAATTACCTTTTGCAGCTATTGCACCAAAACTTTCTGCGGAAATGTATGATTTGACCATTGTTGAAAAAAATATACAAGATTTATCGGTAAATCAAACCCGATTTTGGGTTCTTGGTTCTGAAAATTTAGCGATTTCTTTCCCGCTATCTGAGAAAAAAATAACACTGGCGATTACGATGCCAAGTAATGTTCCTGGCTCTTTACACAAAGCATTAAGCGTGTTTAGTTGGCGAGGGATTAATCTTAGCAAAATAGAATCGCGGCCGTTGAAAACAAAGCTAGGAGAGTACTTCTTTTTAATGGACTTAGTGAAAGATCAACCAGAAAAATTAATTGAAGCAGCCTTAACAGAACTGGAACTCATTGGTGCAGAAATAAAAATTTTAGGGGATTACCCGATCTATGTTTTGTCCACACTTTAAAGAGTTAAAAATGAAAATGAAGCTTACTTATTAGATAAAGTGAGTTTCATTTTTTATTAAATTACATATTTGTAATAGGAATTTCCTGTGAAATGAGGTATCCTAAGAAAGGTGATAAAACACAGAGGTAAAGGAGTGACACGATGAGTCGTGTAGATCGTTATAAACATATTCATGAAAAATCGAGACCAGCAGAGCATAAAAAGACCTTTAATCCCCGAAAATCAATGGGTGAACATAGAGAAGAAGAACCAGAAGAACTAGCTGAAAGCCTTCAAGAGCCAGTTTACGAAGACAGCTATACTGAGGACAGTCGCAGAAGTGAGAGGCGACATCAAACAGATTCAGGTGGTGGCAACGGTTCTGACCAACCACCCCGCGGAAAAAAAGACAAGAAACCAAAAAAGAAACGTAAAAAATCAAAAACAAAACGCTTTTTCAAATGGCTAGTGATCCTATTGATTCTGTTATTTGCCTATAGTACAGTCATGTTTTTAAAAGGAAAATCTGCAGCAGAACATGATGACTCGTTGCCTCAAGAAAAAGTAGAAACATTTAATGGTGTCAAAAGTAGCAACGGGGCTAAGAATATTTTAATTCTTGGCAGCGATACACGTGGGGAAGATGCTGGACGAGCCGACACAATAATGGTTCTCCAACTAAATGGACCATCAAAAAAACCGAAATTAATTTCATTTATGCGTGATACATTCGTGGACATTCCTGGTGTCGGGCCGAATAAAATTAATGCCGCATACGCTTATGGCGGTGCTGAATTGGTTCGTGAAACGTTAAAACAAAACTTTAATTTAGATACGAAATATTATGCTAAGGTAGATTTCCAATCATTTGAAAAAATTGTTGACTCTATGTTTCCAAAAGGTGTCAAAATCGATGCAGAAAAATCACTGAATTTAGATGGTGTTGATATTGAAAAAGGGCAACAGGTCATGGATGGACATGTCTTACTTCAATACGCTCGCTTTAGGATGGATGAAGAAGGCGACTTTGGTCGGGTTCGTCGCCAACAACAAGTTATGTCAGCTGTAATGAGCCAAATGAAAAACCCAATGACTTTATTAAGAACCCCAGAATCACTTGGGAAATTAGTCGGCTATATGTCGACAGATGTGCCTGTTAGTTTCATGTTAACGAATGGACCATCATTGTTGATTAAAGGAAAAGCAGGGGTTGAGTCATTATCGGTTCCGGTACCAGATTCTTGGAATTTTGGTGAATCCTCTTATGCAGGCAGTATTTTAGAAGTAGATGAACAAAAAAATGCTGACGCCATCGAAAAATTCCTGAACGAATAAGGAAAGCATTTTAAAATATCCTTTTTTATGCTATATTAGAAACAACGTGGAAAATTAGTGAAACGAGGTTACAAAATGAAAATTGCTATTGTGACAGATAGTACAGCTTATTTACCCGAGCGCATTAAAGATCATCCGAATCTTTTTGTAATTCCCATCCCAGTCATTTTAGATGGAAAAATATACAACGAAGGCATTGACATTGAAGCAGATGAATATTATGCATTGCTAAATAATAGTAAAGAATTTCCGACGACTTCACAACCTGCTTTAGGAGAAGTGTTAGAGCTTTACAAATCAATCGCTGAACAAGGGTACGACACCATCATCAGCATTCATCTTTCTTCAGGAATCTCTGGTTTTGTTCATACATTGCACGGACTTACCGATGAAATCCCAGGCGTTGCTTTGTATCCATATGACTCAAAAATTACAAGTATGCCAATGGGACACATGGTAGAAGCTGCTTTAGATTTAACAGAAGAAAAAGCCAGCTTAGAAGAAATTTTTGCCAAATTAGATTTAATTCGTGACAATACGTATGCATATCTAATTGTAGAAGATCTGAACAACTTAGTTCGTGGCGGTCGCTTAACGAATGGCGCAGCCTTGATCGCTGGACTATTGAAGATTAAACCTATCTTGACTTTTGAAGATGGAAAGATTGTATTATTTGAAAAAATCCGTTCAACAAAGAAAGCTTTTGCTCGTGCAGAAAAGATTATTGGTGAACGAAACGCAGGGATTGAAGCACCAGTTAAACTGTATGTGATTCATGCCAATAACCGCATCGTTGCTGAAAAAGAACAAGCAAAATTACAAAAGCTATACCCAAATGCAGAAATTGAAATTGGTCATTTTGGTCCAGTTATCGGGACCCACCTAGGGGAAAAAGCAATTGGTTTAGCGATTTCAGCTCAATAATAAAAGATGAGACAAAAGTAAACTACTTCTGTCTCATCTTTTATTCTATTATTTTATCGTTCGCTGGTGTTACTCAGCCGAACACTTTTTGTTTATAAGAAAATGTAAAATTACTCCTTTTTATTAGAAAATATCTTGCAAATTAAGCAATTCCTTACAAAGTAATGTATACTAAGGAAGAGGAGGCGGTTAAATGAAAAGAAATATAGCCTTGTTGCAAAGCGAAAAAATGAAAAAAGTTCAAGCTTTAGCAAACTACTACCAAGAATCAATTGACTTACCGCCTGGAAAAAACCGTGAGGCGGTTATCAAAAAGATTAACGAATCAAAAAAAGAAATTAAAGAAATAAATGATATATTAACAGATATTCAAAAGAAAAAGAAATAAAGGAGTCGTTTGTGATTATCGATGGATTTACGTTATTGCTATTTTTATTTGTCGTCGTTATGTATGGTTACTTTTACTTCGTACGTAAAAGTATTGTAATTCCGGCTGCAAAACATCCTACAACAAAATATTTAGTTGCTTTTTTTAGTTTAATGATTCTGGCCAATGCATTTTCGGCAGGAGATAAAATTGAAATGATTCGAAGTGTGTTATATATTTTGATTATCTTCAGTTTTCTTTACGATGCAAGAGGTTTTGCGGAGGACTGTATTATTACG
Source organism: Enterococcus sp. AZ035 (assembly GCF_050548325.1). Taxonomy (NCBI): domain Bacteria; kingdom Bacillati; phylum Bacillota; class Bacilli; order Lactobacillales; family Enterococcaceae; genus Enterococcus; species Enterococcus sp. AZ035. The sequence continues at coordinate 1,271,046 of NZ_CP172958.1, forward strand.
CATCCTTTTGACAATCGGGGCACGGCCTTTAAAGATATCGAAAAGATTGTCCTTGTTCAAAAGCCGAACGGTATTCGTTTAGGGTATTTAAAAAAAGGCAGAAGAGGGGTGGTTTTACGCTTTTCTGCGCCACTAGAAGAAATGGTTCTTTTTCTTTCAACACGGATGAATGAAGAGGCAGAAATTGATATTATTGTTAATGAAGATTAACCATGTTCAGCTCCTATAAATCAGCTTTTCCCGCGTTAAGTTTTGTCTGAATTTCTTTTGAAAAAAAGAAAGCAATTTTGCTTGTACTTTTGGTAAAATTTGTTATAATTAGTCAGATTAAATTTTGGAAGGAAGTTGTTTCGGTGAGTGAAGAATTTGAAAAGTGTGTCGCTGACTTGAAAAAGAAATATCAAGCAATCCCTGAAGAAAAACGACAACACTTTGCAGAACGTATGCAAAAGAAAAATTTCTTACGCTACAAAAAAATTGAATTAATTAAAGGAGAACTTCTTCGTTTAGAAGCACGACGCGCTCAATTGGAACTTTGCGAACGCAGTTCTGAGTTAGAAGAAGTTGAAAAGAAAATTATTCTTAAAAAGAAAAAATTACTTAAATGTTTTGATCGGTAAGTCAATAAAAATTTAATATAGAAGGGAATGATAGGATGGAATTTACCTTTCTAATCATTGTTTTTGCACTGTCTATTACCTTCTCAAACATATTCAACCGGATTGTTCCCGTCATTCCGCTGCCAATTGTGCAAATTATTGTAGGCGTTCTAATTGGTTTAACTAAAATGGGGCAGGAAATTGAATTTGAGCCTGAAGTGTTTTTAGTAATGATCATTGCACCGCTTTTATTTAGAGAAGGGGAGCTAATCAATCTGAAAGCAATGATGAAAAATTTCGGGATGATTCTTTTCTTGGCCTTTTTTGGTGTGTTAATTACCTTAGTTGGAGTCGGCTGGACCCTGCATATGATTTTGCCTACTTTACCATTAGCTGCTTGCTTCGCTTTTGGAGCGGCTTTAGGGCCAACGGATGCGGTGGCGGTAGGTTCGTTATCAGGTCGAATTGACATTCCTGAACGTTCGATGAACATTTTATCTGGTGAAGGACTCATTAATGATGCATCAGGCGTTACAGCCTTTCAATTTGCATTAGCGGCTTTATTAACGGGGTCATTTTCGCCGGTGGAAGCGGCAGGGACCTTGGTTATTTCCAGCATTGGTGGAGCGGTAGTCGGAATCGTGTTAGTTCTATTAAAACAGCAAATTGTTCATTTACTTGAAACTGCAGTGGCAAAAGATGTTACAGGCTACTTGTTGATTGAATTACTCTTGCCATTTATTGCTTATTTAATTTCAGAGTTGATTGGCGTTTCTGGAATTATTGCTGCTGTGATTGCTGGAATTATGCAAGCGTCTAGTTTGAAAAAAGTTTCGCTTTTTGAAGCTGAGCTGTCAAATGTTGGCGAAAGTATTTGGAGTATGATTGAGTTCACTTTAAATGCCTTAGTTTTCTTATTCTTAGGAATTGAACTTTCTCAAGTGTTTTCGCCAATTTGGATTGACCAACAATATTCAAACTGGTTCCTACTACTGGTTGTTCTAATTATTAGCGCCGTTGTCTTTTTGATTCGTTTCTTAGCCATTTTCAGTGTTTACACGCTTCAACATGGACTTAAGAAAGTTAAAAACGCAATGAATGAAATGCTGATTTTAACTTTTGGCGGTGTTAAAGGAACAGTGAGTTTAGCCACCATCTTTATTTTGCCAACAGCGATTAACGGCGAGCATTTTAAAGAACGACCGTTATTACTATTTATTACGGCTTGTGTTATTTTGGTGACTCTGATTGGCGGGATTCTAGTTTTACCATTTTTAACTGATTCAGAGACGGAAGTGGAAAATGAAGAGTCAGTCGAAATTGATTTATTACGTGATGTCATTGATGTCTTAAAACAGCAAAATGAAGAGAATCCTCGTGGTGAAATGAATGCGGTCATTGAAAATTATCAAGATCGTTTAAAAGAATTGTATACCGAGCAGCTAAGTGCAGAACGAAAACAAGAAGTGCAAGAGTTGCGGACGTTAATTGTGTCCATTGAACGAGACGGCTTAGAAGAAAGTCTGAAACAAGGAGAAATTAGTGTCAGAAGTTATCGTATGTATCAACGCTTGATTACACGGATGCAACGGTCGATTGCCAAACAATTATTATCGATTGTAGGCTTTTGGTTATTATTTGCTCGACAAATCATTTCGATTCTTTTACATCCTAAGCTATTTTTCAATCGTGGTGAAGCTTCTGAAGAAGAAAAAGAATTACGAAATGAAGAACTAGAAAATATTCGCCAAGTTTTTCTAAGAAATTCTCAAGTTATTCTGAAGAGTTTAGATAATTTGCGCGGTGTCTATGATGACGATTTAATTGATTTCTTCATTGACGGACGCTTGGATTTAGCCCATAAGTTTGAAAAAGGCGAATTTATTGATTCGTATATTGTTCATACGGAGACAGACTATGTCAAAGACCTATTATTAGGCTTCCAAGAAGAACGACGGATGATTGATCATTACGAACAATCTGAACGCATTTCAATTATCGAAGCGAACGAGTTACGAAAAAATGTCAATTTATTAGAGAGTTATTCGATTAGCGGCGAAGTGAATAATGTTCCGCTGAAACGATTTGTTAAAAATTTTAATAAAGAATAAGTAATAGTGTATGAGATGAAACCAAGACGATTTTTATCTCATGCACTTTTTTTATAATCCAATTTTTGATACAATAAGCAAGACCAAAATAGAAGGAGTTGGTAGTGTCGGTGAAAGAATTAAAAGTAACAGATTTAACCAAAACATATGGGGAAAAAACACTATTTGATCATCTTTCTTTTTTGATTCATGAAAAAGATCGCATTGGTTTAATTGGGATTAACGGCACAGGGAAAACCAGTTTATTAAATATTATTGCTGGCGTAGATAGCGGTGATGGTGATCTTGCTGCGATTCAGCAGCCAAGTGATTATCAAATTGGGTACCTTTCCCAGAATCAAACATTTGACGAGAATATTACGATTGCAGAAGCCGTGTTTCAGGGAGACAGCCCGATCATAAAAGCGGTCAAAAATTATGAATTAGCGTTAGCTGCTTTAAGTGAGAATGGTTTAGACGAAGGGGTTCAAAGACGTTACACGCAAGCAGAAGAAGCCATGAATAAACAAGATGCTTGGACAGCAGATACCAATGCAAAAATTATTTTACAAAAATTAGGCATTCCCACATTGGAAAAGAAAATAGGTGAGCTTTCTGGTGGGCAGTTAAAACGAGTAAGCTTGGCGCAAGTCTTAATTGAAGCGCCTGATTTACTGTTATTGGATGAACCAACGAACCATCTGGATTATGAAACGATTGAATGGCTGGAAAACTTTTTAAATAACTATCGTGGCGCGGTTTTAATGGTGACCCATGACCGCTACTTTTTAGATCGAGTAACCAATCGGATTTTCGAACTTTCTTTTGGAAAACTGTATGAATACAAAGGAAACTATGAAACGTATGTGATGGAAAAAGCCGAACGTGAACGTGTCGCTGTAGAACAAGAAGAAAAAAGAAAACGCCTCTTCAAACAAGAACTTGCGTGGATGCGAGCAGGCGTTCAAGCACGAGGAACGAAACAACAAGCAAGAATTGATCGGTTTCAGGATTTAAAAGAAAACTTGCATCAGGTACAAACCAATGGCACCTTAGAAGCAGACTTTGCCACGCAGCGTTTAGGGAAAAAAGTTCTGGAAATCAAGGAAGGAAATTATGCCATTGATCATAAACAGCTTTTGAAAGACTTTAATTTACTCATTCAAGCAAACGATCGAATTGGCATTACTGGTAAAAACGGTGCAGGCAAATCCACATTATTAAATATTTTAGCTGGACGCATTCCTTTAGAGAGTGGTCTATATAGTATCGGTGAAACCGTCCGAATTGGCTATTATACCCAGCAAAACGAAGAAATGGATCCTAATCAACGGATGATTGCTTATTTGCAAGAAGCAGCAGAAGAAGTGAAACGCAGTGATGGAAGCAGCGTTGGGGTCGCTGAAATGTTAGAGCGCTTTTTATTTCCTCGTTTTATGCATGGCACACTGATTGGCAAACTGTCTGGTGGAGAAAAACGCCGGTTATATCTCTTAAAATTATTAATTAGTCAGCCTAACGTGTTATTATTGGATGAGCCAACCAATGATTTGGACATTGATACGTTGACCATTTTAGAAGATTATATCCAAACGTTTAAAGGAGCGGTAATTGCGGTTTCTCATGACCGTTATTTCTTGGATAAAACAATGGATAAATTGTTAGTTTTTCAAGGAAATGGTCAGATCCTATCATTTTATGGCACGATGAGTGAATATTTGGCGAACCAAAAAGAACAAGAAAAGGTCAAAGAAAAACCGCTCAATAAACCAGTAAAAGAAGCATCGACAGAAAAGAAAGAAAAAACAAAGCTGACTTATATGGAACAAAAAGAGTGGGCAACAATTGAAGAAGACATCACACAATTAGAAACGAAATTAGAAACATTAACTGAAGAAATGAATCATCAGGGTGATGATTTTGTTCGTTTACAAGAATTGCAAGAAGCAGTAACAGCAACGGAACAATTGTTAGAAGAAAAAATGAATCGTTGGGAATACTTGAGTGAATACGCGGATTAAGAGACGGAGGGAATAAGATGGAAGAAGCATACTTAGCGCTAGGAAAAAAGATTTTAGAAGAAGGTCATTTTAAAGAAGACCGTACAGGAACTGGGACGTATAGTTTATTTGGCTATCAAATGCGTTTTGATTTGGCCAAAGGATTTCCCTTACTAACAACCAAACGAGTACCGTTTGGCTTGATTAAAAGTGAGTTATTGTGGTTTTTAAAAGGCGACACGAATATTCGCTATTTGTTAGAGCGAAATAATCATATTTGGGATGAATGGGCGTTCGAACGTTACGTAAAAAGCGCAGATTATCAAGGACCAGACATGACGGATTTTGGGCATCGTGTCTTACAAGATCCAGCGTTTGCAGAACAATACAAAGAAGAACATCAAAAATTCTGTGATGCCATTTTAAATGATGCAGAGTTTGCAGAAAAATATGGTGAATTAGGGAATATTTATGGTGCACAATGGCGTCACTGGGAAACCAAAGATGGTAGCTTTATCGATCAATTAGCTAATGTGATTGAAATGATTAAAACCAATCCTGATTCTCGCCGTTTAATTGTTTCCGCTTGGAATCCAGAAGATGTGCCTTCAATGGCGTTGCCGCCTTGTCACACTATGTTTCAATTTTATGTAAATGAAGGAAAATTAAGCTGTCAACTTTATCAGCGCAGTGCCGATGTTTTTTTAGGTGTTCCTTTTAACATTGCAAGCTATGCTTTATTGACACATCTGATTGCGCATGAAACAGGTTTAGAAGTGGGGGAGTTTGTACACACGCTAGGAGATGCCCACTTATATCAAAATCATGTGGAACAAATGCAAGAACAATTATCACGAGAAGTTCGTTCTTTCCCAACGCTCGTTTTGAATCCAGACAAGGCTTCTGTTTTTGATTTTGATATGGAAGATATTAAAGTAGAAGGCTATGACCCACATCCAACGATTAAAGCGCCGATTGCCGTATAAAAAAGGAGAGAGAAGCTATGTTAGCAGCCATTTGGGCCCAAGATGAACAAGGAGTGATTGGTAAAGAAGGCAAATTGCCTTGGCATTTACCCAACGACTTGAAATTTTTCAAGGAAAAAACAATTCATAATACATTGGTTTTAGGACGTGCAACTTTCGAAGGTATGGGATGTCGTCCGTTACCAAATCGAACAACGATTGTTCTTACCAGTAATCCGGATTACCAAGCTGAAGGCGTTTTGGTTATGCATTCCGTAGAGGAAATTCTTGCGTATGCTGACAAGTATGAAGGCGTGACCGTTATTGGTGGAGGTTCTGTCGTTTTTAAAGAATTGATTCCCGCATGCGATGTCTTATATCGGACGATGATTCATGAAACGTTTGAAGGCGACACCTTCTTTCCAGAAATCGACTGGTCTGTTTGGGAAAAAGTTGCCACTGTTCCCGGCGTCGTGGACGAGAAAAATCTCTATGCACATGACTATGAAACGTATCATCGAAACGATAAATAATAAAATGAAGGGAGTCATGAGCAATGCCGACATTGAAAGAAAAAATTATTCAAGAGAGTCAACGTTTAGGCATCGATAAAATCGGCTTTACTCATGCTGAACCATTTATTGAATTAGAAGATTCTCTGCATGAACAACGAGAGCGAGGATATAACTCGGGATTTGAACATCAAAATGTGGAAGAACGAATTTACCCAGAAAAAACGTTTGAGCATCCTAAAAGTATTATCTCCATTGCTTTAGCTTATCCCACCAAAGCTCAGGAAAAAATGCCTAGAGATGAAAAGCGTGGACAATTTGCGCGAGCCTCTTGGGGAATTGATTATCATCACATTTTGCAGGATCGGTTGCAAAAATTAATTGCTTTTATTGAAGAGCAAGCTGCCACTGAAGCAGAAAAAGAACACTGGCGCTTTCGGCCGCAAGTAGATACTGGCGAATATGTTGACACCGCTGTTGCTCAGCGGGCGGGTTTAGGATTCATTGGTAAAAATGGTCTACTGATTACCGAAGAATTTGGTTCCTTTGTATATTTAGGTGAGGTGACCACCAATATTCAATTTGAACCAGATGAACCTGTTCCAAATGGTTGCGGTGATTGTACTCGTTGTATCACAGGGTGTCCTACAGGGGCTTTGTTAGGGGACGGTCGAATGAATGCTCAAAAATGTTTGTCTTATCAAACGCAAACAAAAGGCATGATGCCTGAAGACTATCGGAAAAAAATGCGTAACGTCATTTATGGTTGCGACATTTGTCAGCTGGTTTGCCCTTATAATAAAGGAAAAGATTTTCATTTTCATGAAGAGATGGAACCAAAGATTGAAGAAGTTTATCCCAAATTAGCACCGTTATTAACTATTTCCAATAAAGAGTTTAAACAGCAATTCGGACACTTAGCAGGCTCTTGGCGTGGTAAAAAACCATTGCAACGGAATGCTTTAATTGCGTTAGCGAATTTGGGCGGCCGTGAAGCTATCCCACAAATTATTCTCTGTTTAAATGATCAGCGTCCTGTCATTCGCGGAACAGCTGCTTGGTCGTTAGGTCAGCTCGCAAAAAGAGAACCCGAGCAAAGTTTAGAAGCTTTAAATTATCTACTTTCTGTAGAAACTGAAGAAGAGGTTATCGAGGAAGCCCAAAAGGCTATTCACTTGTTAACAAGCAAAAAAGGAAGCCGCTCAACGGAGTGACTTCCTTTTTTTATTAAATATGATTGCGATATAAACCAACAACTTTACCTAAAATTGTAACGTTATCTAAAAGAATAGGCGCTAATGCATCATTTTCAGGCTGCAAGCGGATATGATCTACTTCTCGGAAGAATCGTTTACAGGTTGCTTCATCTTCATCGGTCATTGCGATTACGATGTCGCCATTATTGGCATTCGATTGCTTACGAACAATCACTTGGTCGCCATCTAGAATACCTGCGTTAATCATACTTTCTCCTCGAATCGTCAACATAAATAAAGCATTTTCTTCTGTACGTAAATCAGGAGGTAACGGGAAGAAATCTGATGCTTCTTCCACCGCTAAAATTGGTTCACCAGCAGTTACGACACCTAACATCGGAATAGTTGTCGGCTGAATTCCGATCTTTTCCAAGCCTTCTGGTGTTAATTCGATTGCTCGCGGTTTTGTTGGGTCACGTAAGATTAGACCCTTTTTTTCAAGACGAGCTAAATGTCCGTGAACGGTAGAAGTTGAGGATAAATCAACAGCCTTCCCAATTTCGCGAACGGTTGGCGGATAGCCCTTTAATTCGACTTGTTCGTATATATATTTAAGTACTTCTAATTGTCTTGTTTCTGTACGTTTCGCCAAAACCCGCACCTTCTTTCAATTGATAAAATTAGTGTACCATAAAATGCGAACGAAATCAAACAAGCGTTCGTGTTTTATAAATATCAGAATATAGTTGTTTTTTTAAGGCAGTTCTTATAATATAGACAGTGAGAGTAAGGAGGGATTTTGATGTTATCGAAAGAAAAAATTGCCCGTATAAATGAATTAGCGAATAAAGCAAAAGTGGAAGAACTTAGTGCGAAAGAAAAAGTCGAACAACAAGAATTACGTAAAGAGTATTTAGAAGCATTTCGTGGAGGGATGCGTCACCATATCGAAGGAATGAAGGTCGTGGATCAAGAAGGGACCGATGTGACTCCTGAAAAACTAAAAAAAATTCAGCGTGAAAAAGGACTTCACAACAGAAAGTAATTGCTTTCATTGTCGAAATAAGCTACACTATGAATAAAGGTAAAAAAAACCTAAATTAGGAGATGATTTTTTTGTTTGACAAGACAGATCAATTGGGCGTTAATACAATCCGGACATTAAGTATTGAAGCCGTACAAAAAGCGAACTCAGGACATCCTGGTTTACCAATGGGTGCTGCCCCAATGGCGTATGCACTTTGGACAAAACATTTAAAGGTGAACCCAACAACTTCTAGAAACTGGGTTGATCGTGATCGTTTTGTACTTTCAGCAGGCCACGGCTCTGCAATGTTGTACAGCTTATTACATCTATCAGGATACAACGTAACAATTGACGATTTGAAAAATTTCCGTCAATGGGATAGTAAAACACCAGGGCATCCAGAAGTGCACCACACAGATGGTGTTGAAGCAACAACAGGACCTCTAGGACAAGGGATTGCTATGGCTGTTGGTATGGCAATGGCTGAAGCGCATTTAGCTGCAACTTATAATCGTGATAGTTTCCCTATTATGGATCATTATACGTACGCAATTTGTGGTGATGGTGATTTAATGGAAGGTGTTTCTCAAGAAGCAAGTTCAATGGCTGGTCATATGAAATTAGGTAAATTAATTGTCTTGTACGATTCAAATGACATCTCATTAGATGGACCAACTTCTAAAGCCTTTACTGAAAATGTTGGGGCTCGTTATGAAGCATACGGATGGCAACATATTTTAGTTAAAGATGGCAATGATTTAGATGAAATAGAGGCTGCGATTGAAGCGGCTAAAGCTGAAACGGATAAACCAACATTGATTGAAGTTAAAACAGTCATCGGTTACGGAGCACCAAAAGAAGGAACATCTTCCGTTCACGGCGCGCCAATTGGTGAAGAGGGCATTACAGCGGCTAAAGCTGTTTATGGTTGGGAATACCCTGACTTTACTGTGCCAGAGGAAGTCGCTGCTCGTTTTAAAGAAACGATGATTGACGAAGGCCAAAAAGCTGAAGAGGCTTGGAATGAGATGTTTAAGAACTATGAACATGCGCATCCAGAATTAGCCAAACAATTTAAAGAAGCTTTTGCCAACCAATTACCTGAAGGTTGGGAACAAGAATTACCTAAATATGAACTAGGAACAAGTGCCGCAAGTCGTGTAACAAGTAAAGAAACGATTCAAGCTATTTCAAAAGTTGTTCCAAGTTTCTGGGGCGGTTCAGCTGATTTATCTGCCTCAAATAATACAATGGTTGCTGCAGAAAAAGATTTCGAACCTGGTCAATACGAAGGCCGTAATATTTGGTTTGGTGTTCGCGAATTTGCAATGGCTGCAGCAATGAACGGGATTCAATTACATGGTGGTAGCCATGTTTATGGCGGGACATTCTTCGTCTTTACTGACTACTTACGTCCAGCAATCCGTTTAGCCGCTTTACAAAAAGTTCCTGTAACTTACGTCTTAACGCATGACTCTGTTGCGGTGGGTGAAGATGGGCCAACACACGAACCAATTGAGCAATTAGCAAGTGTTCGTTGCATTCCAAATGTTCATGTGATTCGTCCAGCAGACGGCAATGAAACTGTTGCTGCTTGGAGAATTGCTATGACTTCTACGGAAACACCAACTATTTTAGTTCTAAGTCGTCAAAACTTACCTGTTTTAGAAGGAACGTTAGAACACGCTTCTGATTCTGTTCAAAAAGGTGCTTATGTATTGTCACCACAAAAAGGTGAACAACCAGCAGGGATTTTAATTGCGACTGGTTCTGAAGTAAATCTAGCGGTGGAAGCACAAGCGAAATTAGCGGAAGAAGGCATCGATGTATCTGTCGTGTCAATGCCAAGTTTTGATTTATTTGAAAAACAATCTGCTGAATATAAAGAAAGTGTGTTACCTAAAGCTGTGACAAAACGTGTGGCGATTGAAGCTGCAGCAAGCTTTGGTTGGGAACGCTATGTAGGGACGGAAGGCAAAACAATTACAATTGATCACTTCGGCGCTTCTGCACCTGGCGGTCTAGTTCTTGAAAAATTCGGCTTTACTCCTGAAAATGTGGTTAATACCTATAAATCACTATAAATAAACGATAAAAAACCTGAATGCTTGTGATAGCATTCAGGTTTTTTTGCTTCATTTCTTTTTGGGAGCAAAGAGCATAAAGTGAAAAAATAATGCGAACAATTGGAACCCAATACCAGTTAAAGTAACACCAGACCAACCATAGTTTTGCCACATTAATGTACCAATCAATGAACCCAGTGAACCGCCGATGAAATAGAAAAACATAAAGACGGTATTGTTACGATTGCTGGCTTCTTCTCCCAAATTTTGGACGCGTGTTTGATTGGCTACTTGCCCAAATTGAGTACCGATATCTAAAACAATAATTGCTAAGATTAGTAAGACCACATGTGTTCCACCTAGAAAAAGTAAGATAAAACTACCGAACTGCATCAACAGGCCAATCAAAACAATCTTCCGCTCTGGATAATAATCGGATAGACGACCAATGATGGGTGCTACGAATGCTCCCGATAAACCAAAAATTGCTAAAATACCGACTTCTTTCGGTCCCCAATAATAAGCTGGACTACTAACAAAGAAAATTAATGTAGACCAAAAGATTGAAAAGGTTGCAAACATAAAAAAGCCATTGACAGTTGCTTCTCTTAACAAAGGTTGCGATTTGATTAGCTTAGGAAGACTTTTCAAAGAACCTAAATAAGTTAATCGATTTGAAGTTTGAGTATGTATCACTGTTTTGGGCAATTTTAATTGAAGTAGAACGACCAATGCTAACACGAATATTACGGCGATTAGGTAGACTGTTCGCCAAGAAGCTGCACTAGCAATGAAACCCGAGATCGTTCGAGACAATAAAATTCCTGTCAATAGTCCGCCCAGCATTCGACCTGTTACTTTACCACGGTTCGCTGGTCCCGCCATGACCGCAGCATAAGGAATAATAATTTGGGCGACAATAGAGAGCAGCCCGATAAAAAAAGAAGAGAGTGCAAACAGGAGAAAACTTGGTGCAAAAAATGCAGCACTTAGAGACAGCGAGGAGAGCGCGGCTACTCGAATGATTAATTTGCGACGATCAACGACATCGCCTAATGGAACAAGAAAAAGTAAGCCTAGCGCATAGCCTAATTGGGTCAGCATAGTAACAAAACCAATAGAACCAATACTGACTTGAAAGGCCTGAGCAATTTGGGTGCCAATTGGTTGAATATAATACATATTGGCGACCACGACCCCGCAAGTTAACGCTAATAAAAACGTCACTTGATTTGTTAAACCCGATTGTTGTTTCTTCATCTAACCACCTACATTTCTATGTAATTCATTTTGTAATACAACAACTACTCGGCAATAGTTGTTTTGATTACAAAAACAGACTTCTCTTATAAAGTTTGTTCAAAAAGTGACAAGTCCATTAAAAATTTTATCACAATAAACAAAGAAAAGTAAGAGGATAAATAACAAAAATCTCATCAAATTGAAAAGAAGAAGTGGTTGTTTTCACAAGTGTGAAGAGGGTTAATTAAATACAAACAAGATTTCAATTACATTACAGAAATTTTAAAACTCAAAATTTAATACGTTTATTTCTTGTTTCAATAGGAAATTAACGGTAAAATAGAAAAGTGAGACAGTGAGGAGGAAAAATGAATGAGCGAACAGTTAACAAGAAGTAGTAAACATATTCAAAAAGCTCTTAAAAAGCAAAAAGCTTATAAACGTGCTACCGCCGTTGCGGGGACTTCAATGATTTTAGCACCTGTGGTTGGTGCTGCGGTACCTGCCCAAGCAGAATCAAGCCAGCAAGCATTTATTAATGAAATCGGAAATTCAGCAGCAGCCGTTGCCAATAGCAATGATATGTATGCTTCCGTCATGATTGCTCAAGCGTTGCTAGAAAGTAGTTATGGTAGTTCTGGGTTAGCATCTGCACCGAACTATAACTTGTTTGGTGTAAAAGGAAGTTATAATGGACAATCTGTTTATATGCCAACAAAAGAATATTTAGACGGACAATGGGTGACCGTCACAGCAGCATTTAGAAGTTATAATTCTTATGCGGAATCGTTCCAAGATCATGCCAATGTTATTCGTTCCACTGCTTTTGGGGATACATACCATTATTCAGGCGTTTGGAAGAGTAATACTAGCAGTTATCGCGATGCAACAGCCGCTTTAGCTGGAAGTTATGCAACTGATCCAGGCTATGCCGAAAAATTGAATTGGTTAATTGAAGCATATAATTTAACTCAATATGATTGGGGAGCACCAGTCGCTCAAACCACTAGTTATTCAGATACAACGGGAACCGTTGATACAACAATCGATACAGCGGCTTCTGCAACAGCAACAGCAGAAACTGTAGCTAGTCAAAGTTACACTGTCGCAAACGGCGACACATTGTGGGACATTGCTGCACGTTTTGGAACGACAGTTGATAATTTAATGTCACTAAATGGATTAACATTGGATTCTGTTTTATCGGTGGGTCAAACCATCCAAATCGGTTAATTTTGCAATTATTTAGTTGAAGAAAGACCTTACAAAAGCAGTAGTTTTTGTAAGGTCTTTTATCGTGAAAATAGGTAGGGCTAGCAGCAATTATTTGATGAGCCTAATCCGTTTTTTTATTTAATTTTTCACAAACTAAAATTCGTTTTTCTGGTAGAAATCGTTTTTTTGAGCTATGCTTAGAGAAAGAATTATTATATTGTTTGTAAAATTGGAGGATGTAGGATTATGACTAAAGGTTATGTAAAATCAGTAACAGAGTTAATTGGTCAAAGCCCAGTTGTGAAATTAAAACGGATGGTACCAGAAGGAGCTGCAGATGTTTTTGTTAAACTAGAGTTCTTTAATCCTGGTGGCAGTGTGAAAGATCGAATTGCTTTAAGCATGATCCAACAAGCCGAAGCAGATGGTCGCCTAAAACCTGGACAAACGATTATTGAGCCGACTAGTGGTAATACAGGCATTGGGTTAGCAATGGTAGGTGCTGCGTTGGGATATCCAGTTAAGATTGTGATGCCAGATACTATGAGTATTGAACGCCGCAAATTAATGCAAGCATATGGGGCTGATCTATTATTAACCCCTGGTGCCGAAGGAATGAAAGGGGCAATTGCAAAAGCTACAGCATTAGCAGAAGAACACGGGTACTTCATGCCTTTGCAATTTAATAATCCAGCTAATCCAATGGTACATGAACAAAAAACAGGAAAAGAAATTGTTGATGTCTTTGGTAAACGTGGCTTAGATGCGTTTGTTTCTGGTGTTGGCACTGGAGGAACCGTTACAGGAGTTGGCCATGAATTGAAACGGATTTTTCCAGATATTGAAATTGTTGCAGTAGAACCAACGGAGTCGCCTGTTTTAGAAGGTGGCGAACCAGGTCCACATAAAATCCAAGGAATAGGCGCTGGTTTTGTCCCAGAAGTTTTAGACACCACCGTTTATCAAAAAGTTGCCGCTGTTTCTAGTGAAGACGCATTAGAAACTGCTCGTTTAATGGGGCCAAAAGAAGGCATCCTTGTGGGGATCTCAGCAGGGGCAGCAATTAAAGCTGCCATTGATTTGGCAGTTGAATTAGGCGCAGGCAAACGTGTCTTAGCGCTGGTTCCGGATAACGGCGAACGTTATCTTTCGACAGCTCTTTACGAATTTCCAGAATAAAAAACACGCCAAAAAACGAGCATTTCTCTTAGTTTAGTAAAATGCTCGTTTTTTCCACGAGAATCCTACAATAATTCTTGTCAATCGTAATAAGAAATAGTATTATTTAAGAAAGATAGACAGGGGAGGGATACAAAGATGGACAACGTATTGGTTAAAAATGCACTTGCTGAATTAAAAGAAGCCAATATCCGAATTACTCCGCAACGTTATGCTATCTTGGAATATTTAATCGAAAATCATACACACCCAACAGCTGATGAAATTTATCGCGCACTAGAAGATCATTTTCCAAATATGAGTGTAGCAACGGTTTACAACAATCTACGTTTATTTACTGAAATCGGTTTCGTTCAAGAAATGAGTTATGGCGATGCATCTAGTCGTTTTGATTTTAGTTCGAAGAAACATTATCACGTGATTTGTCAAAAATGTGGTAAAATCGTTGATTTTCATTATCCAGGGTTAGAGGACGTTGAAATGGCCGCTAGTAAATTAACAGGCTTCGAAATTAATGAACATCGTTTAGAATTATATGGATTATGTCCAGATTGCCAACAAGCACAACAGGAGAATGTGTAAAAAATTACATACTGTTAAAAATTTATCAAAAGATAAGTCACTTGTCTAGGCAAATTTCACAAGCGTAAGAGTTTTCACTCTTATGCTTGTTTTTTTGTGTGGTTATTGACTTTTAAATTCTTAAAAACAAAAAATTAACTAGCTATTATTAAGAATTAGCAACAGTTTGTGAATTTTTTTATATGCGATTCACAAGCATAGAACTCGAATAAGCTTGATTCCTCTGATATATTTTAAACAGACAGAGGGAGACGTCACCTCTGCAAAACAAAGATTGTGAAAGAAGGGATTTACAACATGAAAGTCGTAGTCGTAGGATGTACCCATGCTGGAACTTCAGCAGTTAAAAGTATTTTAGCAAATCACCCGGAGGCGGAAGTCACTGTATATGAAAGAAATGACAATATTTCCTTCCTATCTTGCGGAATTGCCTTGTACGTTGGAGGCGTAGTTAAAAATGCTGCTGATTTATTTTATTCAAACCCAGAAGAACTGGCTTCTTTAGGAGCAACAGTGAAGATGGAACACAATGTTGAAGAAATCAACGTGGACGACAAAACTGTTACAGCGAAAAACTTACAAACGGGTGCAACTGAGACCGTTTCTTATGATAAATTAGTGATGACAACTGGTTCTTGGCCAATTATTCCACCAATTCCAGGAATTGATGCTGAAAATATTTTATTATGTAAAAACTATTCACAAGCCAACGTGATCATCGAAAAAGCGAAAGATGCCAAACGTGTCGTTGTCGTTGGTGGCGGTTATATTGGTATTGAATTAGTAGAAGCTTTTGTAGAATCAGGTAAACAAGTTACTTTAGTTGACGGGTTAGACCGCATTTTAAATAAATATTTAGATAAGCCATTCACAGATGTTCTAGAAAAAGAATTAGTTGATCGTGGCGTTAATTTAGCTTTAGGTGAAAATGTCCAACAATTCGTAGCAGATGAGCAAGGAAAAGTAGCAAAAGTCATTACACCAAGTCAAGAATTCGAAGCAGATATGGTGATTATGTGTGTTGGTTTCCGTCCAAATACAGAATTATTAAAAGATAAAGTTGACATGTTACCAAATGGTGCAATCGAAGTCAATGAGTATATGCAAACAAGCAATCCTGATATTTTTGCTGCGGGTGATAGTGCAGTTGTTCACTACAACCCAAGTCAAACAAAAAATTATATCCCATTAGCAACGAATGCTGTTCGTCAAGGTATGCTAGTAGGTCGTAATTTGACTGAACAAAAATTGGCTTATCGTGGCACACAGGGAACTTCTGGTTTATATTTATTCGGTTGGAAAATTGGTTCAACAGGTGTGACAAAAGAAAGTGCCAAATTAAACGGACTAGATGTCGAAGCGACTGTTTTCGAAGATAACTATCGTCCAGAGTTTATGCCAACAACTGAAAAAGTTCTGATGGAATTAGTCTATGAAAAAGGAACACAACGCATTGTTGGTGGTCAATTGATGTCTAAATATGATATCACACAATCTGCCAATACTTTATCATTAGCGGTCCAAAATAAAATGACTGTCGAAGATTTAGCGATTTCTGATTTCTTCTTCCAACCACATTTTGATCGCCCTTGGAACTACTTAAACTTATTAGCCCAAGCCGCTTTAGAAAATATGTAATTAATAATAGAAAAAGGATGAAGAACAGAAGTTCTTCATCCTTTTTGTTAGTCACTAAGCGCTCCAGTTGTTTGGTTCATTAATGCCATTAATTGCTCTTTCGTTGTTCGTTTGATAGAAAGAGAGGGGAGATTATCTAAAGAAAAATAAGCACAATTCGAGGTTTCAATGTTTTTTTCAAAGGGATGATTTTCTAGAATGTCACAAGAAAAGATCATTTTATAGTACTGAAATAGTTGAGGAATGTCTTTTCGTTTATCTGTATCATAAACAGCAAGCAATTCTTTTGCTGTAACAACTAAGCCAGTTTCTTCCAATACTTCTTTTTCAATATTTTCTTTAGGAGAGCAGCCAATTTCGGCATAGCCACCAGGTAATGACCATTCTTTGGTCCGTAAATCTTCAACTAATAAAAAACGATTCTCTTTTTTTATCAAACCGCGAACATCTACTTTCGGTGTTGGATAACCTTCTTCTTTAGTTAAGATTTTTTCTAAGTCGGGCAAGACAGTCGCTTCGTGTCCGGTTGCGCTAATAAGTTGTAACGTAAGTTCTCGTAGTTCTTGGTAACGTTCTTGATCAAAAGCATCTTTCCCGTAAAAAAGACCAGCATCTGCCAATGCTAGCAACCGCTTATAAGTGTTCAGATAATCCATATACGCACGCTCCTCATAGACTTAATACGTTTAGTTTAACAGAAAAAAATAAAGAAAGGGCAGATTTAGCGAGAAAAGGCGTCGTTTTAAGGAAATAATAAAGAATAAATGACTAACTTACATTTTTAAACTACCTATGCTATTATTTAATAAAAAAGATTGGGTATACAATAATTTTGTTATGTAAACAAAAAGGAGGTTGTAAATTGAAAGAATTTACAATTATAAGGGAAAAAAATGCAGATAAAAAGACTCAGGCAGCACAAGAAGTATTGTTTAATCTTCCAGAATGGTTTGGCCTTGAAAAAGAGACCCGCAAGTATATCGATATAGCTAGCACTTTACCTATGTGGGTGGCAAAGGATGTAGAGAATAAAATACTCGGTTTTATAACACTTTCAGAAACAAGTAAAGATACAGTAGAAATCCATTGTATGGCAGTTAAAAAGCGGTATCATCGCAAAGGTATCGGCAAGTTATTGATAGAAAGCGTGGAAACGTATTCTAAAAATAACTATTTTTTTATTCAAGTCAAAACAGTTGACGAAGGAAATTATTCCGTGTACGATCATACTATTCGTTTTTACGAATCATTGGGTTTTAAGCGCCTTGAGGTTTTTCCGACATTATGGGACGCTTGGAATCCTTGTTTAATTTTAATTAAACAGTTGATTTAATCTACAAAGGAGTTTTAGTATGTCAGTATTTATTAGAGAGTGTACCGTCGCAGACGTACCAGAATTAGAGGCCATTTGCCAAGAGACTTTTGCAGATACTTATGGAGATGGCGAAAACGAAAAGGATTTACAGGCACATTATGAGAGGAAATTTAGTCCAGCAGTTTTAGAAAGCGAAATCTTACATAAAGATTCGCAATATTTCTTTGCTTTTTATAATAATGAACTTGCAGGTTATGTGAAATTAAATCACGGTGATGCTCAGATTACCTATCAACATCCACAAGCGTTACAAGTTGAGCGCATTTATATTCGTAAATCTTTTAAGCGTTTAGGCTTAGGCAAACATTTGATTACGAAAGCAATTGAATTAGCGGAAGAAGCAGAAAAAGAGACGGTTTGGTTAGGTGTTTGGGAACATAATCATCCAGCGCAAAAATTTTATCAATCATTGGGCTTCGTCAAAACAGATGAACATGATTTTTATATGGGAAATGAACGCCATACCGATTATACAATGACGAAACAGTTAAAAGAGTCAACGTAAAGCAAAAACAAGGAAACGGACGCAATGAAGCCGACGATTCCTTGTTTTTTTATCTTAAAATTGTGAAGGAGATTTTCCATAATATTTTTTGAATAATTTACTGAAATGATAGGCATCTTCGTAACCAACCGTTTTTGCCACTTCTTTGACACTTAGGGAATCATTTTTCAGCAATTCTTTCGCATGGTTTAAGCGGATTTGAATTAAATAATTGATTGGCCCAACGCCTGTGGCCGCTTTAAAGGTTTTCGACAAATAAGTCGGGGTCACATATAGCATTTCAGCTAACTGTTCCAAAGTAATTTCTTCGTCATGGTGCGTTTCCAGATAATAAATCGTATGATTGACTAAATTTCGTTTTCTTTTTTCCGTTTTCGATAGCCGAGTTTCAATTTTATTTTCTTGATCAACTGCTAAGCTTCTTAAAATATAGACCAATAGTTCAATAACTAAAGCTTTAATTTGTAACGCTGATTCAACTTCTTGATGGTTTAATTCATGAACAATTTGCCAAGCTTTTTCTAAAAAAGCACCATGTAAATGACTTAAATCTAATAAAGCTGATTTATTTGGAAATACGTTTCGCGCTAAGCCTTCTAAATAGAGATTTGAAATGCCAATGTGTAGTTGATGTGAGTAAGTTCCTGCTTTTTGTTGCTCACCATGTTCCGTTCGCGGATTAAAAAGAAACACTGTACCAGCAGTGGCATGGTACTGTTGCCCTTGAACAATATATTCAGATTCACCTTCTAAAAGAATAGATATTTCCAGAAATTCATGATGATGACAATTATAAGGGTGGGTCTCTTCGTTCCAAGGATCAAAGGCATATAAAATTTCAGGATTAAACGTTCGACTATTTGTGTAGTTCATAAAAAATCACTCCTACTTGTATCCGCTTTCTATACTATATTGTACATCAAAATATACAAGAATGCCCATTTCTTTTCCTATAAAAAAACAGTAATCTTATACACGTCCATAAAAACAAGAGAGAGTAGGGGAGAAAATGAATAGTTTTGAATGGATTTGGCAATATGCTAAAAAAAATAAGAATAAGTTACTGCTAGCTGTTATTTTTGTCGTTATTAACGCTATTTTAATTGTTATTATTCCATTGTTATCTGGCAGAATTGTAGACCAAGTAATCAATCAGGGGAAAACTGAAGAGCTTGTCCCAATTCTTGGGATTATGATTGGAGTGACCGTTATTCGGACAGTTGTTCGTTATAGTTATCAAGTCTTGTTTGAATCGGTTGGACAATCTGCGTTATTTGACTTAAGAAAAGATATGTATGTCAAACTTCAAGAATTAGATTTTGATTTCTTTAATCATACACGTGTTGGCGACATTATGGCGCGAATGACAGGGGATACAGACGCTATCCGCCATTTTGTTTCTTGGGTCACTTATAACCTCTTAGAATGTATTTTATGGTTCATCGCAGCCGTGATTGTGATGGGGACGATCAATTGGCAATTGATGCTAGCATTAATTTTAATTACACCTTTGATTTTTCTGTTAACACAAAAAATGTCGAAGGAATCGCATCCGGTATTTTTTGAGATCCGGGAAAGTTTTTCTCGGCTAAATTCGATGGTCGAAGAAAATATTGGTGGAAATCGGGTGGTTAAAGCTTTTTCTCAAGAACCTTATGAAATTGAAAAGTTTAACAAGCACAATGAAGACTATAAAAAATGGAATATGGCTTCTGCAGATGTCTCAAAAAAATATTTACCGTGGTTAGACGGTTTTGCAGGTAGTTTAAATGTTATTGCCTTAGTTCTTGGTGGCCTCTTTGTAATTCAAGGTCGGATGACAATTGGTGATTTAGTGGCCTTTAACGGTTTTCTCTGGATGTTGAACATGCCGATGCGAATGAGTGGCTGGTTGATCAATGATGTGCAACGCTTTACGGCATCGTCCATTAAAATTCGTCAGTTATTAGCAACGAAACCGAAGATTCCCATTGCTCGGGAAAAAGAAGCAGAACCAATCCAAGGCTATGTGACGTTTGATCACGTGTCCTTTCATTTTTCAGATGATCCAGAAACCCCCATTTTATCGGATGTTTCATTTTCAGCAAAACCTGGTGAAACAATTGGTATTTTAGGGGAAACTGGTTCAGGCAAAACCACTTTAGTTAACTTAATCGCTCGGTTCTATGATCCAACAAAAGGCACTGTTTATATTGATGGAAAAGATGCTAAAAGCTATTCTGTTCGTAAATTGCGAGAAAATATCTCCATGGTTATGCAAGATGTCTTTCTTTTTTCCAATACAATAGAAGATAACATTGCTTTTGGTAACACATTGGCTAACTTGGAACAAGTGCAAATGATGGCTGAAATTGCTGATGCTCATAGCTTTATTTCCAGAATGCCCGAAGGTTATGCAACAATTGTTGGTGAACGCGGCGTTGGCCTATCTGGTGGCCAAAAACAGCGGATTTCACTGGCCCGTGCCTTAACCAAAGATCCAGCTATTTTAATTTTAGATGACACAACTTCCGCTGTTGATATGGAAACAGAATCAAAAATTCAAAAAGAACTAGGTCGTTTGACGGAAAAGAAAACGACATTTATTATTGCCCACCGAATTTCTTCTGTGAGAGAGGCCAATTTAATTTTGATGATGGAAAAAGGCCGTGTGGTGGAAAGCGGTACGCATAGCGAATTAGTCGAACAAAAAGGCAAATATTTTGACGTATATCAAAAACAATTAGGTCTGACAAAGGAAGGTGAGTCGCGTGGCTAGAAATACGTTTGATGTAGATGAGACTTTAGAAAAAGAATTTAATTGGTCCCACTATAAACGATTAGGCGCCTATATTAAGCCTTACAAAAAAGCTGTTTTTAAAACATTATTTGTCATCATATTAGCTAATCTGGCAAGTATGTTAGGCCCTTACTTTACTAAAATTGCGATTGACCAAGTAATTCCACAAAAGAATCTCTCGTTACTCTTGATACTAGGGGCTATTTTCCTATTTTCCTTGGTGATTATTGGTTGGTGTATGCGTTATCGGATATATGCCATCACAGAAATTGGACAAGATATTTTAAAAGATATGCGTTTTTCAATTTTTGAGCATCTACAAAAATTACCATTTTCTTACTTTGACAGTCGGCCGCATGGAAAAATCTTAATTCGGGTGGTCAATTACATCAATACGTTAAGTGATTTATTAAGTAACGGATTGATCAATTTAATTTCTGATTTATTTAATGTGATTATCACCTTAATCTTCATGTTATTTATTGATGTGAAATTAACCTTATACAGTTTGCTGCTATTGCCTGTGTTGTTCGTGATGGTTCTATTTATCCAAGGGAAACAACGGAAAGCTTACCAAGAGCTTAGCAATAAACAATCAAACTTAAATGCCTATATTCATGAAAGTATTTCAGGAATTAAAATTACACAATCTTTTGCACGAGAAGATGAAAATTTCCAGATTTTTAACGAGGTAAGCGAAGAATATCGTCAATCCTTTATGAAAGCTGTGCGTGTCCAGTATTTATTATGGCCAGCAGTGCAAAATATATCCGTCATTACGACTTGTTTTATCTATTTCGTAGGAATCCGTCAATTAGGTGTGTCCGTTACCACTGGGACGCTAATTGCTTTTATCGGTTATATCAATAACTTTTGGAATCCAGTCATCAATATTGGTAACTTCTACAATTCTCTGATTACTGCAACTGCCTATTTGGAAAGGATTTTTGAAACGATGGATGTTGTTCCAGAAATTCAAGATGCGCCGCACGCTATTGAGTTGCCGCCAATTAAAGGAACCGTCGACTTTCAGCATGTTTATTTCCGTTATGAAGAAGGAAAAAATATTTTGACCGATGTTAGTTTTCATATTGAGCCAGGACAAACAATCGCCTTGGTTGGGCCAACAGGTGCGGGTAAAACAACAATCATCAATTTGTTAAGTCGTTTTTATGATGTGAATGAAGGGGCCGTTAAAATTGATGGTTATGATGTTCGCGATGTGACACTCCGTTCGTTAAGAAAACAAATGGGGGTAATGCTTCAAGATACGTTTATTTTTTCAGGAACGATTATTGAAAACATTCGGTACGGAAATTTAGCAGCCACAGAGGAAGAAGTCATCCAAGCCGCAAAAATTGTTCGTGCGCACGACTTTATCAAGGATTTAAAAGATGGCTATGAAACAGTTGTGGAAGAGCGGGGTAGTACACTCTCGGCAGGACAACGCCAATTAATTTCATTTGCTCGTGCTTTACTGGCAGATCCCAAAATTTTAATTTTAGACGAAGCAACCTCCAGTATTGATACAAAAACAGAAGAATTGTTACAAGAAGGACTACAACAACTTCTGAAAGGACGGACATCGTTTATTATTGCTCATCGACTTTCTACCATCAAAAATAGCGATAAAATTTTCTATATTGATGGTGGTCGTATTGTGGAAGAAGGATCTCATGATCAACTAATGGCAAAACATGCGTTATATCATCATTTATATCAATCGCAATACGACTTATTAAAGAGCTAGATGATAAAACAGAGAAAATTCTTAGTTGAATCTTTCTCTGTTTTTCTGTATCGTAACCTTAACAAAGGAAAAAATGATGAGGTGCCAAATGAATCGGAATTTTGAAGTAGAATTAACAACATTATGTATGATTAGAAATCAGAAAAATGAAATCCTTGTGCAAGAACGACAAAAAAAGGATTGGCCTGGTTGGACGTTCCCTGGCGGACATGTTGAAAAAAACGAGGGCATGGAAACAGCCATGGTTCGCGAACTCCTTGAAGAAACAGGATTAGTGCTGAAGCCACAATTAGTAGGTGTTGCAGAATGGCTGAATGATTGTTCAGGTGCGCGGGAATTAGCCACATTATTCATTGCAGAAACAGCGGATGAACTACCAGAAGAAACGGAACAACCCTTGTTTTGGGTCACTGAAAAAGAATTGCGAGAAGGTCCTTTAGCTGGCAGTTTAGCAGAACTTTTCCCAGTATTTTTTGGCGAAAAGCAATTTTATTTTAAAAATAATACAGCTTAATGATTCAAACCTAAAAGATTAAATCAATCCCATTTATTAAAAGAGAGTAAATCTAAAATTAAACATTGCTATTTATAAGCAATGTTTGCTATTCTTAATAAAAGGGAATTAATTTTTTATATAATGAGGGGGAAAAAGTGTGTTAAAAAGAAAAGTGGGGATTGTCGCAGGCGTTTTCTGTTCAGCTTTGTTACTGACAGGTTGTGGCAAAAGTGCGAAAGATGAGTTCATTCAAGGAATCGGCAATCAAAACGCACAAGAATCTGGGGTTTGGGATTTCTCTATGTCAATTAGTGACATGAAATTTTCACAAGAAGATGGTGCACAAACGAATCCTATGATTGGGATGCTCATCACGCAAATCAAAGACGCATCGCTTTCTGGGAAGATTCAAGTAGATGCCAAAAAAGAAAAAGCATTCAACTTAGAGATGAAATTAAAAGCGATGGGAATGGATGTACCGATTTCATTGGTTGGATCGTTAGATAACGAGGGCAAAGAGCCAAAACTCTATTTAGCAACAGATATGATGGAATATATTGTCGCTGTCGCAGACTCAATGACTGACGGTGCTATCGATAGTTCTCAGTTAGATACAGAAAAACTAAAAGGAAAATACATTGATCTTTTAGCCATGAACGAGGAAAGTACGAAAGAATGGCAAGATACAATCAAAGAGTATCAAGAATCGGAAAAAGAACGAAAACAGTCTGCTAAGGAATACAAAGAGTTTTTAGAAGGATTAGACAAGGATACGTTCGAGAAAAAAGGGGACACCATTACCCATACGTTTACAAAAAAAGAATTACAAAAGTTAATCAAAATTACGACAGAAACATCTGAAAAAGGTAAAGAACAAGATCCTTTCGAAAAAGTCAAAGATGTTTCTGCCAAAGTTTCTGTTAATACAAAAGAAAATAAAACAAATATGTTGATTAATGTGAAACCGCAGCAAGACAAGAACGTTGATATGGGACTTGAATCATTATCTAGTAAAATTAGCATTACACAAAAAGCCAAAAAAGCGACGATTTCAATGCCTAAGAAAGAAAATATTTTATCAGAACAAGAAGTTGAAAAAATATTTTCCGATAGCACCTCTATGACAGGTCTATCGACTGAAGACACGACTGTTGCGATCAATCAATAACACTGAATGACCAATAAAAACGGCCGCTCAAAAAAAGTAACGAAAGACCTAGCATGATTGGGATGCTAGGTCTTTTTTGAATAAAAAAACAGCATTTTAGTTTTCTTTGAATTATTGGTTGTTATTTTTGGTGGTGTAAACAGTTTAAAGTTAATACATTTGTTTTTGATTTAAATTCTACTGCTATTTTTAATCATTCTATTAAATAACAAATGTTTTCGAGTGTTTTTAAGCATTATTTTTGTTATGCAGAGTGGTTTTTTTATACAATGAGTATAATTTTAGATGAAGGAGTGTTTTAGGTGAAAAATCAACATTTAACTACGTCACAAGGAAGTCCAGTTGGCGATAATCAAAATTCGCTAACTGCAGGAGAATTTGGTCCTGTCCTAATCCAAGACGTTCATTTATTAGAAAAATTAGCTCATTTTAATCGTGAGCGCGTACCAGAACGGGTTGTTCATGCCAAAGGTGCTGGTGCTCATGGGATTTTCAAGGTGAGCCAATCAATGGCACAATATACTAAAGCCGATTTTTTATCTGAAGTTGGCAAAGAAACACCTTTATTCGCTCGTTTTTCAACTGTAGCTGGAGAGTTAGGTTCATCAGATACATTGCGTGATCCTCGCGGTTTTGCGCTTAAATTCTATACAGACGAAGGAAATTACGACTTAGTTGGCAATAATACGCCCATTTTTTTCATTCGTGATGCAATTAAGTTTCCAGATTTTATTCATAGCCAAAAAAGAAATCCGCGGACGCATTTGAAAAGTCCAGAAGCTGTTTGGGATTTTTGGTCTCATTCACCGGAAAGTCTTCATCAAGTAACAATTTTAATGAGTGATCGTGGCATTCCGTTGTCGTTCCGTCATATGCATGGTTTTGGTAGCCATACATTCAAATGGGTCAATGCTGCTGGAGAAGTATTTTTTGTTAAATATCACTTCAAGACGAATCAAGGAATCAAAAATCTAGAGAGTCAATTAGCAGAAGAAATTGCTGGGAAAAACCCAGATTTCCATATTGAAGATTTGCATAATGCAATTGAAAATCAAGAATTTCCTTCTTGGACATTATCTGTGCAAATTATCCCGTATGCAGATGCGTTAACAATGAAAGAAACACTTTTTGATGTAACAAAAACGGTTTCTCAAAAAGAGTATCCGCTGATTGAAGTTGGCACGATGACTTTAAATAGAAATCCAGAGAATTATTTTGCAGAGGTTGAACAAGTAACCTTTTCACCAGGGAATTTCGTTCCTGGTATTGAAGCTTCTCCGGATAAATTATTGCAAGGACGTTTGTTCGCTTATGGGGACGCACATCGTCATCGCGTGGGCGCTAATAGTCACCAATTGCCAATCAACCAAGCAAAAGCGCCTGTAAATAACTACCAAAAAGACGGCAATATGCGTTTTAACAATGGCAATAGCGAAATTAATTATGAACCAAATAGTTATACTGAAACACCAAAAGAAGATCCTACAGCGAAAATTAGTTCCTTTGAAGTTGAAGGAAATGTTGGTAATTATAGCTATAATCAAGATCACTTTACACAAGCAAACGCTTTGTATAATTTGCTGCCAAGCGAAGAAAAAGAAAACTTAATTAACAATATAGCGGCATCTTTAGGTCAAGTGAAAAATCAAGAAATCATCGCGCGTCAAATTGATTTGTTCACTAGAGTAAATCCAGAATATGGAGCACGTGTCGCACAAGCCATCAAGCAACAAGCATAATTTATATAACGTACGTGACAAAACCAGTCTAGATAAACTAAAGACTGGTTTTGTTTGCTTTTCAATGCTTTTTACTCTACTTTGTATAATGTATATTATGTTAACTAGAATAGAATAAAAAACTTTAGCCGATAAATTGCACTTCTCTTTCGACTAATTAATTTGCCCAACTAACCTTACAAGTTGTTTGCTAAGCTAGTTGGGTTTACTGTTTATTGAAACCTTGGATTGTTCATTTCTTGATGAATTTCTTTGCTCGCTTCATATAGAAACAATGTTTGTTTTTTACTTGATGCATAATCGACAATGGGTTTTGGATAATTTTCTCCTAAATGTACATGATATTGCGTTTGTAAGGCTTCGTTCATTAGATTTGGTTGATGAATATACTTTTGTGGCACTTGCTTAAGTTCTGGAACATATTTTTTGATGAACTGGCCGTCATTATCAAATTTTTTTGACTGGATAATTGGATTAAAAATCCGAAAATAAGGGACAGCGTCCGTTCCTGTTGAAGCAGCCCATTGCCAGCCACCGATATTATTGGCAGCATCATAGTCAATCAACATTTTTTGAAAGTATTTTTCACCCCAACGCCAATCGATGTGTAAATTTTTAACTAAAAAAGAGGCAGTAATCATTCTTAAGCGATTGTGCATCCAACCAGTTTGATTCAGTTGTCGCATTGCGGCATCAATTATAGGGTACCCCGTCTCCCCTTTTTGCCACTTGACAAACATTTCTGGGTCATTTGTCCATTGAATATAACGAAATTTTTCTTGAATAGCTTCCTCTTTTTGTTGTGGAAACGCACTATAGATCATATTGTAAAAGTCGCGCCAAGCTAATTCTTTTTTGAAGGTTTCTTTACTTAAGCTAGAAGGCACAGATGCAAGCTCTTGCCAAATGGTGCGAATCGAAAGTTCTCCCGTTCTTAAAAAAGTAGACAGATGACTCGTTTGATCCTGATAAGGAAAATCACGCTTATTTTCATAGGATTGAAGTTTTTGATCAATAAAAGTATTTAAGCGCCTTCTGGCTGTTTCTTCGCCGACACTATAGTGTGTTAAAGGAATCCTCGCAATCTGTTCACGATAAGCTGCTTCCTCTTCTGGAAAAAGACACGCACTAAAAATTTTTTCAGCTGTATAGGAAACAGGAATCGGTGTTTCTTTAGGCGCCTCTTTCCATTTATTGTAATAGGGCGTAAACACTTGGTACTTGCTGCCATCGTTCTTCTTAATTTCTTCAGAGCCATGCAAATAGGCATCTTGAAAAGAGAAAGACTGAATATTATTTTCTTCAAAAAAGCGCATAGCTTGCTGGTCCCGCTTTGCCCCAAAGCCACAAGTATCTTCATTAAAATAAATGGCCTGCCAATCGGGTAATTTGCGTTTCAAACGTGAAAATAAATCTAATGGTTCGCCGACCATGATTTGTAAATGTGCCTCTTGATCGATTCGTTCTTTGAACGAGGCTAAGCTTGCAAAAAAAGCGTTATGATTAGCACTTTCTTGAATAAATTGTTGAGGATTCATTTGGAATAATAAAATCAATTCATCAGCTGCAGAATTTTGTAACGCGTGTGCTAATGCTTTATTATCCTGTAATCGTAAATCACGTCTAAACCACATTACTCTTTTCATTTTTAAATCCTCCTAAATACTTCGTCTTGCTTATCGTAACCGTGACTGCTGATTTTTAAAAGCAACTTGCCTATATTTTTCAAAAAGCCGGTAAAAACTGAGTTTTCAGCTTTTATCGGCTTTTTGATTAAATTAATAGGAAATATTAAAAGCTTTCATATCTTTCTCAATATATTGCAGGACTTCCGTATTGCCAAAAAATTGTGTAAAATAATAGGCTTGGCGATAGTCATCGGCTGTGTCTTCCCCGAGCATTTGTTTGTTAAAGGCTTTTTCATATAAAAGATAATCTAGCAAATAAATGGAGTGTTTGTCACGACAAATCTGAATCCCTTTTTCGCTTAAAATGACACTTTTTTGGTAGTCTTTCATTTCCGAGTAGAATTTAGCAGAATTATAATAAATTCTACAACGCTCCAAGGAACATTCTAATTTAAATTGTTCCAATTCTTGTAATGATTTTTCGTAATACACTTGCGCTTT
This sequence comes from Enterococcus sp. AZ035, assembly GCF_050548325.1. Taxonomy (NCBI): domain Bacteria; kingdom Bacillati; phylum Bacillota; class Bacilli; order Lactobacillales; family Enterococcaceae; genus Enterococcus; species Enterococcus sp. AZ035. The sequence goes on from NZ_CP172958.1 coordinate 1,299,298, forward strand.
TCTCATATCTTTTTCCAGTTCGTATAGCGTACCTAGCGCATTCAGGCTTAAAATGTTGTAAATATTGACTTTACGGTCAATTTCCGCGCCCCGGTATAGGTAAAACAAGGCCTCTGCTTTATCTTTTTTTCCTAATAAACAAGTAATTCCCTTATAATATAACAATTTAGTCGTTAGTTCATTATTAGATAAGATAAGACCTTCAGGCACTTCTTGTAATAAATTGTAGGCCTCTAAGTGAAATAACCGTAAAGATAAATCCTCGACTTTGTTTAGTAGATTTTCAATTTTCTTTTCTTCAGAAATCATCATGCATTCTTCTACTTCTAAATCTAATCGGAGGCAAATAGATGAGAAAATATCTAAACTGTCACATAGATTACGGTTTTCAATATTACTAATTGTTGCTTGCGTACAGATGCCGTTAGCCAGCTCTGATTGTGTGATTTTTTTAAGTTTTCTCGCTTGTTTTATTTTGTCTCCTGCTACCTTCACGAACAGACCTCCACTTGTATTATTATGTAAATTCATTAAAAAATGTTATACTTTGATTATCAATTAAAGGAGGTACATGCTATGTTTGATTTACTTGCATTATTGACTGGAACATCAACTTATGGCAACGTTCCCCATGTTTAATTAGTCAATGCGTGTCAAGTATGGTCTTCCATACTTGGCATGTTTCCTTTAAAACTGACTCAATCATACTACAAACGGATAGACAAATACAACCGAAAATCATTGGTTTTTTATTAAGAAAAAGAACAGCAAGAAGTGATAACTACTTCTTGCTGTTCTTTTGTTTAGTTAGGTGTATTTAGATTTAAAATGATTTGTTCCGGCGTAATTTCATTATGATCTGACATCATTGGCTCTACGCTTAAATAACTTGAAGTATTTGTAATGATAACCATGACAGTTGAGTCAAGCCCAGCTTCTTTAATGGCTTTTCGATCGAACGTTCCTAAAAGATCTCCTTTTTTAACACGATGACCTTGGGTTACTTGTGTCTGAAAGACCTCCTGTCCCAATGTGACAGTATCAATTCCTATATGAATTAATACTTCAGCTCCTGCGTCCGTTTGGATACCATAAGCGTGCCCAGTTTCTGCAACCAAGTTTAATAAACCATCTGCAGGCGCGTAAACCTTGTTCGCTGTTGGCATGATTGCTAAACCTTTGCCCATCATCTCGCTTGAAAATACTGGGTCATTAACAGCAGTAAGATTCATGGCGTAACCAGTTACCGGAGAAAAAAGTTGTTCATCTAAGGTATTGTGTTGCATTTCAAAGACTTCGCGTTCTTCCTCTTCGATTACTTTATCTGAAATCAAAACTTCTTGCGGAATTGCAAATAGACTGGTTAATGCATAACATACACCGACAGATAAAAGTGCGACTAATAAATAGATCACTAATTGATGTGCACTATAGATATACATTAAGAAAGAAGGAATAACGGCTAAGCCATAAGAATTTGATTGAATATGAAAAATAGCTAAAATTGCTCCGCCTAAACCTGATGTAAACAAGACACATAGCAGCGGTTTTAAGTTCCAACGAATAAGTAATCCAAATAACACAGGCTCACTAACTCCAAATAATTGAGACAACATAGAACCAATGGCTGTCGACTTCACTTTGCTATCTTGCGCTTTTTTCGCAAAGGCTAAACAACTGCCAACGTTGGCAAACCCATACATGGCACATATTGTAATCAATGCATTAAATCCTGTATTTGCTAATAATGATGTTTCTACCATAGTTAGTGTATGATGAATACCAATCAAAACCATTAAAGGATATGAGGCACCAATCACGAAACCACCTAATCCTAAGGGCAACCCAATCAACCATTGGACAACATCTACCATGCCTAACTCAACGGTATGCAAAATTGGGCCAATTCCGAGAATCATGATTAAAAAAGTAATTAACATAGTCATAAAGGGTGTAAAAATTTGATCAATAATATTCGGCATCTTTTTTCGGAAAAAAAGTTCAATCTTTGCGCCAATTATACCAGCAGCAATTGCACTTAAAACGGACCCTTGTGCACCGACAACTGGGATAAAACCAAAAGCCATAATAGCTTTCACGCCAGAATCTGGTGTTGCAACTGCATAAGCGTTTGGTAAAATGGGTGATACCATCATTAAACCAATAACAATCCCGATTACAGGCGTCGCATTAAATGCTTTAAAGGTAGACCAAACAATCAAAGCTGGCAAAAAGGCAAAGACGGTATCTGTAATGACAGAGACAATTTGTTGAAAGCTTTCAGGAATATTGGCTACACTTGCTCCGAATAATTGTAAAAAAGTATCGTTAAAAATAACACCTTTTAACCCTAGGAACAATCCTGTTGCTGCAATTACTGGAACAATTGGAATGAATATTTCACTTAAAATGCGCATTGTTTTGCGCATGCCTGTTTCATTATTTTTTAAAATTGCTGTTTGCTCTGCTTTTGACACAACATTGATTCCAAGTTTTTCTATTTCATCATACACTTTAGTCACAATACCAGTTCCTAAAATCACTTGGTATTGACCACCATTATAAAAAACCCCCTTGACTAAATCGATTTTTTCTAGTTGTTTACCATCTACTTGTTCATGGTCCTTCAAAATAAAACGTAACCGCGTTTGACAATGGGTGACCGATATAATGTTATCCATACCGATTAATTGAATAATGTCTTTGGCTGCCTGCTGATAATTTTCTGCCATGTTATACTCCTCCTAGCTACTCATTTATAGTAATCAATAGTCCTTGATAGCTTTTTAATAATGTTCCCTGCTGAACTAATTGCTCTCGTTCTTCAGACTGTGTATCAAAAATAACTGTGCCATTAACTAAATAATGAGGGATTGGAACCGCCTCACCAAAATTAAAAAAGGCGTAAATCGTTTTTTCATTTAATTTGCGTTTATAAGCAATAACATTATCTGGAAGATTTGACAGACCCTCAAATGTTCCATAAAGTAAGATGTCTGTATAGGGACTCTTTTGACGAAATGCAATCATCCGCTTATAGAAATGAAAAATACTTTGACTATTTTTTATTTCTGCTTCGGCATTGATTTCTTTATAATTATCCACCATTCCTAACCAAGGCTTGACGCTTGAAAAACCGCCATACATAGAATCATTCCATGGAAAAGGCGTGCGGGCATTGTCTCGACTACGCAAATTGACAAGTGACAAGGCTTCTTTGGGCGTAAATCCTTCTTTTATTGCTCGATAGTATTGATCAATGCTAGAAATATCATCGAATTCATCAATCGAACCCCTTTCAAAATTGGTCATTCCTAATTCTTGTCCTTGGTAAATAAAAGGCGTGCCCCTTAAAAAGAAATACATGGCGCCGAATGTTTTAACCGCATTTGGCTGTTGAGCCTGTTCTTTTAAATATTTCGTTGTCGCTCGAGGTTGATCATGATTTTCAATAAAATTTGCACTCCAACCAGCCTCTTGCATGGCTTCTTGCTGTTTGAAAATTAATGTGCGTAAATCATTCCAAGACCAATCGATTCTATAAAACCATTCGCTTCCTGATTTCACATCCAAATCAGCCCATTTGAAGTCAAAAATCATGTCGAAATACCCTGTTTCTCCAATAAATTCTGATAAATTTAGATAATTGACGCCGGCCGCTTCGGCAACTGTGACAATATCAAAGCCAGCAAAAGCTTTTTCTTTTAATTCGTTCAGAAAGTCACTCATTCCTGGCATGTTTCTACTAGCTTTTGTTACTTTGGCTAATTGATCTGCCCCATCAGCAGGTAAGTTTGTCCAAGTCAAATCTTTCTTAATAAAATTAATCGCATCTACACGAAAACCAGCAATTCCTTTGTTTAACCAAAAACGAATCATTTGATAGATTTCTTTGCGTAGTTCAGGATTTTCCCAATTTAAATCCGGCTGTTTTTTATGAAAGGCATGAAAGTAGTAGGCATCTTCCCCAGGTAATTTTTCCCAAACACTACCACCGAAGTTAGACCGCCAATTTGTAGGTGCTTCTCGTCCTTCTTTTATAATATAAAAGTCTCGAAAACGACTTTGAGGATTTTTTAAAACATCTTGAAACCAAGCATGTTCATCAGATGTATGGTTTACCACCAAATCTAAAATAACTTTTATGTTTCGTTTTTTTGCTTCTTCAATGAGTTCATCGAAGTCTGCCATTGTACCAAAATCGCTAGAAATACCATAATAGTCTGAAATATCATATCCATTGTCAGCCATTGGCGACGGGTACATTGGACTCAGCCAAATCAGCGTAATTCCTAAATTTTCTAAGTAATCCAGTTTTTGAATAATGCCTTGTAAATCACCAATTCCGTCATTATTACTATCCGAAAAGCTACGTGGATAAATTTGATAGGCCACTTCTTTTTGCCACCAATTTCTGTTCATTCTGGTTCTCCTCACTCTTAAACTAGTCCTGTTAATTTTTTCTGTAACCGTTTTTACATTTTGTATGATACTCGTTTTTGCGTAATATGTCAAACGTTTATCATAAATAAATGTAAATTATAATATTCTTTTGATTTAAATAGATTTATATATGTTATACGTTTGACTTTTTTCTGATTTGTTTATACTATTAGACTAACTACTATTTTCTAATAAAGGAGACATTACTTATGTCAAGCATCATGAACCAATGGACGGATGAATTACGTTATGCGCCTTATTCTTCTTGGACATCTGCTCACCTCGAAAATCTAACTTCTATTATCGCGCAATCTAGTTGGCGTTTTAAGTATCATATTCAACCACAGACAGGACTACTAAATGATCCCAACGGTTTTTCGTATTTCAATAACCAGTGGCACTTATTTTATCAAGCGTTTCCTTTCGGGAGTGTTCACGGACTAAAAAGTTGGGCCCACTTAACTTCCTCCGACTTAATTCACTGGGATTATGAAGGAATTGCCCTTTATCCCGACTCTGAATATGATTCTCATGGCGTCTATTCAGGCTCAGCTTTAACAATAGATAACCAACTATGTTTATTTTATACAGGAAATGTTCGTGATCAAACTTGGCAACGATTTGCATATCAAAATATTGCATGGCTGAATTCTTTAGGTGCGATCACAAAGGAATCAACACCATTCCTACCTATTGACCCCAATTATTCTTCCCATTTTCGTGATCCGATGGTATTTCCTTATCAAGAAGGACTTGTTTTATTAATTGGTGCTAGTGATTTAAATGGACAAGGAAAAATTGTGGTCTATTTTTCTAAAGATCGAAATGTACACAATTTTCATCAACTTGGCGAATTGACGTTCACCAACCAAGAATTAGGCTACATGGTTGAATGCCCCAATTTGGTATTTATTGATGGCCAGCCTGTCTTATTATTTTGCCCACAAGGTCTATCTCCATCTGTAAAAAGTTATCAGAATATCTATCCGAATATGTACACATTGGCCGAAACGTTTGATTTGGAGAATCTTTCTTTAGTTCAGGCTGGGCCTTTTGAAAATTTAGATGAAGGATTTGATGTCTACGCCACTCAAGCCTTTAATGCGCCAGATGGTCGTGCACTTGCGGTCAGTTGGATTGGGTTGCCAGAAATCACTTACCCAAGTGATGTGGAGGGTTGGGCAAATGGCTTAAGTCTGGTTAAAGAACTCACAATTCACAACGGGAAACTATTTCAATATCCAGTTTCTGAAACAGAAATGCTTCGTCAATCCGCTACTACTTTATCAAATGGCTGCCATTTCTTATCTACTGCTTCTTTTGAATTAGAAGTGGATATTCCCAAAAATGAGATTGCTTTTATTCGGCTTTTAGCGAACGAAACGGGTTCAAAAGGACTTTTAATTACAATTGATACGATTCATGGTAAAATAACCCTTGATCGAACATTTGCTGGCCAATCTTTTGCTGAAAAGTATGGCACAATTCGTGAAACTAAAATTAGGAAAAATAAGTCAGTTCAGTTAACTATTTTTGTTGATTGCTCTGTTGCAGAAATCTATGTAAATAAAGGTGAAAAAACGATGACTGGTCGCTTCTTTCCAGATAAAGCGCAACAGTATCTTCATCTATCCAAGACGGCAAAAGCTTGTTTTTATGAGCTGGAAAATACGAATAATTAGGAATGATGGTGAATTTTGATGGTGGTTAAATTAACGGATGTAGCAAAGCTTGCTGGGGTGAGCCCGACAACGGTAAGCCGCGTGATTAATAATTATGGTTATCTTAGTCAAAAAACAATTGATAAAGTTCATCAAGCGATGGAAGAATTAAATTATCAACCTAATGGATTAGCCAGAAGCCTCCAAGGAAAAAGTACGCAGCTGATTGGTTTAGTCTTCCCTTCTGTTAGTCATCCATTTTTTGGTGAATTAATTGAAACACTGGAAAGAAAGCTCTTTGTTCAAGGATATAAAGTGATTTTATGTGATAGTGAAAAAGATCCAGAAAAAGAGCGCGCCTATTTACGAATGCTCGCTGCAAATAAAGTGGACGGTGTAATCACTGGTAGCCATAACTTAGCTATTAACGAATATGAAAATGTTTCACTACCTATTGTTTCCTTTGACCGTTTCTTGGCACCTGGCATTCCAATTGTCTCTTCGCAAAACTTTCAAGGGGGCCAAAAAGCCACTGAAGCCTTATTTGCAAGTGGTGCACAAAAGATTGCAATTATTACTGGTGCTAATAACACAGGCGCACCTAGCGATTATCGATTGGCTGGTTATAAACAAACAATGGAAAAATATGGCGCAGAAAAAACGATTCTACAAATTGATAATGGGACCTCAACAACATTAAAAAATCTAGAAATCGAACGTTTGCTTCAAAATAAAACTGTAGACGGCATCTTTTGTACAGATGATTTGACAGCAATTACAGTTATGAATATTGCTCAAAAATTGAAGATATCCATTCCTGAAGAATTAAAAGTAATTGGTTATGATGGGACAAAATTAATCAAAAGAATTGCCCCACAACTATCAACCATTGTGCAGCCAATCGACGAGATGTGTGACGTTATGATTGACTTACTGCTTCGTAGAATGAAGGATCCTGATGTTGCACTTGAGGAAAATTATCCTATTCCGATTCAGCTATCATTGTCTGAATCCTGTTAAAAAAGACACCTTTTCAGGTGTCTTTTTTTATTCTTAATTCCTCATTTGCCTATTTTCCCTTAATTCCAAAGCACAGAGATTAAATAATACAACAACATGATCCCTACAAATACACCGAGCATTAGTAAAACATACCACCAATTTTTGGCGCTATAGGTTTCATTTTTATTTTTTTCGGTTCGTTTCCCGGCAGCCCATTTCCATAAATCGTAATTATTCATCTCTCTCACCACCTTTAATGGGTTTATTAACTTAAGCCTAACACGGAATGAGAGAACTTGAAAACAAAAGGATCACCCGCTTATGCAATGGATGATCCTTTTTTGGGCACTATTCTTCTGATAACCCATTATTTTTAATAACTGATTGGTACCAATAAAAACTATCTTTTTTAATGCGTCGTAAATCTTTTAACTCATGGTCTTCACGATTAACGTAAATAAAACCGTAGCGTTTTTTGAATCCTTGATGGGAACTTAAAATATCCATGACCGACCAAGGGCAATAGCCAAACAACTCAACACCGTCAGAAATAGCCGCATGACAAGCAGCAATATGATCATGCAAATACGCAATTCGATAATCATCATGAATTTTTCCGTCCTCTGTTAGGTGATCTGGTGTGCCTAAGCCGTTTTCTGTAATGATTAACGGCAAACGGTATTGACGATAATAATCATTTAAAACTAAACGTAGACCAGTTGGATCAATTTGGGCACCATACTTAGAGGTTTTTAAATGTTGATTTTTTTCGATTTTAAAATAACCGTATAGATCAAAATCAATGTCCTTTTCTTTCGTACCCAATGGGTGTTGCTCATCTGTCGGTAAATAGCTAGCGACTAACGTCCGATAATAATTAAGAGCGATAAAATCTGGTTTAGCGGCTTTCAAAATTGCTTGATCTTCTGGCTGTGTTTCGGGATAAATGCCGCATTTGGTTAAATACTCTTGATAGTAACCAGGGTATTCGCCAAAACAATACATTTCTAGAGCGTAATTCGTTTTAAAGTTATCATTCATACGAGCTGCCCAAACATCTTCAGGCTTATTAGAACTAGGATAAGTCATCGTTGAGGAAACAGAGGGACCGACTTTTCCCCCAGCGACCAATTGGTGACAATCATTCGTCGCTAACGCATGGGCAACAAACATATGGTAATCCATTTGTGCACGAATTTTTTCAACATTTTCTGGTGCAACATCGTACATATTCATTCGTTCATCAACACGAATCATTAAGTTTTGTTCGTTCGTAACTTGCCAATTTTTGACTCGATCACCAAATGCTTGATAACAGACTTGCGCATAGCGTTGAAATGCGGAAACGCAGCGACGATCCGCCCAACCATTGTATTTTTCCACCAACGCAAAAGGTAAATCAAAATGATAAAGTGTGACAAACGGCAAAATATCGTTTTCTAAAAGTGTATCAATGACAGCATTATAAAAATCGATGCCGGCTTGATTGATTTCGCCATCACCTGTTGGAATGATTCGTGCCCATGAAAGAGAAAAACGATAGGTTTTTAAGCCTAATTCTTTCATTAACGCAATGTCCTCTTTGAAACGATGGTAAAAATCGCTGGCGACTTTCGTATCTGCTTGTACAGCTGACTTTTTAAAAGAATTGTAATCAGCGACTGTTAGGCCTTTGCCGTCCTCATTCCAAGCGCCCTCAATTTGAAAAGCGGAGGAAGAAGCGCCCCATAAAAAATCGTTCTTAAATTGTTTAACCATTAGTTTTGCTCCTTTACTTGCATGAAAAATAAATTTGTTTGTGGTGTAATCTCTGTTTGTTTGGTTGTCTCAATTACAGCCATTTCCGCAGTATTTGTTACGATGACTAAGACGGTTGGATCATAACCAGCAGCTTGGATGATTTGTTTATCAAAAGAGAGCAGCTTTTGTCCTAGCCTGACTCTTTCTCCTACTTTTACGAACGTTTCAAATGCCCGCCCTTTTAATTCGACGGTATTGATTCCAATGTGAAGGAGGATTTCAGCACCATTGTCTAACTTTAAGCCAATTGCATGATGAGTTGGATATAAAGCCGTCACTTGCCCATTTCCTGGTGAAACAATTTGTTCCTCTGTCGGATAAATAGCTAGCGTTTTTCCCATTTGTTGAGAAGCAAAGACTTCATCGTTGATTTGGTCTAAAGATACGAGTTGTCCTTGAACAGGTGCTTGAATCCGTTGTTTTTCTTTGACTGTCCCTGCCTCTGTCTTGAAGCCGGGTTCTTGACGTGACTCGTCAAGCGGTAAATCATTAAAGCCTAGAAAAATCGTTAATAGAAATGCACCAAAAAAAGCAATACCACAACCTAATAAATAACAAATAAAGGCTTTGGTTCCTGCTTCTGCGTAAACTGGGATGGTCAAGAGTCCTTGGTTAGCGAAGGCTGTCCCGTAGGAACCGCCCCAGCCCATTAAGGCCCCGCCTGCTGCTCCGCTAGCCACCGCATAAATCATCGGTTTTTTTAGCCGCAAGTTTGCACCATAAATGGCTGGTTCTGTGATACCAAATAATGCAGTCACTGTTGCAGAGGCAGCAACAGCTTTCAAGTCTTTATTTTTTGTGCGGACAAACACGCCAAATGCGGCGCCCGCTTGAGAAAAGTTTGCTGCACCAGCAAACGCTAGCAAATTTTGCCGTCCTGTTCGAGCGACATCATTAATCCCAATTGGCACAAGCCCACGGTGAGCCCCAAAAATGACTAAGACACACCAAATTCCCCCGATAAAACCGCCTAACAAGATGGGACTCAAATTCATTATATAATAATACAACCAATTCACGCCGTCACCTAAATAAATCCCTATCGGTCCAAATAATAATAAAGTGGCTGGAATCATTAAAAGTAATGACAGCGTAGGAACCATAATAATTTTTAGAACTTCTGGAATGACTTTTTCCAAAAAGCGTTGCACATAAGCTAACATAAAAATTGCAAGAATAATAGGAATTACTGTGGAAACATAATTGGCTTTGGTCACATGTAATCCAAACAAGGTAACCGCTGATTCTTCAGTCATTAATGAAACGATGGTTGGATAACATAAGGTGGCACCAATTACCATGGCGATATATTCGTTTGTTTTGAAAACCTTAGCAGCTGAATAACCTAAAATAACTGGCATAAAATAAAAAAGTGCATCGGAAGCGGCGCTTAAAATAATATACGTATTCAAAGGTTTTAAATCGACCTGGTAAAAATTGTTTGCGACCATCACAGCAATAGCTAGAATTCCTTTTAACATGCCTGAAGCGGCAATTGCTGGTACGACAGGTGTGAAAATCGCCGCAACAGTATTTAAAATTCGATTACCTAATGAATTTTTTTCTTTTGTAGATGTTTTGGTCGTAAGTTGCTGAGCCAACAAAGGTTCTAGAGCATTATAGACATGCGCGACTTTATTGCCTAAAACCACTTGATACTGCCCGCCGCTTTCAACAACAGAAATGACACCTTCTGTTTGTAGTAAGGCTTCTTTGTTCGCTTGTTTCGTATCTTTCAATACGAAACGCAATCGTGTATAACAATGTGTGACATCCACGATATTGTCTTTGCCACCTACGTCTTTCAAAATTTCTTTTGCTATTGCTTGGTAGTCCATGGTGACCACTCCTTATCTATAAAATAACAGCTCAATAAAAAAGACCAAATCACACATGCACGTTTCAGCAAACACACTCAATATTTGCTCGTCGTGAATGTCCCTTTGATCTGATCTACGTAATAACTATGTTTCTCACGATAGAATAGCTGATTGAATTTATTTTTAATTTACCATTATTTAGAGGGATTATCAATGAATTAGGTAGAGCAACTCAGTGTTTTGTTACTAAAATCAGCAGTGAAAATAGTAGTTTACTACATTCACTGCTGATTTATTTGATTACAAGACTGGGGACAACAAGCGTGAAAAGTTTTGCTTGAATCGTAGCCAGTACCCTTGTTTTTTAATTATCTCGTCGGTTAGTAAGACACTTTTTTCTATATCTTCTTCAAAGACTTGCGCTAACATCCACGCAATGTCGGGATTGTAAATAAACGTACTTACCTCAAAATTCAATGAATAACTGCGAATATCTTGGTTTGTTGTCCCAACCATAGCTAATTCATCATCAATCACCATTGTTTTTGCATGAATAAACCCACTATCATAAATATAAATTTTAATGCCGCGTTTGTGTAAGTAATTTGCGTAATATTGTGTCGCGCGGTAAATAAAGGGATGGTCAGGCATACAAGGAATCATAATTCGCACGTCGACACCTGAACGAACCGCCACTAACAACGCATTAATCATACTATCATCAGGGATTAAATACGGTGTTTGAATCCAGACACTCTTTTCTGCAGAGAAAATCATCCGAACAAACCCGCTTTTCAAAATTTCTTCTTCTGAATCAGGACCATCTGAAACAACTTGTAAGGACAAATGCTCCACTTCATGATCTTCTGGTAATTTAAAATATTTTTCATGATACGTCATACGTTCTTCAGGATATTTGACTGAAGCATTCCAATCCATGATAAATATCTCTTGCAATGAAAATACGGCCGTCCCGACCAAACGAATATGGGTATCTCGCCAGTAACCAAATTTTTCGGTGACATTCAAATATTGATCCCCAACATTGAACCCGCCGGTCCAGCCAATTTTCCCATCGATGACAACAATTTTTCGATGCAAGTGATAATTTAGACGTGTTTTACGGATCATATCACGAGAAGTAATAAAGGGAGCTACTTTTCCTCCAGCGTCAACGTAACGAGCAAAAAACTTTTTATTTGCGCCGGGTGAACCCCAAGGATCGTAAATTAAGTAAACTTCCACGCCTTCATGCAACTTTTCGATTAATACATCTAAAAATTGATTGCCAATTGTGTCATTAAAAAACGCATAATACTCCACATGAACGGTTTCTTTCGCTGCACGAATATCTTCAAATAATGCTTGGAATTTTTCTTGGCCATCTGTGAATAATTGCAAACTATTTCTTTTGGCCAACGGTGATGCGTCCATATTCCGGAAATAACGATTTAAAACTTTCGCATCATAAAGTAAATCATAACGTTTATCGCGCCCTGCTTTTTTGTTATCAACGTCCACTTTTTCTTTAATTCGTTGAACCATTTGTTTTTCATCATCAGACAATTTAAAAACTTCTTGTCCATCGATACCTCGCCCACAGAATAAGTAAATAATAAAGCCGATACCAGGCAAGAAAATCAACGTCATCATCCATGCTAAAACGCTGGAAATACTACGAGGTTTTCTAAAAACAGTAATTAAGGCAGCAATAACGTTAATTACTAATAAAAATAACAAAATCCAAACAAAAATTTTCATCGCTTACCTCCTTCTTACTTCATACTAAGATTATATCAAATAACAGTTAAATTAGGCGAATAATATGAGCGAGTATTCAAAAAAGAATTCATTTCTATAAGTGTTTCGCCTTTGATTCTCAGTTTTTCTGTACTATAATGAGGGCTGGATGTAAAGATTTTGAAAAGAGGTACTTATTTTATGGTCGTTGATTTGAAAATGTTAGCTATGATTTTTATCATTAATTTTGCGTATATTACCTTAAATACTATTCGTTTTATGTTAACGATGAAAGGTTATCGGGTTATTGCACCGCTGGTTAGTATGGCTGAAATAACAATTTATGTCTTAGGGCTGAGTATGGTTCTGAATCGGTTAGACAATCCTTTAAATTTACTTGTTTATGCGCTTGGTTACGCTGTTGGCATTAGTGTAGGAATTAAAATCGAAGACTATTTGGCCTTGGGTTATATTATGGTATCGGTTATCCTCCCTTCTACTACTGAACAATTTCATTTACCAGAAACACTTCGTGAACACGGCTATGGTGTTACGCAAAGTGTCGCCTACGGACGCGAAGGAGAACGAATGGTTTTAGAAATCCTTTCCCCAAGAAAAAACGAACGTACATTGTACAAATTAATCAATCAATTAGAGCCGAGAGCATTTATCATTTCCTATGAGCCTAAGTTCATTTCCGGTGGTTTTTGGACGAAAAAAGTTCGCAAAAGAAATGACGCCATTTCTCACTAAGAAGCGGCGCCATTTCTTGTTATTGATTTTTAGTTTACATAATAAAATTATCGTAACTTTAATTTATTCTAAGATAACTTAGAGAGTTCGTACCTAGTTGCTCAATCAATTGTTGCATAAAAACTAAGCGTTCGATGGCCGATCGGTTAGCAATTTTTTCATAATAAAATGCTAGAATATCCGACTGTGCTTCTAAAGGCTCGGCTTGTTCCGTTGCTACTGGTAAAAGGAGTTTTAAGTGGTCCTGGTCAATCGTAATCACTTGGGTCAAGTGCAAACTTTCTTGAAAAATATTAGGCACAGTACTGACTTTGCGGCCTCGCAGAGCTTGTTTAATGACTCTTCTCGCTTGCGAAAGATAGTATTCAGGATTTACGTCCCCTAGCAAGTCATATAAAGCGCTGAAGGCTTCTGGCAAGGATTGCTCTTTGCCCAAGTAATCAAAATAACGAGGCATTGTTGGAACCTCTGTCTTTTCTTTTTCAAGCGTAATTATAGATAGTTGTGCCGAGGCCAATCTTTGTTTTTGATAAAATGTGAGGCCACCGCTCACGCCAAAAAAATAGTCTTCCTCTTCTGGAAACACTTGTGGCCAAAAAGATTCAGCTAGCCAAAATAATTGCTCTGTTACAGTTCCTTTAAACTTAGGAAGTTCGTCTTCAGCCAAGGGCAAACTCGCAACTTCAGCTGCCGTATAAATAGGAAAATTCAAACGATATTGACGATTTTCCCGAATGATTAACTGACAATCAATCATTTCTGATAAAAATTGTTCTAACTTGGCTTCTGTTGCAAAGGCCGCTTTTAATTGTCTTAAAATGATTCTTTCTTCCCGATGTTCATACATAAAAGTAACAAGAGGGAAAAAAAGTGATTGGTTGAGCAAATGATTGTATTGTTTCGTTTGTTGCGGAGAATGATAGTAAATTGCTAAATCATTCATGTTAACGCCCCTTTACTATTGAAGCGCCTAAGCAACAAGGAATTTATCGCGTTGCTTAGGCGCTTACGGTTTTAGTTAAAGACTTCTGTTAATTGTGGTACTACTTGTTTTTTACGAGAAACAACGCCGGGTAAGAACGCACGATTGTTAACTAATGTTACATTGAACGCTGCTTCAATTTTGGCTTGTTCCGCACCAATCGCTAATAATTCAGAATCACTGTCTAGGATATTCGTAATAATTAAGACAAACAAGTCATAATTATTGGCTGCATTTTCTGCGGCCATAGCTGCTTCTAATTCAGCTTGACGATCTAAAACTTCTGCTAAATCGACGGTATTTACTTGGGCAACGCGAACTGTTTTGCCGTTCATTGGGAAGCTCTTAGCATCTAAATCTAAAAGGACTTCAGCTGATTTATCGCTTAAATTTGTTCCTGCTTTTAATAAGTCAAGACCATAGCCTTCTAAATTGATTTCAGCAATATCAGCTAGGGCGTGCGCTGCATCGATGTCTTCTTGTGTGCAAGTTGGTGATTTAAATAATAATGTATCAGAAATAATCGCTGAGACCATCATACCAGCAATTTGAGCTGGAATTGTCACGTTATTTTCTTTAAACATTTTATAGATGATTGTACTGGTACACCCTACTGGTTCTGCACGATAATACAATGGATCTGCTGTTTCGAAGTTGGCAATCCGGTGATGATCCACTACTGCTAAAATGTTTACTTCAGCGATATCTGAAATGCTTTGTTGGAATTCGTTATGATCCACTAACATGACTTGGTTTGTTTCGCTAGCTGCTTCAGTGACAACACGTGGTGCTTCAATATTAAAATAATCTAAGGCATATTGAGTTTCTTCACTTGGTGTTCCTAAAGCGACAGCTTCTGTCTCTTTTCCTAATTCTTTTTGTAAGTAAGCAAAACTAATTGCTGCTCCGATAGCATCTGTATCAGGATTTTGGTGTCCAAAAACTAAAATTTTTGACATAATACACACTCCTTGGTTTTGATTCACTCTTAATGATAACAAAAAATAGAAAAGAAACAACAAAAAAATTGTCTTCTTTTCTATTTTTTCGTTTGTTAACGTGCTAGATAACCTTGATAGTCCTCGACATGTAGTAGTTTTTTCGCATTTTCAACACGATCATTTTTAGGAGGCTCAATTCCTTCTAATGGATAAGGAATACCTAGTTCTTCCCATTTGTACTTGCCCATCGTATGGTAAGGAAGCACTTCAACTTTATCTACATTGTTTAATGTTTTTATGAAGGCATCCAGACGGATTAAATATTCGTCGTAATCACTACGTTGAGGCACCAATACGTGGCGAATCCAAACAGGTTTGTCAATTTCAGATAAATAGGTAGCCATCTCTAAAATATTATCATTTGATTGCGTTGTTAACAGTTTATGTTGCTCGTTATCAATATGTTTGATGTCAAATAAGAGTAAATCTGTATACTTCATCAATTCATCAAATTGACTAATGAAGGGTTCTTCCCGAGTAAAAGGCTTGCCACACGTATCTAAGGTTGTATGAATGCCTTGTGCTTTGGCTTTTTTAAATAAATCGATCAAAAAGTCCATTTGCAATAGCGGCTCACCACCACTGACAGTGATACCACCCTTTTCGCCCCAATAAGAGCGAAAACGTAATGCTTCCTCTAATACTTCGTCAGTCGTCACCACACGACCACCGGAACCAATTTTCCAAGTATCTGGATTATGACAGAATTGACATCTCATGCGACACCCTTGTGTAAATACGATAAAACGGACACCTGGGCCATCAACGGTACCAAAATTTTCTGTTGAATGAATTCTACCTGTAACTGGTGTTGTCATAATGATCCCTCTTCTTTCAAACGAAAAGGATGACACGTTAAATGTCACCCTTTCAGTTAAATAATGTAAATGTTTTTTATAGTCTGTCGTGTGAAGTTCTTGAAATAACGTCTGCTTGTTGTTCAGGAGTTAAGTCACGGAATTTCACGGCATATCCAGATACACGGATAGTTAAGTTTGGATATTTTTCTGGATGTGCTTGTGCATCTAATAATAATTCGTTTGTAAATACGTTTACGTTTAAGTGGTAACCACCTTTATCGAAGTAGCCATCTAATACGTTACGTAAGTTGTTAATTCTTGTGTCGTCGTCTTTACCTAAACCATTAGGGTTGATGGTTTGTGTATTAGAAATACCATCTAAAGCGATTGTATATTCTAAACGAGCTGTTGAGTTTAATGAAGCTAATAAGCCATTTTTCTCACCTAAGAATTTACCGTCTTGATAACTTGGGTTCGCACCTGGTGCAAGAGGTTTGCCAGCACGACGTCCGTCAGGCGTGTTCCCTGTTGCTTTACCATAAACAACGTTTGAAGTGATTGTTAATAATGAAGTCGTTGGTTTAGAGTTACGGTATGTGTGTTGACGTTTAATTTGTGTCATAAAGTAATCTAAAATCCAGTTAGCCATTGCATCGGCTTCTTCGTTATCGTTTCCGTATGTTGGGAATTCTTTTGTTGGTACATAATCAATTGCCATACCATCTTCGTCACGGATTACTTCTACTTCACCGTGTTTAATTGCCATGATACTATCAGTCGCATGAGAGATTCCGGCAATACCAGTTGCGAATGTCCGTTGTAAATCAGTATCCATTAAAGCTAATTGTGGTGCTTCATATGCATATTTATCATGCATGTAATGAATAATGTTTAATGTGTTAACGTACAATTCAGCTAACCAGTCTAAGATGTCTTTATAGCGTTCCATGAATTCATGGTAATCTAATTTGTCACCAGTCATTGGACGATATTTTGGTGCTACTTGCATTTTAGTTTTTTCGTCGACCCCGCCGTTAATTGCATAAAGAACAGCTTTCGCTAAGTTCGCACGAGCGCCGAAGAATTGCATATCTTTACCCATAACTGTTGCAGAAACACAACATGCGATTGCACAGTCGTCAGAGCCCCAGTTTTCACGTAATAAGTCATCGTTTTCAAATTGGATAGATGAGCTTTCTTTCGCGATTTTAGCTGCATATGTTCTGAAACCTTCTGGTAAGTGAGAAGAATACAATACAGTTAAGTTAGGTTCTGGAGATGGTCCCATGTTTGTTAAGGTGTGTAAGATACGGAAGTCATTTTTGGTAACTAATGAACGACCGTCAATACCCATACCAGCAATAGATAATGTTGCCCAAATTGGATAACCAGAGAATAATTGGTTGTATTCTGGTGTACGTGCAAATTTAACCATACGTAATTTCATGATTAAATGGTCAATCATTTCTTGTGCTTCAAATTCAGTGATTAAACCTGCTTCTAAGTCACGTTGGATATAGATATCTAAGAATGCTGAGATACGACCAATTGACATTGCCGCACCATTTTGAGATTTAATGGCACC
Organism: Enterococcus sp. AZ035; assembly: GCF_050548325.1. NCBI lineage: Bacteria > Bacillati > Bacillota > Bacilli > Lactobacillales > Enterococcaceae > Enterococcus > Enterococcus sp. AZ035. Next base: position 1,316,885 of record NZ_CP172958.1, read on the forward strand.
TAGGTAACCAAAGTATAACCATTGGATTGCTTCTTGCGCATTTGCAGCAGGACGAGAAATATCGAAACCATAAGAAGCAGCCATTTGTTTTAAGTCATTTAACGCACGGTATTGTTCAGAAATTTCTTCACGTAAGCGAATAACATCGTCTGTCATTTCTTTGTTACCAGTGTTATCATGATCTTTTTTCTTTTGTTCCATTAAGTAGTCGATACCATATAATGCGATACGACGATAGTCACCGATAATACGGCCACGGCCATAAGCATCTGGAAGACCAGTAATGATTTTGTTTTTACGTGCTAAACGCATTTCAGCTGTGTAGGCATCAAAAACACCTTGGTTATGTGTTTTTCTGTATTCTGTGAAGATTTTTGTCATTTCTTCGTCAGTTTCATAACCATTTGAAACTAAGGCATTGTTCGCCATTTTAATACCACCGAATGGCATAAATGCTTGTTTTAATGGTACATCTGTTTGTAAACCGACAATTTTTTCTTCTTCTTTGATTAAGTAACCAGGTTCATGTGACGTAATAGTTGCTGGGATATCGCTATCCATGTCATAAACGCCATTTTTTTCATGTTGGATTTCAAATAATTCTTGTAGTTTTGTCCATAATTTGTCAGTGCTCGGAGCGATTGGTTCTAAGAAACTGTCGTCGCCTTTGTACTCTGTGTAGTTGTTTTGAATAAAATCACGAGTGTCAACGCTTGTTCTCCATTTGTCGCCTTTAAAGCCTTCCCATTGTTTCATGAAGTGTTTGCCTCCTTAGTTAACTGCTACTTGATTGTATGTAACAGCTTTATGTGATTAGTATAACACATAACCTTTTAGATGCAAGCGTTTTTTTATTATTTATTGCACTTTCTTAATAAATAAATGGGGAACGAAGATTCTAAACGCTGATATATAAACATTTATACTTGTGAAAATAAGAACGATTTATAGTTGTTATCACTTGTGAAAAATGTACTTCTGTATTAAAAACAGCAGCCATCTGTATTAATACAGATGGCTGCTGTGGAGATATTTATAACACAGTTTAGTTTGTTTGTTCTTCTTCAATCACTGCAGAATGCATCTCGTGGACTTCCATTACTTGGCCATCTTTTTGTTCATCGATGACAAAGGAACCGTTGGATGTTCGTTCACTGATTGGATAGTTTTTCGACTGAATAACTTCTTGTGTGCCTTTTTGCGTAGTAACTAATAAATCTAAATCGGTACTTTCAGACATAAAGACAACACGATGTGGATTTTTCTTCAATTCCCGCAAGACCATTAGTCCACGTTTTGCTCGTCCTAATTGTGTTAATTCTTGGGCTAACATGCGTTTAACACCGCCACGTTGGGTAACGATGACAATCGGTGTATCCCCTTCAGAATGAACCAGTAAACCATTAACGACATAATCGTCTTCTTTGAGGTTCATTGATTTAACTCCAGCCGCTTTACTACCCACGACTGGTACTTCATATAATGGATAACGTAAGCCAAAACCGCGATTGCTAACGAGGAAAACATCCAATAAGTCTTGATCATTTGTTAAATAAACATTGGTAATTTCATCTTGGTCTGATTTTAATTTCATACAAGATGTCGGGCGGCTCTTATAAGTGCGCCAAGGCTCAAAATCAGCCATTTTGGTTTGTTTAATCATGCCAGCTTTTGTAATGAAAACAAAGGTTTTTGTCGGACTTAACTCTTTATAAGGATATACAGCAATAATCGATTCATCGATAGCAAGATTTAAAATGGTTTGAGAAATATGTTCGCCAATTTCTTTCCAGCGTAAATCTGGCAACTCATGGACGGGGCGATAGATCATATTCCCTTTATTTGTTACTAGTAAAAGATGATCTAATGTATTGACTTCGCCAGCATATAATAAAAAGTCGCCTTCTTTCATGCCGATTTCTTCTGGTTTTGATGCTGTATAAGAACGAATACTACTCCGCTTGATATAGCCTTCGTGCGTCACGGTTACGACCACGTCTTCCTGCGCAACTAACACGGCTGTTTCAATCTTGATTTCTTGGATTTCCTCTTCAATTTGAGTTAAGCGCGGATTGCCATATTGCTTTTTAACTTCGCGAAGTTCTTTTTTCATGACTGAGAATAGTTCTTTTTCATTGTTTAAAATGTTCAATAACTCAGCAATTTGTTGTTCTAAAGTTTTCGCTTCTTCTTGTAAATCAGTAATATCCGTATTGGTTAAACGGTATAGCTGTAAAGTAACGATTGCTTCAGCTTGTTCTTCAGTAAACGCATAGTCGGATACTAAGTTCTTCTTCGCATCTTTTTTATCTTTACTGCCACGGATTGTTGCAATCACTTTATCTAAGATAGACAATGCTTTAATTAAACCAGCAACAATGTGCTCACGTTTGCGAGCTTTGTCCAACTCAAATTGACAACGGTTAATGATAACTGATTTGCGATGCGTAATGTAACTTTCTAAAATCCGTTTTAGGCCCACTTGTTGCGGGGTCATGTTGTCGATGGCTACCATGTTAAAGTTGTAATTGATTTGCAATTCAGTGTTTTTAAATAGATAATTTAAAATACCTTCTGCATTGACATCTTTTTTTAGTTCAACAACAATTTGCAAGCCAGTTCTGTCACTTTCGTCACGAACTTCGGCAATGCCGTCTACTTTTTTATTTAAACGGATTTCATCCATCTTCTTCACTAGCGTTGCTTTGTTGACTTCATAAGGAATTTCAGAAATGACAATTTGTTGTTTGCCGCCTTTTAAAGGCTCAATCTTTGTCTTCGCACGTAAAATTACTTTACCACGGCCGGTTTCGTAGGCTTTTTTAATTTCTGCTTTTCCTTGTAGAATCCCACCTGTTGGGAAATCTGGTCCTGGAATGTATTCCATTAATTTCTCTAAACTTGCATTAGGATGATCAATTAAATACACAGTTCCATCAATGATTTCCGCTAAATTATGCGTAGGAATTTCTGTTGCATAGCCTGCTGAAATCCCCGTTGAGCCGTTTACCAATAAATTAGGATATTTGGCTGGTAAAACAGTGGGTTCTTTTTCTGTATCGTCAAAATTCCAGACGAAATCGACGGTATTTTTGTCGATATCTTTTAACAACTCACCACTTAACTGTGATAAACGAGCTTCTGTATAACGCATCGCCGCTGGTGGGTCGCCATCCATACTTCCGTTGTTTCCGTGCATTTCAATTAGTACTTCCCGTAATTTCCAGTCTTGACTTAGACGCACCATCGCTTCATAAATACTGCTGTCGCCATGGGGATGATAATTCCCCATAATGTTTCCGACAGATTTTGCTGATTTACGAAAGCCTTTATCAAAGGTATTGCCGTCTTTATTCATTGAAAAGAGAATGCGGCGTTGTACTGGTTTTAGCCCATCTCGAATATCTGGTAGGGCCCGTTCTTGAATGATGTATTTGGAATATCTTCCAAAACGATCGCCCATTACTTCTTCAAGGGTTAATTCTTGAACTTCTTGGCGTTTTTCCAAAATTGTCACTCCCTACTCTATGTCAAACAAACTGATTTCAGTGTCATCGGTTTGTTCTGCTTCTTTTGTTTTTTCCGCATCTAAAAGACTTTCTCCTGTTGGTGCAGAAGTGTCTTCTTCTGAACGATCTAAAATACTGCCATCTTCTTCCAACGTAAATTGAACATGTTGTTCAATCCATTTTCGACGAGGTTCGACTTTGTCGCCCATTAATGTGGTCACACGGCGTTCTGCTTGAGCTGCATCATCAATCCGAACACGAATTAAGGTTCTAGTTTCAGGATCCATCGTTGTTTCCCAAAGTTGTTCTGCATTCATTTCCCCCAGACCTTTATAGCGTTGGAGCATATAGCCTTTACCAACTTTATCAATCACTTCTGCCAATTCACCATCGGTCCAAGCATACTCAATGACTGATTTTTTTCCAGTTCCTTTAGAGACTTTATAAAGTGGTGGTAAGGCAATGTAGACTTTGCCGGCTTCAATTAATGGTTTCATATAACGATAGAAGAACGTTAATAGCAACACTTGAATATGGGCACCATCGGTATCCGCATCGGTCATGATGATGATTTTATCATAATTACAATCTTCAATTGAAAATTCAGGACCAACGCCTGCGCCAATCGTATAGATCATAGTATTGATTTCTTCGTTTTTCAAGATGTCTTGCATTTTCGCTTTTTCCGTATTAATGACTTTTCCTCGTAGCGGTAAAATGGCTTGGAATTTCCGGTCGCGCCCTTGTTTTGCTGAGCCACCGGCCGAGTCTCCTTCGACAAGATATAGTTCATTTTTCTTAGGATTTCTGGATTGAGCCGGTGTTAATTTTCCAGAAAGTAACGATTCACCTTTTTTCCGTTTTTTACCGTTCCGGCTTTCTTCACGGGCTTTACGAGCCGCTTCACGGGCTTCACGGGCTTTAATCGCTTTCCGAATTAATGATTGACTCATTTCACTGTTTTCTTGTAAATAGAAGCCCATTTGTTCGCCTACGACGTTATCGACAACGGTTCTTGCTAAAGGTGTACCTAATTTTCCTTTGGTTTGGCCCTCAAACTGTAGTAAGTTTTCTGGTACTCGAATAGAAAGGACGGCTGCTAAGCCTTCACGGAAGTCGCTACCTTCTAAATTTTTATCTTTTTCTTTTAATAGTCCCACTTTCCGTGCATATTCATTGTACGCCTTCGTCATTGACGTTTTCATACCGACTTCGTGGGTACCGCCATCTTTTGTGCGGACATTGTTAACGAAAGATAAAACATTTTCAGAATAGCCATCGTTGTATTGGTAAGCTAATTCAACTTCAATACCTTCTTTGGCTCCTGAAAAATAAACAACGGGTGTTAATGTATCTTTTTCTTCATTTAGATAGGCAACAAATTCTTTAATACCTTCTTCGTAGTGGAAGACTTCTTCTTTGGGTTCTTCCCCACGTTCATCTGTTAAAGTAATTTTGACGCCTTTTAATAAGAAAGCTGATTCTCTCAAACGTTCTGCTAAAATTTCGTAAGAAAAATTTGTCGTAGAGAAAATGGTGTCGTCAGGTAAAAAAGTAACGGAGGTACCGTTGCGTTTTTTTGTTTTGCCGATTTTTTTTAAGGTACCAACTGGTTTACCGCCGTCCTCAAATCGTTCCATGTATTCTACGCCATCACGAACAATATGAACTTCTAACCACTTAGATAAGGCATTAACAACACTGGCACCTACCCCATGGAGTCCGCCTGAAGTTTTATAGCCACCTTGGCCAAACTTACCACCCGCATGTAAGACAGTAAAAATTACTTCTACTGTTGGGATACCAGAAGCATGCATCCCTGTTGGCATTCCGCGGCCAGAGTCTGCAACACAAATACTATTATCTTTTTGGATAGTTACGTTGATTTCATTCCCGTAGCCAGATAACGCTTCATCGACTGCGTTATCGACAATTTCATAGACTAAGTGATGGAGTCCACGGCTATCGGTTGAACCGATATACATACCAGGTCTTTTCCTCACTGCTTCCAATCCTTCTAGGACTTGGATAGAGGCATCATTGTACTCATTGTTAATTTTTTTAGCCAAAGAAAAAACTCCTTATACTTAGATTCTCGTTTAGTTAATAAGCGTACATTAACTATTTCTTAAAGAATTAGAAGAAGAGTGAGCCGGTTTCTTGCGTTTTCCGTTCGCTCCTTCTAAAACCATCATTACAATAATACTCTATCTGGGTCAAAAAAAAAAGAGCTTTCCGTTCAGGACGCTCTTTCTTTATAAAATTACACGTGTTTATTCAGCATCTGCCATTTTTGCCAATTCAATTTTAATACAACGGTCCATAATAACTTGACGACCTTCATTTAATAACAAGTTCGCTGCCTCTTCGTTTTCCAAACCTAGTTGGGCCCAAAAGACAGGCGCTTCTGTTTTCAATGTTTCTGCGGCCACTTCTGGCAAAAATTCACTCCGCCGAAAGACGTCAACAATATCAATCTTTTCAGGAATCTCTGTTAATGTCCCATAAACCGTTTCGCCAAGCACCGTTTCACCTTTTAAAACTGGATTGACAGGCAATACACGATAGCCATGTTGCTGTAAAATTTCCGCAATTTTGTAACTTGTGCGGTCGGGCTTGTTACTCAAACCAACCACCGCAATATTTTTTGCTTGTTTTAAAATATCAAAAATTTGATTTTGACTTGGATTCTCAAATGTCATTCACTCAACCCCTTTTTTCGTTCTTATTTATTATAACGCTGAGTAAAGGGTTTTGGCAAAATTATTCTCTGACTGCCGATAAAATAATTATTGGCTTTGCCAATCTGCTGGATAAGTCACGTAGACAAAGCGGGCATCACCCGTCACTGAAAATTGAATTTTGCTACTTTTCGGGATTAAAATAATTTCGCCGGCTGTTGCAGAAATTTTACGTCCGTCAATCAGTATATCTAATTGTCCTGAAATAATATAATCAATTTCATCGTATTCTAGTGTCCAGTCGAAGGTGGTATCTTTCATCACCATTAAACCGCAACCAAGGCGCGGACTTTCTTCTAAAGAAAACAGATCTTTTGTGTAAACAATGTCCGCTGGGTTGCCTGTATCTAAGCGGTCGTCTTCTGTTACGTCGATTTCGGGTAATTTGATGGACATAATTCCACTTGGATCCACTTGTTTAGTCGGCATTAATTTTTCTGTGACAATTTGTCGAACAAGCGTTTCAATCATTTCACGATTTAATTCTGTCATATTTACACCTCATTATTTCACTTCTGTTTCGGGTTTCCCTAGCATTCGATTTGCCATAAAGATAGCCACAAAAATGGCGGTAATCCCTCCAACTAATTTGCCAACAATCATTGGAAAAATCATTTCTTTTGCTACGCCTGCAGTAAAACCAAGGTGGTCACCTAAAACGAAAGAAGCCGAAACAGCAAAAGCGATATTAATAATTTTCCCTCGATTATCCATGTCTTTTAACATTTGGAACATGGGAATATTGTTAGCTAATGTAGCAACCATTCCTGCAGCCGCTACTTCATTCATTCCTAAAACTTTTCCTAGTTTCATCAATGGTTTATTAAAGACTTTCGTAATCACAGCTACTAAACAGAAAGCGCCAGCTAAAGTTAAAGCAATCCCGCCAACGACTTCAATTCCTTCAGTAACTGGTGCAATACCAGGAATCACTGTAATTCCTAATAATAGTTGAATCGCCCCGACAACTAAACCAAAGATAGCGACAATCACTACGCCTTGACCAAAAATTTGGAAGCCTTTAATCATGCCCTTTGGCGCTAACCATAAACCTAAAATAATTAAAGCAGCAACAATAATAATTGGAATTAAGTTAGGAATAATCAATGACAATGGCATGCCAGCTGTTAAACCACCTGCTAATAAACCAAAAGGAATTGTAATAATCCCGCTCAAAACACCCGTTGCTAAGAATTGTTGGTCGTCTTTTTGGATAATGCCAAGCGCTACTGGAATTGTAAAGACTAACGTTGGCCCCATCATTGCACCTAAGATTGCCCCCGCAAATAAACCAGCTTGTGGATCATTGGCTAATTGTTGCGCTAACGCAAAGCCGCCCATATCATTAGCCAATAAGGTTGTGGCAAACATTGCTGGATCAGCCCCTAGTAATTCATAGACAGGAACGACAATCGGACTTAAAAGATTGGCTAAGACAGGCGCTAAAGTGATAATCCCTACCATAGAAAGCGCTAGAGAACCCATAGCCATAATCCCTTCCTCAAATTGCTCCCCTAAACCTAGTTTGTTGCCAATACATTTATCGATTCCTCCAATAATCATGAAAAGAACCATAATATACATAATAATTTCATTAATGCTCATGTCTCGTCCTCCCTATTCTTCCTCTGTAGAATCAATGACACCAACAATCATTGCATCAATTGGGACATTCGGATCTTCTGCCGAAATACGGGCAGCATTGCCTTGACTAATTAACACTTTGTCCCCGACACCAGCTCCAGCGTTGTCAGCAGCAATTAAAAATCCTTGCTTTTCGTCCTCTTGATTCAAAATATCAACCATCATAAATTTCCAGCCATTTAATTTTTCATCTTTTCTTGTTGACCAAAGGCTACCAGTCACTTTTCCTAAAAGCATCGTTTTTCCTCCTTACGTCAGCAATTGATGTTTCCTAGCATAATCTTTCGCTAACGGGGTTAAATAGGCGTTTTTACTTAAAGAAACACCTGATTCTGTCATTCTTATCAATTGTTTTTCAGTAATGTAGGTTCGTTTGGTCTCAGCCAATGAACGAAGTTGTTTTTGACAGGCCGCCTGAAACACAGCGTAATTTTCTGAATCATGATAAAAAATCAGCCCAAACTGTTGGCAAATGTCCACGTTTTCCTGAATCGTTTGTTTCAAACGATACTTCAATCGTGAATTTTTAGTCACTGAAGGTATTGGGGTTAAAACCAATACCGGCTTACCTTCAAATAAGAATGCTAAGATGTTTTTGACTAATTCATCCGTTTCCTGTAAATGCGCAATCGCATTTACTTGGGAAATCGTTAGCCTCTTTACAACCAAGCCTCGTGCTAGCTTCTGCTCCTTGGTTACCCAATTTACATCAGGAAAACGAACAAACATTTCTTCAGGAAATGCTTCTTTTGCTTCTGCTAAAGCCACTGAATAAGACGACGACAGCAATTGTTGGCAAATTCGATCAGTAATCTGTTGAATCAAATTTTCCATTTCAGAAACGTTCATTGTCCTTCCTCCTTTTACTTAAGAATATAGCCCCGAGCTCCTTTGGTTAAGCCGCAAGCGTTGGCTTCATCGTAGTCAATATGCATGTACGTTGCAAATCGCGGACTGATTCGCACAACTACATCATCAAAGATTAACGGACGTGTGCCTTCCACTTTGACTTGCACAATTTGGCTATTGCTTACTTTATTTTTCAAGGCGTCTTCGGGTGTCATGTGAATATGACGTTTGGCAACAATTAAGCCGTGACTTAATGTCACAACTGCTGATCCGTTCATCAGCGTGACACCTGGTGTCCCTTCTGTCTTGCCACTCTCTCTAACTGGGGCGTTAATTCCTAAAATACGTGTATCCGTCATAGAAACTTCAACTTGTGATTCGCTACGTTCAGGGCCTAAAATAACCACATTTTGAAAAAGTCCTTTAGGTCCAGCAACCGTAATTCGTTCTTTACAAACAAACTGTCCAGGTTGTGATAAATCTTTCACTTTTGTTAGTTGATATCCTGGTCCAAATAATGCATCAATCTCTTGACGAGACAAATGAACATGTCGGCCAGAAGCTTCAACTTCAAAAGTATTTTGTTGTTGTTGCTGAATTCGTTTAACAACTTCTTCAACAATTTCATTCATTGAATCCAATTTGTTCATCTCCTAGTTTCGTGATATTTCAGCCATGGTGCTAATTAATTCTGTAGCCCAAGATTGAAAAATGCCGAACAGTTGTGATTCTCCTTTTAACTGGAGAATAATTTTATCTAGTTGTAATTGAATTTCTTTTGAGGAATAGCGCCATTGTCTCTGTTGGTTAGTTAGAATAGTTACCTTTGATTCCAAAATGACTGGTTCCATTACAAGCGACTGTTCTAAAATAAATTTCTCTAACCACTGTTGTTGTTGTTCGAAATATAACCAACCTTCTGTTGATAACGCTTCATTCGTTAAGAAAGGCAAATACAATAGATGGCTTAAGTGCCGAATCTCATAAATTGTTTCTTTTGATAAATGTTCTTGTTTTTGTTTTTGTGAGGAGGCCTTCACTGAATGAACCTCAGAAAGCAATGGGTTTGTTGAAGAGAAGCTGCTATTAATCCGATGCTCGCGTAGATAGCTTTTGGCGGCTGGCGTCAGAAAACTGCCTACAGGAAACACAAAATCCGTGCCATCTTCTAGTTCTTTTTTTAGCCTTTTGATGCGAAGCATATCTTCTGTAATAACTGTCATAACACCCCTCCTCAATGAAAGTTTAGGACAGAAGTAATGAACCTACCTCTGCCCCAAAAAATCAAAATTATAATTCAGTTGTTGCGTGTGGTAAAATAGCGTCTACTTCTGTATGTGGACGTGGAATTACATGGACAGATAATAATTCGCCAACACGTTCTGCTGCAGCAGCACCAGCATCTGTTGCTGCTTTTACAGCACCAACGTCACCGCGAACCATTACTGTAACTAAACCGCCACCGACTTGTTCTTTTCCAATTAAAGTAACGTTTGCCGCTTTCACCATTGCATCGGCTGCTTCAACAGCACCTACTAAACCACGAGTTTCGATCATTCCTAAAGCATTTGTACTTGACATTATAATTTCCTCCTAAGATGTATGTTTTATTTTTAAAAATTTGGGACAATTAGCAATTTGACTTAGGTCCCAAACCCTAAATCCAATAATTCATTTGTTTTACTCTTACTCGCTCGTTTCTTGTTAGTTTAAGCGAGCTAAAACTTGAGCCACCACGGCATTTACTAGTTCTTCTTGATTGGTTGTTTCGCAAGAAGTAGCCACAGATGTGGTTGATGTTTGACCAAATTCTTGACGAATCTCTTCTAAATCACGCACGCCATATGCAACACGACGTAAATTGAACAGATTTTCAACCCCAATATTATCAGAAGTTGAGCTGCCACCAACTGCGCCACAGCCAAGTGTTAATGCTGGCACTAAGTTAGTTGAAGCACCAATGCCGCCAAGTGTACCAGAGGTGTTAACAAGCAAACGAGAGACGGGTTTTCTTAAGCCAAATTCACGAATGACTTCTTTGTTTTCTGTGTGAATGCCCATTGTATGACCCGCACCTTCACCTTTCAAAATTTCAATTGATAACGCGCAAGCTGCTTCCCAGTTTTCAACTGTATAGAAAGCAATAATCGGTGCCAATTTTTCTCTTGAAAATGGATATTTCAAGCCTACATGTGTTTCTTCGGCAACAATTAAGCGGCGATCTTTTGGAATAGATAAACCAACTAATGAAGCAATATGTTGAACGGAACGTCCCACGATTTGCGGGTTCATTGTACCGTTTGGTCGTAAAATAAATTTAGCTAATTTGTCGGCTTCGGCTGGACTTAAGAAATACGCTCCCTGCTTAATTAACTCTTCTTTGACCGCTTCACGGTTGACAGTTTCAACAATAATTGATTGTTCCGATGCACAAATTGTACCGTTATCGAAAGTTTTTGAATCCATTATTTGTTTCACTGCATGAGGAACATTTGCGCTTCGTTCGATGTAGGCTGGTCCATTACCAGGCCCAACACCGATTGCTGGTGTTCCAGAAGAGTACGCGGCTTTAACCATTGCGTTTCCACCAGTAGCTAAAATTAAATTTGTTTCTTTATTTTTCATTAATTCGCTGGTCGCTTGCATGGTTGGCGTTTTGATGACCGAGACACAACCTTCTGGTGCCCCTGCAGCAATAGCCGCTTTTTGGATAATTTCCACTGTTTCAATAATCGATTTCAACGCATTGGGATGTGGTGAAAAAACAATGCTGTTGGCAGCTTTTAATGAAATTAATGCTTTGTAAATGACTGTTGATGTCGGGTTGGTAGAAGGAATTAATCCTGCAATTACACCCACTGGGACAGCAATTTCAGTGACTTTTTTGGCAGCATCATCATGGATCACACCAACTGTAGCTTTGTCCTTCATTTCGTCATATACTACTTTTGAAGCGAAAGCATTTTTGATGATTTTATCTTCATAGATACCAAATCCTGTTTCTTCATTGGCCATTTTCGCTAACTTTTCTCGTTGGTTAAATGTAGCCTCTGAAACCGCTTGAACAATCGCATCGATTTGTTTTTGCGAAAATGTTGCTAATACTTGCTGTGCCTCTTTGGCTTTTCTGATTAAATTTCTTGTTTCTTGGATGGAACGTAAGTCTTTATCTACTAATTCCACTCGTCTTCACTTCTTTCTATTTCAGCCATGATTGCTTGAATTAAAGCTTCTTTATTGGCAAATTTAATCTCACTTTTCTTTAAACTACTTAGGTTCATTTTGTAGGCTTGTTTGCGTAAATCAACCACGCGTTGTGTTTCTAATTTTTGGCGTGTGCCTGTGTGTTCTTCCAAATCTGGTGTTTCAATCTCTTCTTCAATTACTTCTACTTGTTCCATCGGTTCAGGTGCTGACTTGGGTTCTGGATCTGATAAAATCACTTCCGTTTGAGCATCAACCCGTGAGATCACATGATGAGCAATTAAACAATTTAATTCTTTAGCTACTTCCGTACCTACTTCAACGGCAGCTTGAACCGCGGCAACGTCACCAATCAGTTCCACAGTTGTTAAACCGCCATTAATAATTTCAGCTTTTAACAAAGTAACGTCGGCGGCTTTCAATGCCGCATCGGCCACACTAATGGCACCTAAAAATCCTTTGACTTCGACCATTCCTAATGCTTTCATTCAGGTCACATCCTTAATAACTCAACGGATTGTCAGCGATATTTTGAATGACTTGTTCAAACGCACTGCAAGCAGCTTTACATGCAGATTGACTACCTGTCAATAAGGCGCCGCCAAAGTTCGTTTCAGAAGGTGGGCCATAAAAGACACCCATTTGAACATCGGCAGCTTTCATTGCTGCATCTAAGCCAACCATTGCTTCTAGCGGTGGTGCAATCAGATAAGCAATCGCTTCACCTTCAGGAATATTCGCTTGTTCAGATAAAAAGCTACCCGTTCTTGATACTACATGTGCAAAATAAACAATGCTGTCATCTTCGTTAGCACTATAGAAGCTGGCTTCTTCTTCAATGACTTGCGTAATGACACTCAAGCCACTATTGACTTCGGCAGGACTCGGACCAGCAATAATGCCAATCACTTCACCGGCTAATTTGGTTGAAGCATTTGCTGCGCCAGCATACATACTTTTACCGTAAACTACAGTAACATCGGCGGCTTTGGTTGCTTCATCTAATGCAACATAAGTGACATCATCACAATCGGAAGTAACAATTCCTAATGAGCGATGTTCTGGTTTCAATGATAATTCTTTTGCTAATGCCGGATCGACATTGGGAATGACTTTCATACTTAGGACATTTGCGCCTAGACGATCATTTTTCATGAGAAATCCTCCTTTATTCAGCTTCTTTTAAATCAATACCAGATTTTTTCTTGTCTAACATTTTTTTAATAATTTCGGCAATGTAGGCCCCTGCTTCAACAGCCGGTGTCCCACCTTTGTGAATATTTGAAATAACTGTCCGCCGTGCTTCTGGCATACCGACAGTTGGTTTGTAAGCAATGTAGGCACTCATAGATTCAGCTGTTACTAAACCAGGACGTTCGCCAACTAGCAAGCAAACAACATCAGCGTCAGTGATTTCACCAATTTTATCCATTGCTGGCACGCGACAATATTTAACAAAAACTACATTGTCGAAATCTAAGTTGTACATGTTTAATCCTTGTTTAATTGCTGGTAGGACTTCTTTAATATTCGCTTCGATAGCAGCTGAACTAAGGCCATCCCCTACGACCATTTGGATTTTGGCTTTTGGTGTCGTATTTTTCCGAATGATTTCACTATTTTCTTCATCAAATTGACGACCATAATCTGGACGTGTTAAATATTCATCTTTACTGTTACAGATTGTTTTTGTAGAAATAAAATTCATTTCTTTTACCAAGTCTTCGCTTACGTCTGAAAAGACTGCATCTTGTGCTGCCGCATGGTCTGCTCGGAAACGTAATGTTGAACTAGTCATATAACGCGTCCCTGCACGACCAACGCCTAAACGAGCTGGCGAGAAAGCTTTCATTTTTAATAGTGCTTCAGGATCTACGGCATTTTTCAATAGTAATTGTTTACGTAAATCTACTTCAGTAATGTCAGGAATTAGGCCTTCTTCAATTTCTGTCGTTTCAGTGACGTGTGTTGTGACTGGTTTTTCTTCAGCAGTCACAGTGGCAGTCGAAACCGCTTGATTGTCAGCGACCATTTCTGTTAAAATTCCGGCAATCATTTCTTTTAATTCTTTTTCGTTCATTTGTATTCTCACCTCGTTTATTTAATAAATACAGATGCATCGCCAGCGCGACTTGTTAATTTTCCGTTTTCCATTAAGCCCATTTTTTCCATCCATTCTTCAAATTCTTTAATTGGACGTAAGCCTAATGTTTCACGAATCGTCGCAGTTTCATGGAACCCAGTTGTTTGATAATTTAACATGACATCATCGCCATGAGGAATCCCCATGATATACGTACAACCAGCTGTTGCTAATAACATTGCTAAGTTTTCCATATCATTTTGATCAGCTTTCATATGGTTGGTGTAGCAGACATCACAACCCATTGAAATTCCTGTTAATTTGCCCATGAAATGATCTTCTAAACCAGCGCGGATGACTTGTTTTGAATCGTAAAGATATTCTGGTCCAATAAAGCCGACAACGGTATTTACAATATACGGATCAAATTTTTTGGCTAAGCCATAACAACGCGCTTCCATTGTGACTTGGTCTGCACCAAAGTTCGCTTCAGAAGAAAGTTCTGAGCCTTGACCTGTTTCAAAATACATCACATTAGGACCAGCTGCTTGACCACTGTGAAGCGCTAAATCTTGTGCTTCAGCTAAAATTTCTGCATTTAAACCAAATGCTGTGTTCCCTTTTTCTGAACCAGCGATGGATTGAAAGACTAAGCCAGTTGGCGCGCCTTGACGCATGGCTTCCATTTGTGTCGTTACGTGAGCAAGCACGCAAGTTTGTGTTGGAATTTCCCATTCGCTGCGGAACTCTTCAAATTTGTTTAAGATCCGTTTAACACTTTCTGTAGAATCATCAACAGGATTCAAACCAATTAAGGCATCACCGGCGCCATAAGAAAGACCTTCCATAACTGAAGCCATAATGCCATCGACATTATCGGTTGGATGGTTCGGCTGTAAACGATTTGAAAAAGTTCCGGGACGGCCAATCGTTGTGTTGGCGGTTTTTTCAATATTGATTTTTTTTGCGCCAACAATTAGATCCATGTTGGACATTAATTTACAGACAGCAGCAATCATTTCTGAAGTGAGTCCACGGGAAATTCGTTTGATATCAAAATCGGTTGTTTCCGAAGATAAGATAAATTCGCGTAATTCTGCGACTGTCCAATGTTTAATACTTTCAAAAATTCGCATATTGACTTGGTCAATAATAATGCGTGTCACTTCGTCTTCGTCATAATCAACAACGGGATTGTTAAACAAGTCATTTAAGGACAATTCCGATAAAACGACTTTCGCCGCCACGCGTTCTTCGGCTGAATTAGCAGCTACGCCAGCTAACTTGTCGCCAGACTTTTCTTCATTGGCTTTGGCTAAGACTTCTTTAACGGATGTAAATTGATAGACTTTGCCAAATAGTTTGGTTTTTAAAATCATCTTTGTGTCGCTCCTTTTTAATTAAATACTAAGGTCTTAACAATGACTGGAAGGACGGCCCCTTCTGCCACTGGTAAGCCGATATCTACATAATCACCGTTTTCTACTTTGACCGAGTCAAGACAGATAAACGGATAGTCTTTTGGCAGATGGGCACTTAAGGCATGCCCTAAAGCTTTCGCCATGTCTTCATCCACCATAACAATAATGGGAATTTGTTCAGCAACTAAACTAGCTAATCCTTCCACAATCCCTTGACCATAGCGTTGAATATCAGCAAATGTTGGATTGCTCATGCCTCTAATTGCTAGGGCAATCTGGGGTGTTTCTTCAATACGATGCCAATTGAGTTTTTCTTGGATTCGCTGGCCTAATTCTGTCACAGTAAGGGTTTCATCCTCTTGCGCTAATTTTAGAATTGGGATATTTTTTACCGGCAAAATTTGCTCACGATAAGCGATCGTGCTTCCGCTAATTTCAGCAGTGTGTGAACCTGCTCCGACGACCGTCGCTCGGATTGTTTCTGCGCTTTCTAAGACTTCTTTTTCCGAAAAAATCAGTGACTTTCTCAGATATTTTCCTAAAAGCAAGCCGATGTCTCCATATTTAAAGAGATTCGTACTTGTCGTATTTAAGCAATCAGCCACACCACCAGAAAATGTTACAATTGGTAATTCCTCAGCTTTTCGTAGTGGATGGTTGGTTACTAATAACTGGTAGAACGGGCTTTGTGTCCCCAAGCCAATGCTATTTTCTAACACGGCAACTAATTCCGAAATAATTGGCAGTAAGTTTTGTTCGGTGGCTTGGTCACCAAGGTGCAAGGTTAGCCCTTTTTTATTTATAATTTCTTGAATCTTCGGAGCTATATAGGTGATTTTTTGTTGTTGATCTAATTTAATTAAGCGTCCGCCAATGTCAAAACAAGCCGTATCAATCACTTCACCATCTTTAAAGACAGCTAAATTTGTCGTTCCACCACCAATGTCTAAATTAACCACTGGTTTGCGTTTCGTTTCAGAATAAGTTTGAGCACCAGCGCCTTTCCCGGCAATGATACTTTCTAAATCAGGACCAGCCGTAGCAACGACAAAATCACCTGCATAGCCACTAAGTGCTCGTAGCACATTGTTGGCATTGCTTTTTCGAGCAGTTTCACCTGTGATAATTACCGCACCCATTTGAATATCTTGTTTATGAATGCCTGCTTGGCGATATTGCTCCGCTACAAACGCTTTGATAGGTTCTGCATCAATTTCTGATTGGTTAAGTAAGGGTGTAAAGATAATGTCACTTCGGTAAATGACTTTTTTATCAGAAATGCTGATACGTGGTACTGTAAACGCAGAGGCAAAATTTTCAACAGTTAATTCTGACAAGACTAATTGGGTTGTAGACGTCCCTAAATCAATCCCTACGGTTAAAAGTGTTTCCTTCGACATCGCCTGACTCGCCTCCTTTTGCATACAAAAAGGCACTTAAAGAATCGTTAGAAAATTTCTTTCTACTTTTCTTTAAGCGCCTTTGCTTAATCAATGAACAACATCACTGGTGTTCTGTTCGAAATAGAAACAGGTTTTAGTTCCCTGTTTATTGGATTCAATTGTAATTTTTCCTTTTAATTTATCTTTTACGTAGCTTTTGACAATCATCAAACCTAAACTGGTCTCGTTACTTTGATGAACGTCATATCCTTTACCATTATCTGTAACAGTAATGGTGATCATTTTATTATCTAATGTTCCACTAAGTTTAACAACGCCACTTGTTTGTGGCTCAAATGCATGATCAAAAATGTTTTGTAATAGTTCGTTGACAACAAGGGAAATGGTGACCATTTGTTCGCTAGAAACCATAATGGCTGGATCAACATCCATCATCATCTCAATGGGTTGTGCGCCTTGAAAAAGATGTCTAAAATTATACATCACTGCTTCCAATGTTTGCCGTAAAGCAACGTCATCTTTGACTTGTTTTGACAGCAATTCATGGGTGGCTGCAATCGCCATAATTCGATTGACACTTTCATGAAGGACTTTCTTTGCTTCGGGGCTTTGCGTTCGCCGTTCTTGAATACGCAATAAGGAAACCACCGATTGCAAGTTATTTTTAACACGATGATGAATTTCACGAATCGCAACAGATTTGGAAATAATTTCCGCTTCTTTTTCTTTAAATTCTGTATTGTCTTGAATAATCATAATCAGTTGTTCTTCTGATGCCAACCACACTTTCCGAACCTTAAAATAATAATTAAGGTAGGTCGTTTTGCTTTCAATTGGTTGATTACTCATTTTATATTTCATTTGATACAACACATATTCAAAAGTTGTATAATCGATGGACAAATTGTCATAACTCATTCCAATGATATTATCCCGATAACCAAGTTTGCGATAAAGCTCTTGTGCATTGTGATTGGTAATTAATAAGTGACCCGCCGCATCAAAAATCAAAACGGCTTCTGCCAATTGATCAATAAATAACGCATCGACTTGACTAGTTGATTTCGCTACTTTTGCTAACTGGCAGTTATTTAGCTCCTCTTTTTGTAAGTCCGCTTGAATCTCTTCATCTGCCGCAATCTCGACAATAATGACACCAATCGTTCGATGTTCATTGCGAATGGGATAGATATTTTGCTTAATCAAACGATTTTCCTGAGTCACTGCTAACAAACCAATGCTATTTAAGCTAGTTTGCATGGTACGCAGAACACCAGGTTCATTTTTTAATAAAGCTTCCATCCCGACGACATCTCCGCTATATAAAGAAGTTGTCTTCGCAGGCGGCTTATGATAAACGACTAGTGCTTGCTGTGACATTTCCTTATACACATCAATAAAAACATCTGCACTTTGATAGAGTGTCGTCGAAGAAAGATAACGTGCTGTACGTTGTAATTCTTTAATGTCTGATTCTGAAAGATTGGTATATTGGTGACATAATTGCTCTAATCGTTTCATTTATTCATCATCCATTACAATCAATTCTGCAATTTCACTCATACGTGCGCGTTTGTTCATACTTAACGTACGCAACATTTGGTAGGCTTCTTCTTCCGATATATGATTTTCTTTTACAAGAATACCTTTGGCTTTTTCGATAATTTTACGTTCTTCTAATTTTAAACTTAATTTATCGATTTGATTTAGTAACAGCTGCGTTTGTTTGCCTCGTTCAATGCTCATTTCAATTGTAGGTATTAATGATTTTTCATCTAGAGGTTTAACTAAATAACCCAGTGCGCCTAATTTTTTAGCTTTGTCCGTATTTTGTACGTCACTGTATGCAGATAAAAAGACAATACTACTGGCTAGTTGGTCTTGAACAATTTTTTTACCTGCTTTTAGACCATCTAAAATTGGCATTTGAATGTCCATTAATACTAGGTCAGGTTGTGTTTTTTTACATACCTCAATTGCTTCAAAACCATCAGCTGCTTCACCGACTACTTCGTACCCTGCTTCTATCACAATATCACGAATATCGAGTCTCGTAATAGGTTCATCATCGACTATTACAATTCGTCCATCCATTTTCTTCACGCCCTTGTCCTTTCAACGCTATGTTCTGGTAATTTTACAAGTTACAGAAAAGTTTAAAATCTGTTGTAAACCTTCAATCACCGCTTGTAAGGCTGCTTCCACTGAGCTTACGTCACCAGAAATGACCACCGATCCAGAAAAACGATCAATAAAACCGATTTGGATATCTCCGCTTTTAGTCGCAATATCAACAGCGATAATTGCCGCTTCGCTCGGAGTGATTGTCAAAATACCTAGTGCATTGCTGGTGCCGTCTGGCAACCCTAATTTTGTATAAATTTCTTTATTAGGACTAGCAATGATGTGCGCTAACGTTACTTGTTTCCCAGGAACATATTCTTGAATCATTCGTTGTTTTTCTTCCAACCAGACTCGCTCCTTTAATTTAGCAAATAAAAAATCCTCAATAAAAAACGTAAAGGTTCCACTTTCGCTTTCTACTAAGGAGCTTCTTTGCTCTTAAATTTTGAAGCACGCCGTTGTGCTACCCACATTATATGTTATCGATTTCATCCTGTCAATCGCTTATAAGATAGAATTTAAAATTTTTGTCACTTCTGCTGCTGTTGGTTGGACAGGATTTGTTTTGGTGCAACCATCCATCAATGCGCCTTCAGCTATTTTTGGGATCGCAGCTTGGACTTCTTCTTTTGGTAAACCATAGTCACTAAAAGTGGCAGGCATGTTTAATTTTTGACGGAGTTGCTTGATTTGTCGAATAAATTGTTGAACACCAATCCGTGCATTGGTTGTCTGTGTATCATTTAGACAATTTGCTAACTGCGCATAACGTTTAGCTGTTGGTTCGTTGGCGACTTTGCCATTCGCTAAGCCACTGTTATATGCAATGACTTCCGGTAAGAGCATTGCATTCATTCGTCCATGTGGCACATGTAAACGCGCACCGGCCGCATGAGCAATACCGTGATTCAAGCCTAACGAAGTAACATTAAACGCCATCCCTGCCATACATGAAGCTAAATGCATATTTTCACGGGCTTGTTGGTTGCTACCCTCATTAAAGGCTATTTCTAAATTGTCGAATACTAAGCGAACGACTTTTTCGCACAACGCATCTGAAATCGGATTTGCTTCTGTTGAAACATACGCTTCAATAACATGCGTTAAGACGTCCATTCCTGTATCCGCTGTGATTTTTGGTGGCACACTCATCACTAAATTTGTATCTAAAATCGCAATTTCTGGTTGAATTTCATCTGTTACAAGCGGGATTTTGGTGCCAGTTTCTGCAACCGTAATCACTGAAAAATTCGTAACTTCTGAACCAGTTCCACTAGTTGTAGGAACCGCAATAAACTCAGCAATCTGAGTTTGCAAAGTACGTTTGCCAAAAAATTTCATTGCTTTGGCCGCATCAATAGCGGATCCCCCACCTAAAGCTAATATCGTATCTCCTTGAAATGTCGCTAACTGCTTAATTCCCGCAGCAATCTTATCAATTGGTGGATCGGGGATGATATCACTAAAAATTTGCCATTCACTTTTTGTTAAATGCTTTGTCACTTCATTCACAAATCCAGAGTCAACCATGAATGGATCTGTGACAATGAAAACACGTCTATCATGAAGTGTTTCCAAATTGGCTAATGCGCCTTCTCCTACCCATAGTTCGGTAGGGAAATGAATTGTTTTCATCTCAATTCCTCCTTAATAAAATACAAAAAGACACTTCAAACAAACGAAAAATCATCTGTCTGAAGCGTCTTTGCTTCCTTATGTATACGCCATTGTACACGAAACCTTATCCATAGAGTACAACGCCTTTAATTAATTGTCAATAAAAAAAGGGAATATAGCAGTACGTCATTGTACCTGAAATCTCCTTCAACATTGAAAGACCAGCCCAAAATTCCCAAAAGCACTTCCTCGTGCCATTAATTGGATTAATACAAATATCTTGGGCTGGATTTTCAACACAAGCGTTGTTAAGAAACATCCTGTTTTGCCTCGAAACAGCATGCCCAATAATGAAAAAATGAAAAGACCTGACTTAAAAGCAACCTTGCTTCTTCACAGTGGCGGGACCGTGCCAGATTCTCACTGGCTTCCATTCATATTTTTCATAAAATATTCGTTTAATCTATCTGAAATTTACCATAAGTTTTTTAGAAAAGCAACTGTTTACAATCCATCTTCTTTAATTTTATGGAAAACCATTTCGCTTCGTTCATAAAAAACATCAGGTCGTTGTGCTTGAACATTTAAATAGCGAGCCAACGCATAAAAATAATCTGATAAACGATTGGTAAAAATTAATACCTCTTCGTTAATTTTGGCTGTCCAATTTAAACGAACAATGATGCGTTCTGCGCGCCGTGCAATCGTCCGAGCCACATGAACCATACTGGCTGCTGGGGTTCCGCCAGGTAAAATAAAACGATCAATATCTGGTGATTGTGCAGTGTAGAAATCAATCCGCTGTTCTAGCCAATGCACACTTTCCTTTTGTAATTTAAATGGTCGTTGTGCTTCAATCGGTGTTGACAAATCTGTTCCCGCATCAAAAAGTAAATGTTGTAAAGCTTCTAGTTCTTCTTTAATTTCTTGATTTTCTTGTGGAAGTTGGCTGATAATATAGCCGACCCAAGAATTCAATTCATCAATCGTTCCATAACTTTCAACTCGATCAGAATCCTTAGCGACGGTTGAGCTGCCGACTAATTTCGTCATTCCCTTATCGCCAGTTTTTGTATAAATTTTCATTCTGCTTCATCCTCCTCTAAATAATCTACTAATTCTTGCAAGCCAATTTTTTCAACAGAAGAAATTTCAAAAATTCTTGTTGCACCCGCACTTTTTAATTGTTGCCGAACAATCTCTAACTGCTGAGAATCTTGTGCTAAATCAATCTTGGTTAAAATACCAATGATTTCTTTCGGGAAAATACTGCCAAATCCTGGTGAAAAAACTTGTTGTGTTTCTACAGCACTTTGAACCAAACCGATCACATCTGCTTCTGCCGCTGTGACGTTTAACGCATTATAATATTGTCGATGCAAAATAAACTCGCCCGGTGTATCAATCATTTCTGTATGAAATTCCACCGCCTGTGTTTTATCATAAATTAATTCTTTGCCTTGTAGAGCTTGACATAACGTGGTTTTGCCACAACCGATAGCTCCCATTAAAATGATTCGTTTCATCGTTACCTCCATAAAAAAGGAGCCCAAAGCAAGTACCATCACGTACTTAGTCTTGGGCTCCTTTGCCGATTTGTTAAAACACGCCATTGTGTTTCTGATTCTTTGCCTTTATCTTACCTGTTTCCAAAAAACTTGTCAAAATTATTGAATAGTTTCCCAAACTTTATGTTGTTTCTGAAAATAGGAGACAATATCTGTTTCAAAAATCGTTTGTAAAAATTCTTTGGAAGCCAACGTTTGAAAATCACCTTGCGCGGCCACTTTCCCTTGCTTCATAAACACAATTTTTTCACTTAGCGTTAACGCTAAACGGATATCATGAAACACCCCGATTAACGTTTTCCCTTCTTGCGCACTCCACTCATTTAACTGCTGAATCAATTCTTGTTGATACCGAATATCCAAATGATTATTGGGTTCATCCAATAAAATAATTTCTGGATCTTGTACAAATAATTTAGCCAAAAATACTCGTTGTTGTTGTCCTCCTGAAAGCTGATTGACAACTTTATCTTTTAAAGGCAATAAACCCGTGCGTTCTAAATAATAAAGGACTCGTTCTTTTTCTTGTTTAGAAACAATAGGTAAAAAACGTTGTGCTTGTTGTCGATACGCCCCCATCAAAACTGTTTCGTAAACCGTATAATCAAAAGCAACTGTCGTGAATTGACTCATCATCGCTACTTTCGTTGCCAATTCCTTCCGCTTTTGTCCATGAACTTCTTGACCATCAATTAAAACAGAACCACTATAAGGGACAAGTCCGGCAATCGTTTTTAAAAGTGTCGTTTTACCGCAACCATTTGGACCTAAAATACAAGTTTTACTACCTGTCGGAAAAACGAGGGAAATATCTTTTAAAATGGGGGTTTGTTGGAGCGTTACAGCTGTTTCTTTTAATTCAATCATGCAGCAACGCCCCTTTTTTTAAAGTAAATATACAAGAAGAATGGCGCTCCAATCAAGGCTGTTACGGCCCCGATGGGAATTTCTCTTGGTGATAAAATCGTGCGAGCAATTGTGTCCCCTATTACCATGATGGTCCCACCTAAGATTGCTGAACCGGGAATCAGCCAGCGATGAGTCGCCCCTAAATAGCGACGGACAATATGTGGTGCTATTAAATCAACAAAACCAATCACACCGACAAATGAAACCGCACTTCCTGCTAGTAAACTAGCCAAAAGAATAATGCGTAGTTTTGCTGTTTTGACTTCTACTCCCGATAACATCGCATGTTCTTCTCCTAAGCCAAGAACATCCAATGCGTTGGCATCAAACCAAAGAAACAGACTGCTGACAAGCAAGATTGGACAATAAATAGCAATTTTTTGCCAATTACTGCCAGAAAAACTACCCATTTGCCAAAAGACTAATTGTTTCAAATAATCTTGGAAAAGTGCTGTAATCAACGTCAAAATAGCACCGACAAACAAGGTCATAATCATTCCTACTAAAACAACTGTTTGATTGGACATTTGACTATCCATTGTTTGCGTAAATAACAAAACTAAAAAGACCGTTGCTAAGCCAAAGATAAAACCAGTTAAAGGCAATAAAAATGCCCCTAAGATCGAAGCAGTTACTCCAGTTACCATGATTAACGCAGCGCCTAAGGATGCTCCCGCTGATACGCCCAAAGTATACGAAGAAGCTAAAGGATTACCTAAGAGCGATTGCATCACCGTGCCACTTACTGCTAAGCCTGCGCCCACGAGATAGGCCATCACGACACGCGGTAACCGAACATTCCAGATGATTCCCTCTAAAATCCCGTCTTCTGAAACCGTCTTTTTCACTAAAATTTGAAGCAAATCCGTTAACGAAATCTGAACACTTCCAATTTTAATACCCAAAAAGAGCATGCTCATACTGATCAAGAGCATCAGTATGAGACACGTTTTTTTACTCATCTTTTAAATCCTTGTATTCCTCTGGATAAACAGCTTTTGCCATTTGTTTTAATGCTTTGGTAATGTGGTTATTTGGTAAAGAGCTAGACATGTTATCAATTTCGAAAACTTCTTTGTTTTGAACTGCTGGAACGCTTTCCCAGTTTTTACGAGCTAAAATTTCTTTGGCGGGATCTTTCATATAGTTAACATTGGTTAAAATGACTTCTGGTTTTGCAGCAATGGCCGCTTCTTCTGTCACTGGTAACCAGCCTTTTTCATTTGCCAAAACATTTTTTGCCCCAATTGTTTCAATCATTTCATTTAAAAATGTCCCATTACCAAAGCTATAAATGTCTGGTAAGGCAGCTACTTCAAACAAAACAGTTTTTGGTTTTTTAATGGTTTTACCAATTTTGGCTACTTCGTCGATTTCTTGATCCATTGTTTTGATTAACTTTTGTCCTTTTTCATGTTCAGATAAGCTATCCGCGATGAATTGGACGTCTTCTTTGATTGCTTTGATACTTGTACTAGTGGGGATATTAACGACTGTAATTCCAGCATCTTCCACTTGTTTCCAAACACTTTCTGAGCTAGCTAAATTGATGTCATTCACATAAACAATTTGTGGTTTCAAGGCAATCAATTTTTCGGCATCGACAGCCATCATATCCATTTGTGGTAATTTTTTTAAATCAGTCATCATTGTACTACTTTGAGTATCAACTGCGATTAATTGGTCGGTTTTACCTAAGTCTTCAATCACTTCTGTTGTTGATGGTACTAGGGAAATAATTTTGTTTGCTTCTTTGGGTAAAGTAATTTCTTTGCCGCTACGGTCTTTGGTTGGTAACGTTACTTCTGTTTTTTCAGAAGAGGTAGTTGCTTTCTTTTCCTGTTTACCACATCCTGCTAAGCCAAGTGTTGCTACTAAACCTAAAGTCATCATTGTTAAAGTAAATTTTTTCATTTTTTCATCCTCGCATTCGTCTATTTTATTTTGGGGAAAATTTTCTGAAATGAACCTCCTTTGTCTCAACGTCAAAACAATACAAAAAAACCACTTTTTTCTCCAATAGAAAAAAAGCAGTCACTTAACTATGCTAATGATATACTCAGCCAGTTATCTTCAAAGCCCCTTCTTTTTCCTACAAAAGAATGATTAGACTTATCAAGCCGGTATCCTGACTTAGCTTCTTCTTACTCCCAATCCTTCCAGAATAATCTGTGGTCTTATTGGTTTCATCCACCATACAGTAGGTAGGTCTGTAGAGGATTCGCACCTCTTTCCCTGACACTTCATAAGTACATATATATTGTATCTTCGTTGATAACTAATTTTCAAACCAGTGATTAGACGTCTTTGTCTAATGACACACATTTATTATAACGGTTATCAACCATTTGTCAACGCTTCCTCAAGTAAAAGAAAAACTTTTCTTGTTTTAGTTATTAGACGTTGTTCCGTTTTTCTATTCATGATAAAATAAATCCTAGTTTGAATAAGAAAGAGGTTAACTTGATGAAAATCGTCATTTTGTTACTTGTTGCCTATTTATTAGGTTCGATTCCCTCAGGTGTTTGGATTGGCAAACTTTTCTTTAAAAAAGATATACGCCAATTTGGGAGTGGGAATACAGGAACAACCAATACATTTCGTGTCTTAGGGAAACCTGCCGGAATTACGGTATTATTAATGGATATCTTGAAAGGAACGTTAGCCACTTCATTACCCTATTTGTTTGGTTTACAAGGCGTGAATCCGCTCTTCTTTGGGGTAGCAGCTGTTTTAGGGCATACCTTCCCTATTTTTGCCAATTTCAAAGGTGGTAAAGCCGTAGCCACTAGCGCTGGCATGTTATTAGCATACAGCCCCACATTTTTTATTTATTCTGCTCTTATTTTTGTGATTTGTCTGTATCTAACCAGTATGGTGAGTTTAACAAGTATGATTAGCGCTGTACTAATTACACTTTCTACTATTATTTTGCCTTTCACTGTCCCAGCTATTTTACCAACATTTAACTGGTTATTAACCGTGATTGCGATTGCTTTGACTACTTTTATCTTTGTCCGTCATCGTGAAAACATTCAGCGAATTAAAAATGGAACAGAAAGTCGCCTTTCTTTTGGCTTACGTGCAAAAAAATAAAGAAAAAGGCTGTGAACAAATAATGTTCACAGCCTTTTTCTTTATTTTACACTAATCTTATACTGTGTTTTAAATAGTTCGTTAGCTGGTAACTTATTGATGCCAAATTTTTCAGCGAGTTGGCCAGTTGCGTCGACAGCATCAGCAATCCCGCACCAAGGTTCGATACAGACAAAAGGCGCTTCTTTCGGTGTCGGTGACCAAATCCCCACAAAAGGCATTTCTGGATAACTCAAAGTGACTTGATGGTCACTTTCGTCTGTGGCAATCGTAATTGCTGTTTGACCTTTTGTTTCAAAAATCATTGCATCATTTTCAAATAATTGATGCGTTAAGTCAAAGCTGGTATTCGTTTGGGCTAGTGTTTTATTCGCTAAATCAATAAATGGGCCTGCTAAGGGAATTTGTGTCCGTGATTTTTTAGGTGAAAAACTTAGATAATAATCTTCAAACGTTAGTGAAGATTCTAAAGGTACATTAAAGGCTGGATGACCACCAATCCCAAAATACATCTCTTCTTTCCCTGTGTTTTCTACTTGGTAGTTTACAGTCAATTCTTGGTGTTCTAATGTATAAGTAATCACTAGTTCAAAATCAAAAGGATACTTCTTCTTGGTTTCTTTTGTTGATTTTAGTGAAAAAGAAACTTCTTCTCCACCTTTTTCAATCACATCAAATACTTGATCACGAGCAAAACCATGTTGAGTTAAATGATACGCTTGATTTTGGTACATATACGTATCTTCTTTTAGACGACCAACAATCGGAAAAAGTACGGGCGCATGGCGGGCCCAAAATTCAGGATTTCCTTGCCAAATATATTCAATGCCGGTTTCTTTTGATTGTAAACTTACTAATTCTGCTCCTTCTTCAGCAAATGTTGCGATTAGAAATTCATTTTCAATTTGTACAGTCATTGCGTTGTCCTCCTAGTTGATACGAGCAATTGCTTATTTTTCCAACTCTTTAATAAATTGTTGATTTAATACTTTTAAATAAGTCCCTTTCATACCAAGAGAACGTGATTCAATAATTCCAGCTGATTCTAATTTTCTTAAGGCATTCACAATTACGGAACGAGTAATGCCTATTTCATCTGCAATACTTGAAGCAGTTAAACGACCTTCTTCGCCATCTAAGGCTTCAAAAATGGCATGGACGGCTTTTAATTCACTATAGGAAAGAGTGTTGATGGCCATTTGCACGGCAGTCGCACTGCGAACTTCTGCTTCAATTGTTCTGGATTGATGATACAAAATTTGCATGCCGACAACGGTCGCACTATATTCAGCTAACACTAAATCATCCTCGTTAAAGGATTTTTCAACACGCGCTAAAATAATCGTACCCAAGCGTTTGCCAGCACCGTACAAAGGCACAATAGTGGTTAACCCAAACGGATACAGCTCTCGTGATTCAAAAGGAAATGCAGTTAAATCACTATCTATTGGAATATTGGCTTCGGTTACTTTGAGCATATCCACGGCCTCGGTGTATCCTTGAGGAAATTTTTTCTCTTTAAACATATTTTTGATACGGGCATTATTAACATCTAATTTTTCAGTATACCCCAACAAATCCCCTGAACTGCTAATAATATACGCATTACTTTCTAAAATATCCCCTAAAATCATTGCCATTTTGTTGTACGGAAGTTCTGCTTGTACGTCAAACAGATTGTTTTTTTGCAAAAGCTCGTTCACTTGACGTGTTTTTTCTAATAATGTAGCCATCTTTTCTCCTCCAGCCTTTTTTATAAGATGTAACGACTTAAATCTTCATTTTGAACAATGTCATTCAATTTTTCATTGACATATGCTTCGGTAATCGTAATTTCACCCATTTGCATATCTGGTGCTTCATATAATAAATCTTCTAATAAACGTTCTAAAATTGTGTGTAAACGACGCGCCCCAATATTATCTGTATCACGGTTTACATCATAAGCGATGTGTGCTAACCGTTCAATTGCTTCTTTTGTAAAGATGACTGAAACATTTTCTGTGCCAATTAATGCTACATATTGTTTAATTAAAGCATTGTTTGGCTCAGTTAAGATACTTACGAAGTCATCCGCCGTTAAATCATCTAATTCAACTCGAATTGGGAAGCGGCCTTGTAATTCTGGAATCAAGTCACTTGGTTTTGACAAGTGGAAAGCACCTGAAGCGATAAATAAAATGTGATCCGTTTGTAAAGGACCATACTTCGTGTTAACTTGAGAGCCTTCAACAATCGGCAAAATGTCTCTTTGTACTCCTTCACGAGAGACTTCGCCCGAATTTTGTTGACTTTTAGAGGTGATTTTATCAATCTCATCGATAAAAATAATTCCGCTTGATTCAGCTAAACGAATCGCTTCACTATGGATATCAGCGTCATTGACAATTTTTGCTGATTCTTCTTTCACTAATAATTCTTGTGCTTCTTTCACCGTTACAGTACGTTCGATTTTTTTCTTTGGTGACAGAGCGCCTAACGTTTCATTTAAGTCGATACCCATTTGTTCTAGGCCATTGTTCATAGCTGGCATCGTTTTCTTCGGTTCTTCAATTTCAATTGTTACTTCACGATTATCTAATAGACCTTTTTCCAGCTGTTCCAAAATTGTTCGGCGATTCGTTCGAATATCTTCCGTTACTTCTTCTTGTGCTTCTTGCTGTTGCTGAGCCATGTTAAACATGTTCATCATTTGTTCAAATTGATTACCGCCAGCCTGTTTTTGTTCTTTTTTAATTCCAGGCACTAATACTTTGACTAAACGTTGATTGGCCTTTTTTAACGCTTGCGCATACACGCGACTGTATTGTTGTTTTTCAACAATTTGGATCGCATTTTCTACTAAATCCCGAACCATTGATTCGACATCCCGACCGACATAGCCTACTTCTGTAAATTTGGTTGCTTCAACTTTTACAAAAGGCGCATTGACAATTTTTGCGAGACGACGAGCAATCTCAGTTTTACCAACACCTGTTGGTCCAATCATTAGTAAGTTTTTAGGCGTAATATCTTGTTGCATATTTTCTTCTAATTGCAAGCGACGATAGCGGTTACGTAAAGCTACCGCCACTGATTTTTTGGCAGCTTGCTGTCCAACAATATATTGATCTAGTTCTTTGACTATTTCTTTTGGTGTTTTGTTTAATTCATTCATGGATTTTCCCTCGCTTATAATTCTTCTACAATGATATTATGATTCGTAAATACACAGATATCTGCAGCAATATTTAAGGCATTTTTAGCAATCTCTTTCGCTGGCATTTCTTTATCGCCAAAGTTTTTCATGGCTCTTGCAGCGGACAAAGCAAAATTACCGCCTGAACCAATTGCTAAAATACCATCGTCTGGTGTGATGACTTCCCCAGTTCCTGAAACTAAGAGCATTTCTTCCTTATTCATCACAATCAGCATAGCTTCTAATTTTTGCATAGACTGTTGTGTACGCCACTCTTGGGCTAACTCAACCGCAGCTCTCGTTAAGTTTCCGTTGTATTCATTTAATTTTCCTTCAAACTTTTCTTCTAATGTAAAGGCATCTGCCACACTTCCTGCAAAACCGACAACGACTTCATCATTGTAAATACGGCGCACTTTTTTGGCCGTACCTTTCATAACGACAGATTCGCCCATTGTTACTTGGCCGTCACCAGCCATTGCAAATTTTCCATCTTTTTCGACTGCACAAATTGTTGTAGAGTGAAATTGTGATTCAACCATTATTGTTCCTCCTAGACGTTTACCTCCATTATGCACGAGGATGAAACGTTCGATAATTTTTTTGTAAACTTTCTTTTGTCACATGCGCATATATCTGAGTTGTGGATAAATTAGCATGTCCTAATAATTCTTGAACTGTCCGCATATCGGCGCCATTATTTAATAAGTGTGTCGCAAATGTATGGCGTAACATGTGGGGATGAATTTCCGCATTTAATGAACTTTTTTTAATTAGTTGGTTTAAGACATATTCAATCCCTGTTGGCGTGATTTGTTCACCATGATGATTAACAAAGACATACGGATGTTTTTTTTGATATTTTGTCATTAATAGCGCGCGGCCATTCTCTAAGTAATCCTTTAAGGCGTCTTGTGCAAATGAACCAAAAGGCACATAGCGATCTTTATTTCCTTTTCCATGAACCAATAAAACAGAAGCTTGAAAGTCAACTGCGTCCACCGTTAAGTTCGCACATTCACTGACCCGAATACCAGTGCCATACAGAACTTCTAGCAACGCTTGATTTCTCAAATCAAGCGGTTGCTCCCCTTGTGCGCTCTCAAATAATGCATCCATTTCTTTTTCATAAAAAAAACGGGGTAACCGTAACTGTTTCTTTTTCATATGAACATAGGAAAAAGGATTTTCTTGGATTGCTTCATTTTTTAATAAGAATTGATAAAAAGAACGCAAACTGGCAATTTTTCGACTAATCGAATTACGGCTATATTCCTGATCGTACAATTCGCTCAAATAAGCCCGAACATCCAAATGTTCCACAGTCAAATAATTGTCATTACCTGAAGTCTTTAAAAACGAAAAAAAATGTTGTATATCTTCTTGATATGCTTTTTTTGTTTTTTCTGAATAGCCTCTTTCGACAATAAGATAACGAGCAAATAACTCAGGCCAATTCTTTTCTTCCATGTGATAGCCCTCCTCATTCGATTACAAAGTAACTTTAGCATAACCTTTTTCAAAAGACAATTAAGTTGTCAGAATTTAATCAATATTTCTAAATATGTTCACAATTTTAACTATTCTTTAGCTTTTGTTATTTTTTTCTAAAAATTAAAAGACTGAGTATCATCGCATTTCTTAGCAATGATGCTCGGTCTTTTCTCATATTTTTTCTAATTTAGTCTAAAGATTGGATAACTTGAGCTTGGACATCTAAGGCCCGATTAGCAATTGCTTCATAGCGTTCTTTTTTGTCACGAATTCGTTCAGGTAACTCTGGGAAAAGCCCAAAGTTTGCATTCATTGGTTGGAAATGTTTGCCTTCTGCATGTGTAATATAATAAGCCATACTTCCTAAAGTCGTTTCGCGAGGGAATTCAATCGGCTCTTCCCCTTTGGCAAGACGAGCTGCGTTAATACCTGCGAGTAAACCACTTGCCGCGCTTTCAACATATCCTTCAACACCAGTCATTTGTCCAGCAAAAAACAGATCGTCACGTTTTTTTGATTGGTAGGTTGGTTTTAGCAACTCTGGAGAATTCATAAAACTATTACGGTGCATTACGCCATAGCGAACAAATTCAGCATTTTCTAATCCCGGAATCATACGGAATACTCGTTTTTGTTCACCCCATTTTAAATGCGTTTGGAAACCAACAATATTGTATAAAGAAGCTGCAGCATTGTCTTGACGTAATTGAATTACAGCATAAGGGCGTTTACCTGTTTTAGGGTCTTCTAGTCCGACAGGTTTCATTGGGCCAAACAACATGGTTTTAATGCCACGTTGCGCCATTACTTCGATGGGCATACAGCCTTCGAAAAACTTCTCTTTTTCAAACGTCCGTAAAGGAACCACTTCTGCATTGACTAGTGCTTCATGAAAAGCATTGAACTCTTCTTCAGTCATCGGACAGTTTAAGTAAGCCGCTTCTCCCTTGTTATAACGAGATTTTAAATAAACTTTATCCATGTCAATTGTTGATTTATCAATAATTGGTGCTGCTGCATCGTAAAAATAAAAGCCTTCAGAACCATTAAATTCTTGAATTTTTTGAGATAAGCTTTCAGAGGTTAAGGGCCCCGTTGCAATAATTACAATCCCTTCCGGAATATCGGTGATCTCTTCATTTTTGATTGTAATTAATGGATGACTTTTAATTTTTTCAGTGATTGTTTCAGAAAAAGAATCACGGTCAACTGCTAAGGCGCCACCAGCTGGTACAGCGGTTTGATCTGCACTACCAATAATGATTGAATTTAAACGGCGCATTTCTTCTTTCAAAACACCTACCGCATTGGTTAAACTATTTCCACGTAATGAATTAGAACAAACTAACTCTGCAAAATTTTCTGTTTGATGCGCTGGTGTCTTTTTGACAGGGCGCATTTCATATAAATCAACTGGTACCCCAGCATTGGCCACTTGCCATGCCGCTTCACTTCCGGCTAAACCGGCACCAATAATTGTGACTTTTTTTGTCATGTATAAAATTTCCTTTCTATGTCAAGAAGTTAAGAGCTGTCTCTTACAAACTCAATTCATTTTACTAAAAGAGAAGACCGAAGTAAATTCTTCGGTCTCAATTTTTCTTATTTTTGGACGTTTTCTTCATAATCGCCATTGATACAAACGACTTGTTTGCCGCCTTTAACTTTTTTCTCTACTAAATATTGCCCACATTTTGGACATGGTCGGCCTACTGGTTTGTCCCAAGAAGTGAAGTCACACTCTGGGTACCGACTACAGCCATAGAAAATCCGATTTTTCTTTGATTTGCGTTCGATAACTTGTCCTTCGTGACACACAGGACACGTCACGCCAATTTCTTTAACGATCGCTTTTGTATTCCGACAATCTGGGAAATTACTACATGCATAAAATTTTCCGTAGCGACCCAGTTTAATCACCATTGGATGTCCACATAGTTCGCAGTCAAAGCCTGCTGGTTCATCTTTAATTTGGATTTTTTCAATCTTTTCTTCGGCATTTGTTAATTCTTTTTCGAAGGGCTTGTAGAAGCGATCGACAACTTCAACCCATTTTTCTTGGCCTTCACCGACTTTATCTAGGTCCGTTTCCATTGTCGCTGTAAAATGTGTATCGACAATTTGTGGGAAAAACTCTGAAACTAGAGAATTCACAATTTCACCTAATTCCGTTGGTTCAAACCGTTTATTGGTTAGCTTCACGTAATAACGCCGTTGAATGGTTTCTAATGTTGGCGCATACGTTGATGGTCGGCCCACACCATTTTCTTCTAAAGTCCGGATTAACGTGGCTTCACTAAAACGAGCCGGTGGTTGAGTAAAGTGTTGTTTCGGTTCGATATCGACCGATTTAACAACGTCACCTTCCACTAATTCAGGTAAAATATTTTCCTTGTCTTCTTTACCATCATCGCGTCCTTCAACATATACTTGCATAAACCCTTTAAATTTCACTTTGGAGCCATTGGCAATAAACGTTACGCCGTTTTGTTGAAGCGTGACCTTCATGGTATCTAAAATCGCTGGTGTCATTTGACTAGCTACAAAGCGCGACCAAATAAGAGTATATAATTTTAATTGATCTTTATCTAAATACTTCTTCATTTCATCGGGTGTTCTTAAAACGCTTGACGGACGAACCGCTTCATGGGCATCTTGTGCACCTTGCGTATTTTTTGCTTTGCGGCCGCCATGTGCTGAGAACTCATCTCCGTAGGTCTTTTCAATGAATTCAGCAGCTTCTGCTTTGGCGGAATCAGCAATTCTGGTTGAGTCTGTACGCATGTAGGTAATCAGCCCCACAGTGCCTTGTTTCCCTAAAGCAATTCCCTCATACAATTGTTGCGCAACCATCATGGTTTTACGGGTACGGAAATTTAATTTACGTGCCGCTTCTTGTTGTAAACTACTGGTTGTAAAAGGTAATGCAGGATTACGTTTCCGTTCTTTTTTCTCAACTTTTGTAACATCGTAATCTTTACCGTCAATCCGAGAAGTGATTTCTTTCACCGCTTCTGCATTTGGTAATTTTTTCTTTTTACCATCTACGCCCCAGAAATTTGCTTTGAATTTCTTGCGACCTTTTTGGAAATTCCCATCAATGCTCCAATATTCTTCAGGTTTAAATTCTCGAATTTCATTTTCTCGATCAATAATCATTTTTAAAGCAACAGATTGCACACGACCAGCACTCAAACCTTTTTTGACTTTACGCCATAAAATAGGACTAATCGAATATCCAACTAAACGGTCTAAAATGCGCCGTGCTTGTTGTGCATCAACTAAATCAACGTTGATGGTTCTAGGTTCTTTAAATGCCGCTTTTACCGCTTCTTTAGTGATCTCATTGAATACCACACGGTTTTTATCTTTTAAATCAAGGCCAAGAAGATAAGCTAAATGCCAAGCAATTGCTTCACCTTCTCGGTCCGGATCGGCTGCGAGATAGACTTTTTCAGCTTTTTTTGCAGCCGCTTTTAAACTTTTGATGACATCGCCTTTTCCGCGAATCGAAATATAATGAGGTTCATAATTATTTTCAATATCAATCCCCATTTTACTTTTTGGTAAATCGCGAATGTGACCAACACTGGCAACCACCTTGTAGTTTCTTCCTAGATATTTTTCAATTGTTTTGGCTTTGGCAGGTGATTCTACAATCACGAGATACTTATAGGCCATTCAATTAGCTCCTTTCGCGTTCGCTTTCCTACTATATAATATATGTAAAAAACGCACAAATCGTAATACATCATATGCTATATAGAATAGGTTTGTCAAGACTAGGCTTTCTAACATTTCTGTCATTTCTGTTTGACTGTCCGAATTTATAAATAAAAAATGCCTATGATTTATAGATTTTATCCTAAAGCATTAAAATACCTATAACATTCCAAACAAAATGAGTCAAGACAGCAGCTTCAAAGCGACCCGTGCGTAGATAGACCCAACTTAAAGCTAAACCCATGCCCCAATAAATAACAAAACTACCTATATCTGTCGGCGTGTGCACAAGTGCAAATAAAATAGAAGAAACGAGTATGCCTATTTTTGAAGCTGGCTTGAAAAACGCTTGAATCCCGACACGAAAAATTCCCTCTTCGAAAATTGGCCCAATCATACCTGCAAAAATAAGTATAAGCCCTTTAGGAATGGCTTGAACAATTTCTTCAACACTTTGTT
The DNA here is from genome assembly GCF_050548325.1 of Enterococcus sp. AZ035. Taxonomy (NCBI): domain Bacteria; kingdom Bacillati; phylum Bacillota; class Bacilli; order Lactobacillales; family Enterococcaceae; genus Enterococcus; species Enterococcus sp. AZ035. Next base: position 1,351,907 of record NZ_CP172958.1, read on the forward strand.
GGTTAGAGGTCGTCTCTAATCCTTCCAGACGTAATAAGAAATCACCAAATATTCCCACACAAAAGATTATCACCAAACCTAACAAGACCACTGGCAAGGTTTCTTTGATTCCTAAAAAAGTCCAAGTTATGAGCTTTTTCTTTTTCAAAAAAGCAACAAATAGATAGACGAAATAGGCACCAAGTCCAACAGCCACTAATCCACTAACAAAGCGAAACCAAAAATTTTCTGTAGAAAATTGAACAACTGAGACCATCATCAAAGGAATTTGATCCAAAATCAAAAAGCCCAGTAGCTGCATACCAAACAACCATCTTTTTCTAACAACCGTTTCCATTTAGACACTCCTAACTACCAACCAAAAGATTAAAATCTGATTAAATAGTACCGAAGTGAACGTAGGTTGTCAATTCACAATTAGTAAAAGTCACAATTCTTCACAAATATCATCAATTGTCTGAACACATTTAGCGCCGTCCTGAATTAATTCATGGCAGCCTGTTGAAAAAGACTGGAAAATACTTCCCGGTACGGCAAATACCTCGCGCCCGTAATCCATCGCCGCTTGTGCAGTAATTAAAGATCCACTATTCTTACGAGCTTCCATCACGCAGACCCCTAAAGATAATCCAGCAATAATGCGATTACGTGCAGGAAAATGATATTTTTTCGGCCCACTCCCATTCACATATTCTGTTAAAACAAGCTGATTCTGCTTCATAGTTTGCTGTAATTCTTTCTTTTCATACGGATAATATACATCTAATCCAGTGCCTAAAATTCCAATTGTCTGACCCCCGTTCTGGATGGCCATCTCATGGCTACGACTATCAATGCCTTTGGCAAGACCACTGACGATTGTGAATCCTTCTTTGACTATTTTAGGAACCAGAGCTTCAGTCACTCTTAACCCATACGAAGTGGCATAGCGAGCGCCGACGATGCCAATTTTCCTTCTACTTAACAATTGTAAATTTCCTCTATAAAAAAGAATTGCTGGTGGATTATAAATTTCTCGTAATAATTTAGGATAGACGGCATCTAAAATTGTCATAAATTGGTGTTGGCATTGTCGTATATATAACGCTTCACTATGAATCGTATGGTGTAACCAAGATTGTTCAAATAATTCACGATATTTCTTGATTTCAGCAATTCTAATAATTTCTGTACTGGAAAAATCAACACGCTTTTGTGCGATAGCTTCTTGTAACACTTTTAAGATACCTAAATTGCCAATTCCTTGGCATACCGCTAATTTAAATAATAATTGTCGTTGTAAAATTTCCAACAAAAAACACCTCTTTCACATCTTCTTAAAATAAGAATACGTAAAAAAAGTGTTTTATTTTTAAATCATATCTTTTATTGGCGCAAACGTACGTCGATGAATGGGTGTTACACCGTATTTTTCTAACCCGAGAAGATGTTCTTTTGTTCCATAGCCTGCATTGTTTTTAAATCCATATCCAGGATATAATTCATCATATTCTTCCATTAATCGATCTCTTGTTACTTTTGCAATAATACTGGCTGCTGCAATCGAAATGGAGCGTGCATCCCCTTTAATCAAACTTTCTTGTGGTTGGGGAACGTCTAACTGCATTGCATCAATTAATAAATAATCTGGTGCAAAAGCTAAATCGTCAATTGCCATTTTCATCGCTTGTTTAGTTGCTTGATAAATATTAATTTGATCAATGACTCCTTGATCAGCGATACCTAACCCGATAGCGACAGCCTGTTCTTGAATCTGGTTATATAACGTTTCCCGTTTTTTAGCAGATAGTTTTTTTGAATCATTTAAGCCTAATAATTGACAATCTTTCGGTAAAATAACTGCAGCTGTCACAACAGGGCCAGCTAATGGTCCGCGGCCTACTTCATCAATTCCTGCAATTAAACGATGGCCTTTTTTATAGGCCGCTTCCTCAAATTGACTCATTTCTTTAAAAAGTTGCCACTCTTTTTCTTTGGCTAACTGGCGACGTTCCCATTGTTTGATCGCTTGTTGCACTCCTGAACGTTCATCTTCTCGCCAGCTTGCTAATCGTTCATCGGTTGCATCAGTGACAGTTAACAACGCTTCTTTGATTGCCTGAATCGACTCTTTTGCCATGTTATTCGTCTCCTAGTTCTTCCCAGCGGTCCAAAGTATACGTACCTAATTTTCCACTGCGAATTTCTAAAATAATCATTTCGCTGGCTCGATTATAATCATCTCTAAAACCACGTTTTTGGCTAATTAACATCAATTGTTCTGGGGCAGGTAAAAATAGCTCTTCCTCTGTTAAACCATATCGTTCCGTCAAACGTTGCGGATAAAAACGTGCAAAAAATTCTAATCCATAAATCGCCAAATCATCTAGATGCAATAATTGATCTTTTATAGCGCCAGTTAAAGCTAATTTTTTTCCAATTTCTTCATCTTCAAATTTTGGCCAGAGAATCCCTGGTGTATCCAGTAATTCCAATTGGGAACCAGAGCGTAACCATTGTTGTCCTTTTGTCACGCCTGGCTTGTTCCCAGTTTGCGCAATTTTTTTTCCGACTAAACGATTCATTAAGGTTGACTTACCAACGTTGGGAATCCCAATACACATGGCGCGAATCGCACGCGGTTTCAAGCCTTTCGCCTGTTCACGAGCCAATTTTTCTTTTAACGCTTCCTTGGCTGCTGGCACAATTTTATTGATTCCTTTATTTTGTTGGGCATTGATGACTAGGGTTTGGTATCCTTTCTTTTGAAAGTAATGTTGCCATTTTTTATTTTGGTCGTTATCTGCTAAGTCCCCTTTATTTAAAAGGACTAATCGTGGTTTTTGTTGGACAATTTGGTCCATCATTGGGTTACGGGAAGAAAGCGGTAACCGCGCATCAACTAGTTCAAATACAATATCGACATATTTGATTTTTTCAGAAACTTCTCTTCTTGCTTTGGCCATATGGCCGGGAAACCATTGAATGGTCATAATCTGTTCAAATCCCTTCTTTAACACATTGTTTCTTTGATTCAATTCTTCAACGAGTCCTGTGTTCCGCGTAGATTCTTGCGAAAAAACACCTTCTCTAGTTTAACATATTTTTCACGGATTTGATTTATTTTCTGTAGTGTTCTTTAAAAAACAAAAAAGCTGAGCCAAACTCACTTTGGATTTTGTCTCAGCCTTGTACACTGGCAAAGTATAGAAAGAAGTAGGTCAAGCTCTTCTCAAGACCGACTCAAGAATATTTCTGTTTTTACTTGTTATTTAGCATGAAGTAAATTTTCTTTACAATGAATTAACTCTGTTAAAAACTGACAGTACGGTGTAGCAATCCCATAGACTTTCCCTTTGCGAACAATTGCTCCATTGATATAATCAATTTCGGTTAAACGATGATTGGTTATTAAGTCCTGATACATCGATGGATGGTGCAAACCAATTGTTTCTCGATTATAACACGAGCGGATTTGTTGAAGAACTGCTTGTTTATCTAACGTAACTTGTTCCACTTCAGCGACTGCTAAAAATTCATTAACTATTTGTTGAACAATTTGATCTGCTTGCTCTGTTTCGCCAAAGTCTGCCATATTACAATCCAACAAAGTACATAAACCATTCATTGTTCCATTCACACAGGCCTTCTTATAAATGGATGATAAAATATTCTCAGAATAACGTGCATTTAAGCCAGCGTTATTTAATACCTTAATGACTGCTTCTGCTGCTTGTTCACTTTGCGCTCCTAAATTTTGTAAATCAATCGAACCATTGCCAAATAATTTTACTTTGCCAGGTCCTTCTAACCCAGCGGTCCACATTGTGTTTCCTAATAAAATATTTTCGTATGGCACGTATTTTTTGATAATATCTTCGTGCCCAATTCCATTTAACAAGCATAAAACTTTCGTATTTTTATTAAGGAAATGTTCTAATGCTTCAAGCATTCCTGCCAGTTGCATTGCTTTTGTAAATAGGATAACTAAGTCTGCTGTAAAATCGATGCTTGCTACTTCTGTCTGAGGATAAATAGGAATTTTAGCGGTCATCACTTCGCCATTAAAATCAGCAACTAACCCGTTTTTTCTTATTGCTTCAATATGTTCTGGCCAACCATCAACAAAAATAACGTCATTTCCTGCTTGATGTAACATTAGTCCAAAGCGACTGCCCATAGCGCCAGCACCTGCGATAATAATCTTCATTTCTTTTCCTCCGTTCAATTTTTTATTTTTAGGTAAAAATCTGCTAAGAAAATCTCTATCTCTTACTTTTATAGCAATAAAAAGGCAAAACATATGTTATATTATAAGTGATCTATTTGTTATTTTTTATCCAAGCGCATTTATGTAAGCGCTTTTAAAAAGGAAGGGAGTTTCTGATGAATATTCAGCTTTTAAAGTACTTCATTGAAATTGTTAATACCCGCAGTTTATCGGCGGCCGCTCGCAATTTATTTGTCACCCAACCAACACTTTCTTTAGCATTGAAAAAAATGGAATCTGAGTTAGGCACAGCGTTGTTTGATCATTCTGATCAACCGTTTCAATTAACCGATACAGGTGTTTATTTATATGAACATGGCCAAGAAGTTGTTTTTCAATTCGATCAATTGGTAACAGATATTCGTGAAATGAACCAGAAACCAGTTAAAAAGCAATTGCATTTAGGCTTAACTACTTTATTTGCTGTACAATTTATGAAAGAAATTTCACGATTTTTAACAACCCATCCACATGTGAATTTAATATTACAGCAAGATGGCTCGCCAAAATTACAAACGATGTTAGCAAATAAAGAAATTGATATGGGACTAATTTCTTTCCCAAATACCTTACCTGAAATTATTCATATTGAACCTTTAGAAACGACTACCAAAGGCTACCATGTTTATGTCGTAGTACCAGAATCAAATCCTCTCTCCCAATATGAAAAATTAACTTTTAAAGATTTGAAAGATCAACGATTTTCATCGTTAAGTGATAATTTTATGATTGGTCGCCTACTACTAGATCGGACTCGGAGCTTCGGTTATGAGCCGAATATCATTTTGCATAACGATGATTTACAAGTACTTCTTTATAGTTTACAAAAAAATAATTCGATTTGTTTGCTGCCGATTGAATATTATGAAGTGGGAAAAAGTCAGGGACTGAAATGGATTCCTTTAAAAGATAAGTTTGACTATTTCCCCATCGGCATTGCTTTGCGCCGCGATTTTAGTATGACAGAAGATGTTAGAGATTTTATCCAAATCATTAAAGAAAATTAATGGATAATCTAGCCTTGATAAGCAAAGACGACTTTACTATCATAAAGTTTCAACACTTTTTCAAATAAGAATTTTGAGAATAAACCCGCAACAATTGGAACAACAAACCAAGAAAAGAGTAAGGGTAAGATCCCTAAGCCCGCATCCAACGAAGCAAGTGGCCCCACGAGTCCAACCAAGCCAAATCCAGCCGATTGTGGGGTTCCTGAAATGTTGAATAGAACCACAGGAATTGCTGAAATAGTCGCTGTAAATAAACAAGGAATTAAAATAATTGGGTATTTAAATAAGTTAGGCATCATCATTTTCATGCCGCCCAAAGAGACAGCCAGTGTCACTCCTGATTGGTTGACATTCCAAGAATTAATCACAAGAACAACAGTTGTAGCTGCAATTCCCATTGCAGCAGCACCTGCAGACAAGCCATTCAACTGAATCGCCAAACCGATTGCCACAGTAGTGATTGGTGAAATAATCAGTGCAGCAAATGAACAAGCAATTAAAATACTCATGATAATTGGCTGGAAATCAGTAAAATTGTTAATCACTTTACCAATGGCGACCGTGATCTGTGTCACATATGGGTAAATCAACATGCCAAACAAGCCTGCACCTACTCCAACAACGATCGGTAAAGCAATGATTTCCACTGAACCGAATTTTTTATCGATGACTAATAAAAGTAAGACTGCAACAGAAGCGGTAATCATAATATTAATGATGTCACCAGTGCCTGCACCAATAAAGCCTTTCACTTCTGAATTAAATTTAATCACGCCAGAGCCAGCAAATGCTGCACCGCCAGCAATCATCATTTTTTGTGGCGTTAAGCCAAATTGAAAAGCAATCAGTCCACCAATAATTAAAGGGGTGGCTAGTTGGAAAATTTGCGCCGCATGAATAATCATTTCGATAATCTTGTATTCTGCAAAATATTTTAAAATGGCTCCTAATACAGCATTGGGAATTAAGGCGATAATGGTGCCGGAAGCTGTTCCAGCTAACACTTTGTTAAAAAATATTCTTGGGGTTAATTGAGCATCCAGTTTATCAGTGGGCATTTTCAACACTCCTATTGATTATTTTTGTTTTTTTAGAACAAGTTTGAGAATGATTGAACTTTCTATTAGATAAAGAGCGGCCTCAAAGAAGAGCGCTTATTTCTTTGAGGCGCTTTTTATTTAACTAAAGCAAGGAACGATTTTTAATATACATCCGTATCCGCATTATATTTCGCTAAATTATCTTTAACATCTCGCAAGAACTTACCTGCTTGTTGTCCATCTAAAATTCGATGATCAATAGAAAGACATAAATTAACCATATCTGCCACTTTAAAGCCTCCATCTGCGGTTGGCACAAGGCGTTTATTAATTGACTCTACTTGTAATATCGCAGCTTGTGGATGGTTAATAATTCCCATCGATTGGACGGAACCTAGTGTTCCAGTATTATTAAGAGTAAAGGTCCCTCCTTGCATTTCTTTGCTTGCTAGCGTTCCTTGTCGGACTTCTTGTGCCAAGCGATTGATTTCTTTAGCTAGCCCTGCAATCGAATAGTTATCCGCTTGTTGAATCACTGGCACGTAAAGATGCTCGTCTGTCGTTACAGCTATGGATAAATTAACATCTTTATGATAAATAATTGAGCCATCATCCCAAGATGTATTGATTTTTGGATTTTTCTTTAACGCTTGAATGACTGCTTTGGCAAAAAATGGGAAGAAGCTTAGAGACAGGCCTTCTTGTTGTTTAAATTCATCTTTTAATGAATTTCTAAGTTGGACTAAGTTGGTCACATCCGCTTCCACCATTAACCAAGCGTGAGGGATTTCGTTGACACTTTGGACCATTTTTTTAGCAATTGCTTTACGTACAGGATCTGCAGAGACAATTTTATCTGTGGTTGTTTCAGTTGGACTAGCTGTTGCGGCGCTTTCATTTTGCGAAGCAACTGGCTCCTCTGAAATTGAAGGGCTAGTTCCTGGACTCACTGTTTTCTCAGGCGTTCTTGCCTGTGTTGGTGTAAAGTTTGTAACATCTTTTCTAGTAATTCGACCATCACGACCTGTCCCTGTAACTTGTGTTAAATCAATCTTTTTTTCTTGGGCAATTTTAAGGACTGCTGGGGAATAACGACCATTATTTTTTTGATGGGACGTCGCAGTGCTTGTTGTTTCAACCGTTTCATGTTCTTGTGCTTGTTCCGCACTTGCTTCTTTCACTGGTGCTAAAGTAGCTTCTTCTGTTTTTTCGGTTGTTTCTTCTGTCTCTAACGTCATCACCGCTGTTCCGATGGGCACATCTGTATCTAGAGAAATCAGAAATTCTTTTACTACACCATCAAAATCTGATGGGACTTCCGTGGTGACTTTATCAGAAACGACTTCCATTAAGGGATCATAACGTTTCACTGAATCTCCTGGTTTAACTAACCATTGGACAATGGCTGCCTCTGTGACACTTTCGCCTAGATGAGGCATTTTGATTTCTTTTGTGGCCATTTATTTTTTCCTCCTTGCTTCAATTAAAATTCTGCTAATTCTTTCATTGCTGCTAATACTTGCTCTTCATTGATTAAAAATTCTCTTTCTAAAGGTAATGCATAAGGCATGCTTGGACAATCAGGTCCTGCAAGTCGTTGAATCGGTGCATCTAAATCAAAGAGACCATCTTCTGAAATCATTGCCGCAATTTCACTCATCACGCTGCCTTCTTTATTGTCTTCTGTTACGAGTAAAACCTTCCCTGTTTTCTTAGCTGCAGCTACTAATGTTTCGCGATCTAAAGGATATAATGAGCGAACATCGACGATTTCGGCATCAATTCCTTCAGCGGCTAGTTTTTCCGCCGCAGCTAAAGCTAATTGCAAGGTCATGCCGTAACTAATCACGGTTAAATCACTACCCGTTCTAACGACATTGGCTTTGTCAATTGGTACGATATAATCATCTGCAGGCACTTCATCTTTTAGTAAACGATATAAACGCTTATGTTCGTAAAAAATGACTGGATCATCGGAACGAATCGCTGCTTTAATCATCCCTTTTGCATCATAAGGATTAGAGGGGGTCACCACTCTTAATCCTGGTTGTCCACAAAAAACTTTTTCTGTAGACTGAGAATGATACAGCCCACCACGAACACCGCCGCCATAAGGGGTCCGATAAACGATTGGCGCAGTCCAATCGCCTTTTGTTCTATAGCGCATTGTCCGAGCCTCTGATAACAATTGATTGGTTGCAGGCAAAATGTAATCCGCAAATTGAAATTCACCAATTGCGCGATAGCCCATTAAACCTAAGCCGACAGCTAAACCACCAATTAAGCCTTCTGTTAACGGTGTATTAAAACAACGCTCGTCACCGTATTTAGCAGCCAAGCCCTTTGTTACACCGAACACGCCGCCTTTGTCGCCGCCGACATCTTCTCCAAAAATAACTACTTTTTCATCACGAGCCATTTCTTCAGAAATTCCTAAGTTAATTGCTTCTAAATAAGTCATCTCAGCCATTATATTTCTTCTCCTCTTCTCTTATTTTGCATACACTTCTTCTAAAATTGATGTCGGTACAGGATCTGGCATTGCTTCTGCTTCATCCGTTGCTTGATTGATTTCTGTACGAATTTCTTCATCAATTTTGGCAATGTCTTCGTCTGTTAAATAGCCCTCTTCTAATAATTGTTTTTCAAAAAGCTTCACTGCATCATTCTTTTTCATCTCTTCAATTTCTTCTTTTGAACGATAAACAGATTGATCATCGTCAGCGGAATGAGAAGTCAAGCGAGAAACCATTAATTCAATCAATTTTGGTCCTTTTTTCCCGCGAGCCGCTTTTACTGCTTCTTTAAATGCTAGATAGACTTCAGTAAAATCACTACCATCAACGGTTACACCTTCAAAGCCATAAGCTTTCGCGCGATCGGCCATTCGTTTATTGGCATACTGTTCTTCAATTGGGACAGAAATCGCATATTCATTATTTTCAACAACAAAAATGACTGGTAATTTTTTTACGCCTGCAAAGTTCATAGCTTCTTGGACTTCTCCTTGATTGGCAGAGCCTTCCCCAGTGGTGGTCAATGCAACAAAATCAGCTTTTTGAAGTTGCGCTGCATAACCAACACCTGTTGCTAATGGCATTTGTGTACTTACTGTTGAAGAGAAGGAAACAATATTATGCTCTTTTGAACCATAATGATTCGGCATTTGACGACCATGGGAAGAAGGATCCGCTTCTTTTCCAAAAGAACCCATTAAAATATCTTTGGAGGTCATGCCCCAAACCAAGCACGCGGTCATATCACGATAATACGGTAAAAAATAATCTTTTTGAGGATTAAAAGCCATCGCCATCGCTACTTGTGCAACTTCTGCCCCTTGACCAGAAATATTGAAAGAGGTCTTACCAATCCTTGTTAATTGCCACAACCGTTCGTCTAAACGACGTCCTCGTAGTACTTGACGATATGCCTGAATCAATTCTTCTTTTGATAAACCCGATTTTTTAAGCGTTTTCATTTTCATCAACCTTTCTCTATTTGTGAATCGCTAAGCCATAAGTATCTAAGGCTGCTTCTTGCAATACTTCTGTCATTGTTGGATGCGCATGGATTGCTTCACCAATTTCAATGGGCGCGGCATCTAAATACATGGCAGTACTTGCTTCGGCAATTAAATCCGTGACATGTGGCCCAATCATAGAAACCCCTAATAAATCATCGGTCTTCTTGTCACGAATTACTTCTATAAAGCCATCTGTTTCTCCATAAACAAGTGATTTACCATTACCATTAAAATTGAAGGTGCCAATCACTACTTCTTTATCTGCTGGTAAAGTTTCTCTAGTATAGCCGACACTTGCTATTTCAGGATTTGTATAAACACCTCGAGGCACGTTTGTATAATTTAAAGGTTCAACTGTCTCGCCTAAAAGATGCTGAACAGCTAACTCTCCTTCTTTCATAGCCACATGTGCTAGTTGGAGTGTATCGATACAATCACCGATCGCATAAATATGTCCTTCTGTGGTTTGATAAAATTCATTTACTTCAATGCCTTTGTCAGTATATTTCACTGAGGTATTCTGTAACCCTAACTTATTGATATTGGGTTGACGCCCAATTGCTACCATGACTTTGTCAACAGCGAGGCTTTCTTGTCCTGCAACTTCTATTTGAACCTTCTGCCCGGTAACTTTCGCTTCTTGGACTTTGCTACCTAATAAAATGTTAATTCCTCGTTGCTCTAAACGTTTCTTTAATTCTTTAGAAATTGTTGCACTCTCATTTATAAGTAACCGATCCAAAAATTCAATGATAGTTACGGTGACACCTAAACTATTTAATAAAGAAGCCCACTCGACACCAATAACGCCACCACCAATAATTGCAATTGATTCTGGTAGCTCTTCTAATTCAAGCATCCCATCAGAAGATAAGATAAATTCTTCATCCAGTGGCAAATTAGGTAACGTTTTAGGACTAGAACCTGTCGCAATAATGACATTTTTAGGAACGATAATTTCTTCTTCCCGTGTTGGATCATTAAACGTAACTGCCACTGCGCCAGAGACTGGTGAAAAAATAGAGGGACCTAAAATCGCACCTTCGCCTGCTAAAATTTTGATTTTATTTTTTTTGCATAAGCCTTCAACACCTTTGTGTAACTGCTCAATAATTCCTTCTTTCCGTTGTTGTATTTTAGAAAAATCAATGGACGCTGCCTCTGTTTCAATCCCAAAAGAAGCCGCTTGTTTTAAGGTATCAAAAACCTCTGCGCTTCTTAATAAAGCTTTTGTAGGGATACAGCCTTTGTGCAAACAAGTGCCACCTAATTTGTATTTTTCAACAATTGTGACGTTTAGCCCTTTTTGTGCAGCTCGAATTGCTGCTACATAGCCTCCTGTTCCGCCACCTAAAATCAGTAAATCTGTTTGTTCCGCCATTTTGATCACTCCTGCTCAATTTTTGCTTCACTATAATTTAAAGCTTGTTCTTCCCCTGTTAATACTCGATTGACGCCTTCATATAAAGCAGCCATCTCCATTTCACCTGGGTAAACCTTAATTGGTGCAATCCAAGTGATTTTTTGACTAATTTCTTGAACAACGGTTTGCGAGTAGGCTGCGCCCCCTGTTAAAATAATTGCATCAATTGTGCCTTCAAGAACTACGGCCATCTCGCCAATACTTTTTGCGATTTGGTAACACATTCCTTTTAAATAGTAATTTGCTGTTTGATCACCTGCAGCTATTTGTGCTTGGATATGCCGTAAATCTGTTTCACCTAGGTATGATTTAAGACCGCTATTCCCCGCAATTAGCTTTTTCACTTGGCTAATCGTCAACTCCTGTTCAAGTATCCATTGCGCAAATTCAACGAGCGGTAAGGCGCCACTGCGTTCTGGCGTATAAGGACCTTCACCATCAAGCCCATTTACCACATCCACCATGCGGCCTTTTTGATGCGCCCCCAAGCTAATGCCCCCACCTAAATGAACAACGATAAAATTGCTTTGCTCATATGTTTTCCCTAAATCCTCAGCGATTTTTCGAGCGACCGCTTTTTGATTTAAGGCGTGACCAACGCTACGCCGCTGAATGCCTTTTAATCCAGAAATCCTGGCTAATGGCTGTAGCTCATCTACAACAACAGGATCGACAATAAAGGCTGGCACGTGATATTTTTCTGCAAACTCATTAGCTAAAATCGCCCCTAAATTTGAAGCATGGGTATTAAAGCGTTCTGTCCGCAAGTCTTCTAGCATTTGTTGGTCGACAAGATACGTACCGCCAGGAATAGGCTTAAGCAAACCACCACGCCCCACGACAGCGGCTAATTGTGTGATGTTATGTGTTTCTAAAAATTCCGCGATCATTTGTTTTCGAAATGGTGTTTGACTGACAACATTTTCAAAAGGTGCCAATTCTTGGACGCTATGTCTAAGCGTTTCTTCTGCCAAGCAATCATGATTAGCAAAAAGCGCTAACTTCGTGGAGGTCGAGCCAGGATTAATAACCAATACTGTTTCCATTTTTTTCTGCTCCTTTTTTTAAACTTGTCTCATGGCAAATCTTAATGAATGGAATTTGCTTTCTGTTGAATCGCTTCTAGATGTTAAAACGACTGGGACTTTTGTGCCAACAATCGTTCCTCCCACTTTGGCGTGCCCAAACAAGGTTAATGATTTGTATAAACAATTTCCAACATCAATAGTTGGGACCACTAAAATATCTGCATCCCCCATGATAGGACCGCTGTAACGTTTATGCGCAACCGCTTCTTCAGAGGTCGCTAAATCAAGCGAAAGTGGCCCAAAAACCGTAGCCTCTTGTTGACCATTAAAATGTGCCGTGACTTCTTTTGCTAAAACAGACGAAGGCATTTTAGGATTGAAATTTTCCGCTGCGCTTAACAAAGCAATTTTCGGGTGATGCAATCCCAATTTTTGGGCGACTTCTTTAGCATTTTCAACAATTTCAATGAGGGTCGCTTGAGTGGGAGCGATATTCATCGCACAATCGGTTAACAAGAAGGTTTTTCCTGCAGGCAGCTCCACCATTGCTACATGGGAAAGAATCGGTTTATTTTTTAATTGATGCTCACTTTTCAACATTTCTTTTAGTAATGTGTGGGTCTGAATAATTCCTTTCAATAAAATTTGTGCTTGACCGGTTGCAACTAAACTGACAGCTTCCTGTGCTACCGCGGCCTCATCTGAGCAATGAACATATTTCCAGAGATTTTCAGTATCAAGATTTTCATTTGTATCAAATACAATAAACTGCAACGGTTGCTCGGCTTCTTTTAGTGCTTTTTTAACTAGCTGTAAAATCTCTGGTTGTGAACCTCCTGCAATTGAAACAGTGATCATTTTCTCACCTCATTTTTTCTTCTTTACACTTTAAATCTACCTTAGTATGTAAACGCATACAAATTGTTAATTTTTATGTCCTCATTAATATTTTTTATAGAGAAGGAAAAGCTTAGTAAATCAAGCTTTTCTTTCTCTAAACAATTGTTATCTAATTTACTTTTCATGAAAAAACTTCTTTTCTAAGAATGAAAGGAAAACTTATGCTTCGGCACAGCTGTTTATTTATGTCAGATCCTAAAGCATGTTATACTTTAGATACTTATTTTTAGGAGGAATTAAATGGCACTACTACTATTCTTTTTGTTTATCGCCCTACTAGGATTTGGTATATTAAAAATTAATAACCGCAGTATCCTCGGCGGTATCACTCTGGCTTCCGGCACCTTATTGTCATTAGTCACCTTACTATTTATCGGATTAGACAAAATTTATTTACATTTTAAGAATGGCGACCTAATTACCTTGGCCATTGCTTATCTATTAATTCCCGCTGTGTTTATCGGCATTTGCCTTTACTTTATTTTTAACTCACGTACGATGCAAACGAAAGAAGGCAAAAGTGTCACGGCTAAATTGTCGGCGGGCTTAGGGCTGAACTTATTAATTGCTTTACCAGCCTTTCTATATTTATTATCAGTTGGCACAGCGCAAATACCTTATATGCTTTTTCTGTTCTTACTTTTTCTATTGTTAATGGATCTTTTACTGACCTTTCTATTTGCTGCTTACGTCTTGTATTCATGGATGTACCAAATGATTCCTTTAAAAAAAGCGGTTGATTATATCATTGTTTTAGGTTCGGGAATTCGTAGCGAGGAAGTACCTCCACTTTTGAAGAGTCGGTTAGATAAAGGGATTGAATATTATGAAAAAAATCCCACCGCTAAATTTGTAGTCAGCGGTGGTAAAGGTCCTGACGAACCTGTGGCCGAAGCTTTCGCAATGAAAAAATATTTGCTTTCACAAAATATTCCTGCAGAAGCAATTTTGATGGAGGGCCAATCCACAACCACTTATGAAAATATGTTGTTTTCTAAAGCAATAATTCAGGCAGATTGGCAAAAGATGCCGTCTGATTCTAAACAACCCTCTGTTATTTTTTCAACAAATAACTATCATGTCTTACGAGGAGCTATGTATGCCCATCGTGTCGGCTTAAAAGCTGAAGGTGTCGGGGCGCCAACTGCCTTATATTTTTTACCAACTGCTCTAATCCGAGAATACATTGCCTTACTGGTTCATGATAAGCGAATTGTGCTTTTTGTTTTTCTACTTGTCACTCTTCTTTTAGGAATCAGTATCTTACCCATCTAAAAAAATAGCGACTCACAAAAATGTGAGTCGCTATTTTTATTTTTTTAATATAAAAAGGTTTAATGAACGTAATTGGCTATCAATGCAATCAGCCATAAATGAAGCGGATAGAATCCGTAAAATAAATATTTGAAAAATGGTGCTTTGCTCCCTCTCTCACCATTGTAAAGCAATATAAATGGTAACACAGTGATAAACATAAAATCAGAATTATAAGCTAACATTTCAATTGTCGTTGGCCAATCTCCCAACCATTGAAAACTTGTAACTAAGAAAAAGAGCGCTAATGCACCATATAAACAGTTCCGTAAGACAAGTCTCTTTCTGGCTAAATACGTAATCAACATAAAAGGTAACATCACAATGCCACCTTCAGCAAACATTGCTCCTATTCCTAAAATTGCTAATATACTAATCAATAAAACAATTTTTAAACTGATTTTTGGCATTTCTAGCATCGCTTTTGTCACAATTAACATACTGACACCAAGGGCTAAGGTGAAGAAAATATTGTTGTGAACAGCGACAGCTGGATTATTCACTAAATGATTTAGCAGCGTATTTCCAACAAACATGATTGCTGCCCAAATATACAAACGACCATTGTAACGATAAACATTCCGTGTATAGTTGAACCCTTCTACAGCCATGTAACCAAAAAACACACCGACACAACGAGTAATTACATGAAAAATCAGTGCCCATCCTGGCGGAACAAAATAACTAATATGGTCAAGAACCATTAACCCCATCATCAATAACTTTAAGCGATTTGCGTTCATGAATCGTCTCCTTTATTTTTTCTACAGAAACTATCATATCTTTTTATATAACAGAAAACAACGAACATTCTTGTTAGATTCAACCATTCTTTTTGTCACTTTCGTTAAACTTGGTACCGCAAAGATAAATCTTCAAATAAATAATGTTGGTATTTAAATTGTTCAAAATGAATTTTTCGAATTTCTTGCTTAATGGCTGTTGAGCATTCATCGACCGTCATCAATGATTCTTCTTTTAGAAGCGCCTCTTCTATTAATAATTTGCATTGGCAATCAATCAATAAAAGTTGACTATAGAATGTGTAAAATGTTTCTTTATTTAATTTTTCAATCAAATTTTTAGCTTGATTCTGCAGCTTTTGATAATATTTGGTCAATTTTTGATAATCCATTAAATCAACTAACTGACCTTGTTTTAACATGTTACTAAAGTCTAAATCCCAAAGCATTTCTTTAGTCGGCTGTTGCAATAAATAATACATAGAATGACTACTAATAATTTCAGTGGTCGGTTCTTCAATTGTTTCGTAAAAAGTTACAAAATATTCTCGCTCAATCACAGTAATAATTTCTTCTTCTGAAAGCTCACAATCTTCTAAATTTTGATAGAATATCAATAATTTAATCCGCTCATCTATTTTATTCAGCGAAGCGACTAATTCAGGAAAAAGAACCGACTGACAATTCTCTACTAATTCTCTTGCCTTATTTTGTTCATTTTTATAAAAGTTGTATAACTTTTTCCGCTGTTTTAACGAGTTTAATAAGTTATCGGGTATATTCCAGTAATATTGTTTCTTCATAGCATTCCCACTCTTCTTTTTTATGTACAATTTTACAAAATTGGTCTTTGCCAATTTCGTCTCTAGTTATTCTATCAAAAAAGTGACGCTTTTTTACTGACAATAATTACTCGTTTTACGCCCAAAAAGTGAAAACTCAGCTGTTAAGTAATTATTGGGGCTTGTTTCTCGCGGGCCGAAAAAACTTTTTCCTTTTAAAAGTCCAGAAAAAGACCTACACTAGAGATAGACAAACGTTGGAGGGATTTAAATGGATTTACACTTAACGAAGAAATTAGCATTAATTACTGGTTCAACCAAAGGAATTGGCAAAGCAATTGCGATTGAAATGGCTCGTGAAGGGACCGATGTCATTATCAATGGGCGCAATGAAGCCGAAGTAATCAAAGTTGTTGAAGAAATACAAACAATGTTTCCAGACACTCATCCTCAAGCAGGGACTGCCGATATTTCCATTGAAAGTCAACGAGCTACTTTACTTGAAAAATTCCCTAAAGTCGACATTTTAGTGAACAATATGGGGATTTTTGAGCCAATGGAATACTGGGACATCGATGACGCCACTTGGGAAAAATTTTTTACTGTGAATGTGTTGTCAGGCAATGCATTAGCAAAAGCTTATCTACCTAAAATGCTTGCACAAGATTTTGGTCGCATTATTTTCATCGCTAGCGAAGAAGCGGTGATGCCTTCTGGCGAAATGCCCCAATATAGCATGACAAAAACGATGAATCTTTCCTTAGCTAAAAGTTTATCCAACTTAACTGTCGGCACACATGTCACCGTTAACACGGTTATGCCTGGCTCAACCCTTACCGAAGGTGTAGAAAAAATGTTGGAAGATATGTACGCTGATTCAGACATTCCCAAAGAGGATTGGGAAAAAGATTTCATGAAAAATCATCGTTCTCGTTCACAAATCCAACGGCTCATTCGACCAGAAGAAATTGGTCGTTTTGTTACCTTTGTGGCCAGCCCGGATTCTTCTTCATTCTCAGGCGAAGCCTTAAGAATCGATGGCGGCTTAGTTCCAACGATCTTCTAAATTAAACAAAAAAGACAGCCAGAAAAAATTCACATTTTTTGCTGGCTGTCTTTTTAAGCATATTAATTGATTACTTACCAAAAGTAAGTTACATTTATCTCGAATTCGAAATAAAAAGAGGTGAAACAATGACCCAACAGCAAGAAGCTTTAAAAGCCTATATCGGTTTATTAAGAACCAGCCATCAACTAGAGCAACTTGCCAAGCAAGATGTCACTTGTTATGACTTAAACATTACAGAATTTTCAGTATTAGAGCTGTTACTCCATAAAGGTCCTCAGACCATCCAAAAAATTAAGAAGAAAATTTTAATCGCTAGCAGTAGCACCACTTATGTTATTGACCAATTACATAAAAAAGGCTATGTAACGCGCACCCCCAGTGAAAAAGACCGACGCATTACTTACGTTGAATTAACAGAAGCTGGAAAAACATTAATTGAAGAAATTTTCCCGATGCATGCAAAGCGAATTGCAGAAGCATTTGAACAACTCTCTTCTGAAGAATTAACTCTTCTTCAAAAAACTTTACGAAAAATAACAAATGAAACGAAATGAGGAAATAATGATGAAAAAAGAAGATCAATTATTAGGAATCCACCACGTTACAGCTATGACAAGTGATGCAGAAAAAAACTATCACTTCTTTACAGACGTTTTAGGGATGCGTTTAGTCAAAAAAACAGTGAATCAAGATGATATCTATACTTACCACACCTATTTTGCCGATGATTTGGGTACACCAGGTACAACCATGACCTTTTTCGATTTTCCCAATAACCCTAAAGGATTAAAAGGAACCAATACAATTTCAAGAACAGGGTTCCGGGTTCCTTCAGATGCAGCTTTGACTTATTATGAAAATCGCTTCAATGAATTTGCTGTCAAACACACAGGTATTTCTGAAGAATTCGGGAAAAAGGTCCTTCGCTTTTGGGATTTTGATGATCAAGCGTATCAATTAATCTCTGATGAATTAAATCAGGGTGTTGCAGCGGGCACCCCTTGGAAAAAAGGACCTGTCCCTACAGAATTTGCGATTTATGGCTTAGGACCTGTCGAAATAGCTATTTCCTATTTTCATGAATTCAAAGAAGTCTTTGAAGAAATTCTAGGCTTTCACGTAGTGGCACAAGAAGGCAATCGCTATTTACTAGAAGTTGGGCAAGGTGGCAATGGTGCCCAAGTCGTTTTGGTAGACGATGATACTAGCTCACAAGCGCAACAAGGATATGGTGAAGTACATCACGTTGCATTCCGCCTAGCGGATCGTAAATCACTTGGGACTTGGCAAGCGCTCTTTGATCATTTAGGCTTACAAAACTCTGGCTATGTCGATCGTTATTACTTTGAATCATTGTATGTTCGTATTGGGCATATTTTAGTCGAATTAGCCACCGATGAACCAGGATTTATGGGGGATGAACCTTACGAAACATTAGGAGAAAAGTTATCTCTTGCGCCATTTTTAGAAAACCGTCGTGAGTATATTGAGAGTGTTATCAAGCCGTTCAATACAAAACGAGCCTAAGGAGGAAAAAACATGCATTCAATTTTTAAAAAAGGACATCCTGAAGCACCTGTCTTTGTGCTACTTCACGGTACAGGTGGTGATGAAACATCTCTCCTACCAATTGCCCAAGAACTAAATAAACAAGCTACTGTGCTAAGTATTCGTGGTGATGTTTCAGAAAATGGAATGAATCGTTATTTTAAGCGCCTAGCGGAAGGTCATTATGACTTAGAAGATCTAGAAAAACGCGGCGAGGCGCTTCATAAGTTTATTCAACAAGCCGCTAACGAGCATCAATTTTCATTGGATAAAATTATTTTTATTGGCTATTCAAATGGGGCCAATATCGCTATTCAATTATTGCTTACTCATCCCGATAGTTACCATCAAGCTGTCCTCTATCATCCCATGTTTCCTGTTGAATTGACCAATCAACCAGACTTGACCGACACTTCTGTTTTATTATCTCTAGGAGAGCATGACCCGATTGTTCCACTTCCTGAAAGTATGCGTGTGATTCAACTATTTCAGAATCATGGAGCAACCGTACAAGAGGTTTGGACACAAAGTCATCAATTAACTTATCAAGAAATTAAGGAAACACAAACTTGGTTGGCACATCTGTCCTCTTAACAAAAAAGTGAGGTCGGGACAGAACCGTTTAGCTCCGAGAAATAAGAAGAAATTTCCGAAAATTGCTCTTTAATTTTTGGAGAATTTCGGCTTATTTCCGAAGGAGTTGGTTCTGTTCCCGCCGTTTATCAGGTTTTGAGCCTGGGACAAAAATCTCTTTGGATTTTTGTCCCAGGCTCACTTTTTCTATTTTAAGATAATTCACTGTCTGAGCTTCTTTTTATTCTGCCATTTGAACAACTATTTTACCAACTGCATGGTGCGTTTCACTGAGTGCATGTGCATCATAAATCCCTTGTCTAGAAAAAGGGAAAACTTCACCAATAATTGATTTCACTTTTCCAGCTGCCATCAAATCAGCAATTTTTTGTAATTGTTCTCCATTTGGTTGAAGCCAAATACTTTCAGCAGAAATATTTTTTTCGGCTGCCAATTGTTTATCTTCAATGCCCACAATTGAAACAAGACGACCTGTGTTTGGTTTTAAGACGTCAAAACTATTTTTTTGAACCTCACCACCCATTGTATCAAAGACCAAATCAACATCAGCTAATACCTCTGCAAAATTCGTTGTATGATAATCAATCACTTCATCTGCACCAATTTTTCTCAGTAAGGCATGATTTTTTGCGCTAGCGGTCGTGATGACATGTGCGCCCGCTTCTTTTGCTAGTTGAATCGCATAAGTACCGACCCCACCTGCACCAGCATGAATTAAAACAGTTTCTCCTTCTTTAAGGTGACCATGATCAAACAATGCTTGCCAAGCGGTTAAACCAGCCAACGGAACGGCAGCCGCTTCTTCAAAGCTAATTGTTTCAGGGATTTTTGCTAATAAATGATCATCCACAATCGTTACTTCTGCATAGGTGCCAAAACGAGTAGTTTCAGGACGAGCAAAAACTTTATCGCCAACTTGCCAATCCGTTACTTGACTCCCCACCTCTGTAATCACACCAGCGACATCCCAACCAAGAATAATCGGAAAGGACCAATCAAACATCTGTTTTAAATATCCTTCACGCAATTTCCAATCAATCGGATTAATTGATGTCGCGTATTCTTTTACCAACACTTGATGTTCCGATAATTCTGGCAGTGTTACTTCTGCTTCTTCAAGTACCTCTTTACTTCCGTACTGATTAATCACAACAGCTTTCATAAACCAACTTCCTCTCATTTGTTTCATTTTTCACACTTTTAGTATACGCCTATTGCCTTCTTTTTATATAAGAATATGCTTTAGTTAAATTGAGAGAAAGTAGCTGTTTTTAGTCTATTATTCATAACGTAAAGATTCAATTGGATCTAATTTTGCTGCTCTTCGAGCTGGTAAAGTTCCTGCTAAAAAAGCAATAAACATAATAACTAAGATAATCGTTAGTGAAGATGGCAATGAAAATTGAATTAATTTAAATCCTGTTAAAGCCTTTAAAAAAGAATCCGTTGCCAAACGATTAACTAAATTTCCAACCCCAACAGCTCCTAAAATGCCTAATATTGAGCCAAAAAAGCCAATTAAAGCCGCCTCAACACTAAAAATTGTAAAGACTTTCCCATTGCTAAGTCCCATGGCTTTCATTAAACCAATTTCTCGCGTTCTTTCTTGGACAGACATATACAGCGTGTTAATAATGCCAAAGCTTGCAGCTAACAAGGCAATTGCACCAAACATGGTTAAGACACCAGTGATTGCATTGATTATATTACGAATCATGCCAATTTCATCTTCGACAGTAGTCGCTAAATAGCCAGCTTTGTCTAAATCTTTTTTGATGTCCTTAATCTGCTCTGGCGTGCTGTCTTTTTTAACTTCAGCAATAATCATCGCGTATTGATTTTTTAAATGTTCTGGAAGATCTGCTTGATTGATTGAGACAACTTTATCAATCAATGCTTTATTCATCAACGAGAGCCCATTTTGAATGACACTGGCATTTCTAACGCCAACAATTTTTGCTTCAATAACTTGCTCTTGTCCTTTCAAGGAACTTGAGATACCTAATTGAACTGTTTCTCCCACGGCAGCTTTACTAGATGTATAGCCGAGCGCTTTTACATATTCTGGTGACAAATTAATTTCGAAGTCCTGGCTCGTTTGCGAAACTTTACGGCCAGCCGCTAAATCAATGGTCATCTCATCTAGCGCAGAAGTTGCTGAAAATACATATTTATGCTTATCTGCTCCTTTTATATAATCGATAGCAACGGATTTCATTGGTTCCACTGATGTAACATCCGAGATTTTTTTAATCTTCTCAATATCTTTTTCAGCAAGCATACTTTGTTGTTGAATCGTACTGGTTTTTTTCTCTGGATTATATTTACTTGGTTCTGTTCCGTTACCAACATTCATCTCCATTTTTGGCTGAATAAATAGCTGATTTGCACCACCGACACTGCCGACTTGTTTGTCAATATAATCATTTACACCAATATTGACTCCTGTAGTTAAAGCTATGGTAAATGCTCCAATAAAGATTGCAATAATGGTCAATACGGTTCGACCTTTATTACGCATTAAATTGGTACTAGCTGATTTTAAAATATCTCTAAATTTCATTTACTCATCTCCTCCTACAATCAAGCCGTCTCGAACATGAACTTGCCGATCACAACGTGCTGCTAAGTCTGGATCATGTGTCACAATAATTAAGGTAATTCCTTTATTTTTATTTAAATCAAATAACAATTCTTCAATTTTCTTCCCAGTGGCAGAATCTAAATTCCCTGTAGGTTCATCTGCAAAAATAATTTGCGGATTATTAACTAAAGCACGCGCTATACATACCCGTTGTTTTTGGCCACCAGATAAATTATTCGCTTTATTTTGAACTTTATCTTCCAAACCGACTGCTTTTAACGCATCTAAAGCCATCTTTTTCCTCTTGCTACCGGAAATCCCACCAATTTTTAATGGTAAAAGAACATTATTTAAAACTGTATCCTTGGCATTCATAAAGAATTGTTGAAAAACAAAACCAAATTCTTCATTTCTCGTTTTATTCAGCACTTTCTTTCTAATACTAGTAACATTTTTACCATTTAAATAAATATCTCCTGAAGTTGGTTGATCTAACAATGCCAAAATGTGCATAAATGTTGATTTCCCAGAGCCACTTTTACCAATTATGGCCACAGATTCACCTTTTTCAACTTTTAAATCAACACCTTTTAACGCATCAAATTTTGTTTCGTTCTTTCCATAACTTTTTTTAATATTTTTTGCTTCAATTACCGCCATGTTACCCCTCCATTTTTCATTCTTTGTCGTTTACTTATTTACAAAGTTTTTTACTCTTTTCATACTCCTTTCTTCTCTTTCTATTTTGACGGAAGCCCTTTCCTTTGTCATGGTACTTCCGATGTATCTCTCAATTAAAACAATAAGAACATGTTCCAAATTCACCTCATTGAACATGTTCTTATTAATTAGTTATGCATTTACGCGTTTAATTTCACGATGTTTATTCAATAAATAGGCCAAGCCAAGATTAATACCAACAAAGCAACTGATTGTCAGAAGAAGTGGTAGGACAGTAAAACCAGTGGATTGATAACCAACCATTGCTTGCAAGACATGGAGCATTCTCAGGCGCATTGGTGCCCCCCCTAATTGTGCAATCGTGCCCAGTAAAATAGGAATCATTAATAACAGCAATAAAACAATGAGTTTTTTTACGCCATCTATCCGATCATTAAAGACACCTGCTAACAAGCCAAGTGAGCCGCTAAGCATTAGTAAGATAAAAAAGAGCAACCACGACATGAAAAAGTTTCCTTGTGCATAGACATCAATTAATTTCATTGATAATTGAAAATGAGAAATGAAATTGCCGCTAAATACTTTAATCAGTACAAGTACAGCCAAGGATCCAACCAAAGATAAAATAGCATTACTTACAAAATTCACCAAAAAAATTGTCCAGCGGGAAAGCCCGTTTTGAATAAACAGTTTAAAATCTGTGTTCATCCCCAAAAATGATAGTATCCCCATAAAAACCAGACAAGGAATTACTGCATCAGAGCTGACAGTGTTCACGTCGTTAGAAAAGAGCAACCCAATAAGAGGAAAAAGAATGCCGAACAAAGCATAAAAGCCAAAATAAATTGCTAAGGAACGGACTTGATAAATAACACGATACCGCAAAGCTGTTTTAAATTTCATTTTACTTTTCCTTCTTTCTATTGGTTAATTGTACAAAATATGTTTGTAAATTTAGCGGCGCAATTTGAACCTCTGCTTTTTCAGTCGGCAAGTCGCCGTACACGTAAGCCGTAACTGCTCCACCTAAAGTGTCCATGCCTAAGATTTCCAATGACTGAGTATAGCGCTCTACTTGTTCTTTCGGCCCAGAAACAATGCGACCGTTTTTCAAAATTGTTTCAATAGATTCTGCGCGAATCAATTTTCCTTGATCAATGATGATAATATCTTCTAATAAATTCGCAATTTCTTCAATCAAATGGGTAGAAATCACAAACGTACGGGGACGTTCTTGGTATGTCTCAATTAAATAAGTATAAAATAATTCCCGATGATTGGCGTCTAAACCTAAGACTGGCTCATCTAAAAAAATATACTCACAGGGGACGGATAGCGCCACTATTAGTTTAGCAATACTCCGATAACCAGTTGATAATTTTTTGAATGTCTTTTTACCATCTAAATCAAAATCGCTTAACATTTGTTCGGCTAAAGACCAGTCAAAGGATCCATAAAAACCTTCAGTCGTTTTAAAAATATCTTTAATTTTTAACTGAGGAGGAAACAAATTATCTTCACTCATTAAGTAAATATGAGTCAAAGCAGCCTCATTATCGGTCACTGTTTCTCCCGCCAATTTAACGGAACCTGAAGTGGCAAAACTTCGATTATTTATGATATTTAATAACGTACTTTTACCAGCCCCGTTTCTGCCTAAGAGCCCATAAATCGTTTCTTTTTCAAAAGTAATTGAAATATTATCTAGTGCTTGTTTTTGATGATATTTTTTACTTACTGATTCCACCCGCAAACTCATGCGTCATACCCTCTTTCAATTAGTTGTTTTAATTGTTCAGCTGTAATCCCTAATTTTTTAGCTTCTGCGACAACTTCTAAGACTTCTTTATTTAAAAATTCTTCTTTCCGTGCACTTCTTACTCTCTCTTGAGCGCCTGGTAAAACAAACATGCCAATCCCCCGTTTCTTTTCAATCAACTGTCGTTCTACTAATAAATTCATTCCTTTTAAAACGGTGGCTGGATTGATTTGATAACTTTTTGATATTTCTGTGGTTGAGGGAATTTGTTCGCCTTCTAAGTAAGCGCCATTAAAAATTCCTTCGGCAATCTGATCGGCTACTTGCTGAAATAAAGGCTTTTCCCCCGAAAAATTAAATTCCATTTTTACACCTCGCTTAAACGGTTAACTACTTATGTAACTAACTATATATCTTAGAAATTCTTTTGTCAACAAAAAAAACATTGTTTCCAAAGAAATTTTTCTTTGAAAACAATGGCGATACTTTTGAGTTTATTGAATGGTTTCGTTCTTATAGGGTTCCATTGTATAACAATTCATCGGTTGTTTCGTTGACAATTTTTAAGCGATTTTGTTTTTTTATCAAAATACTTTTATAGGTCGTTCCTGTAGCCTTTTCTTCCATCACAAGAATGCGTTTATACTCATTATCAGTGACTTTCTTAATCGTTGTTTGATTTAAGGACGGGATTTTTTCTTTTAGCGTTTTTTCTTCCGCCAGACCTTTTAAGATTTCTGATTCTGTAGTGGAACTTGTGGATTTACTAGAATCGCTTGATACACCTTCGTTATTAGACGCACTTTCAGATGACTTGCGACTTGATTCGGTTACTTTAGGCTGTGATGATTCACTGGTATTAGTTGAATTCATTTGAGTTTGGGTTTGATTCCCACATGCACCAATTAGCAACCCAACGCCTAAGATAGAACTTGCTAAAATTGTTTTTCTAATCATTTGCATGACCTCCTACATCTATCATTACTTTAACCTTAACATTTTTCAGCTAAGAGAACAATTTTTCAGATTAGAAAAGACCACTAGTCGTTATTTAAATAAACGAACTAGTGGTCTTACTTATTTAGGAATGATCTTCATATGAGTGAGTGGGTAATAAACAAATTGTGCTTTCCCTAAGATTTGATCTGCATGTATTGCACCAAAAGAACGGCTGTCTTTGGACATACGGCGATTATCACCAAGCACAAAATAGCTATCTTTAGGTAATTTTTCTTGCATTAACAATTCTTTTGAATCAAAATTCGTAGTGTAAGGCATCGTTTCATGATCTTTTTTTCTGTTTTTAGTTAAATACGGTTCAGCGATTGGCTGATTATTGACATATAACTGATCGTTTTCGTAACGCACAGCTTCTCCTGGTAAACCAATCACACGTTTAATCAGAATCGATCCTGTGTCTGTTTTAAAGACCACCACATCAAACCGTTTAATGGCGGAGAATTTTTCCATCACAATCATATCTCCTTGATTCAAGGTTTTTTGCATGGAATGGCCATCCACCCGAACAGGAATCAGGAAAAATCCTCTTAAAATAAAAACGGCTACGATTGCTGGTACTAAGATTTTCAGAAAGTACATTAAATACCCAACATAATCACGTTTCTTCTTCAACTTCGTGCCACCTTTTTTCTAGTTTTTTTGAATTTCTTTGACTGCTGTATCGTAGGCAGCGTCATTTTCAAGAATTAATTTACCTAAAGTGGCTTCAATTTTTGTGGCTGTTTCATTGTCGATTTCTCCAGTTACAGGCAAGCCATTTTTCTGTTGAAGATCGCTAACCGCTGCTTTTGTTTCTGCGGTGTAGTTTGCATTGTTTTCATCAACAGGATACGCTAATACAGCTAAAATAGCATTTAAGTTCTGAATATCTTCAGATTGATCTCCTTCTTTTAGCGTTTTATCGCGAGGAATCAATTTTAAATAGGCATACTCGGGGTAATCAGCTTTGATGGTTGGTTCAATTCCTTTTTCGTTGATCCATTCGCCTTTTGGTGTTAACCATTTTAAAACAGTCAATTTTATTTCGGTTTGGTCATTTAAATCTTTCACCGTTTGGACCGTTCCTTTGCCAAATGTTTTCGTTCCAATTAGTGGGACATTCGCAGATTCATGCAGTGCTGCAGCAAAAATTTCGGATGCACTGGCACTATTGCCATCAATGATAACTGCAACAGGTTCTTTTACTTTAAAGCCGCCGTCTAATTCTTTGGAAGCAACTTCTTTCATCGTACGTCCTTTTTTGTCTTCAAATTGAACAATTGTTTCGCCATTTTTTAAAAACATACTGGCCATTCGCTCTGCTTGATCTAGCAGTCCACCAGGATTTTGGCGTACATCAATTACAAAGGATTTAGCTCCTTTGTCACGTAAATTCGTGATTGTTTCTTTCAATTCTTGATATGTTTTTTTACCAAAGGACGTAATTTTAATCGAGCCAATTTGTGCATCATTTTTGTCTAACTCACCAGTCACTGTTTTAACGGGAATTTTCCCACGTTTGATGGAGATATTTTTAGTTTCTCCCTCTCTTTGGATAGTCAATTCAACGGAAGTTCCTTTTTTACCTCGGACTTTTGAGACGACTTCTGCTAGTTTCATCCCTTTTGTAGCTGTACCATCAACTTTTTCAATAATATCGCCTTCTTTGATTCCCGCTTTTTCAGCTGGGGAATCTGCTACAGGGGCCTCTGCTACAACTGGTTCGCCATCTTTCATTGTCATAGTGGCACCAATTCCTTCAAAATCGCCAGATAAGCTTTCGTTTAAATTATTGGCAGCAGATTCATTTAGATAAGTTGAGTATGGGTCTCCAATAGCTTCAGACATGCCTTTTAAGGCGCCTTCAACTAATTCATTTTTATCTACTTCACCTACATAATTGGTACTAATTTCATTATATAAATCCTGCACTTTGCTTAAATCAGCATTGGTAATTGCCCCTTCTTGACTCATCTTTTTAACACGATGATCAAAATAAATATAACTACTTCCTCCAGCTAAAAATGCGACACAGAGGAGCGAAATAATATATTGATAAAAAGGAACAGTTCGTTTGTTCTTCATAGATTTCATCTCATTTCTAACAAATTCGTCACTACTTTTGTTTACTATAACATGAATGAAAAAAGAGGAAAAGCTTTGTTTGCTTTTCCTCTGGATTTATTTATTGTTTTCAAGGTACTTTTCCCATAACTCATCAAAGATGTCCATGTTGCTTAAATAGTCAGCATTCATTTCTAAATAAGAAGAAAGTTCATGATAATCCTCGGTTTGTTTTGGAAACTGAATATCTTTGGCCGCTTCATTGGCAAAATCAGTTTCAGAATCTTTAGCCGGACCTTTTAATGTCATTAAGTAATGGTAAAAGCTTCGTCTCATGTAAATTAATCACTCCATTTTTCTTCGATAAATTCACTTCTACGTTGATGGGACAATCCATAACGCAAAGCGTCTTTTTTATAAAAGTCTTGATGGTATTCTTCAGCAGGATAAAATGGTGCTGCTGGTTCGATGGTGGTAACAATTGGTTCTGTAAAACGACCACTATTAGCTAGACGTTCTTTACTTTTCTCAGCAATTTCTTTTTGTTCTTGGGAACGATAAAAAATAACTGGCCGATAATTATCGCCGCGGTCTTGAAACTGACCGAAAGCATCAGTAGGATCTGTTTGTTGCCAATAAATATCCACTAATTGTTCGTAAGAAATAATCGCTGGATCAAAAGTGATTTCTACTGCTTCCGTATGGCCTGTTGTGTGTGTTAGAACCTGTTCATATGTTGGATTAGGCACGTGCCCACCTGTATAACCCGAAACAACTGAGATAATCCCTGGTTGTGTATCAAAAGGCTGCACCATACACCAGAAACAGCCGCCTGCAAAAATTGCTTTTTCTTCCATCTCTAACACTCCTTTTTTATTTCTCTTTTGGCAAGTATATATTCATCCGAATGTCATCGTCAACTAAATTAATCTTTTCTGCTCGAACAAATAGACCATTTTGCATTCTAAACTGATCTAAACGTAATAAAACAGTTTGATCATCTGGATTGATTTCAACCCATTTAGGTAGTTTGTAAGAACGTTTAGCAAATTTCAATACTTCTTTAATTGGCAAGCCTAACGTTCCTATAGATAAACTTTTTGCTTTTAATTGTACATTACCATTCGCCATCACGTAAGGATCAAAATATAAGTAAAAAGGAATGTCATGCCCTAACACCTGAAATGTTCCATTTAATAAAGCATCATTTTCTAAATAAAATTTATATTTAATCTCCGAGCCTTTTTGAAAGTCGGCTAAATAAAAGTCAATCAGTTTGTTCACTTGTTGTTTTTTTGACTGAATGGTGACGACTGGCTCGCCTTCTTTTTCAACAATTGCTGGTATTTTCTTTAAATCTGGTTCGCGAACTTGTGTTGCTCGAAATGTCACGAAAGCTACACTACCAATGACTAAACCCACTAGAACAAGAAAAGCGATTTTCCAGGGATTTCGTTTAAGATTGGTTGGTTGTGTCTTTTTAATTGATTTACTTGTTTTTGGCTTTTCTTCATTCATTTTATTCACTACCTTCTGATTTTGTTATCCATTCTTTCTCTGTCTTGACCATTTCATCCCGGACAGCTCCGGCCATAATTTGGTAGCCAAGATTATTTGGATGGAAGCGATCTTCTTCATATAACAAATTGTTTAAATCCTCTTTGCTAGCACTACTTCCTGTAGTTTCTGAGTCGCCACCAGTTACGCCAACTTCATCGCCACGACCTTTATAGAGTAAATCATTGATAGGAATGAAATAGGCTCGTTTTTGCTCTTGAACCATTTCTTCGGTTGCTTGATTCCAGTTATCAACGATTTCTTGCATTTCTGTAATTTCGGAAAAGTTTAAGTAGAAGGGATTGTAAATTCCTAAGACATAAATAGGGGCCTTCTCGTTGTACTCTCGGATTTCTTCAAGTAGTCGTCTTACTCGGCGTTGATAGGCTTTTTGTGGACGATTGAACGAGCTGACTTTCAAGTCGAAAATATTACTACTAATTACTTTCATTAAGTCATTTCCACCAACCGTTAGCGTAATCACGTCCGCATAGGCAAGGCCCTTTTGAATTTCAGGTTTCTCTTTGATTCGTTTTAAAATTTGATCACTACGATCCCCATTTTTCCCAAAATTGTCTGTTTGAACACCGTTCAAGTTGTAGTGTTCTTTTAAATCATCTGCCACAATAGGAACAAAACCTCCACTATTCGTCAAATCGCCAATTCCTTCAGTTAAAGAATCACCGATAGCTGTATAATGAATGACTTCTTTTTGATTTTTTTGAGCAGTTGTGGCCACTTTCTCTTGCTTTAATAGTGGCTTTGCTTTGGGGATGGCCACACTTAACAATGTAAAAACACCTAGCGCAATGAGGATAGGTGTTAAGACGGTCAGCAAAATATGCTGTGTTTGTTTTTTCATCTTCGTCACTTCCTTTTAAATAAACCAACAAGAAATTTTCCTTTTCTTGTTAGAAAGAGGTTGCGTCTACTCATTTAAGAGCGAGACCCAACCTCGTTATTTCTTAGTCTGTATAGTACATAATAGCAAAGGCATTTTTTCCTGTATGTGTTGCAATGACTGGATTCGTATGTAATACGGGAATATCCATGTCTTTAAAGATTGCTTGTAATCCTTCTTTGAATCCATTTGCTAGTTCTAGCCCATCCGCATGAGAAATGCCAATTTGTCGAACATTTGGAATCTTACTTAATTCTGATTTCAATTCGTCAAACCATTTATTAAACGTTTTAACGCCGCGGCCTTTCGCTACAGGAATCAATTCCGTATTTTCAAAGTCCATGACAACTTTCATATTAAAAATGTTTGATAATAATCCTGTTGTACGGCTGATTCGTCCACCTTTAACCAAATTATCCAATGTTGAAATGCCAATGTATAATTTGGTATTTTGTTTGACGCGTTCAATTTCAGCTAAAATTTCTGGAACACCCGCTCCCGCTTGTGCCAATTTTGCTGCTTGAATGACTTGGAAAGACAAACCTTGGTCTGTAAAATCGCTATCAATCACCGTTACTTTACTTGATGATAAGTTGCTAGCTTGACGGGCCGCTTCAACCGTTCCACTTAAGCCTTTTGTCATGTGAATCGAAATTACTTCACTGCCATCTTCACCTAAGCGATCATATAATTCTACAAATTCACCAATTGGTGGTTGACTCGTTTTGGGTAAGGCCTTCGCATTAGCCATCATGTCCATAAATTTTTCGCCTGGCAAATGATCATCATCTGGATAAACAACGCCATCAACCATAATTGATAAAGGCATCATATGGATATTTAATTCATCTCTAAGACTTTTTTCCATCGTACATGAAGAATCCGTTACGATTTTAACGTTTGTCATAAATTTATCACTCTTTCTTTAAAAGGAACCTGTTTTCATGGTAGAATACCATTAAACGGTTAATTATCTAGTTATAGTATAACAGACACTGCCGAATTTTTCATCAAATTAAAATAAAGGAAGTGAATTTATTGGAAAAAACGCATTTCTCAAAAAAATACCTAATCGTGAACGAAGTCTTAAATGCAGTTACACATGGCATAGGCGCAGGTTTAAGTATTGCTGGCTTAGTCATTTTACTTGTTAAAGGAGCTCGTTTAGGCTCACCGATTCACGTGGTATCTTATGCTATTTATGGCTCCATGTTGATTCTACTTTTTTTATCTTCAACGTTATTTCATAGTTTAATTTTTACAAGAGCCAAAAAGGTCTTTCAGGTCTTCGATCATAGTTCTATTTTCTTATTGATTGCTGGCAGCTATACGCCGTTTTGCTTAATTAGTATTGGCGGTTGGTTAGGTTGGACCTTATTTAGTTTAGTCTGGTTAATCGCCGTTGTCGGTATTGTCTATAAATCCCTCACGTTGCATAAACAAGAAACAGTGAAAAACATTTCAACGATTATTTATATTGTTTTAGGTTGGCTCTGTATCATCGCTGCTCGTCCGTTATATGAATCTCTTGGGTTTACAGGAACAGCGTTATTGGTCGCAGGGGGCGTGTCTTACACATTAGGTGCAGCCTTCTATTCATTGAAAAATGTGCGGTTTATGCATGTAGTTTGGCACTTGTTCGTCATGCTTGCAGCGATCCTCATGTATTTTTCTGTTCTCTTTTATACGTAATCACAGCACAATAAGAACACGATGCTCAAAGCATCGTGTTCTTTTATTGCCCTAAATCTCTTTATTATAAAGGATTATTCTTCTTTTCGAATTATTTTAACATAAATTAGTAGAAAAGACTTTACAAAACGAACATACATTCGTATAATAACAATACGAACACTCGTTCGAATCAAATGAAGAGGTGATACACATGGAAGCAATTCGTCGTGTTGGATTTTTATTTTTTGTATTGGTTATAGGTATTTTTTTGGGAACATTAGGATTACGTCTTGCTTTTATGATCGTGACGCCGTTATTTATTCTTTGGTTTATGTCATGGGATGAGAAGCGTTATACACGTACACGTAAACAACAGCAAGCAAGATACGTTTATCGTAAGTTCCCTTAATAAATAATAAAACGGTGTGTCCCCCCCAAGCTATGCTCCGTTTTTATAAATATGTCAAAGAAAGAGCGAAGGATTAAATCCTTCGCTCTTTCTAATTAAATTAGATTAGTATTCCATTAAGGTAACAATATCGTAGCCATCAATTTTATCACGGCCATGTAAATCCATTAATTCAATTAGGAACGCACAACCAACCACAATACCACCTAATTGTTCGACTAATTCGATGGTTGCTTTAATAGTACCACCAGTTGCTAACAAGTCATCACAAATCAAAACACGTTGACCTGGTGTGATGGCATCTTTGTGCAACGTTAATGTATCTGAACCATATTCTAAGTCATAAGTCACTTCGATGGTTTCACGAGGAAGTTTTCCTTTTTTACGAACCGGAGCAAAGCCAACCCCTAGTTCATAAGCCACTGGACAGCCGACAATAAAGCCACGAGCTTCCGGTCCTACAACCATATCAATTCTTTTTTCTTTCGCGTAATCCACGATTTGTTTCGTTGCTTCACGGTAGGCATCCCCATTAGCCATTAATGGAGAAATGTCACGGAACACGATCCCTTTCTCAGGATAATCTGGAATGCTTGCAATGTAATCTCTTAAATCCATTTTTATTTGTCCTCCTCATTCCACAGCCATTGTTGTATTGTTTGACAATCACTGTAAAGTAGAAATTCTTCTGTTTTTATTTTTTTCAATCGTTGTTGGTACACTTGACTTTCAGTCAATGGTCGATTGTCGGGTTTCTCAATACTGTTTAAAACACCGCTTTCTATTGTAACAAATCCTAAGTCAAAAAACACCTGTATCATGAAAATTAATAATTTTTCTTGGATATTTAAGTAATTTGCCACCTTCGATAGCTGGGAACGTAGATTTACTTCTTTTTGCTGCAAAATAAATTTATACAATGTTGCAAATTGTTCACGTGAAGCCATACCGTTTAAATAAGCTTCTTCTGGTGAAATAAACATCATGTATATACGTTGTATCTCAGTCGCTTCAACAATTTCTTTAACCGTGATTGCTTCCACAGGACAGTCGACAAAAACCAGTTGTTCGATTTGATTTTGAGAAACAGCTTCCACCAATTCTTTTTGGTTTGACCAAACAATAATATTAGCGGTTGGATCTGAAATGAATTTTTGATTTTTTTCATCAAACAAAAGATAAGCTGTTGCTTCTGAAGGAATTGGTTTCGTTTGATTATTTTTGCCACGAAAATCAAATAATTGTCTTCCCGATACAGCAAAATCAGTCACCATTAATTGTGGTTTCTTACGACCATTCCATTCATTGGTGGAAAGTTGGCCTGCCACATCGGCGGTTCCTTGTGCTAGTTCATCCGCTTGAGGCCCCATTTGAAAAGCAATTGCATCCAATTGTGCCCCTTCTTGATTCATTTGAAATTTCAGATGTGCATTATCTGCACCAATTTGCCGAATTTGCGTAGGCGTGATTTCCTTAAATACAAAAGTTGGAACAGTATTATCGGTCCCAAAAGGCGCCAAAATACGCAATTGATCAATAAAAGTAGTCGTGGCCTGCGAAACCGCTAAGCTCTCACTAATGAGCAACTCTTGTCCATTAGCCATATCAATTTGATTTTTTTCAATAAAGTGTACCAAATGTTCTTGAACAAAAGGAATATTTTCAACAGGTAAAGTCATTCCCGCTGCCATATGATGCCCACCAAAATGAGTGAATTGCTCACGCACTTCGTTCAACGCCTCATAGAGATTCAATGCGCTAATGCTACGTCCAGAGCCTTTAGCGGTCGTACCAGATTCATCTATTGCTAAAATAATGGTTGGTTTCCCCGTTTCTTGCATAATGCGGCCCGCGACAATCCCTAAGACGCCTTCATGCCAGCCTTGTTTCGCTAAAATATGGACCGGCGCATTCGGGTCGATTAAATCCAGGGCTTCTTTGGCAATCGTCGTTACAATGTCTTTTCGTTCATTGTTTTGTTGATCGATATATTTAGCGATTTCCAGCGCTTGTTCTTCATCAAATGTAGTCATCAATTCAACACCTGGTGCGGCTTCCCCTAATCGACCTAATGCGTTTAAACGAGGTCCAATGGTAAAGCCAATTGATTCTTCTGAAACAGCTTCCTTTTTCACACCCGCTTCTTGTAATAAAACGTCTAAACCAATTCGATCACCAGTTTGAATCATTTGAAGGCCCATTTTGACAAACGTTCTATTTTCATCGGTTAATGAAACCAAGTCAGCAATCGTCCCAATTGCTACCAAATCTAATAACTCAATTGGCAATTCACCAAGTAACGCAGTAGCGACTTTGAAAGCCACGCCAACACCAGCTAAATCTCCAAAAGGATAGTCACCTTGTGGATGTCTAGGGTGGACAATCGCATAGGCTTCTGGTAATTGTTCAGGCAATTCATGATGGTCAGTAACGATTACATCTACTCCTTGTGCCATAGCGTAGTTAATTGCTTCATGTCCGGCTACACCATTATCAACGGTTACAATTAATTGGACTCCTTGTTCAATTTGTTCAGCAAATACGTCTTTATTAGGCCCATAGCCATGAACAAAACGATTCGGTAGAAAGTACTGAACCATGCCACCGACTAATTCGATTGCTTCTTTCATAACCGTGGTACTAGTGATGCCATCTGCATCATAATCCCCATAGACAAGGATTTGTTCACCCGCTTCGACGGCTTGCTGGATGCGGGCTACCGCTTTCTCCATATCATGCATTAAGAACGGATCATAAATATCTTCGATAGTCGGATGTAGAAACTTACGTAATGCTTCTTCTGTCCGGATATTGCGGTGCCATAAAAGTTGGCCAATTAATGGATTAATTTCTTCTTTTTTTAATTGTTCTATAAATTCTACAGGTAATTCTGTCTTTGTCTGTAACTGCCATTGATAGTTTGATTTTTTCACGACGTCACTCCTAACCAAGTAATTATAGCAAAATTTTTCCAAAAACTAAAGAAAGCATTTTTTTAAATCTGAGAAAAAAACTGTGATATCTGTTAGATAAATAGCAGATATCACAGTTTTATTTTAAAAGAAACTTAGTGATAAAGTCTCTTCCTTATTTTTGTTCCTCTTCATTCACACGAGGTTTCACATAACGATCAATACGACTACCTGACACAGGCGTTACGTCTACTTCTGTGTTTGACGTTTGTTCGTTGACCACTGGTTCTGAGACTTGTGGTGCTGCCGCTTGTTTGGCTTGCAAATCAGCCAATTGATTATCAAAAGAACGTTGAACTTTTTCCGTTTCTTCTTTGACTAATTTATCCATATCATTTTTATAAATATCCAACTCTTTTTGTACAGCTTTTAATTCCTTACGTTGGTTCCAAATGGTGGTTGTGGAGGTTAGTAATCCAACTAGTGCGCCAATAATTGCAGAACCTAAAATAATTAAGATTAACGGTCCACTAATTTTAGTAAAACCAAAGTTTACTGGAACAGCTTGATTATTTAAAACAGCAAAAATAACAACAATTAAGACCAACACAAGGCCCAAAATAACACGCCATTGATTTTTCATGACTTGATCGACTCCTTTATTTTTTATTTAAAATATTTCCCGCTATGAAATCTCCTAAATGTGGAAACAATGTATAAAAGCGGGCTGCCGCTTCCATGACAAATGGACGATTAATCTCACGTCGAGAAGTCCCCATACTCCCAACCACTTCTTTCGCTAATTTCGTAGGGTCCAAAACAATTTTATCCACCGCAGCTAGATATGTGCCTGTCGGGTCCGCTTTATCAAAGAATTCTGTTTGGATTGGTCCTGGATTGACAGTCGTTACTGCTACACCCAACGGTTTCAATTCTAAACGTAAAGCATTTGAAAAACCTAACACAGCAAATTTCGTTGCAGAATAAACGGTTGATTTAGCTGTAGCCATCTTCCCAGCCATTGAAGCAACGTTGATAATATGTCCTTGCCCAGCTTCAATCATTTTAATAGCTACTTTTTGAGTAAACGTCATCATTCCTAGAACGTTGACATCAAACATTTGGCGTGCAACAGCCAAGTCAATTTCAACAAAATTTTCAAACAAGCCAAAACCAGCATTGTTGACTAAAACATCTATAGGACCAACTTCTGCTGAAATAGCTTCAACCACACGTTCAACACTTTCTGGATCGGCAATATCTAATTGATAAGAAAATGCTTCTCGTCCGCTTAAAACAGCACACTGCTCGCGAACTTTACCAATCAAATTAATTCTGCGGGCGCAGACAACGACGACCGCCCCTTGTTTAGCTGCTTCATAACAAATTTGTTCACCTAAACCAGCTGAACCTCCAGTTACGACAACGACTTTATTTGTTAAATCCATCTAAGCTCCTCCTTCATTGGCAAATGGAATCTCAATGATATCCATATCTTTTACGATTTTTGTATTGGGGAAAATTTCTTGGG
Organism: Enterococcus sp. AZ035; assembly: GCF_050548325.1. Classification (NCBI taxonomy): domain Bacteria; kingdom Bacillati; phylum Bacillota; class Bacilli; order Lactobacillales; family Enterococcaceae; genus Enterococcus; species Enterococcus sp. AZ035. The sequence continues at coordinate 1,388,201 of NZ_CP172958.1, forward strand.
CTTCTTCTTGAAGCTGATAGGCCTCTTTGGTTAAATAACGGGCACTAATATGCGTTAAAATAAGTTGTTTTACTTGCGCTTCTTTTGCAACTTCAGCTGCTTGTTGACTGGTTGAGTGGAAGTAGGCTTTTGCCATTTTTGCTTCGTGTTTATTAAACGTACTTTCATGGACTAAAACATCCGCTCGTCGTGCTAAAGTTACACTATTTTTGGTTTTGCGAGTGTCTCCTAAAATCGTCACGATTCGTCCAGGTTTACGCTCTCCCACAAACGCTTGTCCATTAATTTCCTGTCCATCAAAAACAATCGTTTCACCACGTTTGAGTTTGCCATACAACGGCCCAGAAGGAATCCCTAAAGCTTGAAGTTTCTCTACTTGTAATTCTCCTTCATGCGCTGCTTCCTCAATTCGATAGCCAAAGCTCGTGATGCCATGGTCCAAGATATTACAGCGAACAGTGAATTGTTTATCTTTAAAAATAACGTCATTTTCTTTCGTTAATTCAATAAATTTCAGTGGATAGGACAACCGCGATTGCGAGACCCGTAAAGAAGTCTTGACAAAGTCAGCAATCCCAACTGGTCCATAGATTTCTAAAGGTTCTGTCCCGCCCTGAAAAGAACGACTACTTAACAAACCAGGTAAACCAAAAATATGATCCCCATGTAAATGTGTAATAAAAATCTTTTCAATTTTTCTTGGGCGAATACTACTTTTTAAAATTTGCAATTGAGTCCCTTCCCCACAATCGAAGAGCCAAACTGCATTTCGTTCATCTAATAATTTCAACGCAATTCCTGTGACATTGCGATGTTTTGCTGGTACACCAGCGCCTGTTCCTAAAAATTGTATTTCCATCTGCTACCATACTTTCTTTTAAACTTCCTTTTTATTTTAGAAGAAGTTTGCTCCTTTAGCAAATAATAATTTATCTATTTTCTCAAAGTTTCCTTCTTAGTTTACCGTATTTTACGATAAAATAACAAAAAATTAGCAAACTACCATAAAAAACCGTGATTTCTTAGTATTTTAAAAGACTGTTTTCCTTTATTCAGAAAACAGTCTTTGCTCCTTATTCTTCTTTCGATGTTGCTTCTTTGTGTTGTTCTTTTTTTGCTTGCCACGATTGTTTCGCTTCATTTGCAACTTCGTTCGCATCGTTAATTTCTTGTTGGACTTCCTCTAAATCAAGCCGCGTGATTTCGCCACCTAAGTCAAACATAACCAATTGGTTGAGCGGACGGTTGTCTTCTTCTTCTGCAATTAATAACAATCCCGTTTGTCCTTCATCAATCTTTTGAATCACATGTTCAAAAACCGTTTGTGCTTCTTGAATTTCTTTGGCGTCTTTGCTTGCACCATACATACTTCCAGCAAACCAGCCAAAAAGAATGCCCAGAGGACCACCTAATATGCCTACTAGCATCCCAATCATGCTATCTTTTGATGTATGATTGTTGCCTGTAAAATCGATAAAATCATTGATTTTAAATTGATGCTGGCCATCATTAACATGCGTAACAACCGCCATTTGCTCACCTTTAAGCTGTCTTTCTGCCTGCATCTTTTTTATTTCGGAAAATGCTTGGTACGATTTACTTTCAATATCAAAGTTCATAATGATAATTCGTTTTGCCATACAAATCGCTCCTTTATTCTGGATACATCTATTTTAGCAAGAAAGGCCTATCTCTAGCAATGAAAACTTTTTGGTTATGTATAAAAAAAGAAGATAGCTAGGCTACCTCCTTGTTAATGCTTATTTACCATCAAGAATATTTAAACGGACCTTTTTCGGACCATCGATACGTACACTATAAACAATTGTCCGAATTGCTTTTGCAACACGCCCTTGTTTACCAATGATACGTCCAATATCTTCTTTGGCCACAGTCAAATTATACTCGAGGAAATCAGTTGATTCCTCAATTTCTAATGAGACTGCTTCAGGTTGACTGACTAACGGACGGACAATAGTTAAAATTAACTCTTTCACATCTGCCATATTCAATCACCTTATTTCTTAACGTTTTTAGCTTCATGATGTTTTTTCATAACGCCTTCTTTTGAAAGGATGTTACGAACTGTATCAGAAGGTTGCGCACCTTTAGATAACCAATCTAAAACTAAATCTTCTTTTAAAACTACTTCTGCAGGGTCTTTCAAAGGGTTGTAAGTACCTACAGTTTCGATGAAACGTCCATCACGAGGAGAACGAGAATCAGCTACTACAATACGGTAAAAAGGACTCTTTTTAGAACCCATACGTTTTAAACGAATTTTAACTGCCATTATTAAATACACCTCCATTAACTTAATCACAAGAGTTAGTTTAACAGATTAACAACAACCTGTAAAGAGTTTTTTCTTGACACCTTTACTTTTTTTCAATTTTTTTAGCCAATTTGCAGGAAAACAAACGAAATAATGAAGAATTTTTACAAAATTTGATAATAGTTGTACTGGTTTCTCACTTGAAAGCCTTCTGTTTGATAGAGATGAAGCGCTGCTTGATTTTCTGTTTCAACTTCTAAAAAAATAGTCGCTGAAGCTGAATTTTCTAAAATCATTCGGAGCGCAGACTGTAACACTTGACGGCCAAGACCGCGACCTCGTTGCGTTTTTGTCACAACAAAGCCATAAATCCCCCATTCGTTTTCAAAATGATCCAAACGTAGCGTGGCTAAAAGTTGATTGTTTTCTTTATAAATAAGTGTTCGTTGAAGGTCCTCCGGCAAAGGCGTACCTTCGAGTAACCTAGCCAAGGAATCCAAATCAGCCACTTGTGGTCGGAGAAGTGTCAGCTTCGCCAACGCCTGTGAGTAAGTTTCTCTTTGAAAAACCAGATACTGTTCTGAAAAAGCTGGCACAATTCCTTGTCTATTAAAATAATTCAGGCCAACAGATTGCTTGTCGTCCATCACGAGAAAGACTTCTTTCATTCCCCACAAAGCTGCTTGCTTTTCGAGTTCTTGAACAAGTTCTTCAAAAAATGGTCCTACATTTGGCGCAACAATCGTCGCTTCCAAGGTTTCCCCATCAAAACAATACCCTACGATATATGCTTGAATGGTTTGTTCCTTCCTGTATAAACCATAATAAGTATAAGCTGATTCCTCAGGAAATGTTTGTTCCAATTTATAAAAAGTTCCTTGTTTAATCATTTCCTTGTTTTTTAATTCAGTCAATGTTTGTTTCTCCAACTGTGTTAACTGTCGGCGCCAATTTATTTTTTTATTCAAGCAGTTGCTCCTTTACTCATCCTTTTACTAGCTATTATACGTGAAGTTACGAAGTTCAACAATGTACAAGGATAAAACGTTTGCGCTTTTTTTGAAAAAGTACTATCATAAAGTAAGTAAAAGAAAAATGGAGGGATTTACATGACAAAAAAAATTGGTATTTTTGTAGGGAGTTTAAGAAAAGATTCATTTAACAAATTGGTAGCAAAAACAATGGCGGACTTATTTCCAGCTGATTTCGAACCTGTTTTCATTAACATAGGTGATTTAGAATTATACAATCAAGATTTGGATGATGAAGGAACCCCCACCGAAGCTTGGACAACATTCCGTGAAGAAGTTAAACAAGTAGATGGCGTAATGTTTGTAACACCAGAATATAACCGTTCAGTACCAGCTGTTTTAAAAAATGCATTGGATGTCGGTTCACGTCCGTATGGCGAAAGCGTTTGGGATAAAAAACCAGGACTTGTGGTGAGTGTTTCACCAGGTGCAATTAGCGGATTTGGTGCGAACCATCATTTAAGACAATCATTAGTCTTCTTAAATGTTCCAACTTTACAACAACCTGAAGCCTATATTGGCGGTATTACGAACTTAATTGGTGAAGATGGTAAAATTATTGATGGCACTGTTGGCTTCTTACAATCAATTGTAGATGCTTACGTGGATTTCTTTAATCGCTTAACTGCCTAATTGAATCAATCGAGAAAAAGTGAGGCAACTTTTTACAGGTTGTCTCACTTTTTTTATTTTTTTGCTTGACCCTCTCGTTACGTAAAGGTTTATGATAGATTTTGTCAGGAGGAATGAATGATGGAATATACAATTAAAAAAATGGCTTCACTATCTGGCGTCAGTGCACGGACGTTACGATATTATGATGAAATTGGTCTTCTTCAACCAGCCAGAATTAATTCTTCTGGTTATCGAATTTACGGGCAAGCCGAGGTGAATCGTTTGCAACAAATTCTTTTTTACCGTGAATTGGATCTGAAACTAGATGAAATTAAAGAAATTTTGGAGCAACCTGACTTTAATGTTGAACAGGCTTTATACGAGCATCAACAAAAACTATTGGAAAAGCGCAATGAAATTGATCGTCTTTTAGCCTCTGTTCAACAAACCTTACACCATTACAAAGGAGAGATAAACATGTCAGATCAGCAAAAATTCGAAGCATTCAAACAACAAAAAGTTCAAGAAAACGAAGAAAAATATGGTAAAGAGATTCGGGAAAAATATGGCAACGAAACGATTGAACAAGCCAACAAAAAATATTTAAACTTGACGGAAAAAGACATGCAAGCAATGCAGAACGTGGAAAAAGATTTATTTTCTAAGTTAGCCATGTATCAAAAATCACCCAAGTTGACTAGCCAACTTGCGCAAGAAATTTTCCAATTACACAAAGATTGGTTAATGTACTCTTGGTCAAGCTATTCGCCAGAAGCACACAAAGGGTTAGGCCTTATGTATGTTGGCGATGAACGATTTACGTCATATTATGAACAACACGGCGCTGGTTTTGCCGAAGCGTTAAACGCAATTATCCAAAACTACGCTTAAACAGAAAGTGCGCCATCAGTCGAAGAGACTGATGACGCACTTTCTGTTTCTTCCAATAATTAACTAAAGCCTGTTTATCTTTTTTTCTTTTTCTTCTTTTTGTTTTTCTTCATCATACGATTCATGGCCATTTTACCTAGCTTGCCTTTAACGCCGCCACCTAACATTTGATCCATACCAGGAATGTTCATATCCCCTTTGGACATTTGTTGCATCATTTTTTTGGATTCTTTAAATTGTTTAATCATACGATTGACTTCAACCACACTATTTCCTGAACCAGCTGCAATTCTGCGGCGGCGACTAGGATTTAATAGATCAGGATTTTCACGTTCTGCAGGGGTCATTGATAAGACCATCGCCCGTTTCCGTGCCACATCTTTTGGATCGACTTTGACATTTTCAATACCAGGCATGTTACTCATTCCAGGGATCATTTTTAATAAGTCTTCAATCGGTCCCATGCCCATAACTTGATCCAATTGCTCAATGAAATCGTTAAAGTCAAAACTGTTTTCTTTCATTTTTTGAGCAAGTTCTTCTGCTTTTTTCTCATCGTAATCTTGTTGCGCTTTTTCAATTAGCGTCAACATGTCCCCCATACCTAGGATACGACTCGACATACGATCGGGATGGAAAATTTCTAAATCGGTTAATTTTTCACCAGAACCGACAAATTTAATCGGAGCACCCGTTACTGCCCGAATTGACAGCGCAGCCCCCCCACGAGTATCGCCATCCATTTTGGTAATAACAACCCCAGTAATTCCAAGCTGTTCATTAAAACTATCTGCAACGTTGACAGCATCTTGCCCCGTCATCGCATCAACAACTAACAGAATTTCATTGGGATCAGCCAACTCTTTAATTTGTTTCAATTCGTCCATTAAAGCTTCGTCAATGTGTAAACGGCCGGCCGTATCAATTAAGACATAATCATTTTTCTTTTCTTTTGCTAATGCTAACCCTTGACGAACAATTTCCACTGGATTAGCATCTGTTCCCATATCAAAAACGGGAACTTCTAATTGTTGACCTAAAACCTTCAACTGATCAATCGCTGCTGGACGATAAACGTCACCAGCGATTAAAAGCGGACGAGCGTTTTCAGTTTTCATTAAGTGTTTTGCTAATTTACCAGTAAAAGTTGTTTTACCAGCCCCTTGTAACCCTGTCATCATAATCACTGTCGGGATTTTTGGAGATTTATTCAGTTCAACCGTTTCTGAACCTAACGTTTTCGTTAATTCTTCATCAACAATTTTTACAATTTGTTGGGCTGGTGATAAGCTTTCTAATACTTCGACTCCTACTGCCCGTTCTCTGACACGTTTTGTGAAATCTTTGACCACTTGTAAATTAACGTCGGCTTCTAATAAAGCCAAACGGATTTCTCGCATCATTTCTTTTACGTCGGCTTCGGAAACTTTTCCCTTACGACGGATTTTACTCATTGCCTGCTGTAGGCGGTTTGTTAAACTCTCAAAAGCCATAGTTTCATTCCTCTATTTCTTGAATTTGTTCAATATATTTTTTGATTTCACTATCTTTGGGATAAGTTTCTTGAACATACTGCTGTAGTTGTTCAAGATATTCTTTCCGTACAACATAGTTTGAATAAAGATGTAACTTTTTTTCGTATTCTTCTAAAATTTTTTCGGTTCGTTTAATGTTATCATAAACCGCTTGGCGACTAACCTCATATTCTTCCGCAATTTCTCCTAAAGAAAAGTCATCAGCATAGTAAAGCTCCATATAATTCATCTGCTTTTCCGTTAATAATGTCGAATAAAATTCAAATAACGCATTCATGCGGTTTGTTTTTTCCATTTCCATGAGCCGTGCTCCCATCTTCAATCCCTTATAGGTTACCGATTTCATAGGGAATAGTCAATCTTTTTTTACTAAGTTTTTACCTTTTAAAAAGAAATGTCCGCAAGTTGCCATGTTTCTTCAGAATAAACGGTCATTCCTTGTTGAATAAAATAAGCAGTTGCGACTCCAACTCCAGCTTTTTTAATGCCAGAAAATTGTCCATCATAAATCAGCTGGCTGCCACAGCTGGGACTTTTTTCTTTCAAAATCAAGGTTGTAATTTGTAGGGCTTTTAATTTTTGATACGCGCGTTGTGCCCCTGCTTTAAATGTCTCAGTCACATCTTCCCCGTTATCCGTATATACATAAGCAGTATTCGCCCAAACATCAAAGCCATCCCCGCCAATGATTTCTGCTGGCGGACGTGGAATAGGCAACTCCCCTAAAACTTCGGGACAAATCATTATTGCTTTTCCATTAGTTACAAGTTGTTTTAACGCTTCTTGTTCTTGAGATTTTCCATCGTAACGGCAACAAATCCCACCTAAGCAACTACTAATACCAATCATTCGCTTCTCCTCATTTCATTTCTCTATTATACCATGAGTTGACTTTTCTCAAAAGTAGCATTCTCGCTTACTTTAAAGTACGTTCTTCCTCTAAAAATATGTTAAACTAACAATAGTGAAATATACACTTATTTTCAGAAATTTCTTGAAGGAGTTATGTAAATGAAAAAAGTTCTTGTCGTCGATGATGAACCATCGATTTTAACTTTGTTAACCTTTAATTTGGAAAAAGAAGGCTATCAGGTGACTACTTCCGAAGATGGTAAAAACGGCTTCGAATTAGCTTTGTCTAATCAATATGATTTTATAATTTTAGATGTAATGCTTCCTGGTATGGATGGCTTAGAAATTACCAAAGCACTTCGTCGAGAAAAAATTGACACGCCTATTTTGATTTTAACTGCCAAAGATGAACAAGTAGATAAAATCATCGGCTTAGAAATTGGGGCAGATGATTATTTAACAAAACCTTTTAGTCCCAGAGAAGTCCTAGCACGCATGAAAGCTATTTTCCGTCGTTTAAAACCTACCACGACCGAAACGCTTCAAGAGGACACACCTAAAGCTCCGCTTGTGATTGGCGAGATTCGTGTGGATGAACAAAATTATGAAGTCTTTGTGCGCAATCAGCCCATTGAGCTAACACCGAAAGAATTTGAATTACTCGTTTACTTCATGAAACGCAAAGATCGGGTCATTAATCGGGAAACCTTGTTGGAACGAATTTGGCAATATGACTTCGCTGGACAAAGTCGCATCGTCGATGTCCACATTAGTCATTTACGTGATAAAATCGAGCCCGATCCCAAACGGCCCGTTTACTTAGTAACTGTCCGTGGCTTTGGCTACCGTTTTCAGGAGCCAAAACGATGAAAAAGAGACTGCGGATTGAATATTTTTTAGTTGCGGCAGTCATGCTTTTATTATTTGTCGGGAGTATTGCAGCGACCAATTTTTTCTTTCAAAAAGAAATGGTTGCTCAGCAAGAAACCTATTTAAGAAGAAAAAATACCCTTTTAACAGACCAGTTGCCCCCTTCCGTTTTCGAAAAAGGGCAACTGACAAACCAACAACAACTCCTTGTCACCCATGCGTTAGATGATGCAGAAGAACGGGTAACTTTGTTGCAAAAAAATGGTACCGTCTTTTTTGACAGCAGCCAAAATGAACCGCTAGAGTCGCACAAAAAACGACCTGAAATCGCTGCGGTTCTATCAGGAGCTACCTATGGTTCAGCTTTACGAAAGAGTAAAACGTTAAATAAAGAACTTCTGTACGTTGCCACGCCTGTTTTAAAATCAGGAGAAATCGTTGGCATTATTCGGATTTCGGAACAAACCGCGCTATTTTCTAAAAATATTCAATCTTTTCGTCGCTATATTATCTTTACATTTGGCATCTTGTTCCTACTAATTACCTTGTTTATCTTTTTATTGTTACGGCAAAAAAATCAACCGCTAGTGACTGTCTTACCGATTCTGAAACGAATGCTTAAACATCCAGATGAAAATCGATCCATTATCCAGCAATCTTCTGAATGGAATGAACTTTACGAAACTATTAACCTACTGAGTCAACAAGTAAGTCAAACGTATAAAGCGTATACGTCTGCGGATGAGCAATTTCACGAACTTTTAGATGAGTTGATGATTGGTGTCTTTATCATTGATACGCAAGGACGGCTTCGTCTGTTGAACCCTAAAATGCAGGAAATGTTAGGACTCTCTGCTAAAAATATGCAAAGCAATTATCTCGAAGTGATTCAAGACGCCGATTTGATTCATTTAATCCATCAAGTCGTCGCTGAAAAAAACAGTTTACATCAAGAAATCACTGTGACACAAGGACCAACACCTTTACGATTAGATCTTTCTCTTCGTTACTTGGATGATCAAAGCGCCAATGATTATCAAGTGTTAGGAATTGCCTATGATTTAACGCGCGTTCGCCAACTAGAAAAAATGCAAAAAGATTTTGTATCAAACGTGTCTCATGAATTAAAAACGCCTGTCACTTCTCTTTTGGGCTTTACCGAGACACTCATAGACGGTGCCAAAGAAGATCCGGAAGTCCTTAATCAATTTTTGCACATCATGCAAAAAGATGCCCAGCGTCTGCAACAATTAATTCAAGAAATTTTAGAACTTTCTCGGGGCAGCGCGACAATTCCTTATGCAGAACAAGAAATTACTTTAGAAAAATTTATTACAGAAATTCTCGGTTCTTATCAGCAACAATTGGCAGCAAAACAGCTGAAAACAGTCGTTCATGGTCTGCCAGAGAGCCAGTTTTTCACCAAATACGAATTGTTTTATCCAATCGTGAAGAATCTAATTGAAAATGCCATTCAGTATTCCCAAGAAAATGGTCAGATTACTATTTCTTATGCTATAGAAAATCAGCAATTACGTTTATCTGTTCAAGATACTGGCATTGGCATTAGTCAAAAAGACCAAGAACGGATCTTTGAACGGTTCTATCGTGTCGATAAAGCACGTAGCCGTCATTCTGGTGGCACCGGTCTAGGTCTAGCTATTGTCCAAAATTACACAGAATTATTAGGCGGTAAAATCGCCATTGATAGTCACTTAGGCTTAGGGACCACTTTTACAATCACCTTGCCTTTAACAAAAAAAGAAGCCTAAAAAAACTCAGCCAATCCTGTTTATTGGCTGAGTTTTTTTGTTTATTTTTCAGTTACTTTTCCATTTACATCACGTTCTACTTGCATGTCTGTGATGGCTAAATAACCTAAGTCTTTGACAATTGTTTTTTGAACATCATCGGTGACCATATAGTCTAAGAAGGCTTTTACTTCTTTATTAGGCTCCCCTTTTGTATACATATGTTCATAAGACCAGATTTTCCATGAATTGTCTTTCACGTGCTCTTCTTTTGGTTCAACACCATCAATGCTTAAGGCAACAGTGGAATCATCCATATAAGAAAAAGCTAAATAGCTGATTGCTCCTGGTGTTTGTTCAACAATTTTACGAACTGTTCCCGAAGAATCTTGTTCTTGTGATTGAACTGGTTTAGCTCCATCTAAGCCCCATTTTTCAAATGTTGCTCGGGTGCCACTTCCGTTTGCGCGGTTTATTACGACGATTTCTTGATCTTTGCCGCCCACTTCTTTCCAGTTTTTGACTTTGCCAGTAAAGACATCAATCAATTGTTGCTTCGTTAAATTCTTCACGCCGACTTCTTTGTTGACCACTGGTCCCATACCGACCACGGCCACCCGATGATCGACTAATTTAGAGGCATCCACGCCATCTTTCTCTTCGGCAAACACATCGGAATTTCCAATGGTCACTGCGCCATCTGCAACTTGCGAAAGTCCTGTTCCGCTGCCGCCACCTTGGACAGAAACTGTATAATTAGGATGTTCTTGTGTAAATTGATCTTTCGCAGCATCTACTAACGGTTGTAAAGCGGTGGAACCAACAGCGACAATTTTAACTGGTTTGTTACTATCCGCTTCGCTGGATTTTTCAGTTGTGCCTCCTTGAGCTCCGCACCCAGTTAATAATAACCCTAGACTCAGCATAGTTGCTGCAATTACACGTTTTTTCATCTTTGCACTTCCTTTTCAATTAGTTACAAGTTTAGTCTACCAAGACTCTGTTAATTCTGTTTCAATTAAATGTAAATAAAAGGTAAAGGTGTGTAAAGAATCTATAAAGGCTAGTGCGTTACGCGTTGTGTCGCCATGTAATGTGCAATTCGTTCCATGGCCGTTGTTAATTTATCCATATCGGACGCATAACTAATTCGGACGTATCCTTCTGCTTCTGGGCCAAAAGAAATACCTGGAATCAACGCTACTGCTTCTTTTTGCGCTAAATCAATACAAAATTTCATAGAATCTTGTTCATAACCAGTAGGAATCTTAGCAAAAATATAAAAGGCCCCATTTGGACGCGCAACCTCAAACCCCAATTGAGTCATCTGTTCATAAACAAAATCGCGCCGTTTCCGATACTCTTCTTTCATAATTTCAGCATCATGCATTCCTTCGATTAGGGCACGAACAGCCGCTTTTTGAGACACAGTTGCAGCCGCAGTAACTAAATACTGATGAACTTTAATGATCTCCGCTGTTAAAATCGCTGGTGCAAAAATAAAGCCAATCCGCCAGCCTGTCATGGCATGTGATTTCGACAAACCGTTAATTAAAATCGTTTGGTCACGTAACATTTCAGCAATCGAAACATGACTCTCATCATAAGTTAACTCACTATAAATTTCATCACTAATCACAAAAATGTCGTATTTTTTTAGAACATCAGCAATTGCTTGCAACTCTTGGCGGTTATAGGTGACACCAGTTGGGTTGCTAGGATAATTTAAAATAATTGCTTTGACTTGTTCCCCATGCTCGGCCATTGCCGCTTCAATCATTTCAGGGGTCAAGACAAAATCGTTGTCTCGTGTATCCAAATATACCGGTTCCGCCCCCGCCAATGTAATAATTGGTTCATACCCTGGGTAAATAGGTGCTGGCAATAGCACTTTGTCACCTTGTTCTAAAATTGCTAATAACGAAGCTGAAATCGCTTCTGTTGCTCCAACTGTTACTAAAATTTCTGTCGCAGGCTGGTAAGTCAAATGGTACTTTTCTTTCATAAAATAAGCGGCTGCTTCACGGACATCTAATAAACCAGACATCCCTGTATAATGAGAAAAATTCGCATCAATTGCTTCTTTGGCTGCTTTTTTGACATGCTCAGGTGTGTTAAAATCCGGCTCTCCTAGCGTTAATTTTAAAATACCTTCAATTCCTGAGACTTGTTCGTCAAATTGACGAATTAAAGAAACAGCAATTTTATTTACTTGACGATTAAAACGATTGGTTAAATCCATTTAGCTTCACTCCTTCAGTTGACGTTATAGTAGCACAAATTGACCGTAAAATGAATGATTTTCTCATTGTTTCGCTAGATTTTTATTATAAATATCTCAAAAAAACGACAGAAAAGAAAATAGGAGAACTTTGTCCTTTTCAACAAAGTTCTCCTATTTATTTATTTTTCGAAACGCCATGTCCGAATTTCAAACGGACGTAATGGTGCATCAACTTCTATCGCTGGTGTCAACGGTTCTTCTAATACATTTGTTAAACAAGTCGCTGGTTGTGTCTCTTTGTGAAGTTCACAAGGAATATTTTGCGCTGTTAGATTAAAGCCACGAACGACTAAATGATTTGTTTGCTCTTGACGTTTAACGGCTGTCCAACCAATTGGTCCTTCTGCCGTTGTCAAGTAGACATGGTTCGGTGCTAGTTTACCTTCATGACGCGCAGTAGTAGCTGCAGTAAAAGGAATTTGTGCACTATAGGCTTGTTGATACGTAGCAAAGCGTTCTTCTGGTTTTCCATGCAATGACAAACCATATTTAAAGGTATATTCTCCTTGGCATTGTGCTTCTGGTGTCGCAAAATAGCCCCAATCACCTAGTTCGCCAACACAACGAATTAATGTGACCGCAATGGTTCCATCTGCTAAGACTTCATACTCATTTAAGCCTTCATTGAAGATAGTCACGCCTTTGTTTTGGTCATGAACATTCACAAACGCTTGTTGGTGCTGCGGGTTTGTTGGATTTTCCCATGTGTCGCTTACTTGATTTGGTCGTGTCACGACTTCATAAATACTATCCGCTTCGTGTGTTTCTGTGACCATGCCAGTTGGGAAAAGCACGCGTAAACGATGATCTTTGATTTGATTATTAATGGTTGTTTCAAAGAACAATTGGTTACTTTCTTTGATCATTGTAACCACTGTCGTTATTTCGAACGGGCGAAGCGTCGTTGAACGTTGTGCAAGGCGTTCTCTAAACTCACGAACAGCCTTTTGTTCTTCTTCTAATCGTTCATCTGCCGCAACTGGTAACATGACGGTTTGTTTAATTTGATAACTTGCTTTTACAGGGGAATTTTCTTTATTCGTGATTTCAGCCGTTACATTTTCGGTTGTAATTCCTTGGTCTTCGGTCGGTTTGAAAAAGATATATTCATTCCCAATGTCGCCAGTATCTTCAAATGTTAACAATTTTGAAAATGTTTCTCCTGTTTTTTTGTCAGCAATGGTTAAGCTACCATTGTTTTCAATTTTCACTTGAATAAATTCGTTTTCCATTTCATTTGTTGCTGGTTGAGCCAAAAGACTTCCTTCAAAAGCTTTCGTTTCTCCTTGAATCAATGCAAAGCTATCCCAAGAGAATGGCGCCATTTCTTTGACAGATAATTCGACCGTTAAGTATTTGGCCATGTACGGTTGACGGAAAGCATCTTTAGGTAAATCGTAACCAAAACGAACATCTTCTTTGACAATACGGCTTGCAACGGCTTTTCCAGTTGGATCAATCACTTGATAATCTGGGGTGGCTTTTTGTTTTAATTCATGATAAAGATCTTCAGGTTTTCCTGTATAAAATGGCAATCGTTCAATCTCCACTTCCACAGTGACAACCTCCGTTTTCTGATAGCCACTAGTATTAAATAAAACAAACGGGTGCGCTTTTTCTGGGAAAACACTTGTATCAATTGCTTCTGTTAATTGTCGTGTTGCTTCATCTGCTAAGAAATGCCCGACATCATTGGCATTTTCAAAGCGAGTCATCATGCCTCGGTGAACCTCGTCGACAGAACAGCCACAAATACTATCGTGCGGATGGTTTTGAAGCAATGTTTTCCAAGCATAATCAAATTGGTCATGTGGGTAGTCGCCAGTTACTTCGTAAGCCATTGCTGCTAAAGGTTCTGCGATATTTTCTAATTGGCGTTGGACTTTTGTGTTCCACTGTTTTAAATAGACGCGAGCAGAAGAAGTATTGGCTAATGTGTACCAGCCATCCGTTTCTTGACTCGTTAATTCACCTGTTACTGTTCCTAAATCTTCTGGTAACTCCTCTTGAACAGCTTTCAAATAGTCATCGAAATTGGAATGAATAAATTCATATTCTGGGAATAGTTCATTGGCTAAAGCGATGGCCTTAGTAATATCTCTTTGTACCGGTTGGTGGTCGACCCCATTCATCATCAATAAATGGTTTGTGGAAGCGTAACGTTCCACATCAGCCAATTTTTGTTTCCAAAAAGCGATTGCCGCTTCTTTTTCTGAAGGAATTTCGTTCCCGTTACTATACCAGTTCGCAAAAAGCAAGCCGAAAATTTTGGTTTGGTCCGGACCTTCCCACCACATTTCAGAATATTGTGAGCTATAGTCGCTTTCTAAGACTTGATTATCAAAGCCAATCGGTTTCACCCCACGTCCAAAGGCAGCCGCAGGCAGATTTGCTAATTGCATCATTTGAGGCGTTTGACCCATGTTACCAAATGTATCCGGGAAGTAACCTAATTGAACTGGTGCTCCCCATTTTTGACTTTCTAAATGCCCAATCAGCATGTTTCGAACATTGGATTCAGAGCTAATTAAAAAGTCATCTTGTAAAATATAAAATGGTCCGATTTTTAGTTTGCCTGCTTGGACAGCTTTTTTTACAGCTTCTTTTTTCTCTGGGCGAACTTGTAAATAGTCGTCTAAGATAATCGTTTGTCCATCTAAATGGAAACTGTTAAACTCTGGATCATTTTCAATTAAATCTAATACATTATCCACTAATTCAATTAAGCGCATATGATGTTCTTCATAAGGAAGATACCATTCACGATCCCAATGACTATGGGAAACAATATAGACTTTTTTCTTTGTCATCACTTTTCCTCCTATTTTTCCACTCGGATGTCAAAATAATCCATAACTAATTCACAAAACATCATATTAGCCCATGAAAACCATTCTCTTGTATAATTTTCAGGATTATCTACGTCAAAACCTTCATGCATCAAATGAGTCCCCGCATCTGTGGCAACTAATAAATCTAAAATTCGTTCTTTTTCTGCTTTATCTTTGGTTGTCATTCCTTCCATTGCTAAAGCAATCGGCCACACGTAATTTTCTGGTGTATGCGAGCTACCAATCCCTTTCGCGTATTTGCCTTCATAGAAGTAAGGATTTTCTTTACTTAATAAGGTTTGACGCGTTGTTAAATATTGTTCATCCTCTGTTGAACAATAACCCAGATAAGGGGCTGCTACTAAATTGGGAACATTACTGTCATCCATCACGCTTGCATTGCCTAAGCCATCCACTTCATACGCATAAATCGTTTCGTTATTTTGATTTTTTGTTCGTCCAAATGTTTGGATGCCTTCTTCAATCTCTTCTTGTAATTTTTTAGCAATCGCCACAATCGTAGCATCTTCTAAAACATCAGAGAAAATTTCTTGAATATAGCCTAAAATTACGACTGCAAACATGTTAGAAGGAACTAAGTAACCATATTGGCAGGCATCATCACTAGGACGGAAGCCTGACCATGTCATCCCTGTTTTGCCAACTGGTGTTCCTTTCCCTGCTTCAACCAACGTATCTTCTTGACGCCACGTATCTCGTTCAAATAAATAAGGTGACTGTGCGTGATCTTGTTCTGTTGTGAAAACGTTGAGAATTTTTTTGACGCCTTCCACAAAATCTGAATTAAATTGTTCGGTCATCCCAGTATTTTTATAAAGTAAATAGGCTAATTGGACCGGGTAACATAATGAATCAATTTCATATTTCCGTTCCCAAATCCAGCCATTCATTTCGGTCTTATCAGTTTGATGGCCTGCATGATTATCTGTTTCATTAAACGCATTGGCATAAGGATCAATGCAAATATAACGAAACTGGCGCTTAACCAACCCAGCAATCATTTGAGCAAGGTCTTCGTCTTCTTTCGCAATCACTAAATAGGGACGAACTTGCGCTGTTGAGTCTCTCAACCACATTGCTGGAATATCGCCTGTTAATAAAAAGGTAGTACCATCTTCTTGACGTTTCACTGTTGTTAGTAAAGTATTGGCAAAGGCCGCCTGAAAGTTTTTTGCCCAATCTTGATGTGCTTCACCGCATTTTTCTGTAATTGTCTCCATAAATGTTGCTACGGATTTTGGAACTTCTGTATAAACCATTCTCGTCACCTCTTAAATTTGATATATCATTTCACAATTGAATTATAGCGTTTACATTTCACTTTGTCTAGTGATTTCGATCATTTTTTTCATTTTAAAACCAATTAATTTATGGTAAACTATAAATAAGATATATCTTATTGTGAGGTGAAATGAATGAAGCAACCATTATATCAACAAATTATTGATTATTTACAAAATGAAATTGATTCAGGGCGATTGCCTGTTGGAGCGCAAGTGCCTACCGAAAAAGAATTATCGGCTCAGTTTAACGTCAGTAGAATTACGTCCAAACGAGCGCTAACTGAGTTGGAAACGCAAGGCGTAATCCAACGTCACCAAGGAAAAGGAAGTTTTGTTCAAGCACCAAAGCATCCTCTTCATACCTCTTTAAATAAAGTTCTTTTTTTATTGCCTTTTGCAGACGATTTATCAGTAGGAAATTTCTATAGCGGTTTGGCCCCTACTATTCAAGCAGCTGGTTTAGAAGTCTTTATGACCTCGCCTAATTTTTTGAGAGAGAAAAATGCTGCGGACATTGTGAATGAGTTTGCCGGGCTTGTCTATTATGCTGCTACTAGTAATGACTACCTCGACTTATTGTTTGAGTTGGCTTTGATGAATTTTCCAGTCGTTGTCTTGGATAAAAAGATCCATGATTTACCTTTTGCAACCATTCAATCAGACAACTTTGCTGGTGGTAAAACAGCAACCGAACGCTTAATTGGCTTAGGACATACAAAAATTGGATATATCCTTTCAGGAAGTCCGGCCCTACAATCCGTTCGGCAACGTTATTTAGGTTATCTCCAAGCTTTAAAAGAAGCCAATCTGGCGTTCCATACAGCAATCACGGAAACCAATCTCTTAGATGAACACAACTTTAAACAGTATTTTGAGGCGCACCAACTCACAGCCGTGGTCTGCGATAATGACTTCAGCGCGTTACATTGTTTACGAAACTGTAAAAACCTAGGTATTCATGTGCCAGAAGAATTATCGATTATTGGTTTTGACGATATTCAAGCAGCAGCATTTGTCGAACCGCCATTAACAACCATGGCGCAAGACTTTAAAGAAATGGGAAAACTAGCTGGTGAAGTGTTATTACAAACGATGCAACAAGACATTCAAATCATAGAAGACATTCAAGTACCTGTCACATTAATTGAAAGAGAAACCATTTCTACTGTTTCAAAATGAGCCAAAAAAGAAGAGCGTGGGACAAAAATCACTTTGGATTTTGGCTCCACGCTCAAAAACTAATAAACGGCGGGAACAGAAGCAACTCCTTCGGAAATAAGCCGAAATTCTCCAAAAATTAAAGAACAATTTTCGGAAATTCCTTCTTATTTCTCGGAGTTAAACACTTCTGTCCCGACCTCTTCTTTTTATTCCTTAGTGCTAAACGTTTTGGTATCTACCTCTTTTTTAAACAACGCTTTTAGTTCTTTGATAAAGTAGCGACCAATCGGACTGATTTCCCGATTTTTGGGAAAGAGTAAACAAATACGATTTTCCAAAGCTGGCGCCAATGGCACTAACCGAATTTCTTTCTTCGTAAAACCCGTTACGACACCTGAACCAGAAGCATAAGCATTGGTTTCTACCAACAAATTCATCAAGGTTCCACGATCCGTAGTATGAATGACCGATTCCTGTTCAGGAATTTCAACTAAATCTTCAGAAAAATAGGAAAAATTGCTTCCTTCTTGATTAAAGCGAACTTGTGGATAGGGAACTAATTCCTCTAAATGAATTTCTTTTTGCTTGGCTAAAGGATGATGATTTCCTAAAAAAATGTGTGTATTAAAAGTACTAATTACCTCGTAGGCTAGATTAGCTTGTTCTAAATACCGTTCAATACTGACACTATTTTGTTCATTTAAATAAATAATCCCCAATTCACTGTGAAATCCTTTGACGTCTTCAATTACTTTTAAGGTTGTGGTTTCAAAGACACGAAAATCTTTATATTGATCCCCATACTTTTTAAGAACTTTGGCAATTACCTCACCTAAAAAATCGTAATGTTGTGAAGAGATGGAGAATCGTTCGCTGGTCACTGTCTCGCGATAGCGATTTTCCAATAACTCCATTTGAACTAAGACTTTCTCTGCTTGTTCTAAAAAAACCATTCCTTCTTCTGTTAAAAAAGCGCCCTTATTGGTACGTAAAAAGAGGGAAATTCCTAGTTCTTCTTCTAATTCCCGAATACTATTTGACAAGCTAGGTTGTGTAATAAATAGTTTTTTGGCTGCTTCCCGAAAACTCCCATTGTTAGCTATGGCAGCAACATACTTCATTTGTTGAATATTCAACACTTTTTCCTCCACACACTAATCATTTGAAAAATAAATCTTACGCCCATTCAACGGCTGAAGGGGCCGATTGTTAAAGGCCAACATACCTTCCTTGATCTTATTTAAAAAAGCTTGATCCATTTTTTGAATGGTATCAAATACAAACCATTTCACTGGACCCTTAGTTGGCGGTGTTGTTAACGAGCCTACATAATGGTAGTGTAGACGCTCCTCTGGTAAAAAGATTGACGGATTAAACCATTGTTGGTGCGTGCCGTTTTCCCAGTCCATCGGATGATTCGCTTCTGAAAAACGATTTTCTTCCTCTGTGATGGTAAACAGGCAACCGACAACTAAATTTTCGCCAGCATCATTCATATGAACCAAATGGAATTCTAGCGGATACTGCTTTCCCGACAGCAAATGTTCGCTAGGCATATGAAAATGGATATCGGTTAAATGATACGCAACATTTTCAAACATTACGTAACTTTCCGTATTTGGTGGTACAAAATGAAACGTATTTTTGAATTCCTTTTCAGTGAATTCTTCTTTTTTATAATGAAACGTAATCTGAGAATTTATTGTCTCAGCACTTTCTTTTTCTAAAGCAATTGGCGATTGATAAGCAAACTTAGCACCTTCTGCAAACCAGTCACATAGCGTATGCCAATGTTCTGGTCCATCGTTGCCTGTATAGCTCCATTCAACGTCCATATTTTTTATTTTTTTCATACACTCTTCCTTCATTTCCACATAGTAATCAGGTAAAACTCATGTTAAAACTCTATCCTAACATCTTTTCTACGTCAAACAAAAGAACTTAGATCATTACGCGCCTCGGCAAATGACCTAAGTTCTCCTACCGTTAAATCTGGTTACTGAAAATGATACTAAAAATCAGACGACAAGAACCATCTTTAGTTCAACGGTTATTTGCCCCAGTTTTCAGGATCTTTTTTCCATTCTTGTAATAAGGTAACATCTTTTTCTTCGATATAATTTGCTTCTAATGCAGCATCAATTAAAGTTGAATAATTGGTTAACGTTAGTAACGTCATCTGTTTATCTGCAAAATTTGCCGTTCCTTTGGGTAACTCATAAGTGAAGATTGCCGCAACGCCTAAAACCGTTGCTCCTTCACGTTCCGCCGCTTCTGCCGCTTCTAACACGCTACCGCCTGTTGAAATTAAATCCTCGATAACTACCATTTTTTGTCCTTCAGAAATTCGGCCTTCAATTTGATTCCCTTTGCCGTGATCTTTGGCTTTACTGCGGATATAAACCATTGGTAATCCTAAAATATCGGCTACCCATGCCGCATGTGGAATCCCTGCGGTAGCTGTCCCAGCAATCACTTCGACTTCTGGGAAAGTCTCTTTAATTTTTGCCGCTAAACCTTCTGCAATTTCTTTACGCACAGCAGGATAACTCATCGTGATACGGTTATCACAATAAATCGGGCTTTTTATGCCACTAGCCCAGGTAAACGGCTCATTAGGGTTTAAAAATACCGCTTCAATATCTAATAAATCTTTGGCAATCTTTTTTGCTACTTTTGTCATGTTACTTTCCGCTCCAGTCTTTTTTGATTTCTTGATAGGCTTCATAAGGATTTTCTGCTTGGGTAATAGGTCGGCCAACAACGATATATGTGGACCCGATTTCGCGAGCATGTTGCGGCGTTACGACCCGTTGTTGGTCACCTACTGCACTTCCTGCTGGACGAATACCAGGTGTTAAGCAAATAAACGTCTGCTTGGTTGCTTCTTGAATACCACGTGCTTCTAATGCTGAACAAACCACGCCATCCAGACCCGCTTTTTCCGCACATTTAGCATAATGAATGACACTTGTCTCTAAAGGAACGTTGATTAATTGATAATGGTGCATCTCTTCTTCACTAGTAGAAGTCAACTGGGTTACAGCAATTAACTCAGGAACCTTAGCGCCTGGCTGAGTCCCTTTGATTAGACCTTCCTTAGCTGATTGCATCATTCGAACGCCCCCTGCTGCATGGACATTGGTAATGGCAACGCCTAATTTTGCTAAATTTGTCATCGCTTTTTCCACAGTATTCGGAATATCATGTAATTTTAAATCCAAGAAAACATCGTGTCCTTGTTCTTTAAGCCAGCGAACAATCGCTGGTCCTTCTGCGTAAAAAAGTTCCATCCCCACTTTAACAAACAAGGCTTCTTCCTTAGGGAATTTTTCTAAAAAAACAGCCACTTCTTTTTGCGTGGGAAAATCTAACGCAATAATTGGTCTATCGTGCATTTTGCTGCCCCTCTCTCACTTCTTTAATTAATTGTTCCAACGATTCAATGCCTAACTCTTCCATTCGCTTAGGTAATCCGTCAATCAACTTCGGACAAATGTATGGATCTGTAAAGTTGGCCGTACCAACCCCGACAGCGCTAGCACCTGCCATGAACATTTCCAAGACATCGTCCACTGTTTGAACACCGCCCATTCCAATAATTGGCAACTGAGAAACACTGGCGACTTGTCGGATTAAGCGAATAGCAACAGGTTTAATGGCTGGGCCAGATAGTCCACCAGTTTGATTGGCTAAAATAGGTTTTCTCGTTTTTAAATCAATGCGCATCCCTAGCAATGTATTAATCATAGAAAAACCGTCTGCGCCCCCTGCTTCAATTGCTTGGGCGATCGGCACAATATCCGTTACGTTTGGTGATAGTTTAACATAAATCGGAACAGAGGCGACTTTTTTGACTGCTTGTGTTAATTGAAAAGCAACTTCTGGATCTGTACCAAAAGCTATGCCGCCATGTTTCACATTGGGACAGGAAATATTCAATTCAATTGCTTTGACGTTAGGCGCTTGCCCAATTTTTGCGCAAACAGCCACATAGTCCTCTTCGCAAGCACCTGCAACATTTGCGATAATCGGTAAGTTAGGGTATTTTTCTAATTTTGGTAATTTTTCTTGCATAACCACGTCTAAGCCTGGATTCTGCAATCCAATGGCATTTAGCATACCACTAGGTGTTTCAGCTACACGTGGCGTGGGATTTCCATATCGTGCTTGGGGCGTTGTTGCCTTAATCATAATTGAACCTAATTGATCAAGGTCATAATAGTTAGCATATTCTTCCCCGAACCCAAAGCAACCACTGGCGGGAATAATTGGATTTTTTAATGTTAAACCTGGAATTGAAACAGCTAAAGGATTTTTCATCATAAGATAACCTCACTTGCTTTAAAAATCGGACCTTCATCACAGACCTTGACACTTTTTGCTCCAGTAATGTCTCCTTTTTTATGGCAAACGCAGGCATAGCAAGCCCCAATTCCACAGGCCATCCGTTCTTCTAAAGAAAGGTAAACGTGTGGATGTGTTGGAAATAAAGAATCAATTGCTTTTAACATACCATTCGCACCGCAAGCATACACTGCATCAGGGATCCGTCCTTTTGCTAACGCTTCTGACAATAAACGGCCCACGTTGCCATGAGCGCCAAACGAGCCGTCATCTGTGGCAAAATGTGTTTCTCCTAATGCCATAAATTCTTGTTGGTAATAAGCAACCTCTTTTGATGCATAACCAAGAAAATGAATCACTTTCACGCCTTTTTCATTGAGTTGTTTTGATAATTCATACAATGGGGGAATCCCGATTCCTCCGCCAACGATAAAAGCAGTTTGACCAGCTGCTACGGTAGTTATATCAAAGCCGTTTCCTAAAGGACCTAAAATATCTAATTGTTCACCAGCCTTCATGGTGGCAAACACTTCCGTTCCAGCGCCTTCGACTCGATAAATCAAACGACAGGTTTCATTCGAATGATCAATTTGGTTGATGCTAATCGGTCGCCGCAAAAGTAAATCTGCACGCGGAACCTTGATATGCACAAACTGTCCAGGTCGTGTCATCTCTTTCACTAACTCGCCTTGTAAGTCTAACTGATAAATCCGTGGCGCTAACTGTTTTTGAGCTACAATGGTCATCATTTCTTGCTTTCTCTGCATCAGTATCCTTCACTCCTTTATTCTCTGATTCCCCTATAAATGATTTTCTATTTCTTCGTAAAATAATCTGGAACAGTCCTCCTCAGACGATTGTTCCAGATTTTTGCTTAAATGGCTTCTGTCGTAAAGGCTCTTGATTCTAAAACTTTTAAAATCGCATTTGCTGTGTCAAGTGAGGTAAACAATGGAATCCCATGTTCGACTGCTTCCCGACGGATTGAAAACCCATCTTGGTTGGCACTGGAACGATTTTTATCCATGGTATTGATTACCACTTGTGCATTCCCATTACGAATGACATCCAGCACGGTTTCCCCTTCAGGATTAGAAATTTTCGTCACTTTCTTAACAGGCAACTGATGCTTCGCTAAAAAGTCAGCGGTTCCTTCCGTTGCGACTAAACTATAGCCAATTGCTGAAAAACGCTTAGCAATTTCTAACGCCTCTTCTTTTGTTTCATCAGCAATGGTGAAAAGTACAGCCCCATAACTTGGCAAATGCAAGCCAGATGCTTCAAAGGCTTTATACAAGGCTTTTTCTAAATAATAATCACTACCCATAACTTCCCCAGTTGATTTCATTTCAGGCCCTAAGTACGTATCTACTTTTTGTAGTTTCGTAAAGGAGAATACAGGGGCTTTCACATGAACTTGTTTACTTTCAGGATATAATCCATCTTGATATCCTAGGTCAGTCAGTTTCTCACCAAGAATCGCTTTTGTAGCAACTTGGGCCATCGGAATCCCTGTGATTTTACTTAAGAAAGGAACTGTTCGACTCGCACGAGGATTCACTTCAATCACATAAACACGATTTTCATGAATAACAAATTGAATATTCATCATACCTACACAGTTTAAACCAAGTGCCAGTTTTTTTGTATAATCGGCAATTGTTGCTTGAATTTCTTGAGAAAGATACTGCGGTGGATAAACCGCCATTGAATCACCAGAATGCACGCCAGCTCGTTCAATATGTTCCATAATCCCTGGAATTAGTACTGTTTCACCATCACAAATGGCATCAACTTCACATTCTTGTCCCAATAAATAGCTATCAACCAAGACAGGATGTTCTGGAGAAGCTTTGACTGCATGTCGCATATAATCTTCCAAATCCTTTTGATTTTCGACAATTTCCATTGCACGACCACCTAAAACATAACTTGGACGAACTAAAACGGGATAGCCGATACGATCAGCAATCACGACTGCTTCTTCTGCACTTGTGGCCGTATCTCCTGGTGGTTGAGGAATCGCTAACTCTTGCAAAGCTTGTTCAAATAAATCACGATTTTCCGCACGATCTAAATCTTCAATCGTTGTTCCAAGAATTTTAACGCCTTGTTTTGTGAGCGGCTCAGCTAAATTAATCGCTGTTTGTCCACCAAATTGGACGATCACGCCAATCGGATTTTCTAAATCAATCACATTCATGACGTCTTCTAAAGTTAATGGCTCAAAGTATAATTTATCAGAAACAGAGAAATCTGTTGAAACTGTTTCAGGATTACTATTCATAATAATTGCTTCATAACCAGCCGCTTGGATCGCTTTGACAGAATGAACCGTTGCATAATCAAACTCGACCCCTTGACCAATGCGAATGGGACCAGAACCTAATACTAGTACAGAAGGCTTTTTCGAAACATTGCTTTCGTTTTCCACTTCATACGTGCTATAAAAATAAGGCGTGTGTGATTCAAACTCTGCAGCACACGTATCCACCATTTTATAGACGGGCACAATTTGATTGGCTCTGCGGAAGTCAGCGATGGCTTGTTCTGTTTGTCCCCAAAGTGCTGCGATTTTCCGATCAGAAAAACCATTTTGTTTGGCTTCTTTCAAAACAGCTACGTTGTCCACGTGACTTTCAAGGGCTGTTTCAATTTCGATAATGTGTAAAAGTTTATCCAAGAAGAATAAATCAATTTTCGTTAAACTTTGTAATTCTTCGATGCTATATCCTCTGCGAATGGCTTCTGATAAGTAGAACAATCGATCATCTTGCGCATGGACCATTTTCTTCGTTAATTCTAAATCACTGACATGACTTAGTTCTTCTAACTCGTTGTGATAAGCACCAATTTCTAAAGAACGAACTGCTTTTAATAAGGATTCTTCAATATTGCGGCCAATTGCCATGACTTCCCCGGTTGCTTTCATTTGCGTTCCTAGTTCTCGAGCACCTTTTTCAAATTTGTCAAAAGGCCAACGAGGAATTTTGGAAACAACATAGTCCAAAGCCGGTTCAAATTCGGCATAAGTGGTTCCAGTAACTGGATTTTTCATTTCATCTAATGTTAAACCAACAGCAATTTTTGCGGCTAACTTCGCAATGGGATACCCTGTGGCTTTACTAGCAAGTGCAGATGAGCGAGAAACACGAGGATTCACTTCAATCACATAATAATTAAAGCTATGCGGGTCCAAAGCTAATTGAACATTACAGCCACCTTCAATTTTTAATGCACGAATAATTTTCAAAGACGCATCTCGCAACATTTGGTATTCATAATCTGATAAGGTTTGACTCGGAGCAAAAACAATCGAATCCCCAGTGTGAATGCCGACAGGATCAAAGTTTTCCATGTTACAAACCACAATCGCATTATCAGCCGAATCACGCATCACTTCATATTCAATTTCTTTAAAACCAGCAATACTTTTTTCAATTAAACATTGTGTAACTGGTGATAATTTCAGACCGTTTTCGGCAATTTGGCGGAGTTCTTCTTCCGTATCACACATGCCGCCGCCTGTTCCACCTAAAGTAAATGCGGGACGAACGATAATTGGATAGCCAATTCGTTTGGCAAAAGCCACGGCTTGTTCCACCGTATTGACAATTTCACTTTCTGGAATCGGTTGTTCTAATTCTTCCATCAATTGTTTAAATAAATCACGGTCTTCCGCTTGGTCAATCGCACTGAGCTTTGTTCCTAGCAATTCTACATTTAGCTCATCTAAAATTCCTGATTCCGATAATTCCATCGCCATATTTAATCCAGTTTGACCACCTAATGTTGGTAGAAGAGCATCAGGACGTTCTTTTCGCAAAATTCTTGAAACAAATTCTAAAGTAATCGGTTCGATATAAACATGATCCGCGATTTCCTTATCGGTCATGATAGTCGCTGGATTTGAGTTTACTAAGACAACTTCATACCCTTCTTCTTTTAGCGCTAAACAGGCTTGTGTGCCTGCATAGTCAAATTCTGCTGCTTGTCCAATAATGATTGGTCCTGAACCAATCACCATGATTTTCTTGATGTCCGTTCGTTTTGGCATTAGTTTTGCTCCTTCCATGCATCCATTAATTCCATAAATTCGTCAAATAAATGAAGACCATCGTGCGGTCCTGGAGCCGCATCTGGGTGATATTGCACAGTAAAAGCTGGATAATCTCGATGACGCACGCCTTCAACCGTTCCATCATTGACTTCCACGTGGGTCACAAGTAATTTTTCTGGATCAATTGTTGCTTCATCCACGGCATATCCGTGATTTTGTGAAGTGAAATCAATGCGTCCTGTTGCAATTTCTCGTACAGGATGATTCAAACCACGATGTCCAAACTTCATCTTATACGTATCCGCACCATTTGCTAATGAAAATAACTGATGACCTAAGCAGATGCCGAAAATTGGAACTTTTCCTTGAATTTCTTGAATCATTTCAATAGCTTCAGGCACATCTTTGGGATCTCCAGGCCCATTTGTCAACATGACACCATCGGGACTTAATTCTAAAATCTCTTCGGCCGTTGTATTATAAGGCAACACGGTTAAGTTGCATTGCCGTTTTGATAATTCTCGCAAAATACTATGTTTCAACCCGAAATCAACGACGACTACATTACGCCCAATACCTGGACTCGGATAAGGTTTAGTGGTGGAGACTTGTGCCACTTGATTTTTCGGCATGACTGTCGCTTTTAATTGATCAAACGCATGCGGCAAATCATCCACGGCATCAATGATACTCCCTTTCATTGTTCCAGCTGATCGTAACTTACGAGTCAGCGCACGCGTATCAATTCCTGAAATTCCCGGAATCCCTTTGCGCTTTAAAAATTCATCCAAGGTCATTTGTTGACGCCAATTTGAAGCAACCCGCGCATGCTCTTTAACAATGACACCTTTACAGGTTGGTGCAATGGATTCATAATCATCTCGGTTGACCCCGTAATTTCCAACTAATGGATACGTAAAAGTAATCATTTGTCCATTAAAACTTTGGTCAGTAATTGCTTCTTGGTAACCTGTCATGCCAGTAGTAAAAACAACTTCTCCTACTACATTGCCTTCTGCACCAAACGCTTTTCCTTCAAATACTGTTCCGTCTTCTAAAATCAATAACCTTTTCAAACCTATTGCGCCTCCTCCGACCAAGCTAATGCTCCGTCAACAAATGTCATAAGTGTCTTTCCTTTGACTGTCCACCCTGTAAATGGTGTATTGACAGCCATTGATTCAAATGCTTCTGCATCAATTGGTGCAGCTGTTGCTAAGTCAAAAACTGCAATATCTGCTGGTGCACCAATTGTTAGTGTTCCTGCGTTTAATCCAAAAATTTCTGCCGGTTTCACTGCCATCCAATCAATCACTTGTTCTAATGTGAAAATGCCTGTTTCGACAAAGTTCGTATAAATCAATTGGAAGGCCGTTTCACTACCGACAATACCAAAAGGTGCGTTTAAAAATGATTGTTGTTTTTCTTCTAAACCATGGGGCGCATGGTCGGTAGCAATACAGTCAATCGTGCCATCTAACAAGCCGTCAATCAATGCTTGTCGATCTGCTAAACCACGTAATGGCGGGTTCATTTTCCAAAACCCTTCGTCACCAGGAATATCCTCATCGACTAAAATTAAATGGTGTGGCGAAACTTCGGCTGTTACGTGAATCCCTGCTTTTTTAGCATCTCGAATAACGCGCACGCTTTCTTCTGTTGAAACATGACAAACATGATAATGAACGCCTGTTTCTTTCGCTAAAGTAATATCCCGAGCAATTTGTGAAGCTTCCGTTGCACTTAAAATCCCTGGTAGGCCTAATTTCTTAGAAACTTCTCCTTCATGCATCACACCACCAAATAATAAAGATTCATCTTCCGTGTGCGCAACAAGTGCCATATTTAATGCAGCCGCTTCTTTCATGGCTAAGTACATCGTTCCTGCCGTTTGGACACCAACACCATCATTCGTAAATGCAAAGGCGCCCGCTTCTTTTAAGGCCTTCTGATTGGTTAAAACTTCACTCCGTAGCTCTTCTGTAATGGGGGCATATTGTAAAACTTTCACGACTGCATCTTTTTGAATTAAGTCGTAAACCTCACTTAATTTTTCAGCCGTATCTGGTACTGGATTCAAATTGGGCATTGCGCAAACCGTAGTAAAACCACCGCGAGCAGCAGCTTTACTACCCGTTTTAATCGTTTCTTTATACGTAAAGCCTGGTTCTCTAAAGTGAACATGCACATCCACCAAGCCTGGCGTGATTAGTTGCCCGTTCGCATCAAACACTTGCTCAAAATCTGCTTCGTCAAACGATTCCCCGATTGCGTGAATCACACCATTTTCTAGCCAAAGTGCTGCCTCAATCAATTGATTCTCTTTTTTGATGATTTTTCCATTCTTAATTAACGTCTTCATTTCTCCACCTAGGCCTTTCCATGTAAAATTGCTTCCAAAATTGCCATGCGCATAAAGACTCCGTTACTCATTTGCGCGACGATTCTTGATTGCAGACTTTCCACTAATTCATCTGCCAGTTCAACATCCCGATTGACTGGCGCTGGATGCATAATAATTGCGTGTTTCTGTAAACGAGTTGCCCGTTCGTTGGTTAAACCATATTCCAAATGATAGCCTTCTTTTGAAAAACTTTCCTTACCATCATGACGTTCGTGCTGCACGCGAAGCAACATCATCACATCGACTTTTTCAACAATTTCATCTAGCGGCACATATTGTCCATAGACATCAAACTGATGATCGTACCACTCTTCTGGACCTGAAAAATAAATTTCAGCGCCTAAACGGTTTAATAACTGCATATTTGATTTAGCAACGCGAGAATGTGTAATATCTCCCACAATCGCCACTTTCAAGCCTTCAAATCCACCAAATTCTTCATAAATAGTCATCAGATCCAATAAACATTGTGTAGGGTGTTGTCCACTCCCGTCCCCACCGTTAATAATAGAACATTGAATCGTTTTACTTTGAATCAATTCATCGTAATAATTTTCTTTACCATGACGAATGACTGCTACATCTACACCAATTGCCGACATCGTTAGTACTGTGTCGTATAACGTTTCTCCTTTTTGAACAGAACTTCTACTTGCTTCAAACTCAATCACTTCTAAGCCTAATTTTTTCTCAGCTACCTCAAAACTTTTATGTGTTCGAGTACTATTTTCAAAAAACAAGTTTGTTGCAAAATATTGACGTTCTTCTGGGTGCCATTTTGCCCCCTGTTTAAATTCTCCTGCGCGACGGATTAACCCCATGACTTCACGGTCGGTTAAAGCCTCAGCAGTTAAAAGATGTTTTAAACTAATTCGTTCAGATGTAATAATCATTCGTCCAGTCCTCCTACTGTTCTTCGCTACGTGCGTTTTCCGGTAAAATTAAATTCAAAACAATTCCTAAGACAGTTGCTAATGCCATTGAAGACAATTCAAAAGTTCCTACTTTGAAGACTAAGCCACCAATGCCGATGACTAAAATTACTGAAGCAATCAATAAATTCTTTTTCTTATCAAAATTAATCTTATTATCGATTAAGATTTTCAAACCACTTGCGGCAATCACACCGAACAAGACGAAACTAATTCCTGAAATAACTGGTCCTGGGATACTTAGAATCAAGGCACTTAATTTTCCAACAAAGCCTAAAGCTACAGCGAACACCGCGGCTCCACCAATCACGAAGACACTGTGTACTCTTGTAATTGCTAGCACGCCGATATTTTCACCATAACTTGTAACTGGTGGTCCACCAACAAAACCTGCTACAATTTGCGCTAAGCCATCTCCCATTAAAGTTTTAGATAAGCCTGGGTCTTGGAAAAAGTTGCGCTTGGTTAATTTATTCAAGACCATTAAATGACCAATATGTTCTGTCATTGTTACAAAAGCAATTGGTGCCATTGTTGTAATGGCATTTAAATACAATTTCGGTTCATATTGAACAAAAGGTACTTCAAAATTCGGTAAAGCAAACCACGCAGCTTCTTTAATAGGGGTTAAATCAATAATTCCGAAAGCTAAAGCGACTAGGTACCCACTGACAATTCCCAAAAGAATTGGAATTAATCCTAGGAAGCCTTTGAAAAACATGTTGTAAAAAATGGTTAAGCCTAAAGTAATTAAGGCTACGGCAATATATTTAAAATCATAAACGTTGTTGTTATACATTGCGTTATTTGCGGCATTAGCCGCCAAGCCTAAACCGATAACCATCACGACAGGTCCTACAACGATAGGCGGTAAAATTTTATCCAACCAGTCGGAACCAATTTTTTTAATGATTAATGAAACGATTAGGTATACCAAGCCGGTTGTCATAGCACCTTGGGCAATGGCTGGATAACCATCACTCTTCATTAACATCTGCATCGCTGCAATAAAAGCAAAGCTACTGCCAAGATAAGCGGGGATTTTTCCTTTTGTAGTAATCAGATAGACCATTGTTCCTAATCCTGAACTGACTAAAGCAATCCCTGGGTCAATTCCCACTAAGATTGGTACTAAAACCGTTGCACCAAACATCGTAAATAAATGTTGTAAACTTAGGCCAACCCAGTGAAAAGCTTGCGGTCTGTCTTTAATATCTAAGACTGCATCCTCATTTCGAAATTCTTTTTCTGACAACGTTGTTCACTCCTTTTTATTCGTTTCCTTTACTGATCATAATACGATCTGCGCCGTCACGCTCTTCCATTTCCACAATAATTTCCTCAGTTTTTGATGTTGGAATATTTTTTCCTACATAATCGGCACGAATCGGTAGTTCCCGATGTCCACGATCTACTAAGACTGCTAAAGAGATTTTTCTCGGACGACCTAAATCCATAACAGCGTCCATCGCAGCACGAATGGTCCGGCCCGTGTACAAGACATCATCCACTAAAATAACTTCTTTACCTTCAATTGAGACTGGTACGTCAGAAGAATGTAATTCAGGTTCCTCCATATCTTTCACATCATCACGATACAAAGTAATATCTAATTCACCAACTGGCACGTCAATATCTTCTAATTGTTTTAAGCGTTCGGCTAGACGTTGTGCAATGTATATCCCACGCGTTTTAATTCCTACTAAAACAATGTCTTGAATTCCTTTGTTTCTTTCAATAATTTCATACGAGATTCGAGTAAGCGCTCGTTTCATTGTGACTGCGTCAACAACTTCTTTCTTTGGCATAATAATTTCCTCCTCATTTCTTTTTTATCTACGTCCTCGCTGTCTTGGGGTCAGCGATTCTTCCTTCAATTGAGCAGCTGAAAAATAAGTGGGTTTTTATTGAAATTGTCCTGTTATTTTTTCCAACAAAAAATCCTCCTACCCGTATGAGGATAGGAGGATGTTGGTTACAGTTTAAAAAGGTACAAGGGTACCATGTAGCCCACACAACTTACTAACTAAGCGCACCTAGTGTTCTTTTGCATGATTCCTTCTTAGCCTCACGGGACTAAACTTAAAGGTTACAGTTATTTAGTTATTTTTCTTCTTAAAAAAGAGTTTACCTCTTCTTCAGAAAAAAATCAATGATTATTTCTTAATTGGTGTAAAGTTTTTTCAAAAACTTCTGGTAAAGGTGCTTCAAAGACTAATTGTTCACCTGTAGTAGGATGTGTAAAGCCTAATAACTTCGCATGTAAAAATTGTCCATTGCCAGGCAATGTTTTTTTCGGTCCATATAACGGATCTCCAGCTAATGGATAACCGATATATTTCATGTGAACACGGATTTGATGTGTCCGGCCTGTTTCTAGTTGTAATTCAACTAAGGTAAATGCATCAAAACGCTCTAAAACAGTAAAATGCGTGACTGCTTCTTTACCGCCTTCAATGACCGCTTGCATTTTGCGGTCAACCTTGGAACGACCAATAGGCGCATTTATCTCTCCCTTATCGTGAGGAATAACACCGTGGACCAAGGCAACGTATTTACGTAACGATGTTTTTTCTTTTAGCTGTTTCGCTAATGATTCATGGGCTTGATCATTTTTAGCCACCATCAATAGCCCCGAAGTATCTTTATCAATTCGATGAACAATTCCCGGTCGCACCACATCATTAATCGCCGATAAGTGATCCGCATGATGAAGTAACGCGTTCACTAATGTACCCTTGGGATGCCCTGCCGAAGGATGAACGACCATGCCTTGAGGTTTGTTGACAACAATCACATCATTGTCTTCATAAACAATGGTCAAAGGAATATCCTCTGCTACCATATCTAGAACTTCTGGTTCAGGAATTGTTACAACAATTTCATCGCCTGCTGTAACTTTGTAATTTGCGCGGACCGTTTCACCATTAACTGTTACGTGTTTTTCTTTTAACCATTGTTGAATTTGCGAGCGGGAATGATTGGGTAAATGTTCACTTAATACTTTATCAATCCGGCCTTTTTCTGTTTGAATCGTTACGTTAATTTGTTCCATTTTTGCCTTCCTTTGCTGCTTTTTCATCTAAAATCAAATAAATAAATATACAAATAACGCCGACCACTAACGTACTATCTGCAACATTAAAAATAGGAAAATTCATAAAATCCGTTTGGAGCATGTCCACCACGTAGCCTAAACGTACACGATCAATAAAATTCCCAATGGCACCTGCTAAGACAAAAGATAAACCTACAGAATACCAGATACTTTTTTTATAATTCTTAATTAATAAATAAATAATCACGACACTAACAATTACTGTGATGACATAAAAGAATATCATCTTTCCTTCTAATAAGCTCCAAGCGGCTCCGGTATTTCTTAAATGGGTCAGCGACAAAAATCCAGGAATGAATTCTTTTGTTTCACCCAAAGAAATGTTTTGGAGCGTCAAATATTTGCTCCATTGGTCAAGCCCTACTAATAAGGCACTGATTAAAAAATATACTACTAACAATCGCGTCATTCCTTTTCTCTATGAATACTTGCTAAATCTCTTGGTCGAACAATGCCTACTAACTCACCATTAGGATGGCCACTTTTACTAATAAGCACAGCTTCTAAGCGTGGCTGCTCCCGAAACATTTGTTCAACTTCAAAAACGGTTGCTTCAATTGAAACAAATTGATAGTTGCTGCGTTTATAATTTGATGCCAACAATTCTCGCACCGTTCGGTTGGCAATGTGAACTTCGCCTTTGGTGCTCTCAATGGCAAACCATACACCAATCCCTCGAACCGTGATTAATCCTTTAAATACACCTTTTTCATAAATCGGAAATTGGGAATATTGTTTTTTTGCAATAATCGTTAATAACGTTTCTAAAGAAGTGGTGATTTCAAAAGCTGTAACACGTTTCGCAAATTTAGGCACTACTTTTTCTGGTTTTGTTAAAGCTTGTTCAATCGTTTCAATTCGTTGAACTGCCCATTCGTTTGGCTCTGCAATTACAAAATCATCAGCAATTCGCTCATGAACGATGGCATTTCTTAACTGAGCCATTTGAAGCAAATCCTCTTCAAATTGAGCAATCTGTCCTTTTTCTTTTCGGGAAAGACGTCTTGTCATTTCACTGAATCCCATGTTGACAGGATTGTTCAGTCTCTCTCTCATCCACTTTTCAATGCGATTAAAGTGTGCTAAAAATGTATCTGCTCGTTCCCCCATAGTCGTTGCTCCTTATAATAAACTACGCAATAAATTTCCGTCATTATTTTTTATTGAGCTACTTTCAAGTATATACTAAAAATAGGTCTCAGGAAAGAGCGGCTTTAAAAGAGACCGCTCGCTTGACCCGTTTCGTCCACATCCATATTTAACGCAGCAGGAACCTTCGGCAAGCCAGGCATCGTTAAAATGTCACCCGTTAACGCCACGATAAACCCCGCACCGATTTTTGGAACTAGTTCACGAATCGTAATCGTAAATCCTTCTGGCCGTCCTAATTTTTGAGGATCGTCAGAAAGTGAATACTGTGTCTTCGCCATGCAGATTGGTAATTGATCCCAATCATTTTTTGTAAAGTCTGCGATTTGTTTTTGCGCTTTCGGAGAAAAAATCGCCTGTTCCCCGCCGTAAATCGTTTGTACAATGGCTTGAATTTTTTCTTCAATAGTTTGGCGAGGATTATATAAAGGTTGAAACTGTTTTGTATTGGCTTCAATCTCTGCTACTACTGTTTTCGCTAGATTCGTGCCACCTGCGCCACCTTGCGCCCAAACACTTGTTAACTCGACGGGCACGCCTAACGCTTGGCAGGCTTCTTTCAACAGTTGAATTTCCTTCTCTGTATCCTGTGTAAATTCATTAATTGCAACAACTACTGGTACATCATAACGTTGCATGTTTTGAATATGTTTTTCTAAGTTGGCAAAGCCTTTTTGTAACGCTGGTAAATTTTCTTCTGCTAACTGATCTTTCGCCAAACCGCCATGCATTTTCAACGCGCGAATCGTTGCCACAATCACAACGGCATCGGGTGCTTTTCCTAAAGAAGGTACTTTAATATCTAAAAATTTTTCGCCACCTAAGTCGCCACCAAAACCTGCTTCTGTTACGACATAATCCCCTAGATGCAAAGCCGTTTTTGTCGCTAAAATACTGTTACATCCATGAGCGATATTGGCAAAAGGACCACCGTGAACAAAAGCTGGAGTTCCTTCAATCGTTTGAACTAAATTAGGTTTTAAGGCGTCTTTTAATAATAAAGTCAGCGCACCTGCCACGTTTAAATCTTTAACCGTCACCGGCTCTCTTTGGTCATTATAGGCGACAATAATCCGACTTAAGCGTTCTTTTAAGTCCGTTAAATTTTGCGCTAAACAAAGAATCGCCATAATTTCGCTTGCCACAGTAATATCGAAACCGTCTTCTCTTGGTACACCTTGGAAAGGACCGCCTAAACCAACAACGACCTGTCTAAGCGCACGATCATTTAGATCCACTGCCCGTTTCCAAATCACCCGTCGAGAATCAATCTTTAAATCATTTCCTTGCTGTAAATGATTATCTAGTAACGCAGCTAAGGCATTATTGGCTGTCGTAATCGCATGCATATCACCAGTAAAATGCAAATTGATTTCTTCCATTGGTAATACTTGTGCGTAACCGCCACCTGTTGCGCCACCTTTAATCCCCATCACAGGACCTAATGAGGGTTCTCTTAGGGCAATAACTGTTTTTTTATTGATTTGATTTAATGCATCTCCTAAACCAATGGTCACGGTTGACTTTCCTTCTCCTGCTGGCGTTGGATTAATCGACGTAACGAGGATTAATTTACCTTCTGTTTTCGCTTCTAAGGATTGAAGCGTTGGAAAATCTATTTTCGCTTTGTATTTCCCATAAAGTTCTAGCGAATCTTCTGAAAGACCGATTGTTTCGGCAATCTCTTGAATAGGTTTTAATGTTGCTGCTTGTGCAATGTTAATATCTGTCTTCATAACGGACCCCTTTTCAATTCTTTATCGTCTTTGTGACACATTGTTTCTTTTAAATTATAGCTTGTATTGAATAGAATGGCTAGAATAACCTTTTTTAAACAACCCAACCATTGACGTTTGGTAGCCTTTTCTCGTATAATGAAAGTGTCTTTACAAATCTAAAAGGAGCGTGAATTGGATGCAAAAAGGAATTGTCAAATGGTTCGATAACAGAAAAGGTTATGGTTTTATCGTTTACAACGAAGAAGATGAGATTTTTGTCCACTTCACTGCTATAGAAGGTGACGGATTCAAATCACTTGATGAGAATCAATCTGTAGAGTTCGAGATAATGGAAGGCAATCGTGGGCTACAAGCAGCACATGTCAAAAAAATAGATAACTAAAAAAGCTGAACCAACAGCGCTTAGCTCCAAAAAGTAAGTAAACGTAGCGTTTGTTTCAGCTGATTATTTTAAGATTTTGAGAGTGGGGCACCAGTCGTTTCGACTTATGACTCACTCTTTATTTTTTTCTTCTTTTTTATGAAGGCCCAAAGAATGATCTTCTGCTACCTTCAATTCAGGCTTTTTTACCTTAAGCGCCTCAAGAAATAACGGAATCGTTTTCTTTTTCATTAAAAAGACTTTTGAGCCTTCCTTAAATTCTGAGGAAAAAATTTCGATGCTTTTTTCATTGTAGGTTACTTTTTCTATCTGAGAAAGCGGAAGTGCTTTTTTACGAAACCATAAAACATCTCTGACAATTAAAGATGTTTCTGTCAGGTTAAAAGACCGCGCAATTCCTAGATAAGCAAACACAAAAAATGGAACCATCACCAGATTACTAATCAAGTAAGGACCATTATTTTCCAATGCTAAAATTAAACTAATAAATAATATACAAAATGTGCAAGACCAGTAAATAATTGTTGATGCTAATTCTGGCTGCCAATAAAATTTCTGTTTTTTCATAAAGTGCCCTCACTACTTCTGGATCAACGCCGCTAAATTTAAATATGTTATAATAGTAACATACTTTTTTTAAGAACAAAAAGAAATTAGGAGTAATTTTATGTTAAGAATTTATGTAGATGCTGCAACAAAAGGCAATCCAGGTGAATCTGGCGGCGGTATCGTTTACCTCACCGACCAATCGCGGCAACAATTGCATGTGCCTTTAGGTATTGTTAGTAATCACGAAGCTGAATTTAAAGTGCTGATTGAAGCTTTAAAACAAGCGATTACCAATGAAGACAATCAACAAACCGTTCTTCTCCACTCAGATAGTAAAATTGTTGTCCAAACCATTGAAAAAAACTATGCTAAAAATGAAAAGTACCAGCCTTATTTAGCAGAATATCAACAACTAGAAAAGAATTTTCCTTTACTCTTAATCAAATGGCTACCTGAAAGTCAAAACAAAGCGGCCGATATGCTTGCACGGCAAGCATTACAAAAATTTTATCCCAATAAAAAGTAGCACAGATTAGTTAATGTTTTTCCTTTATTAATTTGATAGTTAAGCGTGGAGCAAAAATCCCTAGTGTTTTTTGCTCCACGCTTAAAAACAGATAAACGGTTCTGTCTCAACCTCTTCTTATAACCACTTATTCTTCTGTCGTTATTCCCGCAAATTGTCCATTGGTTAGCGAAAGGATTGCTTCAGGCGCTAATTCAATTTGCATGCCACGTTTGCCTGCAGAAACAATAATTGCAGAATATTGTTGAGCTTCTTCAGCCAAATAGGTGGGAAATTGCTTTTTCATCCCAATTGGTGAACAGCCCCCACGAATATAGCCTGTGGTTGCTTCTAAATCTTTTAAGTGAAGCATTTCTACCTTTTTGTTGCCACTAGCTTTCGCTAATTTTTTCAAATCTAATTCTTGATTACCAGGAATGACAGCCACGACTGGACCTGTTTTATTACCTACTGTAACCAAGGTTTTAAAAATTCGTCCTTTTTCAATACCTAAACTTTCAGCGACACTTTCTGCACTTAAATGATCTTCGCTCCAAGCGAATTCATATTCTTTATATGGTACTTTATGTTGTTCCACCATGCGCATCGCATTCGTTTTTTGTTGTGTTTTTTTCTTTGCCACTTCTTTCACCTTCTGAATCACTTGTTTTGTTCGAATGTCTTTAAATAATTTCTTAATACTTGTACGGATAGTTGGCCTGGTGCAGACGCTTGCTGGGCTGAGCCAAAAGTTAGTGCCGATCCGAACAGTTGACCTGTTACGCGACTAATCATCCCTAACTGTCCCATTGACATAGTAACGATTGGAACGGATGCATAATGGGTGTACATTTCATTGGTTGCTGAAAGTAACGTAAGTACATCTGTCGCATCTTGTGGCATCACAGCTATTTTACAAATATCCGCCTGACGCATTTGCATTTGGCGTAACCGCGCGACAATCTCCTCTTGCGACGGTGTTTTCTGAAAGTCGTGATTACAGAGAACAATTTTAATCCCCGCCTTTTTAGCTTCGTGAATTAACGTATCTGCCGCCAGCGGATTCGCAAATAATTCAATATCCAATAAATCCAACGCACCCTTTTTCACTAATTCATGATACAAAGCAAAATAATTTTCCTCGGAAAAAGCCATTTCGCCGCCTTCTTTTTGTGTACGAAAAGTTAACAATAACGGTTTTTGCCCCAACCGTTCCATTACTTGTTGTGAAAGATTACATACATCGGAAAAATCAGCGACATTTTCATAATAGTCTAAACGCCATTCCACCAAATCACAATCTAGTGTTTGGCTCGCCGTTGCTTCGGCCAAAATATCCTCGGCTGTTGGAGCAACAATGGGCACCACAATTTTGGGATTCCCTTCACCTATTCGCACATTTTTGACTATAACTGGCTTCACAGTTCCACCTAACTTCCTCGTTTGTTTTTCTCTCTTCATATCATACCATTTCTATTCTTTTTTGCAATTTAAAGAGCTACAAAGACACCTAGAATTAGGAATTTCCTAACACTAAATGTCTTTGTTTGGGTTATTTAACTCTTTCTGTTGTTACGTTAAACTTCCGTACTTTGTAACTGATACATATCCGCATAAAGGCCACCTTCTGCCAGTAACGTTTCGTGCGTTCCTCGTTCTACAATCTGCCCTTTGTCTAAAACTAAAATCAAGTTTGCGTCACGAATCGTCGAAAGGCGATGCGCAATCGCAATTGTCGTTCTCCCTTGACGCATTTTGGCTAATCCTTCTTGAATCAATCCTTCTGTTTCTGTATCAATATTAGCGGTTGCTTCATCTAAAACTAAAATTTTGGGATCAGTCACAATCGTTCGTGCAAACGAAATTAATTGACGTTGTCCGCTAGAATAACTCGCTCCTCGTTCAATGACTTTCGCATGATAGGTATTGGGTAACGTGTGAATAAATTTATCTGCCTGAACAAATTCCGCAGCCTGTTTAATTTGCTCATCTGTAATATTGGGATTCAGTAAACGGATATTTCCAGCAATATCTCCATAAAACATGAAAGCGTCCTGTAATACTAAGCCCATCTTTTCCCGTAATTCTGTCATGGGAAAATCACGAATGTCACGATCATCAATTAAAATCTGCCCTTCATAAAATTCATAGAAACGCATGAGTACATTAATAATTGAACTTTTACCACTTCCTGTATGACCGACTAAAGCGACGGTTTCCCCGGGATTTGCGACAAAGCTAATATTTTTCAATACTTCGTTTTTGCCGTCATAAGAAAAAGTAACATTGCGAAATTCAATTTTCCCGCGAATAATTTCCCCATTCGCACCTACTGATTGTTGCGGCGTTAATTCTTCCGTATCCATAATTTTTAAAATACGGCTACCTGCGACAATCCCATCTGTAAAGATACTTAGGAAGTCCATCATTTGCGTCATCGGATTAAAAAAAGCTTGGACATACGTTACAAAAGCATAAATCATCCCCGCTTCAACAGGTGAATGTAAAGCATCGATGCCAAACATAGTTAAGGCCAATGCAATCGCCAACGTATACAACAAATTAATGATGGGACTTAATAATAACGAATTCATACGAATCATTGCTACTCGTGTTTTTAAATAGTCATCATTGGTTTCTTCAAATTCTTTTTCCAAACGCTTTTCTTGGCGAAATTGTTGAATGATTTGCATACCAGAGATGTATTCATTTAGTTTGGTGTTTAATTGACTTAATTTTTCCCGCATACTGCGATATAATTTTGAACTAAATTTTTGGTAATACCAAATCACAACTAATAAAATTGGCAAGAAAATTAGACAATAAAATGAAATTTCTGGACTGAGTTGAAACATTGCAAAAAATGACGAGATTACGGCAAAAATTCCTGTAATCACCATTAGGAATACATACCAGAATTCAAACAATGTTTCTGTGTCATTTGTAACACGAGACACCGTCGAACCCGCTGGTGTTTGATCAAAATAACGCATACCTAAAGTGTGTAATTTTTCAAATAATTTCACTCGTATATATTGATACGTTTTTAAAGAAGCCATCGAATACAAATACCATTGGAAAAACCAAGCAATACTTTTGACAATGACACCAAAGAAATAAATAGCAGCAAAAGTTAGAATCACTTGCATTGTAGCAGTTTTAGGCGTTAAATAATTATCCATAAAAACTTGAATGACTCTAGGCAAAAGAATATTGATAATTGATAAGCCAAATGCAAAGAGAATAGCTGTGTAAAACATGCGTCGAAACGGTTTGGCAAAACGAAACAAACGCTGAACAATCGTTAATTGTTCTTTCAGCGGTAACTCTCTGGACCATTCGGATTGATACTTTTCTTCCATTAACTCTCACTCCCTTCAATTTTCGCTTCTAATTGCTGTTTTTCCCACATCCGCTGATACCAACCCTTCTGAGCCAGTAACTCTGGATGCGTCCCCCGTTCAATAATTTTCCCTTCATCCAACACTAAGATTTCTTTTGCATGCATGACACTACTTAAACGATGCGCTGTAATAATAGTGGTTTTTTCTTGGCGCGTTTCTTTTAGATTTGATAAAATCGCCTCTTCAGTCTTCGCATCGACTGCAGATAAGGCATCGTCTAAAATTAACAATTCTGGTTCAACAATCAAGGCCCGTGCAATAGAAATCCGTTGTTTTTGTCCTCCAGAAAGCGAAACGCCACGTTCCCCAACCATTGTGTCATAGCCTTCAGGGAATGCTTTAATTTCTTGGTTAATAAATGCTAATTCTGCCGCTTGTTCAACTGCTGCTTGTTCCAAGTCTGGTTTAGCAAAACGAATATTATCTCGTACCGTCATGGAAAAGAGAAAGTGGTCCTGTGGCACGTACCCCATTGCACCCATCAATGCATCTAATGTGTAATTTTTAATGTTATGTTTTCCAAAGGAAATCGTTCCTTGGTATTGGTCATATTCACGCATCAACAACTTCAAAATAGTGGTTTTACCAGCGCCTGTTTTACCAACAATCCCCAAGGTTTCTCCTTCTTGCAACGAAAATTGGATGTTTTCCAATGCCACTGCCTCTTCTTTTGGATAAGAAAAAGAATCAATCTTCATTGAAATTGTTCCTTGCGCCATTGTTTTGATGGCATCTTTTCGTTCGATAATATGCGTTTTTTCATGTAATAATTCGTTCACACGATCGTAACTAGCATTCCCACGTTCTAACACATTAAATAAGCGCCCAATCGCAAACATTGGCCAAACTAGCATCCCAATATAGGCAATGAAAGAGACCAACTGACCTAAACTAATCGTTCCTTCCATGATGAAACGACCACCAATAATAATTGTCAAAACATAAGAAACACCAATAATCAGCGTAATAAACGGATCAAACAGTGCATCTAAAAAGTTCGTTCGTTTATTTTTGACGATAGCATCATCAATTTTCTCTGTAAAATCAGCAAGATCTTCTTTTTCTTGCCCAAATGTTTTAATGACTTTAATTCCAGTGATACTTTCTTGTGTTTTATCATTAATCGCTGAAAAAGCAGCTTGTGAATCTCGAAAGGCATCATGCAACTTAGAACCTAGAACTCGTGAAGTGACGGCTAATAAAGGCAGCGGTAATAAAGCAATTAATGTTAAGCGCCAATCGACAAATAGAACCATTGCGATAATCGTTGTTCCTCCCGTAATCACAGAGTCGGCAAACGTTAAAATCCCAGCTCCAGCCACATTTTGGATGGCATTTAAATCATTGGTTGCATGCGCCATCAAGTCACCTGTCCGATATTTCTGATAAAAGATGCTATCCATTTTTGTGAAATGATGAAATAATTGAGTCCGTAGCTCTTTTTCCAAACGAGCCGCACTCCCCCAAATATGCATCCGCCAAATATAGCGAAAAAGATATTGGGCAAGCCCAGCACCAATCAAGAGTGCAACCCACACGATAATTTTCGTTAAGCGAATTTCTTTGTTAACGATTTCATCTACAACGACGCCAATAACTTTGGGCGGGACTAATTGAACAAGAGCGACCATCATTAATGAGAAAACCCCAATAATATAACTTTTTTTCTCTTGCTTAAAAAACCAGCCTAATTTTTTGAATATGGACATTCAGTTGTCCCTCCTTTTACTTTGTTGTTCTACGAAGACTACTTTCGAGCTAGAAGGTTTCTTCGTTATTGTTGTTTTTGATTAAACGTTTCGCTCTTTTCCTCCTAGATTATCCTATTCTCCCGCAAAACAACAAAAAAACGGACTGAAAATCAGCCCGTTTTTACACTTATTCATGATTACCTGAATAACCTTTACTATTTTCCTTGGTTTTTCATTTGTTGCATCATTTGTCTAACCTTTTTCTCTGACGGTTTTTGACCCATTGATGCCATCATCATGCGTAACATATCCTCATTAACGGGAGGATTTTTTTTGAAATAATCTTGCATATATTTGCGTGCAAGGAAAAAGCCCCCTGCAGCGCCTACTAATAAAGCGATTACTGCGATTAATACTACCCAACCTGTTGCCATTGAAACTCTCTCCTCTCCGTATAGTTTTGCTCTCAATGAATTATTTTACTAGAAATAGCAAAAAAAGAAAAGTTCTTTTTGCGGGATTTCTCTTAAATAATGAAAAAAGTCTGATTTTTTTGCAAAATAGTGATTAAAAGTCAAAAATATACGCTCTTAAATGTCAATAGGACCTTTAAGAGCGATTGTTGCTTCAGTTTTGTCCTTGAATTTTTTCTAATAATTCTGGATCAAATGTTTGATTTTTTAACATCGCAATTTCAAAGCCGTAAGGGGCCTTTTTATTTTTTTTGTCTTCTCCGACATAAGGTGTTTCTAAAATTTTTGGTAAAGCAGTTAATTTTTCATGGTGAACCACACCGTTTAAAGCTTCAAAACCAATAGTGCCAAAGCCAATATTGGCATGACGATCTTTATGTGAGCCCATAGGATTTTTAGAATCATTCACATGAATAACTTTTAAACGATCCAATCCGATAATTTTATCAAATTCAACTAATACGCCATCAAAATCATCTTTTACATTATAACCTGCATCATTAATGTGGCAAGTATCCAGAGTGACAGAAAGCTTATCATTTAGCGTAACTCCGTCAATAATCGCAGCTAGTTCGTCAAACGTACGGCCGATTTCGGTTCCTTTACCAGCCATGGTTTCTAAAGCGATTTGAGGGATTTGCTCTTTCCACAAGACTTCGTTTAGACCTTTAACAATTTGTTTAATGCCGGCTTCTGGACCTGCACCAACATGCGCACCTGGGTGTAACGTGATTTGCGTTGCTCCCAACGCTTGTGCTCGCTCAATTTCTTGACGCAAAAAGTCTACGGCAAAACCGAAATTTTCCGTTTTAATTGTATTACCTAAATTAATAATATACGGGGCATGAACGACGATATTACTTAAATTGTGTTCCTTCATAAAAGCTTGCCCAGCTTCAATATTCATTTCTTCAATCGGTTTCCGACGCGTGTTTTGTGGCGCACCTGTATAAATCATAAAGGTTGTTGAGCCATAACTAGCCGCTTCCTCGGCAGAGCCTAATAGCATTTTCTTGCCACTCATACTAACGTGTGATCCTAATAACATGTGGTTCCTCCTAATAATTCTTCTTTTTCTTTTGGTAGTGTTGATACTGTTGCAGCCATTCTTCTAGCGTGATTTTTGTTACTAATTCGCCAATTAGTTCATAGGGTATTCGCTTAGGATTAGTGAAGCGAAGACAACTTTTCCCCATGTTTAGCTTTGTTGACACTTGTTCCTGATAGGCTTCTTGAAACCAACTTCGGACGGCTTCATTTCCCATTAATCCCATGTGATATAAAGCTACTTGCCTTTTAGTAGCGCCTAAGCTGATAAATGGTAACGGTTCATCACCACGGTTAAGAT
The DNA here is from genome assembly GCF_050548325.1 of Enterococcus sp. AZ035. Taxonomy (NCBI): domain Bacteria; kingdom Bacillati; phylum Bacillota; class Bacilli; order Lactobacillales; family Enterococcaceae; genus Enterococcus; species Enterococcus sp. AZ035. The sequence continues at coordinate 1,431,702 of NZ_CP172958.1, forward strand.
AGCCTTCTGGAAATACTGAAAGCGGCACAACAAAGGTTGGCATGCCATATTGCATTGTTAATTCAAATCCTGCTGGCAAATTTTGCGAAACGACATCTAATACTTGCTGATAAGCAATTCGCCAGTTTGGTTCAACTGTTTCGATGTATGCTGTAACTGTTTCAATTGACTGCGCCATTATTTCTTCCTTTGCTGATAAAGCGCTTTGGTTTTATAGCCTTCTTTTAAAATGACTAACATTTCAGTTTGCCGCTTTTTCCGTGTCTCCGCTCGCTTTGCACTAAATACATACCGCGCCCACTCTTTTTGATAACCAGGCGTTAATGCAGCGAATGTCGCTGCAGCAGCTGGTTCTGTTTGTACCAACGCTTCAATTTCCGGTAAATATTGAACATAATCCCCAACAGCAGAACTGGTCTGATTCTTCGCTAGCTTTTTAAGAACATTCTTCATGCCGACAACCGTAAAAGTCTCATCTAAACTAACCATGCGATTAAATTTTAAGGTTGAGCCTTTAATATACCCATCTGCCTCGTTTACTTGTAATGTTGGAAAAATTTCATCTCGGTGGACAAAGGTTGGATACATTTTATTGCCTTTTTTCGGATAAGCCACATATAACAACCCATTTTCTACTAAATGTTGACCTTCAATCACCATTGAAACAATCTCTTGAAATTCCGCCATTGTTTTCACAAATGCAAAAATCAGCTCAACTGGTTCTGAGGGTAATTGCTGCGCGGCTGAAGCAAATTCAGATAGATACTCTCCCTGTGGTCTATTTAAAATAACTGGGTGCTGATACTTCGTTAAGTTTAACTTTTCGACAATTGATTTCATAACCTACTCCTTATAGCGACTGCACTTTTTATTCTAGCATAGCATAAGTTATCTGTAATTGAATATGCCCAATAGTAAAAAAGAGTTTTTTGTAACAGAATTAATCCCAATTTATCTTTTTTAAAAGCGAAAGCTTGGAACCTGTTGTCTAAACGACCTTCGTCCCAAGCTTTCATTTTTTTAGTATTTTAACAAGAAATATTTTTTCTTACCGCGACGAATCACAGTAAATTGTCCTTCGATTTTATCAGTTTCTGTCAATTCAGCTGCTAAATCTTGTCTACGTTCTCCATTGACGTAAATCGCTCCATTTTGAACATCTTCACGGGCTTGACGTTTGGATGGTTCTATTTTTGAGGTAACTAATAAGTCAACTAAACTTAATTGATCCTCTGGTTGCACCTCATACGTTGGTACATCTTTAAAGCCTTGTTTAATTTCTTCTGCTGTTAAGCTTTGGATATCTCCGCTGAATAAAGCTTCTGAAATTTTAACCGCTTGATGATAGGCTGCTTCACCGTGGACTAAAGTAGTCACTTCTTTGGCTAACGCTTTTTGCGCAGCACGTTGACCTGGGTTCGCTGTAAATTCTTCTTCAATTGTTGCAATTTCATCCAATGTTAAGAAAGTAAAGTATTTCAAGAATTTCACGACATCACGATCATCTGTGTTAATCCAGAATTGATAAAATTCATATGGCGAAGTTTTTTCCGCATCTAGCCAAACTGCGTTTCCTTCTGTTTTACCAAATTTGGTACCATCTGCTTTTGTAATTAAAGGCATGGTTAAGCCGAATCCTTGAACTTCTTGTTCTCGGCGTAATAATTCAATCCCTGAAGTAATGTTCCCCCATTGATCACTGCCGCCTAATTGCAATAAACAGCCTTCTGTTTCGTACAATTTCAAGAAATCATACGCTTGTAATAATTGATACGCAAATTCAGTATAAGAAATTCCTGTTTCGATTCGACGTTTCACGCTTTCTTTACTCATCATATAGTTAATTGTAAAGTTTTTTCCCACATCACGTAAGAAATCAATTAACGAAAGCTCTCCAAGCCAATCATAGTTATTTGCTAGAATCGCTGGATTTTTTTCATCTTCAAAATCGATAAAACGTGACAACTGGCCCTTAATACTTTCAGACCAAGCTTTCACTGTATCAAGTGTGTTTAAACTACGTTCTGCATCTTTGAATGATGGATCACCAATCATGCCTGTTCCGCCACCAACTAAAGCAATGGGCACATGACCATTTTGTTGGAAACGACGTAACATAAGAATTGGCAGTAGATGCCCGATGTGTAAACTGTCTGCCGTTGGATCAAAGCCGATATATAATTTAACAGATTCTTCATTTAATTGTTTTTGTAAGGCTTCTTCATCTGTGACTTGGTAGACCAACCCACGGGCTTTTAATTCTTCAAAAAAAGCTGAATTCATGATTTTCCTCCTATAGTAAAACATAATAATAGATCAAATTCCCCTATTCATAGTAACCGATTCTGTCACACTTGAAAAGTCAAAAAATGAGATTTCCCTATTTTCTCTTAAGTTTTTTCAACAAAAAATGGCAATTGGTGTAGAAACTATTCATAGAAGCTTTTTTTTGCTATAATAACACAGAATGTATCATTTTATTGAGGTGAAGCTTTTGAAAAATAATTCAAGTAACAATAAGCAAAAACCAACGACCTCTTCTGGCGGCAATGTCTTTTTACTTATTTTAAATGTCATTATTCGCGTTTTTCAGTCATTAGTGGTTTTTGGGGTTATTCTGATTGTCTTAGGTGGCTCTCTTGGCTTAGGTATCGGAATGGGCTATTTTGCTTTTCTAGTTGAAGATACACAGCCCCCAACGAAGGAAGAATTGCAAAAAGAAATCAGTGATATTACCGAAGTGTCAAAAATGACTTACGCAGATGGTACTCCGATTGCTAACATCAAATCAGATTTAATTCGGACACGAATTAATGGCGATCAAATGTCTCCATTGCTAAAAAAAGCCATTATTTCAACAGAAGATGAATATTTTGAAGAACATCATGGGGTGGTACCAAAAGCGCTAGTTCGAGCGTTGATTTCTGATGCGACAGGTATCGGCGGTTCTTCTGGTGGTTCAACATTGACTCAGCAATTGGTCAAGCAACAGATTTTAACTGACGAAACGACTTTTAAACGGAAAGCCAACGAAATTTTATTAGCTTTACGTATTGAAAAATACTTTTCTAAGGACGAAATCGTGACAACGTATCTAAATGTCTCCCCTTTTGGTCGTAATAACAAAGGTGAAAATATTGCAGGCGTGGAAGAAGCAGCCAAAGGACTCTTTGGTAAAAGTGCCAAGGACTTGAATCTTCCTCAAGCGGCCTTTATCGCAGGACTTCCCCAAAGTCCCATTGTTTACACGCCCTATACTAACACTGGTGCCTTGAAAGACGATTTGTCTTTAGGAATGAAGAGAAAAGATTTTGTTCTTTTCAGTATGTACCGAGAAAAAGCTATTTCACAAAAGGAATATGAAGAAGCCAAAGCTTACGACTTGAAAAAAGACTTTTTACCAACTGAACAGGCCAATGTCAATACAGAAGGCTATCTATACTACACGGTGTTAGATAAAGCAGTTGAGATTGTCATGGATTTAGATATGAAAAAAGCTAAAGTTAATCGTGATGATTTAGATCAAGTTGGTTTAGATCAATATGAAGAACAAGCACGTCGCGAAATCCAGTCGCAAGGCTATACAATCCAATCAACCATTGATCAGAACATTTATAACACCATGCAAACCGCTGTCGCAAATTATGGTTATTTGCTTGATGATGGCACTGCAGATGTCAATGGGAATACAATGATTGAAACTGGCAATATTTTAATGGATAACGCTACTGGTCGTATCCTCGGTTTTATCGGCGGCAGAAACTTCGATATAAATCAAAACAACCATGCCTTTAATGCCGATCGTCAAGTTGGTTCTACGATTAAACCAATTTCTGTCTATGGTCCTGCGATTGATCAAGGACTCATTGGTTCTGAAAGTCGTCTGGCCAACTACCCAACGACTTATGCTGATGGTACAGAATTTGTTAATTCCACAAATGTGGATTTAAATCAATTCGTGACTGTTCGGAATGCCTTGAATTGGTCTTTCAATATCCCTGTCGTTCATGTTAATAATGAGCTAAGGAAAAAAATGGGTGATGATAATTTCTCTTACAATCACTACTTAAGTAAAATGAACTATCCAGCTTCAGATGCTTGGGCTTACGAATCTGCGCCATTGGGTTCAGTAGAAACAAATGTTGTAACACAAACAAACGGCTTCCAAGCGCTTGCTAACAAAGGTAAATATCAAAAAGCCTACATGATTGAAAAAATCACAGACAATAGCGGACATGTGGTCTACGAACACAAAGATGAAGCAACGCAAGTTTATTCACCGGCGACCGCTTCTATTATGAATGACTTGTTGCGCTCAGTGGTGGATTCTGCGAATACGACAAAATTCAAACCAACATTAGCTGGCTTGAATCCTCATTTAGCCAGTGCTGATTGGGTCGGAAAAACTGGGACAACTAATGACTATAAAGATTCATGGCTGATTGTCTCTACCCCGACTGTGACACTAAGTTCTTGGTCAGGACATGATCTACCAGCGCCAATGACGACGACCAGCGGCGACAATAATGGGAATTATATGGCTAACTTAGCTAACGCGCTGTACTATGCGAATCCAGAATTGTTTGGTATTGGTCAAAAATTTGAATTAGACCCAAGTGTCATTAAATCAAAAGTTTCTGAATTTACTGGTGAAAAACCTGGCTCAATTACCTATAATGGTGCCAAGTTCAACACACCTGGCAAAACAACGACTTCATACTATGCCAAAGATGGTGCACCACAAAGTACCTATAAATTTGGGATCGGTGGAACAGACAGCAATTACGCTTCTTACTGGGGAAATCTTGCTCCACGTGCCACTACAAATAATAACAACAATAACAATAAAAACAACGATAATAAAAAGAATAATAATTAACTCGCTAAAATGAGCCAGAAAACGTATTTTTCTGGCTCATTTTTAGGTATCAAAAAACGGCTAAACTAAGAGTTAACGCTCTTAGTTTAGCCGTTTAATTCAATTTATTTTGTTGAACCTTTTTGATCAATTCCATAAGGTAAAACAACTGTTTTTTCTTCAATTTCTTCTTTGTTCATTAGTTTTGTTAATAAACGCATTGACACGGCACCGATATCATATAAAGGTTGTGTAATACTTGATAGACGTGGACGAGAGACTTCTGTAAGCAATGAGTTATTGCTTGTAATGATTTCAAATTCTTCTGGAACTTTCACACCAGCATCTAGCATCCCATCTAATAAGCCAATTGCTAGCTCATCATCTGTAACAAAGGCAGCAGTTGCCCCACTATTACGGACACGCTCAGCCAAATTAATGCCTGCTTTAAATTTATATTCAGATTCAAAAACTAAGCCTTCATTATAAGATAAGCCATTTTCGGCTAAAGCTTCTTTGTAGCCTTTCATTCGGTTTTGACCATTAATTGGATCGATTAATGCACCACTAACAAAAGCAATTTTTTTGTTTCCATTTTTCGCTAAAGTCGCTGTTGCATCTTTCGTTGCTTCTGTGTAATCAATATTAACGCTACCAACTTGTTCGTCTGGATCAATTGAACCTGCTAAGACAACAGGTGTTTTTGAACGTGAAAATTCACCACGAATATCATCTGTAATGCGATGACCCATAAAGATAATCCCATCTACTTGCTTGGCAAGTAAATTGTTTAATACAGTAACTTCTTTTTGATCGTCTCCATCTGAATTAGCTAAAATGATATTGTATTTATACATTGTAGCTACGTCGTCAATGCCACGTGCTAATGAAGCAAAAAATGCATTACTAACATCTGGAATAATGACACCCACTGTTGTCGTTTTTTTACTTGCTAAACCACGTGCGACTGCGTTAGGACGGTAATCTAAGCGATCAATCACTTCTAAGACTTTTTTACGCGTTGCTGGTTTTACATTGGGATTACCATTGACAACACGAGAAACAGTAGCCATAGATACATTTGCCTCTCTAGCAACATCATAAATTGTAATTGTTTGTTTTTCCATGTTTCTTCTCCTATAAATATGAATTTGTTCTCATTTTCTGAAAACACTGTTTACATTTCTTTCCTAGCCTAGAATATCAAAATTCTTCTATTTTTGCAACCGTTTTATCGTTTTTTCATGAAAATTTACTTTCCATTTCAAAAGGAACTTTTTGTCATTTCATGTTATGATAGTACTGTGATTCACTTCAGAATAAAAGAAAGAAGGATGTTTTATGAATCAAGAAAAAATTGCCGATTTAAAAAATTGGATGCACCAAGAAAAGATTGACTTCACTTATATTAGTGATCCTGGTCATATCGCTTACTTTTCCGGTTACGAAAGCGAACCTCATGAACGCGTGTTAGCTTTGTTTATCGCTGCGGACGACCAATCATTTTTATTTACACCTGCATTGGAAGTCGAAGATGCCGAAAAGAGTAGTTGGACTTATCCCGTTTATGGTTATTTAGATAGCGAAAATCCTTGGGAAAAAATTGCGGCTTTATTAAATAAACGAACACAAGGCACACCACGCTTTGCTTTAGAAAAACAAGCTCTTTCTTTAGCTCGTTTCGATCAATTGAAAACCTATTTCCCAGCTAGCGATTTTTCGCATGATGTTACGCCTTTAATTGAAAAACTTCAATTAATTAAAACAGAACCTGAAATTCAACGTTTACTAGAAGCTGGTAGTTGGGCTGATGTCGCTTTTGAGATTGGCTTCAAAGCAATTCAAGCAGGCGTTGCGGAACAAGAAATTGTTGCAGAAATCGAGTATCAATTAAAACGTCAAGGTATTCGCTCAATGAGTTTTGATACGTTAGTCTTAACAGGAAAAAACGGAGCTAGTCCTCACGGGGTACCTGGCGAAACAAAAATTGAGCCCCATGACTTAGTGTTATTTGATTTAGGTGTCGTTCATAATGGCTATTGTAGTGATGCCACACGAACAGTCAGCTACTTGGAACCTTCTGATTTCCAAAAAGAAATTTATGGAATTGTCTTAGAAGCACAATTAGCAGCAACTGAAGCGGTGAAACCTGGTGTTACAGCAGGCGAATTAGATGATATTGCCCGAGGTGTAATTACAAAAGCTGGTTATGGTGAATACTTTAACCATCGCTTAGGCCATGGCATTGGAACCACTGTCCATGAATACCCATCGCTAGTTCATGGCAATGATTTAGTCATTGAAGAAGGTATGTGTTTCTCTATTGAGCCCGGTATTTACATTCCTGGAAAAGTAGGCGTTCGTATTGAAGATTGTTTACACGTAACGAAAACAGGCTCCGAACCATTCACTAAGACAACCAAAGAATTGCAAATTATTCAATAGCATAAAAATAAAATGAGGCCATCAGTCAACCGGACTGATGGCCTCATTTCTAAATTTTAAGGTAAGCCGCTGAACAAAAGCAACACGATCCGTTGCTAACTTTCATAAGCTAAACGCTTGTTACCCTTTAAATTCTTTTTTTACGTCTTTCGCTGCATCTTTAACATCTTCTTTTGCTTCTGCAGCTTTTTCAGGAACATCTTTGGTGGTTTCTTTTGCTTCATCGACACCAGCAGAAACAGTTTCTTTGGCCGCTGCCGCAGAATCTTTAACGTCAATATAGATATCTTCTGCTGCATCTTCGGCAATTTCACCTAAATCTTCTGCGTGATCTTGAGCATCGTCAGCTGCTTTTTTAAATTGATCAGATAAATCACCTGTTTGTTTTTTAAAGTTATCAAGCATGTCGCCAGAAACACCTTGTGCTTTATCCAATGAATCTTTTGTTTTTTCTTTGACAGAACCTGCCAAATCAGAGGCTTGATCTGATAAAACGCCGGCTTTTTGTTTTGCGATTTCTGTTAATTCTGTTCCTTTTTGAACAGCATAATCTGTGTAATCTTGCGCTTTGTTTTTTAAATCATCTGTTTGATTTGATAAATCATCACGTAATTCTTTACCTGATTTTGGTGCAAGTAATAATGCGGCAACGGCTGCTGCTGTTCCACCAATTACTGCTCCTAAGAAAAATCCGCCTTTTTTAGCCATAAAAATCTCCTCCAATTAGTTATTTGTTTTTTTATTTTTTGAACGCATTGCTCTAAAAGCAGAACCGCCTACTTTACTCACTAAACCAGCTTTCGCTGTGCCTTTCCCTACGGTTCCTACCTTTGTAATCAAATGTTTACTTGAGGTGTTCAATTCAGAGACACTTTCGCTTAAATCAGCAACGGCCGTAAACAACGGATCAATCGTTGCCACTTTTTGATTCACATCTGTCAATAGTTCATTACTTTTAACAAGCAAGCCTTCCACTTGGCGACTCAATACATTCACATCGCTAGTCACGACTTTGATTGTTGTATTTGTTTCATCAATTGTATCTTCAATTTTTGAAACAACTTGAGAGACTTTATATAACACAAGTACTAAAAAGATGACTAAAACAACAAATGCTACCGCTGCAATTAAGGCAGCAATTTCCCCACCTGACATATCATTACTCCCCTCTGAAATTTTATTTATAATCTTAGGATAACACCAACTTATATTTTTCACAACTCATAAAGCTAAGAATGACAATTTATTTTATAAAATTCTCATGCCCTTTTCTTTAAGAAAAAAAGCGTAAAATTTCCTTCTAACGAATTGAAATTTTACGCTTATTTTTATTTATTTTTCTTTTGGTTGCTCTTTTTTCGCTAATTGAGCACCTAAATTAATAATGTATTCTCGTAAATTATCTTTTACTTCTGGATGAGTCAAACCATATTCAATGCTTGTTTTCATAAACCCAAATTTATCGCCAACGTCGTAACGTTCTCCTTTAAACTCACGAGCAAAAACGCGTTGTGTTTTATTTAAAGTGTCAATCGCATCTGTTAACTGAATTTCGTTACCAGCGCCTGGTTTTTGATTTTCAAGTACATCAAAAATTTCAGGGGTTAATAAATAACGGCCGATAATCGCTAAATCACTTGGTGCTTCCTCGGGTTTTGGTTTTTCAACAAAATTCTCGACATTGTATAGTCCTTTTTCGATTTCTTTTTCTGGGTTGATAATACCATATTTTGAAGTATCTTCATGGGGTACTTTCATTACCGCAATTGTCGAAGCATGTGTTTGTTCGTAATCATCCATTAATTGTTTCGTTAATGGCACTTTATCTTCCATTAAATCGTCGCCTAACATCACGACAAAAGGTTCATTGCCAACAAATGCTTTCGCTTGTAAAACAGCGTGTCCTAAGCCTTTCGGATGGGATTGACGAATAAAATGTAAATTAACATCCGTTGTTTCTTCGACTAATTTCAATAAATCGGTTTTATTTTTTTCTTTTAAGTTATTTTCTAATTCAACATTTGAATCAAAATGATCTTCAATCGGACGTTTGGCTTTGCCTGTCACAATTAAAATATCTTCGATTCCTGAAGCTAGTGCTTCTTCTACAATAAATTGAATCGTTGGTTTATCAACAATCGGTAACATTTCTTTTGCCATCGCTTTGGTAGCCGGCAAGAAACGTGTTCCTAACCCAGCTGCTGGAATAACTGCCTTTTTAACTTTCATCTTTTTTCCTCCTAAAAATCAAGTGTAAATTCGTTTTCGGTTTTGCCATCGCGCAACATGATTTCTTTTGCTGCTTGTTGTACATCTTCGTCATTGTACAAGACATTGTAGATTGTTTCTGTGATTGGCATTTCGACTTCTAGTTGTTGTGCCAATTCATAGGCTGCTTTAGTTGTTGAAACACCTTCCACAATCATGCCCATGTTTTCTAAGACTTCATCTAACTTATGGCCTTTTCCTAATAAATTACCCGCACGCCAATTTCGAGAATGGACACTTGTACAAGTAACAATTAAATCCCCAACACCACTTAAACCAATAAATGTTAATGGGTTTGCTCCCATCGCAACCCCTAAACGACTAATTTCTGCTAAACCACGAGTCATAATTGCCGCTTTGGCATTATCACCAAAGCCTAAGCCATGAATCGCTCCGGCGCCCAAAGCAATAATATTTTTTAAGGCCGCCCCTGTTTCTACACCAATCACATCATCATTCGTATAAATTCTAAAGTAATCATTCATAAACAACTCTTGCACATACACAGCGTCTGCTAAATTTTCGCTTGCTGCTGTAATGGTTGTAATGTCATGAACAGCGACTTCTTCTGCATGGCTTGGACCAGATAAAACCACAATCCCTTGCCGTTTTTCTGCTGGAATCTCTTCCGCTATCACTTCTGAAATCCGCTTATGTGTACCTTGTTCGAGCCCTTTACTTGCATGAATAATAATTGGTTTTGTTTTTAAATGTTGGGCCACTTCTTGTGCTACTGAACGAATGGCTTTAGTTGGTACCACAAACAGTACCGCATCAACATCTACTAAAGCAGTGGCTAAATCAGTGGTTGCCTGAATTGAAGTAGGTAAGATTAATTCTGGTAAATAATGTTTGTTGGTGTGTTTTGTATTTATTTCATCGATTTGCTCTGGTTTATTTCCCCAAATACAGACCTCGTGTCCATTTTCGGCTAATACTTGAGCTAAAGCTGTCCCCCAGGAACCTGGACCTAAAACAGCGACTTTTTGTTTCATCGGTGAAACTCTCCTTTCGCTAAACAACGTTACTTCTTTAGTTTACCATATTCTTCAATCAAGTTGGATTAAGAAGTTGTTATTTTTTTCTTTTGTTTCTCCCGATTGTAAAATTTCAAATTGGGATTTCTTCTGCGAACGATCACAATAACAATTGCTGCCACGAACATCACTAAAGACAACAATTGTGAGACACGAATGTTACTAAACGCATACAAACTGTCCATCCGTAAGCCTTCGATGAAGAAACGGCCGAAAGAATACCATATTATATAACCTAAAAAGACTTCGCCTTCTTTTAAAAAGTGTGGCTTTTTGCGTAATAACACTAAAACGATAAAGCCTAAAACATTCCAGACAGATTCATATAAAAATGTTGGTTGATGATATGTTCCGTTGATATTCATGTTATCAATGATAAACGTTGGTAAATGGAGATTTTCTAAAAATTGTCTGGTGGTCGCTGGCCCATAGGCTTCATGATTCATAAAGTTGCCCCAGCGACCAATTGCTTGCGCTAAAATCACACTTGGTGCGGCAATATCTAAAAAAGTCCATGTAGAAATGAAACGATGACGCGTAAAGAAAAACAGCGCCAGTCCCCCACCAATAAGACCACCATAAATCGCTAAGCCACCATTTCGAGTAAAGAAAATTTCAATCGGATTGTCTACATAATCTTGCCATTGAAAAGCGACGTAATACAAGCGCGCGCCAACAATTGCTGCAGGTAATCCCCAGAGCATAAAGTCAAAGACATCATCTTCTTTTAAACCAACACGAACGGCTTCACGACTACTTAGCCAAACAGCTAAAGCAATCCCTGAAACAATAATAATTGCATACCAATAGACGGGAATACCGAAAAGGCGAAATGCAATTGAATTTACTTGGGCTAACATCATCACATCTTCTCCTTCTATTCTCCTGAATTTTCTTCAATCAAACGGGTTAAGCGCTCTTCGAACGTTTTTGTTGCATCATAGCCCATTGTTTTCGCGCGGAAGTTCATTGCTGCTACTTCAATGATAATGGCCACATTTCGGCCGGTCTTAACAGGAATACGAATCTGAGGGACATCAACGTTAGCTATTTCAACCATTGCATCATCACTACCAAGACGATCATATTTCTTGTCTTTTTCCCATGCCTCTAAATAAACGACCAATTGAACTTGCATAAAGCCACGGACCGCACTAGCTCCAAACAGGTTCATGACGTCAATAATTCCGATACCACGAATTTCAATTAAATGCTGCAAAATTTTTGGTGGTTCTCCAACCACGGTTAATTCATCTTGCTGATAAACATCGACGCGATCGTCTGCGATTAGCCGATGTCCACGTTTAATAAGCTCTAAAGCTGTTTCACTTTTACCAATACCGCTATCTCCTTGAATCAAAACACCAAGTCCATAAACATCAACTAAAACCCCATGGACACTTGTCCGAACAGCTAAACGGCCATCTAAATAACTGGATAGTTCCCCTAGTAAACGGGAAGTTGAAATCGGTGAACGTAATACAGAAACCCCATTTTCTTTTGCTGCTGTAATTAATTCTTCGGGGATTTCTAGTCCTCTGGATACTATAAAGGCTGGAGTATCTTTCGCACATAAACGGCGCATCACTAATAAACGCTCTTCAGGCATCATTCGTTCTGCAAAGGTAATTTCTTTGCTCCCAAATAATTGTAAACGGTCATGGGAATAATAATTAAAATACCCAGTTAATTCTAAACCTGGCCGGGAAATTTCACCAGTTTTAATTGTTCTATTTAAGCTTTCTTCATCTCCGTATACTACTTCTAAAGAAAGATTTTCTACCAGTTGATAAATCTTTACCACTTCTGTCATATCGAATGTCAGTCCTTTCTGCTACTTGTTATATTTTATCATTTAAAAATACAAGTTTCTAGCTATTCACTAGATAATTCCTAGAATTATCATATTTCAAAAAAATGAAACTATTTTTCAGTGAAATTATCTATGCTATTTCTGTTACTTGACTATTTCAGAAAACTTTGTATACTTGAAGCCGATCCTTTTAAGAAAAGAGGAAACTTATGAAAGAATATTTAAAGGAAAAAGCCCATCAATTACCGTTAACACCGGGTGTTTATTTAATGAAAGACGCAACCGACACAATTATTTATGTGGGTAAAGCCAAAAAATTAAAAAATCGCGTGTCGAGCTATTTTATTAATAGTAATCAACATTCTCGAAAGACGATGCGTTTAGTCAAACAAATTATAGACTTCGATGTTCTCCATACTGACACAGAATTGGATGCGCTCCTCCTAGAATGTCAACTGATTCAACAGTATCGGCCGCGCTACAATCGCCAAATGAATGCTTATGAACAATATTCTTATGTATCGGTAGCCGTTAATGAGCGGCAATTAGAGATTAAACTCTTAAATATTCCCACTAAAGAGAACTGTTTTGGTCCTTATTCGATTCGCCGAAAATTAAACCGTTTAAAAATAATTTTGGATAGTATCTACGATCTCGTCCCAACCAACTATTGGCATCAAACCTTTCAAAAAGAGAGTGCCATTCCGACCGAACTATTTCAACAAGAATTGTTCGACTTTTTCCATAATCAAGGACGAGAACCAATCAAACGAATTGCTCAACAAATGCAAGAGGCTGCTGAAAAACAAGCCTTCGAAAAAGCGGCAAAACTCAAAGAAGATTGGCTCTTTCTGACGCGCTTTGCAAACCAAAATCAACGAATTAGTCAAGCTAACCAACGAGATTGGCAACTGATGTGGTTACCTTGTCAGAAAAAAATCAAATACTATTTAATTTACCAAGGCTTGGTGGTAGCAACACGTGTTGTTACTAAACAAACGTTTCAAAAATATCCACCGCTTGAACTAGCAAAAAAAATCATGCCCAAAAAACCACCGAAAACAATTGAGCATTACTCGAAGCAACAAGTTGATTTTTTAAACATTTTATATGGCTATATCAGCCGCCATCCAGAATGTCACCTAGAAAATTTAACCATCGAAAAAGCCTGAAGAACGCATTTTATGCTGCGCTCTTCAGGCTTTTTTATTCATATTTAGATAAATTGTGATCCGTAACGATCGTATTGACAATTGACATAATTACAGCCATTAGCACCGCTGCCCAAAAACTTGAGAAGCCAAAGTTCATTTCCCCCACAAAAAACGAGGTCATTTGTAAAATCGCTGCATTGACAACAAAGCTAAATAGACCAAACGTTAATAAAGTAAATGGGAGCGACAAGATTGTTAAGACTGGTTTCACCAACATATTTAGGATTGAGAGAACAAAGGCGGCAATAATTGCAGGCATTATGCCTCTCACATGAATCATGCCAGGAAAAACAACTGATAAAGAAATGAATGTCAGTGTATTAACAACCAATCGCTGAAAATATGTCATTAAAAGTCACTCCATTCGTCATCATCAATTTTTTCCGCTTCTTTACGTTGCTTTTTATTGGCAGCATAAGGATTTTCATTGCGAACATTTCTATTATAAGGATTTTGATGGCCGTAGCCGCGATCGCTTCCTGTTCTTCCAGAAGGGATCAAGACTGCTAAGGCAATGTATAAGAGAATGCCTGGAAATCCTGCTGAGAAAAAGCTGAGCAAGACATAAACGACACGAATAATTGTTGGGTCAATTCCTAGCCAATCAGCAATCCCAGCTAAGCTTCCTGTTAAAACCACGTTATTCGGAGATTTTGTTAGTTTTCTTTTCATATGTTTTCACCTCGTCTACTAAATTTTACACTAGAAAGGCTGATTCGTCAGCCCATCTAGCTTAAAATTATTAATTATTTATCCGTATCTTTTAGGAAAATACTTCCCGTTGTTGTAGAAGCATTAATTTGAGCCATTGATTCTTCCAGTACACGTCTAAAATGTAATTGTTGATTGCCGCGATCTTTCTTTTCACGAACAACTTCAATATCTGTTAAACGGCTGTTAATACTACCTAAATTCGTTTTCACTTGCCCTTCAACGCCTAAGTCATTTGGCAAGGCCAACTTGATATTCCCATTTGCAGAGCTTGCTTCAACACGGCGAAGCGTTTTTTCTTTAGCTGTAATGCGGATATCTCCATTAATCAGAGAGACACTTAGACTTTCTGGTGCCGCGGAAATAGACACATCACCATTGACTGTTTCAATAATGTTATCTAAAATCGTTCCTTCTAGGACTTTAATTTCACCATTCACGCCTTCAATTTCTAACATAGTTGCATCAATTTTTTTAAACGTAATCGTCCCATTCGTTGATTTTGTGTAAACATCTTTCGCTGTTAACTCTTCTACTAAGACATTTCCGTTTAATAATTTAACAGATACATGATCGTAAGTGCGTTTTGGTAAATAGAACGTTAAATCTGCTTTCACCCGTTTGTTTGGCACTTGGAAAGAAATCGTTTCATCATCCACATCAATGTCACTTCGTTCTAAGAAAGCTTCCATTGGTGAATCTCCTGCCATTTTACCATATAATTTGATTTTTGCTTCGACTTTCACATCTTCTTGATCCCAAGTTTTGAAAACCACGGTACCATTTGCTACCTTGACATCAATTAAACTTGCTTGTGGATTTGGATAGTTAAATTCATGTTCAAACTTAGTTGTTGCCACACCAGGAACTTTCATTTTAATGTCTTTCCATTCCACATTATCATTCATGGTATCACTGAAAGAATTAAATGTTTTTTTCAAGAATTCTCCCACTTGGCCGCCAACTTCGGCAACTTTGCCGCCGACTTGGTTAAAGGTGTCTGTGGCTTGATCTTTCCACTCTTCAGAGAATTGAGAAGAAACTTTTTCTTTTGTATCATTCCATTGACCTTTCCATTGTTCTTTGCGAATGTTTTTTAGTTCTTCTTCCAGTGCTGTTTTTTCAGTACTTTGAGTCGCTAATTTTTCTTCTAATTGTGCAAGTAAAACGTGCAAGTCTTTTCGTTGAACTTGTTCATCTTCTGTTAATGCATCTAACTCTTCTTTTGTATCTAATGTTCCAATTTCTTCTACGACTTCTTTAATTTCTTCTTTGATGCCGGCAATTTCTGCGTTGACTTCGTCCAATTCAGCCGAAGCACGATTGGCTTTTGTTGCTAACTCATCAAGAATTCTTTCTAAGTTTTCACGATCTTTTTCTGCACTGTCCTGTGTATTTTCTTCAAACGGATCAACAGTAGGTCCTTCTGATTCGCCTTTTTCTAATGCATCCATTAAATCTGCGACTTGATCTTCTTTATTTGTTGTTCCAATATTTTGTGTATCGACTTTTTCAGCAGCTTTTTCGATTTGTTTTTCATCTTTTTCAGTTGCCATATTTTCTAATAAAATTAACGCTTCTTCTGACGTTAGAATACCTTTTTTCACTAATTCTAATACGCGTTCTCTTTCTTTCATGGATATTGCCTCCTTAGCAAATTTTTCACTCAATAGTGTTTTCCTTACATGCATTATTATGCCTTGTTTTTGATCATTTGTCATAGGACTTAAGAACGATTTCTTCTCATTAGTAAGGACTAGTTTTATAAAATCAGTTCATTTTACGCTAAAAAAACTAGGAATTGGTCTAAAAAAGGCCGTCTCCTAGTTTTTTTTATTTGTTTTTCTTAAAATTGTTCGTCACGATTACTATTCAATTCGGTAATTTTACCAGTTGCCAAGTAAACAATCCACTCACAAATATTTGTGACATAGTCGCCAATTCTTTCCAAGTATTGTGCCACATGTAGATAATCAGTTCCGCTAATGACCGTTTCTGGATTAGCTTTCATTGCTTCTACGGCATGTTTGTAAATACTATCGAAATATTCATTAGTACGATCATCCATTTGTGCAATCATTCGTGCATCTTTTTGATCCGTTTTAACATAGGCGATTAAAACATTATCCACCATTTTTTTCACATAATCAGACATATCTGAAATTTCTTTTTCAATTTCAGGAATACGTGTTTCTCCTTTTAAGCGAATCGTTGATTTAGCAATTGAAACGGCATGGTCCGCCATTCTTTCTAAATCCGAACTAGCTTTCATAACAGTAATAATCATACGTAAGTCTGTTGTCACTGGTTGTTGTAACGCAATCATTTCAAAACTCTTTTTCTCAAGTTTGACTTCCATATCATTAATTTCAATATCGCGATCAATCACTTCTTGAGCCAATTTTTTATCATGATTAATATATGCCTTCACGGATTTATGGACGGCACTACTAACCATCATACCCATTTCATAAAATTGATTGTGCAGATTCAATAGTTCTTCTTCAAATTGTGTCCGTAACATTCTTTTTCCCCCTTTTAACCAAATTTACCAGAAATGTAATCTTCTGTTTGTTTTTCTTTTGGATTTAAAAATACTTTTTTCGTGTCATTAAATTCAATTAAATCACCTTGTAAAAAGAAGGCCGTTTTATCAGAGATCCGTGATGCTTGTGACATATTATGTGTCACCATAATCATGGTATATTTCTCTTTTAATGTTAACAGCATGTTTTCAATTTTACCACTAGAAACTGGGTCCAAGGCGCTAGTTGGTTCATCTAATAAAATAATATCCGGTTCCACAGCTAAAACACGAGCGATACAAACCCGCTGTTGTTGTCCACCAGAAAGTGAAAGTGCACTTTTGTGAAGTTTATCTTTGACATCCTCCCAAACGGCAGCAGCTTTCAAACTGGTTTCAACTGCTTCATCTAAGACTTGCTTGTCTTTGACTCCTTTTAGGCGCAAGCCATAAATCACATTTTCATAAACTGAAAACGGAAATGGATTAGGTTGTTGGAAAACCATGCCAATTTCTTTACGTAATTCAACGTTATCTGTTTTCGGTCCATAAATATCTTTTCCTTTATAGACGACACTTCCAGTAATAGTTACGTCTGGGATTAAATCATTCATACGATTCAAGCAACGTAAATACGTTGACTTCCCGCAACCAGAAGGACCAATCATGGCAGTTAATTCTCCTTGATTAAAAGTTAAATCAATACCTTTCAATGCTTCTTTTTTCCCGTAATATAAATGTAAATCTTTTGATGAAATAATTTCTTTGCCCATCTTGCTCCTCCTAACCAAAATGTCCTGAAACGTAGTCTTCCGTTGCTTGAATTTTTGGTCGTGTAAAGATTTTTCTTGTATGATCGTATTCAATGACTTTACCCATATAGAAGAAAGCTGTATAGTCACTAATCCGCGCCGCTTGTTGCATGTTATGTGTCACAATGATGATCGTGTAATCATCTTTTAAATTCACTAACGTTTCTTCAACCGTTCCTGTTGAAATCGGATCTAACGCGCTTGCCGGTTCATCTAACAATAAAATATCTGGTTTCATCGCAATTGCCCGAGCGATACACAAACGTTGTTGTTGCCCACCAGACAGAGCTAAGGCGCTTTTATTTAAGTTATCTTTCACTTGATCCCAAAGTGCGGCTTGCTTCAAACTTGTTTCAACGATTTCATCTAATTTTTTCTTATCCTTTTCACCGTGCTGTTTCAATGCGAATGTGATATTTTCATAGATAGATTTACTAAATGGATTGGGCCGCTGAAAAACCATGCCAATGCGTTTTCTCATTTCGTAGACGTCAACTTCTTTCGTATTGACATCGACATCTTTATACATGATTTTTCCAGTAACACGTGAATTGGCAATGCCATCGTTCATACGATTTAGCGAACGTAAATACGTGGATTTACCGCAACCAGAAGGTCCAATTAAGGCGGTTATTTTGTTCTTTTCAAATTGCAAATCAACACCTTTGATAGCCTCATTGTCCCCGTAAAAGACATGTAAGTCTTCCGTGTGTAACGCAATCGGGTCTTTTTGGCTATCTAGTTGAAGTAAATGGGTATCATTTAAATTGTATTCTTTCATGCTAATTCCCCTAACATTAAGCTGATGTCATTCTCTTATAAAGACGGTTGCCGATAAAACGAGCGCCGAAATTGAAAAGTAAAACTACTAAAATTAACACAGCGGAGGCACCTGCTGAGACCGCAGCGCCATCTGGCATCGTTCCTTCGGTATTAATTTTCCAAATATGCACAGCCAACGTTTCCGCTTGACGGAAAATGCTAATTGGACTTGAAACGCTCAATGGATTCCAATTACTGAAATCTAAGGCAGGTGCGCTTTGTCCTGCTGTATAAATTAACGCAGCGGCTTCACCGAAAATCCGACCAGAACTCAAAATAACACCTGTCAAAATTCCTGGTAATGCTTCTGGCAAAATAACTTTTTTAACTGTTTCCCAACGTGAAAGACCTAAGGCTAACCCCGCTTCACGCTGTGTATAATGAATGGCTTTCAAAGATTCCTCAACATTTCTAGTCAATAATGGTAAGTTAAAAAATGTTAATGCTAACGCACCTGATAAGATTGAAAAGCCATATCCGATTTGTACAACGAAAATCAAGAAGCCGAACAGCCCGACAACAACGGAAGGCAATGAACTTAAAATTTCAATCGAGGTACGAATTAAATCAGTTAACCAATTCTTTTTCGCATATTCCGATAAGTAAATTCCAGCACCCAATGAAATTGGAATACTAATAATCATTGTAATCAATAGTAAATATAGTGAGTTAAAAAGCTGAATACCAATCCCACCACCAACTTGATAGGCTCTGGATGGTTGTGTTAAAAATTCCCACGAAATATGTGGAATTCCTCTAGCTAAAATGTAAATCAGTAAGGCCGCCAAAATTAAAACAATGACGCCAGATACGGCATATAAGATACCTGTTGCGATTTTATCTGCTTTTTTTGCATTCATTATTTTAAGGCTCCTCTCTTACCGATAATTCGGATAACAATGTTGAATAGTAAAGACATCAACAATAGAATCAAGGCTAAAGACCAAAGAACGTTGTTTTCAACTGTTCCCATAATTGTATTCCCAATCCCCATTGTCAAAATACTTGTTAGTGTCGAAGCTGGTGTTGTCAAACTAGTTGGCATCACAGCTGCATTTCCGATTACCATTTGGATTGCTAAGGCTTCACCAAACGCACGAGCCATACCAAAGACAACCGCAGTTAAAATACCAGGCACAGCTGCCCGCAAGACAACTTTATAAATCGTTTGCCAACGCGTAGCACCAAGCGCCAACGACGCTTCACGATAATGTCGAGGTACAGCTTTTAATGCATCTACGGTCATCGTAGTAACCGTTGGTAAAATCATGACAAATAGCACAAACGTACCAGCTAAAATACCGAAGCCAGTTCCGCCAAAGATTGAACGGACAAAAGGAACAATGACAGATAAACCAATAAATCCATAAACAACAGAGGGAATCCCTACAAGTAATTCAATAACTGGTTGTAAAAATTTCGCTCCTTTTTTAGGTGAAATTTCTGTCATAAAAACAGCCGCTCCAATCGCAAATGGCGTCGCAACAATCGCTGACAAAAACGTTACAATAAAGGAACCCGCAATCATTGGTAAAGCCCCAACCATGGGTTTACCGTCTGCGCCGATATCACTTGGGTTCCAGTTTGTTCCAAATAAGAAATCAAACACATTAATCTTATCTTTAAAGAATGTAGCAAGTCCTTTACTTGCAACAAAATAGAAAATTGAAACAACCACTGCTACAATTAAGGCAATACATAGGAAACTAATAAATTTCCCTCGTTGCTCCATCTTGGCTCTTTTCGATTTTGTTAATAATTTTTTCTGTACATCTTCCAAGAATATTTCCTCCTCAAACAATCCAACTTTTACAGATAAAAATAGTGTACCTTTTTTACATCAATTTGTTTTTAATAACATGTAAATTTTATGTTAAGTTTGTAAATTTTGTGTTAAGAGAATTATTTAATGACATTTCCTTGCCAATCCCGTTCAATTTCCATTTTCGAAACAGGAATATACCCTAATTGACCAATCACACGTTCTTGGATATCATCTGACAACATAAAGTCTAAAAACTCTTTGGTTAAATCACTTGGATTTTTACGAGTGTACATGTGTTCATAAGACCAAATAATCCATTTATTGTTCATTACATTTTCATCTGTTGGCTGAACACCATCAATACTTAACGTAGCTACTTCATCAGTAACATATGAAAATGCGGTATAACTAATCGCTCCTGGTGTATCAGAAACAATGGAACGAACCATGCCGCTGGAATCTTGTTCTTGCGCACGAATGGCTGTTTTATCTCCCAAGACCCACTTTTCAAAAGTAGCGCGCGTACCACTACCGGCCGCTCTGTTCAAAATAACAATTTTTTGGTCTTTCCCGCCAAGTTCTTTCCAGTTTGTTACTTCACCTAAAAAGATTTTCTTTAAATTTTCCATTGTGATATCTTTGACACCGACATTTTTGTTAACGATTGGTGTAATCCCAACGACAGCAACTTTATGATCAATTAAGTCTTCCGCTTTGATGCCCTTTTTCTCTTCTGCAAATAAATCAGAATTACCAATGTCTACCGCACCAGATTGGACTTGACTCAGACCTGTTCCGCTTCCGCCACCTTGGACATTAATAAATCTTCCCGGATTTTGGCTTTGATATTCCTCACTCGCTGTCTCTACTAATGGTTGTAAAGCTGATGAGCCTACCGCTGTGATGGATTCACCACGATCAATCCATTTTGCACATCCTGTCAAAGTAAGTATACTTGCCAAACCAATAAATAATAGCAATCTTTTTTTCATCGATTCATTATTCCTCCAATTAATTTCAATCTATTCTATTTTACCATTATATGTAGGACTTGAAAATTATAAGTTATCAATTTGTTGGTACAACTGAGAAAACTCTTAAATTAAATAACAAGTATTTTAAAACTAAAACAAAAAAAGCTCTCCAAAATGGAGAGCTTTTTTCGTTTAAATTTTCAAGAAACGACGCATTGAAATAACTGAACCTAGTGATCCAATAATCATTCCTGTTGCAATCATTAATAGATTGACTTTCCAGATAAAATCTTCTGGACGAATTAATGAATAATTCGAACGCAATAACTGCGGGTTAAACATGTTATAAACTTGATGGTAGCCTAACGTCATAATAATGACTGGCACGATTGCGCCAATCAACCCAATCCAAGCACCTTCTAAGAAGAACGGCCAACGAATGAAACTGTTTTTCGCTCCTACAAGACGCATAATTTGGATTTCTTTTTGACGAGATAAAATCGTAATCCGAATAGTGTTGGAAATTAAGAACACTGCAACGAATAAAAGTAATGCAGCAGCTGCTAAGCCCCAAGTTCGAACGGTTTGAGCGATTTTAAAGATTTTGTCTGAGTTTACACCACCGTAATCGGCTTTAAAAACACTTGGGAATTTAGCTGCTTGTTTCGCAATATCTTTCGTGTCTTCTGGTGTTTTTGCACGGACATAATACACGTCGTATAATGGGTTACTGTCGCCTTCGAAAAGATTCCAGGCATCCCCCATTTGTTCTTGGATTTTTTTCAATTGTTGATCTTTGTTTGAATAAGAAATATCTTCAACATTGTCTAATCCTTTAAGTTGTTTTTCTAATGTTTTCATTTCATTTTGTTTTGTACCAATATCGACAAAGACAGACACTGTCACGTTTTTTTCGATATCATCAGCAAGTTTCGTTGCATTAAAAATAACGCCCATAAAAATACCAACTAAAACTAATGTAATTGTAACCGCACTTGCTGAGGCAACAGTCATCCAACCGTTCCGTTTTAAACTTTTGATACTTTCAAATAAATGAGAAAAGAATGTTCTAATCATCGTAGCCGTATTCTCCTTCCACTTGGTCACGGATAATGCGACCATTTTCAATGGCAATAACACGGTGACGAATCGTATTTACAATTGTACTATTATGCGTTGCCATCACGACTGTTGTTCCTTGTGCGTTAATCCGGTCCAACAATTTCATGATTTCCCATGAATTCTCTGGATCTAAGTTCCCAGTTGGTTCATCGGCAATTAAAACTTTCGGTGTATTTACGATTGCTCGTGCAATGGATACCCGTTGCTGTTCCCCACCAGAAAGTTCGCTTGGAAAAACACGTACCTTATGTTTTAGACCGACTAAATCTAAAACTTCCATCACGCGTTTTTTGATTTCGCGAGGACGCCGTCCGATAACTTGCATCGCATAGGCCACGTTCTCATACACAGTTTTCTTTGGTAATAGTTTATAGTCTTGGAAAACGATGCCGATTTCACGACGTAAATAAGGAACTTCTTTATTTTTTATTTTCATTAAATCATGACCTGCAACTGTCAAATTACCTTTTGTTGCTTTTTCTTCACGATACATTAATCTAATAAAGGTTGATTTCCCTGCACCTGAGGGACCAACCACATAGACGAACTCGCCTTGGTCAATCTCTACTGAAATATTTCGAATCGCTGTTGTACCATTCGAATATTTCTTCATTACATCTTTCATTTCAATCATGGCGTTCTCTCCATCTCTTTTTTCTTCAATCCTACTCATTATAACATGTCAATATTGCAAACTTCTTGCATTAAGTTACATTTTTATTTCAATTTAATGAAGAGCTTAACTTAAGCGCTGTTTTAAGTAGGCATCAATGAAACCATCAAGGTCTCCATCCATCACAGCTTGTACATTGCCGGTTTCGTAATTTGTCCGATGGTCTTTGACCATTGAATACGGATGGAACACGTAAGAACGGATTTGTGAGCCCCAGCCAATTTCCATCTGTTCACCACGTAAACTTGCTGCTTCTTGGGCTTTCTTTTCCATTTCCAATTGATATAATTTGGCTTTTAACATACTCATTGCTTGCTCACGGTTTTTTAATTGAGAACGTTGTGCTTGGCTTGCGACAACGGTGCCTGTTGGAATATGTGTAATTCGAACAGCCGATTCTGTTTTATTAATATGCTGACCACCGGCACCACTTGCTCGATAGGTATCAATTTTTAAGTCATCTGGATTGATCGCAATTTCTATTGTGTCGTCTAATTCAGGCATTACATCAACTGAACAAAACGAAGTATGACGGCGTTTAGCGGAATCAAAGGGCGAAATCCGCACAAGACGATGGACACCTTTTTCAGATTTTAGGTAACCATAAGCATTGTAACCTTTGATTAATAAGGTGACACTTTTAATCCCTGCTTCATCTCCAGCTTGGTAATCCAACGTTTCAACTTGGAAACCGTGACTTTCTGCCCAACGTGTGTACATTCGTAAAAGCATACTTCCCCAATCTTGTGATTCAGTACCACCGGCACCAGGGTGTAATTCAATTAGGGCGTTATTATGATCATATGGCTCATTTAGTAGTAAGGATAGCTCATACGTTGTTAAACGTTCTTGCAAGAGATGAATTCTTTCTTCCAATTCTTCTTGAATCTCTGCATCATATTCTTCTTGTTGTAATTCAAACATCACCGTTAATTCGTCAAGTTCCTCAGAGAGCTGATGAAATTGTTGATATTTTTCTTTCAAACTATTGGTTTCGTTAATTAGCTTTTGAGCCGTTTCTGTGTTGTCCCAAAAACCAGGTTCTCCCATCCGATTTTCCGCCTCGGCAATGTCTTCTTCTAACTGGTCTAAGTCAAAGAGACCTCCTGAAGCTAGTAATTTTTTGTGTCATTTCGTCTAATAATGTACGAATTTCTGGGTTTTCCAAAATGATTCCTTCTTTCTCTTTATTGTAAAAAGAGCAAAGGCGGGACAAATTGCCCCACCCTGCGTTTTTTCTTTAATTAAGCGTTTCTTCCATGACAATTTTTGAATTTTTTGCCACTTCCGCATGGGCATAAATCATTACGGCCCACTTTTTTATCTACACGCACAGGTTGACGCTTCGCACTTGTGTTGCTTTGTGCAGCTGCATCTTGTTCTGTTTCTGGATGTTCCGCTTGTCCTTGAGCTACTTGCTCACGTTGGACATTTTGGCGAATTTCCGATTTCATGAATAAACGTGTTACTTCATATTCGATTGAACCCACCATATTGTTATACATAGAATAACCTTCTGTTTGATATTCTACTAATGGGTTGTTTTGACCGTACGCACGTAAGCCGACAGATTGGCGTAATTGATCCATTGCATCAATGTGATCTGTCCATTTAGTATCGACGACACGCAAGATGACAACTTTTTCAAATTCTAGCAGTTGTTCTTGACCATTCAATTGTTGAGATTTTTCTTCAAATACTTCTTGCGCACGTGCCACTAAGTAGTCTTTGATTTCTTCAGCTGATTTATTTTCTAAATCTTTTTTAGAAATCGTATCTTCATGGACAAGTGTTGAGGCTGCAAAATCGACAATCCCATCTAAATTCCATTCTTCTTTTTCTAATTGTGTATGGCTATCCACCACTCGGCCAATCGTCCGTTTTACCATGCCCATCAATACATCAGACAAGTCATTTTCTTCCATAATTACTTCTTGTCGTTGCGCATAAATAACTTCACGTTGCTCGCGCATCACGTCATCGTATTGTAAGACATTTTTACGTGTGTCATAGTTATTTCCTTCCACACGTTTTTGAGCAGACTCTACTTGGCGAGTAAACATTTTACTTTGAATAACTGCATCTTCTTCTTGCACATTCATTCGTTCTAAGAATGTTTTAATTCGTTCTGAACCAAAGCGTTTCATTAAGTCATCTTCTAAAGATAAATAAAATTGTGAAACCCCTGGATCCCCTTGACGTCCTGCACGTCCACGCAACTGATTATCAATACGACGTGACTCATGACGTTCTGTCCCGATAACCGCTAGACCACCTAGTTCAAGTACACCTAAACCAAGTTTAATATCCGTTCCACGACCAGCCATATTTGTTGCAATTGTAACTGCGCCTTTTTGACCGGCATTCATAATGATTTCGGCTTCTTTAAAGTGATTTTTCGCATTTAATACTTCATGAGGAATTTTAGCTGCGTTTAATTTATCCGAAAGTAATTCTGACGTTTCTACCGCAACAGTCCCCACCAACACTGGTTGTCCTTTGTGGTAACGTTCTTTAATATCTTCCACCACTGCATTAAATTTACTTTCTAAGGTTGGATAAAGTAAATCTGGACGATCGTCACGGATAATTGGACGATTGGTTGGAATTTGAATGACTTGAATATTGTAAATTTCACGGAATTCTTCTTCTTCTGTTTTAGCAGTACCAGTCATCCCGGCTAGTTTTTTGTACATCCGGAAGTAGTTTTGGAACGTAATCGTCGCCATTGTTTTTGTTTCATCTTCAATTTCGACGCCTTCTTTTGCTTCAATCGCTTGATGCAAGCCATCAGAATAACGACGACCATCCATGATACGACCAGTAAATTGGTCAACAATTAAGACTTTATTGTCTTGAACCACGTAATCAATGTCTAATAACATGATATAGTTTGCCCGTAACGCTTGATCTAAATGGTGCGTTAATGCTGTATTTTCAATATCGTACAGGTTATCCAATCCGAAAGTTTGTTCCGCTTTTTCAATCCCTGCTTCTGTTAAACCAATTGTTTTAGACTGAATATCAATTTTGTAATCTTCGTCTTCTTTTAAGCGTTTGACAAAATTATCGGCACGCGTATAGAGTGCTGTCGATTTTTCAGCTTGTCCAGAAATAATTAATGGGGTTCTTGCTTCATCAATTAAGATTGAATCCACTTCATCGACAATTGCATAGTTTAATGGACGTTGAACCATTTGGCTGCGATAAACAACCATGTTATCACGCAAATAGTCAAATCCTAATTCGTTATTTGTACTATAAGTGATATCACAGTTATACGCTTCACGTTTTTCATCAGAAGATTTAGAGTTAATGTTTAAGCCAACGCTTAAGCCTAAGAAATTATATAATTCTCCCATTTCGTTAGAGTCACGGGTTGCTAAGTATTCATTAACTGTAACAACGTGTACTCCTTCGCCAGATAGTGCATTCAAGTATACAGGCATTGTGGCAGTCAAGGTTTTCCCTTCACCTGTTCTCATTTCAGGAATGTTCCCGTCATGAAGCACAATCCCACCCATTAATTGGACACGGTATGGGAATAAACCTAGTACACGTTTAGCAGCTTCACGGACAACCGCAAACGCTTCTGGTAATAGTTCGTCTAAGGTTTCCCCTTTTTGATAACGGGCTTTAAATTCATCTGTTTTTTCACGTAATTGTTCATCGCTTAGTTGTTCCATTGCACTTGCATGTGCATCAATTTTATCGGCGATTTTTTCTAATCGTCTTAATTCTTTTTTATCGTTTTCGATCATTTTTTTCAAAAAATTTGCCATTGGTATCTGTGTTCCTTTCAATTACCTCTTTTTATTTTTGTATCCTTTTTGTACAAGAAGCACAATCTATCCGTTTTATTTTATCATTACTTGACGAGAAAGAAAACCATTTCTCTCTATTTTACAGACATTTTCCTTTAAAAGAGGAACTTTTAAAGTTATTTTATGTATTTCTTTATTTTTTCTTTACTCCGTGCTTTAAAGATGTTTAAAGAGCTGAAATGCACGAAGGCATTTCAGCTCTTATTTTAAGCTTTAGTCTGTTTCAATCAAGCCATATTTGCCATCTTTACGACGGTAAACAATGCTTGTTCCATTTGTTTCAGCATCTTCAAAAATGAAGAAGTTGTGTCCTAACATGTTCATTTGTAAAACAGCTTCTTCACTGTCCATCGGTTTTAATGATAGACGTTTTGTACGAACGATGTCTAATTCTGAAGGTGTTTCTTCTGTTTCTTCACCAACTAAGAAGACAGCGGCTTTTGTATTGTTACGTCCTGTTTCACGAGATTTTCTGTTGATTTTTGTTTTAAATTTACGAATTTGTCGTTCTAATTTATCGACAACCAAATCAATACTTGCGTATAAATCAGGTGACGTTTCTTCAGCTCGTAAAACTAGATAAGGAAGAGGAATAGTAACCTCGACTTTGGCTGTTTTTTCAGTGTACACTTTCAAATTCACGTGAACCGTTGCTTCAGGTGAATCGCTGAAATATCTTTCTAATTTACCGACTTTTTTCTCAACATAGTCTCGAATCGCTTCGGTTACCTCGATATTTTCTCCACGTACATTATATCTAAACATAACAATTACCCCTTTCATCTACCAGTAAAGAAAAGATTAAAGGACCACTCTTTAATTCCCTTCTTCTTAATTTCATTATATCGAATAATCTGGGTTTTGCCAACAAAATAGTCATCAAATTTATGAATTCTTTTCTTTTTACCGCGCGAGAGTAAACGTATTCAAACTTTTAGGATAACAGTCATTGATAACAGCCGCTGCGTGAAAAAGAGTTCGTCCAGTGGTATAGATGTCATCCACCAAAATAACAGAACAATTTTTTAATTTTTTTTGGTTTTCTTTTTGGATGGCAAATGGTTGTTGCAACCGCATCCTTTCCTTTCTAGTTTTCTTAGATTGCGGAACATTTTCCTCTTTTCTAATTAAAAAAGGGCTGTACGGAACATCAGCCGCTTCTAGTAAGCCAATTACTTGGTTGAAGCCTCGTTCTTGCATTCGTTTTTCGGATAAGGGCACCGGAATAATATAGTCCGCAGATTGTTGCTGAAAGTAAAAGTTGATTTCCTCGTTAAAACACATTCTTAAGCGATAGTCTCCTTGAAATTTATAGCGTTCCATCCACTTTTGCATTCCTTCATCATAATGAAACAACGCTGTATTATGAAAAGAATACTCTGGATAAAGCAGCTGCCACCTTTGACAATCAAAACAATAATGCTCTTGGCTGACTCGGCTACAGCCAAAACAAGTCCCTGTCATTGGCAGTTTCTGGAACTTTGCTTGGCAGTGCTGGCAAAGTGAAGGCCTCGCCCATTTTTTAAAACGTAAGAGCATTTTTAATGTTATCTCCAAACGAATGGGGCTTGTGCAATTTTTACAATCCATCTAACATCCCTCGTTTGCTAGCCAAGCGATTCATTTGCTTTATTTGCCGAATTGCCTCTTTCATGTCTCTTGTTTCCCCATCATGTAAAAATAAAACTTCGCCGTAATTGAATTCTTGTCTTCGATCGACTCGGCCCGCAATTTGGACAAGTGTTGAAGAAGTGAAGACTCGATGATTAGCACCATAAACAATAACTGAGACTGCATCAAAAGTCACACCACGTTCTAAAATGGTTGTAGTGATCAAAATATCCGTTTTCTGCTGACGCATTGCTTGAACTTTTTCCAGGCGAAGTTCATCACTACCATAAACGGCGACAACTTCTTTGTCGGAAAATCGCTCAGCTATTAATGCATGCAATTGGTGAATTAATGGAATGCTTGGGCAAAATAATAAAACTGAATTACGCACCAATAAACGTTTCAAATGATGTGCAATGATTTTAATATTTTTGGTAGAAATACGTTGCCACGACTGAACCCAAAATCGGCGTGGCACAGGTAATGGCCTACGATGATATCTTGCTGGCAAAATACTGGCCGCTAACTTCTTTTGCTGTAAAAGCTTCCGTAATTCTTTCGTAGGGGTTGCTGTTAAGTACACCAAACTACTTCTTTTTTTTCGTGCGTTACGCACTCCATAATAAAGATGCTCGTTATTAACAAAAGGAAAAGAGTCGACTTCATCAACGATAAGTAAATCAAACGCTTGATGGAATTTCAATAATTGATGGGTGGTGCAAATCACTAGTTTCGTATAACGATACGCTTCTTGACTGTTTCCATGAAGTAAAGCAATTGCTTCGTGAGGAAAAACCGCTTGGATTCTGGGAAACAGTTCTAAGCAAACATCGACACGCGGCGAAGCCAGCGCAATTCGTCCCCCTTCTTGTAAGGTTTGGTGCAAAACAGCAAATAACATTTCTGTTTTACCTGCACCTGTAACTGCCCACACTAAGCGATTCTCTCTTGCTTTTGCTGTCTCACAAAGTTCAACCGAGATCGCTTGCTGTCCCTTTGTTAATTGTCCAGACCACTCAAAAAAGACAGTTCTTGGGCTATTGGGCCTTTCTGGTAAATGACAAAATTTTTGACAAGAAGTCACACGGCCTAATTGAATGCACGCATGACAGTAGTATACATTTGTCGCCAGTCTGTTTTCTTTTTTGGATACGACTTCCCCGCACCGCTGACATTGAATTGTTAGGGGTGAACGCTCTAACATTGTTGGTAAATAAACCAGTTTTGTCTGTATTGAAGGTTCTGTTTCTTCAATAATTATTTTACGTCCATGCAAATCTTCCATGTTAACCACCTCAATTATAAAATACGCATTTCTCTAGCTTTTTTGCGAAAAAGGAGATCTCCCACCGTTATCTTTCTATTCTTATCTAGTCGTTACCTACTAAACAAACTCTTGATACGCTTTATTGTTTACACGAATCTTCTACTTTCGACTTACCTATATGCAGCTTTTTTATAAACAAATTTATCTACCTTTAAAGAAAAATTAATGTTAAAGTATATCTAGTAATTCAAGCTTTAATTTGAAAAGACTAGAAAGGAGCAAACTTTATCATGGAAAATATTTTTTTAAAAAGACTAGAACTCAAAGCTTTTGAAGAAGATTCTGTTTTTTCAAAAATTGAAGGGCTGAATAAATTTAATTCACTAAATTTTAAAAAACCTATTACTTTTTTTTCAGGTGAAAATGGAACTGGAAAATCCACTTTATTAGAAGCAATCGCAGTCAATTGGGGATTTAATCCTGAAGGCGGTAGTATTAATTTTAATTTCTCTACAAACGATACTCACTTGGATTTACATAATTATTTAACTGTTGCAAAAAGTGTAAAGCGTGCTACGGATGGCTTCTTTTTAAGAGCTGAAAGTTTCTACAATGTTGCTACATATGCAGAAAATATAGACTTAGATTTTTCTGAATATGGCGATAAATCCCTACATCATCAATCACACGGCGAAAGTTTTTTGAATCTGGTGAACCATCGGTTTAGAGGAAATGGTCTGTACCTGTTAGATGAACCTGAAGCGGCTCTCTCACCTCAACGCCAACTAGCCTTAATGATATCTATAAAAAAACTAATTGATGAGGGGTCTCAGTTTATTATTGTCTCTCATTCACCTATATTACTTGCAATGCCTGACTCACAAATTATTTCTTTTGATAAAGATAGTCCTTTAGAAATC
Source organism: Enterococcus sp. AZ035 (assembly GCF_050548325.1). Lineage (NCBI taxonomy): Bacteria > Bacillati > Bacillota > Bacilli > Lactobacillales > Enterococcaceae > Enterococcus > Enterococcus sp. AZ035. The sequence continues at coordinate 1,462,362 of NZ_CP172958.1, forward strand.
ACGTATGAAGAAAGTATGCCTTATGAAATAACCTCATTATTTTTAAACAACAAAAACAGAATTCTCTCTCATTTATTTGCTGAATAAGTCTGTTATTCGAAATGCTTATGCCATACTATAATGACTCGTATATAAAAATATTGTTAATCATTCTTTGAATTACAACTTTCAGACTACGGAAAAAGGCGTTCATTATTCAGAAAATAGATTGTTAAGTATGTTTTTTTAGTATCTAGATTAAAGTAAAAAATTAAAGACAGTTGTCTTTCTCTAGCTCACAGGACTAATTTCGGCTCTATAATTTATGGAACTGATAAACTAGAATGACTGTTTCAGCTCAATTCCAATTAACTAAAGTCATAAAAAAAGACAAGTTGCTTTTTCGAAAATTCTCGAAAAAACAACTTGTTTTTACTCTTTTTTATCTGCTTGTGCTAACAAACCCAAGGCTTGTTCCAACACTTTTTCCCCGTTCATTAAGCCGTAATCAGACATGCTAATGACATCTGTTGGGATACCTTTTGGTGATAGACGCTTTTCAAAATCACTCTTCATATAACGAACTTGTGGACCTAACAATAACACATCGACTGGATTATTTTCTAAATTTGTTTCTGCTTCCGATGCAGAAGCCGCAAATATATGGGCATCTAAGCCTTGATTAAATGCTGCTTTTTGCATTTTTGTAACAAGTAAACTAGTACTCATTCCTGCGGAGCAAACTAACATAATTGTTTTTTTTGACATTTTAACAGCCCCTTTTACCATTGCCTTTTTCAATTTTCAACATTATCTATTAAAAATATTATAGTGTAAAGTTAATTTTTGTCAATCATTCTTGTTTTTTAAAGCGGATACAATCCTAGTTTAAACGTACCATGCTGACTTCAGCAATTTATTAAATACCACATATTCTTTTTCCAAATTCACTTGAACTACTTGGTAACTCGCATTCAACCAACCATAAGCGCCCTTTTCTGGATGCTTATAATCGTTCGCCCACCAATCGACATCTGTTTTAGCAGTTTTTGGTAAACCAGAATGAGGGAATAACAATTCATCAAACTGAGTAAAAGTCAAAGTAACTTGGGAACCGCCATTCGTTTTCAAATAATGAGTAATTGTATCATATTTTTTCTGTCGTGTATGTACCATTTTCCAGCGCCTCCCTTTTCTCTATCATACCTTATTATAACGTTTTTTTCCAAAAATCTCACAAAAAAGATGAGAGAAAAAGTTGCTATTCAGTTGATTCTTTTTTATACTGACTTTATTACGAGAGAAAAGGATGCCCATATGTTAGAAAGCTATATTACAGTCAAACAAGATGGTTTCAGCGAGATTGAAATCAAGAAATCGCGGTTTATCTGTTCTGTAAAGCGCGTAACATCAGAAGAAGAAGCAAAAGCCTTTATCGCCGCAATAAAAAAAGAACATTGGAAAGCCAATCATAATTGTAGTGCTTTTGTGATCGGCGAAAAAAATGACATTCAGCGGAGTAGCGATGACGGCGAACCTAGTGGCACTGCTGGTGTTCCAATGCTGGAAGTCTTAAAGAAAAAAGAGTTAATCAACGTAGTGGCTGTTGTCACTCGTTATTTTGGCGGAATAAAATTAGGCACTGGTGGTTTAATCCGAGCATATAGTCATGCTCTTTCCCACACTTTAGATGAAATTGGTTTAGTCATTGGCAAATTGCAACAAGAGCTATTGATTACGATCGCCTATCCTTTATTAGGAAAAGCCCAAGCCTTTTTGGAACATAGTCCCTACACGCTTAAAGAAACTATTTACACAGAGTCTATTCAGTTAATTTGTTTAGTAGATGAACAAGCAACAGAAACATTTATAGCTGAAATGACGGATCTACTTAACGGCCAGTTGACAATTGAAAAAGGCGCAACAAGCTATCACGAACTACCATTTAACGAAAAAGGAGCACAAGCAAATGACATTTGAAGAAGTATTGCCACAGATTAAAGCAGGAAAAAAAGCCGTACGTAAAGGCTGGAGCGGTTTTGAACTTTTTATTGAATTACGTGATGAAATTGGCACCTCCGAAGGTGAATTTTTACAAGTTACCCCGTATTTTTTAATCAAAACTTCTGATGAAGGCTACAGCATGTTTTCACCAACACCTTGTGATGTCTTAGCAGAAGATTGGGTGATTGTTGAAGCATAACTACACACATAAGGTCTGGCAGATTACGGCGATTGCTCGTTCTTCCAGACCTTAATTTTTAAATGTTTAAAGGAGTTTTTCTTATGCCAAAAGAATTTGAAACAAAACGGGTGCTTGTAACCGGTGCAGCTTCAGGGATTGGCCAAGCACAAGCAATTGCCTTTGCTGAGCAAGGTGCTGAAGTTATTGGCATCGACCTAGACGAAACGGGGTTAAAGCAGACAGCCGCACTGGTTAACCCAGATTCTACTAAGCCATTTACTTATTTTGTCGGTGATGTGTCTTCTCCCTCATTTGTGCAAGCCACGATGAAACAAATTGTGAAAGACAACGGCCAAATTGATATTTTATTAAATACGGCAGGTATTTTAGATGATTATCGTCCTTCTCTAGAAACTTCGGAAGCTTTATGGGATCAAATTTTAGCAACCAATTTAAAAAGTGTCTTTTTAGTGACCAATGCTCTATTACCTTATTTCCTCCAACAAAAAAAAGGAGTAATCGTTAATATGGCATCTATCGCTAGCTTAGTAGCTGGGGGCGGCGGCGCAGCGTACACTGCCTCCAAACACGCAATCATCGGGTATACAAAACAACTTTCCTACGATTATGCCAAATTAGGCATTCGAGCAAATGCGATTGCGCCAGGTGCCATCCAAACACCCATGAACGCAGCTGATTTTGCAGGAGAAGGTGAAATGGCTACTTGGGTAGCAAGTGAAACACCTGCGGGCCGTTGGGCACAGCCACAAGAGGTAGCAAAACTTTCATTATTTCTAGCTAGTGATGACGCTGATTATATCCATGGCACAGTTATGACCATTGATGGTGGTTGGACCATGAAATAAAAAGACTTTACAGAGTGTCTGTTCTTCAGTAACATGTAACACAGTGAGGCAACTCACACCATAACACTTCAGTTGGCTTTACTGCCCTTCCTTTGGTTATGGTTATCACTAAAACACGTCGTTGTTTTATAAAGGAGAATCTTAAATGAATCATTCATCAAATCCACAAACCAGTACGTGGTCAGCTACGGCTTTGGCTAAAATGGCGCTGGTTACCGCTTTGTATGTCGTTGTCACTGTACTTCTCGCTCCGCTTAGTTTTGGTCCGATACAGCTTCGTCTTGCCGAATTATTTAATTATTTAGGCGTTTTTAACAAGCGATATATCTGGTCCATTACGTTAGGGGTTGCGATTGCCAACGCCGCTTCGCCTCTTGGTATCATCGATATAGTCATCGGTAGCGCTGGAACGTGCGCAGTCTTATGGATTGCCTATTTTGCGACAAAAAATCAGCAAAATTTATTGATTAAACTAATGCTAACGGCCATTCTTTTTGCTTTGTCCATGTTCACTGTCGCCGGACCTTTAACGTTCTTTTATCAGTTACCTTTTTGGTACACATGGTTGACCGTTGGACTTGGTGAACTTCTTTCAATGACCGTCGGCGGTATCCTGATTTACGTATTAAATAAAAAAATACAGCTTGTAAAACGCATCGAAGAATAAAAAAGCGCTTGGGGTTTAAACCCCAAGCGCTTTTTAGCACTATCCTTTAGGTTGAATGAAGTCTGCTTGCCATTTTCCAAGAGATGGATTGTAATCAAAATACCAAAGTTGTGAAAAATATTGTTTTTGATGCTTGTATCCCGATAAAACAAGACCGCTTTGAATATCTTCCTCGTAGTCAATACAAGAAAAATGAAGCATCAGTGAAAAACTGGTTTCACTAATATGATGATAATTCGAAGCTGGCGCTACTTTCACTTTTTTTACATGATTTCTGATGCCCGCTTGTTGATTTGCTTGTAATACTGCAAGATGTTTTTGATAAAGTTTTTCTGTATAGTTATCTTTGACTACAGACAAGTTTTCTTGATCCCACGCTTGTTGTATTTCTAAAAACGTTTGTTGTATTTCTTTTAAGAGTGCCTTTTTTTCTTTTGATGTTCCAGGTAATACTGCCCACATTTCTTGAAAAGCGCCTTCATCGACTGGTTGATTTCTACGGCGTCTTTGCCAAATCATCACGCCCCCAAAAAGAACAAAAAACACTGTTGAAATTAAGCCTTCCAGTGGCGTTGTGTTGCTGGTCCCGGTCTCGTTATGATGAACATAACTTCTTGATCCATCACCGCCTGGCGAAAAACCATTCGAGGGATTACCCCCGCTAGGACTTTCTACACGTCCGCCGCCATAGCCACCAGCTACAGCCGCCGCTTGATTAGGCCATAAACAAAAGGCCATGGCACAACCCACAAAAACTAAAATTAACTTTCTCATTTTCTCACCTTTCGACCCCTTCAAACCAACAAATGAATAAATAGACGCAGGATACTAAACAAAGCGCCAAGATTAACAATGATTAAGAACACCTTCAGCCACCTACCATATGGTTGTACTGATTGATAACTTCGTTGATAAATACTCAAGCCAAACAGGACCACTGGCCACATAAATATACTAGATCTTGGGCCAAACGAATTACCCTTGCCCCAAAAATTCACATGAATGGGCACATGAGCTGGTAAATCAGGATAAACCAGCGCACTTAATAACAGTAAACTGACTGCCAAGACACTTGTAACAATAAACAACCGTTGACTAACTTTTTCAATCTGCTTGTTTCTCATTATCTTAGTTTTCTCCTCTATTTAATGATAGATATACTTTCAGTTTATGCCTCCCTATCTGAATTTGCAATAAAAAAAAGACAAGGAAACATTCGATTAAATGTCCTTGCCTCTGTTTTTAAAAATCCTAAATCAAGCCTTTCACACCTATATCTTTTCGATAGTACATTCCAGGAAATGAGTAATTATCCAATGTTTGATAAACTTTTTTGCGGGCTTCTTCAAGAGTCGAAGCAGTTGCTTCTGCTAAAAAGATTCGTCCGCCAGCCGAAACCAGAGCCTGTTCTGAACGAGTTACCCCTGCATAATGGATGGTTTCACCAGACATTTCGGGCAATGGTAGATTTGTCTTGTATTGATTAGGATAGCCTTCTGCTGCTACAACAACACCAACACTCGCTAACTCATTCCATGCAATCGTTGGTTGCTCTTTCGCCAGCAATGAAGAAATTATTTCTGAAAGGGGACTCTCTAAACGTGCCAACACAACTTGTGTTTCTGGATCCCCAAATCGAGCATTAAATTCAATAACCTTGGGGCCAGTTTCTGTTTGGATTAAACCAGCATATAAAATCCCTTGAAACGGACGTTTTTCAGCCACCATTCCTTTAGCAGTCGGTTTCAGGACTTGGCTAATGGCTTGCTGAACCGCTTCTTCTGGGATCTGAGGCACTGGTGTGTAAGCACCCATCCCCCCTGTATTCGGACCAGCATCCCCATCGAAAATCCGCTTATGATCTTGAGCAATCACCATCGGATATACCTTCTCATTAGAAACAAAAGCCATTAAGGAAAATTCTTCTCCTTGCAAAAATTCTTCGATTACGACCGTTTGACCGCTTGCTCCAAATTGTTGGTCCTCCATCATCGCAACTAGCGCCCGTTTTGCGGCTGCTTTTGTTTCGGCAACTACTACTCCTTTTCCAGCTGCCAAACCATCTGCCTTAATAACAATTGGTACTCCTTGCTTTTCAATATATTCTAAGGCAGGTGCCAAACGTCGAAAGACCCGATATTCCGCCGTTGGAATCTGGTATTTTTGCATAAAATCTTTCGCAAAACTTTTTGAACCTTCAATTATTGCAGCTGCTTTTGTCGGGCCAAAAATCAGTAATCCCGCTGCTTGAAAGGCATCTACAATCCCTTCAATTAATGGCGTTTCTGGTCCGACAAATGTCCAATCAATCTGATTATCCTTCGCAAATTGAATTAGTTCCGTTTGTTGCTCTTCACTGATAGGTACAGTCCGAATATTATCACCACTCATACCAGGATTACCTGGTGCACAATAAACAGTCTTGACTTTGTCTTCTTGCTGTAATTTTTTGGCGATTGCATGTTCACGACCACCACGCCCAATCACTAATATATTCATCGGTTTCTCCTTTAAAAATTAATGTTTGAAATGACGAGTCCCAGTAAAAATCATCGCAATGCCATAATGATTCGCTAGATCGATTGATGCTTGGTCTTTAATGCTCCCGCCTGGCTGAATAATTGCTTGAATACCATGTTGTGCAGCGTATTCCACACTATCTGCCATGGGGAAAAAGGCATCACTTGCTAAGACGGCCCCTTGTAATTTTCCAGCTGCTTGGGCTTGATCAACTGCAATTTTTACTGACCCAATTCGATTCATTTGACCAGCGCCAATTCCCACTGTTTGACTTTCATTGGCTAAAACAATAGCGTTTGATTTTACATGCTTGACTGCTTTCCAAGCAAAGTTCAATGCGTCTCTTTCGGCTGGTGTGGGTTGGCGCTCTGTAACAACTTGCCATGCTTGGTCATTTTCAACAACTGTATCTTGTTCTTGAATTAATAACCCGCCCATAACAGAAACTAATTCCACCGCTTTTTTTTCTTGAGCATGAAAATCTAACGTTAACAAACGAAGATTCTTTTTCTGAGATAACAATGCCAGAGCTTCTTCCTCAAAACTAGGCGCAATAATTATCTCTAAAAAGATTTGATGCATTTCAGCCGCAGTCGCTTGGTCCACTGGACGATTCAAAACAACAATGCCACCAAAAATTGAAACTGGATCTGCTTCAAATGCCTGACGATAGGCTGCCAAAATCGTTTTTCCTGTTCCAATTCCACATGGGTTCATATGTTTAACAGCGACGACCGTAGGTTCTGTAAACTCGCTAGCAATCCGGAGTGCTGCATCAGCATCTCGAATATTGTTATATGACAGTTCTTTGCCATGAAGTTGTCGAGCGGAAGCAATGGATAATGATACAGGTACAACGGATTGATAAAAGGTGGCCTGTTGATGGCTATTTTCACCATAGCGCAATGTTTGCTTACGTTCATAAGTAAGCGTCTGTTTCTCTGGTTCAGTTTCACCCACTTGCGTCGTTAAATAGTCAGCGATAAGCGCGTCATAAGCAGCGGTATGACGAAAGACTTTTGCTGCTAATCTTTTTCTGGTGGCTAACTGGCTAGTTCCAGTGCTGCTAATTTCACTTAATACCTGTTCATAATCACTAGGATCAACCACTGCTGTTACGTCTTGATAATTTTTTGCCGCTGAACGTAACATGCTAGGACCGCCAATATCAATCATTTCAATTGCTTCTGCTTCAGAGATTGCTGGTTTTAAAATTGTTTCTTTAAATGGATAAAGATTCACTACTACAAGGTCAATAAATTGAATGCCTTGTTCAGTCAGTGCTTTTTGATGCGTTTGGTTTCCCCTTTTTGCCAAAAGTCCGCCATGGATATTCGGATGTAACGTTTTGACACGGCCATCTAACATTTCGGGAAAGCCAGTGATGTCGTCAATAGCAAGTGTCGGTACCCCGGCTTCTTCTAAGACAGTCCTTGTTCCCCCAGTGGAGATAATTTCAAAGCCATTTGCAACTAAGCCTGCTGCAAATGTTGTCACTCCTGTTTTGTCTGAAACGCTAATCAATGCTCTTTTGGTCATTTCATTGTCTCCTTTACAATTTGTGAAATTATTTTTGGGTACCATTCGTGCTCAAGAGCATGAATTTTCTCTGTTAATGTGTCCAAAGTATCTTCAGTATCAATCTTGGTGGTTGTTTGGAAAATAATCGGTCCTGTATCAACCCCAGAGTCAACATAATGGATAGTGATTCCTGTTATTTTCACTCCATAATGAAATGCCTCTTCAATTCCGTGAAGACCTGGAAAACTAGGTAACAGAGAAGGATGAATATTGACGATTCTCTTTGGATAAGCCTCCAGTAAAGTCTTGCCGATAATTCTCAAATAACCAGCTAACACGATTAAATCGATCTGATGCTCTTTTAAATGTTTCAATACTTGTTCCTCATATTGCTCACGAGATGAAAAATCAGATGGCGAAAAGCAAACAACGGGAATCTTGCGTTTTTGGGCACGGGTCAATACGTAGGCTTCAGGCTGATCACAAAAGACTAAGCTCAACTGCCCTGCGATTTTTTTCTGGGAAAAAGCTGCAGCAATCGCCTCAAAATTGCTACCATTGCCAGATGCAAAAACAGCTATCTTCATAAGGCTTCCTTAAAAATAACGGCTTTCGTTTTCCTAGGTACCAAACGACCAATTTCAAAAGCTTCTGGCAAAAGCTCCTGAACTTTTTCAACATGCTCTGGACTCACCGCTAAAATCATCCCTAAGCCCATATTGAAAATTTCATACATTTCTTCAGGTGGAATTTCACCGTATTTTTGAATCAATTTAAAAATTGGTAGCACTGGCCAACTATTTAATTGAATCTCTGCAGCTAATGCGGAAGAAAACATTCTTGGTAGATTTTCTAAAAACCCGCCGCCAGTAATATGCGCAGCCCCATGCACGAGTCCTGCTTTTAACAATGGCAATAATTCCTTCACATAAATTTTTGTTGGTGTTAATAATTCTTCCCCTAACGTTTTGGGTGCCAATTCTGGAAGCTTGTCCGTTGTTTTAAACGAATGTTTCTTAAAAAAAATATTTCTTACTAAAGAGTAACCATTAGAATGAAGACCACTTGAAGGAAGACCAATCAAGAAATCGCCTTCTTTTACGTTACTTGGAGTCAAGAGTTGACTTTTCTCAGCAATACCCACGGCAAAACCAGCCACGTCATAAGCATCTGCTTCATACATATCAGGCATTTCAGCTGTTTCGCCCCCAATTAAGGCTGCATTCGCCTCACAACAGCCTGCCGCAACACCCGCAACAATTGCTTCAACTTTAGCTGGATTAACGGTCCCTAACGCTAAATAATCTAAAAAATATAACGGTTCGGCGCCTTGTGCGACGACATCATTGACACACATTGCTACACAATCAATTCCGATTGTCTCGTGTTTCTGTTCTTCAATTGCCAAGAGTAACTTTGTGCCTACGCCATCCGTTCCTGATACCAAAACTGGTTCTTTAAGCTTGTAACTACTTAAATCAAAACAACCACCAAAACCACCAAGCATGCCCAACGTTCCCGTCCGTTGTGTCTTTTGGCTATGCTTTTGAATTCGTTCCACTACTTCGTATCCTGCCTCAACATTTACGCCAGCTTTTGAATAGGCATTTTCCATGTCAATTCCTCCTAGTTTCTTTTTTCAAGGATGCTTGATATTGTTCTTCATAATCATACAAAGGCGTTGGATAGTCTCCATTAAAGTAAGCCATACACAGCCCAGAATAAGGAGCATCATAATTTAATTGAATCCCATCAATCAGCCCTGCTTCACTCAAAAAAGCCAGCGAATCTGCGCCAATCTGCTCTTTGATCTCTTCAATTGAATAGTTTGCCGCAATTAGTTCGTCCCTCGTCTGTATATCAATGCCATAAAAACACGGATATTTTAATGGCGGTGAAGCAATTCTGACATGAACTTCTTGCGCTTCTGCTTCTTTTAATAAATGAATAATGCGTCGAATAGTGGTCCCGCGAACAATCGAATCATCTACTAAAATGACTTTTTTTCCTTTGACCACGCCACGAACTGCCGATAGTTTCATACGGACACCTTGTTCTCTTAATTCTTGTGTCGGCTGGATGAATGTTCGAGCGACATATTGATTTTTTACTAAACCTAGTTCGTAAGGTATCTGTGCTTCTTCTGCATAGCCGCTAGCTGCAGACAATGACGAGTTTGGTACCCCAATTACCATATCAGCTGCGACTGGACTTTCGATTGCCAAGTTCTTCCCCATCCTTTTACGAGCTGTATGCACATTAACTCCAGCAATATTTGAATCTGGTCGTGCAAAATAAATATATTCCATTGCGCAAATCGCCGGTTGGACTTCCGTAGTGAAAACCTCTATTTTCAAGCCTTCATCAGAAATGATGACTACTTCACCAGGTGCCACATCTTGAATAAAGCGAGCCCCAACTGTTTCTAATGCACACGTTTCGGATGCCACAACGTACGCCCCATTGTTCATTTGTCCGATGGAGAGAGGGCGAAAGCCGTTGGGATCTAGTGCAGCAATCATCATCGTTTCTGTTAATAAAAGATAAGCAAAGCCCCCCTTAACCAAATTCAAGCTCTCTTTTAGTTTATCGAGAAACGAGGCAGCAGTGCTTTTTCGAATCAAGTGCATTAAAATTTCAGTGTCTGAATTGGAATGAAAAATAGCGCCTTCTCTTTCTAGTTGTTTTCGTAAACGCTTGGCATTTGTCAAATTGCCATTGTGTGCTAACCCAATTTGACTATCATAAAATTTAAATAAAAATGGCTGAATATTATCCACGCTACCCGTACCAGCGGTTGCATAGCGTACATGACCAATAGCCGCCGTTCCTTCTAACGCATTCAGTTGTTCTTGCTTTTGGAATACTTCTGCTAATAAACCTAAATCACGGTGGCCATCTAATTTCCCAGAATTGTTCGCCACAATTCCCGCGCCTTCTTGGCCTCGATGCTGCAAGCTGTGTAAGCCAAAATAGGTCACTTGTGCCGCATCAGGATGACCCCAAATACCAAAAATACCACACTCTTCATTTAAGCTTTTTGCTTCATAAGACATGGAATCGCATCCTCCCATAAGGCTTTGGCTTCTTTTGTTGAACAATTGATCACATCATCTAACGCATGAATGATCAAACCAGTTTCAGTCACTTTCCCAATATGTTGAGCTTTTCTTCCGATAAGTGTTTCAAATGCTTCTTGATGCTGGGGACTAACTGAAAGAATAAAACGGGATTGCGTCTCCGCAAATAGATATTCTTTTGCTAATGGCAGTGTCACCTGTAACCCCAGTTCGTTGGCAAAAGCCGACTCGGCTAAAGCAACGGCAACGCCGCCTTCAGCGCAATCATGCGCGCTAGCAACTAGGCCTGCTTGAATTGCTTTTAAAACTAATTCTTGGTTTGCTTTTTCCTCTTTTAAATCAAATGAGCGTAATTGCCCTTCAATTCGCCCCAGTTGCATTTTTTGAATTTCTGAGCCGTTAAAATCTGCGTGGGTTTCACCGATGAGATAAATTAAGTCATCCACTTGTTTAAACGCTTGTGTGGTAATTTGTGAAACATCTTCAATTACTCCCACCATGCCGATCATTGGCGTTGGATAAATGGCTTGACCATCTGTTTCATTGTAAAGAGAGACGTTCCCAGAAATCACGGGCGTTCCTAGCTGACGGCAAGCTGCGGCGATTCCATCCGCCGACGTCCATAATTCCCAAAAACTTTCTGGTTTATCAGGGGAACCATAATTCAAACAATCAGTGATAGCCAAAGGTTGTGCTCCACTTGCTACAATATTACGGGCTGCTTCTGCAACCGCAATTTGCCCACCAATTTCAGGATTTAAATACAAATAACGGCTATTACAATCTGTCGTCATCGCTAAGGCTTTATTGGTGCCCCGCACTCTTAAAACAGCTGCATCACTTCCTGGTTGCACCACTGTATTCGTTTGTACTTGACTATCATAGGTTTCGTAAACTGATTTTTTCGATGCAATCGTTGGTTGTTGCAATAGGCGTTTTAATAATTCCGTGCTATTCGTAATTTCTGGAATGAAGGGCGCTAATTTTTTAAAAGCACGCATCCGTTCTGGTTCTTGATAGGCTTTCTGGTAAACAGGTGCTTCTTCTGCTAAAGCATCTACTGGTACATCTGCGACTATTTTGCCACCGTGAAAGACACGATACTGTCCATCATCTGTTACGGAGCCAATCGCTACCGCTTCTAAGTCATACGTTTGAAACAATTCACAAACTTGCTGTTCTGCTCCTTTTTCCACACAGATTAACATCCGTTCTTGGGACTCAGACAAGAGCATTTCATAGGGGCTCATCTGCGTCTCTCTCTGCGGAACTTTATCTAGCTCTAGAATCAAGCCTGAACCTGCTTTTGATGCCATTTCAGCACTTGAAGAAACCAAGCCAGCCGCCCCCATATCTTGGATGCCGATTAAAATATCTTGATGATTTTTGATTAAATCAAGACAAGCTTCCAATAATAATTTTTCCATAAACGGATCACCTACTTGTACCGCAGATCGTTGCTGTTCTTCACCTTCACTAAATTCTTCTGAAGCAAAGGTCGCACCATGAATTCCATCTCGTCCTGTTTTCGCACCTACGTAAAGAATGCTATTTCCGACGCCTTTTGCTTGGCCTTTTTGAATCTCATCATGACGAATCAATCCCACACACATAGCATTAACAAGTGGGTTTCCTTGATAACATGGCTCAAAAGCAATTTCGCCGCCAACGGTTGGAATACCAATACAATTTCCATAACCGCTAATCCCCGCCACAACTTCTTGAAACAAATAACGTGTTCGTGCATCCGTCAGTTCGCCAAATCTTAACGAATCCAGTAAAGCAATCGGCCGCGCCCCCATACTGAAAATATCGCGAATAATTCCACCAACGCCTGTAGCTGCTCCTTCGTAAGGTTCTACTGCAGAAGGATGATTATGGCTCTCTGCTTTAAAAACAACAGCTAATCCGTCACCAATATCGACAATCCCAGCTCCTTCACCAGGGCCTTGAAGCACTTGTGGCCCTTCCGTCGGAAACTTTTTTAAAACGGGCTTGGAATTTTTGTAAGAGCAATGTTCACTCCACATCACGGAGAATAAGCCAGTTTCTGTATAATTAGGTTCTCTTTGCAAAATGGTCTCAATCTGATGATATTCTTCATCTGTTAGTCCCCATTCTGCATACAACCGTGTCTCCTTGATTTCTTTTGGTGTTGGTTCATTCATCATTGGCTTAATTCCTTTCCAAAGTTTTTAATGATTGAAGCAAAAAAGCTGCGTCCATCTGTTGAACCTAACAATTCTTCCATCGCTCGTTCCGGATGAGGCATCATTCCTAGAACATTGCCCTGTTCATTACAAATACCAGCAATATTCGCAAGACTACCGTTCACCTTTTCTTGATACGTAAAAACAATTTGGTTCTTTTCTTTCAGCTCTTGCAACGTTTTTTCATCACAATAGTAATTCCCTTCGCCATGTGCTACTGGTAAATGTATCGAAACATTTTCAGGATACTCGCTTGTAAACTTTGTGTGCGTATTCACTTTCAATGGGACACTTTTACAAATAAAACGAAGCGAATCATTTCTTAGCAACGTGCCAGGAAGTAAGCCAATTTCTGTTAAAATTTGAAAGCCATTACAAGTGCCAAAAACCATTTTGCCTTCTGTAGCAAAGCGAATCACCTCATTGATAATTGGCGAAAACCGAGCAATTGCACCACAACGTAAGTAATCGCCATAAGAAAAACCACCAGGCAATAACACGCCATCAAATTTTGCTAAAGAAGTGGCATCGTGTCGGACAAATTCTGCATCGACGCCCATCACCTCTTTGACAGCCCACAATAAGTCTGCATCACAATTGGATCCTGGAAAAACAATCACTGCCAATTTCATTTAAATTTCCTCCAAAGATAAAATTTCAAAACGATAGGATTCCATATTTACATTGGCTAATAGTTGATCACAAATTTGTTCAATTTTCTCTTCAATTGCTTCTGTCTGCTGGACGTGCATTTCAAAATACTTACCGACACGGATTTCGGCTACTTCTGTAAAACCAAGCCGATGGACTGCTTCCTTAACCGCTTCACCTTGGGGATCCAAAATTGATTCTTTATACGTAACATAGACTTTGACAAAATACATACGCGCTTCCTCCTCAATTAGCTGTTAGTAAACGTTGTAAAACTTCTTCATATACAGGAACTATTTCTCCTAATTCACGGCGATAAACATCTTTATCCAGATGTTCGTTTGTGTTTAAATCCCATAGACGACAGGTGTCTGGAGAAATTTCATCTGCCAGTAACAATTGATTGGCCTTCGTCCGACCAATCTCGATTTTAAAATCGATCAAACAAATATTGAGGCGTTGAAAGAGTTGACTGAGCGCCTGATTAATTTGTAAAGCCAATGCTTTAATCTCCACAATTTCAGCAGGAGTGGCTACTTTTAGAAATTGAATATGGTCTTCGTTAATAAAAGGATCATCCAGACGATCTTCTTTGTAATAAAATTCAATAATGGGCGTCACTAATTTAGTGCCCTCTTCAATCGCTAAACGCTTTGAAAAACTTCCTGCCGCATAATTACGTACGACAACTTCCAAAGGAATCATTTCTACAGCCTGAATTAATTGTTCGTGTTCAGATACTTTTTTGATAAAATGATTGGGAATCTTCTGTTGCTGTAAATGTTCAAAAATTAGACTAGTGATTTGATTATTTAAAGCGCCTTTCCCAAGAACTTTATCTTTTCTTTGACCGTTTAAAGCTGTTGCTTGATCAAGATATTCCACAAAAAGAACCGCTGCATTTTCTGTTTGATACAACTTCTTCGCTTTTCCTGTATACACAAGTGCTTTCTTTTCCATTCTTTCCCTCTTCTCGTTAGCTTCATGAACCCTATTCTTTCTAACTCAGCTGATTCACATCAGACAAAAACTTACATTAGTTACAAAAAAACAATAATCGTTCGTGTTTGTCGAATGTAAAAATAAAAAACTTGCTTGGAGCAAGCATTTATTAAGTTACGTTCCAAATACCAACAGTCTCAATTTCCTTTAACGTTTCTGATAAGCAAGGTGTTGTAATGGTGACGTGGCCCATTTTTCTGCCAACTTTTGATTCGGCTTTTCCATAGTAATGGACTTGCCAAGTGGGTTTTGACGTGCATAACTGGTAGCTTTTTTCTAAGTGTTCGCCTAAGAGATTCACCATAACCACTGATTGAAGTAATTGGGGTAACCCAATGCCCCAATTGCTAATCCCTCGAATATGCGCATCAAATTGACTAAATGAGCAAGCTTCAATAGAGTAATGACCTGAGTTATGAGGCCGTGGCGCTAATTCATTGACGTACAACTCTTCTGAATCCGTTAAAAACATTTCGATAGCTAAAACCCCAGATAGATTTAATTCCTCAGCAATGTATTGCGCCAATTCCGCTGCTTTTTGTTGCACATTCTCAGAAATTCGTGCTGGCACAATTGATTCATGCAAGATATTCTTTCGATGAATGTTTTCAGATACAGGAAAGCTTTGGTAACCATGCTTATTCCCTGCAACGATGATTGAAAGTTCTTTAGTGAAAGGCACCCACTTTTCTAATTCACAAGTGGCGTTAGCTAATAATTTAGTCGCTTGGGAGAAATCCTCTTCGCATTTTAAGACGACTTGTCCTTTTCCATCGTATCCACCTTGAATAGTTTTTAAGACACATGGAAAACCAATCTTTTCTATTGCTTGTGGCAGCTCTTTCTGGCTTTTTACTTCCGCAAAAGGGGCAATCTTACAGCCAATCGATTGAAGAAACGTTTTTTCAAGCAATCGATTTTGAGTAATTTTTAACAATTCTGTTCCTTGTGGCAACTTTTCTAGTGGAATGGCCTTTTCTAGGGAGGCCACTTCAATATTTTCAAATTCATAGGTGATCACATCGCTTAACTCTGCTAGTTCAGTTAAAGCAGATATCTGATCAAAGGCTGCCACAATTTGACGGTCAGCTACTTGACCAGCTGGACTATTGAGCGTTGGGTCCAACACAATCATTTGGAAACCCATTTTTTTACCACTCATGACTAGCATTCGCCCTAACTGTCCCCCACCTATAATGCCAATAGTTGCTCCTACTTTTAAAGGTTTATTCAAGTTGTTCCCCACTTTCCATAACCGCTTTTTCCAATGATTGTCGTCTTGCTTGGATTCTTTCTGCTAACTGTAAATCATCAATACTTAGTATTTCTGCAGCTAATAACCCAGCATTGGTAGCACCTGCTGAGCCAATCGCAGTTGTTGCTACAGGAACTCCCCCTGGCATCTGCACAATAGACAACAGTGAATCAATACCGTTTAACGTTCGTGTTTTAACTGGAACACCAATGACAGGTAAGGTTGTCTTTGCAGCTACCATCCCTGGTAAATGGGCCGCTCCACCAGCGCCAGCGATAATAACCTTCAATCCTTTTGTTCGTGATTCCTCTGCAAAACGAAACATCAAGTCAGGGGTCCTATGTGCTGATATCACTCGTTTTTCATAAGGAATTTTCAACTCTTCCAACACAAGACAAGCAGCTTTCATCGTTGCCCAGTCTGAGGTACTTCCCATAATCACAGCGACTAATGGTTTCATGAATGTAATAACTCCTTCCGCCTTTTTTCACTGTTATTCTAACAATGAGAAAAAGAGATGTCAAAGAAAAACCGAAATATTATAGATTAAAATTATATAATGTTCGTGTTTATCAAAAAAAGAGTCATCGGAAAGATGACTCTTTTTTGCTATTTTTAGCGTTGCTTCCTCTTTAAGAAGAAACGTCGCCTGTATTAATAACTGGTTGTGTGCCCTTATCAGTAATGATTGAGACTAGTAAATTATTAATAAGTTGTACTTTTCGTTCATCGGTAAAATTAATTTCTTGCCCTTCTTCAATCTGTTCTAAGGCCATTTGTGTCATGCTTACCGCACCTTCAACAATTGTTTGTCGAGCCGCTAAGATTGCTTTTGCTTGCTGTCTTTGCAACATGGAGCTAGCAATTTCAGTTGCATAAGCTAAATGATTCAACCGTGTTTCGATAACCTCTACACCAGCCACTGCTAAGCGTTCTTGCAATTCTTTGGTTAACTCCTCGGAAATTTGTTCGGTATTTCCTCGCAGAGTTACATCATTATCTGAAAAAGTGTCATAAGGATATTGTGTTGCTACATGCCGGATTGCCGTTTCGCTTTGAATTTCCACAAAGTCTTGATAATAATCGACATTAAATAACGCCTTAGCTGTATCGACTACCCGAAAAACGATGACCGCAGAGATTTCGATTGGATTCCCGTCAGAGTCATTGACTTTTAATAGAGAACTATTGAAATTTCGTACTTTCAAAGAAATGTTCATTTTTTGCGTAAATGGAATGGTAATAAACAACCCATTTTCTTTAATCGTACCTAAGTAACGACCAAAAAATAAAATAGCTTTCGCCTGGTTGGGACTAACAATAGTTAGGGAACTTAAAAATAAAATAGCCCCAACTAACAAAATAATACCTAAAACAACAAGAACTCCATTGGTATGACTTGCTCCATAAATAAATAAACCAATTCCCGCAATTAAAATAACTAATAAGCTCGCAATTCCTACGTAGCCACTCATATAAAATGTTTTTTTCTCTTCCATCTGTTTCACTCTCCTAACTCATTTATCTGGTCCTTATTATACACCTCATTGCCTTCAATAGAGTAACTTTTAACATTAAATAAACTGATTTTTTCGGGGCTCTTGTAGTATACTGAGAACAAAGAAATCCCAAGAAAAGGAGTGATAGAATGCGCTATTTAAGCAAGGACATTTTAGAGGAAGTCATCACTCAACGCCCCTCTGACTCTTATAAAAGTAATTTTGGGCGTGTTGTATTAATCGGAGGAAACCGACAATATGGCGGAGCCATCATCATGAGTACCGAAGCGTGTATCAATAGTGGCGCTGGTCTCACCACTGTGATTACTGATGTTAAAAATCACGGGCCTTTACATGCAAGATGCCCAGAAGCGATGGTCGTGGGCTTTGAAGAAACAGTCCTTCTGACGAACGTCGTAGAGCAAGCGGAGGTTATTTTAATTGGTCCAGGTTTAGGCTTAGATGCTACTGCACAACAAATGTTGAAGAGGGTGCTTGCCCAACATCAAAAACAACAATGGTTAATTATCGATGGCTCAGCAATTACCCTGTTTAGCCAAGGTAATTTTTCCCTTACCTATCCTGAAAAAGTTGTTTTCACACCTCATCAAATGGAATGGCAACGTTTGAGTCACTTACCTATTGAGCAACAAACACTGGCAAATAACCAGCGCCAACAAGCAAAATTAGGCAGTACGATTGTTTTAAAAAGTCATCGCACCACAATTTTCCACGCAGGAGAACCTTTTCAAAATACAGGTGGCAACCCTGGGATGGCTACTGGCGGAACTGGGGATACCTTGGCTGGCATCATTGCTGGTTTTTTGGCTCAGTTTAAGCCGACAATTGAAACCATTGCTAGCGCCGTTTACTTACACAGTCTCATTGGTGATGATTTGGCCAAAACCGACTATGTTGTTTTACCAACGAAGATTAGTCAAGCCTTGCCGACATATATGAAAAAATATGCCCAGCCACACACTGCACCTGATTCTGAACTATTAGAACAGAAGCGTTCGAGATAAAACCCGAAAAGGCTAAATGGTGACAAATTTTGGGTTAAAAAGCAGGATTTAAGCCTGGGCCGAAAATCAAAAGCGATTTTCAGCCCAGGCTCTCTTTTTATTTTTCCTTATAAACATTTTTTAACGTTAATGGAGCGCCAAAGGTATGAAAATTCAAGCCTTTGACTTTATCATTTTGCAGGACTGTTTGTTCATTTTGGCTAAGTGGAATCATGCCAGCAGTCGTTTCAATCACTTCTTTTTCAGCTGCAATCAGTGTCGCCCATCTTTTTTCTGGCTCTAAGGCATAGGTTGTGGCTGCTTCATCTAATAATTTGTCATAGACAGGGTTCTGATAATTGCGATCATTGCCCTTGTATAAAGTCATCAGGGTAGAAATAGGATCTTGATAGTCTGGTGTCCAGTAAATTAAGAATAAATCATAGTCACTTTCTCGCCCAAAGTTCAATGCAGCTTCAGTCGGCAATGCGGTTAGCTCTATTGTCAAACCAGGAAACAGTTCTTGTAGCGAGCCTTGCAAACTTTCACCAATTTTTTTGTAAGAACCATCATCTGTTACCATCAATTCAACGTTAACCTTTTCTCCTAATTCTGCTTGTGCTTTTTTCCAATAACTTTGCGCTTTTTCTTTGTTATAAACCATTAAATTACCTGCTTCTTGACGAAAATCGAGGCCCGTTGTGGGATTCGCCACAAAGCCTTCCGTAATCGCACCATGTAGCGCTTTAGAACCATCTGCAATAATATTATTGACTAGATTTTCTTTATCTATGCCTAAAGCCAACGCTTTACGCAGGTTTTCGTTTGCAAGCGGCGTTGCTTGCCCTTTCCGTTTTTGATTTAAGCGCAAATAGTTCATTGTCGCTGTTGGGTACGAATGATACAACGTATTATTTTTATTCTGTTGCGCCAATTCACCACTTAGTGTAGCCACATCTAATTGTCCATCTTCAAAAAGATTCAATGCGGTAGATGTTTCTTTGATAACCGTATAATTGATAATGTCTGAGCGCACGTTCTGGTGATCCCAATAGCGATTATTTTTTGCTAGTTGCCAGTCCATCTTTGTTTGCTGCCAATCTTTTACCACGAACGGACCATTATAGACGACTTTATCACTAGCAGTTCCATAGTCCGCACCAAATTGTTCGACTACTTTTTGATTTTGCGGGAAAAATGTAGGGAAAGCTAACAAGGACGTAAAGTACGGTTTTGGCTCTTTGAGCGTCACCTTTAATGTATAATCATCCACAGCTGTGACACCTAGTTCATTGGGTGCTAATTTCCCAGCTGAGATTTCTGCACCATTTTGAATTGTTTCAACGATGAGGAAGCTATAAACAAAGCCGTTTTTAGGATCAATCATTTTTTTCCAAGCATATTCAAAATCATGTGCTGTGACAGGATCATCGTTACTCCAAACCGCTTCTTTTCTCAAAGAAATCGTGTAGGTTTTTCCATCTTCTGAAATCATCGGCAATGCTTTTGCTACGGCTGGTACCAATTGGTCTTGTTCATCTAAACTATATAACCCTTCAAACGCTGCAGTTTGGACAATAGCATCTGGAAAATCCAATAATACAGAGGTGTTGAGCGTTGTTAATTCCGAGGGTGACATCAGTTGAACGGCTTCTTTGGTATTTTTCCGTTTCTTTTTATTTTCATTTTTATTGGTACACCCAGCTAAAAATCCTACCAATAAAATACAAACCATTGTGATTTTTAAATACTTTTTCATCTTCTTTCTCCTATAACTCTTCATTTTTTATGCTTTTACTTACAGAAAGACAGCTCCCCTTTTATTTTGTCCTTTCCACAAGCATCCAGACAACGACCGCTGGCTCCAACCCATCATTATAATTAATGTGCCCCTCACCAGCTTCAATTAATTGGGCTTGTCCAGCTTTTCCGACTAAGTCTTGACCATCTTCTAAAATCGTATGTGCTTCGCCAGAAATCACATAAGAATATTCATCCTGTTCATGGCGAGCATATCCAGCTAAAGGCCGTTTTTCACCAGGCTGTAATGTAATAATGCCCATTTGAACTTGTGTATTTGGTTGGTTTTCTTTATCAAAAAAAATCGTCATTTCGTCTGATTCTGCTGATTTAATAAGCAATAGCTTTCCCTCCTTTTTTAAATCTTGTATCTTCCATTATTCCTTTAAATAGTATCAAAGTCAATCTTTTTATAGAAAATTCTGAATATTCTACACAAAAAAAGAGAGCATGAATTCTCTCTTTTTTGTCTCTTTAAACTTTTACAATCCAGCCTTCTGGCGCTTCTTTGTCACCAAACTGTATGCCAACCAGTTCATCATATAGTTGCTTAGTCACTGGTCCAACTTCCGTTTCACTATAAAATACATGGAAATCTGTGCCGTTTTGAATCCCACCAATAGGAGAAATAATCGCCGCTGTGCCACAAGCACCCGCTTCGGAGAAGTCCGCTAATCGATCAATGTAAACGTCTCCTTCAAGCGCCGTCATCCCTAAACGTTCTTTTGCTAGCGTCAATAATGAATATTTAGTAATACTTGGCAAAATAGACGCTGATTTCGGCGTAATAAAAGTACCATCTTTGGTTATGCCAAAGAAATTGGCTGCACCAACTTCTTCAATTTTCGTATGCGTATACGGATCTAAATAAATGCAATCACTAAATTCTTTCTCATGTGCTTCTGCACCTGGTAAAAGACTAGCTGCATAATTGCCCCCCACTTTAGCGGCCCCGGTTCCTCGACCCGCTGCTCGATCATATTCAGAAACGATAAAGTTGGTTGGTGCTAAACCATTTTTAAAATAGGAACCAACCGGCACGCAAAAAATAGAAAAAATGTATTCTTTGGCAGGTGCTACGCCAATATTATCGCCGACACCAATCATATAAGGGCGAAGATACAACGTACCGCCCGTTCCATATGGCGGTAAATAAGCAAGGTTGGCTTTCACCACTTCTTGGCATGCAGAAACAAAGGTTTCTACTGGCACTTGTGGCATCAGTAGACGCGCACAACTTTTTTGTAGCCGTTTGGCATTTTCATCTGGACGAAACAAATTGACAGAACCATCTGCACATTGATACGCTTTTAATCCTTCAAAACATTGTTGGCCATAATGTAGAGCAGGCGAACCTTCACTAATCGTTAACTGATTGTTATCTGTTAGCGTGCCTTCTTCCCACTTGCCATCTCGCCAATAACTAATATAACGAAAGGGCGTTTTAATGTAAGAAAATCCTAAATTATTCCAATCAAGATTGGCTTTTTCCATTGTCGTAGCACCTCAATTATTTTGATTTTTTATCTTAATTAGTGTAATTGTACCCACCAAAAACTAGAAAAGCAAGCCTTATTCTCATTCTTAACTTTTGTTATTTTTTCTTACTTGTCCATTTCTCCCTCACCAAAAAACCTTGATAGCCGTTTCTTCAATTGCAACGGAATATCAAGGTTTCGAAAAATTATTCAGTATACTCTTTGGTTTCTTGTAACGTACCATCTTGCTTATAGATTTTCAGCTTTGTTTGCTTATTCCGAGCAATTTCTTGAGCTCGTTCAACCGCCTCTTGTTTGTGGGTAAATGTATTACTTGCTTTTTCAGCGCTGTCTGAAATCACCAACCATTGGCCGTCTTTATATTTAACGTTGACAGCCGCCGTTAATAATTTTCCCGCATGTTTATCCTGTTTATGCGAATCTTGTTTCGTAGGATTTGCTTCTTGTTCGAAGGCTTTTTTGTCTGCTGCACTTGCCTCTTGATACCATTTCTCCGCTTGACTAATCGCAATTGGAATGGCGCGATCATCAGGGTAGCCATCCACAAGCAACGCATTGCCAATATCTATCGCTTTTTTCCGAATCAAAGGTGCTAAATTTTTCATTGATGTAGGATAATCATTCATATTCCAAGGCATCAAAATCTCCTCCTTAAATTCTGTCTATTACTAGCTTACTACAGAAAAGAAACATTTGAAAAAGAAATGATTACTTTGAATATTTCCTGAACCTTCTTGAGAGAATAAGCCTAATTTCCCATTAGCCAAACTTCTCAATCTTTGAGTGTATGATTACTCATTTCCCTTTGAATCAGTTATGATAAAGGAAGAAATAAATAAATTTTTTGGAGGGATTTTCATGAAAATGTCTAAAGTACTCACCACTGTTTTGACGGCAACTGCTGCTCTTGTGCTGCTTAGTGCCTGTTCATCTGATAAAAAAACAGATAGTAGTTCTAGTAGCAAAGAAACAGCTAATTCAAGTACAGAAGTAGTCTCTGGTGCTTCAATTAGTGCCAAGCCTGAAGAGCTCGAAATGGCGTTAAGTGATAAAGGAAATTGGATTGTCGCAGCTACTGACAATGTCACTTTTGATAAAGAGGTAACAGTTGCTGGTACTTTCCATGATAAGGGGAAAGATTCCAACGATGTCTATCGTAAATTAGCACTTTATTCCCAAGATGATAATAAAAAAGTAACTGCTGAATATGAAATCACGGTTCCTAAGCTAATCGTTTCTTCTGAAAATTTCAACATCGTTCACGGGACTGTCAAAGGTGATATTGAGGTGAAAGCAAATGGCTTTACTTTAAATGGTACCAAAGTTAATGGCAATATTACTTTTGATAAACAAGAATACAAAGATTCTGCTGACTTAGAAGAAGATGGTGCCACTGTTACTGGTGAAGTCACCGTAGCCAATAATTAAGTTATTACCAGACAATTTTAACTAGTAAAAAACCAATGACAAATGTTCAATCAAATTTGTCATTGGTTTTAGTTTGTAAACACAGTGCCAGCATTGGTAGATAATTACAAAATGAACTCACTCTTTGCCATAAGCCTAAATAATTAAATGGTTTTACCTGTTGCAACTGTGGAATCCTTGCTAAGCCATATAAGCCGGCTGCAAGCATACATAAAATAAACAAAAAGCCAAAAAGGTTTTTATTTTTTTGCGAACCGTATTTACTGTAGATAATGGTTAAGACGCCTGATAACAACAAAAAGCCTGTATAACCGACTGCTGATCCTCCGTTATGAAGCGCGGCAGCAACTGTGCCAGCGGTTGAAGTGTCTACGCTGAAGAGCCCACTGAAAATACAATCAAATAAACCATAAGCGCCAATCATTGCCACTACTAACCAAGCACCTTTTTTCGTTTTTCTGGAAAAAATAGCATATATCCTAGGTAAACTTGCTAACATCAACATTCCCGCAATGATAGTTAACCGATTAAAGTTTTCCCTAACTGGACTATTCACATCACCTAATAAGCTAATTACTTCTGTCAATTGATTGTAACCTTGATCTTTGAATCCGACATAATAAGGTGTAAAAAAATCAAGTAAGACCCCTAAAACTAAAAAATAGCCGCCATATTTTTTTAAAAACTGCATCTATTCACCTCAATTTTGATTTTCTATTTACTTCAAGTATAGCATATCAAAAATTCCAAATAATGAAACTTTCTTTCTCACTAAAAAACTTTTCGTCAACGCGAGACGAAAAGTTTTACTTTAGGATTCAATAGAATCTACAATCTTATCATTTTCTTTTGATTCATTTAGCCACTCCGAGACAATAATTTTAATGATTGCAGCAACAGGAACTGCTAAAAACATCCCTAAGACGCCGAAGTACGCTCCCCCAATCGTAATTGAAACAATAATTAAAATCGGATTGACATTTAGGGCATCTCCCATAATTCGAGGACCAATAATATTGCCGTCAATTTGTTGTAAAATTAATAAAACTAGTAACACCGTAATTGCTTGAGTAACACCACCTGTGAAAAGCGTAATCACACCAGCAACAATTGACGCAAAAATCGAACCAAAATAAGGAATCATATTACAAATACCTAATAAAATCCCCAAAGTCACAGCAAATTTCACATTCAAAATACTTAACAAAATCGTTGATGAAACGCCAATTATACAAGCATCAAGAAATTGGCAGCTGATAAATTTATAGAAAATTTTATTCGTTGTATTTAACCAAGTTTGTGTTTGCTTGTACACTTTTTCAGACAGCAATTTGTGGGCAGCCTTTTCAACAAATGTCAAAATAGATTGCTTAAATACCAGCGCATATATTGAGATAATCAACGTCAAAAATGCATTTAAAAAGAATGATGAAACATTTTTAGTCAACGTTCCTAATGAAAACAACGCTTGTGTCCATTGATTTAAAAAACGTTCTGGCGACAAATCTTTAAGGACACTATTTAAATATTTTTCAATCGCGGCTGTTTTTAAAATCCCTTTATCTTCTAAACTCATTACAAACTGAACCATGTGATCATAAAAAGTGGGTAAAGAGTTTGCTAAATCTACTAAATTACTAATGAGTAGCGGAACGATATAGTTTAATGTCAAAACAAAAATAAACAAAATAATCAGGTACAAAAGGAGTACGCTCAAGCCGTGTTTCGCTTTTTTAACGACTGGTAAAGGAACTCTTTCTAGTAATCCCTCGATTTTTTTCTGACTTCCACTCAATAAATAAGCAATCACAAACCCAGTAATGAATGGGGATAAGATGCCTAATAAACCCGAAACACTATGGACAAAGTGCTGATAATTCGTGATTAATAAATAGCCAACAATCAGCGCCATTACAAATAAAAAGCGGACAACCCAGTAATTCCAATCAACATTGTATTTCTTCAATCACTTCACCTCTAAATAAATTATGCCTATCATTGTAATTGTAAACGATTTGTGGCAAAAGGCAAGTTTGTCCATTCGTTCTTGATGAAATACACAAAGAAGCCTGACACTTTAAAAAATGTGTCGGTTTATTCTGCAGTATAAAAATGAGGCACTAGACCTTGCTTCTTTTCATAAAAGAAGCAACTTGGGCTACAAGTACGTTTAACTTGTAGACCAAGTTGCTTAGATAGACTAAATTTATTTTTTTGATTCCACTGTGACCGTAAAGTTATCCATAATGAAATCTTTATCGGCACCTGTTGTAAAAATACCAAACGTAGTGTTTCCTGAAGCATCCCCAATTATTTCTGCTTCATAATGCTTGGTTTGACCATCTGCTGCTGTCGAAGTTAACTCACCGACTGGCTTAAAGTCATTGTTATTTTTCAACTCCCCATTAATGGTCCCAGCAGTAAAGACATTTTCACCATCAGTTTGATAATCAAATTGGACCGTATATTTCTTGTTCGGTTCAAATTTAATATTTTGCGGAATTGTTTGAAGCATCAATCCTGCTCCTTGTTTATGGGCTTTCAAGGACCAGTTGCCTTCTAATACATCTGAAACAAGGTTTCCATTCCAACCATATTGTGTGTAAGGTTCATTTCTTTCTGATAAATGAATCCGTGGATCTTCTACACCACCAGCTGAGCCTTTAACAAACGGATATAACCCAACTGCTTGTGTGTCTTCAAAATCTTGCTTAATAACTGTTTGTTTGTCTGGGTTCATGATATCCGTTTGACGCTCAACAATTCGTAAATCATCAAATTTTGTAACGGAATTGCCTTTATCAACCGCTAATGTCACCGAGCCTTTTTTGGCATTATCTGGGATTTCAAAATCAATTCGCATATTTTGCATATACTGCGGATTTTTCCTGCTTGTATGGTTAATATCTGCCTGAATGTAGTTTTGGGCAACCGAATTATTCACTGTCCGCGTATATTTTTTACCACCAATTTTAACAGTTACTGTGGCTTTGCGATCATGTGTTTCTGTGTTTAAATACAAACTATATTTTCCTGGTTTAGGAAGATTGATGTCTTGTTTGATTTCGGTTCTTTCTTTTTCTGAACTAAAGACATAATCACCGTTAGCATCTTTTTTAACCTCTCCATCACCTCGGAAAACTTTCCAGTTATTTTTCAAGGTATTGGCTTCATTAAATCCAGGATCTTTAAATGGTGTTCCTGTTCCGAATGTCATCGGTTCAATACTGTCAGGTTCAGCAATGACATACGGTGTATTAGCCTCGGCTTGGATGGTCACTTGGTTATTTGTAGTGGCAATTACGCCTTTGTCATTACGCCCTTGATCTGTTAATTCATATAAATGTAAATTCGTTTTTCCTTGCATTTTCTTATCCAATGACCAAGTGCTGGTACCGCCTTTTGGATTCCAGTGATATAGTTTGTCTTGACCATTGACATTCCAAGGCAGTAGATACGCATCACCTTTTAGAACTTCTGTCTCATTTAACGTAATGCTTCTTGGCGAATTAGCATCTGCTTGAGTAACGGTCACTTTTTCAGCACCGTTCGCTAATTTAATCGTGCCATAGATTTGACCATCTGCTGCTGTTGTAGTTTCCCAGTTTGTAATTTGGTAATGTTGTAAGAACTTAGTTGGGACATTAATGGCAAAAGTTTTTTGGCGATAGGTATTAAAATTGGTTTTACCCACCCAACCTTCATAGGCTTCAAATTCAGCTCCACCTAACAAAGGGTTGTCGGAAATAATCCAAGTATCTTTTTGATGATTCCGAATAAAACGAACGATTGTACTGTTAAAGCCTTTCGTTGTTGTACCGCCGTAATCTTTTTCTGCAGACCAATGGTTCCAAACCGAGTCATACTCTAAAGCATTCGGAAATTCATTGGTTGTAAACCAACCGAGTGAATTAATTTCTTTACTTAGTTGACGACTTGCCCAACCTGATTCGCCTTGATTGCCCCAAACATCAACATAAATATAATCTAGATTCGGTGCTTTTTGTTTTAATTCTTTAAAGCGCTCATAGCGACGACCACTCAATGCATCGGGTCTTTGTTTAATAAAATAAGACGGATCTAACCAATCCCAGCCACGCTTCGTTGGATCAACTAATTCCTCATTAAATCCTTTTGCTTCTGGGTAAGACTCGGTGTCATTAATATGCACACCGAAAACGGCATTTAATTTATGTCCTTCATCAATTAATTGATTCAACGCTTGTTCCCCACCAGGTCGCTGACCAATAGCACCGTAATCTGGATGCGCAGAATCATGTCCTTCATTTTGATACCCTTTTAGTAAATTCATTTGTCCTAATCCATCTGTTAAATTGTAAATGCGTTTTGATTCGTCTAGCGTCACTAAGAATGGGTTTGTCGCCTGACTAGCAAAGTTAAAAGGAATCCGTTGGTTGACTAATTCAGGGACTTTTTCCGCGCCCATTGGGTTATTCATAATTGAACGGAACCCAATTGCCGCATCTTGCCAATCCACCCGATTGTCGTCGTTGCTATCTTTTGAGAATTTAACTTTCACTTCTGGTGTTTCTCCAGTTGTGTAATCTTCCGGTGCATCAAATGGTCGATAGGTCCATGCCCCACTTGACAAGGTTGTTACAAAACCAGTCGCCGCTTCTTTTGTTTGTTTATGGATTCGATTGTTGTCACTACCATCGACAGAGCCGTCTCCATAGGCGTTCGTCCAAAAACTTGCAGCATAATTCGCCGTATTTAAGAAACCATACATATATTTTTTCGTTTCTTCTTGGCTT
Organism: Enterococcus sp. AZ035; assembly: GCF_050548325.1. Lineage (NCBI taxonomy): Bacteria > Bacillati > Bacillota > Bacilli > Lactobacillales > Enterococcaceae > Enterococcus > Enterococcus sp. AZ035. The sequence continues at coordinate 1,490,303 of NZ_CP172958.1, forward strand.
GTTGTAGTTAAATCTTGGATAGTATCACCATTTTTATTTCCGTTATTTGCATTTGTCCCAGTATTCATCACAACGCCAGCAAAAGTCGCCCCTTCATCTGTACTATTGACAGAAATCAAGCCTTGATTTGGAATTGAAATTGTGTGTATTTTAGTTCCTTCTTCACGAATATCTGAGAGTTTCATAGCTAATTCTTGGCCTTCGGAAACAGTCAATGTCGTTGTGAAACGCAGGCCAATTTCTGGGACAGCTACATTATAAACGGCTTGATTTGCTTCACTCTTTTGTTTTTCAGCAGTTGCTTTATATGCTTTGCCATCAATCATTACTTGATCAATTTTCTCGTGTTGGCCATTAAAAATCACTTGATTATTCTGAGGGTCTTCGTAGCGAATAATTCGTGGAAATTGTGGATCAACCACGGCTGTTAAATCTGCAGAAGAGATTTTGTCGCCTTTTTCAGCTTCATTGTCTTTAGCAACAACAACGCTGGCTTTTGCTTTGATATTTGTATTTTCCAAAGTACCGTCGACTTCAAAAGTTCCTGGTTCTTTGTATGCATCAGGATCGATTCCATCCCAACGGACTGCTTCATTGGCTTCTTTACCAGTATTATAGGTCACTTTTACTTGTTTCGGTAATTTTGGTGCAACACCAATTTTTGTAAAAACTTTGACTGGCGCAATTTGTGTCACTTCTGGCACAATTTCTGGAATGCTATCTACGGGGCCATTTTTAAAATAGTCATAATTGACAATTTTTTTGTCGTACCACAAACGGACACCCACATGTCCGGCTTCTGTTGGAATTTTGTCTCCATTGGCCAAAACAGGTTCTCCTTCGTAAATCAACGTGGTGTTAAGCCAGATAGTAATTTTTTCACCAACATAACGTACTTTCAACAAATAATTCGTATCTTCATTTAACGTTGGCCCAGAAATTGAATCATTCCACGAATTAGGGCTTTCAACTAACCATTTGCCATTCGCGTTATAGCCTACAAAAACCCAGCTATCTTTGGTATTACCACGTATAATCACACCCGTTCGACCGCTTCCAGCAGTGTATTTAAACTTTGTTTCTACTTCACCATCAGCTAATTTAGGGGAATCTAAATTTAAAGATACGGCATTATTACCTGCTGCTGCATCTCGTGAAATCGCCAATGACTCTCCTGCTAATTCTCGATTTGTTTTACCAATCACATCTTGCCACTCACCAGTTTTCCCTCCTGGAAAATCAGATTGCCACAATTTTTCTTCTGTTGCGGTAGGTTCCACCATTGATGAGCTTGTTTCAGTGCTGCTGTTTGTTGTTTCTTCTGCAGACGTACTTAATGGTACTAAAATCGTTGCGCTTGCCAATAGTGTCAATGTACTAAATCGTTTTATTTTTCCATGTTTCATCTGATAAATCAGCCCCCTAACATTTTTGAACACGCTTTCATTATTAACAATTAAAGGGGCGTTCCAAAAATAAATTCTTTTATTTTTGGAACGTCCATCTCTAAATCATTCTCTTAAAAACTGTAATAGCTTACGACGACAAGTCAGAATTATTCATCCTCATCATCTACTGCAACATTTAGCAGCAATTCGTTGACTTTCACAATACTTTCTGCTGATTCCTTAACATAGTCACCTTCGATCGCTAATAAACTTGCATTTACATAGCTGATAACCATCGGTAAATTCATCCCAGTATATAAGTCAAACGAAGCACCTTGCATAATTTTTTTGGATAAAATATTACAAGGTGTCCCCCCTAGTAGATCAGCAAAGACAACAAAATCTTCTAGCGATTCCGTAATCGCTTCAAATTTTTCTAAAAAGTCAGCTTCACCTTCTTCTGGTAATAAAGCAACAGTGGAAATTGTTTCTTGCGGTCCCATAATCATCTCCGCACTTTTTTTCAATTCCTCGCAAAAACGGCCATGACTTACTAAAACTAAATGTTCACTCATCGATTTTCTCCTGTCTTACTTATTTTGAAATAACACCTAACGCAGACAATGCGACACAGACAATTAATACGATAAAAATGGCTTTAGTAGACGTCATATTCTTTTTACCTAGCATCCAATAAACGCCACCGACAATTCCTGCAGGAAGTAGACGTGGTAAAATCATATCCAAGTTATTTTGCATGTTAAGTGTTACATCCCCAATACTTGGTGCCCATGATAGTTTGACATTAACCATCGTTGCCACTAAAGCGCCAACCATGAAGACCCCTAGTAAAGTTGCAGCGTCTGTTAAGGCAGTTAAGCGGTGTTGCATAGTTGTTACCAAAGAAATTCCTTCGCGATACGCAAATTCCAATTGTTTCCAACGGAAGACCATCACGGCAATTTGAGCAACAATCCAGATAAAGATACCAGTTGGGTTACCATTAATCGCCATGTTGGCAGCTAGCGCCCCAAAAATAGTTGGAATTAAAGCTGCGAAAATTGAATCCCCAATTGCTGCAAACGGTCCCATTAAACCAGTTTTCAAACCTGAAACTGTTTGTTTTCCAGCAATGCCTTCTTTTTCTTCAATGGCCAAATCGATCCCTGTAATAATTGTATTAAAGAAGTTTGAAGTATTGAAAAATTGCGTGTGTGTTTTCATTACTTCTTTTAATTCAGGCGTATCATCCCCATAAATTTTACGCAATTGCGGCAAAATCGTATACAAGTAACCTGATCCTTGCATTCTTTCGTAGTTCCAACCTAATTGGAAAGTAAACAAGCTTCTGCGATTAATTTGTTTAAAATCTTCTTTCGTCAATTTATAATTAGATTTCGTCATCTTCAATCTCTCCTTCGTCTGAATCATTCGCTGCATGTTCTTTTTTGGCTGCTGGCCCACTCGGAATCATTTGACCATTTTTGTAGCTAATTGCGGCTAAAGCGAAACCAATTAAAGCGACTGCTAACATTGGTAGTGCGTTAAATACACCACTGAAGTCTTTCACAACGCTCGCAACAGATGTTCCTAAAAGTTGCATGTTTGTAAAGATTGTTCCTAGTAAAGCAGTTACAGTAAAACCAAGAATTAAATAAGGGAAATGTTTTTTCACTGGTAAGTAACGTAGTAAAATTGCAAAACCGACCGCTGGTAAGACCGCCCCAGCAACAGACAAGCCATCACCTAACCATTTCAAATCGCCATTTAGGACAGATACAACTTTTTGTACTAAACCACCACCAAAAGCAAGTGCTAAGAAGACTGGAATCATTCGAGAAAGAGACCAAGGTAAGGCACCCATTAAGAAGTTACGTTCAATTCCTTTGTAGTTCATATCTTCGACCATTTTATCAATCCGATGTGCAAAGTAGGTATTCGCAAAACGAGCCAAAATGTCTAATTGAATCATTAAACTAGCAACTGGTACTGCAATAGCAGCGATTGCTTGTTCAGGGTTCATTCCTAAAGACACAGAAAATGCTGTGGCAAGAATCGTGCCTGAGTTAGCATCAATTTTGGAGGCACCCCCGAAAGTCCCAACTCCTAATACAGTTAATTGCATGCTTCCACCAATAATAAGTCCTGCTTTAATATCCCCCATCACTAATCCTGCAAAAAGACCTGCAAACACTGGCGCACTTAATGAAGAATAAATTTGTAATTCATCTAAAATTTGGTATCCTGCGTATAATGTTAATAATAAGATCTGCCACCATAAGATATTCATTTTTTGTTCCCTCCTATTTTGTTATCAAACTCATAAAGTCTTCCGCTTTGTCACTTGGCACCATTTGAGCAATCAGATGGACACCTTTAGCATTTAACTCTTTAAAAACCTCAATATCTTGATCGACCACATTGATTGACTTAGTAATCGACCGTGTTTCGTTTGTTTGAGACATGTTCCCAACATTGATTTCTTTAATCGGCACCCCAAGTTCTACTAGTTTTAATAAACGATCTGGTTTCCGTACCACAATTAATAAACGTTGTGAGTCGTATTTTCCTGCTAAAATATTTTGAGCAGCTTTTTCAACTGGTAACACGCTTAGTTTCACGCCAGCTGGTGTTGCTAATTTCAAGCCACTTTTTTCAATGGCATTCCCTGCAACTTCATCATCAACGACCATAATTCTGGAAATATTCAATTTTGTCGCCCATAAATTTGCCACTTGTCCATGAATCAAACGTCCATCAATTCTTACGCCAATAATACTCATTGTAATCCCTCTTTCATTTCTTTATATAGTGGTTCTTTTACTAACTGAATTTCTGGTTGGTACGTTCCTTCCGTTTCAAAAATGACGATCTCATTTTGCCCTTCTTTTAATAATCCTTTGGGAATATATAAGGAAAGCGTCGGACCAACATTCCAGAAACGACCAAGATTGGTTTGGTTAACAAAAACAATTCCTTTGCCAAATTTAGAAACATCAATAAATGTATCTTTCACTTCTGCTAACTCCACATGATACTGGTAAAAGCTTGGTTGATCAGGCTGCCATTCTCTTGAATAGTCTACCTGTTCACAGCTTGTCATAGGTAAACAATATTGTTGCCATTGCGTCATAAAATGTAAATCTGCCATGACACCCGTTCGAATCCCTTTTTTCTGAGTATCTGCAAATAGTTTATGCCCGTAATTGACACGACCCATATTTTCCATTAAAATATCGATTTGATTATTCTCTTGCGGCAGTGTAACGTAAATATCTTCGCCAATTTCCGTTTGATATTGCGTTGCTTGATGTACCTGATTGACAAATAATTGCAGACGATCACGACCGTCAATCACTCTTAGCTTTTCTTCTGCAGCATCTTTTTCAATGCTTGTTCGGTAAAGAAGATAGCCGGTATTTTGTCCTAATTGTTCCATGGTTTGCGGATAAACGCTGACCACTGGCTGACTAATCGTTTCTAAAGTCGCAAACAAACTCACTTTGTTGGTTAAAGGAATTGCTGTTTGCGCAAAAGATTCTTTTACTAATGGTTCAGCTTGTGGTAACGCAGGGTACTCTTCGTGAAGCATTTTTTGTAACGCAAAATACTTTTCGGTTGGATTCCCTTGTTCATCAAGTGGCGCATCATAATCATAGGAAGTGATTTGTGGTAAATCAATGGTTCCTCGTGCGGAGCAGCCATTCATAAACCCAAAATTGGTGCCGCCATGAAACATATATAAGTTTATACTGCCTAATGCTAATGCTTCTCTAACTGATTCAGCCAATTCTTGCGGATCTCGTTTAATAATTGGCTCTTTCCAACGATTAAACCAGCCATCCCAAAATTCCATACACATTAGCGGCCATTTTTTACCATGTTCTTCAAAAAAGGCTTGCATCATACCGAAATTTTCTTTGGCTTTTGAGCCAAAATTTCCGGTTACTAAAATATCATCTTCAATCATGCTGCCTGCCCGCAATGTTGCGCGCCATGGCCCGTCAGAAGTAAAAAATGGTGCTGTCACGCCGCGTGCAATCATCAAATCGCGAATCGCCCGTAAATACGCTTTTTCTTCGCCAAATGAACCATATTCGTTTTCGATTTGAATCATTAAAATATTGCCACCGTTAGCAAGTTGATGCGGAACAATTTTTTCCATTAAAACATCATAATATTCCGCAACATGCTTCAGATAGGTTGGATTATTCGAACGCATCCGTCCTGGTTCATTTAATAGCCAGGCTGGAAAACCGCCAAACTCCCATTCTGCACAAATATAAGGAGACGGCCGCACAATCGCATATAGTCCAAGTTCTTGTGCTAATTTTAAAAAGCGCTCCAAATCTAATATTCCCTCAAAATGAAATGTTCCTTTTTGCGGTTCATGTAAATTCCATGGCACATAGGTCTCAACTGTATTGAAGCCTAAAGCTTTCAAGTTATAAAGTGAATGATACCAATCTGAGGGATCTACACGAAAATAATGAATGGCGCCCGATAAAATTTTAAATGGTTGACCATTTAAAAGAAACTCCTCTTTAATTTCAAATCTGTCCACATTGCCACCCTTTCTAGTAAACGCTTTCAATTGCTGGATAATTGCTAAATAAAGAAAGCTCTTTATTTAGCAATTTCAACTACTTGGATGTTCATAAGATGTTTCTTCACGTTCTCTACGTCTACATGCCCAGTCGTTCTTTCTTGGGCATTAGCCATTCCAGCCGCCATGCCCCATTTTAGCAGTTCGGCAGCTGGTGCATCCTTGACTAGTCCATAGGCAAGACCAGCAATGGTTGCATCTCCTGAACCAACAGGATTTTTAGCGTGAATCGTTGGAATTTTTACACGATAGAATTGATCGTGATGTTTGGCAATTGCACCATCTTTTCCTAAAGATACGACAATCCATTCAATTCCAGCAAACATTGGTTTTGTTAAAGCTGTTTGCACAGCTGCTAATGGATTTTCTGAAAAATCTTGTCCTAGTAATCCTTCTAGTTCCTCTAAGTTAGGTTTAATTAAATACGGTTTCCATGGTCCTTGAAGAACTTGCCTTAAACTATCTCCAGAAGTATCTAGTAGTACTTTAACCTCTTGTGCGTGAGCTTTTTGAACTAATTCTTGATAAAAATTTGATGGTAATCCTTTCGCTAAACTGCCAGAAATTGTGACAATTTCTGCTTGCTTAATTAATTGATCGAAATTTTCAAGGAAGTTACTGATTTCTTCTGGGGAAACAGTCGGTCCAGCTTCTAAAATTTCAGTTTGATTCCCTTCGTGCAAAATCGCAATCGAATCACGCGTTTCTTCTTTGATTGACGTAAATGCTTGGGGGATGTTTGCTTTCTTTAACTCGTTTGCAATAAACGCCCCATGAAAACCACCAAGAACGCCGGTAGCGATAACATCTCCACCTAAATCATGAATAACGCGAGTGACATTTAGTCCTTTGCCACCAGGGGTTTTGGTCACCTGACTGGTCCGATTAACGGTATCAAGCTTTAGATGATCTAATAGGTAGGAGATGTCAATTGACGGATTCATTGTTACTGTTACTATCACAGCTATGCCTCCCAATTACCCTTCGTTTACTTGAACTTTCGCATGCCAAGAGCTGGCGGTTGCTGCGATGACTTCATTTAAACTTTCAATGTTTTCTCGGCCTTCTGTTTTTAACCAATCACAAGCCGCAGTTTCTCCTGCTTCAACGAAAGGTTTCACGCCATTTTTCCACGTAGCACGGCCACATAAAACACCATTAAATGTTGAACCAGCTTCTTTAGCGAAACGTAGTGTTTCTTGGAATAGCTCTGTTGAGACACCGGCACTTAAAAAGATAAATGGTAAATCAGTGGCTTGACTTTGTTCTAAGAAATAATTCGCCGCTTCCTCTTTTGTATACGCTGTTTCAGCCGGCGCAAAACCTTCTACAAAATTCATATTAACTGGAACTTCCACTTTCAATACATCTACTTTATATTGGGGTTTAGAAAATTCTTTCATCATTTCATTCACTTTATGCGGTTTAACTTTTGCATATTCTAAAGAAGTCGCATCTGCTATTTGTGCATCATAAGAAACTAATTCTAAGTAAAATGGTAGGTCTTCTTCTGCACATTCACTTCCTAAGCGTTCAATGAATACATGTTTTTGATGATTGATTTCTGGATCCTCATCCACATCATAGTATAGTAAAAATTTAATCGCATCTGCGCCTTCTTCTTTCAAGCGTAAAACAGACCAATCTGCTAGTAAATCAGGCAATCGTCCCGGAGTTGTTGCATCATAGCCCGTTTTTTCATAAGCGAGTAACAATCCAGCCTCGGTATCGCGTGCTTTTGCAGCAGGCAATCCATATTCTGGATCCAATAAAATGGCAGACGCATAAGGTGTCAATTCTTTCGAGACTAATTCTTTAAACGTTTCAATTTGTGCATCAGTTGGCTCTACATCTAGCGCTTTGATCATTTTTTTCAAGGCACCTCGTTGATCAATGGCTAATGCGCTAATGATTCCTTCTTGGGTTGACAAACGATCCATTGCCGCTTTTTTTCCAGCTGTTAACGTAAGCATAGTTCCTCCTCCAAATGTTGTATTATTTATAGTCATAAATCGTTACGCCTTTAACCACACGATTCACTGTACCTGTCGGTGAAGGGGTATCCGGTTTATTTCCAACTTTAATAGATGTTAAAAGTGCGACTGTTTGGGCTACCATGATATCTGCTAATGCTAAATAGCCATCAGGTAATAGAGCAGTTTCTGCGGAATATTCAATAGTTGAACCTGAGAAATTACGTTTGCCAGGTTGAGCAATCGCAAAAACACCCGCCGCAATTTCGTCACCGTGAACTTCTTCTAAGATATCCAAGTCATAATCTCTTGTGTATGGTGTATTATTAACAAAACCAAACATTATTGTTTTTTCATTAATAAATGATTTTGGTCCATGACGGAAGCCCATAGAAGAGTCAAAAATTGTGGCAACTTTGCCGGCTGTTAGTTCTAAAATTTTCAATTGCGCTTCTCTTGTCAAACCAGCTAAACTTCCAGAACCAACATAAACAATGCGTTCAAAATCAAGGTTAACAATTTCATTTAATTCTTCTTCACGGGATAGCACTTCTTCACCTAATTTAATTAGAGCGGTTACATAATCTTGTTTTTGCTCAAAGGCTGTTTGATCAAAGAGTAGTAATGTACCCAAAGTCATGCAAGAAAAGCTACCAGTCATCGCAAAACCACCATCATTGGAACGTGTTGGCATTAAGAATAAAAAGCTGTTTTCTTCTTTTTGACTTATTTGTGCTAGTTGTCCTTCTTCGGCACAAGTAATCGCTAAATGATGAATTGTTTCGACCACTTGATTAGCTACTTCAACTGCCGCTAAACTTTCAGGACTATTTCCACTTCTTGCAAACGAAACTAACAATGTTGGTTCGTCTTTAATCAAATAATCTTCTGGTTTGGCCACAATATCCGTTGTCCCAATACTTTCGAATGAAAAGGCTTGTGTGTCGCCGTGTGCTCGGAGATAAGGTACAACCGTATCACCGACATATTGCGAAGTCCCTGCTCCTGTAAAAATTACTCTTGTGCGTTTTCCTTGCGCTTTGGCCTGGACTTCTTTTAAAAAGTTTTCCAAAGCTGTTTGATTTTCATGATAAAGTGTCACGGTTTCTTGCCAAAGCTCAGGTTGCTGACGAATTTCACGTGTAGTGATTTCCGCTCCTAGTTGTTCTAGTTCTTCTTTTTCTGCTGTAAACATACTTAACTCTCCTAACTATTCCGAATATGGCGTATCTGATAATGAAATTGATCTGCTCGCGCCACACTCAACGTAAATTCAATAATTTCATTTTTCATGTTATATGTCTGGCGTGCTAAATGAAGGACTGGCGCTCCTTCCGGAATCATCAATAATTTGGCATCTTCTTTTGACGCAATGCTAGCGTATAATTCTTCATCAGCTAAACGAACGGTTTGCTTAAAATCTTCCGAAAATAGATCATATAATGGTTTGCTACGTAGTAATTGATCCGTGAGTGATAAGAAAAATTTCACAGGCAAGTATGTGTCTTCAACCATTAATGGCTCGTTATCAGCAATCCGCAACCGACTTAATTTAAAAACTGCCTCTCCTAACGAAAGATTCAAATGCTGACAAATAAATTTATCCGCTTCCAATTTTTCGAAGGATAATATACGGGTATGTGGTTTTCGACCCAGCCCTTTCATTTGTTCTGTAAAACTATATGCGCCAGCTAAATCAGCGGCCTCTTTTTTTATATCTGAAACAAATGTTCCTTTGCCATGACGACGATAGATGGAACCTCTATTTTCTAGTTCTTGTAGCGCTAACCGGACCGTCGTCCGACTCACTCCATATTGTGCAGTCAATTCACGTTCAGAGGGCAACTTGTCATGAGGAATCATGCATGTTTCGATTCGTTCCTGCAGCAAATCAACAAGTTGATGATACAAAGCTTTGTTTTTAAAGGCATTTTCCATAACTTTCTCCTTTACCCTAACTGGTTATAACCACAAACCAATAGTACGGTGGTTTTTTTTATTTTGTCAATAAAAAGTATTAATAAATATCTTCATACCGCTATAACCTTGAAATGATAACGTTTACATTTTTTTATTTTTCTTTATTGTAATATTTTTTTCCTCAAGAAATCATTTTTTTATAAAAAACCATCCTTAAATATGATACCAGTTGCTGGCTTTATTTTAAATAGACAAAAAAGAGTATGAGACAAAAATCACTTTAGATTTTTGTCTCATACTCAAAATCTGAAAAACAGTTCGATCCCGACTTCTTCGTTTCTATTGTTTGGTTCTGGCAACAACTAACAAGTAACTAATTTTACGAAATCCATGACAATATTCATTATTGAGCATATTCAATCCTTCTACTAATTTTCGTATAAGATAAATATTGATTGAATGTGTTGACACAACGAAAGGCCGTCCTATTCGCATATTGATCATAATAACGCTTGGTATACCACTGAAATTCTTTCGTCCAAGGTTTGACATGGCCAGTAAAGTGGATAATGGATGGTGCTCTTCTCGTTTCTTCATATTGTTTTTCTCCATAAATAGTTGGATGTTTTTTCGCTTTTGACAGAATATAACCTTGGGCGTTCCACTTAGGATGCAACAGGGTCCAACGGTCGTGTAAAACCGCATTCAATGCATCTTGATCATGGAAACGTAATTTATCTGGATTTTCTTCAATAAATCTTAAGACTTTAGTGGTTACATCTAAATTCAACCATTTTTTAACATCGATTAGCAACAAGCCTGAGTTAAAATAACACATAGATTCTGCAGGAATCGCCATTTTTTCCAAACGTTGATGGAACCCTGCATCTTCCACAGCGGCGATGATATTTTCACCTAAATCAACTGTCCATAATTTTGCGACATCATCTAAGGCAATCATGTCACAATCCATATACAACAGCCGTTCGATCTGGCTTCCTCTAAACAGCTCTGGAATAGCAATCCTGTAGTAAGCTGTTTTGGGAATTCGTTCACTGGTTACAACATTTTTGAAAAAATGGGGGTTGATTTTTAAAAATGTTAACTCTGCATTGATTTGGGTATGTTTAATCGTAAAATACAGTAGTTGCTTGCTTTCAAAATTGATATTGTCATCAATCACATAAAAATGAACAGCTGCCGCTGAAGGACTATTTTCTAAAATTGAAACAAACATAGCAGCAAGATGCGGTACAAAGTTGGTATTGCAACAGGAGACAATCGCTAATTCTTTTCTATTTTCCATTTCTTGCACCTACTTTCTTTAACTTGTTTAGATAAAGAGCTGTATAAGGATGATTTTCTAACGTATTCCAAGGTTTATCGTGTCCAGTAAAATGAATAATCGCTGGCTCTTGATTTCCCGCTGTATATAATTTTTGATAGGCTTCATTAGGCGCTTCATGACGATTAAAAACTAAAGACGTCTGCATATTCCATCTTGGTTCTAGAGCTAGCCAATCTTCATAAAGAACAGCGTTTAAAGCATCTTGATCATGATAAACTATGCGGTCCCCATTTTCTTCTAGATACTGAATTGTTTTTTGGGTGATTGCTTTCTCGTTCCATCGGTCAATATCAATAATCATAACTCCTGAATTAAAATAATAATCGGAGGAATGGATGCCCAAACGTTTCAAGGCATATGCTTGACCAGGATCAATAACCGCGCCAATCGTTTGGTTCACTAATGGCGTATCATACAACTGGACAATATCATCTAAAACCAGCGTATCTGCATCTAAATAAAGAACCTTTTTATAGCTATATTTTTGTAAAAGTGACGGTAAAGAAATGCGTAAGTATGCGGTCGTTGTAATATGATCACTCACTAAAAAATTTTGATAGACTTCTTTGTCTGCTGTTAGAAATTCAACAGTTGCATTTTGTGAGTTACTACTAACCGTTTCTCGGAGTGCTTTTTTGCTAGATAGCGACAGCCCATCATCAATCACATAAAAATGAACAGGTCTCTCCGCATGACAATTTTCTAAAACAGTTGTCATCATTACATTCAAATAAGGAGCATAATTTTCGTCTGAAGCTGTCACAATTGGCACAATCTTCTGATTTTTTCTCATCAAAACCACTCTCCTCTTTTATTTTTATAGCTAAGTTCCTATTCAGAATAGGCCCTGAAAAACTTATCTGCAAATCATATGCTCATTATTTTATAATATAATTATAATAAAAATATATTTTATGGCTATAAAATAATTTTGTTTTCCGTTAACAACTATTAAAAAAACAACATTTCTCTTACTTTATCCTCAAAAATACTATTTATTTAATACTTGTTTTACTAATTTTTTTATCTAAAAATTCGCCTGTTGTATTTTCTGTTGATGATAATTTTAAAATGTACAGCGAAACTTAATATAAATTCTAAACTGACTTCTTACTCAATAAAAGAGCGAAAGAGCCTGGGACAAAAATCACTTTGGATTTTTGTTCCAGGCTCAAAACCTGATAAATGGCGAGAACAGAACCAATTCCTTCGAAAATAAACGGTTCTGTCCTGACCTCCTTCACTTCATATATGATTCTCTTTCCCTTCCAAAAATTATCCTTCTTAAATGATCTATGGCGTAGTCGGATAATTTTGGACTGTCGTTTGATTGCCATTTTGACTAAACAAGCTAGTTGATTGTGCATTTTTTTGTTTTTCTACTTCTAAGACTTTGTTTTTTTCAAAAGCTACATCATAGTTGTAGTCCTTTGGTTGCACTTCTTGGAATCCTTGTGGTTTATAAAAACGTAAAAGGTTTTCCTGATTTAATTTGTCAGATAAACTTAACGATTTTTTCACCCAATCGTTATCTTTCGTGACTTCTGCTTTTAAATCTGCTGGAACTTGGTCTAATTTTTTCCCTTGATTATTGTAGATTTCCCCACCTAGATACGAAAATTGAGGCGTTACAAAATCGCCATTTCTAAAAGGAACCACTTGTTTATATTGAGGAGATAAAAGGTCCGTGCCAAAATGGATATAATTTTTATCATCGACACCTAAAAGATGGTACAGTGTCGGTAAAACGTCAATTTCCCCACCATATTCGTGCATGATTTTCCCTTGCGTATAGCCTGGCATGTAAAACATCAAAGGTACTCTTTGCAATTGCGCATTGTCATAGTTTGTCCACGTTTTTGGATCGCGGTTGAAAGCTTTACATAAGTCCTTGTTGTTCGCATCTGAAATACCGAAGTGGTCACCATAAATAACAAAAATAGAATGATTGTATAAACTTGTTGTTTGCAAGTAATGGAAAAATTGTTCTAGCGATTGATCCAAATAGTGCGCTGTTCGAACATAATCATCCACAATCGAATTGCCTGTGTTCAATTTAGGAAACGGGAAGTTTTGGTCATCCGTATAATAAGGGGTATGATTGGTCACAGTTAAAAACTTCGCATAGAATGGCTGCTGTAAATGTTCAAGCTCACTAGCTGATTCACGCAACAATTGTTTATCTAAAATACCGTAACCTAGCATTTTGTCATCTTTTGAAAAATATGACCGATCAAAAAAGTATTGATATCCTAAGTTTTTATACACATGGTCTCGATTCCAAAAACTCCCCACATTTCCATGGAAAACAGCGGTTGTATAGCCTTTTTGTCCTAAAACTGCGGGAGCCGCTTCGAAAGTATTGTCTGATCCTAATTGTGTAAAAAGAGAGCCTTGCGGTAACCCGAATGTTCCTGTTTCCAACATGTTCTCCGCATCACTCGTTTTTCCTTGCCCTACTTCATGAAAGAAATTATCAAAACTGATTGTCGCTTTGTTTTGATAAAGCTGATTTAAAAACGGTGTAACCTCTTGGCCTTGGACTTTCATATTAATCAAAAATTGTTGAAAACTTTCTAAATGAATCACAAATACATTTTTTCCTTTGGCAATTCCGGCATACTGTGGATTAAGCGGTAAATTGTTTTGCTTGGTAAATTTCATGATTTCAGGTAATTCGTTTGAACTAGCTTCTGCTCTTACCTCATTTGACATGGCTGTTTTGACACCATCGATGGCTGTGAATGCATCCAAGCCAAGATATTTTACAATATAATTACGGTCAAAAATTCTTTGAAGCAATTGAGGACGATCGGTTTCGCTTAAAAATAAGTTAACCGAAAAGAGCAAGACACTTAAACAACTAATTGAGATCGCCAATCTTCTGTTGATAGGTTTGGTCACAAAGACTTGATGATTCCGTCGCTGTTTAAAAGAGTAAAATACCAAAACGAGCAGCACTAAAGTATCTAGCCAATAAAAGACATCGTGGACCCTCATTAAGGCAAGTAAATCACCAGAAATTCCTTCTGAAACTTTTGAAAAGCCAAAAACAGATTGGATGGTAATAAAGTCAGTGAATTCACGATAAAAAATAATATTCAAATATAAAATTAATGTATTTAAAACATTTAAAAGAGTTAAGCTAAGCATAAATGTTTTATGCTTTTTAAAATACAAACTAAAACCAAATAATAACAGCGTAGTAGCAACTGGATTGAACCATAAAATTTCTCGCTGGAGACTGCCCTTAACGCCCAATGAGAAATCTAGGTAATACGCCAGAATCGTTTTTGCCCAAAAGAGTAAAACAAAAAATAAAAAGAGTCCTAATCGGTTATTTATTTTTTTCATCTAAGTTTGTCTTCCTTTCCCTTCAAAAAAATCTTGATTTGTTAAAAATAAAACCTAACTCTGCGCAATGACTTTTTCGCTAGCGGAGAATTGGATAAATAACTTAAAAAGATAATCGCAATGGCGCAACATCCAAATAAAAGCCATACGTTTGTAAAAGGTGTTCGAGTAAGCGAACTAGTAATAGGCTTTGTAATTAAAAGACTTGGTAGCGCAACCCCTAAAGAATTGCCAATTTGCTTACATGTCACCGCAATGGCTGCTGCCGTTCCTGACTGAGAAAGTGGCATTCCTTCAATCGCTGTAATGGTAATCGGTGAATTTAACATCCCAAACCCAATGCCTAAAAAGATATAAATAATAAATAAAATAATCATAGGCGTTGTTTTAGTTACAAATAATTGTAAAAAGCTAACAGCCAACATTGAAATACCACAAAGCATAATAGGACGTTTCGTCCCTATTCTCCCTACCATTTCGCCGGCTCTCGGTGCAACAAGAAAACTAACAAAAGCCAAAGGAATGGTTGATAAGCCAGCTTCCAACGGGCTGAAGCCTCTCATTTCTTGCAAATATAGCGTGTTTAAAAATAAATAGCCGTTATATATGATGAAGCCAAAAATAGCTAAAAAAGAAGCCGATGTAAATGGAATAGATAAAAAGAAACGCGGGTTGATTAACGGATTGTCAATGTTATATTCATAAATAAAGAAAATGACAATGGCTAAACAGCCGATTATCCCAGTACTTAAAATATCTGGCGCGAAAAGCCCTTTTCTAGGTAGTCCGATAATGGAATAGATAGAACTAAATAGAAAAAGAATCATCAATGCTTGACCAACAAAATCATTTTTCGCCGTTTTCTCTACTTTTGACTCAGGTACAAACTTTTGTGTAAGGATAATTGCCGCAGCAATGATCGGTACATTTACAAAAAAGACATACCGCCAGCTAAAATAAGAAACAATTAGTCCGCCAATAATCGGGCCCATGCCTAAGGAAATCCCTGTAACAGAGCCCCACAAGCCAATTGCTTTCGCTCTTTCTAACTTTTCGGTAAATACCTGTGTAATAATAGACATTGCTACCGGATTTAACATAGAACCGCCAATCCCTTGCAACATGCGAAACGCGATCAATTGCCCTGGGGTTTGCGAAATCCCACATAGGAAAGACGCTAAACCAAAACAGGCTAAGCCCAATTGAAGGACTCGTTTACGGCCAATTCGATCTGCTGTAGACCCAGACAACAATAATAAGGATGCTACCATTAAAGTGTAGCCATCTGTTACCCACTGTAATGTAGACAGATTCGTGTGAAAATCACTTTGAATGGATGGTAACGCCACATTGACAACCGTAACATCCATGGTCACTACAAACAAACTCATGCAACAAGTATACAAAATAACTTTTTTTCTATCGATCATAAAAACAGTCCTTTCTAGCAACTACATAAAACAGGAAAAGCAACAATGACACTTAAACTTCTAACGACACAGTTATCGCAAGTACTCACGTATCAACAGTTCTTTATATTCCTTGCCATTTAGTTATTTTATATTTAAAAAAGTAAATCTTTAGATAGCCAAACTATACACCAGAACCCCTTTAAATTGAACCGTAATAGATACGATTTATCGATTCTTAAGTTATTAAATAATTGAACATTCTGTTCAGAAATATCGAACAGCCCCATAATTGAGCATCTCTTTTAAACAATGAACAACAAAAATAGCCTTATCCGCAGCAAAAGTAAATCTAAGCGAATAAAGCTATTTTTGGTAACTATTCCAAAGTAATTTTAATGGCTAAGTCTCTAGCAACTTTTGTAAAGTTGCCTTGATTTGACCAGGTTGGACAAAAACCGAACTGGAAACATTTCGGTATAAATAAAATTTTTGTTTTCGTTCAATCGGTAAAAAGAAGAGTTTAGAATCAATTTCCTGCAGTTGTTCTTTCCGAAGAGAGATTACCGCATAAACTCCTTTACTTTTTTCAATGAGACGAGTAAGCATCAACGTATCGTAGCAACAAACAAGCGGACTTGTTAATTGCAACATTTCTAGCACACTCTTGGTAGCTTCTAAATGATCTAAGTGATGCGGCAAAAATAGAAATGGATAGTTGGTCAAACAGCTGAAGCCTTCTTCCTCAATTTCTTGTTTAATTTCTCTTGAAACACAAAGATACATTTTTAGTTCAATTAATTGTTCTTTCTTTAAAACTGGACTATTCACATCTGCAGAAGTAATCACAAAATCCAACTCATGATTCTCCAATTTATTCAATAACTCAAACGATGAACCATGGTAACATTCCCAAAAACGATTCAGTTGATCCTCATTTTCTGTCACTTTATACATCAAGGACGTATTTCCAAAACCTAAACGCATCACTGGATTCTCAATCATTTCATGCAAATTAAGTTTCATTTTCTTAGCCTCGTTTAAAATGATATATACAGATTGGACGATTTTATCACCATAGGAATTTAACGTCAAAGAATTCCCGTTACGGTCAAAAAGTAAATGGCCCAATTCACTTTCCAAATCTTTTAATGACGCACTTAAGGTTGATTTACTAACATGGAGTTCAGAGGCTGCTTTGGAAATACTATTATATTTTGCAATGGTATAAAAATATTCTAATTTTTCAATAGTCATCTTTTGTCATCCCTTTTATTCAAATTCATTTGCCCACGTAACCTGTTCAAAACACGCCTCACTCTTTATCAATAGCGTAGTTATTTTTGCTCTAATAAGCTATGTCCATCTTGTTATTTTTCTATAACTAATAGCAGATGGATATGAAAGTGCCTTTGGTAAAACTTTTTCTCGGAAATAGCATGAACATTCGCAACAAATTCAGCTTATTAAAAAAGGCGTCTAGCTTTTTCTATTTTACGCAAATTTACTTAAGAAATTCCATTTCAATTCTTCTCTAAAAAAGGTAAGATGGACACAACAAATGTTTCAGTTTCCATGCCCATTTACTTTAAGGTTCAGCGTTATCTACTAAGTATGAAGAATGTCAAAGAAAGGTTAGGTACTCCCAATGAAAATCAACTATTTAGGTACGGGTGCAGCAGAACGGATTCCAGGAATTTTTTGTAATTGTAAATTATGTAAGTACGCTCGAGAGAAAAAAGGACGAGAAATTCGTACACAAACTCAATTAATTATTGATGATGTCCTACTGATTGATTTTCCAGGGGATTCTTATTTACACCTGTTGCAGTACGACTTGTGTTTTGCAGACTTTGACTCTTTACTAATCTCTCATTGGCATTCCGATCATTTTTACGGCGAGGATTTGGCTTATCGAATGTCTGGTTATGCATTAGATATTCCAAATCGTTTAACTGTTTACGGAAATGAAGCAGTTAAGACGTTTTATCAGCGCGCCTTTGATTTAGAAGGTCGTCAAGACGATACCCGATTACATTATCAGGTTATTCAGCCCTACAAATGTTTTACTATTGCGAACTATACGATTTATCCCCTTCCTGCACAACATGGAAATTTCAGCGAAGATTGTTTTATTTTCGTTATAGACGATGGTAAAGATGCTTTTTTATCCACCCATGATACAGGTTACTTTACGTCAGAAATGTTTGAATATCTTGAAAAGAGCCATTTACTTCTTAGTATTGTTTCTTTAGATTGTACTAGTCAAACAAACGAAACTGGCAATAGTCATATGAATTGGGAAGAAAATTTAAAATTAATTGCAGAATTAAAAGAAAGAAAACTCGTCACAGATAAAACGATTTACGTTGCCAACCATTTTTCTCACAATGGCGGCTTGTCTTATGCGGAGATGGCGGCTTTATCTCAAAAGCATGAAATCATTACGAGTTATGATGGTTTAGAAATACTAACTTAATCGGATTATTTGCCTTCTTTTCAGCACTATTATATGCTTTTAACCGATAATTACAAGGTACTTATATAGTAACTTACACTATCTTAAAAAACAAAAATACTCGAAATTTCCCGTGATCCTGGAAATTTCGAGTATTTTTATGGTTCTTTACGCTGCTGGCACAGCGGATAAACGTTTATTTTCTTCTTCATTCACTCGATTGACAATAAAGTTATAATTCACTTCATTTAGTCTTTGACCATGGTTTCCTGTTTGCTTAATGCCGCCATTGGAATGAACACCAACTACTTCAAACTGAGCATTATAGATTGGGGAACCAGATTGACCACCTGTTGTATCGATATCATAAAATAGTAATGGATTTTCTAAGTCTGTAAAGTTAGATGTAAACAAATCATTTTCATGCGACCATTGCGTGTGGTTTTTCTCACCTGGATAGCCTGATATTGTGACATGGGTATCTGAAGATTCAAACTTTTTCAAAACAAATGGCGTTAAAATTTCTCCCAACTCTGGGCCATCTGGACGATCGTTTTGTTTGCCGACAGTCACTACCGCAATATCCGCATTCGGGGAAAAAGCTACATCAATCACTTTGAATTTGCCAAATGGTGTCGCACTGCCATCTCGACCTGGATAAAACCAAGCATCATCTTTGGCATTCGGATTTAATACTTTGGCATTCTTAAAACTTTCAGCCACATGATTATTGGTGACAATTGTATTAGTTCCAACAACAAAGCCTGTTCCTAAAGAAATATAGCCTGGTTTACTGGCAGGGGAAATGATTCTTCCGATTGACGCAAAAGGCGCTTCGGTTGTATCTGCCACTTCTTGTCTTCTGTCTTCAGGGTCCAGTAACGATCTTTTTTGTCGTGAATGACTTTCGGCAGGAACGATATACTCTTCTGCATTTGCAGACAAGCTAAAACCGGCGATCAAAGTTACTAAAATCAGAAACAAAAAACCAGCACTAATTTTTCGTATGGAGAACTTTTTCATAAGATTATGCCACTCCTTATCCATTTTTATTTAATTGGGGAATTTTTTTTATTCATTGACTAGAACAGATTCACTTGGTTGGTTTACCTGAATGTCTTCTTTAGCTCCGATTCCAGCAGAGTTAAAGGCTGCTGACACCACTGAAGCTGCTTCATCGCCATATTGAACTTTTGCAGCAGCAAGCATCGCATCACGAGCATCACTGAATTGTGCTTTAGGTGTTAAGTAATTTACTAACGAGCTGTAGAAAATAGTCTGTGCTTTTTCAATGCCTAAGTTCTGGATAATGGTGTAACCAATCCGATTAATAATTCCACTATTATAATGAACACCGCCTTGATCATAATAAGGCGTTCCTTTATACCGTGCTCGATCGTCGTATTGAGCCATGGTTTCTGGTTGTCCGTGTTTACTTGGCGTTTGTAAATTTCGAATACCTGTTTTTCGGTCAACACTCTGAGTATCCGCACCAATTTCTGGATTAGATGCACCCGAAATAATATAACCCATCAAATCAGAATAAGATTCATTCAAGGCACCTGATTGTCCTAAATATTCTAAACCGGCAGTATGTTCCGTCACACCATGTGTCATTTCATGACCAACTACATCTAAAGAGGAAGCATACGTTTTTCCTGTTGGTGTACTTGTTTCACCATAACGCATTGCTTTTCCATCCCAAAAAGCATTGTCATAAGCATCTGGATGTTGTTCATCAACAACTGACAAGATGGGCATCCCTCGATCATCAATACTGTGTCGTTGGAAATGATCTTCATAATATGTTTTTACAAATTTTCCATGCGTATAGGCGTCAACAGCATTCTGATTTAATGCTGTTAGTGATGGTGCTTGAATAATAGAATAATTATTTTTGCCATCAACTACTGCATGGTAAACCCCTGTGTTATCCGTTCCGTGTAAAGCAATTCCCGTATTGCTTTTTTCAACTGGTACATTAAACGTTACTTGAAAAGAGTTTTTTAACGTTACTTCACTACCGACATGTTCCGTTAAATCTTGTTTTTCCATAATTGTTCCATCTGTAGCGTTCACTTTATAAACCAATGATACGGGGTCACCAGTTGGTGAAGAAGTTACTCTGACTTTATAAAATAATTGCCCCTCATTATTTACACGTTTGTCAATAGCTAAAAAGACAAGATCTTTATTTTCCGGATTATCAGAAGCAATAATTTTTTTAACTCCTTCTTCACCGATTGCATCAACCGATTGAATTTTCACAACTTGATCAACTGGATTTCCTGTAACACTTGTTACTGCACCGTTTTTATCTAAATGAATAATCACATTATCTGAATCAACAGTAACGCCTTCCGTTTGCTTTTCTAACTTAAGATGCTTCATCCCCCACGCATCTTCTTTTCGATCTACAACCGTATATTGTTCAGCAGCTGCCTCAGAAATTGCCTCCTTTTCCAACTTCGATAAAACTGTTGAAACTTCACTTTCTGAATAAACTTGTTCTTCTGCTGCTACAAAAAGTGAAGAAAATAGACATGAACTTCCAACAAAGATGCCTGTACCTAAAATGTATAAAATTTTATTTCCCTTCATCAAACGATTAACTCCTTCCCCAGTTTCCTTTTATTTCTTTTCCCAACAAAAGTATTGCTTTATCCTCCCTAATCTTTCCCGTTAAACGACCGCCCCTTTCCCTGCGTAAATATTTGTTGCTATTTTCATTATAGACAACTACCTAACCGGCACTATCTAAATTCCTTAATCAGCCGACATTTTTCCCTGTATTGCCCCTCATAACTCAATACCATAGCAAAAAAGTTGTTAACAAATTCATTCGTTAACAACTTTTTTACTATTATGATTTTTTTCAATAATTAAATGTTGAGTAACCGATCCTTCATTGAAGGATGTTTGCAAATCAAATTGATCTGAAAAATCAACAATTTCTTTTACATATAACAATCCCCAACCGTGCTCTTCTGGGTTACTTTTAGAACTAAATTTGGTTTTCTTCATAACCTTAAAATCAAATTCGGCTTGGACACTATTTGTTATCACAAACTCTTGTGTTTCATTTTTATTGAAAATTGAGATAGCGAACATTTTCAATTCTGATTTTGCACTGTTTTCAATCGCGTTATCTAATAGAATAGCCAACAAACGAATCACAACCACTAAGTCGATTGATGTATCAAGAATAAATACTTCTGGCACATCAACAATCACTTTTAGTTTTGCTTGCTTTGCGGTATTAATTTTCATACTTATGAGTGCCTTAAGTTCCATATTTTTCAAACGATTTAACTTCATAAGTTCAAATTCTTCATTATCAATAATTTTTTTGGTTGGTGCAATCGTTTCTTCATAAATTCTTTTGATTTCCAGAATATCTTCGTATGAAATAGCAATTTGTAAACTATACAATAAATTTTTATAGTCATGACGAAACATCGCTAGCTCTTCGTTAATGGATTCTATTTTTTCAGTATAAATCGTTAAATTATTCAATAATTGAATGTTGATACGTTGTTCTTCCAAATAAGCTTCAATGACTAAGCCAATCAGAATTAAAAATAAACCTACACTTATTAATAACTCCAATTTAGAACTATTTACCGTGACAAATCCTCGCATAAAGTCAGGTGAAATCTCTGGCGAAATCAAAAACACAAAAAGTAACAACAGAATCAACAATAAAAGTAAACAACCAAAAAAAATTCGGCTATTTTCTAACACACGATTTAACCTTAAAAAAACACTATTGGGAATTTTTAAAGCAATCCAGATATTTATAAGCAACAGAATAACATTTGAGGCAATCCATAATAATTTATTTTGATAAATCTGTTGAAAAAAAACACTTAAAATCGTTTGCTCCGTGTAATTGATAAACGAAACCATAAGCAATGTAAAAACGGATAAAAATATCGCTTTAAAAATTGAGAACCTCTTTTTGTGAATGAGTAAAAATCCTGTAAAAATAACGACTGTCAGCGCATAAATCAACCAAGAGTAGCCCAACATTAATGCCGCAAACGAACAAAGATTAATGACAATAAGCAATGAAAGTAACGGTATTTTACATTCAATCTTGATCAATGTTACTCGTAAAAAGACAAAAACGATAAAGCTAGATGCCAGCAAAACGTTAGTAGCTAATAACGACAAAATCATTTTTCAATATTCTTTTTAGGTTTTTCAGTTTGTCCCATCCATTGTCCAAATATATTGGGCGAATTTTGATTTAATCTAGGCTTAGTTCCCACACCATCACTGACTTTTGCAACTCTTTTTTCAATAACATTTTTAATTATTTTTTTACCAAATTTCATAAAAACACTTCCTTCAATTAAATTTTTTGTTACAGGGAGTATCATCAGACCTTGGATGACGAGACCGTAGAGTATTACTGAAGCAATCTTTTCTTTGACAAACAGACTACATAAAATAAGTAAACACACCCTTATAAGGCTTTGCTTTTTGAGCACGTTTAAATCAGATGGCTGAACAGGTTCAATCGCTGTTCCTTGTGGCGCATACCAATAAAATAATACGACTAAGAGGCACATCAATAGAATTTTATAAATAAACGGTAAGCTCACAGAAGAATTTTTCAATACAAATGGTATGGCGACATAGATAACAATGCTTTCTAGACGACAGAGCCATTTAGTTTTTGCATGCCAGCCACCTGCGACAGGCCGTAAAAAAATCAGTACGACGTATACAATAAAGGTTTCGCTTAACGTCCCAAATAAAACTGATAAAATCAGAATCATCAGAAAATTAAATAAGCCAGAAAAATAAACGGTTAGATAATACTTTGTCCATTGTGTTTTTCCTGATTGATCTTCCTGATCCATATCCATAATATTTTTTAGAATCCAATCGATTAGCATATCGCCCTCCTCTTCAAGTATTGCACTAAATTATAACGAATATAGCGACTAATAGATAGATAATTCCTTAATTAGTCATTATCCCTCCCTAAGTAAGAAATAGCGCCTTGACCTGAGTATAATATCTTCTTGAGACTGGTACTTCCGTTCCGTCTCTCATAGTTAAAAGATGCGTTTTATAATTTAATTTTGACGCATATTTTTTATTGATGATGATTGATTGATGGACTCTAATCAAATCTGGATGCAGTTGTTCAATTTTTGATAACGTTCCATAAAATTCTCTTTTAAAATTTTTTCCAACCATTGACACACGATGATCGTATTCCGTTTGAAAGAAATAAATATCATTAATATCCATTTTTATAGAAGACGCTTTTAAGTTAATGATAATATATTCACTTTTTGTCTTTATATTTTCTTTTTGTTGAATATATGCATCGACACATGTTTCGACCTCTTTTTGGAAATCTAGAAAATCCACGTTCTTTTGAATAAATTGAAGAGCTGAAACCATATATTTGTAGGAAGTTAAAACTAATTCTGTGTGAGTAGAAATAAATACAATCAGACTTTCACTGTCTGTTTTTCTAATTTCTTTAGCAACCTCAAATCCTGCCTGGATATGATTGTTCATTTGAATATCTAGGAAAAAGATATTTAGTTGGGCGTCCTGGTGTGCCACTTGTAATAATTCATCTGAACGTGAAAATAAATGGATTGTTTCATTATAAATATTTCTTGAATGTAGGATATTTGTTACCAATGCTTCTAACGCTTTTGCTTGAATAATTTGGTCTTCTAATATATAAATAGCCATTTGTTCACTCATCCCTTTCTCAAGAAGATATAAAATTACACAACAAAAGACAAATGATTATAATGTTCAATCAATTTATGCAACAATAAAAGAGATAAAAAATTGATTGTCTGTTAGTATATTCACATAAATTTAGTATAGCGATTTCAGTAGTTTCCTGCAAACAAAAACATAAAATAACAAAGCATCAAGAAAGAGTACTTTGGACTATTCATCTTTTTCTAACGAATCATGAGGACTATTGTCTCTTCGTTGATGAAAAACAAAGAATCAACCGCCAAACTGTTCTTGTCATTTTATACATGACAAAATCAATTCATTGGTCGATTCTGGTTATTTTAATTTGTTCGTTCACACATGGATCATTGTGCTAATTTTTTACTTAAACATCCACACTTCTTCCTGTTGAATGAGTCGATTAAGCGCCAATGTAGGTCACGCCACTACTATAAGCAATTACATTAGGTAAGACACGATACGAAATCGTTTGATCATTGATGACATTGCTTTCAGAAATAATGATTCCATCAGAAGTGACCGCTTCAACAAAAGCAACATGTCCATATTGATTATCTGCGCCAGCAACTCCTGGTTGGAAACTAATCGCACGACCAGCTTTAGGCAATGAACTAACTTGATAGCCTAATGCACGTCCTTTTCTTCCCCAGTCACTGCCATTTCCCATAAATTCATCCAAAGAAGTGCCCAACTGTTTGAAACGATTATAGACATACCACGTACATTGGCCCACGGGATAGCTACCACTTCGATTATAATTGATCCCATCATAGACTGGAAAATGCATTTGTTGCTGTTCCGCTTCCGACAGCTCATTTTTAGATTGGATAATCAAACCGTCCACTGTTTTTGGTAAATCAAATTGCGTTAAGTTATAAACCGCAATTAACGAATTTAATTTATTATCGTATTGCTTGTCTGTTGCATATTTACCTGTTAAAAAACGCGTTGCTTGAAGGTAGTTTTTGGCTTCCGAACGCCACGCCGGTTTATAAAAATCTTGGTTTCCATCAATCCCTTGTCGGAATAATTGAACATAATCTTGCAGTGAGTCATTATAGCCACCGTAATCGCGAAACCCAGCGGAAATTGTATAAAGTTGGCCCCTCTGATCAGCCTCTTTTGTTGAAAAGCTAACACTATTTCCTTGGAACGAACCTTTCACGCCAAAGAGATTATAATAAGGTTCTTTGGCTAGTTGACTTTCGCCAGAGCCACTTTCTAAAATAGCCTGAGCTATCATCACTGATGCAAAAACATCATATTTTTCGCCAAGTTCTCTGGCTGTCTCACCAATTTTTTTAATAAACGCTGTGGTTTGTTCTGACTTCTGCATTTCAAATGACGCACCATATGTTGCTAAAACTTCTTTGCCATACTCCGTTAATGTGAACTCCTTAAAAGGATTAGTCACTACCAAGCGTATTTCCTCTTTTGAGTCTGGTTGTTGTTTGGCAGTATAGATATTCTCTAACTGAGCGATTACTTCTGGTTCCTCCTTAGAATCCGCTTCCGCTGCGGCAATTAAATATTTTCCTTGGCCAAGATAAACACCATTTTGAAGCGTTTTTCCTTCAGCTGTTTGCCAAAAAATCAGATCACCAGGTTCTGCCTCCTCTATAGAACGAACTTTACCAAATGTCATTTGTTCTTGCGGCGTACTGCCAATGTCTATTTTAAATAATTGTTGGTAAATTTTTTGGGCAAGGAAACTACTGGTCAATGCTTGCTCCGTCAAATTAAATTCTTTTTTTGTTTTCCCAACGTGTCTTAATGCTTCAGCGACCACGACTGCCCGTTTCTTTTCGCCAAAAGACGACAACAGTGGAAGTTCGTAGCCTTTTAAATTTGAAGAAGCTATTTCATCTACTTTGAGGGACGGATTTAACGATACAGCCTGATTTTCTTCAACAAAGTTATTGTTGGCTTCAGGAACTTGAATAGGTTCTTCGGGTTCTTGCTTGGTCACAGGAACTTGTGGTGGTTGCGATTGTTCAACAGGCTGCGTGATTTCTGATGATACCGTTGGCTCTGTAGGTTCTTTTTTTGTTTCAGAACTAGTATTTGTGGTTGTCGTTTCTGTCGTTGACTGACTCGTTGATTCGGTAGTCGTATCGGTAGAACTACTTGATTCAGATGACGAACTACTAGTGGACGTTGTCGATGTAGCAACAGTTGTTTCGGTTGTTTCGGTTACTTTTTCTTCCGAAGTAATTGTCGTTGCTGAGGACAGAGCTGTTTGTAGCGAGCTACTTGGTAATTCTGCAGCCAACGTAACAACTGGAGCGACTTCCAAACTCAGAAGAACGAGAATACTTGTTAAAACAAGTAGTTGATTCTTGATTTTCTTTCTTTTCATTCGTAAAAATCCTCTCCTATTACTTACTTGCGCATTTGCACACTGTTTTTGTACAAATACGCCTTGTAAGTTAATGATACGCTAATTTTGGTCTTTTTTATTTTTGAAGAATAATTTTCCTAAACCAATACTTACTATCAATAGAAAACCACTGATTGACCAGATTGGCGAAACAACTTCATTTGCTTTTGGCAAAGTACCAGAAGTGGTGGTTTTCGTTGTCGTTCCACCTGTTGCTGTGCCCTTTCCTTGGCTGGTTACACCACCAGTACCGCTAACCGTGCTATGATTTCCATTGTTGCCTGTAGAGTTGCTACTGATTGGCTCTTCTGCCATTGCTTCAATGGCTTGTGATAAAATACTTAAACATTTGTCCACAGCTTCTTGCGTCGCATTTGGGTCCTCAACAAGTGCTTTTGCTTGTTTAATTGCTTCAGCTAAAGCTTCTTGCGATGCTTTTGTAAATTGTTTTCCTGCTTTAGGTTTCAAGGTTTCTGCTTTTTGAAGCAGTTCTTTCAACTTTGTTTTATCCGTTTGAAGGACTTGTTCCTCTAAACTATCCAAAGCAGTTTTTACATTTTTTTCAGCAATATCAATTTGTTCTTGCCGAGCATTTTTATCAGCTAAAATCCCTTCCGCTTGGTCAATTGCTTCAGTTAAGCGCGCTTTAGACTCGCTGGTAAATTCTTTTCCGGCAGATGGTTTGATTGCTTTTGCTTTGGCTATCATTGCCTCTAAGGCTTTTTTATCTGTAACTAACACTTCTTCTTGTAACCCATCGATGGCACTAGTTAATTCAGCAACCGCTTCATCAATCATTTTTTGATTAGCTGCTGGGTTTTTCAATGTGTTTTTAGCTGCTAAAAGCGCTTTTTGTAACTCTTGTAACGAGGAGGCAGTAAATTGGTGCCCTTCACTTGGAGTGACTTGCTGCGCTCGTTTGACTACTTCTTGTAATTGGTCTTTATTTACAAGGGGTACTTCTTTTAATTGAGCCATTGCAGTTTCCAATGCGTTTAGAGCCTCTGAGACTTCTTCTTTTGTCGCCGTTTCTTTCGCTACGATTGCTTCAGCCGCTTGAATTGCTTCTTGCAATTGTTTTTCTGTTTCTTTTGTAAATTGGTATCCTTCTTCCGGCTTTCTTCCTCGGGCTTGAGCGATTTGCTCTTTTAAGGTTTCCTTATCAACGGCGACGGGTTGTTCTTTTAATTGTGCAATTGCTTCACGCAATGTTTTAGTCGCTTGGTCTATTTCTTCTTGAGTAACTTTTTCTTGAGCAAATACTTTTTGAGCTGCTGCTAATGACTCTTCGAGAACTTTTTTAGTTTCTTCGGTGAATTCTTGCCCATCACTTGGTTTCTTCGCTAGCCCCTCTTGAATTGCTTTTTCTAAATCAGCTTTATTCGCTACATCAGGCATTTTTTCCAACTGACTTGCAGCCTTTTCTAGGTTTTCCGCGGCAGCAGAAACGTCTGTCTGTGTGGCTTGTTCATTGGCTAGAACAGCTACTGCCTCATCTAAGATTGGTTTAAAGATTGCCCAAGTTTCAGGCGTATATTCTTTTTCGACACGTGCTTGATTTAGCGTAATTAGCGCTTGTAATAACTCTTTATCTACTAGCTCTGTGGGCTTCACTGTTACAGAAAAATCTGAAAGTGTGGCTTGTTGGAATCCTTGGCCTACTAATAAGCCTTGACTCATATCAAATTGTAATGGCTGCTCAACAGTTGTCGCACGTTTTACGCGAGTTGTTTCTTTTACTTTAACTTTAAAGGTAACTAAGTCCATTGAACCATTTAACAATTGTTTATTTCCTTGATTACTAAGAACTAAATATAGATTCTCCACATCATTTGAATGTTTCCGATATTTAGAATAATTTTCCATTTGTTGTGTATTATTCGTGGTTGCAGGCTGACCGACAAGTTCAAATTTGCTAGAATCAAAGGACATTTTTGTGCTTAACGCATTAATGTTTTTTAAGTCTTGACCTTTAAGTATAAAGGTTAATGTATCGCCAGGAAGATAAGTATCCTTGCCATTTTCATTAACCACAGCAAGGGATAAACCGCCCGCAATTTCTTCGACATCAGGTATCTCAATCCCACCATCTAATTGTCGTAAAACATAACTGATATCATAAGCATCAATTACCCCATTTTTATTTAAATCACCTTTTTCAACATAGCCATTAAAGTCACTGTCCACAGATTCTAAGCCTGTATAGTTTCGATAACTCATTGCATCATTTTCATCAATCGTTCCATCGTTAGTAATGTCTCCATGTAAGATTCCTTCTGTTCCTGGTTGTTTGTAAAAGAGCATCTCACGACCAGAGCCAAAATTACCCACCGATTTTAATACCTTCATTTCAACAAAACGATACGCTTGGTCCTTCGTTTCAATGGTTTTTGTCAAAGCATCTTGCTTCCAGTTAATAGGTTCTGAAAACTCTGTCCAATTAGCTCCATCTTTCGACGTCCGATACTGGAGCTGCAAAATATTTCCGTTGCCGGCATTGTCTCTTGGCAAGTATTCAATTTTATCCATTTGATACTCCGCACCAAGATCAAATTTTAAAGACAAGAAATTTCCATCACTTGGATTAGCGATGCCTGTTGACCAGTTCGTATGCCAACCTGTACTCAAATCTTTATCTGTTAATTTCTTCAATTCTGCGCCTGGTTGTTCTGGTAAATTACTTGTTGCTTTGACTTGATTAATTGTTTCTTTATAGGGATCATCTTGTGTTTTTCCTTTAATCGGTTCACTCCATTCAGAGACCCCGTTTTTTCCAACAGCTCGAACTCGAAAAGTATGTTCGCTTAGGAAGGAAAATCCATCAAATGTTGCTGTATTCGTTTGAATATTTCCGAAAACAGTCCCGTCACGCTCTACTTCATAGCTTGTTGCCTCAGTTACTTGATCCCATTGAAGAGTCAAAGAAGATGGCGTTGTTTTTTCTTCATTGATTGCGACATTTGCCGGAATAGTTAACTGGTCATCGACCGTTGTATTTCCTCCGTCAACCGTTCCTTTATTAATGAAACCTTTGACAGTTATTTGAACATCTTTGGCGGTCACAGATTGTTTCGCTAGTTTTACTGATAACGCTGATTGGTTCAGTTTTTCTCCTGAAGCTTCAGAAAGATACTGATTCACTTGGAATTCTTTATCAAAATAATATAGATTTGTGCCAGCTAAAAATTCTTCTTTATTAGCTGCTTGTTTCAAGGTTACTTCTGTCCCCCCCACCATTGCTGTTACGCTTTCGGGCGCTTCTGAAGCTAGCAAATCAAGCGTGGTGCTTCGTTCATCAACAAAGTCTTTATAACTTCCTTTTGTCGGTTCGATAGTAACGGTCAGATCCCCTTTTTCGTTTGATTTAGGGCCTTGACTATTTATTTTAGTCGTAGCTGATTGCCCAGCTTCATAACTAGTTGAAATTCCGTCATCTTCATACATATTAAAAGAAGTGGTGCCATTTGGATAAATCAAGAAAGATCGTTGATCTCGTTGGATTTCCTTTGGATTGTTGTTTGGATTCGTCATTGGGATAATACTGCCATCTTTGACGAAAACGGGCACCTTCCACAGCGGTGTTTTTACTCCATTTAAGACACGGCCACCTTGATATTTTTCGCCTGTAAATAAGTCAACCCAGACTTGTTTTTCATCTGGTAAGTAGATTCCATCACGGATTGAATTTCCTGCCTCATCTTGATTGCCATTATAAATTGGGGCAACGAGTAAATTTGGTCCCCACATATATTGGTATTGAGAATCTTTTGTATATGCTGTTCCTTCATTAGGAAATTCTAAAGCCATGGCCCGTACCATTGGTAGTCCATCAACTGATTCCTTGGCAATACTGTAGTTATAAGGCATCATCATTGATTTTAATTTTAGATACGCTCGGTTCAAATCTGTGGCTTCTTGATCAAAAGCAAATGGCGTTTTTGGATTGGAGCCCCAGCCGTCCATATTTAGCTGCACTGGTGTAAAAGTTTTCCATTGGAAATCACGTATGTTGATCTCTTTATTTTTTCCACCAAAAATTCCATCCATATCTGAACCGACATTTGGTTGTCCAGACAACGAAGTCCCGATATATGTTGGGATATGGAAGCGAATATATTCCCATTGACCACCCGTTTGATCGCCTGTCCAAATACCAGCGTGCCGTTGGGTTCCGGCCCAACCATCTAATGAAACAATCATCGGACGAACTGCGCCGTCTGTTTCTTTTACAAAAACATTCGCGGCATCTTCTACACCATTTAAGCCAAAGGAATACCCATACCCGACCCACGCCACGTCAGTTTTGAGAGCTTTAACACCAGCGACACTAACTTCTTTCGCAATATCCCGTTCTCCTTTTTTAGGATTTTTAGGATCCGCTGGATGGAGATTAGATTGAGTCCACAGCCCCACTTCAACACCATTGGCTTGAGCATACTCTGTAAATTCTTTTAAGTTTTGTACATCGCCGTCCAATGAATCTGTTTGGCCATAGCCAGCACCGTAGCCGTCATTTGGCAAGAACCACCCTAACGGCATATCGTTTTTCTTATATCGATCAATAACTGCGCGTGCAGAAAATTGATAATTCTCTTTTTCTCCATTTAAAGATTCTAGCGTGCCATTTAAGTTTCCTAGATCGCCTGGTTGGTATTCTTTGTAAAAATTACCATCTTCAAACTTAACTGCTCCCGCGGTTCCTTCTGCTACTTTCACCCAATAGTCCCGATTATACGCGTTTAAATGCGCTTCATAGAACCCGTATTCTGGCATCAAAGCTGGTTTCCCAGTTAATTCATAGTAATCTTTTAAAATACCTGCTGAGGAATCATTAAAGAAATAAAAAGCATCAAAATCTGTTCCTTCGTGCGTTGTTGTGGTTGTTTGTGGATCATGACTTCCAAAATCATAGTTGCCAGGTTTCCATGTATTTCGAACAACGCCATACCCTGCAGTTGACCAATAAAATGGGTTAGGCGATGCTACTCCGCCATCTACCCAATTGTTCGTATTGACAATCTGGATAGCTGTTCCTTTATGCGTAAATCGACCATTTTGAGTTCCTCCGCCAAAATAATTTTCTTGACTACTTTGTTTTAACGTTTGTGTAGCTTTATCATTTTTAAAGGATAGCGGAGCGGTTTCTTCTAAAATAACTTGATTCTTTTTCTTGTCTAGAACCTTCATTAAAGCGCTTTCTTTTTCGAATATAATTTTTAAACCATTATTTTCTAGAATAAATTGGTTTCCTGAATCTGTGACGTTCGTTTGCTCAAAGGCTTGTGTGCCATAGTCGGCCATTGTTTTAGCCGTAATTTTCGCAACATGCTTTGGATCATTTGGCGTTGGATATTCTTCAAATTTACCAGTTGGATCTAGATGATAGCGAAAAAGATGGTCGTTTAAAATACTAATTTGTGCTTTTTTTCCAGAAGCATACGTAATGACAAAGTTTTTCTCCGCTTTTTCAATCGACACAATTGCTCCGACTGACGTTGCTGAATCAGCTACGTCTTCTTTTGCTGTTTGCTCTTGCGCATCAACCACTTGAGAATCCATCGTAACAAACAAATGGAACGCCAATACAGACGAACTCACTAATAAAAATGTCAACCAGTGCTTTTTACCGTAAATTTTTTTACCTTGATACTCTTTGTTCATTTTTTCCTCCTTAAAATTGCTCCCCATAGAATAGTTCCGACACAATTACTCACAAAATCCAAAACCCAACAAGGTTTTATCCAGATGAAAAGTCATAACGATTTTCTTAGTTTACTGAGACTGTTAGAAAGTCAGTTTCAGTAAACCTTTCATAAACACATCCTTTCAATAAATTATTAAATGAAAACAATCCATTTTCATCTTATATAAAAATTTTATTCTTTAACAAAATAACTTAAAAAAATTTTAGTACAGAATCACAATTTCCTAATGAATGCGTTTTCATTTGTTGACTACCAATTTTTCACTTTTTTAATAACATAATTATCGTATGATGGTTTTTTTGTGTTTGTCAACGGTTAATTATAGCAGCCACCATTAACGAGTATTAACCCTTGATAAACCTGTTAATTCACTTATAATGATGATTTTATTGCGAAAATATCTACATCAGAAAAAGAAAGACTTTTTTCAAAAATCTAATACCTGTTGCTCAAATCTAGTCTATTTAAAAATAATCAACACCCTCCTGCTCAGCAAGAGGGTGTTGATTACTCGTTTTTTAGTGATTGATTTGACTTGCTGGTGTGAAAAGCAAACTAATGATGATGCCAACTATCAGTACCGCTAGCAATATAAAAATTAACTTTCCAAACCGGTGATAGGGATTGATCGAAAGCCCAATCCCATAAACTTTCGGAACCCACAAAGGAGGCGTTGGATTATCTTTTTGATCTTTATAGGCTATCTTTAAAATCTGCCACGCAAAATACAACAATGGTAAAACCATAATTACCCCAACTATACCTAGCCATTTTGCTAATAAGTCACTAGTATGCAAAAGACTGATTGTCAGAATTGGTACAAACAAAAGAATAAAGCTAATTGTGGCTCCCACTTGTGCTTGCTTAAGCAGTCGTCTCTCACGGAGAGTAAGATTCGCAAACATTCTATCCATCCTTTCATGGTTTTCAGATTAAATCAACGAATCACTAAAAAACTAAATTAACTGCGAAAATCAATGACCATTCGCCCGCGAATTTTTCCTTGTTCCATTTCTTCAAAAATAGCATTAATTTCTTCTGGTTGGCGTGTTTGACAAACAGGAACAACTTTTCCTTCTGCACCGAATTGGAAAGCTTCTCTTAAATCTTGACGGGTTCCAACTAACGATCCGACTACGTGAATGCCATCAAGAACAAGACGTGGAATAGATAAATCCATTGTCTCAACAGGCAATCCAACGGCGACAACCGTTCCTCCCGCACGGACTGCATCGACTGCGCCATTAAATGCTGATTTAGCTACCGCAGTGACTACTGCTGCATGGACACCGCCAATTTCTTTTTGAAGTTGTGCAGCAAAATCAGGATCTTTAACTGGATTAATTAAAAGATCAGCACCCATTTCTTTCGCAAAAGTTAACTGATTATCATTCACATCAACAGCTACTACTTTTGCATTAAAGACATGCTTGGCATATTGTAAAGCTAGATTACCTAGCCCACCTAATCCTGAAATCATTAGCCATTGACCTGGACGAATCCCAGATTCTTTTATCGCTTTGTAGGTTGTTACCCCTGCACAAGTAATAGAGGAAGCTGGCTCTGATGCTAAATTTTCTGGCACTTTCACTGCATAACCGTCTGTGACGATGCATTCTTCGGCCATGGCACCATCAACTGTATATCCAGCATTTTTTACTGAACGACAAAGCGTTTCTCGACCAGAAGTACAATATTCGCAATGCCCGCAGCCTTCATAAAACCATGCAACAGATGCACGATCACCAATCTTTAAACTAGTAACGTCTTTTCCAACCTCCGTCACAATCCCAATTCCTTCGTGACCTAAGGTACAACCGCTAACATCGCCAAAATCTGCATTCTTAACGTGTAAATCCGTATGACAGACACCACAGACTTCCATTTTCAACCGCGCTTCATTATCTTTCAATGGACGCGATTCTTTTTCAACAATTTTTGTTGTTTTTCCTTTTGCTGCGACAATTGCTTTATACATGGTTCTTTCCTCCTTGTTTCTATTGTGAATCATTGAACAATAATAGTATAATACTACTTTCCAAAATAAGGAACACCAATGACTTGCGTAAATTAACGCTAATTTGACAATTTATCCTTGCTAGACAGCTATTCTTCCCTTATGTCATAGATAATTCATACTGGCATGATTTTTTCTGCATAATTGTCAACTATTTTAAAGGCAGGTTTTACAACCTCATTTTTCCCTTCTTTTTTCCCAAGATATAGCAGACGGTACCTAAAATAACTAGAATTAAAAAGGCCATGAGGTACTTAAGCCAGTGAAGGTTTTTGACTTTATGATCAACAGAACGCTTATTATACTGATCAGCTTGCTTTTTGTTTATCGTGAAATCTTTTGAGAACGTCCAGCTCCCCTCATGGTTTTTCAACTTAATGGTATAGGTATAGTCTCCAGGTTTAAACGAATCTTTCAGTAAAATAGGTAGGTCAAACCTTGTGTTTGGTGCAAAACTAAGATTATTTTTCTTTTCGTGAATGATCGTTTTGTTTGTTCCTTTTTCTTTAACAAAAAAATCTCCTTCGACTTTTGACAATAACTTCCGCTGTGGATTTTTAATTTCCATCGAAACAGTATTGTGGCGGTTAATTTGCCCAATTTTAACAGAACCACTTTCCAATTTTGCAGGTATGGTCTCTGCTGTTTCATTCACCCGAATAGCAATCGTATGCATATAAACATTTTGAATTCCACCCTTGCTTTGGTCCCCAGCTATCTCTACAGGTCGAATCGTCACTCCACCTAATAAAATTCCTGAGAATAACTTTTCTGGCATCGTTATTTGAAAATCAATCGTTTGTGATTGTTTACCAGGAACACTAATGTCCTTCCTATTGGGACTAATCAAATCACTAAGTACCAAACTCATCGATGGATCTTTTTCAAAGCTACTTTTTGTATAGTCAACTATCCCATTACTATTTGTTGTTGCTGTATTTACCTGAACTTTAAATTTTTGAGGGTTCGGCGTAGTATTGGTTATCGTTAAT
Source organism: Enterococcus sp. AZ035 (assembly GCF_050548325.1). NCBI lineage: Bacteria > Bacillati > Bacillota > Bacilli > Lactobacillales > Enterococcaceae > Enterococcus > Enterococcus sp. AZ035. Next base: position 1,525,598 of record NZ_CP172958.1, read on the forward strand.
TTGAATGTATCTTTTTGTTTCGGAGTTAATGTCATATCAAAAAAATTACTGGTTTTGTTATTTTGAGTTGCTCCGAAAACGGGTGTGACTGTATACGCATTCGCATTGTCAATTGTTGCTGAACTATTGGTATTAGACGGATCTGCCCAGGCACGCATCGCTCCACCTAAACAGAGAATAGTCAATATAAAAAGTATCTTTAAAATTCTTTTCAATTTATCTGCCTCGTTTTCTTACATCGTTTTATGTTAAATTCTTAGGCGGGTGCTCCATCGATGGCATTCCAGACGATGGTCCCAGAGTAGGTATTTGCAGCAATACTTTTAGGTATATTTAACGTTGCATTTAAATCAGCTGTCGTGACAGTGTCTGATAAACGGATATCACTTTTATCTAGCGAAATAATGGTTGAAGCATCTGTGGTTAAATCAACGCCCGTAAAGGTACCTTTTTCAGAAGATCCGTCAGGTTTTTTAGTGTCTAAATGAAGTGTCATTCCGTCTAAGCCAGTGACACCTTTTCCTTTATCTTCTAAATTCGCTGTCAGATACCAACCTGTATTCGTTGTCCCACGATTATCATTAATGATAAGTTGCGACTTGCTTTGATCTGGTTGCGTATGATCTTGGCCGTCTTTTGTCACCGTCCCAAAGTTAATTTGTGCTAATGGTGTAATGGTTAATCCGCCACCTAAAACCGACACATTCGCTGTGGTATTGGTATTATCAGCCGCATTTACAGTTTGTTGACCAATTAAAAAAATCCCCGTTCCTAAAGTGACAGTTAAACCAATTATTTTTTTATTCATTATTTTTCCTCTTTTCTTTATAAAGTCCGACGATTAATGTACTTCCGAGTACCACGATTCCTAAAATCGTCTCTTGAGACGTAATCTCGTTTGTTTTTGGTAAAAAATTAGGTTGTCCTCGTGAAGTTGGCATATCGTTAGTCTGCGGTATAAGCTCATTGGGATGTGGAACAATATCCTCACTCTCTTTCACTATTACCATGACTTTTGTGCCAGCTTGTGCGTCAGCTGTCTTGTCTTCAGCTTGTGCTTGAATTGGCAAACCGAGAATAAAGGCAACAAACAATAAATCATAGATAAACCATTTCACAGCTATTCCCTCTTCCCTTACGGTGTTGCTTCTAAGTTCCAAATTAACTGAGCTTCATATTTATCAGCAGGTGTGACTTTTGAAATAGTTAATGTGGGCAATAATTGTAATTTCGTCAAAACTTTTTTATTTTTGATAGATTGGTTACTTACATCAGCTACTAATTGTTGCTCATCGTTAACCATAATATTTTGCTCAGTTGTTACATAATCGACTGACTTTGGATTTAGCGTGAGATCAAGCCCTGCGTCTTTCCACGCTTGTGTTTTCTGATCATTTAAATTATAGGCTACTTCAAGCTGCCAGCCAGTTGTCCGATTAGGATCCCCCGTATCTTCAATGTTCATCTCACAACTTTTTAATGTCTGTGTTTGATCTTGGCCATTAAATTTTACGTTCTCAAAAGGCATTAGTTGTTCAGATAAGTGATAAAAGTCTAGACGATTAGAGTAATAGTAGGTCCAATCAACGGTAATACTTTCACTAAAACCTACTATTTTAGAGATATCATAAGTAATTTTATAGACGCCCGCTACTTCATCGTTTACCTGATCAGGCGTATAGCGAATCGTTATCTTACTATAAGGAATGGACTGTCCATCATTATCTGTTGCACTATCAAAAAGACGTTTTGGATCGAAGGGCGTCCCCACAGAAAAGCTGTCGTTATGTGCACCAATATGAGCTGAAGAGGGAATGACTTCTAGTGCAGTCTGCGCCTCTAATCCTAGGTAGTTATAATCAATTTCATATTTACCAACCACTTTTGTATCCACCGCATCTACTGGGACCTTTTGCTCTCCGTCCAGTTTATATATGGTGACACTTACGTCTCGAAAATCACCTTTTTTACCATCTGGTGTTTGTAAGCTAGTCACTTCACTTTCTGGTTGCCATTGAGTATATTGATAAATCGTATCTTGAGATTTAACTTTAATTTGCGCTTGATCAATGTGCACAGCTAAACTTTTCTCATTTGAGTAGCTTTTAGATGTATCATCAACATCAAGAATTCTAAATGTTAATGTGTAATCTCCTGAAGTTGGTAAAGCATCTGCTAAACAGTTAAAACTAACGCAATCATCTGTGACTGGTAAATTTTTTAAATCTTGCTCCCCAATTTTATGAAAATCAGTTTGGGCAGCACCTGAAATTTTTTCTTCAATCTGAACTTTTCTAGTTGTCGGAGCCTTAACGGTTAGTTCTACTGGTATCTTTTGTTGCGGGTGAAATGTTGTTTGACCTTTAACAAAAGCTGCCCTTTCTAAACTTGGCACTTGGTATGGATCTATTGTGACGCGCATATATGTTTTATCTGTGGGCTCTGAAGAATCCGTTCCTGGCGGATTGACTAACGGCAGCCCACAACCATCTTTGCCACTAAACAAATAAGTTGTTAACCCGTTTTGCTGTTGTGAAGAGACATTCACATTGGCCTTAGGATCAACTGTGTGAGTATGAAAATTAACTACGCGCGCAAACCGTTGAGCAACATACCCATCTGTCCAATTAAGCGGATTGTCTTGTCTTTGGTTCATCGTAAACTTTGGTGATAAAAACTCCCCTGGTAACATCGTTGTGCTTTCAGGTATTTCAGGATATTTAGAGGCATCTTGGGTATTGTAATTGGATAATGGATTGTCTTTATCACCGCTGTCCCATGGCGAGATATAAGAAGACCAAGTAGCCACTTTCCCGGTGATTCCAGTAATAATTTGATGATTCAAATTATTTGGATCTTGCTTTGCTGCTGCCGCTAAACTTGTCGCACGTAACCACATGTCTGCACTAGCCGTTACCATATTATGATTAACTGTATTCGTTGTATCTGAAAATCTACCCAATTCATACGTCCGGCCAAAAAAATCTGCCGATAACAAAAATTGATCACTCTCATTACCATCCGACAAAACATTTGATACAGGTAAGCGATGTTTCGTTAAACTTTTATTGAGGGAATAATCCTTCGAATCGCCATCTTTCATCAAAGTTGCCACATCTAAATCAAAATGAAGCTCAAATGTTATTTTAGTTTTATCAGGTTCATTACTCCAAATGTCATAAATTTTCCCAAGAGACAAATCAATAGAATCTCCACGTTCACAAAACATCACCTGATGCTCAGTATCAACCCCACTATAGTCTTGTTCGGGATCACCCCACCCTGGTGAACCATCTTCTGAAAAACCGTTAAACGTCCGCATTCCTTTTGTGTTGATGATTGATATTCGTGTATTTTTTTGTCCACTAATTGAATAAAAATTTTCTGGATTATCCGCATAAGCCTTGTCATAAGCCGCTTTAAAATTATCTGCACTTATATTTTCTGGTAAATGAAACATCAGACCATATTGCATCCCATCGGTATCGAAAGCAAGAGCAGTAATTTTTTGTGTATGAGAAGTGTCCACTGTTCCGGATAATTTTACGTGTAATTTTCCTCCAAATGATCCATCAGGACCACCACCACCGTCATGGCTTATCTCCATTCCATAAGGTAAATCAGTTCTCAAATCAATGGCTATCCCTCCCGCTTGATAGAGCGAAGCTGCCTCGCATTCTTGAAAATGCACGCTCAAAAAACAAGAAATCGATACCAATAGTAGACAAGAGTAAAAGAAATAAGCAATGCTTTTTTTTCTTTTGTAGGTTGGCATTTTCATTTTTAATTGTTCGTTGATTTTTTTCATTGCTTACTCACCTTGACCTTTTTTGGAATTAGAAACTAAATAATAATTATTCTAACTACTGCTAGCTTATCAACATTGAAATTGCTTTGCCACACACAATTAATGTATAAGGCTGTACATTAATTGTGATGGCCGCTTCTTATTGCGCTTGTGTTAACATATCAATACAAAAATTTAAAGAAAGTAGACTACAATGAACCTAAATTTTACTTTTGGAGGTCCATAACATGTTTCCATCCTACCTAACGAATGAGCTAGAAATTTTATTTTATATAGTCAAGCGAGCTCATACGTCATTAAATGAAATTTCTTCCAATTTAAAAATTTCAAAAAGAACGGTCAAGGAAAATCTGATAAAAATAAATCAAGAATTCGAGGATACTTATCAAATCCAACATTTTATTGTCTCTAACAATAATGGCATTGTTTGTGTAAATCCAGCGTACCGAAAAAGCGCGGTCGAATACGCCTACACGTTAAAACTCAATCTTTTAAAAAACAATGTACAATTTAATTATTGCGTACAATTGGTCACACATTCTTCCATTGATAAAAACGAATTAATTAAAGTTTTATATATTTCTGAACATTATCTGGTAAAAATCACGAAACAACTGAATAACTTTTTTAAAATTTTTGATATAGTAATCGTTAGTATTAAGGGTATTTATCAATTAACTGGCAATGAATTATCGATTCGAGTGTTTTCTTTCATTTTCCTACAAGATTCCTTTCAAGAATTGGCTTGGCCTTTTTCTAAAATAAGTCTTGAAGAAATAAAAAAAAGTCTACCCGATGAACTTCTTGAACGATCCTATAAAAATGTCCGAATGAAGAAAAGAGCGTTTTATATTTTATATGCGATATTTAAAACTAGAACAAGTGCACAAAACTTCTTAAAGATGCCGCACTCTAAAAACCTGCATTCTTTTTTTATTCTGATCAATCAATACAGTCATGTCACTTTATTTTTTCTTGAACACTCCTTCGCTGACATTCAATGCGAAACAAGAAAAACTGAAATTTTATACTTTAATTTTTTATCTCGCATTTTTATCCCTTATATCTTTTCGGAAAAGCAAACGAAACAAATAGAAAAATTATTTATAGAATCTAACCATCCTTATTGTGTCTTATCAAAAAAATTGTTTAAGCAAGTAGCCTACTTACTGACAAATCAGCATGATTATCAATACGTTTACTATCTTTCTATTTTTAATGCTTGGTACTTTTTAACGGAGGACAATTATTATACTTTTTTAACACTTTATTTACCGCAGCCAGAAATTTGTACTCCGTCAGATGTTGCATACTTTAATCGAATAAAACGAACGGTGGCAAAATTAGTTCACCAAGAAACGCATTTAGAGTTACTCAGTCAACTGCTTTACACATTGTCTGTGTCCGAAAAAAAAGTACAAGTGAGAATCTATTTACAAATTATCAAAGATTTTTATGCAAATTATTTTATTAAAACACGGTTATCCTCCTTATATAATACAAACGCAATCTCTATTACCGAAGACTTCACAAATGCGGATATCATCATCACAGATTCCTTCGAAAAAGCTACTTCTAATCAAGATATTTTCTACTTAGATTCCATTGAAAATGAAGAAAGTTGGCATGAGCTTACAGAATTTATTCAACAAAAATATATGGCTAAACTTAATGTTGGCTTATGATTGTGAGTTTTCTTAAAAAGAGCAAATTTGAAAAAAAAATTTAGAGGTGTATACTAGCAGAGGAATAATTTTTTAGCTTTTAATAAATTTTTAAAGAAGGAATGTTTTGTGAAATTATCTATCAAAAAATTTTTTGAGGTCTTCTTAGAATCGTCTTGGGCGTATAGTCGTCCTATACTAACTTTTGATACAAGACAGAACTGGTTTGCTCTTGTTCTTAGTATCATTATTGCAAATGCTGTTGGTGCTGTTCTAACAATAGTCTTTCCTTTCGCTTTTGTTTTAGTAAATGTTGGTAGCTTTTTGGGCACTGTAATTTGTGTCTTACCACGACATAGCTCTCCACAAAGAAGTGCCATAGATGGTATTTTAATGATTTTTCTTGGTGCCAGTCTGGGGATACTTTTACAGTCGTCAAGTATATTCATTATTTTATTATTCGTCCTTGGTTTGTATTTTTCAGGGATTGTAAGAAACTTTAGTATTGGTCTGTATATTCGATGTCTCTTTGGGACCATTTCTTTACTAGCTGGTGCGCAATTAAAAGGCAATTTGTCTATTGGTCAAACTTTTGAAGGTCTGGGTGCAATAATTTTAGGTATGTCCATCCTTTGTTTGTTCTATTGTCTTTATTCTAAGCCGCAAAATAATGAAGCACGAAAATTAGTAGCCGATTTATATGAACAATTATATTTATTAGCACAAGGAAAACCCGCACGCTATGTCCATTTCAGAATAAAAGTACGCGAATCTGTTGAAACGATGCCATTGGTCAATCATCAAAAAACACCATGGATTTATCCCTTGGTTTCACAAGCAGATGCAATTGCAGGCTCGTTAGATTCAACCAATGCAACTGAAAATCTTCCTGCTTTAAAAGCAATTCTACTCTTTTTAAAAGGAGAACAATTAACCCTGCCTCTTCAAGAATTTGCTTCAGCAAACACCGAAATAAAATCAGCAATCCTTTTGATACAAAACAAACAATCCTCTAAAAAAATCTCATTTAAATCTTTCTTACCCACAAAAGAAGGACTTGCAGAAGCCAAAGAGATCCTTCATTCTTACAAAGGCAGCTCTGCTAGATTTGCAATTCGTTTAGCTTTAACAGGTTTAGTTTGTCATTTTTGTTCGCTTATTCTTAATTACATGTACCCTTTGCCTTTAGCTAATCACGAATTCTGGGTAGTTATTTCTGGTTGTTTGATGGTTATGCCAGGTTATCATGGTACACTCGGCAAAATCACTTCAAGAACTATTGGTTCTATTTTAGGTGGTTGTTTAGGCATTTTTTTGTCTCAATTAATTGCTAACTTAACAAACCTAAATCCTTTATGGCCAATGCTATTGTCTAGTTTGCTAGTTATATTGTATGAAACCGTCCGTAAATTAAGTCAAGCATTTCTAATGCTAAGTGTGACCACTTGGTTAACTTTCACATTAGGTGGTAGTTCTGCAGGCTATACAAGAGTTTTTGATGTAATTATTGGTGCGCTGATTGCTTTTGTTATGTTTTTTATTTTCCCAACATGGCATAGTCAAGTATTACGTAAAAATATCAATAGTTGGTCAAAAACGATCAGCTCTATTTTGCTAGCGTTAATCAATGAAGAGACCACGTTACCAAGTGATGCTTGGGTACTAGCTTATCGAGTACAACGTAGAGTAAACTATTCTATTCAAGAAATTGTTCTTGAATCTCCTATTTATAGTAACGATGCCTCTGCTGAAAGCTTAATGCAACAAAAACAACTAAATGATCAACTGTTGGAAATGCAAACTGCTATGGAAGAGCTTCTTTTAGAACTTATGAAAACACAACACTACTTAAAAAAATTAACGCCAGTTAGGCCGGACACACTAAACACTGAGTTATTTAACTATTCACAGCAAATACTTTCACTCACGAATCCCAAAAATAATCGACTAATCAACCAGTCCAAACAATCCATTTATTTTCCTCAAATTGAACAATCACTAGTAATCTTAAAAAATTCTACAGCTAATTTCTTTTTAGCAAATATCAAATGATTAAATAGACAAAAAGCCTAGGAAAAATCCAAAGGGAATTTTTCCTAGGCTTAAAAGTTAATAAACTACTGGCAGAGTAATCAATGAAAACAACCGACCTAATCGAGCAGAAAACTTGGTTTTTGTAACGGAATACCCCTGTCCTGACTCCGTTACACCGACTCAATTTTATAAACTTATCTGTCTAACATTCACAAAAAACTTTTTTTTCAGTTTCTGTGAGGATATCATTCATTCGGCCAGATTTAAATCCTTCTAAGTCAAAAGTTACATAATTAAATCCTTGTTTTTTAAGATAATCTGCAATTTTTTCTCTGTTTTCTAATAACAGAGAAAGTTTGTCTTCTGGAATTTCAATCCGTGCTAAATCATGATGTGCTCTGACACGGACAATTGGAAAACCTATTTCCCGTAAATATTTTTCACTAGCAAATACTTGATCAATAGCTGAGCGTGTTAACTTAATGCCATAAGGAATTCTTGAAGCAATGCTACATGAGGCAACTTTACTCCAATTGGAAATACCTGCGTCTTTAGCAAGTTGACGTATTTCAATTTTATATAATTTAGCTTGTTGTAGCGGACTGATGACCCCTTCTTGATCTCTTGCTCTTAATCCAGGACGAAAGTCAGTATTATCATCCATAATCATCCCATCGGCCAGAACATCAAATCCCTCTTTCTGAATAGCCGAACGAATAGTTTTATATAATAATTTTTTACTGTAGAACCAGCTATTAGGGTTATTTGCAACAATTCTATCATCCGCTAATTCGCTCATTTCAAGGCCTAACACATTTGCTCCCAACCCATTAGCTAAATCGACCGCTTTATCAAACTCATCATCAGAAAATAATTCTGAATTTACAACAACCGCAAGTACATTTTCAGCACCTAAAGTGTCCAAAGCTTTTTTTAGCAAGTAAGAGCTATCAATTCCACCTGAATATGCAACAGCCAACTTATCCATTTTTTGTAATTCGCGAACTAAACTTTGTTCTTTCGTTTTCATGACAGACATTTAAACCATCTCCTATTGATTTTCTTTTACATAATTAATTATAGACATCTCCACATTAGAAAAAATCACGATTCATAGTATCAATTATTGTCAATATTTGTACACTTAATACCGTTTTAAATGTTGTAACAAGTTAGCATTGGCTTCTATCTCTTCCTTTGAGTACCTTGTAACAGCCGAATCAAACAATAAAATGGAATCAGCTTCCTCGCAAATACTCAAATAGTCATGGGTGGAAAGGATAATTGTTTTACCAAGTTGATGCAGATTTTTTATTATCTTTTTAAATAATTTTTCCGATTCTTTTGTCAACCCAGTAAACGGCTCATCTAATAAATACACGTCTGGATTCATTACTAACAGACTAGCAAAAGCCACTTTTTTCTTTTCTCCTCCCGATAATTGATAAGGCACTTGATTGCTTAAATGGGTAATTTTTAATAAATTCAAACAATCATTAATTCTTTTTGCTGTTTCATGCTCGGATAGTTGGAGCTGTCTAGGGCCAAATGCCAATTCGTCATAAACTGTTGCATTAAATAATTGTGTGTCCGTCTCTTGAAATAATATACCCAAATGAGCATAATACTTCTTTTTATGAATAGGGTCTTTTTTCCAGGCCGTTAATGATTGTTCCATAAAATAAATCGTTCCCTCGGAAGGTTTTAAAAAACCTGCGAGCAAATTTAAAAAAGTGGATTTTCCACTGCCGTTATCTCCCATCAAAACCAGATATTCTCCTCTGGCTATTTCCAAATTACAAGGCGAAAAAACAGGCTTCGTTTGATAGCGATAAACCAAATGATTTACTCGATACATATTAGTTCCTCCCTAAATAAAGCAACCCCCCGAAAAATAAAAGATAGGCAATACTAACCAAAAAATCTTTCGTTTTTAATGGTTGCTTTACTCGATAATATTGACCAGTATATCCTCTTGCTTCCATCACCATGTCCAACTTTTTCCCATACGTAAAAGATTTTAAAGAAATAAGACTGATTAAATTACTACCCGTACTCAACTGGATATTCCCACCAACTGCTCTAGCTTCTACAGCGGCAAGCAGTTGGATTAAGAGATTTCCAAAGAAAAAGATATATTTAATCGTAATATCTAATTGTAAAAGTATTATATTCGGAAAATGAAAGATTTTTAATGCTGCTATAAATTGATTCATGTTGGTTGTTTCCATATATTGACTAATCGCTATGGCTAAAAAAAACAAATGAACAATAAATAATAAACTAAATTGACCTAAAAAAAAGATCGGTAAATAGATAATCAGCGGCATCAAAATGAGGATACTAGCTTTTTTGACAATGTTTCGTAGAATAGTTGGTTTTTCAACTAAAAGTAACATGCCTAGGTAGATGCCTAAGAGCCACAAAACAAGAACTTTTTGTGCTGTGCTGATTAAAACAATTAGTAAAAAAGTACTGATCAGTTGAATTGCTGGGTGTATATCACTGAGAATAGTCTTATTGCGTTTCCCACTCACCTGAAATTTATTTAATAAAAAAAGGATTCCTTTTCGATTTTTAAGCATAAAGGTTTCTTTTTTATTAGGTTCAAGGGACGTGGAAGATTCTTTCATCCATTCAGGCATCAACTTTGCCTTCTTCCATTAAATAAACGAAAAATGAGTAAAAAAACGATTATGGCTGTTACGCCACTTAAAATATATCCAAGTGCTAATGGCAGTCCTGGAATAAAGTAATCACTGAAAAGTGCATGAAATGAAAAACCATTCACCATACCTTTTGGTTGTACTGCAGGTAAATGATTCTGTTTTAAATTCTTGACTAATTCAGATAAATCCCATTCACCCCAAGCAGTGGCATGATCAATCAAACCTAATGGACATAAAATTACCATAACCAATAACAGTCTCTTTAATCGCAACAACGGAGTCCTTTTCTTCTTTTCTTCGATAAAAATTGCATCTTTTGACACACTTTTTACAAAATTATAGACACACACGGTGAAGATACCTTCAACAATTCCTATTACTAACAGATGGACACTCATCATTGCTGGTATAGTTATAGAAAGACCATATGGGTTATAAAGTGGCGTACCATTCGCTTCATGGAATAGTAAGGGTTGGATACCTAATAATACAGAAGTAGAAAATGCCGCCACATTTACACCAAGATACCCAGCTAAGAAAAGACCCATTGTTTCAAATTTTTTTACACGCGTAACTAGCTTATAAACTCCATATCCCACGAATGGCATCACAAACGCCATAGAAAAGGCGTTTGCACCAAAAGCTAATATACCACCATCACCAAATAAACAAGCCTGTAATAGTAAAGCCACCGAAACAGACAGCGCCGCGGCCCAAGGTCCCATCAATAATGCGATGAGAACAGCCCCAACAGCGTGCGCAGTTGTTCCACCAGGTACTGGCAAATTAAACATCATTATTAAAAATGACAAGGAGGAGGAAATCCCTAACATGGTCCCTGTATCTTTTTTTAATTTAATTTGAACGTCAACTTTTTTTACAGCGCGGTACCAGACAGGTACCATAATCGCGCCCATCACTGCGCAAGTTTGTGGGCTTAAATAATTTTCTGGAATATGCATGTTCGTCAGACTCCTATCTTATCGATCAATATAATCAGCTAAATAACTTTGATCGTAAATCACAATTTTTTGTTTTTTGATATCGATGACTTTTTCCTCTTTTAAATCATGGATAATTCGGTTTACGCTATTTCTCGTTGAAATCCCGCAAAACCCCGCAATATCCTCATTAGTTACTTGAAAATCAATTAATATTCCTTCCTCTGTCTGTACACCAAACAAATCAATTAATTGGTAAATAAAAGTACAAACAGCCCCTTTCTTACCATTCATTGTCATATTCTGTAAGGAACTAATACTCTCCGATAATTTTGCTCGGTAGTAATCCCGTACATAATCTTGAAGAACAGCATCTTCTCTAACATATTCCCAAAATACAGTCCTTGGTATCCGATAAAAGCTAGCCTCTTCCGACTCAATGCGGATATTAAAAGGAGCAGATGTATAATTTGATACTTCATCACGTAACAATGAAATAATGTCAGGAGACACAATATACGACAGATTAAATTCTCGTCCATCCTTTAAAATAATACTCGTCTTAACGACCCCTTTCTTTAATACATAGGTGTACGCTTCCTCCAATCCATGATAAGCGAGATAAGTATGGCGTTTTTTTTTGATAATCGGCGTCTTCTTTCTATCTAAGAAAGCTGTAAGATAATCTGACTCCATAATTGTCACTCCTTTGACTAAGTTTCTGTTTGATTCGTTAACTATTATAAACACTCTCACCAACCTTTTGTTAGCAAATGTTACCCACAATAAGGACTGTGTGATTTCTAAATTTCATTATACTTAGTCTCGTAAAATATTACTTAGGAGATGATTGCTATGGTAGAAATTAACCTACCTTATGACAAGAAAATGATTACTGCAAGAATTCCCGATAAAAATTTTATTGGGCTTCTCGAATCAAAAGCTGAACATTTTTCAAATCCATATACTGAGAAAGAAACAGTCGAAAAATCGCTGGACAATCCTATTGGAAGCCTTCCATTAGAAGAATTAGCTAAGGGTAAAAAAGACATTGTCCTCATTAGTTCCGATCACACACGTCCCGTTCCTTCACATATTATCACCCCAATTATTTTGCGTAGAATTCGTTCAGTGAACAAAACAGCTAGAATCCGGATTTTAGTTGCTACAGGCTTTCATCGCCCTTCTACACGAGAAGAACTGATTAGCAAATATGGTAAAGCGATTGTAGAGAATGAAGAAATCGTTATGCATATCTCTACTGATGATTCCTCAATGGTCAAAATCGGTCAACTACCTTCAGGGGGCGATTGTATCATTAATCGCATTGCAGCAGAAGCAGATTTACTGCTAGCCGAAGGATTTATTGAATCACACTTTTTTGCAGGATTTTCTGGTGGACGTAAATCTGTTTTACCTGGAATTGCTTCTTATAAAACCATCATGGCTAACCATTCTGGAGAATTTATTGATTCCTCCAACTCACGGACAGGAAATTTAACGGATAATCCGATTCATAATGATATGGTCTACGCTGCCGCTAAAGCGAATCTAGCTTTTATTGTTAATGTCGTTTTAGATGGTGACAAAAAAATTATTGGTTCCTTTGCAGGCGATATGGTTGAAGCGCATAAAGTTGGTTGTAACTTTGTAAAAGAAATTGCCCGTGTCAAAAAAATACCTTGCGACATTGCGGTTTCAACGAATGGCGGATTTCCACTTGATCAAAACATTTATCAAGCAGTTAAAGGGATGACCGCTGCAGAAGCAACCAATAAAGACGGCGGTGTCATTATTATGGTCGCTGGGTGTCGTGATGGTCACGGTGGTGAAGGTTTTTATGAAAATATTGCCAATGTTAAAAATCCAAACGAATTTTTAGAAGCAGCCATCCATACACCACGATTAGAAACCGTGCCAGATCAATGGACTTCGCAAATTTTAGCGCGAATTTTAGTTCATCATCATATAATTTTTGTTTCAGATCTTGTTGATCCTGAGCTTATCACTTCGATGCATATGGAAATAGCAAAAACGTTTGATGAAGCGTTAGAGCGAGCATTTGAAAGAGAAGGTCTAAATGCAAAAGTGACTGTGATTCGAGATGGCTTGTCTGTCATTGTAGAATAATGATCCTTGAGAAATCAGGAATAAGGAGCGTTGTATTATGCAACCGAAAGAAATTTTAGGAGCTTTTAAAGAGGGAAAATTATCTTTAGAAGAAGCAACAAACAAATTAAATGGCTTTTGCGAATTAGACTTTGCAAAAATTGATACGCAGCGTAAAGAAAGAACTGGGTATCCAGAAGTCGTTTATGGGGAAGGGAAAACAATTGAGCAACTCATCAAAATTATCAATAGCTTAAGAAAAGAAAACAATACAATCTTAGTTACTCGCGTTTCACAACAAAAAGCCCAGCCTTTAGAGTCGAACTTTCCTCATGGAACCTACTATGAACTTGCACGTTGTTTCGTTATCAACCAAATGGAGACTACAACAAAAAACTATATTGCGATAGTTACTGCTGGAACGTCAGACATGTCCGTTGCTGAAGAAGCAGCAATCACTGCAGAAACTTTCGGGAATCAAATAAAACGTATCTATGATGTAGGCGTTTCTGGCATTCATCGTTTGTTCGCTCACCTAGATGAGATTCAACAGGCTTCGGTGGTTATTGTGATTGCAGGCATGGAAGGTGCACTGGTGTCCGTGCTAGGCGGACTAGTTAGCGTGCCAGTGATTGCCGTCCCTACTAGCATAGGCTACGGCAGCAATTTTCAAGGACTGACTGCTCTTTTAGGAATGCTAAATAGTTGTTCCTCTGGCGTTAGTGTAGTCAACATAGATAACGGGTTTGGTGCCGCTTATAATGCAAGTATGATTAATCAAATAAAGGAGTCTTCACTATGAAAAGCTTATTTTTAGAACCATTTTCTGGTCTTAGTGGTGATATGTTAAATGGATTGTTGCTTGACTTAGGCGGGGATTTAAACAAACTGTTAATCGAATTAAAAAAACTTCCCATCGATGGGTTCACCATTCAAGCCCAACGAATTGCTAAAAGTTGTATTTACGGAACAGATTTCGATGTTCTCCTACAACATGGAAAAAAGGATTACGGTATAAAACACAGTCTCTCTCCTCACCACGAAAATGAACATCATGAAACGAAAGAACATGCACATCATCATAGCCATTCTAGAAATTTAAAAGATATTTATACATTAATTGAAAAAAGCGACTTGTCCAATTTTGTAAAAAAACATAGTAAAAATGTTTTCTATGACATTGCAAAAGCTGAAGCTGCTGTTCATCAACAAACAATTGACACTATTCATTTTCATGAAGTCGGAGCAATTGATTCAATTGTTGACATCGTTGGCTTTTTTATCTTATGGGAACAGTTAGAGATTGAACAAGTCTATTCAACGCCAATTACAGATGGAAGTGGTACTATCACAATTGCCCATGGAGTCATGCCAATACCAGTTCCCGCGGTGATGGAATTACGTAAAGAAACGAATTTAATCATTCAACAAGACTTTGAGATAAAAACTGAACTTGTCACACCGACTGGCTTAGCTATTTTTAAAGAACTTAGTCCTCTATTTGTCGCACCAGAACAACGATTAATTGAAAAAATAGGTTACGGATTCGGCAAACGGGAAACAGGCAAGTTCAATGCCCTCAGAGGATCGATCTTTACTGAAACACATAGTAAAAAAAAGAGGACAGAACACCATGACCAAGTTTTAAAAATTGAAACAAATATAGACAATCAAACACCTGAACAGTTAGGTTACGCAATGGATCTATTATTGGAGCATGGTGCTCTAGATGTTTTTTTCACGCCCATTCATATGAAAAAAAACCGAAGTGCCATTCTATTAACGGTTTTAACAACAACAGAGGAAAAAGAATATTTTACAGAACTACTCTTTAAACATACTTCTACAATTGGTATGCGTTTTCAAACAATGGAACGTAGTGTGATGGACCGTTCTTTCAAAATCTTGGAAACACCTTTTGGTAAGGTCCATATTAAAAAAAATCATTATCATGGCCTATTGAAAGAGTCTATTGAATACCAAGATTGTGAACGAATTGCTAAACAATATAATTTTACAATTGAGGAAGTCTATCGCCTCGTCCAAACATTAAATAACAAAACTATTGATTAAAGGAGCTTTATCTTATGTTTCATCATATCTTATCAGAATTTATGGGAACTGCATTAATGATCGTATTTGGGGTAGGTGTTCACTGCGACGATGTCCTAAAACGAACAAAATACGCTGGTTCTGGTCACATGTTTGCAATCACTACTTGGGCTTTTGGAATCTCTGTTGTTCTGTTCGTCTTTGGCGGAGTCTGTATTAATCCAGCAATGGCCCTCGCTCAAGCTATTTTAGGAATGATTCCATGGTCTTACTTCATTCCCTATGTCATCGCTGAAATGTTAGGCGGCATTTGTGGCGCCGTCATTGTTTATATTATGTATGCTGATCATTTCAAGCTATCCGCCGATAGTGTCGATCCAATCGCTATTCGTAATATTTTTTCTACAAATCCGAACCAACGAAATTTACCAAGAAACTATTTTGTTGAAACTTTTGCAACATTCATTTTTTTAACATCTATTTTAGCAATTGCACATTCCTACGAAACACAACTACCCATTGCTGTTGGTTTGCTTGTTTGGGCAATCGGCATGGGGCTAGGTGGTACTACAGGATTCGCAATGAATCAAGCACGTGATTTAGGTCCTCGTATCGCCTATCAACTTTTACCAATCAAAAATAAAACCAATAATGATTGGCAATATGGTTTGATTGTTCCCGGAACTGCACCGTTTTTAGGAGCCATTTTCGCGACACTTTTCGTAAAATTTTTCCTAAAATTCTAATAAACCAACTAAATTTCTAAAACAAAAAAATATATAAAATAGAAGCTAGTCTCTAAATTTCTTCTATTTTATATATTTTTATTTTAATCACAAGATTTTTTCTGTGTCTTAGAGAGTAAGAATTTAATTTATTAGCTTTTTCGTCATCGATTTTCTGCAAAAGTCAGTTTGCTCTAACAGCTAGAGTCCTTTTTGGTGATTGTTCAGTAAGTTAATCCTGGATTGAAAACACCTAATAAAACGCCAACGAGAGAAATAACAACTAAAATAAGCATCGTCCAAATAGCGGAAACATGTTTTTTTGACATTAACCACCAACAAAACAAGGTAACAAGTATCGTTAATAGTCCTGGATAAATACTGTCAATTTTATCTTGCAGTTTAAGGAAAACTTTTCCGTCAGCACCTATTAATTTAAAAGAAGTAGTCACATTTACCCAAGATGCAAGGACCCCACCGACAACCATACTACCAATAACTCCGATAGCAACTCTAACGGCGGCTCCTTCTTTCCCAACTAAGAAACTTACTGCTTTATCACCAAAATGATAGCCTCTAAAATACAAAAAGCGTTGGCCAAAATAGGAAATTAACGTCCAAACAATAATATAAAATATGGCACCAATTGGCGAACCGCCCGTGGACATTCCTAAGGAAATTCCTAACAAGATAGGAATTAAGGTACCATCAACTAATGAATCACCAATCCCTGCAATTGGCCCCATTAATCCTGCCCTCATATCATTAATGGTTTCTCCATCAATTTCATTCTTACTTGCTCTAGCCTCTTCCATACTAGCAGTCACACCAACAATGACCGTTCCAAGCATTGGATTTGTGTTAAAAAAAGCTGTATATGCTTGAATGGCTTTCACTTGGTCTTCATGTTTTGGATAAAGTTTTTTGATAATAGGAAGCATTGAAGAAAGATAGCCGAAGGTTTGCATATGCTGTTGTGAAAAACAAGTTAACGCTCCCCAAAACCATAAATGAAAAGAATGCTTTAACGTTTTTTGGTCTAATTTATTTGCTTTCAACTCTTCCATCTCATATGTCCTCCTCTTCATCATCATTCGTCAGACTTCCTGTTGAATCAACCAGTTTAGTATTGTTTTTAATCAAAGCAATTTTATAAAAAATTACAGCAAAAAGAAGCGCAATAATCGTTATTGAGACTAAATTGAGTTTTAATGAAGCAGCTAATGTGAACCCTACAAAAAAAGGTACAAAATCAATGTTCTTATTAACAATTTGACGTAACAAAATTGCAATTCCCACACACGGAAGCATGCCACCTACAGTAAAAAGCGTTTTCATTGCAAGACCATCCATAGGTAATGCATCTCTCATTGCTGTAACAGCCGTAGCCCCAAAATAGGTTAAAATCACGGTTGGCAAAAAGGAAAAAAGTAGATGAGAAATCCACGGCCAACCAAAATTAATGGCATATAAATGATCAAGCTTGCCTTTTTTTATATCTTTCCAACCAAACGATTGCCAAACTAAATTTAACGCAGCAACAGAATAAAATAATACCGTTCCGATCGTTCCAACTAATGTGCCGACCGATTTAGCTAGGTCGGCTGCAGAGCCGCCAAGTGGATCTAACCCTTTGGTCGAAATCGCCACCATCGCCAAAGGAATCCCGATATATGAAATTGCCCGCACATCAGCAGACACTGTGCCTCCAGGTGTGACCAAAGCAATGTAAACTAATTGCATTGCTACGCCACAAGCGATTCCTAATTTTAAATCTCCTAAAATAATGCCACAAACTAATCCGCCGACTAAAGGACGCCCAATCGTATAATTTCCCACCGCTTGTCCAGCCATACAAGAATTTGAACACAGACAAGCAAATAGGCCTAAAATAGCCGCTTGTATCCAGTTGATTGTCATAATACTACTCTCCTCTTTTCAAAACTTCTAGAATCAGTAACCAAATTTAGCTTTAAAATGCGCCCAAGAACCAATTCGTTGATCAGGTAACAAGGCAAAATCCACTTTGTAACCAGCCTTTTCAATTTCTTCAAAAGCCGCTGCTTCTTCTGCTGTAAAGGATTGGTTATCCCCTAATTTAATTGTCCCTTCGCGGTCATTTCCCGGTCCAACATTAATCATTTTTACTTCACTTGGAACAAAATGCCAATCCACCAAAATTTTTTTCATATCCAAAGGGCTCTTTGTAATCAAAAAGTATTTTGACTTAGACGCTAATACTTTATCCTTTACATCAAAAAAATGCGCCATTGTCCAAATAAAGGTTTTTTTATCTTGTGCAGCTGCTTTATAAGCTTCCTTTAAAATAGGGTTACTTGCTGCTTTGTCATTCACAGCTATAATGCCATCACAAGGCATTTCTTTAGTCCAACGTAAAGTAATTAAGCCATGAATCATTCGATCATCGATTCGAACAAAAGAAATTGACATGTTCATCTTCTCCTTTAGATATCCTCTTCAGTTATATCGTTTTCAGTTACATCGTCTTCAGTTACAGTTAACTCTCTAATGCCATGACAAGCATCTGCTACTATCATTTTTTTCAAATCAGATAATTCACTAGTTTCTTTCATTAGAAGCGCATTTAAAGCCATTGGAAAATTTACTCCTCCAACAATCAGAGAATTTTCTAGCATTTTTTGCTTATCTAATACTTTACAAATAGTAGCAAGTGGACTCCCGCCTACAATATCAGCCAAAACGATTAGCCTCGTTTCCTGCGGTAATTTTTCAACTTCATAAAGAAACCGCTTACCAAAATTATCGGTAGATTCACCAGGTTGTAAGCCAAACACTCTGACTGTCTCTATCTCATCGCTAGCAAACATCCCTAATGAATTTTTTAACCCTCTAGCAAAATCGCCATGACTGACCAGAACTAAATAAGTCATTTCCTCTCTCCTTTCTTAACATTTCCACTTCAAAATTTTTTAAATCACCTCTTTTTAAGAGTCCATAATACAACTTTTATAAAATGAAAATATTTGCTTCGTTCGCCTCACACTCCTTTGATAGCATGAATGTTTAACAACAGTACCTTTCTAAAATTAAAGTCATTCACTAAAAAGTTCTAATGAATTTGGCTGTTGTAGCTTGGTGACAAGGAACAATGACTTTCTTTATCCATAAAAACATTTAGTTGATTACGCTTAAAAAAATAAATAATATAGCAATTCCCAAAAAAGTTGCTTTTGAATAGTCCCTTTTCTAAATTTATTGATTCATTTTTTCAACTATTAGGTTAGCAAAGTCCCAACACACATTCCACCCACAATAGGTGTACATAGTTGTACATTATTCGGAGTTAATCAACTCATTTAAGCTATGGTAAAATAACTATATATCACTCCAATTTTCTAATTATATAGGTCATTCCAGGTCATGCTCTTTTGGATACAACAAAATGAACTTATATCGAATCTATGGTTTTATGCTCTTAATAAATTAAAAAGTAAAGTAGGGATATTTGTATGTCAGCAAAAGAAAAAACGATGAAATATGGATTGGTAGGCTTCTTTTTGGGGATATTGTTATTAGCTCATCTAAATTTATTAGCTGAAAATCTTAGTTATCTTCTCTTAGGATTATTACTTTTACTTGTTGCATATCTAATCTTGGTAAAAAAATTTTATTTTTTCTCAAACTTGATTCCTAAAAATACTACTGATATAAATTTAGGTAAAAAATATGGTACGGCTTCTGGCATCGGCAGTTTAGTTATCGGGATTATTTTAATAATTCTGGGACTATTTTTATAGAAAAATAATTACTAAAATAAAACAAGCAGCGAAACCATAAAAAGTACACGAGTTCTTTTCTCGTGTACTTTTTATGGTTACCTGTATAGCCTTCAATTTGTTCCTTTGTTACTTCTTTTTCTTAATAATGCTCTTTACAGTGCCACATTAAAACAGCAATAAAAATTAATGAAGGGGAATTTAACTCAAATACCAATGATTATTATTTAAGACCGCTTTCTCAAATAACCCTCATTGATTACGTACTAATCGTGATAGACTCCTCGTTGCCATTTATCTAAAAATTCATCGAAAAAGTGCGCATCTTGTTGTTCTGGATGTTGTTTTTCAACTTGATTAATTTTTTCAATTAGTTGTTCGTTGTCTTCTGTTGGATGATAGTGTGCTTCAATAAAGGCAGCAGCGATATCACAGATCAAGAATTCTCCTGTTATTTTCCCACCGAAACCAATAACATTTGCGTTCAATTCCTCTTTCGCATACAACGCTGTAGTCATATCGCGAACTAAAGCAGAACGGATACCCGGCACTTTGTTAACCGCATTGTTAATTCCAACGCCTGTTCCGCAAATACATATACCCAAATCAGCCTGATTGCTCATTACGGCTTCTCCCACTTTTTTTCCGAAAATAGGATAGTGAGTTCGAGTAAAATCATACGTGCCTACATCTAAAATTTCATATCCCTTTGCTTTCAAAAAATCAGAAACTGCTATTTTGGTATCCGTCACAATATGATCACAACCAATGGCAATTTTCATAAAAACACTTCCTTTCTATTATTTGTTAAGCCATTTTATTTAACATATCTACACGTATTTGATGACGCCCGCCTGCATAATGACCTGTTAAGAATTCTTTTATTATGTTTTTGGCTAGTTCCGTTCCAACAATTTTTGCGCCCACCGTGATCATCCGAGCATTGTTGTGTTCTCGCGCCATATATGCAGAACGCTCATCTGACAACTCAGCGACAATCATTCCTTTAATTTTAGCAGCAGTCATAAAACTACCTGCCCCATAACCATCAAAAACGATTCCTAAACTTTCAGTATCCTTTAAAACTTCATGAGCAACAGCAAGCGTTGCTTCTATAAAGTCTTCCGAAGCACTTTCACTTTTATCGATTACCTCAACTTTTTCTTGCAATAAGTATTGTTTCATTTCTGCTTTTAATTTTATTCCATCTAAATCTGAACCAAGTATGACACGCATTTTGTTTTCCTCCTTACCTCGTGTATCTACTATTAAAATTCTGTCCCTTTCTTTAAACTCAAATCCCCTTCTCGAAAACATAATAAAACAATATCGAACTTTATTCAACATTTATTTTCTTTTTTGTTTATTATTGTTTAATATTGTGTTGACATCTTTTTGAAAGCGTTTTATATTATACTTGTAAATAAATAATAATATATTAAAGAAACGAGGGGTTCTATGGTTATTAAAACATCGATTTTTTCATTAGATACTACCTATATTTCAAACAAAAAAACACAAGAAGAAGTTTTTGAAGAAGTTTATTTAGACTTGTTAAAAAAGAAATTAGTTACACCTGATTTTCTAACTAATTTATTGGAACGAGAACACAACTATCCGACTGGTTTAAGTTTAACACCGATTGATCCTGCACTACCGAATATCGCCATTCCGCATACCGAAAGTACCTTTGTACGGACGACAAGAATTATCCCGATTAAATTGAAACAATCCTTATCATTTCATAACATGATTATCCCAGATGAAACGCTCTCTGTTTCCTTTCTTTTCATGATTTTAAATGAAAACGGTATTGAACAAACGGGTCTTTTAGCGACTATCATGGATTTTATTAACACGACAGACCGTTCATCACTATTGGCTTTTTTTCAATGTGAAGATAAAGAAGAAGTTTATCGTTTTTTACAAAAAAATTTTAAAGGAGAGATTTAACATGATTAAAATTTTAGCTGCATGTGGGGCTGGGGTAAACTCTAGCCATCAAATCAAATCTGCATTAGAAACAGAATTATCTAAAAGAGGCTACCAAATTTCTTGCGATGCCGTAATGATTAAAGATATTAATCAAGAGATGCTATCCCATTATGATATTTTCGCCCAAATCGCCAAAACAGATTTGGGTTTTCCAATCACGATTCCTGTAGTTGATGCAGGCGCAATTCTTTATCGAATTCCAGCAATGGCTGAACCTGTTTATCAACAAATGGAAAGTATCATTCACTCTTTAAACAAATGATTTCCTTTTTAGACTAATTACTTACGCTTCACTGTCAACAATAACAAAACTAAGATAAAAATTTTGTTATCTTAGCTTATGAAGGAGAAAATAAATGAATACGATTATTGACCTAGCAAATACAATTTTTAAACCTTTAATTGATTTAGGTGCTGCTCCTTTAATGACTATTGTTTTAACACTGATTGCCCTTTGTTTTAAGGTAAAACCCACTCGCGCATTAGAAGGTGGTCTTAAACTAGGAATTGCTTTAACTGGTATCAGTGCTATTATAGGAATTTTAACTACTGCTTTCTCAGATGCAATGGCCTCTTTCGTAGAACGTACAGGAATCTCTTTAAATATTACTGATGTTGGTTGGGCACCTTTAGCAACCATCACTTGGGGATCTCCTTACACCCTTTACTTTCTTTTAATTATGGTGATTGTCAATGTCATTATGTTAATTCTAAATAAAACAAACACATTAGATGTGGATATTTTCGACATTTGGCATCTATCGATTGTTGGTTTATTTGCTATTTTTTGTGGCGCAAACTTAATAATTGCAACAATCTTAGTTATTTTCATAGGTGTTTTAAAAATTATCAATTCTGACTTAATGAAACCAACGTTTAACGATTTACTTAACGCCCCAGATACAAATCCTATGACTACCACGCATATGAACTATATGATGAATCCAATCATTATGGTTTTTGATAAAATTTTTGATAAGCTTTTTCCTTGGTTAGACAAATACGATTTTGACGCTGCCAAATTGAATAGTAAAATTGGCTTTTGGGGATCAAAATTTGCCATCGGGATTTACTTAGGGATTTTTGTGGGTCTTTTAGCTGGCCAAACACCCACGCAAATTTTTTCTCTATCCTTTACGGCTGCAGTCTGTTTGGAACTATTCTCTTTAATTGGAACTTGGTTTATCGCTGCAGTTGAGCCTTTATCACAAGGTATCACTGATTTTGCTTCGAATAAATTAAAAGGGCGTACACTTAATATTGGTTTAGATTGGCCTTTCTTAGCTGGTCGTGCTGAAATCTGGGCAGCAGCTAACGTATTGGCTCCAATTATGCTATTAGAAGCCATTGTCCTACCTGGCAATAAACTTTTACCACTTGGCGGAATTATTGCAATGGGTGTAACCCCTGCTCTACTAGTAGTTACAAGAGGTAAACTCATCCGAATGATTATCATTGGAGCAATCGAATTACCTTTGTTCTTATGGTCTGGTACCCTAATTGCACCGTTCGTTACCGAAACCGCAAAAAAAGTTGGCGCTTTCCCAGCGGGTCTAAATAATAATACTTTAATTTCACATACTACCATGGAAGGGCCAATGGAAAAATTCTTAGGATACTTAGTCGGCAATGCATCACAAGGTCAACTCGAATTTATTTTATACGCATGTCTGGCGCTAGTCGCCTATCTACTGATTTTCATTTGGTATGCAAAACAAATGAAGAAGCGAAATATTATTTATGCTCAAAAAGCTCAATAAAGGGAAACTAAAAAGAAGAGGTGCATCTGCACCTCTTCTTTTTAGTAAATCACCCTGACAACTTTTTCCAATACTTTAGATGTGTCAAATTTATCTTTATTTGTAACTACCGCTGTCACTTCTTCTAATTGATAAAAAGAATAAAAATCCTGTTTCTCTACTTTAGAAGTATCCATTAACAAATATTTTTCTATTGAGTTATCTAATGCAATTGCTTGTGTTTGTCCTTCTTCAATAGTCGCTGTCATAATTTTATTATCTTTTAACGCATTGCAACTAAAAAATGCTTTATGGAAATGCATTTCTTCTAATGCTTTATTAGCGATTTCACCAAAAAAAGATTTAGTTAAAAGTCGCATTTCTCCACCAACCAAATAAATGGTCAACGCATTCTTTTTTTTACTTAACGTTTCAAACACAGGCAAACAGTTTGTTACTACTCTTAAATGTTTAAATTCCATTGCCTCGGCCAAAAGTTCAATAGTTGTTCCTGGTCCTAGGAAGATAGTTTCTTCTTCGTGAATTAAACTTAATGCTTTTTGGACAATTTCTTTTTTTTCAACACTATTAATAATTTGTTTATCAGCATGAGACAATTCATGTGGACGATATGTATTTAAACTGCTAGCTCCTCCATGTACTCGTTTTAAACGCCCCGCTGCTTCTAATTCTGTCAAATCTCTACGAACAGTCATATCCGAAACATTTAATCGTTCCATAATTTCAGTAACTTTGATTGCCCCTTTTTGATCTACTAGAGAGACTATCGCATTTAATCTTTCTTCTTTTAGCATTTTCATCGCTCCATTGTTAGTATATCTTTTATTCTACGATAAAATACTTACTATGAATACTAAAACATTTCTCCATTTATTTTAACATGAACGACGATTTGTAAAAAATTGACGATTTAGCCTATCTTTATATAAACAGATATCACTTCAACGATTGATTCAGATCTATTTGAGCCTAGTCAAATAGAGATCTAGCATAAAAACTTCCCAGAAAAACATCCCCTACTCTGAGCACCTCTATCCAAAAAAATAGCACATAGGCAAAGGCAGGCTGCTTATAAAAAGGTAAGCAACCCGCCTTTGCCTATGTTTAAGTAAACGATGTATTTCCCCTATTACTGATTCAAAGTCCTTAAAACTTTATAATCATTGTTTTGCACGAGTAAAACGCTACTTGGGTTATCGGGATAAGCGGCATTACCATCAAATGATACAACAACAGTATTCGTACCAACTTTCGTGAATTGTGTGTATGAGCCCCCAGCACCGCCCACGTTGGCAAAATGTAATGTCAAAGTGTCGCCTTTTGTTTCTACCTCGTGCCAATTTGCCCGCTGATAGTTATGCCAGTCAATTTGAGTTGAAATTTCGTTTGCCGTGTTTTTATACATTCCTTCATAAAAATCAATCGCTTCCTCTTTTGAAGACCACGGATTGACTGAAATATTTGGGATTTGTTCTTTAGTAATTGACGGGGCACCTACAATTTTTTCAAAGCCAGCCCTCAACTCTGCATTATCTGTTGCTCCAAAATACAGATAGCCATAAGGATCTCCTTGATTTTGCATCGTCACTAAAACTAAGGGCTGATTGTTAACGATGGTGAATAAATACAAATGCTTTTGCATTTCTGGTTGCGTTTCTGCATCAGAGTAAACAGCAACTAACGCATATCCATCCTTCACTTGTCCATTTTCAGACCATTCTAAATAAATGGGATGCTGACCAATCGCTGGTTGCATAGTAACATTTCCTACTAGACCATCAGGCGCTTGGAAGCCATTAAAATTGATTGAATTTCCTGGTGTATATTCTTTATACGTTTGGTTCATCCGTTGCCCCCAGTCAGCCATAAATTGTTGTAACTGTGCTTTTTTTTGCACAGACCACAACTGATTTTCAGTTTTAGTAGAAGCAGAAGAATTACTTTGAGTTGTACTAGATTTTGACTCCGTGCTCATTTGACTTGCTTGGCTACTGTTAACGGTAGCAGGTGCTTTCATTTCTGATGTTGCTGTCGACTTGCTTGATTTGCTTGCAGTGCTGTCGCCACTTTTGTTGGAAGAACATCCTGATAAAATACTCAATAAAAGACCTATCAAGATTATTTTTTTCATTGGGAATCCCTTCTTTCTGACAAGAATACTGTACTACTTTTCCCCTTTTCTCACCAGCAAAACTCGACTAAAAACGGCTATATTTATTTGTTATTTAATTGTCAAATTAAGTTGATTGTAAGCATCCCATAACCAAGGATGCACAACTTTAATATCGTGTTTCAAAATATAATCGATATAGAAATATGCGGCATTTTCTAAAGAACAATTTAAAGCTTGTAATAAACCATCTAAGTATGGTGGTTTACCTTCTTGATCCCACTTTATTTTATCAGCGACAAACAAAACTAAATCTATGTCCGAATAGTTTTTCTTCAATGTTGTATGGCATTCAATAGCTGATAAAATTTCATTGTCTTCAATACCAAAATCCATTTTCGCAATAGACTTAGAAATTTTTTGATGAATTATCATTGGAAAGGCCATTTCTGCTTCGTTTAATTCAATCCCATATTTTTGTGCGACACTAATTCTCTGATTATTTGGATAAACCGCAGAGATATCATGTAAATATCCTGCAATACTTACTTTTTCTGGACTAGTTAAATATTTTTCACCAAGTTGATAGGCATACTCTCCAACTTCCATACAATGATAATACGTCTTCTCACAGTTTTTACTCACTAAATATTGTTTAATTTCATTTTTCAACACCTGTTGATGATCCATTTCCACAGCCCTTTCTCATTCCGATTACTCTTCTAGATAAATAAATTATACTCCTTTCATCCTCTAGCAACCTTTTATTTTTTATTAAATAAACAACTAACTAAATTGAAAAAATTGAAACTTTTTGGTCCTCAAATTCGTCTATAACTAATAGGACGTTCAATTTTGTATAACGTGGAGGTGTATTTTTTAACTTTTTCATTAACCAAAGAGGAGTGAAAGTATGCGACATAAGAAAAGAAAATTCAAAATAAACGGGTATGTATTATTTAGTGCGTTAATCCTCATTGTTCTTGTTTTCATTCAAACGTTCCTATTAACTCAACCCAAGATAACAAGTAAAAATGATGATACTACGCAGACATCGACTAAAAATTCAACTGCAAAAAAAGATTCCCCAACCAAGTTAGAAAAGGAATCAACACACATGACTATTTCATCAAAAAAATATGCTTATTCAGCAGACAAAATTAGAAAATATATAACTGGAGAAGAACCTTACAAAGGTGAAAAATTAGTATTCTTAACCTTTGATGATGGCGTTAATAATCAAATAACCCCACAAGTCCTAGATACATTAAAAAAGTATAACGTCCACGCAACTTTTTTTCTTGTAGGAAATACCCTAACTTCCGAAAATCAAAAGATAGTGAAACGCGAAGTTGCAGAAGGACATTCAATAGGCTTTCATAGTTCAACTCATGATTATGCAACGTTATATCCAAACGGGATTGTCAACACTGAAGAAATACAAGCGGAAATAGCAACCATGAAGAACTCTCTTAAAAAAATATTGGGCGAAACATTTCAAACAACTCTCTGGCGATACCCAGGAGGTCATATGTCATGGGGAGGTACAGAAAAATCTGATGAATTATTCAAACAACTTGGCATCCATTGGATTGACTGGAATGCGATGGTTGGGGATGCGGAGCCGTTAGACAGACAGCCTACTACAGTCGCCGAAATGCTCGCTTTCCATCAACATTCACTTGAGGTTTATCCGGATTATAATATTAGAGTAGTCTTAATGCATGATTCAGTAGATAAGGAATTAACAAAACAAGCATTGCCACAATTAATAGAGTTTTATCAAACAAATGGTTATCAATTTGGTGTCTTATATTAGAGCAACTCGGAACAACTATAGAAAGTATTTCTGGTCTTAGTCAATGTTGATTTTCTGCTTATAATGGCGAGCCTTATGGAAGCATCATTAATGCGTTTACGAATCTTGGCGTTAGTTGATAGTTAAGTTGTTTTAGAAATATATTCATTCAAAGTTATTTTTTTGTCTTGGCGTAACTAAAACATACTCCTCACGGAAAGGCCTGATAAATTTTTATTTAGTTATCAAAGGACGTAAGTAGGAAAATTAGGAGTTATTTTCTGTTTCATATCTATAACAACTTCTTCACTATACGCTTTATAAATTCTGAATAATAATTTTACTCACTTGATTTTCTTCTTTAATTACTTTTTTAAAATAAATCCAACAAATCCTTTTTTAGCATACATGCTAAAAAAGGATTTTAGTAAATATAATAATCCTTAGAATATTGTTGAACAATTTCTAAAATGAATCTGTGAGGAATACAGATACTAGTTTGCCCTGGTTCTGATATCCATCCTGTTTTCACCGCAATTTGATCTGGACTATTATCTTTTTTTACACGAACGTGCCCATTTTTAACTTCTATAGTATTATATTGCCCTTTTGATGGATAATATGTTTTGATAAATTCTTTTGAATCATCTAAATTTATACGCTCAATCTCTTTCCCATCTATCTTGACCACAGCATATTTAGTGTCGTCAAAACTTTTGGAGTTAAATGGCTTATTATGAAAAAAAATAAAATATGGAGAAAAAGAGATAGCTATTAAAAAGATAATAACTATTATGTCTCCTTTTTTCATCAGACCCTTTCTATACATTTTTATTAAGAATTAGTGAACTGTTTTTCCATTTGTTTCTGAACATCTTGTCTTTACTCACCTTTCTTCAAGAAATTGTTGAATTTGAATCCGTACATCATAGTCACAATCTTTGTCATTCAGTAATAATATTAATTCTTCTTTTAAACAAACAGGAACTTCCCAAAAACCATCTATTTTCCGGAAATAATCAGGGTCATAATTTTTAAAAAATGGGTACAATTTTAAAAATTCTTCAAAAGATAAATCATATTCTTCATAAAAGTCTTTAACTAATCCTTTTTTAAGAGCCTCTTCTGTTGGAGTGCCATTTTCATTAATAATATTCTTCATAACCATTATTCTGTATAATTCAGACTTATCATATCTTTCTTGTTCATAATCTTGATAAAATTTAAAGCTCTGTTCCACAAGTGGCGGATAAATAATATTCATTTTCTTCAATACTATTACCTCCTATTTTTTATCCATCACTTTTTTTCCACCATAATAGCCTTTTAAAGATACATGATGACTTTTACGATAATCACCAAGATTCTCATCAAACGAAATTTCAGGTTTTATTAATTTTCCATGTGTTCGACGCAATCTTTTTTTTGATTTCGATGTTCTTCTCGCTGGTACAGCCATATTTATTACCTCCTAAATTATAAACGTTTCTAAAATACTTTCCTAATTTGTAATCAGATTTGAATATTTAAAACATACTATTGATACACTAATAAACCGTAACACGCAATTGTGCATTACAGATAAAAAATACAAATCGTAATGATTGCGTTTTAACAACGATATCTTATCAACCTTTTTTTAATTTGTCAATATCTTTATTTACATATTCTTATATATAAATAAATCACCTTCCCAACTTGAGTACTTACTTATATTTACCAAATGCTAATGGATTCAATCTGTAAGCATTTGCTTTCTTGATAATTGTTAACTAAATAAATTTGTACAACAAAAAATTCAATATATGCTGATGTGTGTACTTCACTAATAACAATTTTTATTTCATGCCTTTTTTGCTTGACCAAAACAGTAAAATTAAATATAATTCAAATGTAACTTAATCAGTTACATTAATATCAGGAAAAAGAAAGAGGTTTTTTATGAAAAAAATAGGATTGCTTTTATTCTCTATTGGACTTACTTCTTTGTTATTATCTTCTTGCTCAAATTATAATATGAGAAAAGATAATAACAGTAGCATAAGCACTAAGACTTCTAATGAGGAGGAAAATATAATGTACAAAAAAATACAAGGTATCGATGCTACTTATTTAATAATGAATCCTGATCCCGTGTTTGGCTCTACTGCAACAATTATCGAAAAAAACAGTAAGGGACTTTTAGTAGATACGCAATTTTCAAAAAAGGACGCAGATAAAATTGTCCAACTTGTAAAGTCAAACAATATTGATATTGAAACAATTTATATTTCATATAGTGATCCTGATTATTACTTTGGAACAAATCAAATAAAAAAATCTTTTCCTAAAGCAAATGTAGTAGCCACAGCTTCTACGATTTCACGGATTAAAGACACTTATAAATCAAAATTATCCGTATGGGCAGATACATTAAAGGAGAACGCACCAGACAAAATTATTATTCCAAATGAAATAAAGGAATCAATTAATTTAGAAGACGTAGAGTTTGAAATCTTTGGTAATGATATAAAAAAACAAACACTTTATAATAAAAACGATCAACTATTGGTAGGCGGTATTTTAGTTTCTACTGGTAGCCACTTATTTATGGCTGACACTAAATCTATTGACAGTCAATTACAATGGATAAATGATTTAAGTGAATTAGAATCCTTATCACTAAGAACAGTTATTCCTGGTCATTTTGAAGCTGGAAACCAATTTATGCCCCAAAATATTAAATTTACGAAAGAGTATATTGAAAAATTTATTACAGCTGAGAAAGAGAGCAAAGTAAGCAGTGAAATTATCACTAAAATGAAAAACTATTATCCAAAATTACCAGAAGGAAACCTTGAAATGAGTGCTAAAGTTGTAACCGGTGAAATGGATTGGGAATAACACTTTTAAAGTCACTAAGAATAGAGGGCAAGTTCATCGACGGATGAATTTGTCCTCTATTCTTAGTATATTTTACTTGTTTAGTATCTACTTTATTTGGCACGTTAGTTTGAGAAACTTAAACAGTATAATTCACTCTTTTATTACTTATCTCTGCTTTTATGTAAGACTTAGCTTCAAATGGTTGTGGAACTTTACCTGAAACTTCCCAATTTATTTTCTGATGTTCTCCATTTTACTTTACAAAGTCGGCAGAATACTTATACGAATAACTACCCTCTACCTCATTTCCAAGTGCATCTTTTTGTTACAACTTCTGCAGGAGTTAGTACATAGGTGGTGACGATTTTGTACGTACTATTATAATATTTGTAACCGAAGTATTGTATAAGTTTAGCCTTTTTTGTTCTTTTTCATACTTATACTAATTGTCCATTCAATTTAGCTTTAACAAGAACTATCACTACTCCGATAATTATTAATAGCCAGCCAATAATTGCTAAAGGTTTATTCGTGGTACGGTAAGGATAACCCCAATTCCACCCCCAAACAAATCTTGTTGTCATCATTAAAAGAATCAAGCCAATCGCTGCAATAATACTGCCAATAAGTATTACATAATCCATTTTGGTTCCTCCTCAATTTCTCTTGCTTGAAAATATATTTTACAAAGTACATTTATATAGAAATCTAACTTTTATCTACAAATGAATATAAAAATGCATTGAACTAAAAAACTAATCTAAGGTAACTGTTTATAGAGACTAAGCTTTATATAAATTTAGAAATAATACCTAAAAATAAAAAAATATTTTTGCTGTTTGTTCTTTTGTTTTTGTCTTTTTAAATCTCTTAATTGTTTTAATGACATCTAATATAATAGTTTAAAGCAGAGCCTATAAGTATTAATAACTTGCCTTCAATTGTTTTAACCATTAAACTAATTTCACTATATTAAAAACTGGAGAGATTTTTTTGTTTTACTTTCCTCCTTTGTTTTTTTGTTATGTTTTATAAACACTAAATATACTCATATAAGAAAATACAACAACAGAGTGTACAGAAAGGAAAACTTTTCTGTACACTCTCGTATGACTTTAATTTTAAAGGTGCTTTCATTTATTCCCATATAGTACTGAAAAATAGGACTTAACGAATTACAACTGCAAAATTCCTCTCATTATATATACTTTCAAAGGTATTTTTATTGATCCAATATTTACCGGAAATCGGATCAGATACGTGAACCGTTCCATTTTTTAAATCGTAGCCATCTAATGTCACTGCATGATTATTATTTACCGCTTTACCAAAATCCCATATTCCCCATCGTGCCGGTTGAAATTTTATCGTCACCCAAGCAACAATTGGATTATTATTTTTCACTTCCTCTAGTAATTCATCTAAAGAATGACCTGACATATCTTGTACATCTCCATATACTTTTCCCCATTTTACTAAAGGCACAGGATAGATAGCAGAGTAAGTCCATGAGTTTTCAACAAAAGGACTACCTACAAATCCATCATAAGGATTTCCATTAGGAGAGATAGGAATTGTTTTTAAAAATTTGATTAAGTCCCAATCAGGAATTTTTCCTTTATACTGTAAGCCTTGTAATAGTGAAGCCCCCTCACACCCACTAGGCGCTCCTAAGGCATACTGATCATAATTTTTCACTCCAAGTAAGTTGTAATCTTCAGAAGCAAAAGCATTGGTACCAACTATAAAGAATAAGCCAAGTAAAGGTAGAATAAACGATTTTTTTAGTATAGTAACTGTATTTCTATTTATACTCGTTCACCTCTTTAAAATTTATTAAATGCATAATCCTACTGTCATTTTCTAAATTTAAAATGGATTTGACTGTGAAATACCTATTTGCAAGCGATCCAACGGTTCTCCAAAGATTCCTGCATAACTGTCTAGTCCAGGAATAGAACCATTATCTGCACTTACTTTTAACCAGCCTGATCGTTTCGTAGTTTGTGAACGATAGTAAGCCTGTGATAATTTTTCTCCCTTAGGAGTTATATAGTTTAGCTGAACACCATCAATTGCTTGTCCAGGCATACCTGCCGCTCCATTTACTGTATCGCTCTTATCCCCTTTACTTACCCAAGGCAACCATCCGCTTTGAGCCGTGTGAACACGATATTTCATTTGCCCTTTATCTACCTTTATATAAAGCATATCATGTTGACGATTAGGGTAACCTGCGAAACCATCATTGGTATTGTTAAAGTTGGTTACTTCTGGTAACCATGAACCTCCGAGGACCCGCAATCCGTAACGAACATTTGTTGTGAAATTTTTTGGTCCTGGATTTGGAGGCGTAGGCGTAGATCCTCCTTGAAGTATAGGAATTGGGTTAAACCAAGTGCCATCATCTTTATTCCAAGAAGAATGAGCAGAACGCCATTCTTTTTTTGTCATTCCTAAATGTAAATGACTAGAAGTAAACTTTCCTATCAGCTGTCCTTTTTTAACAGTTTGTCCAGTGCTAACTTTAATATCTCCAACATTTCGGCTAAATTCTTGATAAATCACATTTGTGTTTCCCGCTTGTAGTACAATAAATGCACCTAATGAGCCTCCACCTACAGGATCCCAACCAGCATATAAAATTTTACCATCATGCACAGCATACACACTGCCATTTCCATAAATAGCAGAACCAAAGTCAAACCCATCATGGAAATAAGTACCTCCTCGGTTAAATGCAGTGTTCCCGAATTGTTGTCCTTCTTCATATCTTCCCGCATATGGTTTGCCCAGTGGCCACGACCACTCATTAGAAGCTGCGTTGACAGAATAAGAAGAAAACGCCAAAGAAACAACGATAGATAATACCCCTAGAATAGAAAGTAAAATATTTTTCATAGAAACCCCTCCTAATTAATATTTATTACAAGACTAACGTACTACGACACACGATTTACAGAGTATCCCCCAATGTTATTGGATTTTAGTCAATTGATCTGATTTTATAGTTAGGCACCAACTTAATGATTCTTTTAAACAAAAAATTTGATTTAACAGTATTTTTAACTAGTACAACAGGTACTTCTAGAACTAATTCATCTAATGCTTCATGAGATAGATTAATAACAACCAGAACCTTAATTGTGATTTATTTTTTTATTTTACTAACATAAAGTCCTATTACAAAAATAATGGTTCCTACAACAGAAATCGCAAAAGAATTTAATAGTACTTTTTGAAAGGCTTCTCCTTTAATTAAAAACCAAATACAAGAGCTTAGTAATATTACAAAGAACGAATATAACACTAAAACCACATCTTTATTTTTCATTAAAACCACATACACCTTCCAAAACTCCAAATTAGTGACGCTGCTGCTGCCGCAGGCAAAAGACCTTTAAAAGCATACTTTGCTACCAACTTAGCTACTTCTGCGGCTGCTTTTCTTTGTAGAAGACCTACAATACCACCACTAAGTAGACCTTGTATAGCAGAAACTCCTAAAGTATCTTGGATGGCTGTGATAGCACATTGCTTGGCATCTGCACGTTTAAATCGCGTTTGTTGAATATCTTCTTTTACTTGATTTTCAAGTTTAGTTAACTCAGCCGCATGACCATATTTAGCATATAAAACATTGAAATTTAAAGATTCGACGTTACCTAAATCATCATAGGTTACTGCATTATCAAAAATGGAATTTCAATCGTTTTCAAATTCTCTAGAGAATTTTTCTTGTTCAACAGTATTCAATGGCTGTCTCTCTAAATTTTCATTCGTAGCAGCATAAACACTTGCACCAGCACTAGCAAATATACTCAATGCCATAAGTAACGTCATTGCCAAACAGAAGAACTTTGATTTTTTAGAAAAAGTAATTTCCATGTTTAAGTCCCTACTTTCTTTTTTTGTTGGTTACAATTATAGCGATATTAAAGATAGTTTGCTATCAAAATCCCTATTTAACGTTTATCCCATCTTAAAAGAACGCAAACTTCTTAGAATTGTGTTTTCTTTTGTTCTTCGCCAGTTCCTTTTAAACATTAAACTGAATTAAATATATAATAGAGACAGTTACTTAGGGGAGAACCATTACTAAAATTTTTCTTACTGATTTTTATTATCTAAAAACACACTCTTTTGAAATTGAGAATTACTTCTGACATGCATGACTACCGAATGTCTTGTTCTAATACCCATTTGTTAATTCCTGAAAGAAAATAGGCTAATTTTGAATTAGAGCGTCTAAAAGGTTTCACTTTTAGAGCGGTATATTGTTTATTTCTTACATTAGTTGGAATTGCTTCTCCAGTTTGATATTGACTAGCTTTTGATAATAAAGTTACTTTTTTATTAAGCAGTGGCGTAGGAAACTCTTTTACATCCTGCTCTAATACCCACTTATTTATCCCCTCTAAATAATAAGCTACCTTAGAACTCGATTGTGAAATGCTTTTTACATCCTTGATAATGTACTCTTTATTTCTTAAATCAGTAGGAATTTTTTCTCCAGTTTGATAGTAAGTAGCTCTTGATAATAAAGTAGCAATTTTACCTTTCATTGCATAATTTATTGGTTCTTTTCTAAAATTAATACCAGAATACTTCCATGAATAAACATTATCATTTAATTTCCAGTTACTCATATCTTTTTGATTAGTTAACATCACTTTTTGCCACCAAGGATTCCAAAAGTAGTAATAAGAATCTAACGTATTATTTTTGGCTATAATATAACCGATGACAGTAACTCCATGTGATTTTGCAGGATTATAATTCTGAGTAACGTTGTCTAAATGAACATACACTGGAGCCTTTTTATCAATTTGTGTTTGAACTTCCGCTGGTGTCAATCGACTATTTTTTATATCCAAAGTATAACCATATTCCTTTTGCATAGTTTGAACGGTATGTGCAAAAGGTTTACTTGTAATATACTTCCCATCTACTAATTCTGCTTCTGAGGCAGTACGAAAAGCTTTTTTGATGAGCGTTTTTGCATTGGTTATGGCTTTCCCTTCAATCGAATTAATCATTGTAGATAACGTATAAAATGCACACCATGGTTCTAATCCTTGCGTTTCTGTAATCATCCAATTAGGGATAATATTTCGATTATACTCTGGAACCGTATCATCAGGTACAGAACGTTTCTTTCTATTAAAGTTGTCTACCGATTGCTTAATATCAACTGCTTGTTCACGAGTTGGTTCTTCTGCAGACAGAAGTTGGTGGCTCTCGCTATCAAGGTTCAAAGAAAAGCTGGTACCTTCTGCTGTAGGTGTTAGTCTATTTAACAGCTCAACAAACTGACTAGAAATCGTTAGCGATGGCGTATTGTTCATTAAAGAAACTTCTAATAAATCATGAATAAGCCCAGATTCTTTATCGATAATAGGAAAATAGGCTGTTTGAGTATCTGTTTCATTAGTTAAAGTAAATGGCTGCCCCAAATAAAAATCATCTGTACTTAAAGGTTCTGTATTTTCCACTACAGACAAGTTCTCAAAATAAAATTGCCAATCTTGCTGTGCATACATCCTCAATTCTGAAGGTACTTCTTTTGTTTGAATGAACAGTGGAGTATTATCACCATCCATTGCTGAAGCATTAATTCCAAACAAAAGGCTTGTTAAAAACAAGCCTATCCCTAAAATGTATTTTTTCACGGTCCTTTCAACCTCTCTTACTTAAGAATAATCATACCTATAAAGGTATAATCTTTTTGCGGTGTATTATTCACTGAAAAATCCGTAACAGTTAACTTATTTTTATTCGTCAACGTAGTCAGGCTAGAAGGATAGATATAGTTCGACATCCAGATACTTGTACTCATAAATGGTTCTTTAATATTTTCACCATCTGGAGCAACGTATACGTATCCATGCGCTACAGCTAATAAATAAGGTTCCATCCAATCGGTTTTGTTTGGTTTATAACATAGTAATACTGGATGATCTTTATCAAGCTCACTCTTCACTTGGTTGAAATTAAGTTCATTCTTCGTTGCATCAAGCCATTCCATATTTACCCCAATAGAAGTGGCATAGCGAATGCAATCTTTAATAGACACAGAAGCATTATTAAATTCTTTGTCTGTCTTTTTTGGATATACAAATTTTAGTATCGTTTTTGCTGTAATATCTTTTCTATTTGTTTTAAAGTTCAACACTTTAGCAAAAGAATGCTCTATTCCTTGTAAATCATAATGTTGATCATTCGTTTCGAAATTAGCCAAACTCTTCATTTCAGGAGCAGCGTTTACCACATAACCTGATCCCACAAAAAGGATTACTAGTAAAATGGTAGAGATAACTTTCTTCATTTAATTCACCTAACAATTCATTTTAAATTTTGAAATACCAACATAAGAAAGTACAACTAGTAAAAATCCAGCCAACACAACTAAAATAGAGGACATATTTATACGCCAATTTCCACTAATGTTATAAGAATTCAGCAGCCCATAGGTTCCTAGTACGACACTTACTAAACCTAATAGAAAAATTATCCCAAAAAAAGTGTACACTAACATTCTTAATTTTCTTGAAGAACTACTTGTTTCTCTTGTTTTAAATAAAGTGTATATAATCAAAAACGCAAGAATAATAGAAATTAGTTGAACCATCAATATGTCTCCTTCTTACTAATTAAGTCTAGTATCATACATCTTCATGGAAAATATTTTTTTTATCCATATAACCTTTGTAAGAGATTGCAAATAAAAATATGGATATCAAGATAATTTTAAAATTTTTAAACTCGTCAAAAACAAAGTAAGCATAAAGAAAAGATATACCACCTAAAAAAATACAAGCAATAGAAATATTAAACGAAAATTTAACAAATAAGTAGAATTTATTCTTTATTTTTTCATTCAAAATCCCTATAGTAGCGATAAAAACTGAGACTATAAAGATTATTAGGATTAACCCTATTACAAGGTACATCTTTTTCAATCCTTTCGTAAACTCTATTAAGTTAATTCAATGTAGCCATTATTGGGTATTTTGTCAATAGAATCTAATAATTTTGCAGCCTGCTTTCCAGGACTTAGAATCGCACTAATAATTAATCCAACTGCTTTATCTTGTAAATAGTTTTTCGCGCCTTTTATTCCTAGCTTCTCGCTTTCTTTAATAATTACTGGAATCATTTCTTTCTTTACAAATTTCTTTGCACCTTCTTGACCCAATGCTTTAACCATTGCAGACACTGACCCAAAACCTCCGATAATTAATACAACATTAAGCGCAGTATCTAAAACTGTTCCTAAGACGTCAACAGAAATCAAACCATGTCCAGCATTTCTAGGTTGTATTATAAAACCTTGCATAGCGTTTGATAGATATTGTTTATATTGCTCTCTAGACATCCCATTTGTACTTCCATTTTGTAAAGCAATATCATATTGTAGATCTAAAACTTTGTTATATAATTCTAATTGAACAGGAGTCATATTTTCTTTATTGAATTCGGTTTCAAATAGAGAAACTCCTTTGTATTGATTGGCTAGCGCCTCCATCCGTTGCTCTAACTCTTTTGTTGTAGAATTTACTTGTACATAGTTACTCTCTTCATTTGCGTATACTGTAGCCCCTGTTGTTAATATCGGTGATAATCCTAATAACATTGCAACCCCAGTAGTAATACATATTCTCTTTTTCAATATTATACCTCCTATTAGTAGTTTTCTTCTACTAAAAAAGTATATATTCATCAACTATTTACCGTCACTCAAATTCCTTAAATACACTATATTTCTCCCTATATCGTTAATAATCTGGGAACTTTCCTTTTTTTTTGCATTCACTTGTATCTTCTTGAATCATCTTATTCTTTATAATTGAATCAATAGCTGTTTTTCTCGGAAAGCCACACAAGACTTCTTCTAACGCAAGTTCCATTTTCGCTTTTTTTGATTCTTTCTTTTTTACTTTCATGGTACAGTTTCTTTAATTGATTTTTTTCGATTCTATGTCAAGAATTCGAACAAAAAAAACGTGAAACGGAACCATTCTTTTTCAAAACTAAATCTTTCGCTTTTAATGAAGCAGTTTGTGAACGTATTTGTTCTTTCTCGATAAATGAACGTGCGATGTCAATAAGCTCTTCATCTGAATGGTGATTCCATTGATAATGTTGATTTTCTTTCCTATCAATTTTTCTTAATAAGTTATTCCAAGAGCCATATCTTTGAATAATAAACCAGACACTGGGAACTTCTTTGGGAAACTCGTTTAATTTTTCTTGATATTGACTACATGTTTTTATGCTATTTTCTTCGATAAATTGACTAATTTTAAGAAGTAATTAAAGCTCGTTCATATTTTCCAGAATGCCCCTTCTATCTACTTTTTCATAATGTACCTCTAAATAACTATTTGGAACAGTGTGACACAATCCCTTTTTCGTAAAAGGTAATTGTTTTGGTATTTTCTCAAAAGCCCGCTCTTTTTTGCAAGCCTTGGCTCAAAACTGCAAAATTCGGTCAACATTTTGATATTTTTCGGATGACTTCTGCCGTCAATTTTTCTCTGCTATTTGACACTCTTTTGACCACCTTAATCATCAAATTGAGAAAAGCTAGGACAATTTGAGGAAATTTTTGAATCATTGTCCAAAATTTTGATCTTGAGAAAAGCAAAAAGTCCTTGTTAGACAAGGACTTTTCACACTTATGCGACTTCAAAAAAAGTCAATGTTGATTTTCCACTTAATTACACACAAAAACACCCTCTTGCTGAGCAAGAGGGTGTTCGTTTGTCGAATAGTAAAGATTAACGACGGATTTCTTTGATACGAGCTGCTTTTCCGTGTAATGCGCGTAAGTAGTAAAGTTTTGCACGACGTACTTTACCGTAGCGAACCACTTCAATTTGAGCAACACGTGGTGTGTGTAATGGGAATGTACGTTCCACACCAACACCATTTGAAACTTTACGTACTGTGTAAGTTTCGCTGATTCCAGCACCACGGCGTTTAATTACAACACCTTCGAATAACTGGATACGTTCACGAGTACCTTCGACTACTTTCGCATGAACGCGAACAGTGTCACCAGGGCGGAACGCAGGAATATCCGTACGTAATTGTTCTTGTGTTAATTCTTGAATTAATGGATTCATTTTATCCTTCTCCTTATTCCCAAATATTCTTGTGGTCACTTCTGCCACAGCGGAATATTGTAATAGTTAGAGCGCATTGCACTCACCAAATTAGTTTACCACAGACAAAATAAGCTGTAAAGAGAATTTTCTTGAAAGTTCCCTTATTTTTGCTCTTCTTGTTTAATTTCCTCTAATAACTTCAACATTTCAGGCGTCATTTCTACTGATTCCAACATGTCAGGTCGACGCAAAAAGGTCCGTCGTAATGATTCTTTTAGTTGCCATTCTGCAATTAATTTATGGTTACCATTCGTTAGCACGGCAGGGACTTCCATATCGTTGAAAATAGCAGGTCTGGTATATTGTGGATGCTCTAATAGGCCAGTGGAATGTGAATCCGTTTGTGCAGAAAGATTGTTACCTAAGACATCAGGTAATAAACGGACTGTCGCATCAATCATGACCATTGCGCCTAATTCGCCCCCTGTTAAAACGTAATCCCCCAATGAAACTTCATCTGTGACCATCGTGCGAATTCGCTCATCATAGCCTTCATAATGTCCACAAATAAAAACTAAATGTTCTTCTTGTGAAAATTCCTCGGCCATTTTCTGATTAAACGGTTTTCCTGCCGGATCTAATAAGATGACCCGTTTTGGTTGATTGTTTGTCTCTTCTTCAATTGCCTTTAGATTATCATAGATCGGCTGTACTTTTAAAAGCATCCCCGCGCCACCGCCATACGGATAATCATCGACCGTTTGATGTTTGTTATCTGAAAAATTGCGAAAATTAGAGACATTCAATTCTAATAACTGCTTTTCCCGAGCTTTCCCAATAATTGATTCCCCCATTGGTCCTTCAAACATTCTAGGAAAAAGAGTTAATACATCAATTCTCATCGTCAATCAATCCTTCTGGAATGTCCACATCAATCCGTTGATTTTCGACATCGACTTTTGTAACAACGCCTTCAATATACGGTAAAAGTAAATCCTTTTTCTTTGATCGTTGGACAACCCACACATCATTCGCGCCAGGAGATAAAATTTCTTTGATTTTTCCTAGTTCACTGCCAGTTTCATCATAAACAGTAGCTCCAATGATTTGGTGATAATAAAATTCGTCCTCTGCCAATTCAGCAAGATTGTCTTTTGCAACTTTTAAAATACCGTCACGATATTTTTCAACATCGTTGATATTTGGATGTCCTTCAAAGCTTAAAATGTCAAAGTTCTTATGCTTGCGGTGGGACCTCACGACCAATTCAATTGGTGCTTTTTTCTCTTGAAATAACAGTAACGTTGCCCCTTTTTGATAACGTTCTTCTGGAAAATCTGTTTTCGAAATGACCCGAACTTCTCCTTTGATTCCTTGTGTGTTCACAATTTTTCCTACATTTAAATAATCTGTCACGTGAAAGCCTCTCTTCCTTGTATTTCATCTTCCCTATTCTACCATTTCTTACGCGCAAATTCTATGAAAAAACAAAGGCCAACTTTTCTAGTCAGCCTTTGTTTTTATTAATTCGTTAAACCAGTTAATGTGCCATAAATTAAAAATAAATTCAATAACGTCAAGGCAATTGCAATAATCCAAGCTAAAAATTTCACCCACGCTGGATTCGCAAATTGGCCCATTAATTTTTTATCACTTGTATACATCGTTAAAGGAATAATCGACACTGGCAAAGCAATACTTAGGAAAACTTGCGTATAAAGCAACAAGTCTTCAACAGCCGTTTCGCTACCACCATAAATAATGACACAGATAATGACTGGTACAATTGCTAACAAACGAGTTAACACTCGTCTTGCCCACAACGGCATTTTTAAATGGATAAAACCTTCCATTACAATTTGTCCTGACAGTGTACCTGTAATCGTTGAATTTTGACCCGAAGCCAGTAAAGCAATTGCAAAAAGAATACTTAACACTGGGCTAGCAATATTACCAACAATATCTGGATTTTTCAGAGCATCAAATAAATCAACAAATTTACCTAATTCACTGTTGGTTCCATAAAATAATGCTCCCCCTAGGATTAGCAGCAAACAATTTACGACGAAAGCAACAGTTAATTGAATATTTGAATCCCAAGTAGTGAAACGAATTGCTTTGGCTTTCTCAGCATCATCGTTACGATCAAATTTCCGTGCTTGCGCAATGGAAGAATGCAAATATAAGTTATGAGGCATGACTGTCGCTCCAACGATTCCCAAGGCTAAAAATAACATGGATTTATCTGTCGCTATTTTTGTGTCTGGAATAAAACCTCGTAATACTTCACCAACATTTGGATCTGCTAATGCCACTTCATAAGCAAAAACAAAAAAGATGACTGCAATTAAACAAGAAACAATTGCTTCGATTTTGCGAAAGCCTAACTTTGTCAGTAGCAAAAGTAATAAAACATCAAACGTTGTTATCAACACACCAATTAATAATGGAAAACCAAATAATAATTGCAAAGCAACGGCACCACCAATTACCTCAGCGATATCTGTAGCCATTATGGCTAACTCCGTCACCACCCACAAGGCAACGCCCGTTCGTTTACTTGTATGCTCTCTAGTCGCTTGGGCTAAATCCATTCCTGTCACGATTCCTAAGCGCGCAGCCATACTTTGTAGTAACATGGCAACTAAACTAGAAAGTAAAATCACACTAAGTAACGTGTACTTATATTCCGCTCCGCCAGCAATTGACGTAATCCAATTTCCTGGATCCATATAACCAACAGCCACTAAAGCGCCAGGTCCGCTATAGGCTAACAAAGTTCGCCAAAAGCTTGCGTTTTTAGGTACCTCGACGGTATTATTTATCTCTTCTAAACTAGGTCCATTTGCATAATTAAGCATTTTTTCCGTTTTCTTTTCTTTCATCCAACATCCCTCAATCTATCTTGTTCACACATTTCACTTTTAGGTATACCTAAAACTAGTTAACATAATTATAGTCTTCTTATTCTTCGTTGTAAACTGTTACATTCTAATTTTTTTAAGCACTTTCGCTATAAATCGTTTGGTTTTTACCAAAAAATCCCTTACACTTATTTTATCATAGATCGGAGGTTATGAGGATGAAGTTAGATATGGTCGGTATTATCGTCAACGATATGACACAAGCACTCTCTTTTTACCAAACGCTAGGTTTTAACGTGCTGGGAGAAGCTTCGCCCGATTACACAGAATTACAAAACAATGGCGTCAGGATTTCTTTAAATTCACTACAAATGATTACTGGTGTCTATGGGTTTGCGCCTAGCCAGCAAGGCGATAAAATTGAACTTGCTTTTCTTTGTGAAACGGCCGCAGAAGTTGATAGCACCGTGAAAAAAATGAGCCAAGCTGGTTACATTGTTTTTAAAGAACCTTGGAATGCACCTTGGGGCCAACGATACGCAATCATTAAAGACGTGGATGCAAATTTAATTTCACTCTTTGCCCCTCTATAATATTCCTAAAAGATGCGCCACTTTCGTTTCTTTAACTTTCTTTCGAAAGATCAGTGCAGAATGGGTCTTAAGTAGGATGTCTTTTCTGTCTCTTTTTTTGTATAATAAACTTATCAAATGATGTGTATCTTACAACTTTGTTCGTTTGCAGAAAGAACAAACGATGTTTTTTATTGATAAAAAGTTATATACTAAAAGTACGATGAGTATAACTAAAGGAGATGAGAAATGTGAGTGTTACCCTATCTAGAAAAATTGTTAATATTATTTCCATTTTGGGCATTGTTGCAACCATAATTGCAACCATCTATTTTA
Source organism: Enterococcus sp. AZ035 (assembly GCF_050548325.1). NCBI lineage: Bacteria > Bacillati > Bacillota > Bacilli > Lactobacillales > Enterococcaceae > Enterococcus > Enterococcus sp. AZ035. The sequence continues at coordinate 1,568,771 of NZ_CP172958.1, forward strand.
TCCGATTAGGTGTCTTCAAGGACATCAATGCACTAAGAGGACTAGTAGGGCAATCTGTCATTCTCGGTCCGATTATTTTCATGTTAATTCAGATTATTCAAGTGGTTATTCCGATTATTCCTGGTGGTGTTAGCTGTGCTGCAGGGGTCTTGATTTTCGGGCCAACAATGGGCTTCGTCTATAATTACGTTGGTATTGCACTTGGCTCTATTATCATTTTCTTATTAGGTCGTAATTATGGGAAACCATTCATTATGAGCCTTGTCAGTGATAAAACATATAACAAGTATATCGGTTGGTTAGACAATGAAAAACGTTTTGAACGATTGTTTGCTTTAGCAATTTTCTTCCCGATTGCACCGGATGATGCGCTTTGTTTAATGGCCGGTTTAACAAAAATGTCTGTGAAAAAATTTACTCTGATTATTTTATTAGCAAAACCTGCTTCTATCTATTTATATAGTCTTGCGTTAATTTATGGCGGTACATTTTTAACTAGCTTACTGGGAATGTAAAATAAATAAAAAAGCGAACGGACTAAATCAAAACTCTGCCTGTGTCAGTTTGATTTAGTCCTTTTATTATGGAATTTTGGTAGAAACTGGGGGACTTTTGATGTTTAGTTATTTTAAAAATAGTATTGTGAATACGCTAGATTTTCTTAAAGGGACAACGGCGTATTTTCGCGATGTGCTCTTGATGCACGGATTTATGTTATTCGTTCTATTGCCTTTATTGACAAGTTTGTCCAAATTGGTACTCAAAGAAGGTGGGATTGATTATATTTCCTACGATAACTTAGGGGCAATTGCTACGCAACATCCCTATGTCCTTTTGACTTTTCTACTAATTGGGCTGTTAATTTTACTGGCGCTCTTTTTTGAATTTACCTTTTTATTGCTTAGTGTTTATTTTATTAAGAAAAAGCAACCAATTACTCTAACGCAATTATTGCACGGCACCTTGCTTCAGATCAAAAAAGTTCGAGGAATTACCTTTCTGTTTTTCCTAGCATATTTCTTTTTGATTTTACCATTAAGTGGGTTAACCTTCCGCTCTTATTTATTAACAAGAGTTAAGATTCCAGCCTTTATCTTAGATTTTATTTTTGCAAATCGCGTCATTATTATTATTGGTTTCGTATTGTTAGAACTGATTATCTTATATTTAGCGATTCGACTTGCTTTTGCCCTTCCAGAGTTGATTTTACGTGATGTTGGTTTTCGTGAGTCTTTAAAACGTAGTTGGCAAATTACAAAGCGGCGCTTTTTCCAGATTTTAGGACAATTTATTATCATTGGAGGAACTGTTTTAGGGATTTTTACGGCTGGCTATTTCTTGATATTTTTAGGTCAAACCGCCGTTGAAACGTTTAAACCTGAGTGGTCTTTACCTAGCGCTGTCATCGCTATGACGCTCCTTCAGGTTATGATGCTCTTAAACTTGGTGTTGTCTAGTGTTGCTATTTTTTACATTATTGTTGATGATATGGAGGATGAAGGGATTTTGCCTGACACGCCAGAATGGTTCACCCCGAAATCAGAGGTTCGGGTAGAATGGACCACCTTCAGAGTCGTTCTTTTTTGTTTGATTGCAATCATCTTCGGAATTGGTGTAGGCACCTATAATACGAATTACCTAAGTCATACACCTGACCGAAAACCAGTTACCATCTCCCATCGTGGTGTCAATGGTAACAATGGCGTTCAAAACACCTTAGACTCTTTAATCGAGACCAATAAGGCAAAACCTGATTATGTTGAAATGGATATTCAAGAAACCAAAGACCATCAATTTATTGTCATGCACGATTTTAATTTACGGGCGTTAACGGGTGTTAATAAACGACCAAATCAATTAACACTTAAAGAATTAACGAACATGAATGTCACAGAAAATGGTCAAACTGCTAAAATGGTTTCTTTTGATGATTATTTAGCCAAAGCCAATCAATTAAAACAACGTTTATTAATTGAAATCAAAACCACGCCTCAGGATAGCCCTGATTTAGTGCAGCGCTTTGTCAAACAATACCGTGAAAATATTTTAGAAAACGGTCATATCCTTCATACCTTAACCTATGATACGGCGATGGCCTTAAAGAAAGAAGAACCACGCTTTTATGTAGGCTACGTTATTCCTTTCAACATTGTGGGACCGCCTAAAATGCCAGTTGACTTTTTTACTATGGAATACAGTACAATGAATCGTAACTTTGTAAATGCCGCTCATCATGATGGGAAAAAGGTTTATGCTTGGACAGCAAATGATGAAGATGTTATGACGCGAATGATTTTTTATGGCGTCGATGGTATCATTACCGATCAGCTCAGTCTACTGAATGAAACAATGAAAACTGATTTAGAAAATCCAACATACTCCGATAAACTGTTGAATTTCGCTATTGGAATGGGTTAAAAAAAGAGCGTGGGACAAAAATCACTTTGGATTTTTGCTCCACGCTCAAAAACTGATAAACGGCGGGAACAGAAGCAACTCCTTCGGAAATAAGCCGGAATTATCCAAAAATTAAAGAACAATTTTCGGAAATTCCTTCTTATTTCTCGGAGTTAAACGCTTCTGTCCCGACCTCTTTTACGTTCATGTTAGTTGTTTTTACCAAAAATTCTTAAGAAAGCTAAGAATAAGTTGATGAAGTCAAGGTATAATTGTAATGCGAAGAAAACGGCCATCCCAGTACCTGCTTGATCACCTGTTTGCGCATAGACTTGGCGTATACGTTGGTTATCATAAGCAGTAATCCCTGAGAAAATTAGGACCATTAAAATGGAAATAAAGAATTCTACAGCATTACTGTGTAAAAGGAACATATTTAGCAACATCGCAATGATGATTCCGATTAAGGCACTATAAGCGGCATGACCAACTGCTGATAGGTCTTTCTTCGTAAAGACACCTACTAATGACATCGCGCCAAAGGTAGCTGCTGCACTTAAAAATGCGCCGGCCACTGTTCCACCAGTATACATTAATAACGTCACGGATAAAGTGACACCATTTAATAATGCATACGCAACAAATCCTGCAATCGCAATGGTTGGATTTTTCTGTGCTTTTGCGCCTAGATATAAAACTAAGCCAATTTCAACAAGCCAAATCATCCAAAAAGCTAAGCTTGATTGGAATAAAGTAGCTAGAACAGGTAAAAAGACAGTTGTCATTGCATAAGCCATGATTGCGCTAATACCAATTCCTAACGCTAAAAATCCGTAAATTTTGGCATAAAATTTATTCAAACCTGTGCCAGTTTGGATATACTCTTGATTATTCATAAGTTAAAGTCCCTTCTTTCTCTGTTAGTTCATCAATCGTCACTTGGGGTGGTTGAACCATCACCACTGCATCTAACACGCGATTTTCTTGCTCATTAACAGCCTCAACTGAAATGGTAATCACATCTTTCATTTTGTCGACTTTGATTACTTCTAATTGGAAAGTCAATGTTTCGTAATGAAAAACGGGTTCCACAAAGTTCACAGAGAAATTCACAACATGTGAACCTGGTCCTGGTAAATGTTTAGAAATCGCACTAGTGATAATTCCCATCAGCATAATTGATGGTACGATTGGTTTTTCATATTCTGTTTTTTGGGCATAATCATGTTGGATATATAAAGGATTCGCATCATTGGTCAAGCCCAAATAAAGTAATAAGTCCTTGTCTTCAATTGACTCTGTCAAGGACAACGAATCTCCCTCTTCGATATCTTCGATGGTTTTGCCTAATTTTCTCGGTTTTCCGATATTCAAATTAGTACACCTCCGTTATTGATAAGATAATTGTACCAAAATGTACTTAAAAGGCAAGCTAAAAAGTAGTCTTTAAAGGATGTTTAAACAAAACCAACTTATCTACCATGCTAGCATTCTAAAAAAAACAACGGAACAGGAGCAGCTTCTTATTTTTTGAAGCCAGATACCCCTGTCCCGATTTTGTTTATGTTCTCTTATAAAACGTTTCTAGTTGTGTTACTTAGTAATGTTTCGTAAGCTTGTTCAAATTTCTGAACGTCGCCAGCACCCATAAAGACCACCACTGCATTTTCAAAATCTAGTAAAGGTGACACATTATCTTCGGTAATTACTTGTCCACCTTTTTGAATTTTTTCACCTAAATCTTCAATGCGTACCTCGCCTTGTGTTTCACGCGCAGAGCCAAAAATATTACATAAGAATACTTCATCTGCCAAATCCAGTGCTTCAGCAAATTCATCCATTAACGCAATTGTTCGTGTAAATGTATGTGGCTGGAAGACAGCAATAATTTCTTTGTCAGGATATTTTTGGCGGGCGCCATCAATCGTTGCTTTAATTTCAGCTGGATGGTGCGCATAATCATCAACAATAATCATGTCACTGACTTTTTTCTCGCTAAAACGACGTTTCACACCTTTAAAACTTAGCATTTCTTCTGCGACTTTTTGCATATCAAGTTTTTCAAAATAAGCCACAGCAATCACACCTAGCGCATTCATGATATTGTGATGGCCAAATGCTGGTAAGACAAAATGACCTACAAAATCATCCTTGTGATAAACATCAAAAGATGAGCCTTCCGTTGTTCGTTGAATATTTCGTGCTTGGATATCATCCTCTTCGCTGACGCCATAATAATAAACTGGCACTTCTGATTCTAACTGACGAAGATACTTATCATCACCATAGGCAAAAATTCCTTTTTTGACTTGATGAGCCATTGTTTGGAACGCTGAAAAAACGTCCTCAATGCTCTTGTAGTAATCTGGATGATCAAAATCGATATTCGTCATAATCGCATAATCTGGTGAATAAGCCAAGAAATGACGGCGATACTCACACGCTTCAAATGCAAAGAAATCAGCATCTGGTTCGCCGTGGCCAGTGCCATCCCCTATTAAATAACTAGTTGGATTGATACCACTTAATACATGTGCTAGCAAACCAGTCGTACTTGTTTTCCCGTGTGACCCTGTTACAGCAATGCTTGTATAGGGTTCGATAAAACGAGCAATGAAATCGTGGTAACGAATTACTTCTGCGCCTAATTCGATGGCACGGGCGATTTCCTCATGGGTATCTGGAAAAGCATTTCCAGCAATAACAATCATGTCTTTATCAATATTATCTGCATTAAATGGTAAAATAGGGACACCTGATTTTTCAAGATCCCGTTGTGTAAAGAAATACTCTTCTACGTCTGATCCTTGAACGTTGTAGCCTTTTTGGTGTAAGACCAACGCTAATGAGCTCATGCCAGAACCTTTAATTCCGACAAAATGGTATAATTTGTTCTCTTGATTTCCCATTATAATCCTCTTCTCTGTCACTATATAAAACATACCTTTTTTAAAAAAATTTCAATCATACGAGATTCATTATCGTATAAAACAAAAAAATAATCAACTATTAAAACAGAATAAAAAACTTACATGTTTCAATTCCACATGCAAGTTTCATCTCTTAACTAAAATATTTACTGTTTTCTAATACAGAACTTGAATCTTCTAGCATCCCGCTTAATGGTTTATCCAAGATGCCCTTTTTCTTCTCTTCTGTCACAGGTGCTTCAGGCTCTACTTGAGCATTCGCTTTAGCTAATTTTTTCCCATAAGCAGTTTGACTTTTAGCATTTTTCTTTGCGGCATTCAAACGGGAACGCGAACGTAAATCCAACGCATCTTCGCCAAAACGTTCTAAGTCTGGTTTGATTTGTTGATATTGTCGTCTAGTTAAAGGAATCTCAGGTTCTGAGGTTGGAATATTAAATTTCCGCACCGTTGGATCTTCTTCCGTATCTTTCACTTGAAAAGCCGTTGGTTCATCATCAAGAATGACATATGAACGACGATCTTTTTTCATTGCTTTTAGCAACTCTTCTTCAGTAAAACTAGGTTCCTGTTCCTCAGGAATCACAGAAGCCGGGATATATTTAGGAACAAAATAAGAAGGTGTCGTTTTTTGCACTAATGGTGATGCGGCAGGTCTACTTGGTTTCGCTACGACTTCTTTTTTTTTATACGTTTGTGTCCAGCCATTTCCTTTTGGTGTCCCAAAAAGGCTATTATTTTTTTTCGTTGCTTGTTTATTTTTCGTTGCTTTACTAGCATGTTTTGTATAGTCTGGCAAATTAGAACGATGACGTGCTAATTGCTCTTGTTGTGCTGCCGTTAATTGTTGTGTTTGTTTATTTGTAGTTGATTGATTCGTTGTTGGTTGTTGGACGGATGGTGTGCTTTGTCTAGTATCTTCGGCAGATGTTGCAGTTCTTCTGCTACCAGACATTGCTTTACCAATCAGATCATCTTGAAATAAGTTACGTTCATTATCTGTTGGTAATTTTACGCCCTGTTCATCATCATAAGCTGGAAAACGGAAATGTTTTCTCTTCACTTGAGCATTATCCATTGCGGTCATTCCTTTTATTTTTCTTTCTCATTAGTTTAACACATTCTCAATGAATACTAAAGAACTTGCCTGAATTTTTAAGAGAACAAAAAAGAAACCTCTGTTTAAAAAGGTTTCTTTTTCTGTTTATTTATCTAGTTGTAATTTGGCAAAGTCCGCTTTGACTTGAATGAATGACTGAAACAATTGTAAAAACTGAAAGAGTCGCGCCCGATTTTCAAATTCACTTCTTGTTTGCGGCAATGGTTTTGTGCGATAGGTTTCATAAACGGTCTTAATTCGATTCATAATTTCTTGTCCATCATTATTCTCTGCAAATGTTTCTGCCGTATATTCCAATAATTGTTGAATATAGCGAACTTGTTGCGCATCAACAGTAATATCTTCTAATAATTCCAACACGTTTTTTAGAATATTACTTTGCATTTTTCTCATCGCAAAGTACTCTAAATAGTACGTATTGGTAGACAGCAATTGATTCTCGGCATGATTTTTGGCCCACGTCTCGCCTGTGCGAATAAAGGTTTTTAAATCTGCACAATGCATGACCAAATTTCGCTCTCCTGCAGCGTTGTTTAAATGTAGCGCCATTTCCCTTAAAATTTTACGAAACATTGTTTCAATGACTTCTTGGTCTTCTCTTAAACGTTTTTCTGTATCAGGCATATAAGAATTAGCTAATAACGCTAGTCCCACACCAATACTCATTAATAAAAACTCATTTCCAATAATCGCCCAAGAAAGATTTTTTTCGACTAAATAATGAGTTACCAAAACGGAACTCACAACAATCCCATCAGATAATTGAAAATACACAGCTGCTGGAATAAATAATAACAAAAAAATACCAAAAGCAATCGCTGTAAAACCTAAAAAAGTAAAACAAATATACGCTAAAATAGTTGCCAAAGCTAAGGATAACAAACGATAAATTCCTGTCATGACAGATGTTTTTTTCGTGCTAGTAACACTTAAAACCGAAATAATCCCTGCCGAAGGGGCATAAAGTAATCCCAGTTTTTCCGCAATAATCATTGCTAATGCAGCGCTAATGGCTGTCTTGACTGTTCGTAAACCAATTTTCATGCATACTCCCCTTAAAAAATAATAATTCTTCACTTTTCTCTAGTAATTTTACCTCTATTTCGGTTATCATTAAAGAGAAAAGTTATTTAGGAGCGAATATTTATGATAGTGGGTCGATTTCGTTTAGGCATGCGAACGTTAAAAACAGCAATTGCTGTCATGCTGTGTATTCTTTTATTTCAATTTTTCCATCGTGGCTCACCTATGATTGCCTGTTTAGCAGCTGTTTTTTCGCTAAGACAAGATTTAAATACCAGTTTGTCTTTTGGAAAATCGCGCATTATTGGAAACACATTGGGTGGCTTTTTAGCTTTGCTTTATGTATTAGCACAAGATTATTTTCCTAATCAACACTTAGTAGAATTACTGCTACTACCACTTTTAGTCATTATCGTCATCGTTGTTTCTGATGGGATTAATAACAATGCTGGAATCATTTCTGCAACTGCGACACTTTTAATGATTTCTTTAAGTATTCCGCAAAGCGATTCCTTTCAATATGCAATGGAACGTGTGTTGGATACATTCATTGGGACCTTTATAGCGATTGGTTTAAACGTCTTTTTACAACCTAAGCCAGCAGAAGAAGCCCATGAAATTTCTGAAGATTTAGCTGAATTAGAAAAGAAAGAAAAAGAACTAGAAGCTTTACGCCAACAAGTTCAAGCGCGGATTGCTGCAGAAGAAAACACTGATGACAAGGCAAATAAATAAAGAAACAGCCGATTGAAGAGAATAACAATCGGCTGTTTCTTTATAGTTCCCAATTCGTTTTTGCTTGAAAGTTGGCGGCTGCGCCAATCAAGTTGGCATCATTTTGATAATGGCAGGTCACGATTTCTGGAACAAAATCTTTTAATTCAAAGGTTTGTAAATGCGTTAGCATCCGGCGATTAATCTCTGCTAATAAGCCTTCTTTAGCAGAAACACCACCTCCGAGTACAATCATTTCAGGATCATAAGAAAACTGTAAGCCGAATAATCCTTGTGTTAAATAATCATAAAAATTATTGACTTCTTCGCGAGCAATCTCATCCCCTCGTTGTGCCAGTTCAAAAACTTCTTCTCCTGTCACCGCCTGTTTTTCGACTCCAATTCGTTCACAATAGCGCTGAGCCATTTTGACAGCTGTGCCAATTTCACTGAATGTTTGGCCATTACTTAAAAAGTTCAGTCCAAACTCGCCTCCATATAAATGAGCGCCTTTGTACAATTCACCATTGCGAAAAATCGCTCCGCCAATTCCTGTCCCAATAACGACAAAAAGCACTTCTTTTTTCCCTTTCGCCGCGCCTTCATATATCTCAGCTAAACCAGCACAATTCGCATCATTTTCGATAGTCACTGGTAAGCCAAACAACGCTTCTAATTCTTCATAAATGTTAAAATGATGAATATATGGAATGGCGGAAATCCCTAAAATCTGTTGACTTTTTTCGTCAACTACTCCAGGTGAACTAAAAGCAACACCACTAATCGACTCATTTCTTTTGTCTGCATAAATCGAATATAAATGCGCTTTCATTTCTTCCCAAGAGCCAGGTGTTGGAAAGCTCCCTTGATTTGTTAATTCTTTGCCTGTCCAAACGCCGTATTTCACGGAAGAACCGCCAAGATCAAATGCTAAAATTGCCATATTTATCCATCCTTTTCTACTTCTGTTTTCTTATTTCTTCGATACGTATACGGTCCATGATAGGTCTCATCAGGATTTTTCGTCAAGCGAAATTTCAACGGAACATAGTCAATGCCGCCTTTAACAAAAGGATGACATCGTAAAATCCGTGCTACTCCCATCGTTGTTCCTTTGACACTTCCATGTGTATGAATTGCATCAATCATATATTGTGAACACGTTGGGTAATAGCGACAACGTGCAGGCAATCCTGGAGAAATAAATCGTTGATAAAAACGAACACCGCCGATTAACGGATTTTTCATAAAGTGCCTTCTTTCTAACTAATTCTTACTAAAGAATAGCTTGTTTTTTCATGTTTGGCAAGTCCTAGTTACGAGAAATTACACTAGACCCAACTATGACGAATTCTTACATTTCTGTTGCTATCCAAATGAAAAAAAACGTGCTACACTATAAAAAAAGGAATGGAGGCTTAGTAAATGGGATTAAAATTTGAACGTTCCAATGACTTAGATAAACTCTTCGATTCTTTCGCCGTTGATCCATTAAAGAAAGAAGTACCTCTTGAAGAACTGGCAAAACAACGACAAGAAGCAAAAAAAGAAGAAGCAAAAAAACAAGCAAAAGAGTAATTTTGCTTGTTTTTTTCTATAGAAATTTTTCAATTGCTGTCCAAGCTGCTTCTTTTCCTTCTTTTGTTTCAGAAGAGAAAATAATAAAGTCATCTTGTTTATCAAAATTCAAGGCTTTTTTGATGACACTCTCGTGTTTGTTCCATTTGCCCCGCGGAATTTTGTCTGCCTTAGTTGCCACAATAATAACTGGCAAATCATAGTATTTCAAAAATTCATACATTTGGATATCATCTTGGGTCGGCGGATGACGTAAATCAATTAAAGAAACGACTGCACGTAATTGCTCACGTTGCGTGATATACGTTTCAATCATTTTTCCCCACTTCGCACGTTCTGTTTTAGAAACTTTGGCATAACCATAGCCAGGAACATCCACAAAGTGTAAGGCATCCTCAATTAAATAAAAATTTAGCGTTTGCGTTTTACCAGGTTTGCCTGAAGTTCTTGCTAAATTTTTACGATTAATCAAGGTATTAATAAAAGATGATTTCCCAACGTTCGAACGTCCAGCTAAAGCAATCTCTGGTAATTGAGATTCAGGATATTGTTTAGGGGATACCGCACTAATCACGATTTCTGCATTATGTACGTTCATTGTTTTCCTCCGTTCTTCTATTCAGTCTTTCATTCAAAAGCTTAACAAAAACAGCTCTTTCGGAGATCCGCCGAAAGAGCTGTTTTCAGCTTCAATCTTATACAGCTTCTTTATCTTTTTTGTTATAAATAATTGTTGGTTTACCGGTACCTTCAGCGGCCATTTTAGTAATGATAACTTTTTCAATGCTTTCATCTGAAGGAACATCAAACATTACGTCCATCATAATTTCTTCAATGATTGAACGAAGTCCGCGTGCGCCAGTATTACGTTCAATGGCTTTGGCTGCGATGGCTTTTAATGCTTCTGGTTCAAATTCTAATTTAGTGTCATCAAGAGACAATAATTTTTGATATTGTTTCACCAAGGCATTCTTCGGTTCTGTTAAAATTCGAACCAAGTCATCATTCGTTAATTTATCAAGCGCAGCCATTACAGGTAAGCGTCCAATAAATTCTGGAATTAAACCAAATTTCAATAAATCTTCTGGAATAATATGTTGCATGATGCTTTCTTCTTCATTTAAAGCAGAATTAGTTTTACCAAAACCAATAGTTTTTTCGCCTAAGCGGTTTTTAACAATGGTTTCAATTCCATCAAATGCTCCACCAACGATGAAGAGAACATTCGTTGTATCAATTTGGATAAATTCTTGATGTGGATGTTTGCGGCCCCCTTGTGGTGGTACACTTGCAACTGTTCCTTCAAGAATTTTTAGTAAGGCTTGTTGAACACCCTCACCTGAAACATCTCGAGTAATCGAAACATTTTCACTCTTACGGGCAATTTTATCAATCTCATCAATATAGATAATGCCCTTTTCCGCACGTTCAACATTATAGTCAGCAGATTGTAGTAATTTTAAAAGGATGTTTTCAACATCTTCCCCTACATAACCTGCTTCTGTTAAACTGGTCGCATCAGCGATTGCAAAAGGTACATTTAATGTTTTTGCTAACGTTTGAGCCAAGAAAGTTTTACCTGAACCTGTTGGTCCAATTAAACAAATGTTACTTTTTTGCAATTCAACGTCATCTTGAGTTGCAGCTGTTTCTGATTGATTCACACGTTTATAGTGATTGTAAACAGCAACAGAAAGTGTGCGTTTTGCACGTTCTTGTCCAATAACATATTCATTTAAAACATTTAAAATTTCTTGGGGTTTTGGTACATCCGTTAATTCTCGGACTGCTTCATCATAAAATTCTTCATCAATAATCTCTTTACATAGATCAATACATTCATTACAAATATAGACACCCGGACCAGCAACAATTTTTTTTACTTCTTCTTGTGTTTTCCCACAAAATGAACAACGAACGGTCCCGTTATTATCCGTATTGTCGTACATGTTCGTCACCCCTCTAAAAATCAAAAAATGACTGTCATCACAGTCTCTCATCATAATAGCACAAACCACTTTAAAATGCGAACATCTCAGATAGAAAGTTTTATTGTTCTTAGACTTCTTATGGTATACTACATTATATAAAAGCACTTTCATAAAAAGTGATTGTGTTGAAACAAATTGGAGGAATTGTGATGTTAGAACAAATTTTACTAGGTACCTATACTCGAAGAGCCAGCCAAGGCATTTATAAAATTGCATTAGATACGACACAAGGTCGTTTAACAGAAGCGACACTTTTGTTAGAAGAAACGAGTCCTACCTATCTTGCTCTGAGTCAAAAGGGCGAACTTTTTAGCGTCACTAGTGTTGACGGTGAAGGTGGCACTGCCGCTTATCAACCAGAAATGGACCATTTTAACTTATTGAATAAAGTAACTGAGGAAGGTGCGCCGCCATGTTATGTAGCTGTTGACGAAAACCGACAACTTGTCTATGCAGCAAATTATCACCAAGGTATCGTTCACGTGTATCGTATCTTAGAAGATGGTTCTTTGGAAGATGCTGACAAAGTGATTCATACAGAGCCAACTGGTCCTCATGAAAACCAAAACAATGCCCATGTTCATTACACAGATTTGACGCCTGATCAACGCTTAGTCGTCTGTGATCTAGGAACCGATCGTGTGTATACGTATAATGTTAGCTTAGATGGAAAGCTTTCTGAAATCGCTCAATTCGTGACTGAGCCAGGGACTGGTCCACGTCATTTAGTGTTCCACCCAACAAAATCATTGGCTTATTTATTTGGTGAATTAGATAGCACTGTTTCAGTTCTTTCATATGATGAAACAGATGGTTCTTTCACTGAATTACAAAAGGTTTCTACTTTACCTGCTGATTATGATGCGTTTAATGGTGGTGCTGCAATTCGTATTTCTTCTGATGGCCGTTTCCTTTATGCTTCAAACCGTGGCCATAACTCGATTGCTGTCTATGCTGTTTCAGAAAACGGCGAAGCGATTGAACGAATTCAATTAATTTCAACAGAAGGCGATATTCCAAGAGATTTCGATTTAGATCCTTCTGAAGATTTCGTTGTTGTCGCTAATCAAGACTCTGATAATTTAACACTTTATCGTCGGAACCAAGAAACTGGCTTATTAGAAATGATTCAAAAAGATGTTGCCGTTCCCGAATGTGTTTGTGTTTTATTTGTATAATTAAGTTGACTATTTCCTTGGAAAATAACAGGAGTCAGATGCTAATTAATGTTTGCATCTGACTCCTGTTTTCTTATTTTAAACGATGGATTAGTTCTCCAATTCTTTAACGTATAAATAAAAAGAGCCAAAGTCTAAGCGATTCATTTGTAAAGATTCATGAATTTTTGTGAACCCTTTACTTTCGAAAAATCGAATCATTCTATGGTTTGTATGATTAGTTTGAGCATACATTTTACGTCTTCCTTCCCAGACTGCTCGTTTCTCCAATTCATGGAACAACAAACTGCCATAACCCTTGGCAATATAATTAGGCGAAGTTGCAAAGCGCTTTAACCAAACAAAGTCTTGTTCCTGCTCCATACATAACGTTGCCATTGAAAAAATCATTTCTTCGTGCACTAGCAAATACAATCGTTTTTTTGTAATGTCTTCTTGAATATCTCCTTGAGAAGGATAGTCCTTTGTCCACTGTGTAATGCCCACAACATCCATGTATGCCTTTACTTCTGTTAAAAATGGAAAAATCATCGGTAACTCTTTCTCATCAGCTACTCTAATTTTCATTGTTTATTCTCTTAATAAGGTAACAATAGAATCGACAAGACAATCACACTAATAATGCCAATGATGGTCGGTACACTCGTCCGTTTTAAAATTCTGATGGGACTAACTCCTACTGTTGATGCGACAATCATGACAACTGCTGCTACAGGAGAAATCGTTCTAGTTAAATTCGCAATCATCTGCATTGGCAAGGAAATTAAAATACCATCAATCCCAGCTTTTTCGGCAATCCCAGGGATTAGTTCGATAACCGCATAAAACATTGCCAGACCACCACCGCTTAAAATTCCAAAAAGGGTCGTTGCACCGCTGAAAATTAAGGTCGTAACGATTCCTGCTGAACTTGATGCTTCGACAGATGCCATAATACTATCAATAATTCCTAACGTTTGAATCGCAGACGTGAACAATGAACCGCCTACGACAAGCATCACAACTTGACTAAACCCTTGCCCCATTCCTTTAAACATCTCGACAGCCGTATCTTGAACCTTTTTAAAAGATTTCAAGCGAAGCGTCTCAACCAATACTGCAATGAAGAAAGAAATAAATGTAAGAACAAAAATATCCATCGTTATTCCTTTAATAAACATTCCTGCGATTCCCACTCCAACAATTAATAATAGCGGTAATATTGGCAATATTGCATAAAATTTAGGAACATCAAATTCTTTTTGTTTGCTTAAGCCCTCTTCATTTAATGAAACATAGGCAGCCTCACCTTCTTTTTTATCGCAGTATTTTTGCCAGAAGTACTGTGCAACCGCAATGATTAATAACGATGGCAGCGAAATTTTGGCATTCCATACAACATAATTTAACACATCATAACCAAGGGTATTTGCGGCGATTACGTTATCCGCGCCTAAAGGTGTTGGCATGATAGTTGCCGTCATTGCAATCACACCTGCAGCAGTTAATGATGAAATCCCCATGCTGGCTAGCATCGGATATAATATAGACATTAAAATAATCGCTAAGCTTGATGCACTAGGAACTACTAGTGACATTAAATTTCCAATTAAAAAGACCACAGGGACAAATAACGATTTACGTTTAATCTTCATTAATGGTTTCACCAAAAAGTTGACAGCCATCTGATTGGCCCCGATTGCATTCATATAGCCTGAATAACCAAAAAGAATCATAATTACAATTCCTGCTGAACTCACTTGTGCAATAATTGTATCTTTAAACTTCAAGAAAATATCAAATAATCCAAAACCGGTTCCTTCTCCTGCAGGATAAATGGGATGTCCTAACATCCATGCACATGCAAGTAGAACAAGCGCACCAATAATTAAGCTGAGTGCGGGATGATAATTTTTTACAATCAAATAGGCTACAACAACTAAAACGACCAATACCAATAAACTTTCAATCATACTTATCCTCCTTCAGTTAATTAACCGCTTTCATTTTTTCGACAACCCATTTTTGAAAAGCTTCAACATTTACATCTATACAGGCAACAGCATTCGTGTTTTTATGATACTTCATTTTTAAATCCGCAACAGTAGCTCCCGCAGCTGGACCTTCCAAAGCAACTTCAATGAACGTTTCAGTTGTCTCAAATAATTCTGGTGAAGTTAAATAGGCAATCGCACAGACATCATGCATTTTCAAACCTGTAGTTAAACTGCCGCCTCTATAATGACGGAAAAGACCATAAAACATTTCCCCAACTCTACCAAGCGCTCTGATGGCTGTTACTTCATGATTCGTTAACACAGCTTGACTTGTAACATCTAATCCTACCATTGTTAGCGGGACACCTGATTGGAAAACAATTTGTGCAGCGTGTGGATCGACATACGTATTAAATTCGGCACTTGTATTTGTATTTCCCCTTGCTAATGAGCCACCCATCATGACGATTTCTGCAATATTTTCTTTGACTTCTGGATAGAGGGTCAGTAACAAAGCAATATTCGTTAATGCAGCAATTGGAACAATGGTCAAAGGAACATCACTAGACAGAATTTCTTTTCGCATAGCTTCCACTGCATGAATATCTAAACACGTAGAGATAGGTTGCGGAAACTCAAAGCCATCCATGCCAGTCTCCCCATGAATCTCAGCAGAATCTTCCAATTGAATAAGTAACGGACAATTACACCCCTTGGCTACAGGAACCTTTTTCCCAAAAAAATCGACAAGTTTCAAAGCATTATTTGTTGTTTTTTCTACATCTACATTCCCTGCAACCGTCGTTATTAAGCGAACTTCTAGGTTAGGATGATTCAGTGCAATCGCTAAAGCTACAGCATCATCAATTCCTGGGTCCGTATCAATAATGATCGGTCTTTTCTTTGTATCCATTTTTCTTCCTCCATTCACATTTAGGAAAAACATTTCCGGAAACGTTTTCTTAATTTGAGATTAACAGCGCTTTCATTAAAAGTCAAGCAGAATTTCTAAATAATAAATAATTAGGCTTTTTCTTGACTTTCTGCTTTTAGAATGCTTACTATAAAAAAGAGTTCAGTGAAAGGACGAAAATGATGAATATTAAAGATATTGCAAAATTAGCTGGCGTTTCCGCTTCAACTGTATCCAAAATTATAAATAATAAAGATCAAACTATTAGTAAAGAAACCCGTGAGCGTGTCTTAAAAATCGTTCGAGATTACAACTACACACCTTACTCAGCAAATCTCGTCACAAATAGTACTACAAAAACCTTCGTGTTATTATTAAATAGCCATGAAACTTTTGAGGCTTGGGTTACGAGCTTTATTGATAAAGCTCAAGAAAATGGCTATAGCTGCTTGATTTTAAATAGTCACGGTAGTTTAGAACAAGAACTGAAAAATATTACCTCGCCAACTTTAAAACAAGCCAGTGGCATTATTTGGGACCCAATCAATGAAAACAGTAAACAATACGCGAAATTTATAGAAGAATTAACGATTCCTTACTATTTCGTCAATCACTCAACTAACGAATTGCCTTCTCTAGCGAGGCTTTATGAAGAAGCTAGTTATGTTTTAACCCGAGAATTATTACAGAATAACCATAAAAAAATTAGTTATTTCGTCACTAACCCAAAATATAAAGAAGCAATTATTGCAGGCTATAAAAAAGCCTTATTTGATGTCAATTTACCCTTTAGTAAAGAAAATATTTTAACTACTATCCCTGCTGATTTCAGTAATCAGCTTATCGCAGATGGGATTACGGGTATCCTTACCGATGACTATACCCAGGCTGTTTTTTTGGAACAGCTTTTAAAGCAGAGCGGTTTGCGAACCCCCGATAATTACTCTTTACTCGCAATTAAGCGAAAAATTGATCGTTCATTTTTACCTGATCATATTTCTTCCGTCTTATTAGATACAGAGACGTTTGGTAGCAAGTTAGCCTTATTATTGCTTAACAAACGCAAAGAAAAAACAGCCTTGATTAATGAGGCTGAAAAATTGGTGCTAGATCACAAAAATACATTAGGCATGTCTAGTGTTAATCCACATAGCAAAATGATTGTAGTGGGTAGTTTAAACGTTGATAATTATCTGTATTCAACAAATTTACCACATAACGGCAAAACAAATTTTTTGTCTAGCTATGCTAAATTCCCCGGCGGAAAAGGATTAAATCAAGCTGTTGGCTTAACCAAACTGGGCCATCAGGCCACCTTAATTGGTTGTTTAGGCTCAGACACAGATGCGAATTACTTATATAAAGAATTAGAAAAATACCACGTTACGACAGATGGTATCACACGTATTCAAGATACTGAGACTGGTCAAGCTTATATTTATGTTGAGACAAGCGGCGACTCCATGATTTCAATCTTACCTGGTGCAAACACAGCGCTTACACCTAAAAAAATCGCACAGCAAAAACACCTATTTATGGATGCCAGTTTTTGTCTCATTCAAACAGAAATTCCTTTGTCTGCTGTAGAGAAAGCTTGTGAAATTGCCCAACATTCAGGGGTACCGATTATTTTAAAACCAGCTGCTATTCATCATATTCCAGTGAATATACTAGAAAAGGTTGATTTTTTCATTCCCAATGAAGATGAATTATTGGAACTTCAACCAGATACTGGTACATTAGAAGAGAAAGCGGCGTACTTCTTAGAAATGGGCGTAAAAAATGTCATTGTTACTTTAGGAAAAAAAGGCGTGTTATTAAAAACACCCCAAGTGTGCCACTATTTCCCTGCAACAGAAAATATAGCTGTGGATAGTACTGGTGCCAGTGACAGCTTTATCAGCGCGCTTGCCTCCTATCTTTCGAAAGGTTATCCGACTGAAGCAGCCATTCAAATAGCAATTCAGGCTGCAGGATTTTCAGTTTCTAAAGAAGGGGTGATTGATTCTTTAGTTGATCACGTCACTTTGGAAAATTATTTGATAAAAAAAGAACCCGCTCTTTTTGCTCATCGTAACACCTGTGTCGACTGACACAGGTGTTTTCCTGCTGAATATCTTGTTATTTTCTCATAAACCAATGAGAATTGTTCTTTTTTATTACAATTTATTAGGCGAACTATTATAATAAAAGAGAAGTTATAACTAAGGAGTGAGTCTCATCAAAACACAAGATGCCATAAAAACATTTTTACTTTCAAAGAAAACACAAAAAAAATTGGCTGTCTTTTTATACTTAGCAAAACAAACGAACCTTGATTTATCTAGTGTTGCCCGAAAATTCGATCTTTCTACTAAAAATTTATCAATTTATCTTCGTGAAATTCAAGAAGACTTAGCAACCCTTCCTGAAAATACCTTAGAGATTCAGATCCATCACGGAAAAATTTCATTACATACGACTTCCAATGATTTTCTTTCCCACTATTTTTTATTATTTAATTATTACTGTGTCCATTCTACTGACTTCATTCTTTTTCAAGCAATTATCAAAAAAGAAAACAATTCTGTCTGGAAAGTGAGTCAAGAAACTAATTTTAGCTCATCTTACATTTACAAACGGTTAAATAACATTAATAAACTATTTGGTTTGTATGGAATTTCCGTCCATTTTTCCCCCTCGGCGAGTAAAGTGATTACAGGTTCTGAATTTCAAGTTCTAT
Source organism: Enterococcus sp. AZ035 (assembly GCF_050548325.1). Taxonomy (NCBI): domain Bacteria; kingdom Bacillati; phylum Bacillota; class Bacilli; order Lactobacillales; family Enterococcaceae; genus Enterococcus; species Enterococcus sp. AZ035. The sequence continues at coordinate 1,587,313 of NZ_CP172958.1, forward strand.
ATGCTTTTCTTGATGTCTACTGGACCATCTTTTTAAATACCTTAGCCTTACCACGTTATACCTCTACTTATTTTGAAGATATACTGACGCAACATATTAAACCAGAAATTCTTGAACGCTTGGAACACGCTTCTCTACTAAAATTAAATTTACTTTTACACATCGCAAAATATCGCTTTCCATATACTTGTGAAGATGATCTCCAAAAAGAATTTGAAGAACATCCTTATTTAAGGCTTTTCTCAGACTCAAAACAAACTATTTTTTGTTCCCAATCAAATTTTTCAGAAGATCAACAGCGGGTTGTAGATATCATTGCACCCATTGCCATTGATAATTTTGATTCAGCAAAACGAGCCAAAGATTTACTGGCTGCTCTAAATGAAATTTCTTGCCCAGAATATTTCTACGTTGATTCTTTATTAACCAATTTTTGCGAAGTTTTTCAAATTCCAAAAATGCGTGAATTTGATCGTCATTACTTCTTACTTATTTTATTTAAAAATATTATCTATAACCAATTATTTATTTCACAGCAACCAAATACCGCAATTCTAGATTTTTTAGTCAATAAAAATAGTACTTATCAAAAAGATTTACAGAAAGAAATTTATGCTTTTTATCAAAATTTTTCAGCGCATTCCTCTTATCAGTTAAGATTTAAGGATCAGGAGAACCCAATTTGGACATGTGAATTGTTGTTACGAATTTATAAGCACTATAGTCCCCGCAAAAAAATTAAAATTGGTGTTGCATATTCTCGCGATTTTTACATTGCTAGCTTTATTATGATGAAAATCAAGCAAGCATTTAGTGAGGATATTATTTTTGAACGAACCGATTTTTCTAGTTGTGATATTGTGATTACTGACTATCCCTTATTTGATTTACCAAAAGAAATAGACCGAATTTACATTTTAGAAGAAGAATTAACCCGAGAAGATTGGGAACTAATTTTCAGTAAAATAAGTATCGCCATTTTTGATTTGCAATATTAAAACAAACACCACAAGCGCTAACTTGTCTCACCAACCATAATGAAAACAAGCGACCTACAAACCACTTCTGCCAGTTTTAGTCTGACAGAAAATAGTTTGTAGGTCGCTTGTATATTGCTGTTCTTTTCTACGTTACCTTCAAAGACAATCTAGTAAGTGGGTACACGTCGTACTTCAGTCCTTAAAGTACTACGGTTCCACCGCTGATCAGTTTTTAAGCCTGCGACAAAAATCCAAAGTGTTTTTTGTCGCAGGCTCTTACATTTTTTCAACAAAGATGTTACTAGGCGCTACTTGAAGCTGAAAACTATTTTCTCTATCGAGATTCCTCATCAGTAGACTCAAATTTAAAACTTTTTTCTATAAAAGCGACTTCTTTTGCGTATGTTTTTACAAAAGAAGAATAGTCTTTGGGATCTTTGACCTTTTCCAATTGGTCAACAGAGACTTCTAATTCAAATCCTGTTCCATCTTTAAAGAGATAATATTTTGAGATGTCTGTATATGCTTGATTCCGTTTTAAAATATAGCCGGTTTGTACATCAGCAATTTTATCAATTGGGTATGCTTTGATAAACTCTTTACTTGTATCCAAATAATCAGAAAGACTGTTGACAAGATTGCCAGAAAGGTACATACCTGCCGATGTATAATAGTCTCTTTTTTCATAAAAACTGATATTGCCTAGATATTTTGTATCTGGATACTCCTCTGTAGAAGGTAAAATTAAAAAGTTCTTTTTTCCACTGGTTTCAATATCGGCATCGCCGATAATTTCTATTTGGTAGCCTTGATTAAATAAAAGTTTATTTTGTTCTATTGTGACTTTTAGTGGTTTTTCTAAATCAACAGGTCCAGTTGTGGTAAGTCCAGCTTCTTTTAAAGGATAAACATCTTCTGATGAAGCGGAGTAATCCCAATAATCATCTTTCTCCGTAAAATCAATATATACTATAAAGCCAATTGCTACAGCAATGCCTATCCAAATAATTTTTTTGTTCTTTTTTTGTTTTTTCTTTTTTTTCGTCTGTGGTTTTATCACTTTTTTATTGGGGTTAGGAAGTTGCTTTGCTGTGTCTGTTCTTGTGACAGGAAAAAACGACCATTTTGGCTTTTGAAAAAGCGCATCATATGTATCATAAAAATTCTTTTGTTTAGCCATTTTTTCTCTCCACTAATTTTTTTGATAAGGCAATTTCCTCAGATGCTTCGGAGACTAATTTTTCGTAATCATCTGTGATACTTTCCGACAACACTCTTATGGTACTTAAGATACCATTGGTTGCAAGTGTTATTTCTTCTGTTGACAATTTATCTTCTTTAATGCTTAAAAACCGTTCTGATGCTCGTAAAATCTCTGGTACCTTATGATATAAAAAATCACTAAAATGAGTAATTGCTTCAGGATACTTCACTAAGTGTTTAAAGATGCCTTTAGCGGAAGCAACACCCAGTTCTACTTGTTCAATTTTTTTTAAATTTCGTGACTTATTCGTTAGTTCGTTTAAATAAATAATTTGTTTTTTTAATTCGTCCATAATTCTTTGGTACATCTCTAGGTCACTGTCCGTTAGATGGTGCGTCGTTTGATATTTTTTTAGATTTTTTTTATAACGGAAATACGTACGACCATTTCTATAAATAACCCAACCAATGTACCCAGTCCCCACTAACAAAACCATTATCCCATTCAAATCATGTACTCCTTTTTAAATTAGTATATATTACTGAACACATTGTCCAGCTTAAAATTGACAAATAAGTATGAAATGTTACTCCTCCAATTACTTGTGCACTTTTATTGTATCATATAGGAAAATTGTTCTGTTCCGCATTTGGACAAATTGTCTAAATGTCTAAGGAAATCTTTTTTGGTTTAATATGTAGCAAAAAACACTTGCAAGAATTGATTACTTCTCACAAGCGTTTTTTATTGTCTAAAACAACTATTTACATTTCATTTTATTAAATAGTGAATAAATAAATTACTGCAGCTAATGAAGCCCCTAAGATAGGTCCCACAATTGGCACCCAAGAATAAGCCCAATCAGAATCACCTTTTGTTTTCACAGGAATAATTTGATGCGCTAAACGAGGTCCTAAATCACGTGCAGGGTTAATTGCATAACCTGTAGGTCCGCCTAATGATAGACCTAGTCCTAAGACCAAAATCCCAACAAGCATTGGGTTAATGCCAGCCGCTAAGTCGTTTTGAGAAAAGGCTAGTAAGCCAAAAACCAAGACAAATGTGCCGATAATTTCTGTTAAAACATTGGCTGGATAGTTACGGACAGCTGGACCAGTGGCGAAGGTTCCTAAAATAGCACCTTTGTCTTCTGTAATGTTCCAATGGGGTAAATAAGCTAACCAGACAACTAAACCACCAATAAAACCGCCTAGGACTTGAGCTACGATATAAGGTAAAACCATGCCCCATTCAAAGTTTCCAGTAATTGCCATCGCAACTGTTACAGCAGGATTTAAATGCGCTGGACTCATATACCCAGACATGTAAACAGCTAATGTAACAGCAGCGCCCCAACCTAAAGCAATAACGACCCAACCAGAAGCAAAGGCTTTGCTTTTCTTCAAGTTAACTGCGGCACAGACGCCATCCCCTAGTAAAACTAAAATCATCGTTCCGAAAAATTCACCGAATAATTGTGTCATCATCGAAGTTCCCATTTTTTCTTCACCCTACTTTCAAATTTTTTAAATCTGATTCTTCAATTACTTTTTCTAATGTTTCAATGTGTCGTGCTCTTTCTTCCGCTGTCCATTGATAATGCTGTGCCATTTCTTCAATGACTCCCGCTTTCACTTGGTCCAAACGATCACGCATAAATAATAAGTGGTTGGTCCGTCGCAATAAAAAGTCGACGGGTGTTAAAGCCATTTCTTCTTCCATCGCATAGTTTAAAGAGACAGTTTCTGTTAAGGTTAAACCAGGAATTACTTTGGCATCATCAATCATTTCAAAAACAGTTGGTACGTTGGAGCCATATAAATGAGCTAAGTATAGTGCATCCTTTTCACTTAACCCTTTAGATACGCCATGTTTTGCCAACGCTTCTAATTCTTCGTCTACCGTTGCAGGGTTCAATTTCCCGCCTGAAACTGGATAGTTTTTAGAATCAATTAAGGTGAATTCTTTCTGGTATTCTTCTGCTAAGATGGTTTGAATCATTTTCATCGCACCTTCTGCCATTTTACGATAATCTGTTAATTTCCCACCAGCCAAAGTGAGCAAGCCATCCGCTGATCTTTCCAATGAGCTGCCTCGAGAGACAGCTGAAGGATTGACTTTATTTTCCACCAAACTGTCTTCTAGATGGTTTAGGACTTCTTCAATTTCTCGTTTATCTGTTTTGTTTTTTTGGTATCTGTCAACGACATCAATGACTTCATCAATACTTTTATCTGAAAGTTTGCCATTGTTTCCCCCGTTATAATCTGAGCCACCGTTAGCAGAAATTAAAGGTCGCAATCCAGCCCAGCTGGCTTCAATATCATCAATTGTCAATTGTACCTCTGGATAACGATTATTTACTACTTCCAATAGGTAATCCACATCACTTTGTTCTACTGTTGGATGTTGAAAGTCTCCATGGTAATCTGTATCCGTCGTCCCAAAATATGTTTTTTCTTCTCTTGGAACAACGAAGACCATGCGGCCATCTTGTTTACCTGTATCAAAATACGTTGGTTGAGGAACATTTAAACGGCTTTTGTCGACAACTAAATGAACCCCTTTGGTTGGACGCATTTGTGGTGTAAATGAATCATTTTTGTTTAAGCCTCTTAATTTATCTGACCAAGGACCAGTAGTATTAATCACAACATCTGCGTGAATCTCAAACTGTTCGTCAGTTAGTAGGTCCTTTGCTTGAATACCAGTAATTTTACCTTCATCATTGTATAAAAAGCCCACCGCTTGAACCCGACTCACAGCATGTGCCCCGTCAGCTACTGCTTGTTTAATATTTTCAATAACTAAACGAGCATCATTATTTCGGTAATCTAAATAAACACCGCCACCTTGTAGACCTTCACTTTTTAGTTGTGGCTCACGTGCCAAAACCTCGTCTTTTGTTAACAAATAGTTGGCGTACTTGGTACCTGTTACATCAGCTAACTGATCATATAAATCCATTGCTATTTTGACAGAAAATAGATTAAATGTTGCATTTGGCTCATCATAAATCGGCAATAACATGGGATCCGCTTTAGGGATGTGTGGCGCAATGGATTGAACGACAGCTCGTTCTTTCACTGTATCTGCCACCACCTCCACGTCAAACGTTTTCAAATAGCGGATACCACCATGAACTAATTTGGTTGATCGTGAAGAGGTGCCCTCTGCGAAATCCTGCATTTCAATTAACCCTGTCTTCATTTTAGCGGCACTGGCTTGCAGGGCAACGCCTGCGCCAGTAATGCCACCACCAATAATTAAGACATCTAAGTGTTGTGTTTTTAAAGCGTCGATTGATTGTCGGCGTGTTTCTATTGAGAAAGTCATAGAAAATTCCCCTTTTCCATTTACTTATTTTTACGTTTGAATTGTTGGGTAGCTGCTACTGCTTGTTGCCAACCTTCATATAAATCTTCTCGTTCTTCTTCCGCCATAATTGGTTCAAATTGTTGTCCTTCTTCTTGGAATGCTTTGATTTCTTCTAAGTCTTTCCAGAAGCCAACCGCTAAGCCCGCCAAGAAAGCTGCGCCTAAGGCCGTTGTTTCTAAGTTATGGGCTCTTTGAACAGCAGTGTTTAAAATATCTGCTTGGAATTGCATCAAGAAATCATTGTTTGCTGCTCCACCGTCTACTTTTAAGACGGGAATATCTATGCCTGTATCTTCTTTCATCGTGTCAATAATGTCACGAACTTGATACGCAACTGCTTGAAGTGTCGCTTTGACAAAATCTTCTCTCGTGGTACCGCGTGTTAATCCAAAGACAGCCCCACGCGCTTGTGAATCCCAATATGGTGCGCCCAAACCAGTGAATGCCGGAACCACATAAACTTCATTGTGCCCTGTTGACGCTTTGGCTACTGCTTCAGATTCAGCAGCCGTTTGCAACATTTTTAAGCCATCTCGTAACCATTGAATCGCTGAACCAGCCACGAAGATACTTCCTTCCAAGGCATAATATACTTTGCCGTTAATGCCATAGCCAATAGTGGTAAGCAGATTATTTTTAGAAAGTTGAGGTTCTTCGCCAGTGTTCATGACAATAAATGAGCCTGTTCCATAGGTATTTTTAACCATCCCAGGTTCAAAGGCCATTTGACCAAATAAGGCGGCTTGTTGGTCACCAGCCATCCCAGCGATAGGAACTTCACTTCCGTAAAAATGGTAATTTTTTGTTAATCCATACACTTCAGAGTTCGAAACGACTTTCGGTAACATCACTCGTGGGATATTTAAAAGATCCAAAATTTCTTGATCCCAATCTAAATCATGGATATTAAACAACATCGTCCGACTTGCATTTGAATAATCAGTGACATGAGTATCTCCCGTTAATTTCCAAACGAGCCAAGTGTCAATTGTCCCAAACATCAATTCTCCATTTTCTGCACGTTCTTGCGCACCTTCTACGTGATCTAAGATCCAACGAACCTTCGTTGCTGAGAAATAAGCATCAATGATTAACCCAGTTTTTTCATGAATCATTTCGCTGTAGCCATCTTCTTTTAGTTGATCAGCAATAGGTGTCGTTTGGCGTGATTGCCAAACAATTGCGTTATAAATGGGTAACCCAGTTGCTTTGTCCCAAACAACGGTTGTTTCCCGTTGGTTTGTAATCCCAATTCCGGCAATATCTGTAGGTTTCACTCCTGACTCAATTAAAGAACCTGCAATAACGGATTGAACAGAATTCCAAATTTCATTGGCATTATGTTCCACCCAGCCTGCATTAGGAAAATATTGAGTAAATTCCTTTTGTGAACTACCAATTTTGTTTCCTTTTTTATCAAAAATAATTGCACGAGAACTAGTCGTTCCTTGATCAATCGCCATAATGTATTTTTCTTCTGCCATGATAATTCCTCCTAAACGTTTTTGAAATCGTTTTCTTTATGTCCCTATCTTACAAATAAAAGAATAACTAAACATGTCAAAAACTTTTTTTATTTTAAAAAAATTGAAAGGATTTCTACTAAAACCAACAAAGACAACGCTTTCAATAATACTTTTATTATCTCTAATTTTTCAATAAAAAGAAACATTTTTGTTTAAAAAAGCCTAATTTTCGACTTTTAATTGTAAAAAGGCTGGTGCGAGGATCAGACAATTTCCGTCACACCAACCTTTTGTTTATTTCTCCCGCAAGGTGCGTATTTTCTTTTTTAATTGTTGCACATCATAGGTCGAACTTAATTCTGACAAAACATAGACTTCCGGTGTTCCTTGATAGCTCGTTTGCTGATAATTGGTCACAATTAAATCATATGTTTGTTCAGGCTGATACCTCTCCACCAGCGTGCCATTCATATTTTTAAGACTAAGCATTAATACTTGTGTTAACGCCGCTTGATAAAGAGCATCCATTGCTAAATGAATTCCAATTTTTATTTCACCAATCATTTTAAATTCAATTAATGCCAACACGCTTAAATATTTGACCAGAGAAAGTTCATGCAAACTATCTCCTGGTTGATACGTTTCATCAAAACAAGCTAAAGCTTTTTCTAATAACGTTGTTGAAAAAGAAGCTAATTCCCGACTAGATAATTGCTGTTCTTTTTCCCAGATATGGGCCCGATCAAAGACTTCCAATTCTCCTTTAAAAAAATACAGTTTTCCATGAATTTGTGAAAAATAGTAAGCCATGGTTTTCTCAAGAGTAGGTTCAAATTTATGGGGCCGATAATACAAGACCACATTTTCCAAGATAAACGTATCAGCTAAAGAAACAGCGGAACGACGTCCCCGAATTAAGGAATATTCATCAAAAGCTGATTCTGGTAAGACCGACATTGTGATTAGAAAAACAAAATGAATCATGCTTTCTCCTTCGTCTAATTCTAATGAATAGCGACTAGAAAAACGGAAAAACAATTGTCGGACTTGCTTAAATAACGGATCTTCTTTAAAATCAATCATTTTCTTTCTCAATTGTTGATATTTTTTTGAAGTGACCGCTAGGCGCTTTTTCGTAATACTCAACCAAAGGCTAACTTTTAACGCATTATGTTCATTAAAAGTAAAACCTAAGCCAGTCTCAATCCCTTCAATTATCCGTTTATTTAACGGCGACATCGTTTTTTTCTGGTGTATTTCATAGGGAGTAATATACCAATACAACTGAAAGTAAAAGTAACGAATCTGCAATTCTTCTCCCTGTAGTTGTCCATTTTTTATTTGCAAATCAAAGACGGCTAACAATTGATTGAGTTCCTTAATCTTTCGAAATAAAGAAGACTCACTAATCATAAATTTAGTCGTTAATTGAACAATAGAAAACTCTTTATTACGATATAAATAATCTAAAAGTTGAAATTTAAGAGACTCTTTTACAAATGCTTCAATTAAATGATTCAACGAAAAAAAATCCGATAAGGTGATTGATAGCTGTTGGCCATCATAAGTAAGCTGACAATCCTGTCCAAAAGGTTTCAAAAAATAATGTAAATCCTCTAAGTCTTTTTCAAAGGAGGCTTTTGTGACCGCTAAAAATGCTGTTAAATCAGAGACTGAGCAGGTGCCGCCTGCTAAGATGGTTTGTTGTACCGTTAATAATTGTCGCATCGCTTTCTTTTCTAATAATGTCTCAACTTTCATCGTTCTCTCTCCAATAAGCCGAAGCACCCATCAAATTTGTAATATCATAAATATTGGTTAAGGAAGGTTGATAAAAATAATCTTTTTGTAATAGGTCTGTCAGTGTCTGACCTGTTTGGATACTTAATGCTAAAGTATTTATTTTTTCTAAACAATTGTTTTTTGAACAAAGCTGTGCACCAAGGACCCGTTGCGTCACTTTATCATAGATTAATTTGCCTAAAATTTCTGTCCCATGTTGTAGAGGCGGCGCTGGCTGTCTAACAATTATGGAAGCAAGTGTTTGCGGAAAAAATAAACCTTCCGTTTCGGTTAGACCTGTACTAGCAAGGTAATAGTCCCCCACTTTTGTTCCCATTGTTCGCAAAGAGCCAATGAATCGGTGTGTTTTTTCTTCTAAATTGTTGGCGACTACTAAGCCAGTTCGTACCGCATTGTTCACTAACGGAGCATAAAAAGTTTCCGCGACTGGTTCATTCATAACTGAAATGCAATCACCGATGGCAAAAACATTCGGCACTGAAGTTTGTAAATAAGCATCCACCGCGATTGTCTGATCCAGATTCCGTTGAATTTTTTTATCCAAATAGGCTAATTGAGGATGTAAGTTTAAAGCAAAAATCCCACTGTCACAAGAAATTTCCTGCTCGCTTGTTTCAAGAACAATACCATTTGCTGTTTCTTCAATTCCTAGGACCGTTTCTTCAAAATGGAAAATTACTGCTTGTTTTTCCAAAGATTTTTGAACTTCTGCGACCATTTCTTTATCAAAATATTTAGGCAATAGATTTTCCAAGCTTTCAAAGACATGGACCGTTTTCTTCATTTTCACAAGAAAATCAATAGCTTCCATTCCAATGGGTCCTGCACCAATGACAGCTACTGTCTGGCTTTTTTCCAGTAATGGAACAGCCGCTAAAGCACCTGATAAAAATTTATATTTGAGTAGTTTTTCTGTTTGACTACCACGAATTTGCGTGGAAAACTGGCTTGCGCCTGTCGCTAGAATCAATTTATCATAAGAATACCACTGTTGCTCTTCCTTTTGTGCCCAAGCAATCAATTGGTTCTCAACATCCATTGCTACAACTTCTCTATTTAAAAGCAACTGAATCTTTTGACGACGTAATTCCTCTTCCGTTATGTAACGTGCTTCGTGTAATTCATTGATGGTATGATTAAAATACGCACTTAAGCCACCAGATAAATACCCCACTGTTGCTTGTTTATCAATTAAAGAAATTTCTGCTTGGGGATATTTTTTCCTTGAAGCAATTGCTGCGGAAATACCTGCGAATGATGCACCAATAATCACAATTTTCATTTGTTTCCTCCTCTGTCAGGACCTACTATACTTCTCTCAGTTTATCATGATTAAAAAGAATGCTAAAGCAACAACTATAGTTTTCCCTTAAAATAATTATTTTTGCTGAGCGCATTGCTTTTCAAGCACTTTCATTTTCATTTATAATAAATGTTACTACTGTTTGAGGAGGAGTTTTCATGTCTGCAACAAAAGAGCAATTGGAACTATTTTTATTTTATTTATCTGAAACCCATACAAAAAGTTTATCTTTACATGACTTAGTTACAAGTCGACCACGCCCAGAGGAAGCGCGTATTTTATTAAATATTAACGAGGTTTTCACTTACTATCATAGCGCTCGTGTTCTCTACACAAGTGTTCCTGCTCTTGAAAACAACAAGTCTGAGCCTTTTTTCCAAGCCTTCGAAAATTTTTATTTTGAATTAAAACAACATTTTTTCAATGAAGAAGATGAAACCAATCAATTGAATGAACGTCTAGAGGAAATGAAAATTGCCTTTGAACAATTGACGGATGACTACAATGTTCTATAATAGAAGAGAACAATTCGTTGAGAAGGGGTCCTTATGAAGCAAGAAGAAGTGATTGAACGTTTAAAAGAAGAATTAAATTTGCCATTTTTTAATGGTACGCTAGAAGAAAAGAACTATTCTGAAGCAGATTATCAACAAATCAAGAAAGAGTTAATTCAATACTTTGATGATTATGTGCGAAATGTTGAAAATTAACAAGCTAAAACAACCTTTGATTTTAATAAAATCAAAGGTTGTTTTATTATTAAATAAAAAAATAACAAAAAAACCACCGGCAGTTTTGCCGATGGAAAAGGAGTATTTACTCAATAAGAGTAAAATGAAAAATAAAAAGGTTGTTGTTGGTATGAATTAATAATACAATACACTTTCTCTTTTGTCCATAAAAAAGACATGAAAAAAATATTAAATTCGTTAGTTATTTTTATTAGTTTTTTATTTTTTCAAAAGAATGTTGCTCATCCGCGTAATGGCAAAGGTTAATTCATCCGTTGCTTGATCCTGCTTTTCCTCTGAAGCATTAAATAAATCTGCATCAATGCCTGTTTCTGGATCTGTTGCTAAAATCATTTCATTGCATCCTGCTACATATTCTGTATAAGCATGTTGAAATTTTTTGTGAATGCCAAGTACTTGTGGTGTTGGTTTTAATGTTCCGACTTTTTTGAGCATTAATTCATATTTTTCAGTACCTTCTTTAAATTTTGCTTGAATTTCTGCAATTCGTTCGGCTGTTAAATCATTCACTTTATTCTTATCGATCGCTTGACGAACTTCTTCGTAATATGGATTCATGACTTCGCCAATATCTTCTGTTGTTTTAACGATATCATTAATTGTTTGAACGTAAAATCCTAAATTTGGTCTCATAACCATCCCTCTTTTCCCTTTTCTCTTTCACTCCATTTTACACTTTTTCTATTCCATCTGACAAGTGGCACTTTTTCAGTCTTTATTCTTTTGATTCTTAACAGAGAAAACATAGTGAGGCATCGTTTTGCCATGGTATGTTTTAATGTATCGATCCCTAACAAGCATCTGGTTTCGAATAGCGACATTCATAGAGGCTAAGTTCGTATCACGAATCGTTGAAATAACTTCTGGAAAATTTAATACATCGAATGCGTACTGTTTTGTCGCTGCGGCAGCTTCAATCGCATACCCTTTGTGCCATTCTTTCACACATAAATGATAACCAATTTCTGGATAGCTCTTACCTTTTACTAATTGATTGGTGAGACCACACTCGCCGATGACTTCGCCTGTTCGTTTCTTCTCTAACGCCCATAAGCCGTAGCCGTATTCTTGATAGGACTGTAAGTTCCACTTTAGCCAGTTTGCGACCTCTTCATCAGAAAAAGCGTGTTCATAAGCATACATCACATTTTCATCTTGCAAAAATTTTTTCAATTCCACTTCATCTTCCGACTGCCATTCTCTGACAATAAGTCGTTGTGTTTCGAAAATAATTTTCCGTTTCAAGCCCTTTCACTCCTTACATAAAGAAAAATTGACTGGTTTAAGTACCAGCCAATTTTCTTTTCTTATTTATTAAGCACCTTTACCTGCTTTACGTTGGAAGAACTTCACAATTTCCACAATTGGGATGATAGCAAAAGAAGTACCTGCTACAATTGCCCATTGATATGCATCTAAATGTGTAACGCTGAATAAATCATTAAATCCTGGAATAACAATCGTTGCAGCTAATAGCAAGAACGAAACAAGAATCCCATAGTTAAATGATTTGTTGCGGAATAAGCCAACTTTGAAAATTGATTGATAAATCGACTTCACATTAAAGGCATGGAACAATTGAATTAATCCCAAAGTAGCGAAGGCCATGGTTAAAGCATCGCCGTGTTGTAAATCATACAACGCTTGCGCCGATAAGTTTGTGTTAGCTGCGGTATGTGCTGGGAACATAATTGACATTTTATACACAATCAAAGTCAATGCCCCTTGCGTAATCCCTTGATAAACAACACTGCTTAAAACGCCGCCAGAGAAGAAGTTCGATTTTTTACCACGAGGTTCATGGCTCATCACATCACGTTCTGCTGGTTCCACACCTAACGCAATCGCTGGGAAAGTATCCGTTACTAAGTTAATCCACAATAAGTGAACAGGTAACAAGGTATCCCAATTGAGCATTGTTGCAATAAACAAGGTTAATACTTCCCCTAAGTTAGCTGAAAGTAAATATTGAATCGTTTTTTGGATATTTGAGAAGACTTTACGTCCTTCTTCTACTGCCACAATAATTGTTGAAAAGTTATCATCGGCAAGGACCATATCTGAAGCACCTTTTGATACTTCTGTTCCGGTAATTCCCATACCAATCCCGATGTCAGCAGCTTTTAAGGCTGGGGCATCATTTACGCCATCACCAGTCATCGCAACCACTTTTCCTTCTTGTTGCCACGCTTTAACAATCCGAACCTTGTGTTCTGGTGAAACACGAGCATAGACAGAGTAGTGTCCCACGACTTGTGCGAATTTTTCATCTGACAATTCATTTAATTCAGCGCCTGTAATGACTGCATCGTCGTCGCCTTCTTTGATGATGCCTAAACGTGCCGCAATTGCTTCTGCTGTATCACGGTGGTCACCCGTAATCATAATTGGACGAATACCCGCTTCTTTCGCGACTTTTACAGCATCTGCAGCTTCTTTTCTTTCTGGGTCAATCATACCGACTAAACCAGCAAATGTTAAATCTTTTTCCACAAGTTCAGAACTCATTTCGGCTGGAATCGTCTCAACATATTTATAAGCCATTCCTAAAACACGTAAGGCTTGTTTCGCTAATGAGGTGTTTGTTTTCAAAATTTCTTGACGTTTTGTTTCATCTAATGGACTTGTTTCTCCATTTGATAAGATTTCCGTACAACGTTTCAATAATTCATCTGGTGCACCTTTGACAGAAACTAGGAAGCCACCTGTTTTTAATTCATGAACAGTAGTCATTAATTTACGATCAGAGTCAAAAGGAATCTCTGCCACACGAGGTTCAGCTGCTACTTTTTCGGTTACGTTAAACGCATGATCTAAACCAAATTGTACTAAGGCAGTTTCTGTTGGGTCACCAATTAATGAACCATCTTGAGCGATTTTTGTATCATTCGTAAAGTTCATGATTTTTAAAGCCATATTATCGGCAGGGATTTCTGTGGAAGCAGATAAAACTTGACCATCTGTATACAACGCTTCAACGGTCATTTGATTTAAGGTTAACGTACCTGTTTTATCTGAACAGATAATGTCTGTACTTCCTAATGTTTCAACGGCTGGTAACTTACGGACAATCGCATTTTTCTTGGCCATTTTTTGGGTACCTAAAGCCAAAATAATCGTGACAATCGCTGGTAATCCTTCTGGAATTGCCGCTACAGCTAACGAAATTGACGTTAATAACATGTCAATCCATGAACGACCATTCATCATTCCTACCACAAACATCACCGCTGCAATGACTAAAATGGCAATTGTTAACATTTTACCCAATTGGTTTAAGTTTTGTTTTAAAGGCGTTTCCGTTTCTTGTTCGCTTGCTAGCATGCCAGCAATTTTACCGACTTCTGTATTCATTCCTGTGCCAACCACAACGCCAAGACCACGTCCATACGTCACATTACTATTGGAATAAGCCATATTGATTCGGTCACCGATACCAATATCGGTTCCCTCTAAGATGGTTACTTCTTTTTCAACTGGAACAGATTCACCGGTTAACGCTGCTTCTTCAATTTTTAAGCTATTCGCTTCCAATAAACGTAAATCGGCTGGAACGACATCCCCTGCTTCTAATAAAACAATGTCACCTGGCACTAATTCATCGCTTTTAACAGTAATGACGTGTCCATCACGGCGAACATTAGCATTTGGTGAAGACATTTCTTTTAATGCTTCAATGGCTTGTTCCGCTTTGGCTTCTTGGATGACCCCAAAGATGGCATTCAAGATAACAACCACTAAGATGATAATCGAGTCTACCACATCATGGGAAAAGACGGCTGAAATGACCGCTGCCGCTAATAAAACAATAATCATAAAATCTTTGAATTGCTCAAAGAATTTCACGGCAAGTGATTTTTTCTTCCCTTCATCTAGCACATTTTCCCCGTACGTTTCTAAACGCTTTTGAGCCTCCTGTGCACTTAATCCATCAGTTGTTGTGTTCATTTTCTCCAAAACAACTGTGTCGTCTTGTGCGTAAAACGCTTCAGACAATTGTGTTTTCTTTTCTTCTGACATGTTCTTCCTCCTCTATTTTTTGCAGCATCCTTCAAGTACTATTTTACATTTCATCAAAAATAAATGAAAAAAAATAGACTTGTGTATGCTACTTCGTCGAACATACATAAGTCTCACCGTTTAAGACAACACCAGAAATTGCTTTCGGAGTTGGTGATGTTGTCACAGCATAAATACTGTCAGTTACTCCCTCATGAAAAAACTATTTAACATTGATTGGAGAACCAATGTTATGAATAATTACTTAATTAGTATACCGTTTTCCACTCTTTTTTTCAAATAAAAGTTCTGCTCATTTGAAAAAAACTGAAATCCTTTCATTCGGATTCCAGTTTCTTGATTTGTATTCGTAAAATACGCTGTTGCCCCCGCTTTCGCGACCAACTAATAACCCAAGAAAGTAAGAAAAGACTAATCACGGTTCCCTCACGAACAAAAATCGGCAAATGATAACTAATGGACAATCCTAGTGCTAAACTGACACAAAAAATATCAACTAAATAACGATAAAACTGAAAACTATAGCGCGTTCTTTCAGAAATAAGTGTACAAAATTTTTCAATGGGAAATTGCAAAACACCTAGCGCAACTACCTGTCCTGTCCCGATTCCTGCTATGATTGTCCCTAAAATAAATAGAACAATTTTAACCAAATAATTTTGAAAAACAAGCGAACCAAATAATTGATATAAGAAAAAATTAATGACAAAACCAAAGCCAATTAACGCCACCAAAATAATCAAATAGTCCTGAATTTTACGCTGCTGATCTAACAACCAACACGTGCCTAAAAAAGCGAAATTGATAGCTGTGGTAACCGTCCCGACTTTTAAATGAGTAAGTGTTGCAAAGGTCACATTAAATGCATTAAAACTACTAACTCCAACGCCTGCTTGAATTGTCAAACTGATGCCCAATGCACTAATTAAATAAAAAAGAAACGATAGCACAATTTTTTTCTTCCACATTATAAAAACTCCTCTACTCTTGATACGTCTATTATGTGCTACAATAGAAGAAACAAATAGGAGATATCTCCTATTACAAGGAGAAAAAATGCTTAAAACAGCCTACCAACGATCACCGAAACAAGAATTAGCTAAAAATACGCCTTTTTTTAATGAAACTGATTTAAAACACAGTTTTATTATCGATTTTGAAAATCAAGAATTCATTCATCACCAAGCAGAGCCATTAAATTATCTTTTTTATTTAATCAAAGGAAAAGCGAAAATTTTAAAAACAGAACGCAATGGCCGCCAATCCATTGTTCAGTTTTTAACGGCAGGTGATTTAATTGGCGATTTAACATTAGTTCAAGCGGAAACGATAACCAAGGACGTTATCGCCTTAGGTGAAACCTGTTGTTTGGCTGTACCTTTAGCTTACGCAGAAACTGTTTTAAAAAACAAGGTGCTTTTTATGCAGCAACTCAGCCATTATCTAGGGAAAAAAATGCTTCAACGGGTGGACCACTTTACAACGAATCAGACCTATGAACTAAGTTATCGGCTAGCGGAATTGCTATTGGTTGCCGCTAATCACGAAGATGTTTATAAAGAAAAACATACTGAGATTGCCGAATACTTAGGGGTTAGTTATCGCCATCTTATTTATACCTTCAAACAATTTCGAGAGCGCGGCTTTATTCAAAAACAAGGAACTGCTTATCACATCAACCGCTTAGCGTTACATTCTTTTGTGCAAAAAATGAAGAGTTAAAGTGGTGGATTGTTGACAAATAGTGCGCTTCCCGCTACCCTATTCTTATTAATAAGAAAGAAGGGACAGCAATGGAGCAAGCATCATTTACTGTATCTAGTTGGCAAGAACAACCGATTGACAATCTTAATGAAAATTTCCCAGTAAATCAAGCGAGCGCTACTTATCAATTGTCAGGCGCCTTATCTGGGACAGCTTCTGTGGAATACTTAATGACTTATCAAGGCTCTTCAATGGCAGATGGGCTTGAAGCTGTGGCTCAAGTGGTCGGTTTCCTCCATTTCGAAGGAACTTATTTAGGAAAAAAAGGCACCTTTACTGCTTGCGAAAAAGGGACGTTTACACAGGGTCTTTTAGACTGCCCAGGTAAACTATTTCAAGCATCAGGTGAGCTTGCCGGTTTATCCGGTCGCTACACTTATGAATTTAGTCAAGAAGAAGCGCTGCTTCATTTAGACTTTGTATAATAAAAAATTTCAAGGAAAGTTGGTGACATTATTTTACTTATTTTAAATTTGGCGGTTGTAAAAGACAATGGGTGTTTTTGATTAGATTAAACTTTTAAGGAGAAAAATCATGAAAAACACCCGAAACACCGTCCCATCATTACTAATTATTATTTTGCTTGTGGGATTTCCACAAATCAGCGAGTCGATTTTCACACCCATTTTGCCAGCGCTTAGTTCTGCTTTTAACATTCACGATAGCGTGGCACAATTAACCATGAGTATTTATTTTGTTGCCTTTGCCGTTGGCGTTTTATTCTGGGGAATTCTATCCGATACGATTGGACGTCGCCCAGCTATGTTATTAGGAATTTTATGCTATTTAATTGGAAATATTGGCCTTTTTTTGAGTCCGACATTTCCTTGGCTGTTATTCTTCCGTTTAATTCAAGCATTTGGTGCAAGCGTTGGTTCTGTCATTACCCAATCGATGATGCGGGAAAGCTTTAACGATCTTCAAAGAGGGAAAATTTTTGCTCAAACAAGCGCTGCCCTATCGCTATCTCCTGCCATCGGACCCTTAGTCGGCGGACTTGTTCAAACCTATTTTGGCTATCAGCATGTCTTTAGCACCTTAATTGTCATGGCTGTTCTATTACTTTTCTATAGTTTTTATCGTTTACCAGAAACCTTTCACTTAGGAAATACCTTAACGAAAGCGCCTTTTTGGTCCGTGGCGAAACGCCTTTCCTTCGACTCGAAAGTTTGGTGCTACGGCTTATTGATTGGGGGCATTAATGGTTTATTGTTTAGCTACTATGCAGAAGCTCCGTTTATTTTCATCAATCACTTTGGCTTTAGCAGTGTCCAATATGGCTTTCTTGGTTTAGTTTTAGCTGTGTCTAGTATTCTTGCTGCGGTTCTTATCAATTGGTTGCTAGGATATTGGTCAGCGGAAAAAATTGCCTTTGCTGGTTTGCTGCTAAGTATCTTTGCGGCTTGCTGTTTATTAATAATGACACAATTTGAAACAATCATTGGTCTTATTTTGTTTATTTTTCTCTTTTTCTTAGGGATTAATATTACTTTGCCCAATGCCTTAAGTATGGCCTTAAAAGGCTATGAATCTGTAATTGGTACTGCCAGTGGGATTTTTAGTTTTGTCTATTACTTGTTTGTTAGTTTCTTTACCTATTTGATTAGTTACTTTCACAATGGTACCATTTGGGTCTTGCCGCTTTACTTTTTAAGTTTTGCTTGTCTGTTAGCTTTCAGCTATTATGTCATTGTTTATCGTAAAACTTTAAAATAAAACTCAAGAGGTCGGGACAGAACCGTTTAGCTCCGAGAAATAAGAAGAAATTTCCGAAAATTGCTCTTTAATTTTTGGAGAATTTCGGCTTATTTCCGAAGGAGTTGGTTCTGTTCCCGCCGTTTATCAGGTTTTGAGCCTGGGACAAAAATCCAAAGTGATTTTTGTCCCAGGCTCTTTTTAGCTAAAAAATTGATTTTCTAAACTATATTGTTTCCCTGAAACAATGTCATATTGAATCAGTCGGTATTCCTCATATAGTTGTTCTTGCTTTTTATTCATTTCTACTGTTTTTTTCCATTCCCCACCGAGATAGTAATTCCCCTTTTCAAAAGCAGGCAATTGTTCTTGTACCTCATTTAGCATAGCGTAAAATCCCGATTGCGGTAAGCCACTTTGTTGGAAAAGTGAGGGAGCAAAATAAAATGGACTAATGATTGCTTGATGCTGATTTTTTTCTGTTAACTGGTTCGCCGTATCATACATTAGAAATTCTGTCTGGTGAAGGGCTGCCCCTTCATTCAACGCTTGAATGTTTTCATCATAAATACTTGGTAAGTGATCTCCCCAAAAAACGACTAATGTGCGTTTGGGCATTTTTTCGATTTCTTGTAGGAAATTTTTCAAAGCTTCGCTACTGTAGGCAATATCTTGCAAGTAATTATTGAGCGCGACTTGATTGCCGTTTCCTTGAGAAAAATAATTGGACGTTGTGTATTTGTTTTCATAGGGCATATGTGTTTGCATAGTAACTAAATGAATGAATTGCGGTTGCTCTTTTTCTTTAAGCAGTGTCGTCACTTCCTGATACGCTGCTTGATCTGAAATGTAAGGATTATTTTCTAGTTTATCCGTATAGTTCATTGTTTTTTCATTGATAAATTGATCAAAACCTAAAATTTTATACACATCTTTTCGTTTATACATAGATGTATTGTACGGATGAATAGCCGTTGTTTGGTACTTTTGTTCCTTAAGTAATGAAACAATGGAAGGCAATTCCGTCATCTTAGGAATCATCATCGTATAAGGTGTAGTCATTTGAGCATTCATTAATTCCATCGAAAAACTTGTTAAGGCTTCAAATTCAATATTCGCAGTTCCGCCCCCATAGTTTTGTGAAAGCATCTGGCCACTGTAAGTTTTATCAGCGATTTGCTGATAATCAGCTAAAGGATTACCAATAATGGACAAGCCTTTCAGATGATCTGGATTTGAAAAACTTTCACTCATGACAAACACAATATTTGGTTGCTCATTGCTCGGCAGTGTTTTCGCCTCGGCCAACTTTTGATACTTCTGAGTAATTTCTGAAATAGCTTCTTTTGAATAGCCCTTTGGTTGGTCCATAGCCTCTACTTTTAAATTATATAGAAAACCACCAATAAATCCTGTATTGTAGTAATTCATTTTTTGGCTGTAAGGAATCCATAACGCGGTTTTATTATAGGCTTTACGTAACAAATTTTGCGGATTGTTAAAATCACCAATATATGAAAATAGACCAATCGAAAGAACAAGACTTAACACACGAATCGTTTGTTTTTTCTTCGATAAAAAGAAACTTTTATAAAAGGCTTTTCCTAAGAAAAAAAGTGCTACACAACCTAACGCTACCACAAAAATAAACGGCCATAAACCAACCATTTCTTTTAATAAACTAACTTCTGTGATCATTTTTAAGTCGTCTGGATAAATAGGTTCGACACGATAAAACATCTTTTGATAGTCCGCAAATCCTAAAACACCTATTATGACACTATATAAAAGAGCGCCAACTCCTAATGAACCTGCCAAACTACATAAAAAAAGTAAAAAAACGCTTAGCACAAAACAACCTAAGAAAAACTTTTCCGTATGCCACGAAAAAGCAAACTTGAAGGCTAGATCAACAGACAAGTTATTCTGACACCATTGCAAATATAAATTACTAAAAATAATTAATAAGATGAACCCGATTCCATACAAAAGGTAACGGTAGGGCCATCGCCTAAATTTTTCAACTCTCTTTTTCACATCGATCTCCTATTCAAAAACTAGTAATGTATTTATTTTATGCTTCTTGAAAAAGAATGTAAAGAAGTAGCTAGCAAAGAAGTCTAAGGAATGGTAAAGAAAAAATGTTATTTGTTGCAAAAATAATTTTCCAGTGGTATAGTAACAATGGAATTTCGTTATCAGTTATCGTCGCCTTTTTAGAGTACTTTATGAAAGGAGAATAACTATGACTTACAAAGTAAAAAACATTCAATACCGTATTCAATTAGACACAGACAAAAATATTTTCATTGTTTTTGATGCAAAAAATGAAAGTAAAACAGCAACTGGTCACACAATTGAAGAAGCAATTGCACACTTAAAACAATTAAACTAAGGAGTGACAAACATTTCCATGCAAGACCCTTTAGGTAGTTATTTAAGCTAAAAGCCGTTTAGTAAAGAAAAAATACTAGACGGTTTTTTTGTATCTCCTTCGCCTTTTATTTTTTACATAGTATACTGAAACAAACGGAGGTGTTTTTATATGACCATCATTGCAAACTATATTCGCCAGCAACCCCAACATCAAACACAGTTAACAGAAATCTACCAAGCAATTTTAGCAGTTGTTCCTCAGGAGACTACTGAAAAAATCGCTTATGGAATGCCGACCTTTTACTTAAATGGCAATTTAGTGCATTTTGCGGCGGCTAAGCAACATTTAGGTTTCTATCCTACGCCATCAGCCATCCAACGTTTCAGCAAAGAATTACGCCCTTTTAAAACCTCAAAAGGTGCCATTCAATTTCCCTACACGCAAGAGTTACCTCTTTCATTAATACAGGAAATAGTTAAATTCCGTGTACAAGAGAACATGAAAACAGGGTCTCATTGAGACCCTGTTTTCATGTTCTTAAAATTTTTTCCATCGCTTTTCCCTTGGCCAATTCGTCGATTAATTTATCTAGGTAACGGATTTTTTGCATTAAAGGATCTTCAATTTCTTCCACGCGATAGCCACAAATTACGCCTTTGATCAATTGGGCGTTTTCATTAAAATTGGGTGCTTCTTCAAAAAATGTTTCCATCGTTACTTTTTGAGCCAATTGTTGTTGCAAGCCTTTTTCATCATAACCAGTTAACCAGTAAATAATTTCGTCAACCTCCGCTTGCGTTCGATTTTTACGTTCTGCTTTTTGGATGTATAGCGGGTAAACACTGGCAAAGGTCATTGTATAGATTTTCGGTTTTGTCATTGGTTTTCCTACTTTCTGAAGTATTCTCTCTTCAGTCTACCACAGGCTTGCTGGAAAAAGAGGCTATTTTGTCTTAGTAATCAAATTGACGATAATAACGACGAATCTCTAATGGGTGACAATTTAATTTTTCTACATGCGCATCAATGCGTTGCGTTACCGCATGCATTAGGAGAAATGAAACAACTCGGCCACGATATTTTTCACTAATTCCTGGAAGTTCATACGCTTTCGAATCAATAATTGTATAATTGGCACAGATTTTCGGCAATAATTTTGCTACTCGTTCTGCCAACGGACGCTGCTCGTCTTCTCCAATAAACAACGTTACTGGCGTAGTTTCATCTACAATTTCTAGCGTTCCATGTAAGAACTCTGCTGCATGAATTGATTTTGAACGAAGCCAACTTTGCTCTTCCCAATAGCACATTGCATAAGAATAAACCGCTCCCCATTGGTTCCCTGCGCCAATAAAATAGTGAATGCTATCATGACGATGTTTTTCCGCAAAAGCTAAGCCAAACGCATCGGCACTTTTTTCGGCTTCAGCTAAACCTGTAGGCAAATATTCTTCCAATTCTTGGTAATAATTTTCGTAATCTGTAAATTCGTTGTTTTTTTGCATTAAACGATCAGCTACCATAAAGAACTTGATTTGCTCAGTTCCTGGAGCTGGATAAGTCACCACATAATCACATAAATCTGCTAAAAGACTATCTTTTGCATCAATAAAACCAAATAGCGTTGCGCCGACCTTTTTGATTTCTTGAACGGCTTGCACCACTTCTTGTGTTGTCCCAGTAACGGAAGACAAGATGACGAATGATTTTTCTGTTAAACGTTTATTGCCTGTTGTGTAATACTCAGCAGCATGTTGAACATAGATTGGTAAATTACTTTTTCCATTCGCATAAGTAACTGCTTGCATGGCTGAAGCATAAGTACCGCCGATTCCTAAATAATAAACCGCATCAAATCCTTTCGTCCAAACTTGATCAACAACTTTTTCAACATCTGAACGCAAGGCTAAGGCACCTCGTATGTCTTTGATTTGTTGTTCTTCATTAAATTTTAACATGGCTGATTTCCCTCTTTCTTTGCTATTTTACTTTTTAGGACACAATCAAAATCATCAAAAATCCGTTGAGATAAATCAATTCCTTTACTTGTAGCTACTTGATACGCCAAGTATTGAAATGGAATAACTAACAATAAAGGACTAATTTTTTCTTCGACATCACTTGCTAAATCTAACGTATTTGATGCTCTCGTTGAACGCGTTGTAATTGTGTAACATTGGCCAACATAACTGGCTAGATAATTTTTCAAGGCTTGGCTACGTGCTTGAATAGGACTTTGATTTTCAATAAAAAACAAAAGATGTGTATTATCCGCTTCAAGATAAGGCCCATGCATATAGGCTTCGACTTCAAATCCTTGGGAAGGTAAGCGAACTGTTTCTGTAAACTTCGTCTCAAACTCTTTCGCCGTACCAATATTGGGCCCATAACCAATTGCGATAAATCGTGTCCCCTCTGTTAATTCTTTTTTCGTTTTTTGCCAAAATTGTTCGGTTTTATAAATCACCGAATCGATTTCCTGAATTGCTTTGGTAAGTTTTGCTAATTCTTCTTCAACCTCTACTTTTGTTAATTGATGCTTTTGATAGCCCAGTTTCAAACCAAATAGAAATAAATTTAAAAGTGTTGCCGTATACCCTTTTGTGACAAAACCAACTGTTTCAAGCCCTATTTTTAAATCCAGGACTTCATCCACAACCTCCGTAATCGGGCTGGTGACATCACTTGTCAAGGCCACTGTTTTTACAGACGTTTGGTTTTTAATTTTTGCAATGGCATCAATTGTTGAAGCACTTTTACCACTTTGCGAAACCGCTACGACCAGATCAAACCGATCATCCACTTTGCCATAATGAGCAAAATTGAACGGCTCTTGGATTTCCACATAAATAGGCGCCACTTCTTCAAGGTAAACTTTAGCCGCCTGACAAGCGTTATGTGACGAGCCAGTTGCTAAAATTAGACAGTGCGTGACCTTTGAAACGTCTGTATCAGTTAATTGAAATTGGTTAAGAATCTGAGTTAGAGCTGCTTGCTCCTCATTTATATAATCCAGCATCGTTTTCATATTTTGCCTCCTAAAATAGACCAATTAATGAGCCAAGAATTCCGACAATTGCCATGCCACCTAAAATCGCTAAAGGTTTTACTTCTTTTTTCAATAAATAAAAAACAAAACCAAAAGATGCAAGCGGTAATAATTTAGGCATGATATCGTCAAAGATATTTTGAACCGTGACTGCATTTTTCCCACTTCCGCTGATTGTAATCGGGATAGTTAAATCAATCATGGAGGCGGTCATAGCACCTACCACCATCAAGCCAATTATTGAAGCGCCTAATGTGAGACTTTCCATCATGCCATTTGCTTGAATCTTTTTGAGAAAACCAGTTCCTAATTTATAGCCCCAACGATTCAGTAAATAACGAACAATCACATGGGGGACGTTAAAAATGAGTAAAAATAGAATTGGCCCTAACACATTCCCTTGTAAAGCTAACGAAGTTCCAACACCTGTTGCAATCAAGCGTAAGGTTCCCCAGAAAAAGGAATCACCTAAACCAGCTAAAGGTCCCATTAACGAGGTTTTAATACTATCGATTGTTCCAACTTCAAAATTTTCATCCAGAACATTTTCTTCTTCCATTGCAGCATTAATTCCTAAAATAAACGTCACGATATGCGGCGTAGTATTAAAGAAAGCAAGATGCCGTTTTAAAGCTGCCGCCATCTCTTCTTTTTGAGGATATAATTTCTTTAAAATAGGGATCATGGCATAGACATAAGCCATATTCATCTGACGTTCATAATTCCATGAAAATTCCATTTGAAATGAACGCCAAAAGACTTGATTAAGTTCTTTTTTTGTAATTAAGTTTTCTGTCTTAGTTTTAGAAGTCTTCGTCATCATCAATTACCTCCCCACTTGTTGTTTGTATTGTTTCATTCTTTCCTTTGGCATAATTCATGATATTCACAACAATTACTGCTGTAATGGCACCCAAAATTGCTACTCCTGTTACAGGTAACTTAAAGTAGGCCATTAAGACAAAACCTAAAAAGAAATATGGCGCCACTTGTTTGTTAATCAGTAAGCGTGCAAGCATCGCAAATCCTAGCGCTGGAATAATCCCCGTTGCAACAGACAATCCATGTTGAATAAATTCAGGGATCAGATCAAGTAAGCCTTTAATGGTGTTGCTGCCCACGGCAAATGAAATAGTTACAATGAGCGCTAGCATGAACGATAAGCCAAAGCCTGCAAGTAAATGCATGCGCTCCACCCCTTTATATGCTCCTTCTTCAGCATACTGATCAGCTTTTTGACTCATGATTGGGATGAGCAAACCCAAATAAATATTTTTAAGAATCAACGTTAACGTTGCGATTGGTAAGCCTAAGACTAAGGCTGTTTCTGTTCCTGCGCCAGCAGTAATAGCAAACGCTGTACCAAGAATCCCACCAGTCACTACATCAGGTGGGATTGATGCGCCCACTGAAAAAGAACCGATGAAAGCTAACTCTAAGGTCGCGCCCATGATTACGCCCGTTTTGACATCACCTAATACAATTCCGACAAATAAACCGGTTACAATTGGTCTTGAAAGCAACGAGGTTCCTAAAGCATATTCCGACTGCGCAATAAAAGCGATGCAACCTAAAAGAATCGCTTGTCCTATCATTTTTATTTCTCCTTTCTACAAGACATTTAATGCTGCTACTTTTTTGTCATTTGGGACTTGTCGAATTTCAACTTCACAACCATTTGCGACCAATTCTTTAACCATTTTTTCTTCATCCGGTGTGATATTAATTGCTTTAGAAATGTTTCGAGTATTTTCCCTTACTTTCATTCCTCCTAAGTTAATTTCTTTTATTTCTGGATAAGCAGTAGCCAATCGATAAGCATCTTCCACACTTTCAACTACAATAAAAAGTTTGTATTTTTCTGTAACACCACTTTTTAGTGCGGCAATCGCATCTTCAATCGTTTTAATGACCAGTTTTACTCCTGCTGGTTTAGCTAGCTTAATGGTTGTTTTTCGAATATCATTTTTAGGTACGTCATCATTTGCGATTAAAATACAATCGGCTCCTAAGCCTTGGGTCCATGAAAAAGCCACTTGACCATGTAACAAGCGATGATCGACTCTTAACAATTTAATCATTTCATTTCCTCCTAAAATTCTTCTTCTAAAATTTCTTTACTAGATAACTCATTACAATAACAAAGACTTTCTTGTCCGTTTTCAACGGCACGTTTTACTAAATCAACTAATGAATCAACAGTATTTATTTGGGTATATATTTCAATTAATGTTGCTAAATTTAATCCTGAAATTAAATGCATTGCTTGTTTCCCCACATAATTAAAGAATTCGTTATTCACGCTTCCGCCAAATAGGTCTGTAATCACAATTAATTCATTTTGTTGATTGTTCTTTAAAATGTCTTTGACCGTCTTAGCTAAATCATAAGGTTGTTCCATATAAGCGCAAAGACATTCCACATTCTTTGTTTCACCACAAATTAAAGCTAATGATGTCTGAATCCCTGCAGCGAAATTACCATGTGTTGCCAGAATAATTTTACGTTCCATTTTCTTCACCTCACTTACTTCTTTATATAGCAAAAAGAGTGCCAAAAAAGTGGCACTCCCTCCTTTTTATTTTAAAAATCGCTTTCTGCGTTGTTAAACTCCGTTTTTCCAAACAACACATCATAGACATAAAAAAGCTCCGATTCAGGTATATTGACACTATAAACTTTTTCAATGACACTAAACGCCTCTTTTAACTCTTGCAAGACCGTTCTTTGACACTGCTTTAGTTGTTCAGCGCCATTATAATTTTCAATAGGTTCATTCCGGATTAATCGTTCAATTAAACAACTGACATGGACATATACCGCTAATTTACGATCATTTTGAATTGTTTGTTGCCACCGCTCTTCTAATTGAATTAAAAAGACTTCTACTTGTCGAATAATTTTTTCTGTATCTAAAATCGTCACTGATTGAATGACCCGATCTAATGAAAAGTTACGAATCAACTCATGATTTACATAGGACAGCATATCTTTAGTTAATTCTCTCTTTGTCCATTCTAAAAGGGTCGTAATTCCTTTTCCTGCAATCAACTCTTCTAAAGAGATATACGGGAGGTCATTTGAAGACGGGTTGTTTGTACCGATGATGCCGACAATCTCATATTCTGGAAAACTTTCTTTGATCGACTCTGCATTACGTAATTGATTATATTCACAAGGAATAATCTTTAATTGTGCTTCCGCAGGTAAACTTTTTTCAAGTAAATCTCTAATTTTAACGGCTGTGCCAATTCCGGTACTACACGTTGTTAAAATGACACGTTCCGTTTTATTTTCAGGTAATATGATTTCCCATTCATTTGGATGAACCGTTAACGCTTTTTGGGGCAATTCTTCAAAAGAAACTTCGTCTTTAATGGCTTCTCCTATAGACAGAGCCAAGCTTGTTGTCACATTATTCATTAATAAAAAAGGACCTTCTTCTTCTGCCGGAAAATACTGATAAATTTCTTTCAATGAACCCATATCAAAAAGAATTACTAAACCATTCCTCGTTTCTTGACGTTCCATATAGTGAATTAAGTGTTCGGAAATTTTTTTGGGAGTAACATCTAACGGCATGTCAAACGATTGAAAAATTGGCACATTTAACAGCCGATTTGCAACATTCGCAATACTACTTGCTGTGGCATATCCGTGGGCAACAATCACCGCTTTCGGATAGTGACTTTTCTTTACTGAACCCGAATAGTGAAGATAAATGGTGACAATAATTCGATCCATCTGGGATAGTTCAATATCTAATGAACGTTTCACTAAAGTTAACAGTTGTTCAGCGTAGCCATAACTAGTTGCTAATTTGGTTTGAACTTCTGTTAAAAGTTCGTCAATGACTGTTGTAGGTTCTTGTTCTGGAAACCAATCAATGCATCTTCGTTGAAACAGATAGGTGCTTAATGCATAGACTAAACTGCCATTAAACCGAATTTGATAAGACGATTCAATCGTTTCCAATAATTGACGGATATTTTGCGTAATAAACAATAGCATTTCGTGATTTTTCTCTCGCTTCTTTTCAAATAATAAATCATCGAATAAGCGTTCAATTTCTTTCGAGATATCGTTATTAGCAGTGGAAAGATGATGATGGTGAGAGACATAAAGACGAAGGATTCGTTCATAACTCTGGATAATTCTTCTTTGCGCAAGCTCTGTTTCCTCTAACAAACTAACCAGATTTGTTTGCTCATCTAAACGAATAGGCAATTCATTTTCATCAGGAGCTAGTTTGATTGATTGATCCAGAAATTCTTTCGGTAGATCGTGCAAAGTGATTGGAATAACACATTTATCAAGATTGGCGGCAAAGCTGCGTGCAGTAATAATTTTTATATTATTTCTTAATTCACCTACATTGCCTACATAATGGTGGTTTTCTAAAAGTTGGATAACTTGTGGCGTGATAGTAACTGCTTTTTGAATAGCTTGCTGTTCCTCATAAAATGCTCGCATAATTAATTGTTTTCTTTCCGCTTGAGTGCGTTCAGCAAGACTTGGGATTTTAATTTGAATAGGAATTCGTCTTAAAAATGTCGTTAAAAAGGTGCTAGAAATTTCTTCAGTTGTGGCAAAGCACAACCGACACGTAACAGGAATGGGCCGATTGGTTTCACCCATTCGATAAATAATACCCTGATCTAAAAATGTAAACAATTTTTCCTGCCCTTCAGGACTCAAACGATGAACTTCATCTAAAAATAAAACGCCCCCTTCTGCATTTTGAAAGGCCCCAATTTTATCGGAATCTGCTCCCGTAAAAGCGCCTTTAAGATGTCCAAATAATTGACTAGTTAAAAGCTCTGGATTGTTGGCATATTGCGCACAATTAACTGTTACAAAAGGTGCTGAATCGTCAAGTAGTTCTTTTGAAAGACAAAACTGATAATATAAGGATGCTAAAAAACTTTTACCCGTACCACTTTCACCTGTAATTAAGACAGGCAATCCACCGCCAGGATAAAGCGCTGCCATTTTTAATTGTTCGATGGTCTGGGCTAAACTACCGCGATAACCAATGACCGACTGAAAAAAATCACTTTTGCGATCAAAAACAGGCTGTTCATCGATCATTTCTTGGAAACTTTGATAAACAGTTCTTTTTAAAAGATAGTTTTGTTGCTGAAACGCTTCTTTATGAAAAAAGTAAACCGGTCGTGTATTGATCTTAACTAGAATTCCTTCTTCGTTTAACTGATTTAAATAGTGACTAGCTGTATTTCGTTTGATAGAAAATGTCGTTGCAATATTGCTTGCTGTGAAAATTTCACTGACTAAAGATGGTTCAAAAAAAGCTGTTTGATTGCGTAAATAATCAACAATTTGCGTTTTTAACATAAAATCACCTCTCGTTTATCATAACGTACCTAAAAAAAACGTCAATATTCAAAATTTCTTTTGTTATTTTTCTTTATATAAGGAGCCCATTTTTTATGTTATTTAATCACAGGAACCTGATTCTATCATTGCAGAATAGGCTTTCATTCAGTATACTGTAAATAGAGGAACAAGAAACGAATTGGATAATTAGGCACTGAAAGAACGCACCACCGTTCTGAATGTTTCGAAACACACAACAGGTTATCGAAATGGCCATTGGAGAAAAATTCCTTTTTCTCCGAGGTTAGCGATTGTGACATGTTGCAATCGTTTTTTGTCCTTAAAATGTTGAGAAAAAGAAAAAAGGCACTTTGCATGTCAGCACCACCTGACAAACAAAGCCCTTCATAGACAGCACAACCTATCTATTCCAGTTGCCTTTTTTGCTAGTTACACTAGCTAATTTTAGTGTACCCGATTTTCAGTGAAATTACTAGCATCTTTAAAATTTTTACTGAAACGATCAGCCTGTGCAATGAACTAGTTTTCTTCAGCGGCGGCAACCGCTGAGAAGCTTTTTCTCAAATTTTAAGTGAATAATGTATCATAAACTTTTTTGGCATATCCATCCGTCATATTACATACAAAGTCCACCGCCATTTTCAAACGATAATAGTCTTTTTCTGCTTCTGTAGCGTTCTTTGCTTCTCTTCTATACAACGCTTTCGCGCTTTCCGAAATATTATTAAAGATTCGCTCCTCATACTTATTCATGGAAACTTTTTCATATTTCAGTACGACTGGAACAAATTCATCTAGTAAACGATTGATGATATTGAAGCCCAATACCTCTTGATCCAAAATTGTTTTTGTTTGAAAAACATAGACTCTAGAAAAGTTTTTTAATGCCTGAAAGCATTTCACTTCATCACAATCTTCAATGATAATTTCATTATGATAGATACCTCTCATAATTAAGTCATAATGATTAGCAAAATTTTTCGCTACGCTTTGACAAACAGCTCTTTGTGTCTTTCTCAAAAATTCTTGTAAGGTAGCTTCTTCTGTTTTATCTTTTTCTAACATTAAAAATTTTTTTGTTCCTGTTTGCGCATCAACAAACTGCTTTAAATCTTGATAGCTGTATAAACCATAATTATAGGCATCTTCGATATCTGAAAAAGTATAGGCGATATCATCTGAAGCTTCTAACAAAAAGACTAATGGGTGTCGCTTATTTTGTGTTCCTGTCGCAAATTTAATGGCGTTAAACACTTGTTTTTCCGAGTAAAAATAGCCAACTTTTTTAGACAAAAGCTGTTGCTTATTTAATTGATCTGAAGATGCCGTATATTTGATAACTGTATCTAATGTCGTGGCTGTTAGTTTCATTCCTGCTTTAGAAGTCCCATTATCATGATGCAGTTTTGTTAAAAGTCGGATGGTTTGAGCGTTTCCTTCAAAGTTAAGAAAATCATTTTGTTGTTGCTCCGAAAAATCAGACCAACAAGCATACAAAGGACCATTTTTTTCAAACCAAATACGAATGGCTTCTTCCCCAAAATGTCCAAAAGGGGGATTGCCGATATCATGGATTAATGCAGCTGTTTCTAACAACCGATAGCATTCTGATAATTCCATAACCTCAATGTTTCGTTCGTTCAACTGTGAAATAACTAATCTAAGTATATCCCTGCTATGCATTGCCACTTCTAAGCTATGTGTTAAACGTGTTCTTACAAAATCATTACGTTCTAAAGGAAAAACTTGTGTTTTATCTTGTAAGCGTCTAAATGCATCACTTTTAATTACTCTACGATAGTCACTATCAAAAGATTTACGAAGTTCTGTGGCTAAATCAACTTGCTTATTTAACCAGTCATTTTGATATTGTTTACCATTATCAGAAATACGATATGTACCAACCAACTGACGCCAATTCATTTTCATTTATTACCTCCTCCAATTACTCTACCTTCTCTAAATAAGAGACGTAAATATTTTTACATTTACCAATATCACTGAATTCCCGATTGTTATACGCCTTATCCTTTTTCAATTTAAACCGCACTTTTTCGCCTTCTTGAAAAGTTCCCCACGTAAGAAAAAAGAATAGCCAATGGCTTTCATCCTCTGATAGCGTGTCTAAACCTAAACTTTTAGGCTCAATTAAGCTAGGTAATTTAAAACAGTCATAGACCCCTTTTGCTGTGCCATACACAGGACGATGAGTGCTAAGAATCGTTTCAAAATATCCCTTTTCATCAGGTTTTAAATAACTTGCTTGCCGAATCAGTTGTGTCAGTTTATTTTGGAATGGCTGAATATTTTTCTCAACGTTTAGTTCAAAATCTGGCTCAGCTTGTACATCTGCGTCATGAGATAACTTTTTTAATAAGCAGTTTATTTCATTAGTACTTGTCTTATCATTAAACGCAATCGCCAAACGCTCACTACTAATAACACCTTTCATATCTTTCATAGAAAAATTATTTAACGCAATTGGATAGTGTTTATCTGATAGCATCCAAGAAGCACCCATTTCGTTTAAACATGGAATACTCTGATAATAATGATCAGATAAAAAATACAGCATGACAGGTTGATTGGTTAGCTCCCTTTTAATCGTGTCAAAAATTAATTCTCCTGGCTGTACACCTGTTTCAATAGTGGAACTATAAAAAATATCCTGTGTTCGAAACCCAAACTTTTTCAATAATTGGATAAACGCATCCACATATTCTTGATCCTTTGAACTATGACTAATAAAAATCTTTTTCCCGTTGCTCACTACTCAACATCCTCCAAGTTAAATTTGTGTTTTCATTTTTTTGTGAAATTCTATACTATTTCTTTAAGCGTACAGCGTTATCTGAAACCAGTCAATACTAAAATTATAAAATAACAATTATTTTGTTTTATTAATTTTTTATATAATGTTGTTTTGTTAATGTTTTGTTATTTTTAAACAAGTGATTATAGAGCGATGTACGGTTGAAGTTATTTCTAATCTATTTTTTCAATATTTTTATAAATATAAAAAAACACGCCTTTCTTTGCAGAAAGGCGTGTTTTTACGTCCGAGTATAAGGAGAATTGGTTCATTAACCAATTGTCCCTTTAAGCGTTATTCATTTAATGAATTATTTGTTTTTTAAGTTGTAGAAAGATTTTAAGCCTTTGTATTCAGCTACATCGCCTAATTGATCTTCAATACGTAATAATTGGTTGTATTTAGCAATACGGTCAGTACGGCTTAATGAACCAGTTTTGATTTGGCCAGCGTTTGTTGCAACAGCGATATCAGAGATTGTTGAATCTTCTGTTTCACCAGAACGGTGAGATACAACTGCAGTGTAGCCAGCTTCTTTAGCCATTTCGATTGCTTCAAATGTTTCAGTTAAAGTACCGATTTGGTTAACTTTGATTAGGATTGAGTTAGCGATACCTTTTTCGATACCTTCAGCTAATTTAGTTGTGTTTGTTACGAATAAATCGTCACCAACTAATTGAACTTTGTCGCCTAATACTTCAGTTAATTTTTTGAATCCGTCCCAGTCGTTTTCGTCTAAGCCGTCTTCGATTGAAATGATTGGGTATTTAGAAACTAATTCTTCGTAGAACGCGATCATTTCTTCAGTTGTTTTTTCGCCTTCGCCTGAGTCAGCTAAAACGTAAACGCCTTTTTCTTTGTCGTAGAATTCTGAAGAAGCAGCATCCATAGCAAGAACAACGTCTTTACCAGGAACATAGCCAGCTTTTTCGATAGCTTCGATGATTACTTCGAAACCTTCTTCGTTTGAACCTAAGTTAGGAGCGAAACCACCTTCGTCACCTACTGAAGTAGCTAAGCCACGACCTTTTAAGATTGAAGCTAATGCGTGGAATACTTCTGCACCCATACGTAAAGCTTCTTTGAATGTAGGGGCACCTACAGGCATGATCATGAATTCTTGGAAGTCAATACTGTTGTCAGCATGTGATCCACCGTTGATGATGTTCATCATTGGAGTTGGTAATACTTTTGTATTGAATCCGCCTAAGTAGTGATATAAAGGCACTTCTAGGTAATCAGCAGCAGCACGAGCTACGGCGATAGACACACCAAGAATAGCGTTAGCACCTAATTTACCTTTGTTAGGAGTTCCATCTAAATCGATCATTGCTTTATCGATAGCCATTTGATCGCGTACATCGTAACCGATGATTGCTTCAGCAATGATGTTGTTTACGTTATCTACAGCTTTAGTAACACCTTTACCTAAGTAACGAGCTTTGTCGCCATCACGTAATTCAACTGCTTCGTATTCACCAGTTGAAGCTCCTGAAGGAACCATTCCACGGCCGAAAGCTCCGCTTTCAGTGTAAACTTCTACTTCGATTGTTGGGTTACCGCGTGAGTCTAAGACTTCGCGTGCGTAAATATCAGTAATAATTGACATGTTTTGTCTCTCCTTTGAGTTTGTATTTATACTAAGGGGATTCCCTCATGTATGATTGTAGTTAATTCTCGCAAACTATGCAAACATTTTTTTGCAAAAGTCATTGAGAAAACGTTACCGTTAGTGATTTCTTATTTTACAGCATCTAATAAAGCTAGGAATGAGTCTGCTTCTAAGCTTGCGCCGCCGACTAAAGCACCGTCAACGTTTTCTTTTGCCATATATTCAGCGATGTTTTCTGGTTTAACAGAACCACCGTATTGAATACGAACAGCTTCAGAAACTTCTTTGCCGTATAATTTTTCAACTGTTGAACGAACAACACCACAGATTTCATCTGCAATATTAGCATCTGCAGATTTACCAGTTCCGATTGCCCAGATTGGTTCGTAAGCGATAACCATTGAAGCAACTTGTTCGTTTGATAAACCAACTAAGCCGTTAGTGATTTGACCTTCGATCCATTCCGCTGTTTTACCAGCTTCATACGTTTCTAAAGTTTCACCACAACAGAAGATTGGTGTCATACCATTTGCAAAGATTGCTTTGGCTTTTTTATTGATATCTTCATCTGTTTCGTGGAAATATTCGCGACGTTCAGAGTGTCCGATAATCACATAGTTTACACCTAAATCTGCAATTGCAGCTGGTGAGTTTTCACCAGTGAAGGCACCAGCGTTTTCCCAGTAGCAGTTTTGTGCAGCTAATTTCACTTCAGAATCTTTTAGGTTCCAAGCTAAAGGAGCTAAGAATAATGCTGGAGATCCAATCACAGCGTCAACAACGTCGTTTGATGGAACAGCATTTTTTACTGCTTCTGCAAAGCTTTGTGCTTCGCTTAAAGTTTTGTTCATTTTCCAGTTACCAGCGATAATTGGTTTGCGCATGAAAAGCACATCCTTTTCTTTTTTTAAAAATATTGTCTTTTAAACTAATTATTTATCGTTAATAGAAGCTAAACCTGGTAAAGTTTTGCCTTCTAATAATTCTAAACTTGCTCCGCCACCTGTTGAGATGTGAGAGAATTTGTTTTCGTAGCCTAATTGAATTGCTGCAGCAGCAGAGTCCCCGCCACCGATGATTGTTGTTGCGTCTTCTAAATTAGCAATCGCTTCACAAACACCAATTGTTCCTTTGGCAAAGTTACTCATTTCAAATACGCCCATTGGTCCATTCCAAACAACTGTTTTCGCACCTTGTAATTCGTTAGCGAATAATTCAATTGTTTTTTCACCAATATCCAAGCCTTCTTCATCATCTGGGATTTCAGTTGAAGGAACCGTGTGGAAAGGAGCGTCATTGCTGAACTCTTTAGAGACAACTGTATCAACCGGTAAAACTAATTTGTCGCCAGCTTTTTCCATTAAGCTTTTCGCTAAGTCCACTTTATCTTCTTCAAGTAAAGATAAACCAACACTATAGCCTTGTGCTTTCATGAATGTGTAAGCCATACCGCCACCGATTAAAATTTTGTCGGCTTTTTCAATTAGGTTTTCAATGACAGCGATTTTGTCAGAAACTTTTGCGCCACCCAAGATTGCTACGAATGGACGTTTTGGATTTTCAACAGCTTCGCCGATGAATTTAATTTCTTTTTCCATTAAGAAACCAGCAACTGTTGGGATACCAGTTGAAGCAATTCCAACGTTTGAGGCATGTGCACGGTGTGCAGTACCAAAAGCATCATTGACAAATACATCGCCTAAAGAAGCCCAGTATTTACCCAATTCAGCGTCATTGCCGCTTTCTTTTTTGCCGTCAACATCTTCAAAACGAGTGTTTTCAAATACTAAAACGTCGCCGTCTTTCATATTGTTAACAGCGTCTTCTAATTCTTTACCACGTGTTTCTGGAACAAAAGTAACTGGTTGACCAAGTAATTCACTTAAACGTTCAGCCACTGGTTTTAATGATTTGCCAGCTTTGTCTTCTTCTGTTTTTACACGACCTAAATGAGAGAAAAGAATTGCTTTTCCGCCATTTTCAATCACGTATTTGATTGTTGGTAAAGCCGCTACGATACGATTATCGTTTGTGATCACGCCATCTTTTAACGGAACGTTAAAGTCAACACGGACAAGGACTTTTTTGTCTTTTAAATCTACATCTTTAATTGTCTTTTTAGCCATGAGTAGACCTCCTGTATTGTCAATTTTAGGATTTTTCTTTTTTAAAAAAAGAAAGCGGAGAAGCGCGTTGCTTCCCCGCTTATTATTTCACAATTGTTCAAATTTCACTAATGATAAGAATGAATCTTATAAGTTAGCGAAGTATTCTAAAGTACGAACTAATTGAGCAGTGTATGACATTTCGTTGTCATACCAAGCAACAGTTTTAACTAATTGTTTGTCGCCAACTGTCATAACTTTTGTTTGAGTTGCATCGAATAATGAACCGTAAGTCATACCTACGATATCAGAAGAAACGATTTCGTCTGTGTTATAACCATAAGATTCGTTAGCAGCTTTTTCCATTACTGCATTTACTTCATCAACAGTAACTTCTTTGTCTAATACAGTAACTAATTCAGTTAATGAACCAGTAGCTACAGGAACACGTTGAGCAGCGCCATCTAATTTACCGTTCAATTCTGGGATTACTAAGCCGATTGCTTTAGCAGCACCAGTTGAGTTAGGTACGATGTTTGCAGCAGCAGCGCGCGCACGACGGAAGTCGCCTTTAGGATGTGGTCCGTCTAATGTCATTTGGTCACCTGTGTAAGCGTGGATAGTTGTCATTAAACCTTCAACAACACCAAAGTTGTCATGTAAAGCTTTAGCCATTGGAGCTAAGCAGTTTGTAGTACAAGAAGCGCCTGAAATTACAGTTTCTTCTCCAGTTAATGTTTCATGGTTTGTGTTGTAAACGATTGTTGGTACATCGTTACCACCAGGAGCTGAAATAACTACACGTTTTGCACCAGCAGTTAAATGTTTTTCAGCAGCTTCTTTAGAAGTAAAGAAACCAGTACATTCTAATACGATGTCTACGCCTAATTCGCCCCATGGTAATTCTTCAGGGTTACGGTTAGCTAAAACTTTGATTTCTTTGCCGTTAACGTTGAATGAACCTTCGTGAACTTCAACTGTACCGTTGAAACGGCCTTGAGTTGTGTCATATTTTAACAAGTGTGCTAACATTTTAGCATCTGTTAAGTCGTTGATTGCAACTACTTCGATTCCTTCTACATCTTGGATACGACGGAAAGCTAAGCGTCCGATACGTCCAAATCCATTAATACCTACTTTAACTGTCATTAAAGATTTCCTCCTTATGAAAATCAAAAATTTTTTATTTTAAAGGGTTACCCCTTTTAAAATCTCGTTTGCAGCAGCTTCATCTGTGATGAGCCACGTTTGTTTTGGTGCATTTTTCATATATGCGCGAATGGCTTTGGCTTTCGTTTTGCCGCCCGCAATTGCGACGACATAGGGAATTTCTTGTAAGTTTTTTAATTGAAGGCCAATTCGTGGAATTTTATAGACCACTTTTCCTTCTTCATCAAAGAAATAACCAAACGATTCTGCCACGGCATTTTTTTGTTTGAGCATAACCATTTCGTCATCAGACATTTTTCGGCGTGCCGCCATGTGCAACGCTCGACCAATACTGTGCACCACACAGTTGGCATGACTAATTAACGTAAGAACTTCTTGAATCGAGGGTTCTTGTAATAAACTATTATACGTTTCACGACTCAATTGTTCTGGGACATATAACGCCCGGTAGTTACCACCCGTTTTGTTGGCCATTACAGCACTAATTGAATTGGCTTGGACAGAAACTGCTTCACCAATCCCTCCTCTGGCTGGAACAAACAAATTATGACGTTTTTCAGTTTCTAGTGATCCCATATTTTCGGCCACCATGGCCATTGTTGTCCCACCCATAACCGCAATTGTATTCTCACCATTAGGTAAGAGTAAATTCAGCGTATTGGTTAAGACATCTCCAAAGTCCGAAAGAACTTTCTTTTGGATATCACTATCTCCTGCAACAACGATACAACGTTGAATGCCAAAGTACTGTGTCATTTCTTTTTCGATTTGGTGCATGCCAAGCAATTGATTCATGACTAATTCTAAGCCTTGGTAGACTTCCAAACCGCGTTCTGTTAATGTCATCCCGCTTTTTGAAGGTTCAATCAGGTTGAGTTGCTTTAAAACATCTGTTTCTGTACGCAAGACTCGCTCTGTAATTCCCATCGTTTCTGATAAACTTCTACGTCCAATAGGTTGCATCCAATAAATATTGCGAAGAATTTGGAATCTTTCTTGTAATACATCGAGCATATCTGGAGCAACTGCTTCAATCATTTTAAATTCTTTTAACATGATGCGCTCCTTTTGTGGGTCGAAATATGTCCAAGTAAGACTGAAAACGACCTATGAACTTTAAAAAAATAGAATTGATGTTCGTTTTTCCTACTATTTATTCATAACAGTATTAAAAGTACTTATCAATTACATACTTAGTGTACCAGTTTTTTTGGGTCTTTTCAATAAAAATGATTCTTTTTTCATCGTTTTCTTTCAAATCCAAACAAAGCATTCGTTTGTGAGAAACAATAGCGACTTATTTCCGAATAATCAGATCTAATTAAACCAAAAGCAAAGGAATTCACGAACGTCTTTCAATTAACTTCTTGTTTAAATGGGAATTTCAGGTCCTCACACAAAGCATTTTTTTACTTATTTTTCAAAAAAAGCAACGAAAGAATAGACACAGCCATTCTCTCGTTGCTTCATATCCTTTTATTTGTAATCTTCTTCGTAAAAACGTCCTAAAATTTTAACATTATCTGAGATGCTGACAAAGGCATTCGGATCACTTTCTTTCATGGCTGCTTCTAAACTTGGCAACTCAAAGCGTGTCACAATAGTTAGCAAAACAGTTTGGCGGTCGTGGCGATATGCCCCTTCCGCTTCATGAATAATTGTAATACCGCGGCGCATTTTCTTTTGAATCTCATCCACGACTCGATCTGGGTTTTTGGTGACAATCATAACTTGCATTTTCTTTTGCTTAGTATAAACGGCATCTGTGACCTTCCCACTTACAAAAATTGATAACGCACTGTAGAACATGTACTGCCAGCCAAATAAATAACCTGCAACGAAGACAATTAGTGCGTTAAAATAAATTGAAATCGAGCCAACGGAACGCCCCGTTTTTTTCCGAATGGTAATGCTTAGAATATCTAAGCCCCCAGAAGAAACCCCGTTTTTTAAGACAAAACCAATTCCTGATCCAGAAATCGCCCCACCAAAAATAGCACAGATAATTGGATCTTGGGTCATCACCGTTTGCGGAACAATATGCATAAATAATGAAGTTAAAGTCACGGTAATGAAAGTAAAAATTGTAAACTTCTTACCTATTTTTTTCCACGCAATAAAGAATAACGGCACATTTAAAAGATACAATGTAATGGAGACAGGCACATTAAAACCCACAATTTTTGTTGAGAGGGTTGTTAAAATTTGTGCCAAGCCTGTTAAGCCACTGGAATAAATATTTCCTGGTTGATAGAAAAAGTTCATGGCAATTGATGCAAGAATAGCATAGACAATCGACACGGAAAATTTTGTTGTATAGTCATGAACTGGCAGTCCGTCATAAATTTTTTTCATAAATAATAGCCTCGTTTCAGGTTTTCAATAAATTACATTTCTTTTCATATTATACGTGGTTTACCGAGAGAAAAAAAGAGATTCCTATAATAATTACGGAAGATTCATCAAATGTTTATAGAAATGAAAAAAGAACGAAATCTTAACGATTTCGTTCTTGGGTTGTTTCATAATGGGCTCTTGGTCCACCAATATATTTAGGACGAGAATATAATGCTGTAACATGGGCCGCACCTAACGTTCGAATGCTCAAGCGAAGAGGAACTTGCACATGTTTTACATGCATACCGATAGATGTATCGCCAATGTCAATCCCTGCTTGAGCAACAATATGTTCAACTTCCACAGGTTCATCAAATTTTTCAAAGGCAGCTACTGAACAAGAACCGCCAGCATGTAATTGTGGTACTACCGAGACAATTTCAAAGCCTTTTTCTTCAGCCACACGACGTTCCATCGCTAAAGCACGATTAATATGTTCGCATCC
The DNA here is from genome assembly GCF_050548325.1 of Enterococcus sp. AZ035. Taxonomy (NCBI): domain Bacteria; kingdom Bacillati; phylum Bacillota; class Bacilli; order Lactobacillales; family Enterococcaceae; genus Enterococcus; species Enterococcus sp. AZ035. The sequence continues at coordinate 1,627,003 of NZ_CP172958.1, forward strand.
TTGGACAGCCAAAGAGATGCCTTTTTTGTCTAATTGTTCAATTAAGGTTGAGACAATCCATTGTCCTACTTCGGCACTGGAATTTTTACCAATGACGCCACCTACTATCTCGCTGGTGGTACAACCTAAAACAAATAGGTCCCCTTTTTGTAAATTTCCTGCTGTAATGACTTCTTCTGTAATTGTCACTAACTGTTCTTTTAACATTTTTTCATCGATAGTCATTTGTTCATCCTTCTTTCTTCTAAACGACCATTTTTTGGTAACACACGTTTTAATGTTTGACTAAGAGGCAATGCTACAATCACCCCAAATAAGGATTGAATGATATTCCCTGGTAATGAGGCAATCCCCGCACCCACGCCGTAAAGCCAGCTAGTCGCTAAAGCATACCCGTTAATCATGAGGAGACTGGCTAAAAGTAATCCTAGCGTTTGCATCTTTTTATTTTTATTAAAGAAGTGCCCTGCTAACCAACCTTGTCCGCCATGAATCAATAACGAAAAAACGAACCATTGTGGATAGCCTGACAATAAATCAATTAAGCCACCGCTTAAAGCTCCGACTGTCAAGCCACCAATCGGACCAAAAAGTAAACTAGCAATGTAAATCCCTGCATCCGCCAATGTAACAAAGCCATTTGTTGCTGGGACGGGGATAATAAAGACCATTGACACAGCCACTGTTAAAGCGGTAATTACTGCATATAGACTAATTTTTCTTGTCATTATCCGCCACACCTCCTGCTAGTAATCCTTCATGCCACACACTTCCAAAAGCTGCATTTAGCTGGACCCCAGAAACAATGGCTTCATGAACGTATGTTTTTGCTAAATCAACTGCTTCAATTAACGGATATCCTTTAACTAAATTCGCACCAATTGCAGAGGCAAAGGAACAACCAGCGCCATCAATGGTGTGGGCCATTACTTTTTCTTTGACCAATTGAATATGTTGTTGTCCATCATAAAAAAAGTCACATGCTTCTTGGCCAAGCCAACGATTACCGCCTTTAATCACCACCGTTGCCGCTCCTAAAGAGTTTAACTCTTCCGCCGCTTGTTGGACTTCTTCGACGGTTGTTAATTTTCTGCCAATGAGTAATTCTGCTTCTTTTAAATTAGGCGTTATAATCGTTGCGAATGGAAAAAGTTTTTCAATCAATAACTGCATGTATCTTTTTTCATAAACTGAAGTCGTTTCTTTAAAAGCCAAGACAGGATCCAACACCACCGGCAGACCTGCGTGCTTTTTCAAAAAGGTTGCAATTTGTAACATACTTTCTTCACTGTGAATCAAGCCAATCTTGATGCCGTCTAAACTCCCGGCAGGTATGGAAGCGAGTTGCTCTTTCACCAAAGAAGTCTCCAGGTCATGAATCTGAAAATGATTCTTGGGGGCTGTAGCAAGGCAAGTTAAAGTTGATAAGCCAAAGACTTGATGATTTTCAAACGTTTTTAAATCTGTTTGAATCCCGCCACCTGAAAAAGGATCGGAACCGCCAATTGTTAAAATTATTTTTGTCATTTGTTTCGCTCCTTTATACACTCAGTTATCATACAAAGTTTTCTAAAAAGAAAAAACAGCCAATTGGCAGATTTTTAGCTCAGCCACTTTTTAAGTCTTTCGTTATCTTTTTCCTTCCCAAAGAAAGAGTGACCTCATCCGTCAATGAAGTCACTCTTTCTTTGGATTTAACACTTATTCGTCAATGGCTGTTACATCAATGTTTAATTCAAACAATTGTAATGGAGAAACTAAACTTGGTGCGTTGTTCATTGGGTCAATTGCTTTCCCGTTTTTAGGGAAGGCAATCACTTCACGAATATTTTCTTCCCCAGCCAATAGCATTGCTAAGCGGTCTAGCCCTAAAGCAATCCCTCCATGTGGCGGGAAGCCATAATCTAATGCGTCTAGCAAGAAACCAAATTGGTCTTGTGCTTCTTCTTTTGTAAAACCTAACGTTTCAAACATTTTTTCTTGTAATTCTCGTGTATGGATCCGTAATGAGCCACCGCCTAATTCGTAGCCGTTTAAGACAACATCGTAAGCTTCCGCATACACAGAGGCTGGGTCTGTTGCTAAGCGGTCCACATCCTCTGCTTTTGGTTGTGTAAATGGATGATGAGCAGAAACATAGCGACCAGCTTCTTCATCATATTCAAACAACGGCCAATCCACAATCCACAAGAAATTGAATTTCGATTCATCAATTAAACCTAATTCTTTACCTAAACGTGTACGTACCGCACCTAAAGCAGCGGCTACGATTTCAGGTTTATCGGCACCAAACATTAAAATATCACCGACTTCTGCATTGGTAGCAGCAATTAATTCATCACTAACTTCTGTTAAGAATTTAGCAATCGGTCCTTTTAAGCCATCTTCTTCAACTTTTAACCAAGCTAAGCCTTTTGCGCCAAATTGACTCACATACTTACCTAAGTTATCCATATCTTTACGAGAATACTTATCTGCGGCGCCTTTTGCATTCAAAGCCTTCACATGTCCGCCATTTTCCAACGCTGCTTGGAAAACTTTGAAGTCTACGTCTTTCACTACATCTGCAACATCAATTAATTCCATAGCAAAACGAGTGTCGGGTTTATCGCTACCATAGCGTGCCATTGCTTCGTCATAGCTCATTCGTGGAAACGGAACAGAAATCTCAATTCCTTTTGTCTCTTTCATCACTTCAGCCAACATATTTTCTGTATATGTTTGAATTTCTTCTGGTGTTAAAAAGGTCGTTTCGATATCGATTTGTGTAAATTCTGGCTGACGGTCGCCTCGTAAATCTTCATCACGGAAACAGCGAACGATTTGGTAATAGCGATCGAAGCCTGCCCCCATTAATAATTGTTTAAAGAGTTGTGGTGATTGTGGTAAAGCATAAAAATGACCGGCATGGACACGAGAAGGAACCAAATAATCGCGAGCGCCTTCTGGTGTTGATTTGCCTAAATAAGGAGTTTCAATGTCTAAAAAGTCATGATTATCTAAATAGTGACGGATTGTTTTCGTTACTTGGTGACGTAATTTAATGTTGTTTGTCATTGATGGACGACGTAAATCTAAATAACGATATTTCATGCGCAATTCGTCATTAACGTTATTGTCATCTTCAATGGTAAATGGCGTTGTTTTCGCAGTATTTAAAATCGTAATGTCAGTCGCCATCACTTCAAACTCGCCAGTTTTCATTTTGGGATTAATCGCTTCTTTATCACGATAAACGACTTGACCTTTAACTTCGATGACGTATTCACTACGACATTTATCAGCAATTTCCCATGCTTCTTTTGACTTTTCTGGGTTAAAGACCACTTGAACGATTCCTTCACGGTCACGTAAATCAATAAAGATAACGCCTCCTAAGTCACGACGTTTTTGAACCCATCCTTTTAATACAACTTCTTTTTCAATAAATTCGGCAGATACATTGCCGCAATAGGTTGTGCGTTTTGCCATTTCTCAATCTCTCCTTTTTATTCTTCAATCATTTTTGTCATCATTTCGTCATACACTTCATCAAATGAATCATGAATAGCACTTAACGGGAAGGCTTTTTCTTCGCGTGTTGCCATTGATTTTACGTTGACAATGCCTTCATTCAATTCATTTTCACCGATTGTTAAAACTAATTTTGCTTGTAATTTATCGGCCGTTTTAAATTGCGCTTTTGGTTTGCGATTCATGTAATCACGATCAGCTGAGAAACCAAAGTTACGAATGCTTTGAACAAGTTGCAAAGCTGCGACGTTGGTTTCTGAACCAATCCCAACCACATATGCGTCTAATTCAGATAACGCTGGAATCACAACTTCTTCAGCTTCCATTGTTAACAACACTCGCTCAATGCCCATACCAAAACCAAAACCTGGTGTGTCTGGGCCGCCTAATTCTTCAACTAAACCATTGTATCGGCCCCCTGCACAAATTGTTGATTGCGCACCCATTTTAGGCGCTTCACTCATAATTTCAAAAATTGTGTGTGTGTAATAATCCAGGCCGCGAACCATATTACTATCAATTTCATAAGGAATTTCTAGTAAATCTAACATATCAGTTACTGCTTCAAAATGTGCTTTAGATGGTTCATTTAAATAATCTAAAATGGAGGGCGCTTCTGCGACAATCACCTTGTCTTTTTTATCTTTGCTGTCTAACACCCGCAATGGATTTTCGTGTAAGCGACGTTGTGAATCCTCGCTTAATTCTGCCATATGGGGCTCTAAATAATCGATTAATGCTTGACGGTACGTAGCACGTGTTTCTTTATCCCCCAAGGAATTAATAACTAATTTGATTTGTTGGATGCCTAATTGTTTGAAGAAGTCCAAAGCCATAGCCATGATTTCAACATCCAATGCTGGGTTTTCACTACCAAATGCTTCCACACCAATTTGATGGAATTGACGCAAACGACCAGCTTGTGGGCGTTCATAGCGGAACATCGGCCCCATGTAATAGGTTTTATATGGTTTCGTATATTCCGGACCATATAATTTATTTTCAACGAAGGCCCGAACAATTGGCGCTGTCCCCTCAGGACGTAGCGTCACGTGACGGTCTCCTTTATCATAAAAATCATACATTTCTTTTGAAACAATATCTGTAGTATCGCCAACACTGCGAGATATTACTTCATAATGTTCAAAAATCGGGGTTCTGATTTCTTGGTATTGATAATCTTTAAAAATCAAACGAGCTGTTTCTTCCACAAATTGCCATTTTTCAGAAGTTCCTGGCAAAATATCGTTTGTTCCTTTTGGTTTTTGATAACTCATTGTCTTTCTCTCCTTCTATCATTCCACAAAAATGTGTGCGCCATTTTCTTTTTTCTAAAAATGAAAAAAGCCCTTGTATGTTGAACATACAAGGGCGTAAAAGTCTCTTTTACACGGTACCACCTAGTTTTGAAAGATTTTACTCTTTCCTCAACGATTAACGCTCGTAACGGGACGGCTTTTCTTCCGTCCATCTCCAGAATGTCTTTCACTTTCACTGTTGAAGTTGCTCTCAGCCACGGCAACTCTCTCTTCGCAGACAGATGAAACTTACTCGTTCCTTCGTAGATTTTTAATATTATCTATAAACTACTAAAGTTCTCTTAGAAAGTCAAGAGGTTCCGATAGGAAAATCAATTATTTTTCTCGTGTATCGATCACAATGGTCACTGGACCATCATTGGTCAACGACACTTGCATATCCGCGCCAAATTCTCCTGTGGCTACCGCTATTCCTTCTGCTTCTAATTGTTGATTAAATAATTCATACAAAGGAATCGCCACATCTGGACGAGCCGCTTCAATAAAACTGGGACGATTGCCTTTTTTAGTTTTTGCATAGAGGGTAAATTGAGAGATACTTAGAATTGATCCTTCAATCTCTTGAATGCTGCGATTCATTTTTCCTTCGTCATCTTCAAAAACACGCAATTTACTGATTTTGCCAACAACATAAGCCACATCTTCTGGCGTGTCTTCTTGATGAATGCCCACCAGCACCATGAAGCCTTGTTTGATTTGTCCCACTATCTGCTCTTCTATCGCAACTTGTGCTTGACTGACTCTTTGAATAACTACTTTCATCTTTTTTGCCTCACTTTTAACACTTACCCATTGGTTCGACGAACACTATAAACATCTGGTACACTTTTAATTTTGTCAACGATGGTTTTTAAATGAGAAAGGTTTTGAATTTTCACAGTAACATGAATCTGGGCCATCTTATCTTTGGATGGACGAGCTTCAACGCCGACTAAATTTTTTGTCATCGAACTAATGACTTGTAAAACATCACTTAGTAAGCCACTACGATCATAGCCGTAAATCTCCAAATCGGCAGCGTATTCTTTGCGACTGTGCTCGGTATCTTCCCACTCAACTTCAATTAGACGTTGTGCTAGTTCTTCTTGATGTTGTACGTTAGGACAGTCCGCACGATGAATTGAAACGCCACGTCCTTTGGTAATGTAACCAACGATTTCATCACCAGGCACTGGATTACAACAGCGGCTTAAACGAATCAATAGGTTGTCCACCCCTTGAATCACGATGCCGCCTTCATGACGAACTTTCATTTTTTCTGATTCTTTTTTAGCTGGCTGATTTAACAACTCTTCTGCTTCTTGACGTTGGCGTTCCAACTCTTGTTCGCGGCGTTCTTTTTCTGTTAAACGATTGCACACTACTTGCGCACTTAATTCGCCATAACCTACTGCCGCAAATAAATCATCTTCCGTTTGAAATTTGAATTTATCTAGCACTTCCGCCATTTTATTCTTCGTTAAAAATTCTTTTGGTGTAAAGCCGATTTCTGTCATGTATTTAATGACAGCATCATGCCCTTTAATAATGTTATCTTCACGGTCTTGTTCTTTAAAGAAACGTTTGATTTTATTTTTGGCTTTACTTGTTTTAACCATTTTCAGCCAGTCGCGACTAGGTCCGAAAGAATTCGGTGATGTTAAGACTTCAATAATATCCCCATTTTTTAGGACATAGTCTAACTGTACCATTTTGCCGTTGACCTTCGCACCGGTTGTTTTATTCCCAATTTCAGTATGGATACTGTAAGCAAAATCTAGTGGTCCGGAGCCTTTTGGCAGTTCGGTTACATCTCCACTTGGCGTAAAGACATAGACTTTGTCACTAAAAATGTCTTCTTTAACACCTTGCATAAATTCAGAAGCATCATAGCTTTCATCTTGTAATTCAATAATTTCATGGAACCAATCGACTTGCTTCGTCAGTTCATCTGTTTCAATTTTTTCCGCTTTGCCTTCTTTATAGGCCCAGTGAGCCGCCACCCCAAATTCGGCGATTTGGTGCATCTCATGGGTCCGAATTTGGACCTCTACTGGATTCCCTTTTGGTCCAATAACTGTCGTATGGATAGATTGATACATATTCGCTTTTGGCATAGCAATATAATCTTTAAAGCGACCTGGCATTGGTGTCCAACGTGTATGAATCGCCCCTAACACGGCATAGCAATCTTTAATGGAATCGACAATAACACGAATGGCTAATAAGTCATAGATTTCATTAAATTGTTTCTTTTGGTCCTTCATTTTACGATAGATTGAATAAATATGTTTTGGTCGACCATATATTTCTGCGTAAATTTCTAAATCTTCCGTAGCTAAACGAATATCTTCGACTGCTTCTGCCACATAAGCTTCACGCTCATCGCGTTTGCTTTGCATCAAATTAACAATTCGATAGTATTGGTTGGGGTTAATATAACGTAAGGCCGTATCTTCTAATTCCCATTTAATTCGACTAATCCCTAAGCGATGTGCTAAAGGCGCATAAATTTCTAAAGTTTCTTGCGCAATCCGTCGTTGCTTATCTTCACGTAAATGTTTTAATGTGCGCATATTATGCAAACGATCGGCTAGTTTCACCATAATGACCCGTAAATCTTGCGCCATTGCCAATAACATTTTCCGATGGTTTTCGGCTAATTGTTCTTCATGAGATTTATATTTAATTTTTCCTAGTTTCGTTACGCCATCGACTAACATTGCGATGTCTTCGCCAAATTCTTCTTTTAAATCGTCCAGTGTTACGTCCGTATCTTCGACAACATCATGTAAAAATCCTGTTGCTACAGTATGGGGATCCATATGTAATTCAGCCAGAATGCCTGCCACTTGAATCGGATGGATGATGTAAGGTTCACCTGATTGTCGGACTTGACCTTCGTGTGCTTTTTCAGCATAAGTTAATGCTTTTTGAACCAACTCAACATGTTCTGGTCCCATATAGGTACTTACAATTTTGATGACCGCTGGGCCTGTCAGTATTTCTTCTTTTGGCATGGTATTCACTCCTCTATGAAGGTGACCTTTGGATAAAGAACACTTCGTTCACGTTTTATCTATTTTAATAAAAAAGAAAAGTACCACTTGAAACAGTAGCACTTTCAACAACTCTATTATACTAAATTTCCCTTAAATTTCAATCACTGTCGCTTTTTTACTCTCTGTTTATTTAAAGAGAATGCCTACAAGAATTTTACAGGCGGGCTTTCGTTTAATTTAAAAGTTCCATTTGGTAGCTAACCGCACTTAAAAGATACAACGGTGCTGTTTCTGCTCGTAAAATTCTCGGACCCAACCCGCAAAGTTTCGCCCCAGCCTGCAGAAATTGTTCAATTTCTTGCGGTGCAAAGCCACCTTCAGGTCCAAAGAGCACACACAAACGTGCGCCTGGCTGGCAAGTGGATAATACTTGTGCTAATTGACTTTTTTCTCCTTGTTTTGCTGATTCTTCATACGCAACCAAGACTGTGTCATATGAGTCAAATTGCGCAATGATTTCTTGTGTTTTTTCCACCAAAGAAACACTTGGTGTCTGCTGCCGATGCGATTGCTCCGCCGCTTCTGTGGCAATTTTTTGTAATCTTTTTTCTTTGGCTGCTCTTTTTTTGTGGTCCCATTTGACAACGGAAGTTTTCGCAGGAAAGCCGATAAACTGATTGCCACCTAGCTCCGTGCCTTTTTGAACAATCCATTCTAACTTGTCCCCTTTTGGTAACCCACACGCAATCGTCACTTCAATTGGCAATTCTTTGTCCATTTCTTCTTTACTAATTTCTTTAAAGTAAACAGATGTTGAATCAATTTCCACAATCTCAGCTAAAATGGCAGTTTTATTTTGAAATACTAAATAACAACGATCATTCGGCGTCATTCGCATAACTCGCACAATATGATGATAGTTTTCATCTGCGACTTTATACAAATCTTTTTCTTGATAATCTTCTTTCATGAAATACCGTTGCATTTTACTCTTCCTCTGGTTTCTTCAAGATAATCGCATACCAATCGCCTTGATTAAAGAGTTGGTCCACCACAAACCCGACTTTCGTTAGTGCTTCTAAAACCATTGCTTTTTTATCTTCAATAATTCCAGAAATAATGAAGGTACCGTCTTGTTTTAGCAAACGCCAAGCATCTTCAATCATTAACACAATAATATCTGCCAAAATATTTGCGACGATTACATCAGCAGAATGGTCAATCCCTTTTAGTAAATCATTGGCTGACACATGAACATCGGCCGCAATGGGATTTAAATCCATATTTTCTTTTGCCGCTGCAACTGCTACTTCATCTAAATCATATGCGTAGACGTCTTTAGCCCCTAAATAGCGACTTGCAATACTCAAAACACCAGAGCCCGTTCCTACATCTAGAACTGTTTCGCCACCACGTAAAACAGTTTCTAAAGCTTGCAAGGTTAAACGAGTCGTTGGATGCGTACCTGTACCGAAAGCCATGCCCGGATCCAATGTGATAATTTTTTCTGCTTCATCTTGTGCGTGATAGGCTTCCCAACTTGGCACAATCGTTAAGAATCGTGTGACACGGACAGGATGATAATATTTTTTCCAAGCAGTTGCCCAGTCGCTTTCTGCTACTTCACTAATTGTCATTTCGTTTTTACCAATGGATAAGCCGTACTCAGGCAAGCGTAAAATATTTTCTTTCATAAATGGTAAAATTTCTGGTAAGAAGGTTGTTTCAGGAAAATAAGCCATCACAATCGCTCCTTCTTTAATGTGGGTGAATTGCTCTTTATCTAAAATTTCCCCATACAGATCACTTTCAAAATTTTCAATGTCCAACGCATCTTCAATGGCCACGCCACTTGCGCCAGCTTCCATCATAATGTTTGAAATTGCTTCAACTGCTTCGCTAGCCGTTTCTACTTTTACTTCTGTCCACTTCATGTTCTCACCTCTAAATTAATAACTTGGATACGCAATCCATTGTTCTTTTTCTGTTTCTGCCACTTTTTTAATCATCGCTTCAAAATCTGCTGGCTCCCAATGCAATTCAAAAACTTCCGCTGTTTCATCTGATAAAAAGTCTAACAAATCACTTTGCCCTTCATCTAAAACCACTTTTAAATAGTGAATGAATCCGTCTAAAACTGCTTTGCGTAGTCCTTTCTTTCCTTCATAAGGAATTGTGACTAAATAATCTCCATCATCAACGACTGACTTTTGCGGATTGTAAAATAACAAGCCATCTTCAAATTCAATAAATTCTTCTTCTGAAAGCGTACCATCAACATCATCAATCGCCACTTGCTGATTGTTTTCTGCATATAAACGAACAATGACTTCGATGGTATGGTTTTTACGATCCCAATCAAGGCCTACTTCGTAATCTCCTAAGTGTTTTTCAAGTTGTTCCTCTAAGTATGTGAGCATTGTTGCTTTTTTCATTTTCTTCATCCTTCCAGCCAAAATCTATTTGGTCTACTGCTGTTTTTTTTGTTTAGAAATATATGGATTGCCAGCCACGACGTATCTTAAAGGCAACTCGGTCCAACGACCTTTATTGGGAATTCCAATTCGTGGTAGTGCCTCAATTTTTTTCGGAAATTTTCGTTTTTCTGGCACGAGCCGTAACGAACTAGAAAAAATCGACTGCCCATATAATTGCTTATCAATTCCTAAGGCTGCAACTAATTTACCTGGTCCATTGGTCAATTCCACGCCTTGACGTCCTTGGCGATTTTCAATCATTTTGTCGACACCTTCAACAGGTTCAATCGCGCGGATCATCACCCCTTGTGGTTTGCCTTGCTCTTGTGTCACCATATTTAAAATTAAATGCGTGTGCATAGTATATAAATAAATCGTGCCTGGTTTGTCATACATGGCTTGTAAGCGTGGCGTTTTTCTCAAGCCAAAGCTATGGGCCGCCTCATCATCAGGACCTAAATAAGCTTCTGCATCCACAATGTACCCACCTAAAACACCTGTTGCTGTTTCGTGCTCTAAATACATCCCTAACAAGTATTGCGCCACTTCTTCAGTTGTTTTTGTGTTAAAGATATTTATCGTTTCTTTCATTTCTTTCACCACTCCCTATCATACACGAAACCTTCCGCTATATCCATCTAAAACCCAAAAAACCACCAAAAAGCGAATGTACGTTCTTTATGTTATAATAAGATGATTATGAAAAAGGAGGTCCTTTTATGCAACAACCTTTAGCCTATCGAATGCGACCTCGTCACTTAGACGAAGTAGTTGGTCAACAACATTTAGTCGGCCCTGGTAAAATTATTCGTCGGATGGTCGAAGCCAAAATGCTTTCATCGATGATTCTTTACGGGCCGCCTGGCACTGGAAAAACCAGTATTGCCAGCGCAATCGCTGGTTCAACAAATTATGCCTTTCGCATGTTGAACGCGGCCACAGATACTAAAAAAGATTTACAAATCGTTGCTGAAGAAGCCAAAATGAGTGGCACAGTGATTTTACTGCTTGATGAAATTCACCGATTAGATAAAACAAAACAAGATTTTTTGCTCCCTCATTTAGAAAACGGACGAATTATTATGATTGGAGCCACTACCGAAAATCCATATATCACAATTAATCCTGCGATTCGTAGTCGTACGCAAATCTTTGAAGTAAAGCCCTTAACGGAAACAGACATTCAGCAAGCGATTCAAGAAGCCTTAACCGATAGCACACGTGGCTTAGGCAATTATCCTGTCCACTTAGAAGAAAAAGCATTACAACATTTGACACGCGCAACGAACGGTGACTTACGTAGTGCGCTAAATGGACTAGAATTAGCTGTTAAATCAACACCCAAAAATGAACAAGGCGAAATTAAGATCACCTTACCGATTATTGAAGAGTGCGTGCAACGAAAAGCCTTAACCCATGATAAAGATGGCGATGCCCATTATGATGTAATTTCCGCTTTCCAAAAGTCGATCCGAGGAAGCGATGTAGATGCTGCACTTCATTATTTGGGTCGCTTAGTTGAAGCAGGTGATTTACCGATTATTTGTCGTCGTTTAATGGTCATTGCTTACGAGGATATCGGTCTTGGGAATCCTGCGGCGGCCGCTCGGACGGTCACCGCTGTTCAAGCCGCCGAAAAGCTAGGGTTTCCAGAAGCTAGAATTCCTCTAGCCAGTGTCGTCATTGATTTATGTTTATCGCCAAAATCAAATTCTGCAGTCACAGCGATTGATGCTGCTTTGGCAGATATTCGACAAGGCTCTGTGGGAGATGTTCCTGATCATTTACGTGATGCCCACTATGCTGGAGCCAAAGAATTAAACCGTGGCATTGGTTATCAATACCCACATAATTTTGAAAACGGTTGGGTCAATCAGCAATACTTACCTGACAAATTAAAAGAGGCACGTTATTACGAACCGATTGATATTGGTAAATATGAACAAGCCTTACATCAGCAACTCAAGCGTATCCAAGAATGGAAACAGAAAAAATAACAAAATAATACGCTTTCAAAAAAAGAAACAATCTCGTTGCCGATTTTGAGAGAGTATGCTATTATAAAGATGGTAAATCTGTGATGTACGCGTTGTCCTTTCACTGTGTTGACCGAACATTTTTATTGATATCTAGGGATCCTGCTTGTATCAAAGTTGGTAACATGCCTTTTCTTTTGGTAGTTCAATACTGCGATCGAGGAACCCACCTGCTTATCTTGCGGGTTCAATACTCTAGGACGATTACCGGCATCGACGGATTTTACCATTTTTATGTAGATTTCTAAACAATTTGCTCTGGCAAGTTGTTTTTTTTTGGAGGACAAGATGATTCGTATACTCGTACTATTACTCGCCGTTGTCACAGGCGTAGCCAGTTATTATTTGATGAAGAAAAGTGCAGCTTTTTTACCACTCTTAAAAAAAGAAACTGCAACAGAAAGTCAACAGTTTATCGAACGTTTTGGGCGTTATTACTTGATTATCGCCATTCTAGGTGTTCTAGCGGCTATTTTTAATCGCCCGTTATTGTCAATTGGTTTTATCATTTTTGTTTTATTACTTTCAACGTTGTTTAGTTTAACTTTTGCAAAAAAAATGTCATAAAAGACGATGAATTTAAAACTTCGTTCAAAAAGATTTTTTTGAACGAAGTTTTTTTTACAAAAAAATGCCAATATTCAGAAAAAAAGAAGCGGTTTCAGTTTCTTTTTTTCTTTGTTTGTTTTACAATTATTATAGAAACAATTAATGATTTTTTTACGCTGAAAGGAGCGGTTATTATGTTACAACAATATCAAAAAATTATGATAGCAATCGATGGTTCTGACGAAGCAGACTTAGCCTTTAAAAAAGCGGTCAACGTCGCTAAACGAAACGATGCTGAATTACTATTAGCACATGTTGTTGATACGCGCTCTTTCCAATCAGTGTCCTCTTTTGATGGTGCGCTAGCAGAAGAAGCAATGTCAATGGCAAAAGAAACCTTAGACACCTACCAACAACAAGCGGTGGATATGGGACAAACAAAAGTCTCTAGCGTTCTAGCCTATGGTTCTCCTAAGAATATCATTGCCAAAGAATTACCAAAAGAATACAACATTGATTTAATTATGTTAGGAGCAACTGGATTAAATGCCGTTGAGCGTTTATTTATTGGCTCTGTCTCTGAATCAGTTATCCGTAACGCTAGCTGCGATGTTCTCGTTGTACGGACGGATTTAGACAACAAATTACCAAAAAATGAAGAAAAATAAAAAATAAGAAAAAACTGAGCCAACTATCACTTTTGATAGTTGGCTCAGTTTTTTCTTATTTACCTATTAAGCACACCTTGTGAGAGTGTCTCACAAGGTGTGTTCGTTTAATTATTTTAGACGTTCTACGTCACGGGCAATCATTAACTCTTCATCAGTTGGTACTAATAGAAGCTTGATTTTTGAATCATCAGTTGAGATAACTGCTTCTTCACCGTGTACATTATTTTTGTCATTATCGATTTCACAACCAAACCAAGTCATGCCATCAATAATATCTTTACGAACGCCAACTGCATTTTCACCGATTCCAGCAGTAAAGACAATCGCATCAACGCCATTCATAACAGTGACATAGCTACCAATGTATTTACGAATACGATCGATAAAAATGTTGTATGCTGTTTGAACTTCAGGTTTATCTAAGTTTGATTGAATATCGCGCATGTCGCTTGATAAACCATTTGTTAAACCTAATAAACCAGATTTTTTGTTTAAAATATCAACCATGTCTTGTACATCAGTCAAGCCAAGTTTTGTCATTAAATAAGGCAATAGTGACGCATCAACATCCCCTGAACGAGTCCCCATTGTAACGCCAGCAAGAGGAGTGAAGCCCATTGATGTATCGACTGATTTACCACCATCAACTGCAGTGATTGAAGCACCATTACCTAAGTGACAAGTGATAATTTTTAAGTCTTCAATTGGACGACCTAACATTTCTGCAGCACGTTGAGAGACATAACGATGACTAGTTCCATGTGCCCCATATTTACGTGCAGCAAATTTTTCATAGTATTCACGCGGTACACTATATAAATAGTTGTGTTCTGGCATTGTTGTGTGGAACGACGTATCAAAGACTGCCACGCTAATGATTTCTGGTAAGATATGTTTAAATGCTTTAATCCCCATCGCATTCGCTGGGTTGTGTAAAGGTGCTAATTCAGATAAAGCTTCAATTTTTTCTAATACTTCGTCTGTAATAACAACAGAATCTTTAAATTCTTCTCCACCAGCAACTACACGGTGACCAACACCAGTAATTTCATCATAAGAACCTAAAATGTTTAAGTCGATTAATTGGTCTAATAACATTTTTACTGCCACTTCATGGTTATCAATATCAACAATTACTTCATATTTTTGTCCTTCACCATATTTAATTGTGAAGATAGAATCTTTTAAGCCAATACGTTCAACGATTCCTTTAGCGATCACTTCTTCATTTGGCATTTGGTATAATTGCCATTTTAAACTTGAACTACCTGCATTAATTGCAATTGTTTTAGACATAATTTTCTCCTCTTCGTTACTATTTTATTTTAAATTTGAAGCTTTCCAAGCTTCAAATTGTTTAAAGAACTCCGTTACTTTATTGATATCTTTCAAAGAGGCAAGTTTTGCTAACAAAACTTCCTTCACTTGCTCAGCATCTGCACCCTTGTTTTGAACAAGCAAGATACTTTTACGTGATTGTTCTGACTTAAACAATTCATCAGGTAACTGTATCATTCCTTGTAAATAGACATTTTTTGTCAACCAATTTTTAAAGAATTCACTTTGCTCAGTCTCTAAAATATTGGTCGGGATTAAGAATAAGCCAAACCCTGCTGGCTTCACGTATTTCATGGCTTGTTCCATTAATAAATGATGCGCATAACTATGGCCTTCCTCCGCAGCAGCAGCAAATCCCTTTGCTCGCTCATCATTTGGATAATAGCCAATCGGCAAGTCACTTAATGCTAAATCAACTGGATCCAATAACAAATCTTGCAATCCGTCTTGATGGAACAACTGAATATTGGCTTGTGACCAAGCATTGTTCACAGAAGATACTGCCAAAAGTGTTTCATCGATATCCACACCATAACCAGAAACTTTGTAACCAGCTGTTTCAAGGTTCAGCAGAACCGTTAACAGTAAATTTCCCATTCCTGAAGCAGGATCTAAAATTTTTAATGGCTCTGATTTATTTGTTAATTGTTCTACTAAATAAACAAACAAAAAGCCAATACCGTCTGGCGTCAATTGATGATTTGCTTGAAGCTGCTCTTTTCTCGTTCCTTTTAGCAAAAGTAATTGGGACAAGCGTCGCACATCTTCAGGAGCTAAATCAATTTTTTTAATCGTATGATACAGCGTTTCTAATTGTTTCACTGTCTCTGGATTAGGTACTCCGTCAAGTACTCGTACTTGAAAATCATCTAAAATATTTTCACCATTTTCAATATACGCATCTAAAAAAGAAGTATCCAATGACTGTTGCAATAACTGGATTGCTTGTTCCATTGGCTCGAAAGCCTCTTCAATTTTTTCTGGGAACAAATTAGCACCTCTATTCTATTCAAAATGTAACAACTTCCATACCTGTTTTATTTTAACGAAAAAAGAAAGAATAATCAATGCCTTTACTGTCTTTCTTCTAAAATCTAATAATTTGTAGAAAAACAACGCTATTCCAGTATTGTTTCCGCTTTTTTTTGATGAGAAACTCTCTCTTGATATTGGTATTTTCGACCAGATTTGTTTAATAAAACAGTTATTCTTAATTGTTCATTTTTGTATGTATAATCGAGGGTCACTTGCGCGTATACGAGCCTTTCTTCTGTTTTTAACTTTCGTCTATTTTGTTTAACATCTGCAAGAAATAAATGAAAGATACTTTTCCCTGCATAGTATTCCTGGGTAGCTTGCGTAAATTTTTGTGTTAACTGACGTTCTTCTAGTAACTGAAGGGCGAGAAAACTCATCAAATAAACAATGGCCATGGCCGTGAACAATAAGTTTCCTGAATATTTTTGCCTCATTAAAATTCTCCCTTTATCGGAAAAAAACTATCAAATGTTTTTCCAGAAGTAAAAGTAACTTCCAAAGTAAACGATTGTCCTTCATTTTTAAACTGTCCATTTTTGATACCAATTAACAGCGGTTGATAGCCTTTACCATTGACTCGCTTAATAATTTTATCTTCTTTGATTTGAATTGAAATAGTCTTGTTTGTTTCTGAGTCGAGGAAAGAAATCTCTTGAGCAGAGCCTGTTTGGAAAACGAGCTTTTGACATTCTTTTTCTAATTGAATTAAAAAAATATGCCAGGATTTCGAATCATTGTTTTTCAAATATTGATTTCCGATAAAACTTTGTTGAATCATCAACTGAAACAATTGACACATACAACTTAAAACGACTAGTGCTACTAAACACTCTAACATCGTAAAACCCGCATATTTTTTATTGACCAATCAAAATCGCTCCTCTTGAATCTGTGACTTTTAGTATCCTTCTTCCATCGTTCTCCATCAAAGAAAATCGGTAAGTTTCTCCTTGATATATCCGCTCTTTGA
Source organism: Enterococcus sp. AZ035 (assembly GCF_050548325.1). Classification (NCBI taxonomy): domain Bacteria; kingdom Bacillati; phylum Bacillota; class Bacilli; order Lactobacillales; family Enterococcaceae; genus Enterococcus; species Enterococcus sp. AZ035. The sequence goes on from NZ_CP172958.1 coordinate 1,643,895, forward strand.
AACGTAAATCACCCGTCTGCTCTAAAAATAAAATTGCTTCGTATCCTAGACGAGTGCGCGTTAATTCTTGCTCCCGTTGATAATTTTGCTGAATTAATTGTGTAATAGTCAGGGAGAATATCCCTGCTATCACACATACAATACTAAAACTAACGAGACTCTCTAATAAAATAAAACCGCTATAAATAGTTAATTTTCTTCGTATATTTGCCACTCCCCATCTGAAATTCCGTAACAATTTAAGGAACAAAAACATCATACAATACGCATTAAATAGCTGTTTTGTCATTTTTGATAATCTAAGATATGTAAATAATACCGCAAATCTGTGGTAAATTTTGTGGTAAAAATACACGTATGAGTATTTGACATTTTATTGAGTTTAGAATACGGCTAACTGAAATAGTTTGCCTACAAGGCGACTACGAAAAAAAGACCTTATTCTTAAAAGAATGGAGGTCTTTTTTGTATTATAATAATAAGCACACCAACTGACTTTTAGGCTTTTGTTTCAATTTTGTAAGTCAATCGTTAGATATATCAATGGATAAGTAGAATATTTCATTCTATTCTCTTTTTGAGGTGAATATAATGAAAAAAATAATTAAACATTTTATGAAACCTGTTGAAATTTTTGAAACATTAGATGATGACATTGGGATGTTTTTAATCATTTCTATTTGCACAGCTCTGATCTTTACTTTCTTTAGTAAATAAAAAATGTGTTAAATAAATTCTCAGATACTTTCCGCAGTATATCAAATTAGGAAGTCAAAAATATCTCAAAAGAATTGACTTTTCATACAACGTATTTTTATGGATCATACAGGACTCGAACTGCAGTGCAAAAAAATCAAGCTTTTTTAAGCGGCTTATTTCCTATGCTGAACTGGAGATAAGCCGTTTAATTTTTGCTTAATTCTACTATATGCTATACCAGTAAATATATTCGTGCAAAACCTGAATAAATTGTTTAATAAATTCAAACTAAAATAAAAAACTGAAACAAATTACTACAAAGAAATAATGTCCTTTACTAATTTTGCAAATTCAATATCCCCATTAAATGGATGAACATATTTGTAGAATTCCCCACCATTTTCTAAAAAATAGTTTCTGTTTTCGTGTTCCAATTCTTCTATTGTTTCTAGACAGTCTACAACAAACCCTGGTGCAACAATTAATATATTTTTAATACCTTTTGATGGTAATTTTTTCAAGGTATCATCAGTTGCTGGTTTTAACCATTCAGATGGCCCAAATTTCGATTGATAGGTTTGGTAATAAGGAATATCTCCTAATTTATCCATTATTAATTTTGTTGTTTTAGTACATTCCTCCGGGTAGTTATCGCCATCTTTTACATAAGACATAGGAATTCCGTGGTATGAAAAAACGATAGCATCTATTGGACTTTCATTCAAAGCTTCATTTATTTTTTTTGAAAAGTAACCTATATACTGTGGATTATTGTAAAATGATCGAATAAATTTAATATCCACTATCCTATCACTTTTTATAAAATAATTCATAACGGAATCAAACACTGATCCTACCGTTGTCCCAGAGTATTGCGGATACATTGGTATGACATTGAGTTCTTCAATCTCTTTTGATAATAATGTATCTAGAGCAGTTTCTATACTCGGTTCACTGTATGACATTCCAATTGTAACTTCCACTTCTGGACATATATTTTTCAAATTTTCCATTTGTTTCTCAGTATATTCCAAAAGAGGAAATCCATTTTCAGTACAAATTTTTTGATAGAGTTTTGCTGATTTTTTTGGACGTATATTCAAGATAATACCGTTCAAAATCGGTTTCCAAATTATAGGATGTATTTTTATTACTCTTCTATCTGATAAAAAAGTTTTTAAATACTTCCTTACTTCCGTCTTGGAAGAATCTTTTGGTGTTCCTAAATTCACTAAGAGAATTCCTGTTCTTTTCAAAATAATTCACTACCTGTCTAATTCTATTATCGACCATGATGAATTCGAACCATCGACCGAATAGTCATGAGCCATTTGCTCTAACCAGCTGAGCTAATGGTCCAAGTAATAACTAGCTTATTGGGGATAAAATAGTTCTTACTAGTTATAGCTTAATATATAACAATTTTACTTTACTGATTTTCAATTTTCAACAAAAAAACGACCACCTTATTGAGAAAAGGCGGTCTGCGTGAAAAAATAAGAGTTTAAATATGTATAGATATTTTACAATATCTATTTTTTGAGTTCAATATTTTTATGTAAAAAAAGCCGCCTCATTGGGGTAAGGCGACAAGAGGTAGTAATAAAATGAAAAATAAAATTGTTTGGTAAAGATATTTTACCTCTTTCTTTTTTTAATTTCAAGTTTTCATTTTACAAAACAATTGTATTTTATTTATAATTCAAATATACAACTGTATTAAAAACACCTACTAAACATACACAACTTGGGGAAGTATTGTGCGTCTTAAGTAGGTGTTTTCTATATACACAAGATAATTTCGTTTTAACTACTATGATAAATTCGAACCATCAACCTAATGGTCATGAGCCGTATGCTCTAACTAGCTAAGCTAACAATTTTTAAATAAAAAATAACAGATCCTTTAACATGTAAAGAATCTGTTTAGAAAAAAGAGTATGCCATAAATCCTTGTCTTAAGTTTAACACAAAGACCCTAATCTAAACTAGGGTCTTTTTATTGGTACATCGATAATAGTTTCTCATAACTAATTACTGTTTTTTCTTTTTTGTTTTTTGGCTTAGAACTGTCTATAATATTAATTACTGCTGAATTAATTAATAAAACAGCTATTATACCACTTCTAATTTCTTTTCTGTAAATAAATGATACTTTCTGTCCTTCTTCAAACTGTTTACTTTTATCTGATGGTATAACTTCTTTCCATGTTCCAAATCCCATATGATGATCTCCTTTCGTTTTCAACATTCAGAGCCTATCAATTTAATCTTATAAAAAAAACGTTCCAATTAAATTGGAACGTTTTACCAAAACCTTTATTATGCTTTAAAAATATTAACAGCTTGCATACCGCGCTGTCCTTCTTCAATATCAAAAGTTACTGCTTGTCCTTCTTCTAATGACTTAAAACCATCCGCTTGAATTGCTGAAAAATGAGCAAATACATCATTGCCATCTTCACCTGTAATAAATCCAAAACCTTTGTCTGAGTTAAACCACTTTACTGTACCGTTGTTCATATATGTTTCCTCCTTGTGCATACCCTGTATGCGATTTGTTGCAAAAAATGTTTGATAAGCAAAAGGAGAATTATAGTCTTATGTATAGCGCTCTCGTTACATGTCAAAATTGATTACTTATTTATAATACCATACTATTTCCTATAAAGCAAATGAGTGTATTAAAACATGATGGACCAATACTATAAAAAGGTTATAATCCATCTACTCTAGACATGAAATATAAATATACGATACAAAAACCCCCTTGCACAATTATGATACAAGGGGCCTGTAGTCTTTTACTACAAGTAATTGCTTTATTATTCTAGCAAATTAGTTTTGTTAATTCAACCAATAAAATCATTCACGACTTATTAACAAAATTGTGTTTGGCTTTAAATTAGAACTGGGATATTAAGGAATATCGCTAAAGTAGCTATACTACACTTTTCCACTTATTTAAAAGGAAACTGTTCTCAAGTAATAGTAGCTTAGAAATAGTCTAATTCTATTTTTATTAGGATAAATTCCGTACACATTATCCTTTTCATAAATTCAAGCTTAACCTTGTTATAAAAAAAGAAAATCGGTTATGATTAACAAGTAAAATCTAAAAAAAACACCTACCGCACAGTCAACTGCTTGGGGAAGTACGTGCATCTGTGGTAGGTGTTTTCTTATGTAATACAATAGCTTTAAACTAAGCTACTTATTAGTAAAATTAAAATGCTCCTACCTAAGAACTTGTCATAAGATAGGAGCACCTCTTTTCTAAATCGAAAAGAGTCATAATATGAAAAGGTAACTCTATTGTAAATGAGCTACCTCTAAATTTCAACTGATTTTGCAAAAAATCAATGGCTCAATGTTTGACCAGGATAAATCAAGTTAGGATTTGCTAATCCGTTTAATGCAGCTAAGGTTTGATAAGTCGTACCAAGCTTAGCTGCAATACTTGATAAATTATCACCGTATTGAACTGTGTAAATGTTGCTTACTACTGATCCATTTACTTTCAAAATTTGGCCAGGGTAAATAAGATTTGGATTTGTCAATCCATTTAATGCAGCCAATGTTTGATAGTTTGTTCCGTATTGGTACGCAATGCTCGATAATGTTTCGCCATATTGAACCACGTGTGTTGCTTCTGGTTGCTTATTGGGAACAGTTGTAGCATCTGGCAACAATTCAATATCGCCTTTGCTAATCCATGACAAGATACCTTCTAGCAATACTCTGCTTCCAGTTACTTCTTGCACTTTGTAGCTGTTTCCTTTTACCCAATCTGGAATAGCTTCACCAGTTGCCCAAGCATCGACATTAAATTTTACTTTGACGGTATCACCAACTTTAACATCAGAATTCGGTGTTTTTTCGATTTCTTCACCTGCATCTGTTGCTGGCGTGTCCGTTTCTGGTTTATTGGTATCTGTATAACCACTATCCGTAATTCCTGTTAAATCTACGTTACCATCTAAACCACCTGCAATATAAGCGGATGTGAATTGCCAAATGCCAATACCATCCATGCTTGGGAAATAAGCATACAATGGATTTGGTGACACACCATCAATAGGATACGCAGCAATCCATAAAGAGTTAGGAAACTCTTTGATGATTTGTTGATAGTTTACATGATTTAGTGTAAATGGCTTATAGCTGTAATACATTGGAGTATAGCCAGCCTGTTTGATTCTGCGCATACCGTACAAAATTGTCTCTGTATTTGCTGCTTTTTCGGCATCTGAACTTACATATCCTCCATATCCATCTGGAACACTAGCCAACGCTCCATGTTCAAAGTCTAATGCAACGATGGAATTTTTAGGCGTTTGAATACGCGGCAAGAAGTAATCCATTGTTGTTTTCGCAATATCCATGTTTCCCCAAGTGTCATACCAAATGTAGGTATGCGCACGTTTGCCTTGGGCAATAGCACTTGCTACTTGCGTTTTATAGGTATACTGCTCGTAAATACCACTAGCATTGTAGCCACCAATCTGGGCAATAGCGAATTTATCATGCGCATAGCCAAAACGACCTTGTTCGCCTTGATAAATCGCCCAGTCAACGCCTTGGTCACCTTTTGCAGCAAATACATTTAAAGGAGTAACTGCTACCAACGCTACAATAATCAACGTTACAATTTTTTTCATAAAGACACCTTCCTATTTTTTATTTTTTAAATTTTTTATGAAATCTTCAAATAGCTCCGTAACTACTCCCATCTTCTGATAGTTCTCAAATATCGATTTAATTTCCATCATCAGATAGCCAACATACAGAACATATAATAGCCCCACACCAGCGCCACCAGGTACTAACGGTGCTAAGGGAATGAAAAAAAGCAGCAAGACAATACTTGCTACTTTCCTTAATATTCCGTTGATCCCTATTTTACTTTTAAACTCAATTTCTGGATTTATCTTGGCTGCGATAGTGCCGCTAATAAAATCAATAGTCATTGCAATACAAATCAACATTAAAACATATACTGCTTTATAATCTGGGTCTGCTACAAAACGCTCCAAAAAATCAAATAACGCCAAACCTACTTACCTACTTTCCGACAATTTCTTTCGCTTCTTTTTCTGTAATGCAAAGTGGGACAAACTCCATTACTTGTTCATCTGTAAAACAGCCCCAGTCATACATCATTTTAATGTCATCAAATGTAAACATTTTATTCCACTCCTTCTGCTAATTTTTCGTTAATTTCTTTTACCTGATTGGTTAATTGATTAATCGCAAGCATTGATTTTGCACTAATTTGCGCAAAATTATCTGCTTTTTTCGTTACTTCTGAAAGCTCTTTTTTTAAATTCACGTCATTAACCATGAGTTTTGAATTCAATTGTTTTAATTCCGCATTTTCGGCTTGTAATACCTCAATGTCGGTTGGTGGTGTTGGCTCTGGTTGTGGTGCATTTTCTGGATCATGAATCAATTGTGCGCCATCATAACGCCAATTCATAAAATCAAACGGTTCTTTTTTCACTTCAAGCTCAACATTATCTGGTTGTTCCATTGTAGAATAACCTTCTAAATAGCCAATTCTATTTTCAATCCAAATTTTCATAGCTAACTTTCTCCTTTCTTAAATTGCATACACCCGTGTCAATACAAAAGTTTTTGAAGCAGTATTATTATTTTTATGGCCTAAAATTTGCGTATTGCTTATATAAATATATTTGTTGTATTTTGCTCCATTCAATGTTTCTAAATGATGAACAACCGCACGACCTCCAAATTCCACTATATGCGTTTTTGGAACAAATACATAGTTCAAATCCCAATTGTCTCCTAGGCTTGTACTTGTGTTATATGGTTGATATAAAAATAACCAGCCAGAAAGACATTGATCCAATGGTAAACTCGGATTAATTGATTGATTTTCCCCCATATACCATGCTCCTGACCAAACTTTTTTACCTACATTTAAAATATTTGTTTCAGATAACTTATTTAGTAACTTTTCAAGACTATCAAAATTTTCTTCAATAGCTTCTGCTCCGTTCTCCATCCCTCGATAAATTCTGGTTAATTCCATATTCTCAACATCCTTTCTATATAATTAAATCAAACACTATGGATCGACTATTTTTTTCATCTATAAGTAAATATTTATATTCATTAATTTTTACTGGTAAAAATTCCGTTGTATAATCCAAAGGAATAGATACAATGCACTCTGAAGAATTAACATGTCTTACAGTGCTTTGAATTGATTGAGAAGCACTACCGCCAAATAACCCTGTTGGTTCTGTACCTAAAGGCAGTACACCTATACCATGTGTCCAAGTACGAACATTAACGACTGGTTGAGCTCCTAAATTGTGAACAATAGTTACATCAAAACCAACTGGAATTACAGAAGCAATAATATTTTCAAAATATTCTAGCCGTTCATCCAACGTTTTAAAATTCCCCAAACGTTCACTACTTCGAGCATCGATAACTTCGCTATCTGTTGTAGCATTTGCGATTACATCTTTAAAACGTTCCTCTAAATTGGTTTGACGTTGTTCTACTTTAGATTGGCGTTTTTCTGTATTTTCAGAAATAGCCTTTATTTTATTAAATAAAACACTGGTATACTCCATCATACGAGCTAAAGATTCTCGAACATGTCGTCGATACATCTTTGTTCGAATCCACAAAGCGAACGTTTGAGAAATAGGATCAATCACACCGTTTTTTATTTCATCTTGCACCTCATCGACATCGGTCGGGTCTTGATAATCAACTGTTGTATTTGGTTCATTTGTTGGTCGAGTATCCTTAAATTCTTGTGCCAACCGTCTCACCTCTCTTATTTTTCTAATTTCTCTACGCGCTTAATTAAATCGTCTAACGCCTTTTTCATCTCAGTTTGAGCAGTACCTACAGATTCGACTGTATTTGTTAAATCACTTGCTAATTGTTTAAAGGCTTCCGTCGATTCTGTCACGGTTGTTGATAATTCACTGGTTAAGTCTTCCAAAGAACTAACTTTACTACTTTGAACAGATAAATCATTGTCAAATTCTTCCTGTCTTTTTATCAACTCTGATATGTTTTGAACTCCTGCCGTCGCAAATTTTTTTACGTTTACTAAATTGGATTGAATAGCTTTTATTTCGTTTTGATAATCGGTCAGTTTTTTCTTTTTCGAACCAATAGTCAAAGTAACCTTTTGCGGTTCTAAAATACTAAATTTTTTCTCAATCACTTGTAATCGTTCTACAGCATAAATAAATTGATTATCTACTTTATAACTGTTTCCTAAAGTGATTAATTCATACCGTTTATCCAATAGCCCTAACTCAATGGCTTCAACTGTCCAAGTTACCAGCATCAAGCTTTGGTCTTTTAGCCATTGCAACCCTCGACGTTTTAAAATTGATGGGTCTTTGACATTTGAAAATTCTACAATACCCGTGTTTAATCCAAATTTTTTGATTAACGCTTCATCATCAAGGTAATTCTTACCGCCATTTACTTTTTCGATGGTGTATTTAGGTCGTGAAAAATCTGTTCCCACTTCAATATCAGTATTTGACGTATCTTCAATATCTTGACCGACGGGCACAATCCTTGTAAACAATTCAGAAATATCAATATCTCGAGTAGCACTTTTTAGATTTTTGGTTAACTGTAAAGGAGTTTCACTGTTCACACCATAATTAGATAGATAATCTAAATAATTTATATTTCCAACGCGTCGAAGTGTTAACGTACCGCCCAGCCTATCCAACAATTTTTCTTTAATGGTATCCGCTGTACTTTGATAGCCTAATCCTCTTAGCAAGTCCCCATTATCTACAACATTCACTTCACCAAGCCGAAACTGCTTATGCGCTTCAACTTGTTTATTGTGTGCATCGAGTATTTTTTGTAAATAAGCAGATACAGTCATCCGTGTTGGTTTCATATAGGTTTGAACAGAATCATATAAAAAAGCTTTCTCATCCTCCGCTAAAAGAGTTTGAGAAAAGCTTCCTGATGCTTCCATTTTATTCGTGATTTTAGCAACTCTACCATAAAAAATTTCTTTATTTCTTGTAACATCCAGAATCTGGATAAAGTGAATAATCGGCTCAATCTTTTGATAGTATTTATTGTTAATATTAAAGGTAAATTCAAAAGTAGAAATTCCTAATCCGTTAAGCGATAAATATACTTCACTATCTTTGATTTTCTCACCATAGCTATATGGCTCATGAACAATCTTTGGATTCTTTCTGTTCGGATTATCAAACAATAATACTCGATACATTAGACCATCACCTCACTAGACATAAAGAAAGAGATATGACCTTCGCCATAAATAGTTAAGTGGTTGGTCCCTCTTTTTAATTTAAAGAAATAATCTTGCGATTCGCCTTTCGGAACTTTTATTGTTGTTCCGTCATCAGTAGTTAATTGCATTGTAGACGTTGCCTTTATTGTTGGACTAGAAGCATTCGCTCCCATATTGATAAGAAAAATTTCTCTTTTTCCGTGAATATAGTAGCCTGTCCAATTGTCGGCGCTATCGTCTGTGAAATAGTCCTCGTCAAAGACATCGGAATAAGAAATATTTTCCCTTAAAGCAAAAGGATACACGTCAAATTCTACGGTTAACGTTAATGAATTACTTGACGAGTCATCTTCTGCTTTCACACTTTTGCATTTTCCATACCAGCGAAGCCCTGAACGTAACCAAGAATCATCAATGTAATCAATTCCATCCATCATCAACTCTTCTTTTACTTTCGCCTCTAATGCCTTTCGTTCTTCGTATGGCGTATTAGGTCGCCAAAAAGTAACAGTGACAATGCGATTACTAAAAATTCGTTCTCCTGTAAGCATGGAAAAATCATACTGACCTTGCATGAAAGGGATCTGTTCAATAATTTCCACTTCTTCCGCTGAAGGAGCATCGTGTTCAATAATGTAGAAACCATGTTCTTTGCTATTAAAACGACCTTTGGCCATATATTCTACAATTTCAATCAACTACGATACCTCCCATCTTGCTTTTGTTGTTCTGCTAAATTAAGATTCATTGGGCTACCTAGCGCTCCCACTACTTGGCCAGTATCCATCACGACAGTTAAATGTCGTATTTCTTCTAAAATTTCTACCATTTTTCCCATTGGCGTATTATCTATAGAGTGTTTTACCTCAATTGCATTTGAACGTTTCATCAAACGGCTATCCGTAATAGATTGATGAATACTTGAAATCATATCTTTTGCACTTTGTACGGCAACCGACGTATCTTCTCGAATACCTGCAGCTACACCTTGTGCAAGGAAAACACCAACATCATATTTCAATAGGCGTGATGGTGATTTAATTTTTGCTTTTTTCTGTGCTTCTGCATTAACGGCGGCTACTAAATTTTGCATAGCAGCCACTGCTTCGCCCTGACTTGCACGAATACCAGAAGCAACACCTCTAGCCATATTTGAACCTACAGGGCTCATATCTACAGAACCTGCACCCTGACTTACCGCATTTCCTAAAGACCTTCCAGCATTATTTGCAGGGGGTAACTGAGTTAAATATCCTTGAATTGTTGCCGCACCTAGCTGACTTCCAGAATTCTTCGCATTTCCTTTTTCAGAATTCATTCCAGCATTTGTCTGTTGAGCATTGCTTTTACCAGCATTTTTATGTTCATTACTTTTACTTCTTGTTCCAGAAGCAGCTGCACTACTATTATCAGCGGCAGCTTTCTTAGAATTAGATTTTTGCGAAGATTGACCACTATTCATCGAAGACATCAATTCTTTACCAACATTATTAAGTTGTGTTTTTCCAGAGTTTAATCCATCAATTAACTGGTTTTTCCCGTCTTGACCATTTCTAAATAAGTCAGGAGGCAACGCTTGTAAAGTATTCACAATGTCAGCTCTTGACATATTCGCCCACTTCGTTGGATCATTACTTTGCAATCCCTGAACCAGTCCGTTAGAGCCATCAATCCCTCGTTGACGTAGCATTCCTGCCAATAAAGCCATTTGTTGGTCAATGCTAGCACCATTATTTACATAAGATTGATAAATGCCTAAAAGCTGTTGGTCTGTAACGCCTTTAAGTTGTGCTAAATTATCAGCTGTCACTGCAATTTTATTTGCACCATTTTGTGAAATAATCGATAGAAGTTGAGCTCCTTGCTCTAATTCACTTTGTCGTATTTGAGCATTTTGCGTTTGTAATTGTGTAATTTGATTTTGGAAAGCTGCTTTTTCAGATTCTGTTTTTGCTTGGTTCTTTTGTGTTTCTAGTTGCTGAATTTGGGCGTTATTTTCTTGCACTTGTTGCGCTTGAATTTCCCCAAGCGTTCGCAAGCTTGTCAAAGTTTGTTCTTTTTCTTGCTCGCTTAATGCTTGTTTATTAGCCAACTTATTCATACCAGCCTCAACAAATTGTTGGTTCTGTTGTAATAATTGATCACGAATAATATTCGTTTGATTTTGCAAAGTAGCTCTTTGCTGTTCTGTCAATTCTTGACCCTCTACTGTTTTATTATTCTTCAATTGGTTAGAATAATCAGTATATACCTTCAATAAATCACTATTATTCGTTTGAACAGCTTTCATATACTGGCTTGAAGCATTGGCAAAAATCTTTTGCTTCTCTGCTTCTGATTTTCCTTCTGCCGCTTCAATTTGCTTGTTATAGGTTTCAACAGCCTTTTTCTGTTGTTCCTTTAAATTCGTAACTAAATCAAGTGTATTCTTGAAATAAGTTTCTACGCCAGCCGTACTACCATTTTGCTGTGAGAAAAGTTCAGTCATTGCCTGTTTAGCTTCATCAAGTTTTGAAGAATAATTTTCAACACTTGAAGAGGATTCTTCCATATTTAACGAAATTGCTTTAGTAGTGTCTTTGGACTTTTTACCTAATTCTTCGGTGCTTTTAGCAGCTTTTTTTAAGGCAGAATCAGAAAACATTGTATCCCAATCTTTTTCAATATCAGATAAGCTTTTCTTCATATCTTTAAATGCTTTATCAGCACCTTTAGAATCGCCTTTTAATCGTTTCCAAAGTCCTTTTACACCGTTTGAAATTGCCATTATTGCATTTACTACCGTTTTTCCTACAGTAACGATAGTACGTAAGCCATCTACAAAACCTGCTATTGCAAAAGTGACACCAACAATTGCGCCAGTACCTAACCATTTAAATGTATTTCCTAATCCTTTTATTGTTTTAGTAACACTCGCAGAGCTAGGAAGTACACTTTTAAACGATTTTACTATTCCGCTAAAAGCAGTTTTCACGTAGCCTTGAATGTTCATAAAATTGGATTTCCAAGCTTGCACTACACCAACTATCGTAGCGGTTATTGCTACTAAAATTGCTGTTATGGGATTGCTCAACATAGCTCCTGTTAAACTAGCTATAGATCGTATACCCGTTACCGCAAATGTTCTAAAACCTCCACCTGCTTTTGAGGTGGCTACGCCAAGCCCTGATAAAACCGTTCCCGATTTGCCAGCTGCAGAGGATAGGTTTCTTAGCGACCCTACAGGATTAATAACAACAGAGGCAAATTTCGCTAATTTGCTGTTAGATAATTGTAAAGAAGCAGAAAAAGAACGGAAAAAGTTAGTAACTTTATTCCCTTCCCCTAGCATATTTAGCTGTCTTTGACTTGCTCGTAGATTTGCTCTAAATGTATCTAGCGTAGGAAAAAGACCTGAAATAGTCTCTCCTAACGTGGTAAATCTTGTTAATACATTTACATTAACTCCTGCGCTTTCAAGCCCTGCTAGATTTGATTTATATTTAGAAACAAACCCTTTTACAGCTTGTAATGCACTACCAGAGCCATTAACAATAGGTTTAGTAATAAATTGCTGCCACTTGCTATCAATATTCCCTGCGGTTTCAAACATTGTCGAAATCGTTTTGCCGAAAAATCTTGTCATTTTCCCAAAAACTTTTAACACAGGGCCAGCAGAAGCGGCTAACGCAGCCATTTTCAAAATGAACTCTTGCGTTTTTGGATCAGCTGATGCAAAAGCTTCTGCCATATTTGCTAAAGCTTCAATCATAGGCTTAGCAGCACTTATCGCACTATTTAATGCGGCTACTAATGGACCGCCAAACGTAATTGCTACATCATTTAATTGACCACGTAAAATCTTTAACTGTGATTCTGTAGTTCCGTATCGTTTACCAGCTTCTTCTGCTAGAGCTGTATTTTCGTTAAACGCTTCGTTACCTCGTTTTACAGCCCCTTCAAAGACATCACTTGCATTGGCTGCACGTAATAAACTATCACGTAATCTAACTTCTGTAATTCCCATATCGTCGAGCACTTTAATAGCTGATATTCCGTGTTTTTCCGAGTCTTTTAAGCCCTGGATAAATTCAATTAGTGCTTGAGATGGATTGCTTTTGAATAATTGTGCAAACTCTTCACTAGTTCGACCTGTTACATTTGCAAAATCTTCCAGACTACCTGATGCTTTGCTAGCTTCTTTATACATTTTCTTTAATTCTGAGGTAGGTATTCCCATTTGCTTAGAAACTGCCGTCAGTTCTTTTCCACCCCAGTTTACAGCATGCACAAAAGATTCCCAAGACACGCCTTGCTCTGCTACTGCTTGTTTCAGAGGCGCAAAAGCTTCAACTCCTGTTTCAGTTGCTAATTGCATTTGTACCATTAATCTAGAGAATGCCGATCCGCCCGCTTCGGCTTCTATACCAACAGATGATAACGCCGCCGCAAAACCTACAATGTCTCCTTCGGTCATGCCAATTTGTTTTCCTGCACCTGCTAAACGTAAGCCCATCTCTGTAATCTCTGATTCGGTAGTCGCTAAATTATTACCTAAGTCAACTATCGCTGAACCAAGATTGCTAAATTTATCTTGTGACATTTGCGTAATGTTAGCAAAACGAGCTAGGGATGTAGCCGCTGTATCTGCAGACATATTTGTTGATTCGCCCATATCGATCATTGTTTTAGTAAATCCGACAACTTTATCAGTTTTTATTCCTAACTGTCCAGCTGCTTCTGCTACTTTTGCAATTTCTTCATGACTAGTGGGTAATTCTTTTGCTAAATCTCTAAGGCCTTTTTCTAAATCATCATAAGAATAAATGACTTTACCGTTAGAATCGACCATCTCATCGTTGGTCTTTTTAACTCCAGTAAAGGCACTTTCCCATTTTACCGCTGCGGTTGTTACTGCGCCAACGGCACCCGCAATTGGGAGTGTAATACCTTTAGTCATCGAACCGCCGACTTTTTCAATGCTTTGGCCGATACTTGCGGTTTTATCACCGAAACTTTTCATCGCACCATTCACTGTATTCAAATTACTAGGAATATCAGAAGCATTTGAATTAAGTTTTTTTAGCGAAGACACAGCGCCATTCATCGCACTGGTAAAATTGTTATCACGTGCTGTAAGTATGGCTGTTACCGTTTTACTTTGTGTCACGTTGTTTCCTCCTTTCCTCAACAATTTTTCTTGCTTGTTCTAATCGACGAGCGTTTTCTTCTAGCTCACTTAGCTTTTCCACTTCTCGTTGCGAGATTTCCCCTCGCACATCGCGTTCAAGCTTTTCAAAGTCATAGACATCTTTCACTTCGTTAAAAATATAGCGTTGCCCTTTTTCATCTGGTGTTGTAAAAATACGTGTAGCTAATGCGTTAACGTATAGTTTCCTTTCTTCGTTAATTGCACGTAAATTTACAGCTTTTATCCGTAAATTAAATTCATAAGGAGTCATACGCTCAATTTCTTTTAAAGTGATATTGGGGAAATGTTGAAAACAAGTGACAACTATTTCGTCATAATCTAGGCTGTCGTTTCTTGTTGATTGGCTTGTATCTGTTCCATGTAAGCTATGATTTTTTTGATTGCTTCTAGTGATTTTTTCGTCCGAAGAGCCGTTAACGGTGCTTGCTCCAAGAAAGAGATAAAATTTTCAAACAACGTTAAAGCCTCTTCCGACGTTTCTAAGTAGTCGTCAATTTCTTTCGTTGTTAAGTCATCATAAGTAATTAACGCTGCGTGCATTAATTTTTGAAAGGCAAAAGCGTCGCCATCTTGTAACCCACCAACCAATTGAACGAAGCCGTCTACTTCTTCAACGTCAGGTTTTAATGCGTTAATTTCGTTTAAAAATTTAAAACCGAAAATCAAAGGATATTTTTTTCCGTTAATTGTTGCGACAGGTTTTACGTTTGTTGACATGTAAAATTCCTCCTAAAAAAGCGACAATGCCTTCACATTGCCGCCTACTTCCTGATTTTTAATTATGGTACTAATGCTAATAAATCTGTTTTCGTTGTTTTTCCTGTAAAATCAATACCGTGAGCGGTTAACCATTCTTTGATTTCAGGAATAGTATTTGCTTCTGTTGGTTTATTTTCCAAAGAGCGCCCCGCCAATACGGTAAAAGCTGGAATAGCTACTTTTTCAGATTCTTTTTCATCTTGCACACGTACAATATGGTACGTTCCTGCTGCTACTTTTGCTCCTGCATCAAGTCCTGTAATAGTTAATGGACTTGCTCCTTCAACTACTTTTTCACTACCTTTGTAAATACGATAAATAATTGCCATGATTATTCTTCCTCCTTCACTTTTACAACGGCGCCATCTGATATCGGCGTTACACTTTCAACTTTAGGTACTTCAATTGTTTTTGGTGTGTATTTTTCTACAGGCTCTTCTGGTTCCGCACCAGCCACTGTGTCGTAGAAGAAAGCACGCGCAAGTTCTTCATTTTCGGCGTCAACCGTTGCCCAACCTTCTACTAGGTCACCATTTAAAACTAGAGTTGGTTTAATACTTGAATTAGAATCGGACTCGGCAGAATCTCCGAATGAATCCAACAAGCCTGTGCCAAATTCCGCTTCGTATTTTCCTGTTTTCGGGTCTTTTTTATCAAAATTAATGCGCCATACATCAATTTCTAGCCCGTTACGATACGCATATTTCAACATGTTGTAAGTTTCTGTGCCTGTCCGTAAAAATTCCATTTCTATGGAAGCTGACGGCATTCCTGAGGTAGGAACATTCCCGTCTTTTGTTGATTGTGTATCTGTTTTTGTTTCTGACTTATATTCGTGTGAAATTTCTAAAGCTAATAACTTCGCTGCTGTTGTCGCACGTTCACGTGTTAGTCGAAACATTAACTTAATTTTTTTACCTTGAATTGCTTTTTCCATTTCGAGTTTCCTTCTTTCTTATTCAAATTCTAACGTGATGTCAAGTACACCGTGTGCAAGGCTCGTACCAAAATTGGTTGTATTTTCATAAATTACTTCTGTGCTACTTTCTGTCACTAACCAATTAAAGTTCTTAGTCTGATGCAATTCATGAACGATTTTTCGCACATCGGCTAATACTTGATTTAATTCTCGACGTTTGTCGTCATGATCATAAACATGAATCATAATATTTGTTGAACCTAACGTTCTTGTTTTTGTTTGTCTATCCTTAGACCATTGTTCACCTAAGAAAACAAACGGGTAAGAAGCGTCGTCATCTGGCAAATGCCCATAGGTTTCATAGCCTGTTTGCTCCAAAGTGACAAATAACGCTTCGTAAAGTTCTGAATACGGGTCTTTAAAGGTCATTTTACTAACGCCTCCATATTATCAAGAAATCTTTTAGCTGCTGCTGTTTGCCCTTTTTTCATATAGAAACGTCCGTACATATAACGCGTTCCATATTCTACATATGCTGAATAGTCAGCCATCGCTTCAACTTCGCCAGTCATTCCGTCATCTTTAATAGAAGGTGTCTCACTTCGTTTTAAGTATCCACTTCTGACTGGTGTTTCTTCTGCAATTTGATTTGCCATATAAGCAGTATCATTTTTGACGACCTCTTTTACATCGTCTAGCTTTTTCGCTTCTTCAATCGCTTCGATTAAATCATCCAATCCTGAAATATCTACTCGGTAAGTCATCGATATTCGCTTCCATAAACCGAAGTTCCTTTGCTAACACGCAAATTTTTAACAACGGTAAATTTTCGATTTTTTTGTTCTTCTTCGTCGTAGTATTCAAGAAATCCTGAACGAATAGCTAGGCGGTCTCTAAAACGAAAAATGACCATCTGCTCCTTTATGTTAGGGAAAATGGTCATTTGTTTTTCCGTTCCGACTTCGGTTACATTACCTATCAGTTTTTCCGAAATTAGCTCGTGTTTTTTGTTGTAGTAATCAATACATGTTCTCATAAAAAGGACACCTTCCTTTTACGAATCAAGCCTTGTTCTTCAAGATAATCGTTAATCTCATCTTGAAATTCCCCGAAGTCATCCAAATTATAAGAGATTGTTTCTTCTGATTGAGAGTGTTGTTCCATGCCTTCAAAACCTAAACGGTTATATCGTTTCACTACAATTGACGGAACAATATAGTCCAATTTTTCTGGTATTTTATCAGCTTTCAATTTTACTCGCAGCTGTTTTTCAGTAATGTCCCAGATTTTGATAATTTTTGCCTTATCTTTTTCGTAGGTATCCTCTGAAATATCCAGTAGTACGCGATAATCTGAAAGAGTCATTTTTTCACCTACTCTGCTTCAACAACTGCCCCATCTGCCGTTGGTGTTACCTTTTTAACGGTCGGGGCGCTTACTTTGAATCGTAAGAAACGTAAATGGCAGGACGAGCTTTTTCAGTTACGATAGCATCATAATAGTTTAATCCTTTGATGGTATCTCTGTAGCCGTCACGGTCTTGTGAAGCTGGAATTAGATCAATAGAGTTGTATTTTTCAACTGGCGAACAAACCATCAAAGGCACAAGAATATAATTAATTTTCTTCGTAGAATCTACCTGTAAACGAGATTTTGCAACTTTTTGAATAATAGTATCGGAACCGTCTAACTGCGCAACTTTACGGTTAATACCTGAAATTTGTTGCTCGTTCGTAGTAAATGTTTTTGAAACACCTTTTGCATTTTTTAATGCTGAATAGTAGTCAGTGGATGCAAACATAATAAACGGACCGACAATTTCTGCATCTGTCATATACGCTTCTGCTGCGTCATAAGAAGCTAAAGAGTTTTCTGTAGTAATGGTTTCTTTTACCGTTTTTCCAACGTATTTTCCTTCGCTATCATCATCCGCAGCCTCAGCAAATGCCGCTTCTAATAAGCGTTGTACAGCAGTTCGATCTTTTTCAGGAATCGCAATTAAACGAGTATGCTCTTCCACAAGCGCTTGAACTTCGTAGGAAGCATTTTCTGATTGATCTAATGTGTCTAAGTCATAACCAAACCAACGCTCTTTCTCTAATTTGAACGTTTCTTTTGCCACATCAATTTTAGAACGTTTATTGTCTTCGTTACGTTTATAATCACTAGCAGTAAAACCTTTCATTTTGTTGATGCGGACTTCTTTTGCGCCTACAAAATCCGCTTCAGTTACTGCAGCAGCTCCACCTTTCAATAAATCCCAAACTTGCGAACCTGCGGCAAATTCTTTGTCAATTGCTTTTAAATCTTTGCTATCTAAAATAACTGGCATAATTTTTCATCTCCTATTTCTTTTCTAAATTTTTAGTCAAATTGCTGCGCCAATCGGTCTCTTTTGTTGCTGTAGCAACGTTTACAGTTTGACCTTTCAGCAATTCTTTTTGGATACCATCTCTAGCTTTTGAAATAATTTGTTTTAATTCGTCTACAGCTTTCTTTGTATCCTCGTCTGTATCTTTCACAAGCAATAAATCGGCTTGCGCAGCACTTACGTAGTCGGAAAGGCCATTCTCGGATAAATCATTACGAACAGATTCGGCACGCGTTAAACGGTCAAGACGAGCTTGGGCTTCCTTTTCTCGTTTTTCCGCTAGTGCTTCTTTGTCAGCGGCTTCTTGTTCTTTCGCCTTAACACGTTCTTCCGCAGTCATTTGCTCGTAAGATTTTTGCTTTTCCCAATCAGATTTTGCTTGCTCCACTGCTTTCTTAGTTTCTGCTGCAATCATTTTTGATACATCTTCACGGGTAAAAGTCTTTCCAGTTTCTTTTCCGTCTGGATTTTCATTTTTGGGATTTTGAGAATCCTTTGTCGATGAATTCCCAGATTCGTTTGAATTGTCAGAGTTTGGCTCATCAGAATTTGGCTCATCTGCAAAAAATTGTAAATCCATCGGTAATAATAAGTGTTTTTCTTCGTTCATGTTAAAACCTCCAGCCATTACGTGGCTAATCGAAATTAATAGGTTACGCCTATCAATCGAAACAGCTTTCTCTTTAACGCCTGTAAGCAGTAAGAAGGCAAATAAAAAAAGCCTAACTTTCGCTAGAACTTTTTGTCTTTATAAGCAGGTGCAGTACTACACCGACACCAGTTGTGAATAGGACTTGCATTGATTCCTGGGCTCATTTCAGAAACCTTATGTGGATTTGCACTTGCTATTCCTACACAAATAGGACAAGCGCTTGGTTCTACAATTAGATTGTATTCTTCATACCCATATTTTTCGTAGCTTTGCTTTTGTACTTCGCTTTGTATTCTTGCAGATTCACTAATCATTAGCCGACGTGCGACATAATCAGCCGTTTCCTTTCCTCGCAAGCTGTCAATCACAACTAATCTCCGTAGCTCTCTAGCCAGTACATCTGGATGCTTACCTGCTGCTAGCCCAACTGTTAATAAGCGATCGATACTCGCTTTCAAAACATCTTGGTTTGCCCACAAACGTTGAGAAAATGTCGCGTTATGAAACGACCCCTCAATAATCGCTTTAGTAAACAATCGATAAGTTTCTTCGGAAAGAACAGACTCGCCTAATATCCCCGCTTGTCGTACAAACTCCGCTACAGATTCCTCTGTTAACATTGCTGTAAAATAGGTCTGTAGCTGATTAGTGTTGTCTGTTAAATACAAACCTATTTTCGATTTTAAAAGCTCTAAACGATTAACCTTCATAGTTAAATTGTATAACCTTAATTGCTCGTTAGCTTCTTTTGAAAAATCTCTTGTTTGTACATAACGTTTCGCTTTTTCCGCGAAAATTTGTACGTCATGTTTACTTGCACATCGTTTCGCTTCATCAATGTTAATCTTCTCTTTCCCTGCATAAGCGACGTAAAACTGTTGAATTTCTGCTTCTATCGTTTTCCATAACTGTAAATACCGTCTATGAATTTCTTGTTCGTAATTCACATGTCGTTTCAGCATTTCTTCGATATGTTTTGCTTCTCGTTCCGCCCAATAATTACTCATGTTCTTCGGTCACTTCTTCCGTAGTTCGAGTAAATTTACCGAAATCAACTTGTGGATTTAAACGTTCTTCCGTTTCTTCGTCCTTTATACGTTCCATTTCTTGAGTTACGTCAGGAACAATCGATAATACGCCTAATTGCGTTTCTCTTGAAACAATCCCTTCAAGTTTTTGTGCAGTTTCCGCTTCGTCTTTAATATTGCGCGGAATATTAAAGTCAAAAGTGTATTCTAAATTAAA
The DNA here is from genome assembly GCF_050548325.1 of Enterococcus sp. AZ035. Lineage (NCBI taxonomy): Bacteria > Bacillati > Bacillota > Bacilli > Lactobacillales > Enterococcaceae > Enterococcus > Enterococcus sp. AZ035. The sequence continues at coordinate 1,664,018 of NZ_CP172958.1, forward strand.
CCATTCCTTAGCTTTATTGGCAGGTACATTCGTAGGCAATGAAAAAATCATTTTGTACATTTGCGCATATGCTTTTTTAAACTTCCTAGCTTTCGCTTGTGCTAAATTCCTAGGATTTTGCATTTTAAATTCTAGCGAAATCCCAGAAGCGTTATTGCTAAAACTTTCATCGTTTGCATTATAAGTCATAGACATTTGATAAATTAACCGCTCTAATCGGTCTAATAGATTTTCTTGTGTTGTATCTGAACTAGGTTTATCTAAAAAATTAATATCTACCGATTCGCCTTCATTTAAAGGCTCAGCACTATTAATCACTCGGTTATCACGTAAATAGGAAGCGACGTTTTCGTCAGCTAAATCTACCCCTATCATTTTTAAGTAGGCATCCGCAAAATAACTCACGTCGTTCGCTTTTTCTGATAGAGCTTCGTTGTAATTATTAATCAGCGACCACACAGACTCAATACGTCCTTGTCGTTCGTCATTTTCCATAAACTCAATCATAGGCACTTCACCGTACGGATTAGCGATTGCCTCTTTTCCACCTAATAAATAAGACAAGGCTTTCTGAAAAACGGTTGGTCCTCTCTTAGTTTCCAATCGTTTAGAAGTCTTGTCTTGTGTAAAAATAAACGTTTCTGTGCTATTTTGTGGATAAACAGTTGCCGTTAACTCGTCCCTTGTCATTTTGTTGTAAAGAACCGCAAACATAGGCGCTTTTAATAAGTCATCTGCGTAAACAATGAATCCTTGTGTAGGTTTTAAATAAGTTACACACGTTTCCGCTTCTTCGTTTTGATATAAAAGCTTATAAGCATGTCCATAAATAGCAGTTAGCTTAGAAAGCTCCGCGTCGTTGTCTTCTTCGTCGTTTCGTTTACGGAAATCTTGAACAAATTCTTTTACCTCACCATCTGGATGAGTAATCTTTGTTGGTTTACCGTTAAAGAAAGCTGCAGAACTGTCTACAACATAACGGGCAAAGTTGACTGCAATTCGATGGTCAGGTTTTCCAATTCCTTTATTTTTTTGATAATAAATATCATGTTGACCGTTGTAGAGCTTTTCTAATTCTTCGTAAAACCCAATTAATTTCCGATGCTTATTAATGTATTTATCCACCAAGCGTTCGTCAATCTTTGCGTTTTTATCACAATAAAAGACACGATTTCCTAAAAGGTCAACGAATTCACGTATTTTACTTTCAGTATTTGGTCTACTTACTTTTTCTGTCATTAAATAACCCCCTTCACGCTCTGTAGCTTAATTCCTCGTGCTTTTTTACTACGATGTTCTACTGCGTATCGTAAAGCATCTATCACGTGATTATAGCTATCAATAGGTTCATTGGTGTACTCCCCTGTTTTCTTGTCTTTAGCCCATGTGTAGTTTTCTAATTCCTCAATCAGTTTTACGCAACGATCGTCTACGATTATCTCATATTGCAATAAAAAAGAAAGCCCCTGTCGTATTGAATCAGGGCCTTTCTTAGCTGCACGTATTCTAGTAATTCCGTTCTTCTTGATTTCTGCAATAGATTTCTTTTCAGCTGAATCTGCAGTGATAACTTCTTTTGCATAGCCTAAATCTTTAATAACCGTTGAGATTTCATCATTCAGCAAGCCTTTTTTGACGTATTCTTCAAGAACATAAATACGTTTGTTCTTCTCGTCTACCTTTGCATGCACAAAAGCGGAAGGGTCGTTTACATACCCAAAGTCTAAGCCAAAATCTGAATCAATCTGTCTTAACAGTTCGTCGTGCTTGTCTAATCGTTTTCTCTGATAGTTTGGAAATACAAGTTTATCTAGCGTAGCAAATTCTCCTAAAGCATATATGCGATAATACGCTGGGTTTCGTTTGGCTAAATCCTCAATCACCTTTTTATTTTCACTATCAAGAAACCGATTGTCTTTATAGGTGCTGTGATAAATACCCGTTCTTCGTTGATCGACTTCTGCTTCCTCATCAAAGAAAGATTTATATACCCAGTTCAGTTTAGAAACTGGGTTAAACATTAAAAAGATTTGACGTTTCACATGCTTACGTTCACGTAAACGCAAAGTAAGCTGTGTATAATCTTCTAGTGTAAATTCTGTTGCTTCTTCCATCACGACGTCAGACAGCCCTTTGATGGATTTTATTTTCTCTGGGTCATCCATTCCCTTGAAAAGAAACTCTGCGCCGTTTGGTAACGTGATTCTAAAATCAGTGTTATTTACTTTACACTTGTCTAGCAGTCCCCAATCAGAAAGACACGCTTTCACATCCTCGAAAATAGAGTCTTTTAAGCTACGCCCTACTTTTCTTGTAAATAAAATCTTTCTTGGTTTCTTCCATCTTTGACATGCTTTAAAAACAACCTTTTGAACGACACCGTGACTTTTGCCAGATGAAGCGCCGCCCCAATAAACCTCGGTGAATTTAGAATAATCCACCAATCGATCATAAAACGATTTGTTAAAAACTCTTGACGGGAAGTTAAACTCTAAAACGATATTACGTTTCTTCGTCTGCATCCCACTCACCAACCTTAATCACAATATCGCCCGTTTGTAAATCGACTTTATCAGTGAACAGCGCATGACGTTTACCAAGAAGCTCGGCTGCTTTTAAACGGTCTTTTGCGCCCACATCGATGTCTACAACGGCTTGTGCGCCTTCGCCTACACCAATTAGCGTGGCTTCTTTGTACTCGCCACGCATAACAGCTGTTAGGTACTCTAGCACCTCTTGGGCATCGGCTGTTCGTTCGTTTTTCAGTTCTGCGAGGCGTTCGTCTATATAAGCTCTGAGGTCAGGTTTAGTCAAGTTTTCCTGTCCTATCTGCTTTGCAGTCTTTTCGCTATATCCCGCTCTGATAGCAGCCTCTTTGGCATTTCCTGTCTCGATGTAAAAGTCACAAAATCGTTTCTGTTTCTCGGTCATTCGCATGTTATTCACCGCCTTTCTGTCTAATAATTTATCACTTCACATACATTTCTATATTCTCTTGTATATGCTTATCTTTCCAACTACCATAACCACAATAAACTAGCTTGCACGCATCAATTTCCTTCGGCGTGGCTTCTCTCGTCATTTCAACAATAGATGCATTCTTTTTTATCTGCACAGACATTACAACACGCATTGAAACAGTTGAGTGCTTCGGCTGTGGATATTCATGTGTTAACGATACATACCAATAGCTTTTCATGTTCTCTCTCCTAATTGTTTTTATGTATATTTGTTTATTGTAAGACAAACGCTTCAATTCCTGTTATACTCACTGCAAGACAGCAACTCCTTTTTGCTTCATGTAACACTTCCAGTTATTTCAAAACATAATCTGCTGTCTGGCCACTAGATATTTTATCTGGTGGTTTTTCATGCGAAAACAATCCAAATATCCGACAAAACTTGACAGCTGTGTTACACTTGTTTTAGGTAGCACTCTTTCATAATAGCTAAAGTTCATAAACTACAAGTGACACGAGATTTTCACTAACGCTACCTAGCCACTAGATCCCATTTCTAGTGGCTTTTTTTGCACAAAAAAAGACCACTCATTTTTATTGAGTAGTCTAAAGATTTATATTAGACTGCCTAGCCAATCTAACACTTATTTAACAATACTAGGTTACTAGCCACTTTATCCTGTTTCCGCAGGCTGGCTAATTCTGAAAGGAGGTGAACCGATCATTAAAGTAAGAAACATTTATTGACGATTTTTATTTAAGCAGCAAAAGTTGCTTATTGACATGACAGGAGTCGAACCTGCATATACTTAATTAAACTCTCATCAATTGAGCTATACAACGATATTAAAAAACAAAAAATTCTTCATTATAAAAAGTCACCGCATAAGCGATGACTAAAAATTCAACTCATATAAATAAAACAATATCGAAATAAATTATTTACTATTAATCTTCCTAATTATATAATGTAATTATTAAATATAATTAGGAGGAATCTTATGCAATCATTAACATTGAAAAGAGTTCAAAAATTTGATATTAGTCAGCCAATATCACTTTCAGATGACAACAACGTACTAGGTACTATCGCTCCTGACAGCCCAAAAACTTTGACTGTAGAATCAAGAATATTTAAAGTATTCAATGCTACATTTATGGAAACTATAAACGAAAGTATCTTTGTACTTAACGATGACGCTGAATTACAAGCTATTAATGAGTATAAGCGTTCAGAAGTTTTTAAAGTTTTTTATGACACCACAGACAAAGTCTTATATTCCACAGCACCATCAGCGATATCTCGTAACTTCTTCAAAACACTAGAAGAGACAGAGCCCTCTAAAGTTAAACTTAGCAATTTTATTTTTGATTTCAAAACAATCCAAACTAAGTTAAATTCAACAAGAGGGATTGCCTTTACCACGGAAGAAGAAGGTGTTCAGAAAAAACGCTTCACTGGCGATAATGTAGAGGCAAATCAAGAAGCTGGGGAAGCATTGACTGATGACACTGCTACTTTCCTAATAGGTAAAATGGATATTTTACAGAAAGAACGAACTATTGGATTTACTAAGGCTGGGGCACTATTAATGTATAGTTCTCTAAATGATATTGATAATGAGAATCCTTTTTTGAACGCAGCACGAGCTATTATCAAAATAATCAGCTGACTTTCCCTAACATAACATAATCCTTTAAAACTGTATCAACTTTTGTTATATCTTTTGTTGTAAGTACAATTTTTTTGTTAGTAGTCTTGAAATTGACTCCATCTATTTTAAAAGATAGATCGAATTTTATATCTTTAGGTTTATCGTAAGTTTTAATTGTTAGTAGGTAAAAAGGATTTTTTTCCATATTTAAAGATACCGTATAGTAGGATTTTTCCTCATACGGTTTTTTATCGTAATTCGATTCTTCCGAAATCACCTTAAGAGTTTCTTCTATTATATTTCTGTAAAAAGACCATTGTTTACGTACATCTCTATGTGAAGTTTGTGATTTAAATATAATAGTCATTGAAAATCTGTCATCTACATATTCATTCCATCTCAAATCAAACTCTGCTTCTATTCCTCTGTCATTCTTAAATTTAATAACTCTAGACTCTTCTTTTTTGTTATCCTTCAAAATTTGAATACTTTTACTTTTTAATATTCGGTATAACTCTTCTTTTAACTTATTAGTATTCTCAATTGAAAGCCCAGGAGTTCTGTAACTCATTTCCCAACGAACGGTTTTAAAGGAAAAATACGTCCTAAATTTATTAACCCAAAAAAACATGGTATTTGAATTATTATAAATATAAAGGATAAAGCCGCTTAGCAAGCTAATCAAAGTAGTAGTTAATTTAAAGATGTTTTCCTTCTGCTCCCTATCAAAAAAGCTTGGAACTAGTGTACACAGAGAAACGACGAAAGCTATCATGACAATTATATTCAATATCAATTTGCCTAAAGAAGTTTTTTTCATGTAAAACACAGCCTTCTAAATGATTTTATGCAATTATATCATACCTTAAGTAAATCTTGAAAGATTTCATTCTATTTCCGTTTATGAAATAATAAACGCCACAGCCGATGAAGATTTGACTATGGCTTGATTTTCTTTACACCCCGTCCACAAGCTGTAAACTAGGTATTTACCGGCGAATGATTATTAAGCTACCTATAGCAATGATCGCTGTGATTTACATGACAGGAGTAGAACCTACACAAGCAATCAAGTACCATTAAAGATCTGTAGAAAAAGAGAGAGGAATTACACCCCATTTCTTTTAGTTTGAGAACGTCTGATTTGTGAGTGATCATTTGCAAACTACATACCGCTATCTTGACAAGTGCTTTCAGCGTACGTCTACGTGTAAGCTTAATGCCAAGTTTATTGCAATATTTGGCTACCTACGACTAAACGAGACCAAAAGAACTGGACTTTCCACATCCTTATTCTTTATTTTTTTGTAGGTAGCCTCAAAAGATAAGCGAAACGGAGCTAAGATAGGTAATGCATGCCTTACCTCGTTTCCTTATCTTTCGACACTACCATAGTAACATCTAAATATTGATAAAAACCGCCAACTTTCCGCAAAAAAACCGCCAAAAATTTTATCTATAGGCGATTATTTTTCCATTTCGATACGCTTCAGCAAATTCAATTAAAGCTTCTGATTTCATACGTTGAATACTTCTTTCAGAATATCCAACTTCTCTAGCAATCTTGTAATTAGAGTAATGATCCTGCACACAAAAACTGTAGTGCAGAATTTGTCTACTAGTCAAACTCAAAGCCATAAGTGCAGATAAAATTGCATCTCTTTCTGCTTCTGCATCAGCTAATTGTACCAGTGCATCTTCTGTTTTGTTTCCGTGTCTTTGGCTTTTAGGCATCTCTGTAATAATTGGTGATTTTAAATCTATCAAAGAACGACCAGCTATTCGCTCTAAACGTCTAAAACTCTTCAACACATTTCTAGCATTCGCTTTTGTTTGTCGAAAATCTACTTCTTTTAACAATAGAATCAAGTGAAATCGCTCCTTTTATGGTATAATAATTTATAATAAACATATCATCATTTAAGAGTTGCTTAGCGGAAACTAAGTAGCTTTTTTTATTTATCCAAACATATATAAGAAATGCTTATTCTTTGCTCATCAGCGACTCTATATGATATAAATTATACTAAGAATACTATTCCAATAGCTATTCACTTCTCAGCCAGTCGGCGGAAACCGACTGGCTATTTATTTATCAAAATATTCATCACTCATACATGTTTGTAGTCAACAAATTATTGGTTGACTATAAAGAAAACAATAATAATTCTACAATATTTTACAATCTTCCATTCGTCATCTTTCACATCATCTTTATTCATTTGATATTTTCCATCTAATAAATATTTTTGGCATAGAAGGTATTTTCAAATCTATTTTTCAATGGTATAATCACTTTAACTTTCTTGGGGATTTTATTTATGAAATAAATTTCCTCCTTTTCTACATTAACTTCTGGTAAACAGTTAATAGTAGTACACGTCTCTGCAAGAGATTTATTGTCGATTTTTAATCGGCTTTTTAATAGCACTTTATTTGGGGAAAGTGCTAACTCACACCTAAAGAACAACTGGCGGAAAACAGTTGTTTCTACCACATAAGTCAGCTAGTGGTCAGCTGGCTTTTTTTGTTGCCTTAAATTTCATAGTAATGTATTATTAATTGTCTCTATCTGAGATGAAAATGTATCTATAACTAGCTAGCGGAAACTAGTTAGTTTTTTTATACTATTTTTTATTGGTTTTAAAACTACTTAGCCTTTTTATATAAATGTGAACGTCGAATAATTGAATATTAAATTCTTTAAATTTAAGCATCTTCTTTACTCGCTTTCTAACCGAATAATTCTCTTTGATCTGTTTACCCGTTTTACCCACTACACTTGTTCCTCCAAACTTGTAATTTCTAGTTCTGTTCGTGGTCGCATACTGTACAACTTTTGACAAACCATTACAGCAATTTGACCATCGTTTTTATATAAAATACCTTCGGCAGCATCAGTGACTGCTTTGAAATAATTATCCAAGTCAGGTTTCTTATCGCAATATTTCCGCTCTAATTTCACTTCTAAGCGTTTCTTTTTAGAACTTAATAGTATTTTAGGGGTAGCGATGTAAAACGTAATATGCGCAAAAATAGCCCCTTTTTCAATCAATTCTGGTTTTGCCTTTTGTTTATAGGCACCCATAGCGCTATCTTCATAGGTTTGGACATAATTCCCACGTCTTGCAAACCTCGGGCGACTTTGCAGTTTTCGTTCAATTGGCAGGATAATTCGCATCATTTCCCCTCCAAGTATTCTTTTATTTGCCTATCAAGTTCAGCTTGCTTTTCTGGTGATAGTTTCTCCTCTTCTTTTTTTGGTTCATTTACCCAATCTGGCAACTTCTCTTGTCTAACTGGATTATTTGAATATCTTACTTGCGTTACCGTTTCAGACAAGTCGTATTCATCGTTAAAACGTTCATCACGTATCCAGCGGAACAATTCTTGTGGATGATACCAGTCGTTTAATTTGATATACTTAAGATAAGCTTTGTATCCTGTTTTAAACCGTTCGAAGTCTTCATCTGACTTAATTTTCTTTAAGAATTGCTCTTTGGCTTTTTTCTTATTGGTTTTCTTCGGATATGTTTTCCAAACCTTTTCAAATAATTCAGACATGGTTGAACTTTGTTCAACACTATATATATTCTTTGTATTATTCTTTGTATTATTAATTAATGTATTATTCTCTGTGAAGTTTTCTTCACTAGGGGTAGTGAAATTTTCTTCATCCCCCTCCTGATGATTTTTTCCATAGGTGATGAAATTTTCTTCACTAGGGGTGTAAAATTCTGTATCAGTTGGATACGGTAAGATATAGATATGTCTCCGATCTACCATTTTGCTGTTTGGCTTATAAAAAATTTGCATTTTTATATAGTTTCTTTCTTCTAACTGTTTCAGCCATGAAATAATTGTTCGCTTGCTAACGTTATACAGATTTGCAAAATATTGATTCGTTGCCCAACAATAGCCTTTTTCATTTGCTAATGCCGTTAGCTCTCCATACAATAATTTTGCATTCCCATTTAAGTGGTTATCATAGCGAACAATCGCTGGGATAATGGCGTAATATCCTCTATGTTCATTCACTAGTTATCCTCCTCATCAACAACGACCGTATAAACATATTTATGCTTAATTTCTCCGTTAACGACTTTTTTTATTGTTTGTGCTTCAATAGCTATTCCTTTACCATTTCTTGAACCGATATAGACAAATGCTAATAGTTCAAAAAATAGTTTTTGACTCGATGTTAATTGCCTGTATTTTTCAAGTAATTCCTCTACCAAACTGTTAACCTCCGATATTCAACTTCTTACGTTCTTCAACGTTTAGTTTTACTGGTTTAATTTGATACTTGTTTAAAAAGTTCTTAGTACCTATCTGATGTTCTTCTTGATGATGTTGACGACAACCAGCGTAAAAAGTAAATGTTTCGTGATTAATCTTTTGACGATTTCGCCCCATACCGACTACCTCGATATGACAAACATCGGCATGTTTCCCACAAATACAACACTTACGGTATTTAAGGCAGTAATAAAACCATTTGTTATTTTCTAGCAAGTATTGGTATCTCTTTTCTAGTGGTACATCATTTTTCAAAATGAATTCGATTAAAAAACTAATCCATTCTGTTGCTTCATATCGTGTAGCCTTACTATGTTCAAAATACACGCCACTTTTAGCTTCGTAGTAATACTTTAAAACTTCCTCTATCCATTTGGGTTCGTCATAACTCCAACGAGCTATATCAGCTATTAAAACGTGAGAAAGTGCATTCTGTTTTTGAGACATTTGTCGATTATCTAATAGTTCAACTTTTACTAAATTGTCATCGTTGTTAGCTAGGAGTTTGAGGAAATTCGAGTTGATCTCATCCTCAAACTCAATCGCCAATTTATTTCCTTTGTGTTTTATGATTTTTCCAATCATTCAATCACTTCTTATCTTCTTGAACCTTCTGCCTAGATTCATAAAAATTTATCCACTTCGCAAGCAATTTAGAAATAACACCATAATCATAAGCACTATATTCTTCAAATACTTTTTTAGGATTCAAATCAGAATCATTTATAGCTAACGATTTCACAGCTTCAAATTCTTGCCCTGCCAGCTCGGCTACTCTACTAATTGATGCGTTCAACATATCAATTTGCCGTTCAGTAATTGCAGTATTTTTTAACTGTTCTTTTTGGTATTTATCAGGATCGTCATCATCTGTTGCGATATTAAAAAATTTCAATAAAAAATATTTTTCCGCATACGTTAGTGCTTTTCCTACACCCTTTTCTCCTTCAATATCTACTCCTTGGCTATACCATGAACAAGCAACAATCTCAGAAGGATTATGAATATTAATCCATGTCATCATTAACTCTAGCTCTGTAAAATACGTTGTACGTTTTTTGGCTACAGGCTCTTTCTTTACTTTATCCGCTTTCCATACCTCATCTTGTGATTCCCGAACTTGATGAGCAACAATTTCTGGCTTCAAAATTAATCCAACTTGATTTATGACTGTATTTAATGCGGATAGTACATCGCTTGACCCCACATAGCTGTACTGCTGGCCACGTTTACTTTTTTGAATATATGGTGCTTTTTGTCTCACATACGCTAATTTTTGATAAACATTCAACTTAGAAAAATCTGTTTTGGTTGCTTCAGCCATTCAATAAGCCCTCCTTATATCTTTTTCCTGAACTCACATATTCAATTAAATACACGTTTTCTTCGCCTAATTCTTCTATCAAATCAACGATTGTATCTTGTGTAGCAATTTTTTTACAGGTGAGTACTGGTTGTCCTGTATAAAGACATTTCATTGCAAAAGTTAGCTCAAACACACCGTCTTCATCAGCAATTTCATTTCCAAAACAATCAGTAGTGTCCACTGGATCATCTTCATAGGTTTCCTTATATAGTTTTTCAGTCGGCTCTGTTAAATATCTATCTAGTACATTAGCTTCTCTACGATTCATTCACAAAACCTCTTTTCTGTGTTAAAATTTTTCTAGTATAATTTTGTATGCGACTATTTGTTTGGCGGCTTAAGTCGCTTTTTTGTCGTCATGCGACACCTCTGCGCTCTTTTTATTGCTGGTACCATAAATCAGCAATTTTTGGGGCTTGCTTTAGTTTTTCTTTTCTTGTCATTTAATTCTACCTACTTTCTTTGCCATACTTTAACTTGAAAGGTGATGAATAATTTGAAAAAATATTTTGATGTTTTTGTAAAATGTGTAACTACTATCGGAGCTTTATTTGCTATTTGGAATGTGATGCAAAACAACAATCAAATAAAAAAAGTTAATTATGAAAATGAGCAAAATATAAAGTTAGAACAATCAAAAAATATTTCTGTTTGGAACAATGAACAATCAAATAAAAATAGCCCCATATCGCTCGAAAAAATTCCAAATGTGATAGCTAATAATTCGAATCAAGCACCAGTATATAAAGTATTTGTTATTTCTATTCCTAATAAAATAGACAATGATTCATTATCTAAAAAAGTATCTTTCGCTTCAGAATTTAACAGCTATAAATATTTAGAAACTCTGCCGCCAGGAAAAGTCGAATTAAGTCTTCCTGTTTTACCAAATGCTATGGGGGGCATTCATGGTGTACCTATAATATTTTTTACGGATTTTAGAAATGTTGAATGGTATAGGGATCAACAAGGGCGCCTCATGGAGTATCCCAAATACGAAACTTTTTTAAATAAAAATGGAATTAATCCACCATATCGTTAAAAATTGTCAATATCGCTAAAACAATTAATACAATAGATGCAACCGAAATTAATAAGCCGACAGAGTCATATAAGAAATTTGTAGGACTTTTCTTTATAATATTTATCCATGACACTAGCGAATCCCCTATAAAAAATGCCATGATTAACAACATTGATATTAAAAACGTTCCGATAAATTTTTTCATACAGAAGTACCTACCTTTAATAAATTTGAAATACTCCTCTCTTATAAACAGCTTGGAGTATTTACTTTTTTTGCTTGGTTTAACTTTTCTTTTCTAGTCATTTCAACTCACCTCGAAAAATCTTCGATAATATATCCATCAAATCGTTTGGATCATCTGTGACAAAAGTATGTGTATTTTTAGTCGTAGTTTCTGTTGCAATACCGTACATCTCCTTTAATAAACGATGTTTTGGACAATCACAATCTGATTGTTCCAGTTTTTCTTTTGTTAGTGTATATTGGCTATGTGCAGCAATGGCTACTATCGTGCCTTTTCCAACTTGAGATATTGCCATCTCTCCTTCTAAATCGATAGCTGCCAAAGATAAAGCTACATCTTCTTTCTGGCATTCTTTTGCTAGTTTTTTAATCAATTTTTGAATTTTATCGTTCATTTTGGTATACTCTCCTTAGTTCATTTTGTATGTGTCCTAATCGTTGGCAGACGATTGGGGCTTTTTATTTTGTTTTTTTTGAAAATGCTGATACTCCGCTTCATCCCAGTTGAAAAACCAACGGATAAAAAGAGGTACACTTATTGTTGCCAACACTGGAACTGAAAAGTGGCTTTTCAATAACACACCTAGCGCAATCATCAATAAAAATGCGCCTATCAATCGTGTTTCACGTATTACTTTCATATTTACCCTCCTATAATTTTTTTGATATAATTCAGTTGAAAGCGGGGTGTCAAAATGTTTTTTGTAATAAAGAAAGCTTCTAATAAAAAATACTATTTTGTAATTAAAACCGAAGAAAATGAAGTAATCGCATCAAGCAAGACTTATTACTATAAATCTTCTGTTTTAGAAATTATTGAATCCATCAAAAGTGATATGGATCAAAAAGCTATTATTGTTGACACTACTTTTAACTGGGGATAAGTTAAGGCTTATCCTTTTATCATTACTATCCTATTTCTTTAAACATATCTCCATTACCATTAGCCATATCAATTCTTGCTTGTAATTCTAAGTTAGGCTTCCATCTAGGAATTAGAGCTACAGCCTCTTCATATCGAACTTTTGGAATGTCTACATAAGATGCTACATCGAATAATGCTTTCAATTGTTTATAACAATTACTAAAGGCTGATTGCTTAATACTTGAATCCTGATAAGCCAATGCTTTTTTGCCACCTAATACTTTGATAACAGTTGATGAAACTAGCCCTTGTATCTTTCGTTGTTGGCTTCTATTAATTGTAGTTTCTGTTTCTAGCTTATCTAAACGTTGATTTACAAGAGTCAATCCACGTTCATGTTTTAACGCAGCTTCTAATAACAATTCTGTGTTATTAATCGGTAAGTTTGATTGAGTTTTAAGCAGTTCCTCCATTTGGTTAAAAGCTTCAATGTATTTCAGTTTAAACTTAAGAGCTTTTTGACCAGTGAATCCCATTGCTAGTAGCGTGAATCCGTCACGGTTCATAATGATTTGTCTATATTTTTGTTTGTTTTGTGGATGAATATAGCTATCTTCGTAAAATAGCCCTGCGTAATTTTCCGCAACCCCCTCTTTTAAATCATCAATCGCTGCTAAAACATCACGATGATTTTTATTAAACGTTTCTGCGACTTGCAAACTAGTTGTTACTGCTTGTTGGTTTTTCATAATTACTAAGTTGTCCATTGTTTCTGTATCGTCCTTTCCTTTAATCCCAATGATTCATGATGTCATTACAAATTTTTATAGCTTCTTTAGCAGGCCAGTATCTTTTTCCCTTGCTAGTACCAGGCTTTCTTTTCTCGATCATTTGCATACGTTTATCTTTTACAAAATTTTGTTCAACTTCGGGAACAGACATTGAATACCTTGACGATAATTGTTTGATGTCTAAATACTCGGCACGTTCATTTAAACCTTGGCTAGCTTCATCTATTACTTGCTCAAACATTTTTCTTAGAATCTTTTCTATAATGTTGTATAGAAAGTTTTTTGAAGATGAATCTAGAAAATTTTCCATTCTAATCACTCCTATCTGATATTTAATATTTTTTGAACTTGCTCTTCTGAACGTCTACGAACACAAAGAATATCTGACAAGTAAGGACTTGAAATTCCCAGTAGTTTCGATAACCAAGATTGGGTTTTCCCTGCGCGAATTAGAGCTGCTCTTACACCAATTTCTAGGTCTTGTGACATTTAATCACTTCGCTTTCTTTTTTGATATAATTTCCTTATCAGCACTAGCATGCTGAAATAATTGATAAGGGGGTGAGGTAATGTATAATGTTGTAGAAAAATCTATTCCCTTTTTAGAAAAATATTCTTTTTGGGTGTCGATAGCGTTATTTTTATTTTGGGTTATCCAAAAGAAAAGTAAGCTGTATATTTCTTATTTAACTAATAAAGCCAAGAACAATTATGAACGGAAGTATTTTGAAATTTTTGCATACAATGAAAAAAATAAAAATCATCAAATACAATTAACTAGTAGCTGGCTTGACCTTTACAAAAGTTACTGGAAAAGAACGAACAATACTCTACTTTTGTCATTTATTTTTGCGTATATTTCTTTCAATACAACATCTTATTTTAGAAACGATTCAGATAATTTTTTTAAACTATTAACCATTTCCACAAGTCTGTTCCTAGCTGGATTAACATACATCCAACAACTATACCGAGAATAAAGATGAATATTTGAACAAATAAAGATTCTTTATATCTATTTTTCGCCTTAGTATCTTCTGCCAAAGTACTAAGGCTGTTTGCAATGCTTTCCAAAGCCGTTACTATACGCAGCTTAGATTCCATTTAGAACTCCCCCTATCTGATTTTGTAATAAGCAATAATATCGGTCATTTGCTTAAGATGTTTTTCTGGATTGTTAAGGATTTTACGTAGATATTGTTCTGTAATCCCTAAAGCACTTGCTACATCAGGAATCTCCCATTGATTTTTCTCAAAGTGATTCAAGATTTTTTGACGTGCTTCTTGAATATTTGCCATGCTTTTTCTCCTTTCTCTGAATTAGTAAACAAATTAATCAACTAATTTCTAAATTTCATTGACTTGTTTTAACATTAATGTTAAAATCGGTTCATAGCTAAATAAGACATTAAAAACGTTGATTTTATAGCTTTCTTGGCGGTTAGCATTTATTTATCAATAGTGTTTTTTGTTGTCTTTTTAGTTGATTAACTTGTTTACAAGAATCATATTAACATAAATGTTAAATAAGCGCAAGTATTTTTAACATAAAAGTTTATTTTTCTTGTAACTTTTAAGGAGAATGTTATTATGACAGTGTTTGATAGGATCAAATTATTAGCAAAAGAGAGAGGAAAATCCTTAAATCGAATCGAAGAAGAATTAGGTTTACCAAAAAATGTTCTGTATCGTATGAAAACTTCCGATAATCCTACTAAAGATAGACTAGAAACTTTAGCTAATTACTTTGATGTATCTGTAGATTATCTATTGGGAAGAACTGATAATACTAAAGCAACTGATGAAAAAAAATCTGATGATTTAGATGATGTACTGGATAACGTCATGAGCTTTGACGGTAAACCGCTTGATGATCATGACAGAGAAGTTATCCGTGCATATTTAAAGGGTAGATTCGGGAAATAAGTCAAAGGTTGTGCTTATATGAAAAGTATCAAAGAGTTGGTAGAAGAATATAATGTGGAGTTAGTTTTTACTACTTTGAACAAACGCGCATGTTTCGACCCTACTTACGGTATCATATTTGTAAATCAAAATTTAACACCAACAGAACAAGAAGAAGCAATATATCACGAATTAAAGCATGTAGAAGACCATGTGGATATAATGGCATTGTATAAAATTCCTGTTTTTCGTTCTAAGATGGAATCCGAAGCAGAACAATATATGTTTAGAAGCTTAATCGAAAAATATGAAGGACAATACAATTACTCAAATGTTATAGCTCATTACAACTTAAAAATGGGACAAGAAATTTATTTGAAATAAAAAAGTCCGTGCTGGGAACACGGATTTAAACCTCATTTAGAGAGTGAGAGAACTTCATTGAAAATAAATCAAAAATTCTATAATTACTCTATTGTTGTTTTAGCATTAATCTCAATCGCTTTAGTTATTCTTGATTTTTCAAATGTTATTAATATTAGTAATCCACCATTTAACATTATTGATAATATTATCTTAATCACATTTACAATTGATTACATTGTTAGATTTTTTATTTCAAAAAATAAAATCAAATTTTTTAAAGAAAATATTTTTGATCTGATCGCAATAATTCCTTTTGATGCTATTTTTTCTTTCTTTAGAATCGCTAGGTTGTTTCGAATAGCTAAAATAGCTAGACTTGCAAAGCTAACAAGAGCGATAGGTGTGGTTGGCAAATTAACAAGAAACACTAAATCATTTTTAAATACGAATGGATTTTTAAACGTGATTTATTTAAGCTCAGTTCTTATTGTTATTTCAGCAATGATTTACTCATATGCAGAAAATGTCCCGTATATTGATGCATTTTGGTGGGCTTTAGTGACAACAACTACTGTTGGTTATGGCGATATTTCACCAGCTACGCCATTAGGTAGAGTTGCAGCAATCATTTTAATGATTTTAGGAATTGGATTTATTGGTATGCTTACTTCAACTATTACAGAATATTTTAATAAAAGTAATAATGAAGATGAAGAATCAAATGATAAAATTGAAATACTAATTAATAAAATTGATCAATTAGAAACTACGATTGAACAACTAAAAGAGGAAATAAAAAAATAACGCACCCTCTCCGACCAAGAAGTTAGTGCGTTAAAAATAGAAACAAAATAGGCTTATTTTGTTACGCCTATTTTACCACAAAGAAAAGGACGTGAAAATATGGCGAAACTAAATTGGTCCAAAAAATACAAATATGTTTTTTCTTACTCAAATAAAAAAGGAACTTTTTGGGGATATCGCTATCCTTATTACAACTCTCTAAAACACCGAAAAGAAGCTAGCAAACGTGGATTTGAAAGCGAAAGAGCAGCGAATAAAGCATTGCTAAAAATCCAATATGCTTTAGAAACACAAAACACTTCCTTCATCGAAAATAAACAACTCACCATAGATGAATGGATCGATGTATGGATACCTTACGCCCAAGACAATTGGAGTGTTTCAACTAAACAAAACATTGAATCTGCTATCAAATTTCACATATCACCATTAATTGGAAATCAAAAACTATCTTCTTTAAATAAGATTACCTATAAACGAGAATTTATTGATAAATTAAGACAAAAAAACAAATATACAGAATCTACCATCCAAACTTGGCATAAAATTGTAATGAGGATGATTAACGCTGCAGTACACAATCAAATCATCCCTAGCAACACTCTAACAGGCTTTAAATTTGATTTAAGTAATAATGTTCGTTCGTTCTCTAAAAAGGAATTACAGCGATTTGTGGCGGTTTTAGAAAACGAAGATATTCAAATACAAGTTATATTTTTGACTCTGCTAAAATCTGGAATGAGAAAAGGTGAATTGATGGGGCTTCGTTGGAATGATATTGATTTAAACGAAAAATATTTCGATATCAATTCTACACGTGGTGATTACGGTGAAAACAAACCTAAAACAAAAACCAGTATTCGTAAAGTTTATTTTGACAACTCATTACTCACTTTAATAAAAAAATACAAAAATCACGAGAAAGAACGGCTTCTTAGAGAAGGTATAATTTTAAGAGAAAAGGACTATTTTATTTTAAGTTCTCGAAATTTACCTATCAAACAATCGAGAATTACGTATATATTTCGCCTGTTATGTGAAAAGGCAGAAGTTCAAAACATAACCGTGCACGGGCTAAGACATACACATGCAACGTTTCTAATTGAAGCAGGAGCAAACATTAAGTACGTTTCAACTCGGTTAGGACACAAGAATATTAATATAACTTTGGATGTTTATAGCGATGTGCTAAAAGAAGAAGAAAAAGAAACAGCTGATATGATGGATAAACTTATTGAGAACTTGTGATTTGTGGTAAACCTGTGGTAAAAACATTAAAAACCATTGATATATAAGCACTTTACCACTCCCCATCTGAAATTGTAAAATAAGTTGTTGTTTCTTTTCAGTCCAAGTAAAAATATATTTCACTAAACGGCCATTGTTCCCTGACGAATGAAGAAAACTGAGCTTGCTTGGACCACTCACTGTCATTTTTTCAGGTACAGCTAGTAAAGTCCTCCGAGCTGATTGGTTCAATTTATCAGGAAATGAAAAGCTTTGTTGTTCTTCAAAAAACCAAACTTCTTGTGTTTCCTCTAAAACAATTGCTTGCTGTTGCGCAAAACGAAGTTGTTTTTCTACCGTAGCAAGAAACTGTTCAATTTTTAACGTTTCTTGCCAGCGGTGAATAGCGAGTGTCGGGAGCATAGTCATAAAGCAAACAATCGTTAAACTAACAAGTGTTTCCATTAATGTGAATCCTGCTGACTTGTTCATTGCTTTTCTGCTGTATATTTATCTAACTGCTCTTTAGTAATGTAGCCTTCGTTGACTAATTCATTTAAGGAAGGCGTCTTATTTTTTTCTAGTGTGTAGAGCTCGATTTGTGATTCTACAATTTTTACGATTGCTTCATTGCCTTTTTTATCAACTGTTTCTTTATGTTTCGCTAAGTTAGGGACAAAAAGTAAAATCAATACGGAAATAATCAATAAGACAATCAACATTTCTAATAATGTAAACCCTGCGTATTTTTGTTTCTTTTTCATTATAAAACTCCTTCCATATTGCCATAAATAGGCAGCAACATTGCCCCATAAACACCGATAATTAAACAAGCAATTATGATAAAAATAAGTGGTTGAACGAGAGTAATGACTCGTTCAATTTTTTTGAAAAAACCTTGGAAACAGACATTACTATAAACCATCAACTCCTTGCCTAATTTTCCTTTTACTTCCCCTTGTTGAATCATTAAACCCAATGCTTTCGTAAAAAAAGGATAAGCAGCTAATTGTCTATGTAAGGTTTCACCAACTAGCAGTCCTTCACTAATTGCTCCAGCTAATTCTTTCATTAAGGGGTAATTGGTTGTATGGCGCATCAAATCGATGACCTCTTTCATTTCTAATCCTTGTGCAAGCAACTTCCCCCATTCTAGTGCAAAAAAAGCACTGACGTATTCCCGATAAAGGCCACGGATAATTGGCAGTTTCAGATATACGAAGGCCCGCTGAATAGCAGACTGATGCTTCAAATAACGGTTTAAAATGAAGAAACTAAATGAGAGGACAAAAACTAAGGTAACCAGAATGTATGGACTGTAAACAATCAGAAGAATCCCAATATTTTTAGAATAACTATTGGCATCATTTTCCATTAATTGGGGCAATAAAAATTGCCGAATACCAACAATGACGAGAATCAAAAAAACAATCAGGAGCAGCGGATAACTAATTATTTTATAGAACTGTTGCCGATATTTTTCCGTTTGAAAAAAATGTTCGGAAATCGCTTGTAGTGTCCCCACCAAATCCCCGTGTGCAGTAGCAAACGACAATTGTGCCGAGACCATTGTTGAAAATCCTAATTCTTCGACTAAAGCTTGTAAGGCAATGCCTGAGGAAAAGCCTTCAACTAAAAAAGTTATACTGTGCTGAGGTAAGGCGTTTGATTTTTTCATGAAGGAAAAACTTTCTTGTATATTAAAACCATTTGCAAGCAAATCCGCTAATAGTTTCAGAAAAAGCTGCTGTTGTTTTTTCGTTAATTTATTCGATGGCTTGAAAATACGTTTTTTCTGTAATAAACCCATACGCCCACGCCTTTCTTAGATTCTTTTGCCAACTACTCTTTATAACGGCTTCCTTAAAGAAGAAATAATCATAAAGAATTCCCGCTACTTGTTCCTTATTAATCGTGGTTGTCAAAATCTGTTGATAAATGATACCTTGCAAGCATTCAGCCAATTCATGCTCTGGGCCACCTAATTCTATCAAACGCCGTTGCACCCCCAATAAGTTACGGGCGTGAATTGTCGCAAAAATAGTATGACCCGTTAAGGCGGCTCGAATAACTGCTTGAGCCGTCTCGCCATCACGAATTTCACCAATAATCAAAATATCAGGATGATGGCGTAAGCAAACTTTTATCAAGGCTTCGTACGTTAACTGAATTTTTTCATTTGTTTGCAACTGTAAAAACTGCTTTTCCTCAATTTCAACAGGATCCTCAATCGCTATCACTTGTTGTTCGCCACTTCTTTGTTTAGCCACACGATACATGGTTGTTGTTTTCCCAGAACCAACTGGCCCACTGAATAAATAAAGTCCTCGTTTCTGACAAGATGCTTCAATTTCATTCAGCTGGTGGGGAAAGAAAAAATGTTCAGCTTGTTCACCAAATCGGTGCAAAAAACGAATTACCAAGCTCTCTCGATTCTGAAAATCTCCCACAGATGATAAACGCAAGCGTTGCTTCGTCTCGCCAATTAGATAAGTTGTCGCGCCTAATTGTGCTTTTCGTCTTTCTCCGACATCCATGCCGCCTATAAATTTAAAGTGGAAAATTAACTTTTCGCCTATTTCTGCGGAAACTTGTGTGTAAAGTGTCCGTTGCATCCCTGTCCGAAAAGAGATGGCTATTTCGGTATCATTGGGTAAAAAATAAACGTCTTGCGCCCCATGAAGGACGCCCCATTCAATTAATTGATGAGCCAATTTTTTTACATTTTCAGTCATTCATTTCCTCCTCTCACTAATAAACTACGCATTTATTTTATGATTTCAGCAAAAAAAAGAACCTCCACCAATAAGATGAAGGTTCTTTTTTTGAAGTTTGCGCTGTCCATCTATCTTCCCCAAAATAGTGGAACTCCTAGACACTTAGTATTATACTAAAAAAATCTTGCGTTTAGTTTTCAAAAATTTCTCTGAATCACAAAATTTTTGAGAAAAACTATGATAATCCGATTGGATCGTTTACGTTTTTGGCTTCGTTTTTTGTTTATTAACTAAATAAACTGGAATTCCTAGAAGCGTAATCCCTATACCAATCAATGCTAGAATAGGCTGTGTAATACTCGTTGTAACCAAGATGAAGATACCACCTAGACTTGCGATAATTGGAATAATTGGATAGCCAGGAACTTTATACGGTCGTTTTAATTCAGGTTCTCGTTTTCTTAAAATAAAAACAGCTAAGAAAATTAATAGATTAAACAGCCACATAACAAAAACTAACATATCCGTCAATAAATCGAAGGTTCCGAAAAACATCATGATAATGGCTACAGCTAACTGGAAAATTCCAGCAACGTAAGGAACAACAAAGCGTTTAGACAACTTTTGAAACTGACGACTAAAAGGCATCAGATTATCTAAGGCTAAGGCATAAGGAATCCGAATCCCTGTCATTGTGTAGCCGTTTAACGCACCATATACAGAGATTAAAATCCCAATAGTTACGATTTTGCCGCCAATTGGTCCAAAAATAGCCACAGAAGCATCCGAAGCTGCATTCAAATTCCCAGCGATTTGCTCAATTGGTAATGTTTTTAGAAACACAAAATTAATTAAGGCATAAATTAAAGTAATCAATAACAAACCAAAAATAATGGCTTTAGGCAAGTCTCTTTCTGGTCGCTTCATTTCACCAGCCACGTTACCCACACCTAGCCAGCCATCATAAGCAAACATGGTGGCGACTAAGGCGCCACTAAAAGCAACTAAAAAGCCAGTATTCGCTGTTGTTTCAACAGGAAAAAGTGAAACAGCTACCTGTCCGGGAGTAAATAATCCTACTAAAGAAATCAAGGCAATTGGAATCAGTTTTACTACCAATGTCGTTGATTGGACCAAAGAAGCAATTTTTGTTCCTAATAAATTAATTATCGTGATACTGGTTCCCGCAAGAATGGCAATTGGAATCAATAAATTTGCCGATAGATGAAACAAATTGATTAGTTGTGTACTAAAAATAATGGATAACGCCGAAATGTTGGCAGGATAATAAATGATACTTTGTGCCCACCCTAAAAGAAAACCAGCTAATTTACCATATGTATATTCAATATACTTCACTGCGCCACCTGTTTCAGGGATTGCTGTAGCAAGTTCGGCGCTGGTTAATCCTGCACAAATGGTTAAGGCACCACCTAACACCCAAGCAAAGATAGCTAAACTAGCTGACTGTGCGTGTCCAACGACACTCGCAGCTTTAAAGAAAACACCAGCGCCAATCACCGTACCCATTACCGTGGATAACGCACCAAACGTTGTTATCTCTCTTTTTAATTGCTTTTTCTCCATAGACTCCCTCATTTCATTTAAACTAAAAAAGCGTAACAAAATTTCCACTTTTTTGAAAAGATAACGAAAATAATAGCTGTTTTCATGAAAAATTCTGTGACGATCTCTTTTCAGTATAGCTATTTCTTTTAGAATTTCAAGTTTGAAAACCACAAAAAGAAAATTTGTCATAAAAGTTTTAGAGCATTCATCTTTTGTTTATAAACAAGAATTGAAAAACCGACGATTTTTTATTAAATAAACGAAAAATCGAATCAAAAAGAAACCTTTCTGATCCGATTTTAACTACGTTATTGGTTTTTGACTTTTTCTTTTTTCATTTGTTTGCTGCGTAATTGTCCGCAAGCCGCATCAATATCTGTTCCGTGTTCTTTACGAATAACACAATTGATGCCATTCTTTTTGAGTACATCATAAAATTTTAAAACCGCTTCTTTAGAGCTTCGGCTATATTGATCGTGTTCACTCACTGGGTTATACGGAATCAGATTAACATAAGAAAGTTTTTTCTTATTCCGTAGTAAATCTGCTAATTGTTGAGCATGTTCTGGTCGGTCGTTCACTTGACTCAACATAATATATTCAAATGTAACACGTCGGTTGGTTTTTTCAATGTATTCATCAATTGCTGCCATTAATTTTTCAATTGGAAAACTACGATTAATCCGCATAATTGATGTACGAACTTCGTTGTTAGGAGCATGTAATGAGATTGCTAAGTTTACTTGTAGTCCACTGTCTGCAAATTCACGAATTTTTGGCACTAAACCACTTGTTGAAACTGTAATATGACGGGCACCAATAGCCAAGCCTTTATCATCATTAATCGTTCGTAAAAAGTTCATGACATTGGCATAATTATCAAATGGTTCACCAATTCCCATCACAACGACATGGCTAACACGTTCATCCAACCCACGTTCATCGAAATAATGTTGCACCCACATAATTTGGGCAACAATCTCGCCAGCAGTTAAATCTCTTTGTTTTTTTAATAGCCCACTAGCACAAAATGTACACCCAATATTGCAGCCAACTTGAGTGGTCACACAAACAGATAATCCATATTCTTGACGCATCAAGACTGTTTCAATCATATTTTTATCTGGTAATTCAAATAAATATTTTACGGTACCATCTTGTGCTTCTTGCACAATGACTTGTTTTAATGGATTTAATGAAAAATTTTCTTCTAATAAAGTCATCAATGATTTAGAAATGTTCGACATTTCACTAAATGAAGCAACACGTTTTGTATACAACCATTCCCACACTTGTGTTGCGCGAAATTTCTTCTCGCCATGGGCTAAAAACCAGTCCACAAGCTGTTCTCTCGTCAGTCCATAAATGGATTCTTTCTGCATTTCTTTTCCTCATTTCTGCTATTACATTCGCTTCATAACTATAACGTATTCTCACTTTGAATGCAATATCACGAAGAGCCTCAAAAAAAATCGTTAAGCGTGCATGCTTAACGATTTTTTATAATTAATCTTTCACTAAGTGATAAACTTTTTTGAAGTAGAACGTTCTGGCAATTAAATAGTAAACGACCTGAATCAATAAGAAAACGCCTAAAACTTCCCAGCCAGCTAATTGCATTGGCTGATCTAAGACAGCATACATTGCTTTCAAAGCAACAGCTCCATGAATAAATGAAACAACAATTGGGGTAAAGAATAAAATACCTACTTGTTGGTAAATCATTTTCTTCAATTCTTTTTTCGTCAAGCCAAGTTTGTAAATCATCTTGAATTTTTCAACGTCCGTATTCATATCACTGTATAAACGGAAGTATAAGAAACTACCCGCCGAAACAAAGAACACAATACCGATAAATAGTCCGACAAAAAGAACTGGCGTATAATATTGCGTAATGGCTGCCGACATTGCAGCTGTTCCTACTAACATGGGATACTTGTCACCAATAATATTTTCTGCTTTTATCAATTCTTCACGATTGGTTCCTGCTTTGGGCTGCCAAATTGTTTCTGTTTCCGCTTTGATTCCATCTGTTGAGGTACTATCTGGGATAACAACCACACCGCCAAAAGTCGGTAATACATTGGTTTCTTCTGTTTTATCAATGTTTAAAACTTGATCATTTGCCAATTGAACAGATTTGACATCTACTGATGCAGCAGAAGGAGCATCTTTTTGTGATAAATTAACTACTTTCTCACCTGTTAAAGTTGGTTCATCTATAAATTTTGCGAGTTTATTATATTCAGATGTTTTGATTAATTGGATACCGGCACTTGTTTTGTACATTGTGTAATCAATCTGATCAAACTGAATATTTTTTTCTTGGAATGTTTTTGTCGCAAATTGTTTCATTTCTTGATTTTCTGGGTTGGTCGAATCAGACAATGTCAGTTCGTACGGTACAGAACTTATTCCTTTAAAAATCATCTCGTTCACGCCGTATAACGTTCCAATGGCAGCAAAAGCAACCGTTGATATCACCGAAACCAAGAAGAACGAACGTGCATTATCTTTCATGCGGAATGCTAAATCTGATAAAACGACCATATTGGTTTTTTTCCAAAAGATTTTTGGTTTCCGTTTTAAACGTTCAATGACAGAAACACTCAATTGGTCAAATAAGAATTTTGTCCCTAAAATAACTAAGAAAATTACTGGGAACATCACCATTAAAACTAACTGTCCCTTAGCAACTAAAGCAATTCCGTAACCGACAATTAAAAGTAACACGGCTAAGAAAGATTTAACTTTAGAGCTTTTGATTTCACCTTTACCCATTTCTCCTGCTTTTAATAGCTCTTGAAGTGTCGCTTTTGGCAAGCGGAATTGAATAAAGAAAGAAATTACTAAGAACAAGACCGCAAATGAAATGACAGTAATGATAAACGGCATCACTGGCAAATAAAAACCTAAACCTAGATGCATCAATAAATTGCTAATCCATAAAATAAACTGTGAAAATCCAACACCTAAAATGCTACCAAAAATTGTAGCAAAGAAACCAATCACTAAGTTTTCAATAAAAATCATTTTCTTTAACTGTTTTGGACTCATCCCTTGAATCATCAAGGTTCCAAACTCTTTTTTTCGAGATTGGATAAAGACATCCATCGAGTATAAAACGAATAAGAAAGAGAAACCATAGATTATAATTGCCGCAGCCGTCATTCCCATTTGTGCTTTAGGATTTAAACCATTAGCTAAGGCTGGGTGAAAGACAAAACCAGTGAACGTAAAAAAGATCATCACAGAAAACATTGTACTTAGGAAATAAGCCAAGTATAAATGCTTATTTCGAATCGTGTTTCTTATAACAAACTGATTAAAATTCATTATCGACACCTTCAATCTCAGCCAGTTTCACCATGATTAAATCGTAGAACTCTTTTTGATTGCCATTTTGGACAATTTCATCAATTAATTCACCATCTTTAATAAAGACGATGCGCTTGCAATAACTTGCGGCTAGCGGATCATGGGTCACCATTAAAATAGTCGCCGCTTCTTCTTCGTTTAATTGTTGTAACAAGCCCATCACATCCTTAGATGATTTCGTATCTAAGTTTCCTGTTGGTTCATCAGCCAATAATAATTGTGGATGATGAATCATTGCCCGAGCAACGGCGACCCGTTGTGCTTGTCCACCAGAAATTTCTGCAATTCGTTTTTTCAACAGATGATTGATACCTAAACGCTCACTTAATTCTGCTAATTGTCGTTTCATTACAGAGACTTTTTCTCCATCAAGCGTCAATGGCAAAATAATATTTTCTTCAACAGTTAATGTTGGCATTAAATTAAAGCTTTGAAAAACAAATCCTAATTCTGTACGACGGAATTTAGCAATTTGTTCTTGATTCAAATTGTTTGGATTTTTTCCATTTAAAAGTATTTCACCGTCTGTTGGACTATCGATTGTTGCCAATAAATTTAAAAGTGTACTTTTCCCACTTCCAGAAGGTCCCATAATACCAATAAATTCACCATCTTGGACAGTTAAATTAATCCCTTTTAAGGCTTCATATTTAATTTCGTTTCCGTAAACTTTTTTTAAATTTTGTACTTCTAACATATTTTCCACTCCTATTCTTCTCACTCATTTAGTGTATCGAAAACGAAAAAAAACGACAATAGAAAAGAATAACAATGAACTTACATTACTGTAAGTGCACTGTTATTCTTTTAAAAGTTATGCTTCATATTCAATCACATAAGGATGAATCTTCGTATTATAAATAGCTTCTGAATATTCTACGCAACGACCTGTTGGGCTTAACGAACGCCGAATTCTTTTTAAGCCCGTTGTTTCAGTTGTTTGCAACATCTTTTGCTCTGCTTCTGTCAAAGTTGCAACTTCAAAACGGTCTTCAAATTTATAAATTTCAATGGCATGTCGATCCATCAAACGATACAAGGATTCTTCTTTGTATTCAGTCAATGATACGTCTTTCATGGCAGCTGGCAAATAGTAATTAAAATAAATATAGGGTTGTTCATCGATTAGATATAACCGTGAAAGGTGAACCACTTCTTCTCCTAAAAATTGATAAGCAGGCATCTCTTTTGACAACGTCAAGTTTTCAACTTGTAAAACTTTTTTAGTTACTTTCTGACCTGATTCATTCAAAAATTCAGTGAATGTCCCTGCTTTTGATAGTTTATTATAGGGACGATTGCTTAACACAGTTGTGCCTCGGCCACTTTTTTTCTCAACAAATTCTTCTGTTGCTAACATTTCGATTGCCCGCCGAATCGTAATTTTACTAACGTTAAACATCTCTTCCAATTCTGTTTCTGTTGGTAAAAACGTTCCTACTGGATACTTGCCACTCAAAATATCTTCTTTAATCTGATCTGCTACTTCTAAATAAAGCACGCTCTTTCTTCTCATGATACGCTCCCTCCCAACCGCACTATTCCTTTCTATTTTACCAGAAAATGATGATTATAACATGATGCTTTGCTGAAATTATAAAAAAAGAACAAAAATAGATAAATTTATCTATTTTTGTTCTTTTGTTTATTGTTCTGGCGTCTCGGTTGCTGCCTCTTCTGATTCCGCTTGTAGAAAGACTTTTCTTGGTTTGCTACCTTCTGATGGTCCAATAACTCCGTGTGCTTCCAATTCATCTACTAAGCGAGCCGCACGATTATAGCCAATTCTAAAACGTCTTTGTAGCAATGAAATACTAGCTGTTTGCATTTCAACCACCAAGTTTTTCGCTTCTTCAAACAACTCATCTTGAGGAGCTTCGCCACCGCCTGAAGTGGTCGGTTCATCTGTTGGCATCATGCTTTCTTGATATTCAGCTTCTTGCTGATCCGTTACAAACGCAACCACTCGTTCGACTTCTTGATCAGAGATAAAGGCCCCTTGGATACGAATTGGTTTATTTTCTCCCATTGGTAAGAAGAGCATATCGCCTCGACCTAATAGTTTCTCCGCCCCGTTGGTATCAATAATGGTACGCGAGTCTGTCCCACTTGAGACCGCAAAAGCCATTCGAGAAGGGACATTTGCTTTGATGATTCCTGTAATGACATCCACACTTGGCCGTTGTGTCGCTAAAATCATATGAATACCTGCTGCCCGTGCCATTTGGGCTAAACGGATAATCGCATCTTCTACTTCGTTACTTGCCACCATCATTAAATCAGCTAACTCATCAACAATGACAACAATAAATGGTAGAATTGGACGATTTTCGCCATCTTCCGCAGTTTTCTGTTGAATTAGTTGATTGTAACCAGTGATATTTCGGACGCCTGTTGCTGCAAATTTTTCATAACGAAATTCCATTTCTTGAACTACTTTTTGCAGGGCTTGGGCCGCTTTTCTCGGATTAGTAACCACTGGCGTTAATAAATGAGGAATCCCGTTATACACATTCAATTCCACCATTTTCGGGTCAATCATCATTAATTTTACTTCATGGGGTTTCGCTTGCATCAAAATACCTGTGATGATGCCATTGATAGCAACCGATTTCCCACTCCCTGTCGATCCCGCAATTAATAAATGCGGCATTTTTGATAGATCCGCAGTTTGAACCATCCCTGAAATATCTCGACCTAAAGGTACTTCTAATAGTTTATCTGGATGACTTGGTTGTGCCTCAACAATATCTCTAAAGGATACTGTACTAATTGCACTATTAGGAACTTCAATCCCGATTAGTGATTTCCCAGGAATCGGAGCCTCCATACGAACGTCTTTGGCCGCAAGCGCTAAAGCAATGTCATCCGTCAAGTTAACAATTTTGCTAACTTTTACCCCAACAGCGGGTTGAACTTCAAATTTTGTGACAGATGGTCCTAAACTAGCTTTGACTACTTTAGCATCAACACCAAAACTCTTGAAGGTTTGTTCTAAGACGCCAATATTTTTTTCGATTTTTTCATATTCACCACTTTGATCCGTTGCTTGAATTGTATCTAACAAATCAGTTGGTGGTAGTTGATAATCACGATCTTCCGCTTCTTCAGAAATTTCAAATTCGAGAACACCAGCTTCATCTGCCGCCTCTTCTTCCTGCTCTCGTTGCGGTTTTGTTGCTGCAATTGGTGGTACAGGCATCGCCTGATTTTGCTGTTGAAACGAATCAATTTGAACAGGCGTTGGTGCGGCCGGTTCTTCCACCATTGGTTGGTGGGTTTCAACAGGTGTTTTTGTTAAGCGCTCGGCTGCCGCTTGTTCCATGCGTTCCCGCTCTTGTAATTTTTGTTGGGCAGCGGCTTCAATTTTTGCTTGGCGTTCTGCAGCCTTAGCTTCTTTCTTCGCTGCTCGCTTCGCCTCTTTTTCTTCTTGTCGCGCCTGTGATTTTGCCGAAACATGACTTAGGCGATCTTGAATACTTTGGAAATGATCAACAATTTGCTGAAAATCCCACATACTCATCAAGAAAATACCCGCTAACAGTAGCAAGGTGGCAATTAAATAGCTCCCAAATTGTGCCACCAAAAAGTACGTTCCTTGATAAAGCAGCGCGCCAATCATACCGCCCCCTACGTTTTGCGTCACTTGGTTAGCTTTTAAATCGCTTTGCAAAAATTCCCAAGTGTTACCTAAAATATCTGGTTGACTGCCACTAACATTTCGAAACATAAAGGCATGGAAAAATAACAA
Source organism: Enterococcus sp. AZ035 (assembly GCF_050548325.1). Lineage (NCBI taxonomy): Bacteria > Bacillati > Bacillota > Bacilli > Lactobacillales > Enterococcaceae > Enterococcus > Enterococcus sp. AZ035. The sequence goes on from NZ_CP172958.1 coordinate 1,692,941, forward strand.
AACACTAATATAAATCAGAACAGCCCCAAAAATAGGGCGCCCTCTTTTTAACGGAAAATCTTTTCCATAAATCATGACTAATAAGCCATACAGGATTAGTAAAATCGCTGCAAATGGAAAGGTATTACCTACAACTAAGCGTAAACAATTCGCTAATAACGTGCCTAAAAACCCTAAGCGAAAGAGTCCAAAGACACCGAATAAAATAAAAATCAGGCCAAGAAACATATAATTTAAACGTTCTTGTTGTTGCTGTTGTTTTTTGGTCTTTTTCTTTGTCGTACTTTTTTTCTTATTTGTTGATCTTTTTTGTGCCATTTAACTTCCCTCTTTCCATCACTTCTCATTATACATAAAAATGGAATCGAACAAAAGTGCCCACCTCATTTTACTTGAAAAATCATGGAAATTTTTTTAAAACTTTCATTTAAGAAAAATGAGCGTGGGACAAAAATCACTTTGGATTTTTGCTCCACGCTCAAAAACTGATAAACGGCGGGAACAGAACCAACTCCTTCGGAAATAAGCCGAAATTCTCCAAAAATTAAAGAGCAATTTTCGGAAATTTCTTCTTATTTCTCGGAGCTAAACGGTTCTGTCCCGACCTCATTATTTCTTATTTTGCTGATTCTTAATGGTATAAGTCGAAACGACCTTTAGCCATCATTTCTTTGGTACCACCTGTTTCAAAGAGCGCTTTGTTCATGATAATTTTTTTCATGAATGAAGCTGGGTATCCTTTAATGTCTGTTTTACCAACAATTCCTAAAGCACGTGTATTTCCGACAGAACAAACAGAACCTTGTGATTTAAAGCTGAAAGGTTTAGTTGCTTCCCCTTTCAATTGTGCTTGAATATTTTTAGCAGCATGCGCCCCCATTTTCAAGGCGATTTGTGCTGTCGTTGGGTAAGGTCGATTAGTTTCTGTATCCATAACTGCTGAGCAGTCACCAATAATATAGACGTTGCTATGGTTCGCATCTGTTAAATCTGGTTGAACCATGACACGACCACGACGAGCTTCAAATCCAGAATCGCCTACAACGTGGCTTCCACTAACACCCGTTGTCCAAATAATTGTTTTAGCAGAAAGTTCTGCCAAGTCGCCTGCTTCGTTATCTTGATAAACAACTGCGCCTGGTTTGATTTCTTTAATCGGTTTACCTAATAATAAATGAATAGCTGAATCTTTTAATAATTGCACACCATAGTTCGCAAGTTTTTCGTTAAACATCGGCAATAGGCGAGTAACTGCTTCGACACAATAAATTTGGATTTGATCTGCTGAGACACCTGCGATTTCAGCAAATTTTGGTTTGTTTTCAACAAGAGAACCTAATAATTCAATCCCTGTAAAGCCTGCTCCGCAGACAACAATTTTTAAGAATTCTTCGTTTTGAGTTGCTTTGTATTGACGCATTTGTTCTTGGATATGTTCATACACGTTTAAAGCCGTTTTCACATCTACCATTTGTAGAGCATGTTCTTGCACACCAGGGATACCAAATGATTCTGATTCAAACCCAAGAGAAACAACTAAGTAATCATAATTGATTGTTTGGCCATCTTCTAAAGCAACTGTTTGTGTTGCAGCATCAATTGTTTTAACTGTTCCTTGGATAAAGGTGGTCATTTTTTCATCGACAACATCCATAATATTGTATGTGATTTTTTCAGCTGGTTGTGTTCCAGCAGCAACTTCATGCAAATCCGTTGCTTCGTAGTGATAGTTGTTACGATCCACTAAAGTAATTTCGACGTCTTTGGCGCCTTTTTGTAATTCGCGTAATGTTTTTAAGCCTGCGTAACCAGCACCTAAAATAACAACATGTTTCTTATTCATTTTGATTCCCTTCCACTCTATAAAAAATTTACAGCCACCACAAACCTATGGCAAAAAATAGCACTTGTGCAGTTGCTCCCACAGCTAAGATCTTCACAGCACAAACAAATGTTTTACTCTTCACTTGTTCCTTCAGTAAGGCTTGGGTTTGTTTCCGTACAAAAGGTAAAGTTAAAAGCATGAGTAACATTGTTGGCGGGGTTAATCCTAAACCGACAGCTAACAAAATGGCTAACATTGCTATTGTATTTAATCCGACGAATAATTTCAAAGAACTTGCTTTGCCAAGGTAATGAACTAATGTATATCTCTTGTTATTTTCATCTTCCTCTAAGTCACAGATATTATTTGCTAACATTAAGTTAGCAATGTAACAAGTGTTAGGTAAAGCGACTAAGAAAATCCCCCATAAATTAGCTGCTGACCAATTGAAAACTTCAAACGTATTAATGTAGACACAAATAAGGGTAATCATGAACCCCATTGTAAATCCTGAGAAAACTTCCCCTAATGGTAGACTGGACAAAGGTTTCGGTCCTGATGAATAAAAAATACCAATTAAGTAACAATAAAGACCCATAATTAATAACGGCCAGCCAACAATAAATGACAACCCAATCCCCATTAAAGCAGAAACGAGAATCATCCAAAAAATCATTTTGCGTATTAATGGCAAAGATAAATTTTCTCGACCGATAATATTCGTTTTTTCCTTATAATCATGAACTTCTGTGGCATGATGGTAATCATTATAATTATCTAAAATATCGACCGCCATATTAAAAATAAACATCGCAATGAAAAAAATTAAAACATAACCAACATGGAGCCGCCCATATTGGTACCAACTAAAACAAATTCCTAACAAAAATGGCAAAACACTAGCTGTTTTTGCTTTTAATTCTACTAATTCAAAAAATATTTCTCGATTCAAACTATCCCTCCGCTACTTTTTTACAAACTTTGTTACTTTTAAAACTTAATTACTGTATTTCTGTCGCCAATTCGTATACAATCAAATAGTATTGAACCACTGAAAGGATCGTAGTATATTTATGAACACATTTTGGAAGTCGTTTCCTGACGTTGAACGTTCTTTAACGGAAACATGTGAATTAATTGAACAAACGTTGCATACACGCAACGAAGACATTGAAGAAGCCTTAGTAACTTTGGCTCGTTCTGGCGGCAAATTATTACGCCCCGCTTTTTTCTTTCTTTTTGCTCAACTGGGTGATGAAGAAAAACAAGAGAAACAACAACTATTAAAAATAGCTGCATCTTTGGAAATCCTACATATGGCTACGTTGATTCACGATGACATTATTGACGATTCTCCATTGCGCCGAGGCGCTGTGACTATTCAATCACAATATGGTAAAGACGTGGCTGTTTACACAGGTGATTTACTATTCACTGAATTCTTTACTTTGATTGCAGATGCCATGAATGGCTCTGAATTTATGAAAATCAATGCACAAGGAATGAAACGGTTATTACTTGGTGAACTCGATCAAATGAGTCATCGATTTGACCGCCGCATGTCGATTCCTGCTTATTTAAGAAGTGTCAACGGCAAAACAGCCGAACTTTTTTCACTAAGCTGTCTTGAAGGGGCCTATTTCGGTCATAGTTCAAAAGAAGTCCAACGTTTAGCTAAACGAATTGGCCGTCATATTGGCATTGCTTTTCAAGTCTATGACGATATTTTAGATTATACTGCCGACACGGAAACCTTGAAAAAGCCCGCTTTAGAAGACTTGTCACAAGGTGTTTATACGTTACCTCTTCTCTTCGCTTATCAAGCAGCACCTGACGTATTCAGCCCTTATTTGGATAAAGGACGCGCCATTACCTTAGAAGAGGCAGCTGAAGTTGCGGCGCTAGTCAATGACTATCATGGCGTTACAGAAGCACAAGCTTTTGCTAAAAAAGTAACCAACAAAGCAATCACTGATATTCAACAATTGCCTGATGGCACAGCAAAAGAAACCTTACTTTCCTTAACTGAGCTCTTATTACATCGTTCATTTTAAACGTTTTATAGAAGAATTGCCATTAATTGAAATAGAAAAACGACTGATTGTTTGCTTTAATCAACAACCAGTCGTTTTTTTATTCCTCGAAAGAACTAATGCCACGATCAATTCGGTAAAGTTTCTGATAATGCGCATTGGTTGCAAGTAATTCTTCTGGCGTACCACTCATCTCTAATTGGCCATCTTCAATAAAGATCACTTGATCCATCAAAGTTACGCCTTGCAAATGGTGGGTAATCCAGATGACGGTTTTATCTTTTAATGCCTCAAAAAAGGTTTCCAGCAATTGCTGTTCTGTAATTGGATCTAAACCAGTAGTTGGTTCGTCTAATAACACAATCGGTGTATCTTGCAAAAGAATCCGCGCTAGCGCCAAGCGATGTCGTTCGCCACCAGAAAAACGCAAACCTGCTTCATCCACCATTGTTTGTAAACCTTCTGGTAATTGGGCAACCATTTCTTTTAAGCCAACTTTTTCTAAAACCGCCCAAACTTCTGCTTCGCTTGCTTCTTCTCTACCAATCCGAATATTATTTAAAATGGTTGTTCGAAATAGGTACGGTGCTTGATGCATAACCCCAATATATTCAGTCATCGTCTCACCAAATGCCTCAGTTGGGATATTTCCTAAAAGGATTTCTCCCGAAGTAGGCCGTAAATCACCACGAATGAGCGAAGCCAACGTACTCTTTCCGGAACCACTGCGCCCTAAAATCGCTAATTTTTGTTTTTCAGGAATTGTTAACGATAAGTCATTTAATACCTTTTTCGCTTGATTTTCATATGCAAAAGACAAATGTTCTATCGATAAACTGGTGCCATTTGGCTGAACAGGCGCTTCTGTTGAGTCATCTTCCCCTTCAGGAAGCTCATTAAAACGACGAATGGAATCCTTATAAATCGTTGTTTCCTGTGCTGCAGCAGGTAGCGGAGCAAAGGCATCAATTAACGGAAAAACGGTTAAAACAAAGGCACCAATCCAATTGGCTGCGCCCCCATGATTACCTGGAAACCGCACACTTGTCCAAGCTAAGACAGCAATCGCAATCACACCAAACAGAAGTTGTAAAACAAAGTCTCGGCCACGGTTAAATTGCTTCATTTTTTCATCTAATGCACGAACGTTTGCTTCATCTGTTTCATAACGAGCAACGAATTCAGAGCCTCGTTGACTAAATACCCAATCAGACACACCTAGAATATTGTCGGTTAGTGTTTGATATAACTCATTTTTGGCATATTTATGTTTTTCTTGACGCGCACCATTCACTAGAACTGAAACAAGTGGTAATAGAAAAACAACCACTCCTAACATCAGTAACATGCATAAAGCAAACCACCAAGAAAAGAAACCTAATGCAATCACTAAAAAGATATACAAAATCCAAGCAATAACGGTTGGGAAAATCGTTCGTAAATACAAGTTTTGGATATGATTAATATCCTCCGAAAGCAAACCTAAGATATCCCCAGTGCGATATTTTGTCTTAAAGAAAATCGCATCTTTTTCTAGTACATTATAAAGTTTCAAGCGCAGATCAGAGGTCATTTTTAACACCCAGTTATGACTCGTTAGACGCTCCACATAACGAAAAACAGGACGTCCAATCCCGAATGCTCTTGTTAAAACAATGGGAATATAAATTAATAAAATATTCTCTGGTAAGGAAGCCGCACGACTGATTAAGTAACCAGACGTAAACATTAATGCCCCTGCGCTAAAGAACGTCAAGAAGCCTAAAAGTAAGGCAAAATACAAGGTTTTTTTATAGCGTTTTAAGAAAGGACGAACCCATTGATCGTTTTTCCAAACGTCTTTCGTTGTCGGCTGTTTTTCCATCATTGGCGTCCTCCTCTCATTTGCTTCATTAATTGAACATAGTAGCCATCTTTTTCAATCAACTCTGCTAGCGTTCCTTGTTCCACTAATTGACCTTTTTCCATCACTAAAATGTAATCCATTTCTTCCATCCAATGCAGACGATGTGTCGCAAAAAAGACAAGATGATTGTTCATTAATGGCAACATGCGCTCTTTCATTTCAACTTCTGTTTCAATATCCAAATGCGCTGTCGGCTCATCAAACAGCAAGACGTGGCGTTTTTGATCGACAAAGGCGCGGGCCAACGCTACTCGTTGCGCTTGTCCCCCACTTAACATTCGACCACTTTCCCCAATCAAGGTATGAATTCCTTCGGGAAGGTCTTTAACCAGCTCGTCTAAGCCAACTAACTGAATCGCTTGCTGAATCGCCTCATCTGTTGCTTCAGGTGTATAAAAGCGAATATTGTTTGCCAAAGTATCTTGGAAAATATATGGTGCTTGCGGAATATAAAGGATTTGTTTTTGCCAGTCTTTTTGTAAAAAATGTGGAATCGTTTGGCCATTTATCGCCAATTGACTCGTTTCTTCTGTTGGTAATAAAAAGCCGCTTAATAAATTAATTAACGTTGACTTACCAGAACCACTCGCCCCGATAATTCCAATCTTTTTGCGACCATCAACAGAGAATTGCAACGATTGAATCGCTTCTTGCGTTGCATCTTCATAGGAAAAATTTAACGCTGTGACTGACAACTGACTTTCTTGATGCCAATCATCTAACGTGAGCACATCGGTCTGTTCTGCTTCTGGCAATGCTAATACCGCTTGGATCGCTTGAAAAGAGTTTTTTCCATCTAAGGTTGCGTGATAATCACTTGAAAAATCACGAATCGGTAAAAAGAACTCAGGTGCTAAAATTAAAGTAACCAAGGCAGGAAATAATAAAATCGTGCCGTTTAATAAACTTAATCCAAGGAAAACTGCCACAACAGCTACCGATAATGTCGTAAAAAAGTCTAACGCAAAGGTTGATAAAATAGCAATTTTCAATGTACTCATGGTCGCTTTTCTGAATCGTTCACTTGTATGGTAAATACTCCCAGCATATTTTTTGCTCAACCCAAACAGTTTCAGCGTGTCAATTCCTCGCAAGGAATCAATAAAATGATTGGAAAGCATTTGAAACGCCGCATATTGCTTGTCCGCTTTACTTTGTGCTGCATAGCCTAACACAATCATAAAAATAATAATAATCGGAAAAACAATCAGCAATGTTATGCCTGAACGAATATCTTGTGTAAAAACAAAGGCCAAAATAATCCAAGGAATAATCATCATATTCATCATTTTTGTCAAAATCAATTGTAAATAATTTTCGGTTTGACTGATGCCTTCTAAAGCCATGGTAACCATATTTCCAGTTCCATTTTTTTGAACAACATTTGGCCCCAAACGGAAAATTTTGGTTAATAATTGTTCGCGTAATTCTTTCGAGCGTTCATAACTAAATGTATCGAGCATTCTCTCACGAAAATACGTAATAACATGTCGACCAAGATAAAAAATAAAAAAGAGTAAAATACTCTGTAGTTGTTGGTTAAGATGCCCGCCACTCCAAAGGCCGACAATGGCTTTTGAAAGAAAAAAAGCTTGCCCAATTATAAAGACTGCTTGCAGGAAAGAAAAACCTGCAAGCAAGACAAGAATTTTTTTGATTTTAGGCATCTGTAAGATGTCTTTATCAATCATAGATTTAATACCCCTCTGGTACGGCTGTCTGTGAAATACGTTTTCTGAAAATATAATAGGACCAAGCAGTATAAGCTAACACGAATGGTAAAATGCTTAAAGAAATCCACGTCATAATTTTTAGTGTATATGGTGTGCTTGTTGCATCTTTAATCAACAAATCAAAACCTTCACTACCAATCATAACACGTGGGAACAAGCCACTGAACAAGAGAGCAACTAGTACAACTAATGTTAAACCACTCGCTAGAAAAGCTAACATCTCTTTGCGTTTAAACACCCCAACATTAGCAATGACCGTTAAGACCACAATTGCTAACGTTAAAATTAAAGTGACCGCAAAGTTCTTTTCATAAAAGTCCGTTTTGAAGTACATCAACACTGCAAAAACAACTAAACCGATATATAAAACGCCGTATAAGATTTCTGCATAATTTCGAGCACGTTCACGAATTGGGCCTTCTGTTTTTAAAGCAATATAGTTCATGCCGTGTAAGTAGCAAAGTAATGTTAAGGCTACTCCACCAACAATTGAAAACAGATTAAAATAATCCGTAAATTGCGCATGCATATTGCCGTTTGCATCTAAAGGCATCCCTTGGACTAAGCTGATAAACAAAATACCAAAGAAGAACGGTACAAGGAAACTACCAATTGATAGTGTCCAGTTCCACATCCGACGACGTTTACCTTCCGGCATGTTATGGCGGAATTCAAAGGAAACTCCGCGAATAATTAAGCCAAATAAAATCGTAAATAGAATTAAATAGTAGCCACTAAATAATGAAGCATACCAATATGGGAAAGAGGCAAACATTGCGCCGCCCGCTGTTAATAGCCAAACTTCGTTTCCGTCCCAAACAGGTCCAATTGTTGCAACGACTTGATCTTTTTCGTCGTCATTGTGTGCCAACGTTTGAACGGCCATTCCAACACCAAAGTCAAATCCTTCTAAGAAGAAGAAACCTGAGAACAAGACGCCGATAAGGACAAACCATAATAATTGTAGTGTACTCATTCGCCAAATACCCCCTTATCAAATGGATCCAACGCTGGTTCATTTTCTTTCGCTAATTTTTTCGCTTCATAGTCTGGTCCTTTACGTAATTCTAAAATAACCAAGTAAACCATGACACTACCTAAACCAGCAAATAATAAGAAATAAATGACATTTGACGTAATTAATGAAGCAACCGATACATTTGGTGAAACACTTTGTTCAATCGTAAATAATCCATAGACAGTCCACGGATAACGACCTAATTCAGTGACTAACCAACCTGTTGTATTGGCAAGGAATGGTGCGAACGTACATAAAGCAACAATCCAAAGCATCCATTTCTTCTCGTACAGCGATGGTTTTTTCTTCCTTGTAAAGAATAGTCCTAAGGCAGCAACCAATAACATTAAGGCACCAAAACCAGCCATGATACGGAAGCTCCAGAATAAAGTGTTAACTGGTGGATAATAATTTTTATCATCCCCATATTTTTCTACCAAACGCTTGTTGACTGTATCCATTCCATCAACCGAACCTGATAATTTGTTATACGATAAAATACTTAGCATATACGGAATATCGATACCAAAAACTTGTTTATGTTCCCGTTCATCTGCCCAAGCAATCAATGTCCAAGCAGCAGGATCATCAGAGTCTTCATAGGCCCCTTCCATCGCCGCAAATTTCATTGGTTGTCCTTCAATTAGAGCTTTCATTTGCAAGTCGCCAGCTAATAAAACGCCGATTGAACCGAACAAAGTAACCCATAAGCCAATGCGCATAGATGCTTTGTGGAATGAAATATCCCGTTTTTTCAACAATTGGAAAGCAGCCATACCAGCTACTGCCATGCCGCCCAATGTAAAGGCGCCCATGATAACATGTGAAAATTCATACCAAACTTTTGGATTGCTGATGACAGCTACAAAGTCCACCATTTCAGCACGGCCATTATTGATGACATAACCTACTGGATGTTGCATAAAACTATTCGCAACTAAAATCCAGAAAGCAGACATCATTGAACCGAATACGACTAACCAGATAAAGGTTACGTGAACTTTTGGATTCATTTTATCCCAAGTAAAGATCCACAAACCTAAGAATGTTGACTCTAAGAAGAAAGCTAAGAGCGCTTCTACCGCCAACGGTGCCCCAAAAATATCTCCGACGAATCGAGAATAGTCAGACCAGTTCATCCCAAACTGAAATTCTTGAATAATCCCGGTTACAACCCCAACAGCGAAGCTTAATAGGAATATATTTCCCCAAAACTTGGCCATTTTACGATAACGTTCCTCTTTTTTCACAACGTACATTGTTTCCATAATTGCTACAACAAGTGCTAATCCTATTGAAAACGGTACGAAGAAAAAGTGGAAAACTGTTGTCATCGCAAATTGGATTCTCGCCAATGTTACAATATCAAACATATTATTTCCTCCCTGATTTGCCTCCACACAAAGAAACAAGCTTACCTGAATTGTTCATTTCCATTAGCGATGACTCCTTTTATCTACGAAACTAAAAGAAAATTCAAGTGAACTTTTCCAAAAAGTGTGAAAATGCATGTAATATAGAATAATTCCAATCTAAGTATACAACTTTCTGAGGCAGAAACCAAACAATACAGAAGCATTTCTCACAATTTTTTTAGGTGCTACCAAGATTTCTTCCCGTTCTTCTATCAATAAAAAAAGCCCTTCCTAAAAAAAGGAAGAACTAATCTCAATCTATCAACATTTTGACTTATCACTTGATTAGTTTTCGAAAATTGAAGCAGCTCGTCTTTGATGATAAAAATTCTAATCTTGTGATGAAAATTACGGATTGCTTGAGGTGATAGTTTGTTTTTTAACAACATGGCTATAAAACAGGGGAGAAAAAGCCAAATCAAAAAAGTTTGTTTTGGTACCATTCCAAACAACATGACTCTAAAACCTCGGAGAATTATTTTTTCTCCATGATTCCGTATTCGCATCACTTATCCATAGCTAGATTTCAGTTTAGAAGGTCTAATTTTTTTCTTCACGTTTATTATACCAAACTTTTTCCTTCTTGGCGGAAAAACCCACCATTTTTCAATGGTGGGTTTTCTTTATTTAGTAGCTGTAACAGCAAGCCAGATTTCACTATACTTAGCTTCTGCTGGTCCTTGATATTGCGTAAACGAAATTTCTGGTGCTGCAACGACTTGGTAACCAGATGAAGGCAACCATTCAGAGAATATCTTTGCCCAGGTTTCTTGTAAAGTTTGTGGGAAAGGACCTTCATTTGGAAAAACCGCCCATGTATGAGCAGGTACGCTTAGTTGCTCCAAATCTTCATAGGTATTTTCTTGCGAAGTGGCAAAGCCAATCATGTGTGTCATTTCTCCACCTTCTGTTGTTCGTCCCTCTTGAAAGTCAAAAGAAGCATTTACTACTTGATGAGGATATATGTCATCAAATGTATGCATTTCCGCTCGTTGTTGTGGTGTAATGCGCTGTGCTAATTCCATGATTGCTTGATTTTCCCCTTGATACTGCAAGGGAACCTTCTGACTAACTCCGACTATTTGAAACGCTGGTTTTTCAATCAATTTAACATCCATTGATTGTCCTCCTTTAATATCAATATAGAAAGAGAATTTAGGAAACGTTTTTTGGATTTGTGTTTTCATTACTTCAGAAGGGGCTTGTCCTGACCAATCGCGAAAAGCTCTTGAGAATCCTTCAATACTTTGATAACCATATTTAAAAGCTACATCTGTCACTTTTTCACCAGCAAGTAATGCTAAATTTGCTTCCGCCAAAGGTCTCTTTTTAATATACTCAGCCAGACTCATCCCCGTAATAAACGAAAAAGTTCGTTTAAAATGGTAAACAGAAATCCCTGTCTTTTTCGCCAATTCATCGAAGGATACTTCTTCCGTTAAATGTTCTTCAATATAATCCATTGCTTGATTTAAATTTGCGAGCATCCGTGTCCCTCTCTTTCTATTTGAAAGTTTACTAAAGACCAACAAGGATGACTTGATTATTTAGAGCCAACATTCGTCAAGTCGCTACTCTTGATTCATAGCGGCTTTTAAGGCCTGCGCTAAAGCACTTTCTTCTGGTTCGTCTGGTTGTGAATATTTTTTCATCAAACGACGTTCTTCATGTTTAGTCATTTTTTGTTTTCGTTCTTTTTTATCGGGAATTTTTTCAGTAATCGAACAGAATTTACATTTGAAAGAACGACCATTTTTTCCTTCTATGATAACCATTTTTTTATGGCATTGCGGGCAACGGTGATTGGATACTTTAGGATCTTTTCGCCGACGATAAGAACATTCTTGGTTTGTACAAACGTAAATCTTCCCATCTTTCGTATTTTTTTCCCGTAAGTTTGAGCCACAATCTGGACATTTTTTTTGCGTAATGGAAAAATCTTGATATTTTTTCTCGCTTTGTTTAATTTCACGGACTAATTTTTTCGTATCCTCTTCAATATCCTTTAAGAAAAGTTGACTCTTTTGTTGACCCGAAGCGATTGCTTCGAGCGACTTTTCCCATTTTTCCGTTAGTTCAGGTGTCACAAGTGATGGATTCACCAAGTCTAATAGTTGCTTTCCTTTGGCAGAGACAATTAAACCGCTATTGGTTCGTTCCATCAATTCTGATTTAATCAGTTTTTCAATGATTTCAGCTCGCGTTGCCGGTGTGCCTAAACTGTGTTTCTCCATTTTTCCTAACAACGTTCCTTCGGTTAATGGTTTTGGCGGCGACGTTAATTCTTTGTTAATGGTAAAGTTTGGCGCAACGGTCATGCCTTTTTGCCATTGGACAGTGGATAGCGGCTGTTCGGCTGTTGTTTTCCAGCCAGCAACAACTACTTTATTTTGATGAAAGACAAATGTTTCTTTTCCAAAAGCGACTGTAACTTTTGTTTGTTTGGTTTGATTTGGCTCAGCAAACAAACCTAAGAATCGTTGAACAATCATTTGATAGATTTTTTGTTCATCATTGCTTAGTTTTTCATAACGAGGACGTTGTTCAGTTGGAATCAACCCATGGTGATCCGTGACTTTTGCATTTTGGAAAACTTTTTGTTGTTTAACAACGGCCCCATTTTTAAGGTAGCCTTTCACTTCTGGTGAAAAATCAGCAATAGCTTGAAGGCGCTCTTTCATCGTTCCTTTCATATCCGTCGTTAGATATTTGCTGTCAGTTCGAGGATAGGAAACAATTTTATGGGTTTCGTATAAACTTTGTACAAGAGACAACGTTTTCTTTGCAGAAAATTGGAATCGCTGGTTGGCTTCACGCTGGATTTCGGTTAGATCATACGGTAACGGCGCGTTTTCTGTTTTAACTTTTTCTTGGATATCGGTAACTAAGCCCTTTTGTTTTGAGAGTTCTTTGACTAATTGTTCTGCTTCCTGCCGTTCTTTTAAAGCGTATGGATTTTTTTGGGTCATCTTTGCTTTTTCTGATTCAACAGATAACGAGATAGTAAAATAAGTTTGAGGCTTAAATTGTTCAATCGTTTTTTCTTGTTGGCGTACCATTGCTAAAGTTGGTGTTTGAACACGACCTGCGGATAAGTTATCTTGATATTTCACTGTCAAGGCCCGTGTGACGTTTAGCCCCACTAACCAGTCAGCTTTTGCGCGCGCCAAGGCAGAGTAATACAAATTATCGTAGTCTTTCGCTGGGCGAATTTTCTTAAACCCGTCTTTAATGGCTTTGTCTGTTTGAGATGAAATCCATAAGCGTTTGACTGGTTTGTTAAAACGGACATATTCTAAAATCCAGCGGGCCACCAATTCACCTTCACGACCAGCATCAGTGGCAATCACGGCTTCAGAAACATCTTTACGATTGGCTAATTGTTTAATCGCTTTTAATTGATGTCCCGTTTTCGGTAACGGCTTAATCCCTAAATTCTTAGGAATCATCGGTAAAGTTTCCATTTGCCACGTTTGCCATTCTTTGTTTAAATCTTCTGGCATTTTTAGTCCTAAGAGATGGCCTAAAGCCCATGTGACAATCACGTTGGGTCCTTCATAATAATTCTTATTTTTTTGATTTGCTCCTAAAACGCGGCTTAAATCTTTTGCTACGCTAGGTTTTTCAGCAATAATTAATTGTTTTGCAACCACTAGTTTCGCTCCTTTTTGAGTGCTATCTTTTCGTATTATACCAAATATTGGTTCGATTTTCTCTAAATTCCGAGAATAGAAAAAGAGTTTAAAGAAAATTCCCTGAGGTTTTTCTTTAAACTCATGCGTTTCAAATAACTTTCCGTTTGCAGAATTTTGTTTTGCCAAAATGATTGGATATTGTGGTAAACTCAGCTTTATTTTCAAAAGTAACCGCATGATGATTTTCTAGTAATGCTAAACCGAAGTATTGTTGTAAATCTTCATCGCATTCTTCACACCAGCGTTCTTCCCCATCATTCCAGAAAGCCGTTAAATAATTAGGCTTTGTGTTGACGTATGTATAATTCTGAGAAAGTTTTTGCCAAACTTCCACATAATATGTCTCTGCATCGGTCAAGTTATCGAAGGTTTTTTCTTGAACAATGTCCTCTTGCCAATCATCAAAAAACCACCAAGGTTCATTGTCGCCATACATTGTAATTACTTGATACATTGAACCGCTCCTTTTTTTGCTACTGTAGGTATCATAGTCACTTTCTGAAAAAGTTGCAAGGATTTGGTTTCGGACTGAGAAATTTTTGAAATTTATTTTATCCTGCCACTTCTAAAGAAACAATAAAATCTTCAATCATGCGACGATAACTTTCTTCCGGCGTGGCTTCTTCGCGTTGAAAATAACCTAAAAAACGTAAGGTAATATAACCATGGATTAAGCTACGTAATTCTCGACTTTTATGCAGTCGTTCTTCATTATTAAATGGATAAAAAGCTAAAAGTTGTAAGATAATTTGATTGGTTTCATGGATGCCTTCAATTAATTGTTGGTTTTGCGTTTTCGGCACACTGATAAGTAATTCATAGACTGCAGAATTTTCAAAAGCAAATTGTTGGTACGTTTCAGCATATATCCGAATTGCTTCTGCGCCACTCTTACCCACTAAGGCTCTTCGCAATGCATCATTTAATTCTTGAATTAACAAGTCCACTAGAGCATTTTTTACTTCAGCAATATTTTTAAAGTGATTATAGAGTGAAGGATACTTGATGCCTAAATCAACGGCTAAATTTTGAAAGGTTAATTGTTGAACGCCCAATTCTTCCGCTAGATTGCGGGCACTTTCAAGGATTTTGGCTTTCGTTAAATTCCGTTTTTTTGCCATCTTTCTGACGCCTCCAATTCTTAAATTTTGGACAAGTATTAGTTTATCATATCTATTGACTCTTTTTAAACTATAAATTATAGTTTATAATAATAATTTGTAAACATCATTTTTGAAAGAAGGCTGTTTGGCATGCATATTACCAACCGTTCTCATTTGGCCGATCGTTATGGCAAACGAACCAGTGCAGAATTTTTATTACACGAACGTCCTATTTTATCTTTTCCTATTTCTTTAGCGGCCATTCCTAAAGAAGCCCGTTATTTATCCTGGGAATTAATTGATTATGACACGATTCCTCTAATCGGTTTCCCTTTTATTCATTGGTTAGCTGCCAATGTTCCTGTAACCAATGAGATTCCTGAAGACTTTAGTCGAACAGCACTCAAGCCTACCATTCAAGGAAAAAATAGTCTTGCTTCTCCTTTGGGGAAACAGATGATTCCTGCGCTTGCCACTGAAACGTTACCTGAGTTAACCGAACGTTATCTGGGGTTAAGCCCTCGCTCTGGTGTGCACACCTATACGTTATATGTGTACACTACAAAAAATCCACTAAATTTAAAAGAAGGCTTTTTTGCGAATGAATTGCATCAAGCATTGAATGATCAACTACTCGCCAAAGCCAAATTTGAATTTCTTTACTAGAAAGTGAGGAAATAGAATGTATGAATTAATTAAAAGTAAACTTTTCCGTCCAAGACAACCTTGGGAAAAAAATCTGCTCGTTTTATGGTTTGGCACATTTATGGCTGGTATTGGCTTTAGCTTAGTGATGCCATTTATGCCTCTTTATATCAACACATTAGGTACTTTTACCCACCAACAATTGAATTTTTGGAGCGGAATCACGTTCTCTTCCACTTTTTTAGTCACAACCATTGTTTCACCTTGGTGGGGCCGTTTAGCCGACCGAAAAGGACGCAAGTTAATGTTATTACGTGCTTCATTAGGGATGGCTATCGTCATTAGTTTAATGGGCGCAGTCACAAGTGTTTATCAATTGATTGGCTTGCGCTTATTACAAGGTGTTTTTTCTGGTTATATCAGTAATGCGACTGCGTTAGTTGCTACAGGCACACCTAAGGAAAAAAGCGGTCAAGTGCTTGGTACTTTAGCCACTGGTTCTGTTACCGGCACATTGCTAGGTCCTCTTTTGGGCGGTGTCACTGCTTCTATTTTCGGTTATCGGCCAACCTTTTTCATTACTGGCACGATTTTATTACTCGTTTTTGTTTTGAGTCTCGTCTTTGTCCATGAAGAGTTTGTGCCAATTGAAAAAAATCAAGCTGCATCTGGGAAACAAATTTTAAAAAAACTAGAACATCCCCACGTGATTCTTGGAATGTTTATTACGACATTAATCATTCAAGCTTCCAATAATTCAATTAGTCCCATCATCAGTTTATATATTCAACAATTGTTGGGTGGTCACGGAAATGTCACCTTAATTAGCGGAGTCATTGCTTCTATTCCAGGGATTGCAACGTTAATAGCCGCCCCTCGTTTCGGCCGGTTAGGCGATCGTATTGGCAGTGAACGCATCTTGACAATTGGCTTAATTTTAGCCATTTTCGTTTACCTACCAATGGCCTTTGTTCAAAATGTCTGGCAGCTTGCTATGCTTCGTTTCTTAGTTGGGATTTCCGATGCCTGTTTACTACCAGCTGTTCAAACATTGATCACTCGTTATTCCCCAAGTGACGCTGCAGGTCGTATTTTCAGTTACAATCAATCTTTCCAAGCGACAGGAAATGTGATTGGTCCTATGATTGGTTCAAGCGTATCTGCCGCTTTCGGTTATCGTGGGGTCTTTATTTCCACTTCTTGTCTGGTTCTCCTTAACCTTCTATGGGTTCGTCGAAGCACCGCCGAATTAAAAAAAGAGAAAAATGATGACTAAGTTATACACAGAAAAGTTATCCACAATTTGAATTTTTAATTTTTCTCTTTTTCTTATTTTTAAAAAAATAGGCATATAAAACAAAAAAGAAAAGCGGATATTTACTGGTTTTATGACCAGCATATCCGCTTTTCTTTTGGTTAACTCTGCGCTTTTTGTTTCACAACTCGTGAAACTTTTTAGACGTATTGTAGTTCTTTTTCATCTTGGTAGGCGCGATCAATTAAGCCGCCCCCTAAGCATTCCATCCCATCATAAAAAACAACAGCTTGACCTGGAGTGACTGCGCGCGCTGGTTCCTTAAACGTAACGGTTGCTTTTGTGCCATCTTCAGATAAGGAAACATGCACTGGAATATCTGCTTGACGATAACGGAATTTAGCCGTACAGTCAAACTCTTTTGGCATTGGTGTATCAACAGTAAAATGAACCTCACTAGCTTCTAAATGTGTTGCATATAGTTTTTCATGGTGAAATCCTTGTCCCACATATAATGTATTGGTAGTTAAATCTTTCCCAATCACAAACCATGGTTCTTGTGTTTTACCGCCGCCACCAATTCCTAAGCCTTGGCGTTGACCGATAGTATAATACATCAGACCATCATGTTGTCCTTTGATTTCGCCATCTTCTGTCACCATGTTGCCTTTTTTAGCTGGTAAATAATTACTCAAAAATTCTTTGAAATTCTTTTCACCAATAAAACAAACGCCCGTTGAGTCTTTTTTCTTGGCTGTGGCTAATCCAGCACGTTCAGCAATTGCACGAACTTCTGATTTTTCCATGCCACCCAATGGAAACATTGTTTTTGCCAATTGGGCTTGTGATAATTGGCTTAAAAAATAGGTTTGGTCTTTATTATTGTCAATTCCACGTAACATATGCACTACGCCATTTTCATCTGTTTCTACTTGCGCATAGTGGCCAGTTGCAACATAGTCAGCGCCTAGTTGCATAGCATAATCTAGGAATGCTTTAAATTTAATTTCTTTATTACACATGACATCTGGATTTGGTGTCCGTCCTAACCGATATTCTGCTAAAAAATATTCAAACACACGGTCCCAATATTCTTTTTCAAAATTGACCGAATAATACGGAATCCCAATTTGATCCGCTACTTTTGCGACATCTTTATAATCCTCAGTTGCGGTACAGACACCATTTTCGTCTGTATCGTCCCAATTTTTCATAAAGATCCCAATTACATCATAGCCTTGCTCTTTTAAAAGCAACGCTGTGACAGATGAATCGACACCGCCACTCATGCCTACCACGACACGCGTTTTGCTGTTATCTGCCATTTTATCACCATCATTTCAATTAGATTCTGAAATCATCCACGATTTGAAGGTCGTAACTTTTCAGTGCTTTTCATTATACTATTTTTTTGAAATAAGTAAAGCAAGCCGGGCGTATAATGAGAAAACACTTGGAACAAAGACACAGCCAACAAGCTATTGCTTTCAAATAAACAGAAAACCTGAAGGAACAAGCTACTTTCGCTTGTTTCTTCAGGTTTCTCTAAATTATTCTACTTTCTCTAATACACCACGGCTAATTAAGCCATCCATTAAGAAAAAGTATTTTTCTTTACTCATTTCATGTTGTTCATTCTTGAAAATATTCATTGGTTTTAAACCATTTGCCGTTGTAATGGACATTTTCAACTCTTTTAGATCAGCAGTGATCGTAATTTTCAATTTGAAGCCTTCATTTCTCTGAGGCGTTGGATCTAAGGAACGAATCAATTGAAAGTTCCCTGATTTTGTTTCAGTAAAGCCGTTATCTTTTAATGTATAGCGTTTTGCACTAGGATGTACTTTGTAAAAAACTGTTGAGCCTTCAACAGCAGCCGTTGTTGTAAATGCCATGGGTTCCACCTCATTATTTTCATTGTTATCTTCATTATAGCGAAAACCTGTAGCTGCCGCAATCAGATTATTTTTTCAATTGTTGAATCACTGCAACTAGTACTTCAGAAAAAGTCGCAATTTCTTCTGGTGTGTTCCCGTAGCCAAAACTAATCCGGATTGATTCTTTAATAGCTGAGGAATTTTCTCCATACATCGCTGTCAACACGTGCGAAGGATCCACAGTTCCCGCTGTACAAGCCGAGCCTGTTGAAATCGCAATACCTCTTAAGTCCAAATGCATTAAGAGCAAATCACTGGGAATTCCTTTTAAATGAAGATTTAAGACATGCGCTAAACGATTGGTTGGTTCACCATTAATTGAAAAATCAATATTGGCTTCTTCTAACGCTTTTAAAATAATCGTTTGAAAACTTTGATAGGCTGTTTTTCTTGCTTGCTTTTCTGCAGAAGTTAGTAATGAAACGGCAGTACCCATGCCAATAATTCCAGCTAAGTTTTCCGTGCCCGCACGTCGTTTTTCTTCTTGTTCCCCACCATGTAAAAGAGGTGGTAATTGGATTGCATCGCTTTTAAATAAAAAACCTACGCCTTTTGGACCATTGATTTTATGAGCGGAAATACTTAATAAGTCGATCCCTAATTCATGAGGTAAAATGACTTCACTTCCATAAGCTTGGACGGCATCTGTATGAAAAATCGCCGAATGATTTTTAAGAATTGCACCAACTTCAGCAATCGGTAATCGATTTCCAATTTCATTATTGCCATACATCATTGAAACCAAGATCGTTTCTTCGCGTAAAGACTTTTTGAATTGATCCATTGAAATCTGACCATTTTCATTCACAGGCAAGTAAGTCACTTCAAAGCCTAACGTTTCTAAGTATTCCATCGTTCGTAACACAGCGGGATGTTCAATTGCCGTAGTAATAATATGTTTTCCTTCCTTTTGACGAGAAAAAGCAACTGCCAAGATGGCTGTGTTATCCCCTTCTGTGCCACCACTATTAAAAATAATTTCGTGGGGTTTGGCTTGTAAGCTCTCGGCAATCGTTTGACGCACTTCTTCCAGAAGACCGTGTGCCTTTCGTCCAAACTGATGAATACTTGATGGATTGCCAAAAGTCGTTTGCATATTTTCAGTCATCGCTTGAATGACCGTTGGATGAAGCGGTGTTGTTGCCGCATGATCTAAATAAATGGGTTCCAAATGACTCGTCCCTTTCCTTATGTTCTGGCGTTATTCTAGCATAAAAAGCTTAAAACACAAAATCAGAATACTTTCTCTTCTATTTATAAAAGAGATAAGAAAAATAGGCCCAACACTATTAAAGTTGTTAGACCTATTTCTAGTTTAAGGAATCACTTATTCTCCTTTTGGTTCTAAACGGAATAATGGACTCATTGGTTTATTTTCATGGATACGAAGTAACGCTTCCCCCATTAACTCAGCGCAAGAAATAATATTCAAGGTTGCTGGTTGGCGGTCTGCTGTCGTATAAACAGAGTCAGTAATACTAATTTCCTTAATTGGCGCATTTTCTAAGGTTGCTTTTGCGCCTTCTGATAACAAACCATGCGAGGCGCAAGCATACACTTCTTGCGCACCATTTTTCATTAAAACTTCCGCCGCTGTGGCTAACGTTTGACCAGTATTCAAAATGTCATCAACAAGAATACATTTTTTCCCAGCGACATTCCCAATAACGTAACCTTCTTGGCGCACCCCATCGATCTCTTCATGGTCGACAATTGCTAAGGTCGCATCTAAGTACTCCGATAAACTACGTGCGCGTTGAACGCCACTGTTTTTAGGCGAAACAATCACAATTTCTTCCCCTACTAATGCTTGTTGACGATAATAATGAGCAAACAAAGGCATTGTAAATAAATTATCTACTGGGATATCAAAAAATCCTTGGACTTGAACAGTATGCAAGTCTAATGTCAACAAACGTGTTGCGCCTGCCTCTACCAACATATTAGCAACTAATTTCGCAGTAATGGGTTCTCTTGGTTTCGCTGTGCGGTCTTGGCGAGCATAACCATAGTAAGGCAAAATAACATTAACTGTTTTTGCGCTAGCACGTTTTAATGCATCAATTAAAATAAGCAATTCCATCAAATGATCATTTACAGGAGCATTCGTTGCTTGGATGATGTAGACATGATCGCCACGAATACTTTCTTCAATATTAATTTGAATTTCGCCATCACTAAATTGGCGCACGGTGCTTTTTCCTAATTCTGTTCCTACTGATGCTGCGATTTTTTCAGCAAGTGGTCGATTTGCATTTAAACTGAAGATGCGTAAGGTGTCATCTTGATAGTTTTCGGTCATGATATCCTCCGTCAATATAAAATAATAGTCGTTTTCATTCATATTCTACCATTTTTTGTCATAAAAATCATGGGATCCTCCTTAATTTATTGAAAGAAACGGTTTTCTTTGTGAAAAAAGCGCTTGTATTTAGGTGCGCCTAAAAATTATTTGCATTTTCTTAAACTATCCCTTATACTGATTTTAAGGCAAACCTAAAAAGGAGGAATTTCATGAGAAAAAGCTTTAACTTAGCTGTTCAAGCGTTAACCGTTCAATATCAAGGACGGACCGCTTTAAATAATATCCACGTTACTATTCCCTCCGGTAAAATTACTGGAATTATCGGACCAAATGGTGCTGGAAAGTCAACATTTATTAAAGGGTTATTAGGCTTGATTAAAACAAAGGAACGTGATGTTTTGTTAAATAATCAAGCGATTGACCAACAAAAAACAACCATTGCCTATGTAGAACAACGTAGCGCCTTGGATCTTAGTTTCCCAATTAGCGTTTTTGAAACGGTCTTGCTAGGAACCTATCCAAACTTGGGACTATTAAAACGCCCAGGAAAGAAAGAAAAGCAAGCAGCCATGGCTGCATTAAAAATGGTGCAATTAGAAGACTATGCGCAACGCCAGATTGGCGAACTTTCTGGTGGCCAATTACAACGTGTGTTTATCGCCCGTGTTTTGGCCCAAGGTGCTGAGGTGATTTTTTTAGATGAACCTTTCGTCGGCATTGATATGTCTAGTGAAAAAGTGATTATGGATATTCTTAAATCATTAAAAAATCAAGGTAAAATGATTATCATTGTTCACCATGATTTGCACAAAGTGTCCCACTATTTTGATGAATTAATCGTTTTGAAAAACCGGCTAATTGCTGCGGGTCCTGTTGAACAAACATTTACTGCAGAAACGCTCCAAGAAGCATACGGTGATTTGTTAGGTGATTTATTAATACAGGGGGTTGCAAAATGATTGCTGCATTTATTGATGGTTTATTCCGTTATCAATTTTTACAAAATGCCCTTTTGACGTCTATAATTGTCGGACTCATTTCAGGGGTAATTGGTTCATTCATTATTTTACGTGGGATGTCTTTGATGGGTGATGCGATTTCACATGCTGTTTTACCAGGGGTCGCTGTTTCTTATATGTTTGGTTTCAATTATATTTTTGGCGCTTCTATTTTTGGCTTATTAGCTGCATTATCGATCGGCTTTATTACCCAAAAAAGTCCACTAAAAAATGATACTGCCATTGGTGTTGTCTTTAGTTCTTTTTTTGCTTTAGGGATTATTTTTATCTCTTTTGCAAAAAGTTCCACCGATTTATATCATATTCTGTTTGGAAATGTATTAGCGGTCGCAGATACCGATATTTTAATTACTTGTGTCGTCGGTGTGATTGTTTTGATTTTTGTGGCATTGTTTTATAAAGAGTTGCAACTCACTTCTTTTGATCCCACAATGGCTCAGGCCTACGGTTTAAATATTCAATTTTTCCACTATGCATTGATGTTTTTACTAACACTAGTCGCTGTTTCTTCTTTACAAACCGTCGGAACTATTTTAGTCATTGCCATGCTGATTACGCCAGCAGCAACAGCTTATCTATTAACAAATCACTTACCGACAATGATTGGCTTAGCCTCTACTTTTGGGATTTTAAGTTCAGTGATTGGCCTATTCTTCAGTTATTCTTATAACTTAGCTTCTGGTGCGACGATTGTTTTAACCGCCGCCTTATTCTTTTTATTGGCTTTCTTTTTCTCACCAAAGAAAGGCCTAGTATTTGTAAACCGTGAGAAAGAAATGGAGGAATCAACGAATGAAAAAATTTAGTTTATTTTTTTTAACACTTTTAGCAGGGTTAACGTTAGCTGCTTGCGGGAATCAAGCCGCTGAAAAGAAAGAAAAATTAGCAATTGTGACAACGAACTCGATCCTATCTGATTTAGTGAAAAATGTTGGGCAAGACAAAATTGAGCTGCATAGTATTGTGCCAATTGGGACAGACCCTCACGAATATGAACCGTTACCAGAAGACATTGCGAAAGCTTCTGAAGCGGACATTTTATTCTTTAACGGCTTGAACTTAGAAACAGGCGGAAATGGCTGGTTTAACAAATTAATGAAAACGGCCAAAAAAGTTGAGAATAAAGATTACTTTTCTACAAGCAAAAATGTTACGCCACAATATTTAACAAGTGCCGGTCAAGAACAAACAGAAGATCCACATGCTTGGTTAGACATTGAAAATGGCATTAAATATGTAGAAAACATTCGTGACGTGTTAGTAGAAAAAGATCCAAAAAATAAAGATTTCTATACAGAAAACGCGAAAAATTATACCGAAAAACTTAGCAAACTACATGAGGAAGCCAAAGCTAAATTTGCTGATATTCCTGATGATAAAAAATTATTAGTTACAAGTGAAGGTGCCTTTAAATATTTCTCCAAAGCTTATGATTTAAATGCCGCTTATATTTGGGAAATTAACACAGAAAGTCAAGGAACACCTGAACAAATGACCACGATTATTGATACCATTAAGAAATCAAAAGCACCTGTGTTATTTGTTGAAACCAGTGTCGATAAACGTAGTATGGAACGGGTCTCAAAAGAAGTGAAACGACCAATTTACGATACACTTTTCACAGACTCTCTTGCCAAAGAAGGAACAGAAGGCGATACGTACTACAGCATGATGAACTGGAATTTAACAAAAATCCATGATGGCTTAATGAGTAAATAAATAATAAAGAAGAAAGAACCAAGTTGACTCCCCCTCAACTTGGTTCTTTCTTCTTTATTTAACTAATTCCTCAATATCAATTACTCGATCCACAATTTCCTCATAAAAATCTGCTTCATGGGAAACCAGAAAAACCGTTCCTGGGTAAACGTGAATTGCTTCTTGTAAACTTTTTTTGGCCGCTTCATCAATATGATTGGTTGGCTCATCTAAAAATAACAAATTACTTGTTTGCATCATTAGTTCCGCTAGTTTTACTTTTGTTTGCTCACCACCACTTAACAGGGCTAGCGACTGCATTGCTAACTTATCTGGTAAACCTGCTCTAGCCAAATGACTTCTTCGCTCTTTAATCGTTGTATCTGGAAAACGATCTGATAAATAGTCTAGTGGCGTTAACTGCTCATTAGGCCACGCTAAGTCTTGGGTAAAATAAGCAATTTTTGTATTCAGCGGATAATGAAATTCTCCATCTAATGAAGGAATCACTTTCGTCAACGTTTTAATTAATGTTGATTTGCCAATCCCATTAAAGCCTTTCAATGCGACTTTTTCACCGACATGAACCATTAAATCTAACGGTTCTAACAAAGGTTCCCGATAGCCGACAACTAACTTCTGGGTCGTTAGTGCTTGCGTTGCAACTAACCCTTGATAAGGAAATTCAATCGCTGGCTTAGTCAAGGAACCAGGCGGAGTCAATCGTTCCAACCGGTCCAATTGTTTTTGTCGACTTTTAGCCATCGTTGCTCGATTTCCAGCTTTGTATTTACGAATATAGGCTTCCATTTTTTCAATTTTTTCTTGTTGGGCCTGATACTGTTTCAAATAGGTTTGTTTATTCTGCTCTTTTTGTGCAAAAGATTTTTCTACATTTCCAGTATATTTGGTTAACTTGCCAAACTCAATGTCTGCGATGCAATTCGTCACTTCATTTAAAAATTGATAATCATGGGAGACTAATAGAAAGCTTCCTTCAAAATTATTCAGATAGCGAACAAGCCATTGAATATGTGTATCATCTAAATAGTTGGTGGGTTCATCTAAAAGTAACACATCAGGGGCCTCTAACAATAATTTTGCTAAAATCACTTTTGAACGTTGACCACCGCTTAGCTCCCCTAACTTTTTATCCAAACCAATTGCTTGTAGTCCTAACCCATTGGCTAAATCCTGAATAATCGTGTCGATTTGGTAAAAATTACTTTCATCTAAATCTGTTTGTAACTTGCCTGCTTGTTCTAAAAGTTTTTCCGAAGCCGTTTGACTGTATTCTTCATAAAGTTTTGTCAGTTTCGCTTCTTTATCAAAAAGTTCTTGAAAGGCTTGTTTCAAAAAATCAACCATCGTTAGTGATTGTTCTACAGAAACATGCTGATCCAAGTACCCAATCTTGCAATTTTTTTGCCACTGAATCGTTCCTTCGTCTGGCAATACTTCCCCCGTTAAAATTTTAATTAAGGTGGATTTGCCGACACCATTTTGGCCAGTTAAGCCTAAATGATCCCCTTTATTCACTTGCAATGAAGCCTCTTCATACAAGACCTTTTCGCCAAATCGATGCGTTAAATGTTCAATAGTTAAAATACTCATTTTCGTCACTTCTTTCTTGTTAACTGATTATTTTGGGACAACAAAAAAAGAACCACGTCTGCACGTCGTCCATCCTGACAGAAATCCCGACAACCGCTTGTACGTACACTCAAATAAGACTAGCTTTTCTAGTCAAAAAATGTGCTATCAAGCGATGAAGAAATTAATTGCTCGGCTCCACAACAGTGCTTCATCTGTTCTTAAACTATCGGGAGCTACTTTTCTTGTTAATTTATCAGTTAAAACAAAAAACATGTGAATCACCTTTCTTATGCTTGTATTCTACCATAGAATGACAAGAAAGCAAGCCACGTTGGTTTATAACGAAAGGAGCCCACAAACAATCATTTTGTCGGCTCCCTATCCCTATTATTCTGACAAATAGTTTAATGCATAGCGTACGTGGTACTCTGCTGCTAAAAGTAAGGCACGTTCATCAATATCAAATTGTTCATGATGGTGTCCAAAATGAGTAGCAGGATTTTCAGGGTTTCGTGAACCGACCCGTCCATAGATACCAGGAATTACCGCTAAGT
This sequence comes from Enterococcus sp. AZ035, assembly GCF_050548325.1. Lineage (NCBI taxonomy): Bacteria > Bacillati > Bacillota > Bacilli > Lactobacillales > Enterococcaceae > Enterococcus > Enterococcus sp. AZ035. The sequence continues at coordinate 1,718,678 of NZ_CP172958.1, forward strand.
AATCAGCAAAATCATCCGCCCCTAAACTTTTAGGATGATCGGTCACAACATTTTCAAAACCAACAATTTCACTGGCTACCTGCTGTGCACGGTTGGTTGCTTGTTCTTCATTAATTAATGGATTCGCTGCTGCATAAACAGAAAAATCAGCAATTTCTGTGCGATGAGACTGGGCAATTTCATGGGCAATTTCTTCGACTCGTTGTAAAACAAATTGGCGCGTTTCCTGACTAAATGTTCGAACAGTACCTTCAATGGTTGCCTGGTTTGCTACAATATTATAGCGTGTTCCTGCTTGTAAAACGCCAATTCCTACTACGACAGAATCTAAAGGATCAATCTCGCGCGCTACAATTTTTTGTAATTCCACAACGATACTGGCCGCTGCTAAAACAGCATCTCGGCCATTCTGTGGTTGGGCGACGTGACTACTTTGACCACTGACTTCAATTTTAAAAATATCACAAGAGGCGTTGGTGGCGCCTTTGGTAGCGACTAATTTTCCGACCGGCACACTAGAATCTAAATGAATCCCAAACACTTGGTCGATTGCTTCTAAATAATTTCCTTCCACAAATTGTCGAGCGCCTGCACCAATTTCTTCAGCTGGCTGGAAGGCCAGTTTAATCGTTCCTGAAAAGGTATCCTGATGTTTTTTGAGCACTTTAGCTGCACCTAGCAATGCTGCCGCATGACCATCGTGTCCACAAGCATGATTGAGTCCTGGATTTTTAGAAGCATAGGCAGCGCCTGTTGCATCTGGTAATTCCAACGCATCAATATCTGCACGTAACAAAATCGTTTTGCCAGCGCCAAGACCTCCTTCAATGGTTGCTAAAACACCCGTTTCCCCTACTTCTACAAAAGGAATAGCTAAGGCTAGTAGTTCTTCTTTAATTCGCTTAATCGTTTCATATTCTTTTAAACTTGCTTCAGGATATTGATGAAAATGACGTCTTAAATGGATTATCCATTCCTTTTCTGTAGCAATAGCTTCTTGGATTGTTTGAATCGTTGTTGTACTCATTATAAATGCCTCCTTTATTTTTTACCAAATGTTTCCCAGGCTGGAACATTGGCGCCTTTTGATGTTTCTGCAATGACCTTTTTCGTTTCTTCTTGTTGATATTCTTCTACAACTTTTTGATAAAGTTTATTCTCTTGATCTTCTTCTCGGGCCACGACAATGTTCACATAAGGTTTCGCTTTTTCGTTTACAGGTTCTAAGAAAATAGCATCTTTATCTGGTGTATACCCAGCATCGACAGCCATGCCGCTATTAATCACTGAAGCATCGACATCTTGTAAAGCGCGCGCTGTTTGCGTAGCATCTAATTCAGTTATTTTCAATTGGCGTTTATTTTCAGTAATATCACTGACAGTCGGTAGTTGCTGTTTCGCAGGATCAACTTTTATCAGTCCTGCAGTTTGTAATAAAATTAATGCCCGCCCGCCATTCGTTGGGTCATTAGGAATAGCAATTTCTCCGCCGTCTTTAATTTTCGTGATATCTTTCAATTTATTAGCGTAAATCCCCAATGGTGCATTGACTGTATTGCCAATTGATACTAATTTCGTCCCATGTTCTTTATTGTAATTGTCTAAAAAGATTTGATGCTGAAAGGCATTTAAATCAATTTCTTTTTCTGCTAATGCTGCATTTGGTTGCGTATAGTCTGTAAATTCTACCAATTGTAGATCAATATTTTTCTTTTTCAAACGGTCTTTGACCGATTCCCATTCATCATTTTTTGTTCCTACAACCCCTAGTTTAACGGTTTCTGTCTTAGTATCCTTCGCAGACCCCGATGCACAACCTGCAATCGTAAAAGCTAATACCCCAATAAGTCCAATTAATTTACTAAATTTTTTCATTTGTCATTTCTCCTTTTTTCTAATGTGATGTTTTTTTGATTAATTGATTACTAATGGCTTGACTGATAAATACCATAATTAAAATAATTAACGTGGCCATAAATGTCACATCGGTTTGAAACCGATTGTATCCTCGAGTAATCGCTAAGTTGCCCAGACCACCGGCTCCAATCGCTCCTGCCATGGCTGTTAATCCAATCAAATTAATAATTGTCACCGCTGAAACACGAATAATACTTGGTAACCCTTCAATTAGATAAACCCGAAAAATAATCCCTAAGGGACTCGTCCCCATGGCTTCTGCCGCTTCAATAACGCCAGGATCCACTTCTAATAACGCATTTTCAATTTGGCGCGCGAAGAACGGAATTACGCCAATAACTAATGGGACTAACGCTGCGGTTGTACCAATTGTCGTTCCTGCCAAAATTCGTGTTAATGGTTGAATCAGTGCAAGCATAATAATGAAAGGAATAGAGCGGCAAACATTAATAATTTTTTCTAAGACACTATACAGGGGTGGATTTTTCAAAACACCACTGGGGCCAGTACTGACAAGCACGACACCCAACAAGACTCCTAACACACCAGCAATCAATGCTGTCCAAAAAACCATGTATAATGTTTCCCATGTACTTTGAAGAAACTCTTGTTTTAATTGGACAACATTCGGAAAATATTTCTCAAATAATTGATACATTCTCAGTTCACTCCTTTTTTAAATCACCTGTAAATTCTGCTTTTGCTTCGTTTGCTGATAGGTTTTCAAAACATTGGTTCGCACGCCTTGTTTCGCTAAATAAGTAAGGGCTTGTTGACGCTGGGCCTCATCACCAGAAAGCACCACAATTAAATGGCCAATAGGAACATTTTGAACAATTTCGACATTGCCGTAAAGGATATTCGTATACACCTGATATTGGCTATACAATTGTGCAATTAATGGCTCATTCGTTTGATCCCCCACATAAGAAAATTCAATTAATTCTTGATTTTTATCTAAATCAGCTAATTTAGGATGTTCAAGAATTGTTGTTAATGCTTGGTCAAGATGAGTTGCTGTCCGAATAAAATCTTTTGTTAAAGGTTGTTGGGGTTGACTAAAAATCGAAACAATATCGTTTGATTCGACAACGCAGCCATTTTCCATCACCGCGACTTTATTACAAATTTCTTTAACCACTTGCATTTCATGGGTGATTAAGACAATCGTCAAGTTCAGTTCTTGATTTAACTTTTTTAACAAAGCTAAAATCTGTCCCGTTGTTTTTGGATCTAACGCACTCGTCGCTTCATCACAAAGTAAAATTTCAGGATCATTTGCTAAAGCGCGGGCAATCGCAACCCGCTGTTTTTGCCCTCCTGATAGTTGACTGGGGTAAGCGTCCCGTTTTTCACTTAGTCCAACTAGCTCTAATAAATGGCTGATTTTTTGACGCCGTTCACTTTTACTTAGCCCAGAATATTTTAATGAAAAATCGATATTACTAAATATAGTCCGCTCTTTCATCAAATTAAAATGTTGAAAAATCATTCCAATCTTTTTTCGTTGTTGTCGTAATTCCTTTTTAGAAAAAGTTAAAATATTTTCTTTGTTAATAATAACGGTGCCCGCTGTTGGTCGTTGCAATAAATTAATTACCCGTACTAGCGTACTTTTTCCAGCACCGGAATAACCAACGATTCCGTAGATATCCCCTTTATCAATTGTCAAAGAAACATCTTGGACAGCCTGAATTTCTTGTTTTTTTTGTTGAAATGTCACACTGATATTTTTTAGTTCAATCATTCTTTATCCCCCTTCATTCTTACCAACCTGCATTTTTTCATAAAAAAGAAAAAAGCATCCTCAACGACACAACTCGAGTTGTATCGTTGAGGACGCTTTTTTGCGTGTTACCACCTCATGTTCAGAATTTGCTCACACAAATTCCCTTTTCAAGTACGGAACAATATGTTCGATACCCTAGCTCGATAACGGGAGCCCCCGTCGCCGCCTTGTGTTTAACACTCGGAGCGCTTGCTCAATAGCCATTTTCCAAAACGTCTTTGTCACCTATTCTCAGCTACCTAGGCTCTCTGTTAGACAAATCAAGTCTTGTACTTACTATATCACTGCTTTTTTATTTCTATTCATTTTAAACTGATTTTCGTTTATTTTCAAAATCAAACAGACTAGAGTTACTACCCCTTCAAGCATCGAGTAATCGCAGATAATAGCTACTCTCTCTCTTTGCATCAGTCGTAGTGCTCAACAGGATTTGACTGTGACGAGAATCGTAGGAACACTTTCGTGCAAATGACACAACTTGCCCTTCGGTCACCTTGTACTGTTCATCACTCACAAAGGCCATCCTGCGTCGAGTAATCGCAGACATCATCTGCTCTGTCGCTTCGCGCCAGTCGTAGTGATTCGTGCAAATGACACAACTTGCCCTTCGGTCATCTTGTACTGTTCATCATCTACTCTGTCGCTTCGCGCCAGTCGTAGTGATTCACAGCAAAAAGCCCTTCACTAGCGTTTTGCTAGTAAAGGGCGAATGATTCGCGGTACCACCTTTTTTTGAAATATAACTGATTCTTTATATCTCATCTCTTATCCAAGTCTTTATTAACTTGGTGCACATGGTAACGGGTGCTTAGCCGAAATTGCTTACTTATCAGCAATTTATTCTCAGAGGCCATCTTCAACTTTTCTGAACCTTGTCCCTTTTCACCAATCAGGACTCTCTTTTGAAGGTCATCAAAATTTACTCTTCTCTTCAACGAATGAATAGTTATCTGTGATGTTGATTTACACTTTACTAGAGAAAAAAGAGATTGTCAACAGTTTTTCTTAGAAAAAAATCATTTTTCTTTTTTTACGAAAGAGCAATTGACAAACTTTCGTCTATACGTTATTCTATTTCTTGTGTACGAGATTTGTACGATTTTTCAAAAGGAACTTTGACGATTACTCGTCGCAGTGTAGCCTTTGAAAATGAACTCTATGGGTTTCACTTCGTTGCAATCCTCGAGTTAGTTTAGCCTTTGAAAGTGCCGCCTTAGCTCAGTTGGTAGAGCACCACCATGGTAAGGTGGGGGTCGCCGGTTCAAGCCCGGCAGGTGGCTTTTTGGTAAAATCCCAACTCTTTAATAAAGAGTTGGGATTTTTTTGTTTTGCCTACCCTTAGTGTTCTGTCAAGATGAGAAAATAACAAAAGCAATTTCTTCATTCCACTCGTTATGGTATATTTTAATTGTTAAATAATTATTGGAGTGGAGTACAATGATGAAACAATTACCTACAGAATCAAAAAAATTTGATTTAAAGAATTGGTGTATTGAAAATAAAGCCTATCTTCTATTGATCATTTTAATTTATCAAGTGGCAGTTTTATCCATCGGCATTATCAATTTCCCTTACTTAGATGATAATGCTCGCCAAGTCGCTGGAATGACAGATTTTGGTACGACTTACGCACGTTGGGGCAGTGAATTTCTCTCATGGTTTGTTCAAGGAAGTCGTCATTTGACAGATCTGGGCTTGACCACACCGATTCTAACAGGTCTTATCTTATCTCTCACAAGCATACTGGCAATTTATATCATCAATGACCAAAAAATTAGCTGGGGTTCCTCTTTAGTAGCTACTTTAATTGGCCTCAATCCTTGGTTCCTCCAATGTCTTAGTTTCAGGTTTGATAGTCCCTATATGGCATTGAGTATTTTTTGTTCGTTTCTTCCTTTTTATTGGTGGCAGCGTAATTCTTTTACGTTTTTCTTGGTTTCTGTTTTTTCACTGTTTGTTATGTTTAATACTTACCAAGCCTCGTCAGGAATTTATATAGTTATCGTCTTATTCCTTACTTTCAAGCAGTTACTTGCTGGAGAAAATTTCATTGCTCTTTGCAAAAAAGTCGCACTTGCTGCTATCGCTTATCTACTTTCTATAGTCAGCTACCTTATCGAGTTAAAATTTGTACCTTCCGCAACAAACAACATTGGGGGCAGTCAGGCCTTACCAAGTTTGCACGATATTCCCAGTGTGGCTTATCAAAATAGTTACCATTATTTTTCAGAGCTATTGAACCAGAGTAATCGTTTATGGCTTTTATTACTGCTCCTACTGCTTGTTTTATTTTTTATTAGTCATCTATCAAATAGCAAAATCAACTTAGGCTTAAGTTTCCTTTATTGTATCTTGTATTTAGGACTTGCTTCTCTCTTAAGTTTTGGCATTTTTATTGTCTATTCAAGAAATATCGCAGGTGATGCGCCTCGCTATATTTACGGATTTGCTGTTTTCGTTACAATCAGCATGTTAAGTTTATTTAACAATCGACAAGTGAAAGCAATTTATCTAACTTCGTTACTTGTGGCCAGCTTGTTATCTTATTATATTTTATCGTTTGTTTTGGTGTATTCTTCCACATTAAACTATCAAAAAGAAGCATTCAATCGCCAAGCAGCTGTTTTAACAGATGATTTAAAAAATGTTGTAACAAACGAACGAAAAAAAGTTTATTTAAATACGTTTTTCAAAAATTCAACTGTTTATGCTAATACAAGTCGAAACTACCCAATTCTTTCAAAAATTGTGCCACCAAATGACGGTCTATACTTCCCTAATTACGTTTGGTTCAATACTTCATCGAATTTAGGATTAGAGATGGCACCACTGACCGATACGGATATGTCTAAAAATCAAAAAGTAGTAAGTAATCACTTTTATGACATTTATACAAACAACAAAGAAATATTTGTGTTTATGAAATAATTTGTTCCATCCAAAAACACTTCTTTTGCAATAAACGTGACTGTATGGTTTGATTAAGATGGATTAAGTATTCTTTTCGGTAAAGCTAGTACTTCCTGAAACTTGCTTATTTCCCATTTTTCTTATGAAGTAACAAAATTTTTGAGAAAAAACAGCTCGTTTTCTATGTTATGATAGAGAAGTGAAAATCACCAGAAAGGTTGTTGCGGACTATGAGAACTCGTCAGAAAAAATTATTTTTATTTTCAATGATTTTATGGTTAGTTGAATTTTTAATTACACGGATTTCTGATTCTTTTCCAGGAGCAACGCCATTGTTCGTTGTGATTTGCTTGATTCAAGGAATTCTTTTTACTTATTTCTGTCTTGCTTTTTTCTATTATCCGCAATAATCAGTCAAGAAAAGCAATTAGAGCAGATTCAGCAAATTTCTGAAACCGAAAAAATGGCACGTCCTCGCTTTTAGGACGTGCCATTTTTTAAAGCATTATTTGTGTAAATGCCGTTCGTATCGCCTGTTGAACTTTTTGAACAGCATCGATTTGATGGCCTTTTGCTTCAGTCAATTCTTTTTCAATATATTCAGGATAATAGGTTGCCAAATAACCCAAGACCCAGATAGTTGGATCTGAAATAACCGTCTCTGCTAATGGATACAAATAGGCAAGATGCAATCGAATTTCTTCTTCCAAATGCTGCAGCATAATTGGATCATCATTTTCTAAACGATTCCTAAGTTCAGTACAAATTTCGGAATAGATCGGCGTATTTAACGGTCCAGTTTTTCCTTCTAGTAAGACTGTCTGAGGCTGATTGTCATACCAAAGAAAAGTCAGTGGTTCTGAAAATTGCAAAAGTGCTAATTCTTCAATGAACCATTCCCGAGCAAAATAACTAAGTGCTTGGTTCATAACTAAATCTTTTGCGACTTCCACAAATACTGGTTTAGGCAAATATAAACTGGTTTTAATGTTCGCTAATTGTTGATAAACGGGCAATTGATCGCTTACTAACAAGTTCCTTTTAATTGCTTGAATTTGCTGCGTTTCTAATTGTTGATACGCCTCTTCCACTTGCATTAATTGCTGTTCTAACGTTTTTTGTTGTGCTAGCGTTATTTTTTTAGTTTGAAGTAATTGCTTCAATAAAATATACCCTTCAATAAAGCGACGACTTTGACTATAAATTTGCATATAAATTGCCGCTGTTTCAAGGTTCTCAAAATAAGACTCTTGGAACGCTTCTGCCAATGCTAGTGCTTCATCAGCTTCACCCATTTCCAACAATAATTGGACAATTTTTTGGTTTACTGGCGGCGTTTGTTGTAGCTGATAGGCTTGTTGAAAATTTTCTAAAGCGGCGATCTGATTATGTTCTACAAGTGCTTCTTCTCCTTGTGCAATAAAACGTTCATAGTTTTTTGGAAATTCATGAATGGTACTCATATCTAACCTCCTTTATTTCTTATTTAAAGCAGATGAGCCTGGGACAAAAATCACTTTGGATTTTTGCTCCAGGCTCAAAACCTGATAACCGGCGGGAACAGAACCAACACTACGCGTTGCTCGGAGCTAAACGGTTCTGTCCCGACCTCGATTTTAACTATTCAAACGGACTTTTTTAGTAAAGATTACGAATAATAATTGCCGTTTCTAGGTCGCCCTCAGCGTTCATCTTCTCCGCCTTTTCTTCTAAACTATACCCAGCAAAACTTTCGTTTGTTAAAACATCTGCTACTGTAAATTTAGCAACTTTTTCAATACTGACCGCATCTGGGGCTACTTCTTGCACGCTATCCCATCCTGTATCAATAAAGACTTTTGTATCTTCTGTAATCGCTTCGTTTGCTTCTAACGCCTGCATAATTTCTTTTAAATGTGCATACGTCATAACCTCGACTTGATTTTCCATTTAAACGCCTCACTTTGCCATTCCTTTTTAAGGATTGGGTTTTAATTTTAGACTTTTTCTTTAATTGTTTTTAATGCGTGATATAAGGCATATTTCATTGGTTTGGCTTTCCATTGGAAATTGCCCATTAATTCTTCGACATGACCGCCAAAGGATTGTTTGAATTTAAGAACCCCATCACTTCCATCAAAGATACCGTCAACGCCATAAAAATTATATTTGGGAATGTTATTTTCTACTGTGTAAGTTAACATTTTATGTTGAATTAAATACGGTGCATAGTATTGTTTATATTTTTCATACGTACCACTAAACAAGTAAACAACTTCTTGTGGATGAACAATGAATAAGGCACCTGCTAAAATTTCAGGTTCATCTGATGTTTTCATTTCTTTAGCCTCGTCAATCCGTTTGCGCACGGTACGAACTTCATCTTCAAATTCACGTTTCTGGTTATTTTTTTTACGGCTTTTAGGATTGGCAATTAACGCTTCATTGACTTCGTTGAGCGTCTCTTGTAATTTGCGTAATTTCTCATGAAGATTTTCTAAATAAGTAGCAAAGTTTAGTTCCGCCACCATAAATTTCGCTCGTTCGCCAAACTCTTCATAAACAGCTTGGTAATAAGCTAAATCCTTATCTTCAAAATTACGCCGTGCACTTGTTTCTTCCGTTAATTTCTTAAAGAGAGGTAGCTCTTCGTAACGAAGTTCTCGGATTGTTACTCCATATTCCCATGTTTTCTTGATGTCATATTTAGCATCTTTTCCATAAGATTTCCAAAGATCTTCTTCTGTTAATCCAGCCATATCTTTGACAAACAGCCAACGTGGCGCGCCATCAAAATTGTGCACATCAAACCCTTGGTGTTCAAAACCAATTGATGTGAAATAGTCAAATGTTTCTTGATTGACCTTTTCAACTTCACCGCCATTAAAATCACGTAAACAAATTTGTTTATTTGGAGTAAAGGTTAAATAAAGGCCATCATTTTTTTTCACATATTTTTTTAAGCCTGTGAAAAAGGCTTCTACACATTTTTTATCTGTATAATCCATCAAAATTCCGCCGTCAATGTCGAAAGCATAACCAATTTTGACTTTTTTCTTGCTTAGGATACACGCAGCAATTAGTTGGCCTTCTCGTTTGACGCCAACGTATTCACAATGCCAGCCACGTCGTTCCAATAAATGTTTCATTTCGGGTGTTTCTAAAAAGTTACCTGCAGGATGTGTCATTGCAAAGGTAGTAAATTCTTGTTCAGTTAATGTACTAAACTGATCCATATCAAACAACTCACAATCTTTTTTTGTTAAATAAATTAGCACTTTTCAGCTTAACCTACTTTTTGCTTTCTTTCAAACAAAGTTACCTCACTGGCTAATTCTTATTTTTCGGTTCTTATTAATTATATCTAATTTTGCTAAAATGCAAACAGTTTTCAACGGAAAAAAAGAATTTCTTTGGAATCTTTCATTTTTGACTGAATATCTTTCTTTTATAAAAAATATCTGAGACAAAAATCTAAAGTGATTTTTGTCTCAGATATTAAAACTCATGAAAACCCGTTGAACATCTTTCTCTCAGGTTCTTGATTTATTCAACAGTTACACTTTTGGCTAAGTTCCTTGGTTTATCAACATCGTAGCCTCTTTGTAAGGTTGCATAGTACGCTAATAATTGACCTGGAACAATGCTAACTAAGGCAGAAAGTAACGGATGAACATCTGGAATAATCAGTTGGTCCTGTGGTTTTGCCAAGGATTCCAAAGCAATCACAATATTTCTTGCTCCACGACTTTCGACTTCCTTTAAATTGCCTCTTGTATGGGCAGCGACTTTGGCATCTGTCACAATCCCAATCACAGGTGTTCCTTCTTCAATTAAGGCAATCGTTCCATGCTTCAATTCACCTGCCGCAAAGCCTTCTGCTTGAATGTAGGAAATTTCTTTCAACTTCAAGGCCGCTTCCATCGACACATAATAGTCGACTCCTCGCCCGATATAGAAGGCATTTCGAGTATACGTCAGATAATCTTCCACCAAGGCTTTCATTTGTTGTTTTTCATCAATCAAGGTTTCCATGACAGCTGCTACCACGCTCAATTCGTGAGCCACATCAAATGAGACGGCTGCTAATGTTTGGCGTTCTTCGCCAATTGCTTTTGCTAAAATAGCTAAGACAGCGATTTGAGCAGTATAAGCTTTGGTGGAAGCGACAGCAATTTCTGGTCCAGCGTGTAATAACAAGGTATCGTCCGCTTCACGTGATAATGTTGAGCCAGCAACATTTGTTAATGTAAGTGATGGATGCCCTAATTCATTAACCTGTACCAGTACTTGGCGACTATCTGCCGTTTCACCACTTTGACTTAAGAAAATGAAGAACGGTTTTTCAGATAAAATAGGCATGTTGTAGCCAAATTCGCTTGATAAATGAACTTCCACAGGAATACTGGCAATCGTTTCAATTAAAGATTTTCCGACCCAACCTGCATTATAACTTGTCCCACAAGCAATAATGTAAATTCGGTTACATTGATTAATTTTTTCCAGTAACGCCTCATCTAAAGTCACTTTTTCACCTTGAGTATACGCTTGAACAATTTTGCGCATCACTGCAGGTTGTTCATCAATTTCTTTGAGCATATAAAACGGATATGTTCCTTTTTCAATGTCATTTAAATCTAATTGCGCTTCAAAAGGTTCTCGGTTGATTACTTGTCCTTCTGGCGTTTCGATTACTACTTTGTCCGCTGTAACAGTTACAATCTCACCATCAACAATCTCAACAAATTGATTGGTTTCTTTAATCATCGCCATCGCATCACTACAAATAACATTAAAGCCTTCACCTAGACCGATAAGTAACGGGCTTTTATTTTTCGCTACATAGATAATATTGGGGTCCATTTTATCCATTAATGCAAAAGCGTATGAACCTTTAATTTCGGCTAAAGCCGCTTTAAAAGCATCTTTTGTTGAAAAACCATTTTCAGCAAAATGAGCAATTAATTGAACGACGATTTCAGTATCTGTATCACCAATTAAGTGAGCACCACTTAAAAATTGTTCTTTTAATTCTTCAAAGTTTTCAATGACACCATTATGCACTAATGCAAAGCGTTGATCGCTTGAAACATGGGGATGTGCATTGGCGACAGTTGGTTCGCCATGAGTGGCCCAACGAGTATGACCAATACCAACTGTTCCATCGATTTCTGGCGTTAATTTTGCTGCTAAATCGGCAATGCCCCCAACTGCCTTAACTACATGGGGCTGTTGGCTTTGATCATTCACACAAATCCCAGCAGAATCATAACCTCTATATTCCAATTTTGTTAATCCTTGAATCAAACTTTCCGTGACATTTTCTTTTCCAATCATTCCGACAATTCCACACATAATGCTAATTCCTACTTTCCAATTGAAATTCTGTATTTACTAGGTCCTGTTTAACTAGCAAATCCCATTATATGTTTCTACCTGCGTGATAACCGCTTTGTTCTAACTTCACAATTAGTTTTTCTTTGTTATCTGTAGAGTGCAGTCCCTAGAGCCACCCGCCGAATCTTCGATAAGCTCTCTCCTCGTCACCTGAACGTTCAGGTCTGGCGCTATCCGATATTGGTCTATATACCTCCTTTGTAAATATATTCCGTAGAAACATAAACAATCATACAATTAAAAGTAGGTACTTGTCAACAAAAATCTAAAAACCGAAAATTGGTCTAGTTCTTTAAAGTTGCAAAAAAAGAATCTAGTACACTCATAGTAAGAGAAAGTACTAGATTCTTAATAATAAAAAAATATCCGTTCTATTTATAGAACCTTATCAATTTGTTATTTATTGGAATGGATTATAAAACCGACCACCATTCACATGGAACAACCAGAAACTGATTCCTAATAAGCATAAGGCAAGTATCATTACCGAAAAATCACGCAGATGAAAAGGTTGTTGCGCATACCACGTTCGATTTTTCTTTTGACCAAAACGCCTTAATTCCATAGCGGTACTCACAGTTTCAATTCGATCTAAACTAGATAGGATTAAGGGTAAAACGATTTGTGCTACGCCTTTGATTCGTTGGCCTAACCGTCCCTTTTTTGACATCTCATACCCTCGCGCTTGTTGTGCTAAAGAAATATTAAAAAAATCTTCTTGGATATCGGGAATATAACGAATAGCCAGCGCTACTGCATAACTAATCCGATAACTCACACCAATTCGATTCAGGCTGGAGGCAAATTCACTAGGATTTGTTGTTAATAAAAAGATTAATGCCAACGGAATCGTACAGAAATATTTTAAAACTAAATTAAATTCATAAAATAATTCTTCTTGTGTCAAAGTAAACCGTCCGATTCCTTCCCAAATCACGGTACGTGATTGATATAAATCAACCCCATATTCAGGTGCAAAAAGGTAAACCGTTAAGATATTTAACAAAGAAAAAATAGCAATAAATTTAATAACAAAAGATATTTGATGCCATTTAATATTTGATAATTTTAACAAAACAAGCGAAACCACAGACATTCCTAACAGATAACGAGTATCATACGTGGTCATACAAGCCACAGAGACAACGATTAAAAAGACTAATTTGCTTGTGCCGTTTAAGCGATGAATCCAGGTTGAATCAGGATGATAGCCTAACATTTGTCGTTCACTCATCCAAAACGCACCTCACGATCGTAAGCAACAAATTTTTCCGTAAATAGCAAGGGATTTTCCAAGCCTAACGCTTTAGCAAAGGTAAACAAGCTTGTTTCTTTTAAAGAAGCTGCTTGAATTAATTTTTCATCTGTTAAAACAGCAACTGGAGTCGCATCTGCTAGTAAACGTCCATCACAAACTACTAACGCACGTGTTGTATATTCCAACATTAAGTGCATATCGTGAGTGATCATTAAAATAGTCACACCTAAGCGGTTCAATTCTTCTAAAAATGTCATCATTTCTGTATAATGTTTAAAATCTTGCCCAGCTGTTGGTTCATCTAAAATTAATAATTCAGGTTCTAAAACTAAGATTGATGCAATAGTTACCCGTTTTTTCTGCCCAAAACTCAACGCAGAAATCGGCCAGTTCCGGAAGGGATACAGCCCACAAATATGTAAAATATTCGTCACACGTTCCTCAATTTCTGCTTGTGGCACATCTCGTAAAACTAATCCTAAAGCTACTTCTTCAAAAATCATTTTTTTAGAAATCATTTGATTGGGATTTTGCATCACATAACCAATTTTATCTGCACGTTCTTTGATTGAATAATTGGAAAAATCCTGTCCTTCCCATAAAATCTTGCCAGATTGAGGCGTGATGAACCCGCAAATTATTTTAGAAAGTGTAGACTTCCCGGCACCATTTTTTCCTACAATGCTGATCATTTCTCCATGATGAATAGTTACTGAGAAGTCATCTAACACTTTTTCACCGTGACGATCATATTGATAGGACACTTGTTCCAAACGTAATAGTTCAGCTCCTTTGACTGCACTAACTGAACTAGGTTGGACAGACCACTGTGTCATTTTAGGCAAAACCGTTTCGCCTGATACTTCGGCTAATTTGTCTAAATGACTAACTTGTGTTAAATCAATCCCAGCATATTTCATGGCTGTAACGTACAAAGGTTCACGAATCCCTTGTTGGGTCAACGTATCTTGACGTAACAATTCATCTGGCGTTGTATCAGAAATAATTGTGCCCTCATTCATGACAATAATTCGATCAACTGATTCGCAAAGAACGTCCTCTAAGCGATGTTCTATTATTAAAACAGTCGCTTTTGTTTCTTGTTGAATGGTGTCAATCAAAGTCATTGTTTCTTGTCCCGCTCGTGGGTCAAGATTAGCCAAAGGTTCATCAAAAAGTAAAATTTTTGATTGGTTAATTAGAACGCCCGCCATAGATACACGTTGTTTTTGACCACCTGACAAATCTTGTGGACGGTGTTGCAATAACTGATTCAGCTCAACAATCTCGGACCATTTCTGAACCGCTTTTTTCATTTCTGCTTGTTCAACTGCATCGTTTTCTAAAGCAAAAGCAATATCCTCAGCAACCGTTAAACCGATAAACTGCCCATCGGTATCTTGTAAAACAGTTCCTACATCAAAAGACAAATCAAATAGACTTGTTTCTTGGATATTTTTACCAGCAACCGTAGCTGTTCCTTGAATCTCACCTTCATAAATATTGGGAATTAACCCGTTGATACATTGCGCCAATGTTGATTTACCACTACCACTAGGCCCAACGATTAAAACCTTTTCTCCTTCATAGATGGTTAATTGAATCCCCTTTAATGTTGGTTCAGATTGGCTATGATATTGAAAGGAAAAATTATTAAAAGTAATGATTGGTTTTTTCATTCGGCCTCACCTCAGTTTCTCCATAAAAGAAAGGGTCTGAGCATTAGCAAAGTAATTACTAGGGCAGACCCTTAACCATTTAAATTATTTCGACAGTTTCTTAATCTTTTGATAAACTGCCTTTCTTTGTTCTTGTTGATGCATAAGCTTTCATCAACAATGTTCCAATAATCCCCACAGCGACAATATTTGAAACAGTCGCGAATACGCCTTGTGTAAACACTTTACTTGCGGGTTCACTATAAATCAAAATATCCAAGCTAGGCGCGATTAAGCCCCAAACGACGATATTGCCAAAGGCTTGGAAAATATTGAAACGCACCATGTCATTTGTTGTGAATTCACCATGTTGAAGATCCATTTTACGACCAGCGAAGCCAAAAATAATACCAATAATTCCTGAACAAATAATCCAGCTCCACCAAGCGCTACCATACGTGGTAAAATCTTTTAACGTGTGACCGATCAAACCAATTAGCCCTCCAGCTACTGGTCCAAAAACAACTGACATTAAAGCAAGAAATGGATACGACGTTTCTAAGTTCGTATTAGGAATTCCAGTTGGAATTACAACGAATCGACCTAAAATAACAAAAACTGCAGAGCCAATTCCAATTGCTACAATTGTCTTGACGGACATTTTTTCTTTCATTTCGCTCCTCCATTCTATAACTCCATTGATTTACAGCCGCTCCCTTCTTGATTTTATCAAATAAAAAAAGAAGATACGCGGTGCATCTTACTTCTAAAATAGTACCCTTTTAACCGCTCTATGTCAATGATAGACGGAGCTTATTAGCTATTTTCTTTTTTTGATTTCCAACAAAGAAACCAGACACTTAACGCAAGCTAGCATTAAGTGTCTGGTTTCTAATTGGTTCTTATTCAACGCCGATTTCTGCACGTACTACTTCAGCAATTTTATCAACGTAATAATCAACTTTTTCTTGTGTTGGCGCTTCGGCCATCACACGTAACAATGGTTCTGTTCCAGAAGGACGAACTAAAATACGACCTTCGCCATTCATTTCTGCTTCTGCTTGTTCGACAACTGCTTTGATTGCCGGAACTTCCATTGCACCATTTTTATCTGTGACACGAATATTGACTAATTTTTGTGGATAAATCGTCACTTCATCCGCTAATTCAGATAATTTTTTGCCCGTTTGCTTCATAACATTCAACAATTGAATCCCTGAAAGCATGCCATCACCTGTTGTGTTGTAATCTAAAAAGATCATGTGACCAGATTGTTCGCCACCAAAATTGTAATCATTTTTACGCATTTCTTCTACAACATAACGATCACCCACTTGCGTTACCACATCTTTTAAGCCAATTTCTTCTACAGCTTTATGGAAACCTAGATTACTCATCACCGTTGTAACGATTGTATCTTTTTTCAAACGTTTTTTCTCAGCTAAATACTTGGCACAAATATACATGATTTTATCACCATCGATAATTCGTCCTAATTCATCGACCGCAATAATTCTATCGCCGTCGCCATCGAAAGCCAAACCAGCATCTGCGCCTTTTTCAACAACCATTTCTGCCAAAGCTTCAGGATGAGTGGAACCCACACCATCATTGATATTCAATCCATTAGGACTTGTTCCCATTGTATAGAAATCTGTCTCTAAATCCGCGAAGACACGATTGACTGCTGTTGCAGTTGCTCCGTTGGCCGCATCTAAACAAACAGTCATATCTGCTAAATCGCCAGGAATACTTTGAACTAAAAATTGTGAATATTTTAGTAAGCCTTCTGGAAATTCATCTAATGAGCCTAAGCCTTCAGCAGAAGGTCTTGGTAAGGTGTCTTCTTCTGCGTCTAACAATGCTTCAATTTCTGCTTCTTGATCGTCTACTAATTTGAAGCCGTCTGCCCCAAAAAACTTAATCCCATTGTCTTCCGCAGGATTATGTGAAGCTGAAATCATTACGCCAGCGGATGCTTTTTGTAAACGAGTAAGATATGCTACACCAGGTGTTGAAATCACCCCTAATTGGAAAACTTCAATCCCGACTGATAATAACCCAGCAATCAATGCTTGTTCCAACATCTCACCTGAAATACGTGTATCGCGGCCTACGAGAACACGAGGTTTTCTTGAACTATCTTCATGTTGACTCAACACATAACCACCGTAACGCCCTAATTTAAAAGCTAATTCAGGTGTTAACTCCTTATTTGCAATTCCTCTTACACCATCTGTTCCAAAATATTTACCCATTTTGATTCTCCTTAGTCACTTGATTCTCTGTATTTTCAGTTGAACCAGCAGTTGTACTTTCTACTGTTGATCCCTCACTTGTTGTTTCAGAAGTATTTGATTCTACTTGACTGGATGTACTTGGTTGTACTGCTTGGCTACCTGAGCCAACCGTTGTTGAACTTGCAGGTTCCCCTGAAGTTTCATTTGTATTTGATGACTGTTGTTGATTGTACACGGGGGTCAAAGAAACGTCAACCTCATCTGGTGTAACTACGTATTCTCCATTAACAGGAATAGTCACTGATTGTTTTGTTTCTTTGCGAATATCAGAAATATCTACCGGTACTTCAATTGATTCTAGCGTATCTAAAATTGATTGCGGGCCACTGACCCTAACTTGGTACGTTGATAAACTATAATTGTAATGAGCGATCCCAGCAGGTGGCGTACCTGTCATACTAACATTCAGTGGTACATCTTTTGTTGGCGCAGTTAAGCCTACTGTTACTTTGACTTGTGGTGCTGGATTTTCGATACTTAGGACTTGACCTTTGGCATCTAGCGCTTGGACATTTACCGTTTGTTTAATCGTATCAATTGTTTGTTTGGCACTTGAGACTGGCGCAATCACTTTGTCAATTGCTTTTGCTGTTTCTTCTCCAGTTGTTACTTCTACAGTTTTTGGATCTACAGAAATATTTTTTACTTTATAACCTTCTTTTTCAATGTTATCAGAAAGTTGTGCTTCTACATCGAATTTTTTTGTTACTCTCTTTTCAATCGTTACAGTCACTGTTTTCGGTTCAATTTCAGCTGTAACAGCAGAACTTAGTCCCCGAACTGTCAAAGGCACTTCCGAAGTTCCTAATGGCAATTTGGTTAAGTCTGCGACCACTTGGAAATTTCGTGTGTCAGCATTTGATTCCATGTTTAATTGAATGCGGTTCGCACTACGTAAATGAACATTTACACTCTCTTCAAATCCAGAGACATAATATTTGTCTTTATCGTATTGGACTTGGACAGGAATATTATTCAATGTCTCACTATACGTTTGGCTTGAACCTGAATTGGAGGGATTATTGCCTGTTGCATTGGCATTAAAAAATAACAACAATGCAAACAGCAATGAAAGCAAACCATTAAACCAGCTTTTTTGGGAGGCTTTTCTCATTTGCGTTTAACCCCCTTTGTTACATCATCGATAAAATGCTGCAAAGCACTTTTTTTATCTTCCGATGATTCCGAAATTAACTCCTTACGCAAAATTGTTAAATACTCTTCTTGCGTTAGACCAGGAATTAATTCATTGTTCAATGTCAAACTAACGTCACCAGTTTCTTCAGAAACAACAATCGTAATGGCGTCACTGACTTCACTGATACCGACTGCGGCTCTATGGCGCGTTCCAAATTCTTTTGGAATTAAATTGCTTTCTGATAGCGGTAAATACGCACTAGCAACAGCAATTTTTTCATTTTTGATAATCACTGCACCATCATGTAGTGGTGTATTTGGAATGAAAATATTAATCAGTAATTCACCAGTAATATCGGCATCCAAATCAATACCTGTCTCAATGTATTCATCTAAACCGGTATTGCGTTCAATGGTTATCAAAGCACCAATTTTCCGTTTTGACATGTACTGAATGGCTTTGTCAAAGGCCTGAATAATACGCTCATCTTCTTGTTGCGCACCTTTATTCGGGCGGAAAAACGAACTTCTCCCT
The DNA here is from genome assembly GCF_050548325.1 of Enterococcus sp. AZ035. Classification (NCBI taxonomy): domain Bacteria; kingdom Bacillati; phylum Bacillota; class Bacilli; order Lactobacillales; family Enterococcaceae; genus Enterococcus; species Enterococcus sp. AZ035. Next base: position 1,737,558 of record NZ_CP172958.1, read on the forward strand.
AGATGTTCCAGCCCTCTTCGCACTTCTGGTTGAAAAATAACAACCGCGGCGATTACACCATACATGATGACTTGATTCATTAACCAAGATAATGTATGTAGACCAATTATCTCACTTAGAATGCGGATAATGATAAAAACAGCGACACCTTTTAATAGTTGGACTGCTTTTGTTCCACGAACAAGCATGATTAATTTGTAAACGAGGTACCATACGACTAGGATATCTATGATATTGATAACAAAATCCTTAGATAAGAAATCCGTTGAGATGACTTGCTGCCAATAATTCAAATCTAATAATTGATTCAATTGAAACGACATCATACCCCTCACTTCTCTCTCAAGATTTCCTAACAAGTATACCACATTATTTTCTTTCATCACAGAACGCAAGCGGAAACATCAAAAAAATTTAGGAACTTTTTCAAATAACTTGAAATTTTTCATCAAAAAATCGCATTTCTAACTAAAAAACGTGTCTAAGCAAAAAGCTCAGACACGTTTTTTTGACTTCTATTTAATCTTGCTCACGTTGTTTTCTCTTGGCTGCTCGTTCTGCGCGGCGGGCAGCCCTTCTTGCTTCCGCTTCCGGATCAACTACGCGTTCTTTTTTCACTCGTGGCTTCTCGTTCTCTGGCGTATTTATTTCTGGTTCACTTTGTTTTTCAAGTTTTGCTCGAATTTTTTCTTCTTGACCAGCTAAACGAGCATAATTATAGAACCGTCTCTTAGCATCATTAATTGTTTTATTAAATAACAATTCCGCTGTATCTGGTTGACTGGATTCTAAGGACGCAAAGCGAACTTGTTGGCGCATAAACTCTTTCATTAATGAAAAATCTGGTTTTTTGAAATCCAATATCATTGGTTCTTTGCCTTTTTCTCGCAATAATGGATTATAGCGATATAAAGACCAGTAACCTGAATGAACCGCGTCTTTCGCTTCTTTCAACGTTTGACTCATCCCACCTGCTAAACCATGTGTAATACATGGTGTATAAGCAATAATAATCGATGGTCCAGGGAATTTTTCTGCTTCTTCAAAAGCTTTAATCGTCTGCATTTGGTTTGCACCTGAGGCAATTTGAGCGACATAGACATTTTCATAAGTCATTGCCATCATCCCTAAATCTTTTTTAGAGGCATACTTCCCACTGGCAGCAAATTTCGCAATCGCTGATGCCGGAGTTGCTTTGGAAGTTTGGCCACCTGTATTGGAATAGACTTCATTATCTAGAACTAACATATTTACATCCGCGCCACTAGCTAACACGTGGTCAATACCGCCGTAGCCAATATCGTAAGCCCAGCCGTCTCCACCAATCATCCACTGACTTGGTTTAACAAAAAGATCTTGATCGTCATAAATTGCTTCCAATAAAGGTTGATTCGTTTTTTCTTCAAGCAAAGCTGCACGTAATTTAGCTGCACGTTGTTGCGTACCTTCACTTTCGGACAGATGTGCTATCCAATCTTCCATCAATAAACGTAAAGAATCACTGGCTACAGAAAAAGCTTTGGTCATTTTACTAGCTAAACGTTCGCGACGCGCTTGCGTTGCTAACAACATGCCGTAACCAAACTCGGCATTATCCTCTAAAAGAGAATTTGACCAAGCTGGACCTTGTCCTTGTTCATTAGTAGTGTAAGGTGTCACACCCGCTGCAGCACCCCAAATCGATGAGCAACCTGTTGCATTAGCAATCAGCATTCGGTCACCAAACATTTGCGTCAATAATTTAACATAAGGCGTTTCGCCGCAACCAGAACAAGCACCAGAAAACTCTAATAAAGGTTTATTAAATTGCGAACCTAAAACAGTATTCGGTTTTGCTGGGTTTTCCTTTTGACGTAACGTCATAGCAAACGCCCAGTTCATAGCCTGCTCTTTTTCTTCTTCATAAGGTTTCATTACTAAAGCTTTCCCTTTAGCTGGACAGGCTTCAACACAAAGACCACAGCCAGTACAATCTTTGACTGAGACTTGGATACGATACTTCAAGCCGTCGGCACCACGTAAATCACGCACAATGAATCCTTCTGGCGCTTCAGTCATTTCTTCTTCATCGGCTAAGAATGGTCGTATCGCCGCATGAGGACATACAAAGGCACACTCATTACACATAGTACATCGATCGCTAATCCACTCAGGTACTTCTAATGCAACTCCACGTTTTTCAACTGCCGCAGTTCCCAAAGGCATCCGCCCATCTGTCATCCCATTTTTCGCTAGTGTCGCAACAGATAACGCATTCCCTTCTTGACGATTAATCGGTTCAACAATTTCATGAACAAAATCACTAACATTTTCTGAACGTTTTCGCGGTTGAACTTCAAGCGTTCTCCACTCTGCTGGAACAGGTACCTGATGCAACAATTCAACGGTCTTATCGATTGCTTGAATATTTTTTTCGACAACTTTCATGGACTTATGACCATAACTTTTCAGTGCTTCTTCTTTTAAAATTGGCAACACTTGCTCAAAAGGCATAATTTCCGCTAATTTGAAGAAAGCTGTTTCCATCGCGGTATTAATTCGCCCACCTAGTCCGACTTCACTAGCTAATTTCACTGCATTGATTGTATAAAACTGAATCTCATTTTCAGCTAGATACCGTTTTAATTGATTTGGTAAAAATCGTGCTAGTTGTTCATCATTCCAAATGGTATTTAAGAGGAAAGTACCGCCCTTTTTTAACCCTTTTACTAAATCATAGGTATGCAAATAAGCGGCTGTATGACAGGCCACAAAATCAGAATGTTCAATGAGGTACGTTGAACGAATGGGTGTCTCGCCAAAACGTAAATGAGAAACGGTCAACCCGCCTGATTTTTTTGAATCATAATAGAAAAAGCCTTGAGCATACTTGTCTGTATGATCACCGATAATCTTAATCGCTGACTTGTTCGCCCCTACTGTCCCATCAGAACCAAAGCCCCAAAATTTAGCTTGATAGGTTTTCGGATTCGTCAAATCAAGTGGTTTGCCAACTTCTAATGAAGTATAAGTTAAATCATCATCAATCCCAATTGTAAAGCGCTTCTTCATGGCAGAACGTTCTTTCATTAATTCATCAAAAACCGCAACAATTTGATTTGGCAGTACATCTTTAGAACCTAACCCATAGCGCCCACCAATAATTGTTGGGCGAATGTCCGCTTCATACATCGCACTTTGGACATCCAATAATAACGGTTCACCACCAGCACCGGGCTCTTTCGTCCGATCCAAGACAGCAATTGCTTTAACTGATTGAGGTACTTTTTCGAGAAATGTTTCAATTGGAAATGGTCGATAGAGATGGACATTAAGAAAGCCAACTTTTCTTCCTTGTTGTTGTAAATAATCAACAGTCTGTTCAATTGTTTGCGCAACTGAACCCATTGTAACGATCACTTCTTCTGCATCTTCTGCGCCATAATACGTCACTAAATCATAATTGGTTCCCCGTAACCGGTTAATTTCTGTCATATATTTTTGAACAATACCAGGTAATTTTTCATAATAAGGATTTATTGTTTCTCGTTGTTGAAAGTGAATATCTGGATTTTGGTTCATTCCACTAACGGAAGGGTGATTCGGATTCATGCTCCGACGATGGAATTCGGCTAATTTCTCTTGATTTACTAAGGGTGCTAATTCTTCATAGTCAAGAACTGCCACTTTTTGAATTTCATGACTTGTTCTAAAGCCATCAAAAAAGTTCATAAATGGAACACTCGCTTCAATCGAAGCCAAGTGAGCCACTGGTGCCAAATCCATCACTTCTTGCACACTGCTTTCTGACAACATAGCAAAGCCTGTTTGGCGTGCGGCCATTACGTCTCCTTGATCACCAAAAATATTTAAAGCATTCGTAGTTAAAGCTCGGCTCGCCACATGAAAAACAGATGGTAATAGTTCTCCAGCTATTTTGTACATATTAGGAATCATTAAAAGTAACCCTTGTGAAGCCGTATAGGTCGTGGTAAGCGCGCCTGTTTTTAAAGAGCCATGGACCACGCCGGCAGCACCAGCTTCCGATTGCATTTCGACTACTTTCACAGGTTGACCAAAGATATTTTTCTTACCTTCGGCCGACCACTGATCAACAAGTTCAGCCATCGTTGAACTTGGTGTTATTGGATAAATGGCTGCTAATTCTGTAAAAGCATAGGAAATATAAGCTGCTGCTGCATTCCCATCCATTGTTTTCATTTTCCGCATGTTTTTCTCATCCTTTATATCTAAAAAATAGAATAGTTGCACGCATATTCTTGTTTATTATAGCGGAATTTCACAAATTTTGAAAGATTTTGTCAATTTTTTTGCTTAAAAATAAAAGAGAAATTGAGAAAAACCCCCTTTTTCCCCTATAAACAAACTATTTCACTGAATTAAAATTACTTTATTTTGTGAAATAGAAATTATCTATTCATTCACAAACTAAAGAACGAAAGAGGAAGATAAGCGTTTCGACTTATCTTCCTCTTTCTAAACATTAAGATTATTAAAAGTAACGGCTTTTAGTACAACTCCAAATATTGTTCTCTTTCCCATTCAGAAACGGTTTGACGGAAGGCTGCCCATTCCATTCGTTTCGCTTCTACAAAATTGGCAAAAATATGACGACCTAATGCATCAATCATTACTTGATCTTTACGTAATTCTTTGATGGCATTGTGTAAGGTTGATGGCAAATCTTCAATTTGTGCATGTTGACGTTCTTCCTCATTCATCACATAAATGTTACGATCAACTGCTGGCGGTGGTGTAAGTTCATTACGAATACCATCCAAACCTGCTTGTAATAAGACAGCCATTGTTAAATACGGATTCGCTGAAGGATCGACAGAACGTAATTCTAAACGAGTCGATAAACCACGAGATTCAGGAACTCGAATGAGTGGTGAACGATTTCTGCCGCTCCAAGCTACATAAACAGGTGCTTCATAACCTGGTACCAAGCGTTTATAAGAGTTCACTGTTGGGTTACATACCGCAGTATAGGCACGGGCATGTTTTAATAAACCACCTAAGAAATGATACGCAGTTTGGCTTAAGCCCATCTCTCCTGACTCGTCATAAAAAACATTACCTTCTTCATTAAATAATGACATATTGCAGTGCATACCAGAACCATTAATTCCAAACAAAGGTTTTGGCATAAATGTTGCATGCAAGCCATGTTTACGCGCAATAGTTTTCACAACTAATTTGAACGTTTGAATATTGTCACAAGCATCAACTACATCAGCATATTTAAAGTCAATTTCATGTTGACCAGGTGCTACTTCATGATGTGAAGCTTCCACTTCAAAGCCTAAACTTTCTAACTCTAAAACAATATCACGGCGACAATTTTCACCTAAATCGGTTGGTGCAAAATCAAAATAGCCACCTTTATCATTCAAGTCAGTGGTAATTTCACCATTCTCATCTAATTTAAATAGGAAAAATTCTGGTTCTGGTCCTAAGTTAAAAGAAGTAAAGCCTAATTCTTTCATATCTGCTAAGGCGCGTTTTAAATTACCGCGGGGATCTCCGGCAAAAGGGGTACCATCAGGATTGTAAATATCACAAATTAAGCGCGCAACTTTTCCATGGTCGCTTTCCCACGGAAAAATCATCCATGTAGATAGGTCAGGGTATAAATACATGTCACTTTCTTCGATACGAACGAATCCTTCAATGGATGACCCATCAAACATCATTTTATTATCTAATACTTTATCTAGCTGACTCACAGGAACTTCAACATTTTTAATTGTTCCCATAATGTCGGTAAACATTAGTCGTAAAAAACGTACGTTTTCCTCTTCTGCAATATGTTTAATCTCTTCTGCCGTTTTGGCTTTTCTTGTCATCGGTCTGATCCCCATCCTTCATTTTTATTGGCTGCTGAAACGTTAAAGCCTTGGTACATTCGATTGGAACGGATTTTGCTGAGTAAGTCCTCCTTGCGAAAGGATTTCGTCGTATAAAATCTGACGAACATCTGCATCGGTTAACGGACGAGTTGCCTCGGCGGTGTTTTTTTGTTCCTCTAATTTCATTTCATACACACGCTTAATCCCTGCCATGTTCAATCCATCAGATAAATAATCTTTAATTTCTAACAAAACATCAATATCATTTAAAGAATACATGCGTCGGTTGCCCTCACTACGTTCTGGATGAATCAATCCCTGTTCTTCATAGTAGCGAATTTGTCGAGCGGTCAAATCCGTTAGTTTCATAACTGTACCAATTGGAAAAACTGACATGGAACGGCGTAACTCTTTTTCTCTCATCTCCATCCTCCTCTCTTAGTTATTTCTTAGAATAACAATAGAATGACAAATTGTCAAGAACTTATGTTAGATTTTCTAACATAAAACAAAAAACCTGATAAATATGGACTTTTCCATCTTTTCACGGCTGATTTTCTCCTACTAATCAAAAAAATAGAAATGATTTGTTTTTACAAATCATTTCTAATCAACTTACCATTTTTTATTCTTTTTCGGATTCAGCCAACCATTTAGACTTTTTTTTCGCAAAGCCTTTCACGATATACCGATTTTCATTTTCAGTATATTCTTCTGAAATCATTAGTGTCATCCGGCGAAGTTCACTTAATAGTTGTCCGTCAGTTGGGCTAATTTCTAATTGATAAGGCTCGAGTAATTCCATCATTTGGGCACGGATAGCTTGAACCAGTCGTTCTTTATCTTCAGAAATTTTAGTTGAGATCAATACATTGGGAAATAAGGTTGGGACAAATTCTTTACTGTCCACTTGATCTCTTTTATTATAAACCGTCAAGCACGGAATATTTTCCAACGCTAATTCTTTCATCAATGTTTGAACTGTGCGTTCATGTTGTAAACGATCTGGCGCACTTGCATCCACCACATGGAGCAGTAAATCCATCGTCCGACTTTCTTCCAATGTCGACTGAAAGGCTTCAATCAGCTGTGTTGGTAAATCTTGAATGAAGCCAACCGTATCGGTCAGCGTAACTTCCATGCCTTGAGGCAATTGCCATTTTTTGGTTAAAGGATCTAACGTTGCAAACAATTGATCCTCTGAATAAGTTCCTGCTGTTGTCAACATGTTGAGAATAGTTGATTTGCCAGCATTGGTATAACCAATCAAGCCAATTTGAAATAGTTCTGAATTTTGTCTTTTCTGGCGGCTTCGTTCACGATGAGCAGTGACTTCTTTTAACTCACGACGGATGCCTAAGATTTTATTCCGAATGTGGCGGCGGTCCGACTCTAATTTCGTTTCACCAGGCCCGCGTGTCCCAATACCTCCTCCAAGTCGGGACAACTGTTTTCCTTGGCCAGCCAAGCGAGGCAATAAATAATCCAATTGTGCTAATTCAACTTGTAACTTTCCTTCTTTGGAGCGCGCACGCAAAGCAAAGATATCCAAAATTAATTGTACACGATCAATTACTCGTACAGCTAACGCTTCAGATAACAGTTGATTTTGACGCGGTGTGAGCTCATGATTAAAAATCACAAGATCCGCTTCATAGGCATCTGTTAATTGAATTAATTCTTCCAATTTCCCCTTACCGATTACGGTTTGTCGATCGACTTGTGGTCGTTTTTGCGTTAAAACAAACACCACTTCTCCATTAGCGGTTTCCGTTAAATTCGCCAGTTCTTCCATTGATGCAGAAAATGTCTGATAATTTTTTTCCGTTTCAACTCCTACTAGAATCACTTTTTCATGAGTGGTCATCGCCTACTCACTCTCCTTCTGTTGTAGCCATTCCGCTACTTCTTTTTCCAACTTGGGCAAATCTGTTGGCTGCTGAACCAAATTCCACCAATGCGCAGCCATTCGATTTCTAAACCAAGTCAATTGACGTTTGGCATATCGCCGCGATTGCTGTTTGACTGTTTCAACCGCCATCTCTAATGATTGTTCACCAGAAAAATACGGGAAAAATTCTTTATAGCCAATACCTTGAGCTGCTTGTGCATGTGGTTGCTGAAACATCTGTTTTGCTTCTTCCAACAGCCCTTCTGTCATCATTTGATCCACCCGCTGATTAATACGCTCATACAATAAAGCGCGATCTGTTTCCAAACCTAACAAATAATAATCATAGAGACGAGCTGGTTTTTCCTTCGGGGTCAAAATACTATAACCGGTTTTATCAAAGACCTCTAACGCACGAATCACTTTTTTGCGATTATTAAAATGGATGCTGTTAGCCGCTAGAGGATCCTTTTGTTGTAATAACAGCCATAAGGCTTGATTCCCTTTTTCTTCCGCAAATAAATTGTACGTTTCTCTAATTTCAGGCGAGTCATCTATCTCACGACTTCCTAGTTGAAAATCATAAAGGAGTGATTGAATATACAAACCTGTTCCTCCAACGATAATTGGTAGTTTCCCTTTTTCAGTAATTTCTTTGATTTTTTGACGACCCTCTTTCTGAAAATCAGCGGCAGAATATGTTTCGCTGACTTCACGGCAATCAATTAAATAGTGAGGAATTCCTTCTTTTTCTGTTTCTGTGACTTTAGCGGTGCCAATGTCTAACGAGCGATAAACTTGCATGGAGTCACCGCTAATAATTTCACCATTAAATTTTTTTGCTAAAGCAATACTTAATGCTGTTTTCCCCACCGCAGTGGGTCCTACAATAACTAATACTTTCTCCAATTATGTTTCTCCTTCTTCTTGCCAATTTTGACGAGCAAATTTTGCTTCCTCAGGAAAATCAGTATGAACACCCGCCAATTTTAGCTGAAAACAATTTTCCATTTCTTCCATCCGATTAACAGTCCACGGCCGCAGCGGTTTGCCAATTGTGATAAGTTCTTTTTCATGAGCCAACACCCAAGACATTTTTGGATGTAAACTATCGACAAGCGCGAATGCCGGTCCCGCTTGACTTAAATCCTCTGCAGATTCATAAATAAAGGCAATTTCTGTCTTAGGATCAGCTTTTTTTAATTTAACTAAACTTGGAAAATAAAAACTGGAATATAAATAACGAAACGGCCAGTTTTTTTGCTTCATTTGTTGGACGATTTTTTTCTCAATTCCTTCATAATGGATAATATCGGTTTTAAGTTCAATATTCAAAAAACCATTGAATTGTTCTTCTACAAGACAATTTAAAACATCTTCCAATGTTGGAACACATTGAACAGAAGGATTTTTCTGAAACCAGCTTCCAGCATCTAGTTGTTTTAATTCGTTTAATGTTAACTGTTGGATTTCACCATGACCATCTGTCGTACGATCCACTGTTTCATCATGCATAACGATTAAATAACCATCTTTAGATAGGTGAACGTCTAATTCAATTCCTTCAGCACCAACACGAACAGCCTCTCTGAAAGCAATACACGTATTTTCAGGATGGGTGCCTTTACTTCCTCGATGTGCAATAATATCTGTCATGCTCTCACTCCAATCTTGTTTATTGTACCATTGGAGTGAGGTGGGTTCAAATAATGTAGAAAAAAGAAGCCTCTCACAAATGAGGGGCTTCTTTTTAAGATATAACAACTAACGCATTCCTGGAGCATTTTTTTCTGTAATATCAAAATTTACCGAATCAATAACTTTGTTAGTATTACTATCAATAATCACAAAGTTCAAACCTTTTTTATTTCTAGACATTTCTGTATCATTTATTTTTACAGAAGCAAATGTTTGATTTTCATAATTAGTATAACTTGAGAATACATCATAATTTAAAGCTTCAATTTTACCAGTTAGTCTCGATAATTCTGCATTTGTTTCAACTGTTTTATTATCTTTTGAAATCACTGCACTTAAAGTCCACGCATTGTTACCTTCGAATTTTACGTCTACCCCTAAGTCTTTTAAAAGCGACTCTTCCGCTTGTGAAAGATAGACTTGATTACCATAACCACTTAATAAAATAGTATATTGCGTATCAATTAATTTTTGTAAATAATCATTAAGATTAAAAATATTCATCAACTCTGGGTTTCCATTTCTATATATATTGTCCCAATCTTTTTCTGAAACACTTCGCACAGACTCCAAGCCATAATATTTTGCAACAGAACGATTAACTTGTGCATCTGAATTAGTTTTTACATGCGATAAATGATTAGAATAAGCTGAATATTTTGTTGTATTACTATATGATATATCTGGAAACACAGGATTGATATTTCCTTTTTTCTCTTGCTCAACTAAATAACTATATTGTTTTGTCAAATCCAATTTTGACAAGAATATATCACTTACACCAACCATTACGTTCATGAAGAATGTACATGCCAAAATCACATACAAAACACTGTAAATTGGAGAAAACCTGATATTTACTTTATAATTTGGCAGTGACATAGAAAAAGCGATAATCAAGAATAATACAGCCCCATAGTATGAACGTCCATAAGTTAATGCCGTTGGAGAGATGGCTAAAACTAGCATAGTAGCCATTCCAGAAACAAAATAAACAACACTTAGGTATACTCTTTTTTTATCTTGACTAATATAAGTATATAAAACAAGCAACAAAATCAGTATAACTAAAAATAATGATAAATTTTCTTTCATTTGTTCAAATATTGTAATGATTCCTGTCATGGCCTTTCTTGGTAAAGACCAAGTACTTCTAGCAAAATAAGTAGCGCGAATCTTATTTCCTGGTGCTAAAGCCATTAACGCCAAACCTATAGCATTACCAGCAACACCCGTGAACATCCATAAAGAAAGCTTTCGTTTTGTATAAAACTGCCAGCCAAGATACCCTAAAACGATAAGCAAAGCTCCTCCAGAGGTATTTTCATTACACCAACCAGCCAAAATTCCTAAAGCAAACATCAAAAAAATCATTAATTTTGTTTTCGTAAAGACGTGTTCTTCAATGATTTCTCTATGATACACATAAAGGAACGAAAGAATAATTAAACTTCCCCAAAGATAATTAGCTGAGCCTGTCTCCCACAAAAACACTTCTCCAAAGGCTGGGGTAAACAACCAAAATAGCACTTGAATAATAATAAATCTAAATGAATTATACTTTTCATCTTGCTTTTGTAAAGTAAGTCTATAAACTAAATATGTTACTATTGTGTATGCCAAAGCGTTAAAAACATTAAAAATTCCTTTTGGTAACAATAAAAATATTCTTGCAATTATATGGACCACTGAACGTCCGGTCCATGTCATGTATTGATTGTATTCATCTATCAGTATTGTCATCCAACTTTTCGTTTTATAAAGGTATTCGTAGTCATCTGCAAGTAATGGTGTTAAATTATTTAAAGTAAGCATCACCAAAAATGTAATAATAATTGAGCATATAAATATCTTCTTTTTATTTAATTTAACTTTCATCTCTGCTTACCTTCCGCTTTTAATTCATAATTAACATATTTATCCAAACCAGATTGAATACTATATTTCGGTTCATAACCAATGGCACGTAATTTAGATATATCCGCTAAGGAATCTTTGATGTCCCCAGCTCGTGCTTCTTTGTATTCAACTGGCAAAGTGACTTTCATAATATCATTTAAAGAAGAAATTAACTCATTTAAATCGGTTGCTTTCCCTGTTCCGACATTATACACTTCCCCAAGTGATTGGTCAGAATGAGCGACAAGATTCAACGCTTGAACCACGTCCTCAACAAAGACAAAATCACGGGATTGTTTTCCATCGCCAAAGATATTGAATGTCACTTCTTGATTGGCTAATAAGCGTTTGTAAGAGTCCATCACAATCGAAATAACGCCAGAATAAGGCGAATTAGGATTTTGGTTTGGCCCATAAACGTTAAAGAAGCGAACAGCGCTTGTTGGAACATCATATAAATGACAATAGTTTAAAACATATTTTTCAGAAGCAAATTTATCCACAGCATAAGGCGTTAACGGACGAATTACTGACTCTTCCTGTTTTGGTAAAGTTGGCTCATCGCCGTAAACCGCTGCAGAAGAAGCAAACACCAAACGTTTTAAATCTTTCTGGTATTTCCGAATTAATTCCAGTAATTGTAACACACTCTCAAAATTCACTTGGTGTGTTTCCACTGGACGTGCTACTGAATCTGCTACACTAGCAATCGCTGCTAAGTGAAAAATGTAATCGAACTGATACTCTTGTAGTACTTTTTCCATTAATTGTTGATCAGTCACGCTACCTTCAATGAACGTGATATTTTCAGATGCGTTTAAATTTTCAGTTTGGCCCATTGATAAATCATCAATGACCACAACTTGATTGTCTTTACTATAATAATTTGCTAAGGTTGAGCCGATAAAGCCGGCGCCGCCTGTGATTAAAAAGTTCCTCAAGTTTCCCACTCCAATTAAAATAATACATTAATTTTACCATTTTTAGATGTCAAAGACTACAGTTTGTTTTTTCAATAAAAAAGGAGAGAAAATAACGTTCTCAACCTTTTACTAAATATTTTAAATTCTTTGCGTTATTTACAAAGCTCTTATGAATGAATAAGAAATAGATAATATACACAATTGCATAAGAAATGAAACTATAAATACTACCGCCAAACCAAAGATTACTAAAGATAAACAATAATGTAACCAACGTTTCCAATGCAGTGCTATTTCCTATTTTAATATTCATATCTTTGCATAGAAAAATTTCCGCTAAATTACAACGAAATGCTAAACTTACTAATATCAATCCAACAGTTAAATTCAAGTTCCCAACAACGAAAATCACAAACAACGATAAGATTAACGACAAGGCAAGTGTCAATACGTTAACAAATAAAATTGTTTTTTCTTTTCTCAACGTTTTTAAATACGTGTTAATTAGTAAAGACATCCGGCCTTCATAAATAACTATAGGAAATAGAATTCCCATAAATTTCAAACTCTCGCTATATTCGGGTAACCACATACCTAAAACAAATTTGACGGGTACATATAACAGCAGAATTGCATACGTCAACGGAACAAAAACACCTCTTAATGTGACAAATAAAGACGGCAATCGCTCTTTATTTGTCCGTCTTAACAACGGAAACATTACAATTCCAACAGCATTAATAAAAGTTAAAAACATATTTGATAAACTTAAAGTAAAGGACAATTTACCAAAGGTTTCGATTGTCCAACGCTGTTGAACAAAAAAGCGAATGGTTCCCATTATTAGCATACTTGCTATACTACTGAGCATTAGTTTACTACCTATGTTAATATTATCAACTATTTCAGGAGTAACTTCCTTCAAACTCATCATGTTCACACGCAACATGTCTTTAACTCTAAACATTCCCCAAACCGTAATAATCAGTTTAGAAAGTATATCCATAATGATTAGCCAATAAAAATCTCGTCCTCCTAATGCAAAGTAAATTGCAATGAACAGGACATATAAATAGCGATCATTTCTGGATAATTGAGCATATTCCTTAATACGATTTGTTGACTGAAAAACATACAGAATAAACGTTTTTGCAATTGTAATTACTGAAACAATGGCCGTCAATATCAAAATAATCCCTTGATATTCTTTCGGCATGAAAAAGTAAGCCCAAAGAATGACAAAAGCAGAAATACAACATTCAAAAATCGCTAAATACCAGAATTGAGAACCGAGATTTCTTTTATCTAAATTTTCGTATTCTTCTCCCCCAATTTTTAAATAGATACCATCAATCCAGCCTAAGTGGAGAAATCCAACATATGAAGAATAAAAAACATAAAGTTGCCAATAACTGTATTCTGTAACGCCTAACAACTTAGGGACAAATAAATTTAAGAGAACCGAAATACCCAACGTTGCAAAATTTGCAGCCACAGTATAATAAAGGTTTTTAGCCACCATTTTTGCTTTTGAATTCATAGCATTATGCTCACTTTCTAATTTTATATTTCATGATATGGTAGATATCTGTGCTAAAATAAAACTTGTGATGATACTTAAAAAAGGCACATAGACTCGGGATTATTTTTTTTCTTTCTAATAAAGAAACTCGCATATTCAACTCTTTAATCAAATTTGAAAGAACTTTGTCTTTATATTCAAATTCTTCAACATGTGGTTGATTATTTAAATAATTCTTTGCAGCCTCTGTACGCTGTAATCTCCGGCGTAAAGTATTCAATCTTTCCTCAAAGTGATTTTGTTTCTTAGCTAAATCAATTTCTTTTTTAAAGGAACTTTGTCCATGTTTACGCCATCTAATTAATTCTTCCCTAACAATATAGAGCCCATCACTTAATAAAGAACTTCCCCACATCGCCATATCATGTACAGGATTTTCCATTTCAGATGCGTATAGATTAACATTGGCAATGAAGCTCTTTCTAATTGCATATACACATCCCGGGCGACGTAAAAATAAATTGTTCTCATTAAATATAATCTGTTCTGCTTTTTGATTAGGCAATTTAACTGAATCAATTTTTTTTAATTCCTCTGCTAATCCCCCAGGTTCTACTAATTCAGTATAATCACTTACTAAAACTTTAACATCAGTGTTTGCAAAAGCTTCACACATCACTTCAATTTTAGATGCATCCCAAATATCGTCTTGATCACACGTAAAAACAATTTCTTTAGTAGCAGCATTCAATAGATTAAAGAAATTTTTGCGCCAACCTAAATTTTCCGTGTTGATTTTCAAATGCCACGTTTCACCTAATTTATTTTCAGAAATAAAGTTCTCAATTATTTTAACTGTAGAATCTGTAGAGCAGTCATCCCAAATTAATACTTCATCAATTTTTTTCGACTGATTTTTTAAGGAATCCAACTGTTCTAAGATATTTTTTTCTCCATTATAGGTAGCCATAACAACAGTTGCTGTATATTGCTGCTTCATTTAAGTACGCCTTCTTTCTAAAAAACCTATAAATAATCTTTATTTTTGGTAAAAATCATAGGGATGATGAGTGATTCTTTCTTCTACTGGAGGCATTTCCATATAATCTCCATAACGTAAAGTTAAAAATTGTTTTCGGTTTTTAATGGCCATAAATTTATGTCCTTCAAACTCTACATCCTCATATTCCAAAAACCATTCATTAGGAAATACACCCCAATCTATATGAATCCATTCTAGATAACCACAATGTTTTGTTGCTCCAAATGGGGTTTTTTTTGCCTCTGTTTGATATACATCACGCCAATATTGATTGTTTCCTACTTTTTTCACTTTAAAATGATTAGGATAACGAGTTATTAATTTTATTAATGCCTTACTAAGATGAAAACTTCGTGCATAGCTTAAACCTAAAGTATCCATTAAGTTTAACCGATACTGTTCCGTTATCTTTCTTAGTTCATTTCTCTCCTTTTGAGTATCAGGGATACCATCAATTGGAAAAATATCTACAAAAACTCCTAAGTCCTTATCTTCTCCACCAAAATATTGTTTGGAATGAGCTACAGTATTAGGATCAACTAACTTTGCAAAAGGATAACGAAAATGTTTCCGTGTTTCAAAAGAAAGTAATTGATAGTTAGAATCGTTTTTAAGGATTTTAATTAACAATTCATAATCTGGCCTTGGCATAACTATATCAATATCATCATCCCAAGGAATAAAACCTTTATGACGTTCTACACCAATCAATGTTCCATAAAATAATGTATAATGCAAGTTGTTAGATCGACAAATATTATCGATATACACTAATATTTCAACAGCCTTCGCCTGAACCTCTTTTAACGTAAGTTTTTGCATGATATTACTCTCCTACTTATATAATAATCAATTGTATAGTAGAAAAAATGAGCATCATTGCTCATTTCCTCTAATCAAATCATTTTCCATGTCAGTGCGATACTGAATTTTACCTAAGTATAACCAAAAGATAACTGTTGCAAAACGTCTTGTTAAAATGACTTCAGTTATCAGTAATCCAGAAATTAAAATGACTAACACAATTTGGTTATCTAACACAAAATCCATATAATTTTTAATTCGAACGCTAAACAGCAATTTAGCAGAGTTAAACATTTTAGATAGCAAGAAAATTAGAAATACAATTGTACCTGAAATCCCTGTAGCTGCTAATAAATAGAAGAAAAAACTATGCGGTGTTTGAGCTGTCTTAGCAATATGAGATTGAGGCAATTTATCTTTAGCTATATCTGCAAAACCTTTTGGAGAAGTGCCAAATATAGGATTTAATTTCATTAAATCTATCGCACTTTGCCAAAGAGCAAATCGACTATTTGAAATATCATCTTTCCCCTCAACATCTGGTCTCTTAGTAGTAATTTTCTTATTTCCTAGAATTTCATTTTCTTTATTATCTAAAACTTTTGGTACTTCAATATTCACTGAATTTGCAGTAGCAATATACCCTTTTTCTATTAACTGTAAGCCCCCGAAAACAATAGCACCACAGAAAAAAGAAACTAATACTGCTTGCACAACTTTTTTTATAACTGCTTTGGATGTATTTTTTTGAAAGAACCAAATTGTAAAGAACATCCCGAAAATTACCATTGAAATCAACTGAATAACTCCTGATCTTGATCCAGACAATGCTACATAACTAAATTGTAGAAAAATCACCATTGCACAAACCACTTTTAACCATTTGCTATTGGTATTAATAAAATTCCGCACGCCAACCAAAATACAAACTAATGAGATGGTACATGCATAGTTAGGCTCCACAAAAACACCATATAATCGATTTTCAAAAAAACCGATTCTCATTCCGTAATACAAAGACTCTACTGGTTTTGAAAAGCTGATTCGCGCAAAAAATAAGTATAACCCAACGATGACTAATGCGGTCCAAACAATTAAAAGTACATACTCAAAAGCTTTAAAAACAGATTTATCATTCGAACGCCCTACTTCGTAAACGGAAAAGAAAAAGATACATTGCCAAATGATCAACTTAATGTTCTCTGAAAAAGCATACGTATGATTAATAAATGTTGTTAAAAATAAAATTCCTATAAAAGCAATTAGCCAGTATTCTATTCTTCTTTGTTTTTTTTCTATAAAAATTGGCAAGAAGTGACATATGAAGTAAACACCTGACAATAGCATAATTATCAAGGTAAATAATGAATCTATTTTTGTTGGTAAAGTCGAATAAATGCTAACCATTCGACAAATTAGAACTAACTCAAAAAAAACAATATATGGTATAGCTATCCTTTTTTCTATTTTTTGCATCTGCTGTGATAAATTAATAATCATCATATCCTCCAATTATTTAAAACAACTTTTAGATTACAACTTGTTAATCTATTGTTTTTTCTATATATTTTCTTTTCAATTTAATTGGTATTTTATAAAAAGGAAGACCAAACATAAGTAAAATCATTGATAGTTTACGACTTTTTGTAAAAACTTTATTTTTCATAATA
Organism: Enterococcus sp. AZ035; assembly: GCF_050548325.1. Lineage (NCBI taxonomy): Bacteria > Bacillati > Bacillota > Bacilli > Lactobacillales > Enterococcaceae > Enterococcus > Enterococcus sp. AZ035. The sequence continues at coordinate 1,754,859 of NZ_CP172958.1, forward strand.
AAAATAAAGTTTTCCCGAAGATAGCGAACAATTTGTTTCGTTTCTTTTTTCTTCGGAGCATTACTAATCAAAATTTTATCTAATACTAAAAAATTCGCAAAACAAACTCTTTGATGGGCAGCTTCTTCTATAACTGCTCCCTTACCTTTCAATTTAAGTTCATTTTTCTCCCAAGCTTCTATAAACTCAAATTGTTTATCTGAAAACATTTCTGTATTAATGCTACCCATTCGATGATAATAGTAATATTTTTGCGTTGAATCAATAGAGACTTTCTGACATTTAGATAACAAATCTACTATAATAAATGAATCTTCATGATACTTTCCTTTAGGATATCTTAAATCCTCAAAGAGTTTTCGTCTATATAACTTATTTACAGCATGTACGGAAATAATGTTTCCTTGTAAAATTAACAATAATGCTTCTTCTCTAGAAAAAGTTCCCTGTATTAAACTTTTTACAACAGGCTCTTTCCCCTCATAGACATCATAAATACCACAGATTGATAAATCGGCATCTTCTTTTACGATATTTGTATATAATAGTTCATACATATCATCTGCAATGTAATCATCACTATCTACGAAACCTAAATACTCACCTGTTGCTATTTCAATTCCAGCATTACGAGCATCGCTTAGCCCACCATTTTCTTTATGGATAACTTTTACCCGTTGATCTTGTTCAGCAAACTGATCACACATTGCTCCAGAACTGTCTGGAGAGCCATCGTCCACCAGAATTAATTCAAAGTCAGTAAACGTTTGAGCTAAAATAGAGCGTACACATTTTTCTAAATATTTTTCTACATTGTATACAGGAACAATAATACTAATTTTGGGCATATCAATTTCCGCTACCTTCTAAAATTTTAATTGTATGTTTTAATGGTTCTTCCATACTGTCGTACAGTGGCCGCCAACCTAATGCGTAGATTTTTTGATTGTCTAGTAGTGCTTTTGTTGCTTTAGAAAACCCTTGTTTTTCTTGGGCGGTGGCTTCTCCATGAATCACTTTTGTTCCAGCCACATTGGCTAATGTTTCCGCAAAAGTACGTAACGTAATATCGCAATGTTCGTTTGAAACATTGTAAGCTTCCCCTTTTTGCCCTTTAACTAATAAAAACAGAAGAGCAGATACAATATCTGCAACATATGCATAAGAATATAGTTGGGTCCCTGCACTTTTTAACACAATGTTTTCTTTATGGACTGCATTCATAATAAATTGAGAAGAAGCTTTACTATCCGAAAGTAACATCGTAGGCCCGAAAGTACGACTAATTCTTGGAATAACAACATCAATACCATATTTCTGAATATAGGCTTGACATAATGATTCACTTGCTCTTTTTCCTTCGGGATAACCGGCCCGTAGCGTGTTACAGTCAATATAGCCGCAATAGTCTTCCGTAAATTTATCAAGATCTCCACGATTTTCTCCATAGATTTCAACAGTTGATAAAAATAACACCTTTTCACTATTCGCTTTGACCGCATAATCTAAAATATGCTGCGTACCAGCAATATTGGTCATAATCGTTCCAATTGGATCACTGGCATATGATTTAGGATGTGTATTACTAGCACAATGCAACACATAGTCACAAGCTTCTGCTATCTGAATTTCTTCTGTGACATCTCCGATAACTATATGGAATAACGGATCTTCTAGATAACTAGTAAATCGCTCTTCTAAACGCGACAATGTTCGTCCCATCGCCCAGATCGAAATATTCGCATTTCTCGTTTTATTTTGGTACATAAGCACATCAATTAAAAAGGTCCCAATCATGCCTGAAGCACCAGTTATAAAAACAGATTTATTAGTTACTTTAGTCCAATCTGGTGTCTTCTCTAAAACTCGTTCAACGTCTGATAAATAATTATCGTCTGTAAATAACATGGTATCCCTCCACTACTCTTCTTTCATTTTCAAGAAGCCTTTAAATAACTGTAAGTCATCTTGTGTGGTTAACTTAATGTTTTTATCTGAGCCTAAAGCAAAATACAATGTTTCGCCTAAATCCACCATCATAGTATTTGTGTATGACGATTCAGAAATACCAATATTCTCACGGAATGCTTTTTCGTAAGCCCAAGTTAATTTTTCAAATTTATAGGCTTGTGGTGTTGACACGCGACGTAATGTTTCACGATTAATATATTGTCGAGTTGTTTCCTCAGTTTCTTTTACAAAAATTTGTTCATTATATGGCAACGAAGTCACTGCATTGCCGTATTCTTGACACTTAACAATTACATCAGATAAAACTAATTCATCAACTAATGGACGAATTCCGTCATGGATAACAATAGTATCTTCTGGGTTTGAATGTTCTTTTAAGAAATTAACCCCATTGTTAATTGATTCTTGACCAGAATTTCCCCCTGGGATAATCCATTGTAATTTGTCAATATGGTACTCTTTTGCATAGGCATCTAGTGTTTGTTCCCAACCTTTTTTACACACAACTAAGATTCGATCAATGAGTGGATGCTTTTGAAAAGATTCCAATGTGTAAATAATGATTGGCTTTTCCTCTACCATAATAAATTGTTTAGGAATCTCCTGCCCCATTCGTTTACCGACCCCACCGGCAATAATTAAAGCTGTAATCATTTGATACAAAATCCTTTCTCTAACTAGTCAACAACTAGTTTTATTTCAATTTTGTTTAACTTATATATTCATCAACACAGCCAAAACTGCATTCAATCTTTTACATTTTCTCATAACTAACAGTAAGTTTCAATAATTTATCGTAGACCTTAATCGAACTGTAAATATTGGCGGTGTTTTATTTTATATATTTTAATAGTCTTAGGCTTTATCGTATTTCTTTTTTTATTTAGATATTGATTGAATAAAAAGATGATTGTTATGCTTTTCATCAATTTTAACAACACTTTTAGCCCCTTTATAAATAGCGAAAATTTTTGACCAATAAAATCTTTTTCTCTATAAAAAAACACCTTTGTCGAACTCGTATAAAAATAAGTCCAACAAAGATGTCAATATATAGTTAACCTTTCAAATATTCTCTTTACTTTAATAATCAATAAGGTTGTTTATTGGCGGATAGCTTAACCCACTTTTGCTACATACCACTTATTAGCAGTTAAATACCCTTGTTTCGTCTTTAACCTTGGTATACCATTGTTTGTATATTCGATTGCTTCAACTTCAACAATCGTATTCTTCTTAACAGCCTGTCCTTTTTTAGTAAACTCAGTATTATTGTAGAAACAATCATCAATTAAGAGCTTAACTTTTTTTGGATTAGTGATAAAGTAATTGTTATTGGCATTTCCAGCAGCTGTCACATAGTTTTTATTTGCAGTAAGATATCCTCCTTCTGTCTTCAAGCGAGGAACACCTTTAGAGGAATACTCAATGCCCTTAACTGGAACAACAGTCCCAGATGATAAGGTTCTGCTACCATTACGAAACTCTACATCAGTATATAGTTTATCTGACACTCGCATAATAATTTGGTGCGGATTTTCAGTAAAGTAATTATCTGAATTTGATACCAATTTTGTAACATATGATTTGTTAGCAGTTATATAACCTTTGGCAGTCTTTAATCTAGGTAATCCGTTTTCGGTATAATCAACACTTAAAACTTTGATTAATGTATCTTTAGAAACAGACTCACCTTTTTTACTGAAATTTACATCTTGATAATAATAATCATTTGTTTTCATAACTACATACTCTGGATAATCATATAGATAATCTTTGATGTTTGGCACAACTTTTTGTGCATAACTTTTATTAGCCGTTAAATAACCATTTTGGGTAATCAAACGAGGAACTTGATTTTCACGGTACTCGATTCCCACAACAGGAACTAAACTTCCCTTGGAAACAGCTGCTCCTTTATATAAGAAGTCTGAATCCCCATAAAAATTATCACTATTTTTCATAATAATTTGCCCTGGATTAACCGTATGATAGTTAGCAATCCAAGATCCAGTAGCTACTACATAGTTCTTGTTAGCCGTGAAATAATACCCATTTGCCATCTTCAATCTAGGAATTCCTGATTTTGTTTTCTCAATAGCAGTTACTTTTAAAACACTGCCTGCAGATACTTTATTTGCTTTTGTCTTGAATTCTACATCTTTGTAATAGGTATCTTCATTTCTAGTAATTACTTGTCCAGGATTAGATGTGTAGTAAGTATCTTCTAATCCTTTATATTGTTCAACTATATTTTTATTTGCAGTCAAATATCCTTTCGCTGTTTTCAATCGAAATATACCGCTTTGAGTATAAGCTAAATCTTCAACTTCTACTATTGTTCCCTTCGAAACCTTAGACAACCTTTGCTTAAATTCTGGATCAGCATAGAAATAATCATCGCTTTTCAAACGAACTTTTTTAGGATTTGTCGTAAAATACAAATCAATATTGCTTTGTGCCGCTAATACATAATCTTTATTTGCTGTTAAATAACCTTGGTCTGTGACCAATCGAGGAATTCCTGCTGAACTATATTCAATCCCCTTAATGGTAACTAGTGTATTTTTTTTAACTCGCCAACCAGGAGTTCTAAACGCTACATCTTGGTAAAAAGTATCGTCATTTTTCATGATCACTCGACCTGGATTAGTTGTGTAATACTTACTTAAGTCAGGCCCACTACTATTACCCATATTTAAAAAATTACTATAGGTCATGGAAATATCAAACGGACGCCCTTCATAATTAGCTAAACCAGGGAAATACATTTGCGAAGACCATTGCCAAGCACCATGGTCATTATTCCACTGCATGGAACTATCTGGAGTATATGGATATTGCGCTACCCATACTCTGTCTCTTCCGAAGGCGGAGGTGTCGATATAGCCATTTGTTAACCACCATTTGCCAACATACAACGCATCATTTTTATACCCTAGTGCCTTTAATTGCTGGTTAAACGCAACAGAATTAGCATGGGCGTTTCGCCCATTGTTTGTAAGCGTTGGATCTTCCGCATCATTAAACATTATGGTATTTTTATCTAAGCCAGAGTTAGCCGCCGCCTGAGCAAAATATCTTGCTTCATCTTGTGCTGTCGCAGCAGAGACATACATACTATAGTGATATGCTGAAACTTTTAAGCCCGCAGCTTTGGCATTTCTAATTTGGCCCGCAGCATATGGATTAACATACCAAGTTCCTTCTGTCAATTTAACCGAGACACCTGTTACACCATAGCTTTTAATTTTTTGATATTCAGCTACTGAAATGTCTCCATTCCAACTAGAAACGTCAATAAAATTCTTGCCAGGCAAATTAGGATCATTCGCATAGACGTTCGCAACTGTTGCTCGCGCTACCCTAGAAGAAATGCCGTTTTTCATAGCATATGTTCCTTTTTTATGGTTCGTTCCTTCACGTGCTGCTTCTTGATAATCCGCTTCATCTTGGTCAATGGTCTTTTTTTCTACTTCAGAGCTTTGTGATGCTTCTGTTTTCCTATCTGTTGTGTTTGTTTCTGAAACAGAAGAATGTTCTTCCGTTGTACTATTTGTTGAAGAATCAAGAGACTCTTCTTTTGTGCTTGAAGCAGAACTATCTCTTTCAGAGGTATTTTCTTCTGTAACAGAAGATGTATCCTCCGTTGAATTAGTCGTTGTTTCTGACGTAGCTTGAGTGACCAAGCCAGTCTCCCCCGTTGTTTCTGTTTTTACAAGCTCTTCTCCTGATGCAATCACACTAAAACTATTTAATAATACGGTACAAATTAACATACCTGAAATGATTTTTTTCATGAAACTCTCCTTATATATTTAATAATATGTATCTTTCTTAAACACTTGCCATTCGCTCTCAAAAATGTGTATCCTATAACCTTCAACTAATTGTTTTCACATTTTAAAACTAACACCAATTATTATCTCATACCTTTATTTCAAATTCAATTACGCTTTTTTAACATTCCTATATCAATTTTTTACTTTTAAATGGTAAAAAGATGAAAACAGATCTTTAATCGATTGTTTTCATCTTTTATTTATTTTTTAAGATATTCTGTGTACGATTTTTTAGTATCAACAATTAGCGCTTCATGATGGGGTTGGCGATCTTCCTCTGGTGGCAATTGCATATAATCCCCAAAAACCTCTGTTAAGTAGCGCTTGTAGCCCACTGGTATTGGCATTTTTGTATCTTCAAATGGAACAAAAATAGCAGATTTAAAATCTTCCAAATGATAAATATTACCCATGTAGCGTGGTCCGACACATAATTCTGTAACATAAGGAGTGGAGCCGAAGGAATACTTAGTCATTCTTTTTTCAGCAAAGCGCCAAATATGATAGCGAACCTTTTTCGATGGAAAGATATTCAATAATACCCGACTCCCCGTTGCTAAAATGCCACCATGTTTTTCTGGTACCACTTGTGAACAGAATAAAGCATAAATTAATGCCCAAATTTTTTGTTTCTTCCTTTGAAAATTTCCTTTTGGCGCACCATCTAAAGGAAAAATATCGATAGGAATACCATGAGGAATCGCTAATCCATCTTGATAGGTTTTAATAAACGTTGTCTGTGCATCCCTAATTGTCATAAATGAATTATGATCATTATAAGTTTTTGAAGCAACTAACAATGGATAACATTCTGTATCTGCATATTTAGGCCAAAGCACTTTCAATTTTTCATAATCTGGTCTTGGCATAAAGAAATCTAAGTCATCATCCCATGGAATAAAACCTTGACTGCGGATTGCTCCGATACAACCGCCTCCACAAAAATAACAGGTTAGATTATGTTCTTCACAAAAAGCCACAAAATATTTTGACATGCGTAAAACGACTTGTTGAATTTCTACTAATTGCGTCTGTGTTGTTTGTTCCACTTTTCCTTTTCCTCCCTATTCATTCTTTGCATATTTAAATGTTGTATAGAATAAAAAACGCATTAAGTAGAATGAACTTTTAATAACTGAAAACTGTTCATTTTGACGCAAAATTTTCCAAACCCAACTGATTGTATTCCATTTGTTAGAAGATGTAGAGGTGGTTAGCTTACGATAAATGGCTAATTTTTCGTTAATAAAATAGACCGTATTTATTTCTTTCAAAATGTTTAACCAAGTAGCATAGTCTTCATGTTTTAAATCCGGCATTAAATGGCGTTTAAGCAGATTAGATTCGACTACGACTGTTAAGCAGCCGATAGTATTTGTTTTTAAAAGATCTTGATAGGTTTGTGGTCCCTCACTAAAATTACGCTCATGAGTAATGTTGCCATTTTCATTACATACAAAATAAGAACTACATGTAAATAAAAGTTTTTTTTCTTCCATCCACTTGACTTGAACTTCTAATTTATTAGGAAGCCATAAATCATCACTATCTAAAAAGGCAATATATTGTCCCTTTGAAGCTTCAATTCCTTTATTTCTGGTCTTTGCAATGCCCATGTTCTGTTCATTTTTCAGTAAAAAGATTCTTGAATCTTTTTCCATAAAGGCAAGTGCAATATCAATAGAATCATCTTTACTTCCATCATCAATGAGTAATAATTCCCAATTCTGATAGGTTTGTTCCAGAACGCTTTCAATAGATTTTGATAAAAATTTGCCAGCATTGTACATGGGCATAATAATTGAAACAAGTGCTGTTTCCATTTGTTCACTCCTCGTTGCATTTTATGTAAGAATGTAACAGTTTATATTATCGCATAGCTCTTTTATTATTTCAACGTTCCTTGTTTCCAAAAAAAGTTTGAGACATAAGCTTAAATAACTTATGTCTCAAACTTTTAACGGTAAATTCTAATAGCATTCTCTTTACAATAATCCATCGTCAATTCTTCACGTTCTTCAGACTCATCCAATCCTCTTGATGATACTTTATCAAAGAGAATTTTGATGGTTTGAAGCAGAATTTTCATATCCAATAGCAATGAATAATTCTTGATGTACAGTAAATCAAAGTTCAATTTACTATTGTAGTCAGAAGCATACTTCCCATAAACTTGGGCATAGCCGGTAATCCCCGCACGTACATTGTGACGTAAATAGTAATTCGGGTTTTCCTGATTAAATTGATCAACAAAGAATGGTCGTTCAGGACGTGGTCCGACAATGGACATATCCCCGCGAATAACATTGATTAGTTGTGGCAACTCATCAATACGTAAAGCACGCAAGTATTTACCAACTGTAGTGACGCGACTGTCGTTACTTGTAGATAAGACTGGACCTGATTTTGCTTCCGCTGTTGCCGACATCGTTCTAAATTTTAAAATCGAGAACTCACGTTGATCTAATGTAATCCGAGTTTGTTTGTAAATCACTGGTCCCGGTGAGGTTGCTTTGACTAAAATCGCTGCAATAAGCATTAAGGGTGAGGTAATCACAAATAGGCAAACAGAGACTAAAATATCGAATAAACGTTTAATAAAATTCTCTTCTGGTTGAATTTCAAAATTTGAGACTTCGATAATACTTTCATCTTCAAAGTTCATCATGTTTGGTTTTAACATAATTAGATTTTCAAAACTTGTATCTAAAAAGATTTTTTTCTTGTGTTTGACAATTAATTGATACAATTTTACTTTTTCGTTCTCATCAACATTACTTGAAATATAAACAATATCGATTTCATCGATAATTTTTTTTAAGTTTTCATAGTAATTGCTGACAACAACGCTCGTTACTTTATGCTTGTTATTTTTATCAGACATAAAGTTTTGAATTGACCGCATAACTTGATTTTCTTTACCTAGTAAAACAACTTTTCGCTCATTGCTGACCTTTAAGTAAAGATAATAAACAAGAATTCGCCAAAGACTTAGAACAATAATTCCGATTATAAAGGAATATCCTAAAACAGAACGCGGGAACGTAAACCAACGTCCGGCAAATGTCACAATCATAATCGTTAAAGTCATTAAAATTTGACCAATCACCGTGACAAAAATGATGTCACTAATTTTGCGATTATAAAAAATATACGAACCTAACAACAAATTCAAAAAGATAAAAAAGATTGAAATGTAAATTGCAGATTTTTCATAAGCCACAAAGTTAAATGAAGGAATTTCTCGGCCAAATTTCACCATAAACCCTAAGATGATTGATAAATTATAGAGCAAAACGTCTGCTAAAATAATTACAATTCGTCTTGCATTACTCCATTCACTTTTTGATGTCATTAAAAACTTCCTCTCTTCACTTCCAGTAATTACATTATTTGTAATAACATGCAACCCCTATATTACCATAATGTCAGCGGACAAGAAAGTTCTATAGGATGAAAATTATCTGCGATGTCTTTGGACACGACTTAATTCTTCAGGTTGGTCCCAGCCCTCTTCGTCAACAGGTGCTATCGGGCGCTCTTCATTGCTAACAGGACTTGTTTGTTTCACTCGTTTTCTTCTTTTAGGTGTCGTTGGTCTTTCATGTCTTCCTCGTTTTTTCTCTGGCCGGAAGTAGAAGGCTAGCCCAAGGAAACTATAAACAATCGGCATCCAATGAGGCGCTAATAAAATATCTTCCATAAATGAATGAATCCAGATTAAAAGGAAGCCTAAAAGTAAACTAACTTGCAAACGATCCAATGTTTTTTTGCGGAAACCAATCAATAAAATCATACTGACTAAAAAACCAAATAAAATCAGATAGCCAATGACACCAAAATTACTTAACGTAAATAGAAAAGCATTATGTGTCCCCAGCGGTTTCCATGAGGCCACAAAAGGCTCCATACCGACTTTAATATGTTGAGGATCAGATAACCATTTAGCAAAAAACTCATGCCAAATTCGTTCTCTTCCTGTAAATAAATCAACAGTATCCGATTCCGCACATAAGTAAAATAACAATGGTCCCAATGCAGCTACTCCGACAAAACCAAACAGCCAAACTTTCGAACGTTGCAAGAAACGTTTTGGTAAAAGATTATCCACCAGAATAAAACCAACTAAAATGGCAAAAGAGGTTTTTGATTGACTGACCCATGTACCTAAAACACCACCAATGTATACAGGTAAAAGCAGCAGGTTAAAAACCTTATTTCTATATGCTTTGATCAAACTACTGGCCATCATTGTTGAAAACATCAACGTTGCACCAATCGTATTGGTATTAATCCAAATACTTTCTAGTTTATTTGATTCTTTAAAAATTTCGTCTGCTGGAATCAACTGTGGCAACTCCACGGACATCCGATACAAAGTCGCACTCAAAGCAACTAAAGAGACAATTAATAAAAATGTTTGATCCACACGGTCAAAGACACAAACTTTAAAACAAAGGACCAACAAAATAATTAAAGGAATCATTGTATCTGTTTGCATTGTGCTATGACGGATTGATTCCGTAAAGTGAAACAAGAGCCAGGTGGCTAACGCCAACGCAACGGTTAGCCAGTCAATAAATTTTAATTTCGTACAATTTAATAGCAGTACAAGTATTACTGCTATTAATAATAAAATTGAACTATTGGCATACATATATTTTGTGACTGGCGCATCAATTCCTACGACCCACATCGTATACGAGCCGATCATTGTTACTAATAAAATAAGTCGACCGATTCTATTCAATACTTTTCCCATATTCAAACCTCATTCCATGAATGAATCACTAGTCGTTTATTCGATAAATATATGCCCCGTTCTGATCAGGTCCATATAATTTTTCAAAATGAATCGTTGGTGTGTCTAACGGTTCTAATGGTTTATAAACGACCGCATATTTAATCCCATATTCTTTTAATTTTTCTGGAGATAAACGAGCAATAATCGCATCTTTTTGCATCAACTCTAAAACAGGGGCCTGATTTCCTACTTCAACATTGATGTGCGCATAGCGATTATAAATAAATGTGTCTTTTCCTTTTGGATCTAATGGTTTCCAAGCCTCTAAGTCAGGTGTAAAAGCAACACCGTTAAATGTATGCACACCTAACATTGGCAAATAGCCATACATCAAGCGTTCGCCCACCCACAATTGGTTGGGGTCTTTTTTGTTAATTTCTTCCACTTCTACCGCTAATTTTTTACTATAGACAGCAGAAACGCCTCGAGAAATCGGATTAACAAAGGCACCAGAAACCATAATGATTCCTAATAAGACAAGGACAAATAACGTGCGCCAACGTTTAAATAAAGCAACAATTAAAACGGTAGCGACAACTAAGACACCAATGATGTCCATTCGTGTAACGTATAACCGTAAATTGCCCGTATATAAAACAAAGAAATACAGAACAACATTTAATCCTAGCGCCCCTAACCAGGCCATCATTGGAATTTTTGCTTGGCGATTCCATAAATAATCGATGAACCATAAACTTAACAACACAGCGGCAAACCCGAAGGATAACATCGCCCGTTGTTCTGGCACATAAGACCACAATGTCAACTTAGCAAAAATTGTTGGAAATTGCACGCTCATCCAAACTAAGTTAAATAAACAATACACGAATAAGACAAAACCGTAAATGTTTTCTTTGATTTTTTTATAAAAAATAAATGGTGAGAGCGGCAAAATAACAAAAAATAATTGATAAAAACTACTGATTTCCGAATTATTGGAATATGGAACATCTTGAAACGGCATTTTCCAATTTGTTAAAAATAACAAAATATCGCGTTTAGGCATATCGCCACCTAAACTTACCCGTTTTCCTGGATAAGCGGTATCCATTACTGCTTTTAAGGAATCCAATGAGCCATATAGCGATCCGCCAACAATAATCGCCGTCATCAAGAGTGCCCCACCTATCAGGACCCCATCCCACTTATCCAACTTAATTTTTTTACGAAATTCTAAAAAGAATAAAATTAAAAATAATAAAATCAAATAACCAAGTGGTACTTGTAACGCAGGATAAATAACTAAAACAAATCCTGAGGCCATAATAACAGCCGTTATCGCACAAATGACACGACGTCGAACACTACTATGATAATAGAAATAATTATAAATTCCCACTAAAAAACCTAAGCCAAAAAATACTAAATCTCCAACTGGCGAGACAAACCACCATTGAAGGGCCGAAGAAAACGGAATCCAAACACTTGCTAACAAAGCTAAATATTTATTCCGCCGTGTGACGATCAAGCCAATTTCAAAAGAAAATAAAATTAAGCCAATTAATTTAAGATTCCAATACCATGATAAGCCATATTCTTTGCCTAATAGTACATAGCCCCACGTAAAAGGTTTCGCTAACGTGGCCAAATTCCACGCTGGTGAATTATAGCCTACCACCATGTCTTGCCCATTTAACGTAATCACATCATTATGTGTTTTCAAACCTGTTTGTGTTTGTGAGAGGCTAAATGGGGTTTGAACGAGCCATTCATCCGAGCGAACACCTCTTGGTTCACCAGCAATTAATGAACTTTTTTGACCATCCGCATATTCAGAAACATACGCATCCCACATGTTTAATGAACTACCATGGACTTTAAAGGCGACCAGTAAAATAAAAATGACTGCCGCTAGCAGATAGCGCCAGCGTAACAAATGATCAACCAAGCGAGCACTCTGCTCAGCTTGGTTGCGTAATGGTTGTTTTTCTTTTCTTGTAGTTAGTTGTTGTTCCATCTTTTCGCTCCATTTCGTCATCCGCAATTGCATCTAGTCAATTCGTAATGAAAAGTTGGGAATATCCCTTGTCAGATTAGGATTATAAAATGGATCATTTTCAATTAAAGGTCCCCATTTTTCTTCCATCATCACTTTTTCTTGTTCAAAACGTTTTTTCTTTTTGCCTTTATCATCATATCCACGAGTTTGAGATTCAAAATGATAAAGCTCTGCTTCATGAAGCCAGACATTGTCACGTCCTAAAGCTTGGACTTTCAAGCATAAATCAACATCATTGAAAGCTACGGTAAACGCTTCTTCAAAACCACCAACTGCATCAAAATCTGCTTTTTTCATAAGTAAGCATGCGGCAGTTACTGCTGAATAATTAACATTAATAGCTAACCGACCAAAATAGCCTAAGTCACCATGGGGATAACCATAATGACCATGTCCAGCGACACCACCTAATCCTAAAATAACGCCTGCGTGTTGGACCGTATTATTTGGATACAATAATTTCGCACCTACACAGCCAATCCGTTCTTGCTGAGCAAATGAAACCATCAAGGTTAACCAATTCTCTGTAATCACTTCGGTATCATTATTTAAAAATAATAAATACTCTCCGTGCGCTTTTTTCGCTGCACGATTGTTAATAGTTGAGAAATTGAATGGAATATCGATTGATTCAACGAAAAAGCGACCAGGTAATTGTTGTTCAAATTCTGCATATAATTCGTGCATTTTTGGATCTGTACTTCCATTGTCAGCCATAATAATCTCGTAATTTTGGTAGGTTGTTTTTTCAATAATCGATGAAACACAACGTTGTACGTCTTTATAGCCATTTTTAGTTGGAATAATAATTGAGACTAACTTTTCAGATTCAATGTCATAATAAACATCGTATAAGCCATTCGCCGCCCCATGCGTTGCATGACCATTAATTCCTCGACGAACGAGCGCATCTTGCACGGCTCTTAGCCCCGCTTCAAAAGCATAACCTTTGGAGCCTTGATCCACTGCTGTTGAGGTTGGCAGCATCCGCCAATAGTAAAGAACTTTTGGAATATGTTTGATGCGTTCTTTTGTCGTTTTTTCAGTAAATCTTAAGACTAAATCGTAGTCTTGAGAACCTTCGTAACCTTTTCGAAAGCCGCCAATTTCTTCTAGAATACTCCGACGATACACGCCTAAATGCGAAATGTAATTCGTTCCTAAAAGTAAATCAGGTGACCAATCTGGTTTAAAGGCTGGATCAGAACGATTTCCATCCATGTCAATCTTATCTTCATCACTATAAATTAAATCCAGTTCTGGGTTTTCATTCAGCACTTTAACCACTTCATAAAAAGCATTGATCGCTAATTCATCATCGTTGTCTAGTAAGGCGACAAATTCTCCGGTAGCAATCGCTAAAGCAGAGTTGGTTGCTTCGGAAATATGACCATTTTGTTCACGAAAGACGACCCGAATTCGCTCATCCAATTGCTGGTACTCTGTTAAAATCTTTTTGACATTAGGATCTGTTGAGGCGTCATCGGCCATACATAATTCCCAGTTAGTATAGACTTGATTCAAAATAGAATCAATGCACAACCGAAGCCATTTTTCTTCAACATTATACACTGGCATCGCAATGGAAATTTTAGGCTGATAATGAAATGTTGCGATTTCTTGCGTCATCGCTTCTATGTCTAGTACTTCATTTCTAGCTAACCAGTTAGGATACGAAGCTTGATTTCTTAGTTTCTCAATTTTCGCTCGTTGAATGGTATGAGAAATACCATTTTTAGCCATATACTTAAATCCTTTTTTGGCTTTTATCCAAAGACGAGTTACTTTATCTTCTGTCCCTGGAATCACTGGATATTTTTTATTCAAGGGAAAATCCACCGTTATAACATGTGCTGATGATTGAAAATGAAAAGGGAGTACTTTTTTTTGTTTAATTCCTTCAAGTGTAACAACAAAGCCAGCTTCAATCGCAGGCTCTGTTTGATAAATTTGATTAACATCTTCACGTAAAACGCGCTGAATGTTATAAGCGGACACTTGGTTTTCATTATTAATTGTGAAAGTTGGGCTTTCTTTAGTGATTGTATCTAACGCCCAACCTGTAATGGTTAAATTATTTGTTGTTTTGTCGCGATAGATACTATCAAAGATCACCTTAATGTCTTCATTCATGTGCATTCTCCTTATAGATGTTTCGGATTTCGGTAGGGATCAACTAAAGCTTCCGCGGTCCATTTTTCCGCAAGTTCTTTATAAGATCCTTTTTTATCATGGTTTTGCATTTTTTCGTCTGCTTTCAAAATTGCATAGGACACATATACATTTCGTTTACCAGCGCTAGCAAATTGTAACGATAAATCGACACCCATCCATTCTTTTCCTAAGCTTTCGTTAATTCCTTCTAAATTTAGGTAAAGTTGTTTGTTGAATAGTAAGCAGTCTTCAGTTGCTGCTTGAATATTTCTTGGTAAAGCAATTCTGTAATAGTAACCTAAGCTTTTACCAGGGGTTCCTTTTTCAGGATAAAGTAATCGACCTTTGTCTGTATCAACTGATACTCCCACTGTTTCCACGCGATAGCGTGCGTCAACTACGCGGCCAGTCACTAAACCAGAGGTCTCTTGTTGACCAATGTTCATTAACTCTTTTAACCAATCATTTTTCGTTGGTACCAATCCAGCATTTAATAAAGCCACATATTCTCCCTTAGCAGCTTGAATCATGCCATGACGAGTTTCTGTTGAAACATAACGAAGACGGTCATTTTGGATATTTATTTGATTCTCGAAGCGTGCAGGCAATAGAATTTCATAATTTGTATAGGCAGTTTTTTCTAATAATTGACGTAAGTAGCTACTCATATTCTCTGTATCATTCGTAATAATCAATGATACCATCGGCACATGATCATAAAGATAGTTAATTTTATAGGAACCATAAAATTCGGCAATCTCTACTTGTGCTTTTAAGCCACGGCGTTCCGTCGCCGCTTGAACCGCTTTTTGACCAGCCACATAGGCGTAACCTTTGCTTTCAGGGTTTAGAGCAGTCGATGATTCAATGGCACGCCAATGATACATCATACCAGGAATGTGCTTGATTTTCGTTGCTTGTTCCGTTGCTCGCAATACGAAATCATAGTCTTGAGCGCCGTTATATGCTGAGTTCAATCCGCCTACTTTTTCTAATAAATCACGTTTCACAACAACAAAGTGTGTAATGTAATTATGATTTAAAATCAGTTCTGGATTCCAGTCCGATTTGTAAAACGCGTTGAAGCGACGACCATTTTCTGTAATTTTATCTTCATCAGTATAAAGAAAATCAATCGTTGGGTCTGTATTTAAAGCTTTGACCACTTCATATAATGCTTGTGGCGCTAATTCATCATCGTTATCCATGAAACCAATAAAATCGCCAGTAGCAATCGACAAAGCTGAGTTAGTTGCTTCTGAAATATGTCCGTTTTCTTCGCGATAAATAACTTTGATTCGTTGATCTAGTTCTTTATATTTTTCTAGCATTGGCTTAATATGTTCGCTTGGCGATGCATCATCTGCTAAACATAACTCCCAATTTTCATAGTACTGATTTTGTAAAGAAGAGACGCACGCTGCAAGCCATTTTTCTTCGACATTATAAACAGGCACAGCGACAGAAATTTTAGGCTGAAATTGGAACGTTTTAATTTCCGCTAAAACTGCCTCCACGTCAACAGGGGCTTCTGCTTTTTCTTGTCGTTTAAAGTACCACTTCACTGAGCCCATCAAACCACGTGTCTGAATCGAACGCCATGCTCGATCAAATTTCGTGCCTGGTTGAACCATGTTTGGACGCTCCACCACGTATTGAACCTTCTGGCCTGATTTGGTGTCAATGTTTAACGTGTAGGCTGGTAAATCTTCTGGATCTTTAATCGTAATTACAAAACCATAATCTTGATCGCCTTCTAATTCAAACATATCAATAACATCACGACGGTATTCTGTTTCCACCGTATAAGTGACTGATTCACTAGCTTCTGCAATGCTGAATCTTAGCGGATAATTTGTTTGTTTGTCATACGCCCACCCTCTGATAACAGAAACGTTATTTTCTACATCGCGAGCAATATCATCGATGGTTAAATTAATCATTTTATCAAATTTAGTTAACGTGATTCGTTTATATTTTCCAGTAGGCATAGGGGCAGTCTCCGTCTGTTTATTCATTTCTTCTAAAAATTGATTTCTTTCATCTAACAGTGCATGAATAAAGGTATTTTCACGTTCTGAATAGTTGCCTTCAAAGAAATAATCAATGTCTACTGTCAGGTCTTTGCCTGCCATTTGTGCATCGGTTACTTCGATTACAGGTACTTGCGTATCTAAGAAATAATAGATATTCTCTTGTACCAGAAAAGCATTCGTGGCTGCGACTGGGACTGTCTCGCCGTCTATCGTCATGGATAATTTAACAATTGCCCCCGTTAAACTTGGGAATAATTTTATCAGTTGGACGTCTTCTGGTATCTTCAGTTGGAACTGTTTTGTTTCAGGTTTTTGTAAATCAACTGGTTGATCCAACTCAGTCTCTTTTTCTTCGCCGCAATTAATTAAAATATGAACGTTTTTTTCATTGTATGAATTTACTGGTGTCACTCGCTCTGGCTGTTCTACTGGTTCAGCAGTCAAGGCAAAAAAGTACTGATACACTTCGCCAAAGGGACGCGCTTTAAAAGCTGCTTGCACTTCTACAGGTAACGCTTCATACGTCGTAGGAATTTCGTTGTAGCCAACTTGATTAAATGTAAAATCTTCTTTGGCAATGTATAAACCAACTTCTGCAAAAACTTTTTCAAATCCTTCTTGTAAATAGAATGATTTATGCGTAGCATCCAACAGCCCAGTTTCATTCCACGTTAAACGATTATTAAATAAATCAATTAAGACCGAATTATGCGCCAAATTAGGGAAAGTGATTAAGATTTGACCGCCTGGTTTTAAAAACGGTTTGACTTTTGCTAAGGCGCTTTGAGGATTCATTAAATGTTCCAACACATCTGCAAAAACGATATAATCAAACGTCTTACCAGCAAAGTATTCGACCCAATCATTTTCATCAATATTGCCATAAAAGGCATCTGTTGAAAATTGACTGACATGATCATAAAGTTCTTTGTCTAATTCAACAATTGAGACCTGGCACTTTTTTTCTTCCATCAAATAGCTAGTCATTCGCCCATTACCTGGACCAAATTCCAAGACATCACTATTTTCTTTGATTTGTGCTACGATTTTCCCAACACTGGTACTCTCGTCTGTTTCCATTTCAAAATCATACTTCATCTTTTGTCGTATCCTTCCATTTATGATCTAAGATGACAATTCCTTCTCCGGCATAACGACCGGTAATAAACATCGTCACGTATTTTGTTTTGTAGACTAATGGGACTGTTGCATGTTCCTCAAAGAAAGCAATATCAAAATAATATTCACCTGTTAATAATGACATTTTTTCATATTCTAAATAAAAAACATTCCGTCCTTTTTTCCAAGGAATTTGCACGCCATCTAACAACGTATTTAAGCCACAGACATAATGATTGTCCACTGTTCGAATAGCGACCCCACAAACAGGCTTCTTAATTTGGTCATTTTTGACAGTATATTCAATTTTTACAATCACTTTTTCATCTTGCGTTACCATTTCTAATGGTTCATAATCCGCATTTAAAAGTTCCGCATGATCCACTTCAATAATATCTGGTGTTGGGGTTTCATCTTTCATGGTCGCTTCGCGGTCAACCGTTTTAATTGATTTCTTTTTCAAAAAGTTTTCGTAGTTGGTCGTCACGTCCATCGTATCTCCATATTCAACGACTTTCCCGTGTTGCAACCAAAAAGTTCTGTCACAAAAACGACGAATGGAGTTTACATCGTGAGAAACAAATAAAATTGTTTTACCAGAATTTTTAATTTCCGTAAATTTTTCCATACATTTTAATTGAAACTCTAAATCCCCGACAGCCAACGCTTCATCGACAATTAAAATATCGGGATCCACGTTAATGGCTACCGCAAAAGCCAAGCGGACAAACATACCACTAGAGTACGTTTTAACTGGTTGATACAAATGATCGCCGATGTCAGCAAAATCAATGACATCTTGGACACGCTCTTCCATCTCTTCTCGGGAAAAACCCAAGACCATTCCATTTAAGAAAATATTTTCATATCCTGAATATTCAGGGTTGAAACCTGAACCTAATTCAAGCAACGCTGAAATTTTCCCATTAATCACCATGGACCCGGAGGTTGGTGTTAGTACTCCTGTAATAATTTTTAACATGGTTGATTTCCCAGAGCCATTTTCGCCGACAAAACCAATCATCTCGCCTTTTTTAATTTGCATCGTGACATCGTCTAACGCATAAAACAAATCGTGGTAGGATTTTTTGGTTGGACTAAGCGCTTCTTTAAACCGATCGGACGGCTTTTTATACATGTTGTATGTTTTGGTAATATGTTGGATATCGATTGCATATTCTGACATGTCGTTCTCTCCTTATAGTACATCTGAAAAATGTGGTTTTAAGCGTCTAAACACGGTTGAGCCAATTAATAGTAAAACAATAGTAACTCCCCAGAAATATAAGCTATATTGCCAATGTTCCCAGAACCATGCACCACCTAAATAAGATTCGCGGTATCCTTGAACAATATAATATAATGGATTGATTTTTAAGATTGTCGCAATCATTCCAGTTGGTTGCCATAAAATTGGCAATGTCCACATAACTGTTTGCATAATGATATTGATAAATTGCATAATATCAGGTAAAAATGGTTGTGTTGAAGCAGTAATCCACGTAATTGCTGTTAAAAAGACTAATAAACAAGCTAAGTAGTAAATTAATTGCAAACTGTACAGACTTGGGTAATAACCGTTAGCTGTAGTAATTACAAAACCAATTAGAATGAAAAACAAGTGGGTGTACAAGTTCGATAAAATTTTAGATGTTGGTAAAATTTGTACATTAAACACGACTTTTTTAACTAAATAACTATATTCACGAAACACATTCGTGGCTGATAATAACGAATCTGAAAAGAAGAACCAAGGTACCATCCCTGTTACTAAATAGACAATGAATGGCATATTGTCGCCAGCTCTAGAACGAAGGCCTACAGAAAAGACAAACCAATACGTCAAAACAGTTACTAATGGCGTTAAAAACGCCCAGACAATTCCTAGTGCTGAACCAGCATACTTGGCCTTAAAATCATTAAATGAAAATTGTAATAACAATTTTTTGTTCTGAAAAATATTCTTGAAAATTGAAAATGTTTCTTTAAACATATACTTATTCCTTCCGTAATAAACTATTTTTATCTAAAATTTTTGGATACAAAAATGCCATTTTAAACAACATTTCTATTTTATCGATAAACGCCTAGCTTTTCAATAGTAGACCCCTTTTTATAAAGAAAAATTTAACTGATTTCGCTATATTAAAAAATCTTGTCCAATTTTTAGGAGATTATGCTACAATAATGGAGGTCTTGCATTTTTTTGCACGGAAATTATTTTTGAGAGAAGGGAAATTATGGTTCTTTTTATTATTTACGTATTTCTGTCTTCTGCTGGTCTGGTCTTATTTAAACTAGGTTCTAGCAGTTTGAACATCCAACTCCAACAAACAATCTTTTCAATGAATATCTCACTTATATCTTTATTAGGTTTATTTTGTTATTTAATTAGTTTTATTTTATGGATGTTAATTATTAGTCGTTCCGATGTTTCTTACATTGTTCCTTTAGGCGTTGCCTGTACAAACATCGCTATTTTAATTGCTTCAAATCTTATTCTAAAAGAGACAATCACAACGAATGCCCTTATTGGTGCTGTGGTTATTATTGTCGGCATTGTGATTATGAATCTTAAATAAAACAACAAAGACCTTAAACTCCAACTTAAGGTCTTTGTTGTTTTATTTAATATAGATTTTTAAGCCAATAAAACTGTCTCAGTTCACTTAATTTAATGATAATATAACTAAAAACAATTAACAAAAAAACTTGTACAATATATGTTTTAAAGTTATCGTACGTTAACTTTTGAATCCCTAATTGACTAGCTGCATAAAATAGTAAATATTTTATCGGATTTTGCGCTAAATAAATAATAATACTAGATTTTCTTAAAAAGTCACTTCCAGGAATACGTATATTTTCTAAATTAAAACTTAAAATAACCACTAACACAGCAACTATTGGTAACGTAAAATAATTTTGTGCATCATAAAAAACACCTAATTGTTGCGCAAATTTCACTTCCTTTAGTCCTACATAAGAAAAAATAACAATACCTAAAACTAAGAATAAATTATTTAAAGGTTTTTCAAATACATAGTTTGCTAAAAAATAGCCTATAATCACATAACAAATCGTAGAAATCATCGAAAAAGATATAGAACCATAAAAAGGCACTTGTTTAATCCATTCAATGTCAAAGTACCACTTACCATAAGTAGAAGTAAATACTCCTATCAGAAAGCTAACAATTCCAATTGTTAATAATACTTTCTCACCAAAATAACTTCGGATGTAATAAATAATAAATACACTCATTACTAATGCGATTAAATACCAAGAAACACCTATTCTGGGGACATAGCCTAATAATATGCTCAGTATAAATGATATTTTTCCTCTTAAATCCATTTCCCCTTTAACAAAATTCATAATAGATACGATAAAGAAGGGAATGTAAAAGATCAACCACGAAAGATATACTTTTAAGATTCTTTTTATATAATTGAATAGTATTTTTTTATCTTTTTCTTTTTCTCTAAAAGAAATTTTTTTAAACAAAAAATATCCAGATACTATGAAAAAAAACGGAACAGAAAAGCGGGCTAATATTTTCAAATCACTACCCAAAATAGATTTAGAGGGAAAGGTATGAATTCCAACTACACTTAATGCAGCAATAAATTTGAAGGCATCCAATACATCATTGTTTTTAGTCATTTTTCCCCTCTCTATTCTCCCATTTTTCTTCAGATTTCATGATAGATAATTCTTGCAATAATGTTTTAATACGATTTTCGTGTTTTGAAATCAACACAGAATTTTTAATTTCCATGATTAAAAGGACAATCACCGCAGCTGATAATAAGAAGTTTGATGTTGTTTCAAACCCAAAGGCCATTGCTAACCATTCTGCCACATGCGGGAAAATAGCAAAAATAATTAAGACAATTGAGATTAATAACCAAATCAAAGCATTTTTTAGGAGAAAAATATTTTTATTAATCCCTCGAATAATGTATAAGAAAAAGCCAATTGCAAATAAAAATAAAGCTAGCCATAACACGGTTGGTAGCATTAATCTCCCTCCTTCATAAAGGCAGCAATCAGAATTGCTGAGCCGACTTCCAGCATATACTTCACAGAAGCCAAGGCACGAATCGAAGAAACACCACCAAGCCGTTCCATCATATTGACAGGTCTTTCAACAATCACAAAACGTTTTTTAATTAAGTGAACAATCGATTCTGGCTCAGGATAATTTGTCGGATAACGCTTTGCAAAAAAAGCAATCACTTTCCGATTTCCTGCTCGATACCCTGAAGTCACATCATAAATTGTTTTACCAGAAGCCATTCGAATGCAAAAAGATAACAAACGAATACCAAAACGGCGCATTTTCGTACTTTGAAAAGCCGCTTCGTTTCCAGGAATGAAACGAGAGCCAATCGAAAAATCACATTTACCCTCTGCTAATGGTTCCAGTAAAATAGGTAAACTATTGATATCATGTTGACCATCACCATCAAACTGAACCGCAACATCATACTCATTTTCTAAGGCATATTTATAGCCGGTCTGTACCGCCCCGCCAATACCTAAATTCAACACTAAATGAATGGCATTAATTTGGTTGGCTTCTAAAATTTGTTTGGTTCCATCTGTCGAGCCATCATTAATTACCACATAATCCAATTCATGTTGAAAATGCGTAACTTCCTGTTTAAATGTTTCAATGGAAGCAATCGTCCGCAAAATGTTTTCTTCCTCATTGTAAGCAGGAATGATTAAAAGTACCTTCATAAAGAGAAACACCTTTCCACTTTTTCTCTAACAAAACCCCTCACTTACACAAGACAATTTA
Organism: Enterococcus sp. AZ035; assembly: GCF_050548325.1. Taxonomy (NCBI): domain Bacteria; kingdom Bacillati; phylum Bacillota; class Bacilli; order Lactobacillales; family Enterococcaceae; genus Enterococcus; species Enterococcus sp. AZ035. Next base: position 1,777,594 of record NZ_CP172958.1, read on the forward strand.
TTGTTGAACATTTTCTAACATTTGTGCTAAGGCTTCTTGCCAAGTAGGAATTTTAAAGCCTAACGCTTCTGTTTTACTTAAATCCATGACAGAATATTGTGGTCTTTGCGCCTTTTGTGGAAATTGAGTTGAATCCACTGGCAGTACTTCCACTTCAGTATCTTTTAAAATTTCTTTAGCAAACTGATACCAGCTACAGCTGTTTTCATTAGACAAATGATAAACACCAAATGGCGCTTTTTCTGCAATAACAAATGCCATAAATTCGGCTAACGTTCTTGTCCAAGTTGGGCGGCCAAACTGATCGTCCACTACCGTTAGTTGGTCTCTTGTTTCCGCTAATTTTTGCATGGTAAAGACAAAGTTATGACCGTATTGACCAAATACCCATGATGTTCGAATAATATAATAGTCGTCCAGGATTTCTTGGACCGCTTGTTCACCTAATAACTTCGTCCGACCATACTCATTTAAAGGATTCGGTTGATCATCAATCGCATAGACGCCTTCTTTTTTAGTTCCATCAAAAATATAATCTGTACTTACGTAAACAAGTGTCGCCCCCACTGCTTTAGCAGCTTCTGCAACATGACGTGTGCCATCTACATTCACTTTTTCATCTAATTCCTTGCCTTCGTCTTCTGCTTTATCAACAGCTGTATAAGCAGCACAATGATAAATGACGCTTGGTTGAATTTCTTTCACTTTTGCCAACGTACTATCCGCATCAGTAATATCTAATTCTGTGGAATCCGTTGAAACATACTCAATTCCTTGTTCGTCTAATAGGTGACGTAATTCTGTGCCCAATTGGCCATTTCCACCAGTAATTAAAATCATTTTTTTCGCTCCTTCTTGAAAAAAAGGCAGGGCAAAGTAGCTTTTGTACTTTGCCATCGCCTTTCGACTGTTATCTCACATGTCAGAAAAAATTACTGACCATTTTGTGCATATTTTGCTTCAACAGCTTCTTTATCTGCACGCCACCAATCTTCATTTTCTGTATACCACTTGATTGTTTCTGCCAAGCCTTCACGGAAATTCGTGAATTCTGGTTCCCAACCTAATTCTTCGCGTAATCTGGTTGAATCAATCGCATAACGTAAGTCATGTCCTGCACGATCGTTGACATGCTCATAGGCATCAACGGGTTGTCCCATTAATTCTAAAATTAATTCCATCACTGTTTTATTGTCTTCTTCACCATCGGCTCCAATTAAATACGTTTCGCCAATTTGCCCTTTTGTTAAAATTGCCCAAACAGCCGAAGAATGGTCGTTTGTATGAATCCAGTCACGAACATTTTTACCAGCACCATAAAGTTTTGGTGTAATGCCACTTAAGACATTGGTAATTTGACGAGGAATAAATTTTTCAATATGTTGATATGGACCATAGTTATTTGAACAGTTTGAAATTGTTGCTTGTAAGTTAAAAGAACGGACCCACGCTTTGACTAACAAGTCAGATCCTGCTTTTGTTGAAGAATAAGGGCTTGAAGGATTGTAAGGCGTTTCGGCAGTGAATTTTTCCCCTTCGCCTTCTCCATGTCCTGGTAAATCTTCTCTTAAAGGTAAATCGCCATAAACTTCATCAGTCGATACATGGTGGTAACGAACATTGTTTTTACGACAAGCTTCGATCAATGTGTACGTCCCAATCAGATTGGTTTGTACAAATGGGAATGGGTCGTTTAATGAGTTGTCGTTATGCGATTCAGCAGCATAGTGAACAACCGCATCTGTTTCAGCGACTAAACGATTAACTAATTCAGCATCAGCGATATCTCCTACGACTAATTCCACGCGATCACTCGGTAGACCTTCAAGATTTTTTTCATTTCCTGCATACGTTAATTTATCTAATACAGTTACATGAACTTCTGGATGATTCTTTACAACATAATGAACAAAATTTGAGCCGATAAAACCAGCTCCACCTGTTACGATGATTTTTTTCATAATTGAAACTCTCCTACTTTTTTCTTAAATTTCGCCATAGATAAACGGATTTTCCGCTTCAAATTCTTTTAAGGTTGGATGTTTTTGATCCTTTTCTGACGTAATCGCTTTTTCTGGCGCAATTGGCCAATCAATAGCTAACGCTGGATCGTTAAAAGCAATACCGCCGTCTGCTGCCGCATTGTAGTAATTGTCACACTTGTACATAAAATTCACGTTCGGTGTCAAGGTGACAAAACCATGAGCAAAACCTTTTGGTACTAAAAGCTGACGGTGATTATGTTCTGATAAAATGTAGCCTTCCCATTGACCATAGGTTGGACTCCCTTTACGAATATCAACAATCACATCTAATACCGCACCTGTTACAACGCGAATTAGTTTTGTTTGCGCAGCTTCGCCTTTTTGAAAATGCAATCCACGCAAGACACCTGCTTCTGTTGATAATGAATGATTATCTTGGACAAAGTCAAAGTCTAATCCATGTTCTGCAAATTTAGCTTTGGAATAACTTTCTGTAAAAAAGCCACGATGATCACCGAAAACATCCATTTCGATAATTTTGACATCTTGTAATTTTGTATCAATAACTTTCACGTTTCTTCGCTCCTATTCTGCTGCTAAACGTAGCAAGTATTGGCCGTAGCCATTTTTCTTCAATGGTTGTGCCAATTCTACCAATTGTTCTTTTGTAATATAGCCCATTCGATAAGCAATTTCTTCCAAACAAGCGACTTTTAAATTTTGACGTTTTTCAATTGTTTCAATAAATGTTGACGCTTCTAATAAGGATTCGTGTGTGCCTGTATCTAACCAAGCAAAGCCACGGCCCATTACCTCAACAGAAAGTTTATTTTTTTCAAGGTAGACTTTATTAACGTCTGTTATTTCTAATTCCCCACGTTCTGACGGTTTGATCCCTTTCGCAATTTCAACCACTTCATTGTCGTAAAAATACAAACCTGTCACTGCGTAATTTGACTTCGGTTGTGCTGGTTTTTCTTCAATAGAAAGCGCCCGCATCTCTTCATCAAATTCTACCACGCCGAAACGCTCTGGATCATTTACATGGTAACCAAAGACTGTTGCCCCTGATTCTTTAGAAGCCGCTCGTTGCAACATTTTTGATAAGCCGCCACCATAATAAATATTGTCCCCTAAAACTAAGCAGACACTGTCATCACCAATAAATTCTTCACCAATAATAAATGCTTGCGCCAAACCATCTGGGCTTTCTTGTACCGCGTATTCGATATGAATGCCTAAATCATGGCCATCGCCGAATAAGCTTTCAAAACGTGGTGTATCTTCTGGTGTAGAGATAATCAAAATTTCATTAATTCCCGCCAACATTAACGTTGACATTGGGTAATAAATCATTGGTTTGTCGTAAATTGGCATTAATTGTTTTGATGTTGCTTTTGTTAGCGGATATAAGCGTGTCCCGCTTCCGCCTGCTAAAATAATTCCTTTCATGAACAATCTCCTTAAATACTTCTATTTTTAGTTTCTATAAAACCAAATATCCTTCCCTATTATCGCATTAAGCATAGGGTTTGTCATGTTTTTTACGTAAATTTTACAAATCTGTAAAAGTTTAGCGTTGTTCCTTTAAACGCTGATGTAAAGCTTTTAATAAATTCACACGCCAATTTAATTTTTGTTGGAAACTTGTTTTGGTAATAATAGGGCTGACATTCGCTCCATGTCTTCGGTAAAGCACTAATGGTTCTTTAATGAGACCCGTTTGCTTTTTCCGTGCAGCTAATAAGCCAATCCACATATCATGCATAGGAACTTCTGGCGGAATGGGTAAAATGACGTTTTTCATCTCTTGACGAAAGGCCATACCTGCCCCAATATAGCCACTTTTTATCGCATTTCGCCAAAATCCTGGTTTGACTTTTCGAAACTTAAAATAAGAGGGATTGGTAACTTCTAAATCCGCATCAACAATTTTCAAGTCACTAATAACCACTTGGATGTCAGGGTGCGCTTCAAAATATTCTGTCACCGTCGTTACTTTATTTGGCAACCAAACATCATCTTGATCTGCTAAAAATATCACTTCGCCTTTCGTATGCGTAAGCGCAAATGCAAAATTAGCAATCACTCCTTGCCCTGGACCTTGTAACAATTGAATTTGGGGATAATTCGCTGCATACGTCCTCAAAATTTCCAACGTATGATCAGTAGAACCATCATCTGAAATAATTAGTTCATCTTCTTCACTGACTTGTAAAAGAATACTATCTAATTGTTCCGCGAGATATTTTTCTCCATTATATGTCGCAATACAAACTGAGATCATAGATTATCCTTTCATTAACTTGAGAAATTCTGCCAATGTTTGCCGCCAAATTTGGCGATTTTTGACAGTTAAAAATTGCTTACTACTGCGTAAAAATAAATGGCGTCGATGATGGGAAAACTTTTCTTGATCATATCGACGATAAAATAACGTTTCTGCTTCAATAATAGAGCGATAACGTTGAGGACTCATTGTACGATAATCTAAAACAGACAATTCTTGTTTTAGGTGGATTGGTAAGACTTCAATCTTTTTATTGGCTTGATTCAATTGATAAAAGAACCAATGATCTAAATAGTCCAAAGGAAATTCTTCCGAAAATCCTTCCAACCAGCGCAGTGTTTCTGCCGTAATGACTGTACCAGAATTGATAGCCATCAACGGTTGGTTGGCTATCCCTGCTGTTGGCTTTGCTCCTTTAAGTCCAACATATTGATCACTATAAACTGGCGAAATTTGTTGTCCATTTGCTTCTACAATTGGAACATAGACTGCCACAGTCGGATCTAACGGCATGATGATCAACGTATCAAAATAAGAAGCTGGCACTTCTGTGTCTTGGTCAAGGAGCAACAATAATTCACATTGATTCGTTTGACTAAAAGCAATCGCTTCATTATAAGCGGTCGCTAGGCCTGGATTATCAGGATTATGTCGATAAGTAACATTTTGTTGTAAAAATAATGCATCTTCTTGAGGAAGTGGGCTGTTGTCATAAATAAATAAGTGCAATTCGGGGTGATCTACCACTTCTTTTAATAACAAATAATTCGGCGTATCAGCCATTTTCATTTGATATAAGACGATGACTACCGCTAATCTTTGACTCATTAAAAGAACCTCCAGCCCCATTTGTTAAAAAATTTTCCCATTGATTGCATAAAGATTTTAAACAATTTTCGACTTTTATGGGCGCCCTTTTCATACATGTGAACAACCGTTTCAAAAGGCGTATAGAGAATCCGATAGCCTGCTTTGCCAAAGCGTAAACATAAATCGTTGTCTTCAAAGTACATGAAGAAACGTTCATCGAACCCACCAATTTCAACGAATTTTTCACGATCAATCAACATAAAACAACCTGAGCCCATTTTAATATCCGTTGTTTCTGTATCCGACAAATCGCGACATTCATAAATGCTCAAACGTTTATCAAAAATTTTCTTTACAAATTGAAAGGGAATAAAACGTAACATATAATCGAAGACATCTAATTTTTGACGAACTAAATATTGCGTCGTGCCATCTTCATTTAACACTTTAGGGCTAACGACTGCAATGTTCTTATCTATTTTGATACGGTCTAATAGACGATCAAGCACGTCTTTAGTAACCAAAACATCGGGATTAAAAATAATTGCATACTTTGTCGAAGCATTGAATAACACTTGATTATGACCATGACCAAACCCTTGATTTTCTTCAGCGCGATGGATAGTAATAAATGGTTCATATGTTGTTAATTTTTCAAGATACGCTGTTTCAGAATGATTGTCATAGATATGAATATCATAGATACTATCAGTACCCAGTTCGGCTTTTAATTGGTCTAGTACATTAAAAATGTAACGACTATTATAAGTGACAATCGAGATTGTTACCATTTCTTGCATGCTCATTTCTCCTTACTACTGAAACATCGTCTTAAAAAAAAAGCATATGTTTCACACATATACTTTTTTAAGTTTAATGGAATTATATCATAGGTTTACGCTCTCGCAAAGCAACCTAAAGATTTCTTTACTTTCTCTTAGAATGCTTGCCAAGTCGCTTTTTCATTTGCTCCTGACGATATTCACGATTCCCTAAAATCCGTAACAAATACATCAACGGTTGATGTCCTTCGCCAACTAGACCGATTAGTTCAATGAATAGTTCTAAGCCAATTAAACAAAAGACAATTAATAAAATTGATGCTACTGTACTTGAATAGCTGAACAATAAAGAGACAAAGGAAAAAACTAACGCTAATGCATAAATAGTCATGACCGCCCCTTTATGGGTAAAACCTAAAGATAACAAGCGGTGATGCAAATGCATTTTATCTGCTGAGGAAATGGGCTTCTTGTTCAATAGCCGTCGAATAATTGCATAAACCGTATCCGTAATTGGCACACCTAAAATCACCATTGGCGTAATTACCGTAATAAACGTAGCATTTTTCAAGCCCTGTAACGACATTACTGCAATCATAAACCCGAGGAATAACGCCCCGGTATCTCCTAGAAATATTTTAGCCGGATAAAAATTGTATGGGAAAAATCCCGCAATGCTCGCAACTAAAATAAAAATAACAATTGGGATATAGACCGTTTTAGCATGTAGGAAAAAATACCCTGTAATACCAATCGTGGTTAATCCAATAATGGATACGCCTGATGCTAAACCATCCAAACCATCAATTAAATTTACTGCATTCGTAATCGCTAAAATCCACAATAAAGTTAGTGGTAAACTAAACCAGCGCAAATCAATCATTCCAACAACTGGCAACGTCACAAAATCTATCCGAATTCCAGCAACAAAATAAATAACTAATGCTGCTAACAAAATACCGATTGTTTTTTTCATTGGAGTAATTTCTTTAATATCATCAATGAGGCCTGTCAAAACAACCATTCCACCAGCCAAAATAATCGGCCAAATATAATCTTGTGGGATAATCGAACGAAAAATCAATAAACATGAACTAGCAAAAGCAATGTAGATTGCAAGTCCTCCTGCTGTAGGCATATTTTTGGTATTGATTCGTCGCTCTCCTGGTGCATCATAGGCGCCAATCCGAAACGCTAGAAGCTTAACAAGTGGTGTTAATAGCAAAGATAAGATAAATGTCATAAATAAACGTATCAAAACTTCATAAATAAATAGTGACATAGTCGAACCCACTTTCTTCTCGTTCAGGGTATATTATACCGTAAACTGAAGCATTTACAAGCTGAAACATGTGTTCTGGCAACGGTTTAGACTTTTTTAAAGAAATCCATTTATTTTTTCTTTTTAAACCATCTAAACAAGCGTTGTTCAAAACTTGGTTGTTTTTTTTCTTTATCTCCAGATAAGTATTCATCGACGACAGCGTTGACAATTGCTCCTAAAATAATAATCGTGGCAGCAAAATTCAACCATAACATCAAGATGATAAAACTCCCAATGATTTGATAACTTGCGATTCTAGAACTAAAATATTTTACGTACAAACCAAAAATTTGTGATAATAGCATCCAACCGACTGTCGAAAAAATAGCCCCTGGCAAAATAGAACGTAACGATAATTTCCGATTAGGAACGACCGCATAAATCAAACACATAATCACTAATAAAACAACGGTCGTTAACGGCCATTTTAACGCTTGGAAAGTATCGATCACAGACGTTGAGTAATGGAAAATTGGTTGCAGTAATTCAATAATGTACTGACCCAGACCTAAAATTACTACTACACCAACAATCGCTACCATAAATAACAAAATAACTAAAAATGAGACCACTCTTACGAGAATAAAATTTTTCCTTTGTTCGACACCAAAAGCTTTATTCATCGCGTTTTGTAGTGCATTAATACTTTGACTGGCACTCCAAAATGCTGCTAAAGCGGAAACAGAAAGCAACCCGCCTGAACGTTGAGTCAGTAGTGAACGAATCGCTGGTTCTAAGTTCTTATAAACATCTTTCGGAATCGCCTCTGCAATATAAGGCAACACAGAATTAGGGTCGATTCTTAAATAAGGTAAGACATTACCTACCGCAATCAGTAATGGAAACAGCGAGAGTAATAAATAATAGGCAACAACCACTGAGCTGTTGCCTATTTCGGCTGTGACCATGTGACTTTGCGTTGTCTCAATAAAACGCATCAAAGATTGATTCTTTTTGATGTTGTCGAGAAACTTCATCACACACTCTCCTTATTAATAAGTCAATTCTTCGCCTTGTGACGTTAAGATTCTTGGACCTTCTTTCGTAATCGCTAATGAATGTTCATATTGACAACTTAGACCGCCATCTTCAGTATAAGCAGTCCAACCATTTGGGTCCATTTTCATGCGCCAAGTTCCTGTGTTAACCATTGGCTCAATGGTAATAACCATTCCCTCTTTTAAACGTAGTCCTTTACCTGCTTCACCATAGTGAGGAATCATTGGACTTTCATGGATAGTTGGGCCAATGCCGTGGCCTACAAAGTCGCGAACAACCCCATAGCCTTCTCCTTCTACATACGTTTGAATTGCATGACCAATGTCGCCAATTCTATTTCCTACTTGTGCTTGTTCAATCCCAAGATATAGCGCTTTTTTGGTTACTTCCATCAAGCGATCAATTTCAGGTGTTGATTCACCCACGACATAAGACCAGCATGAATCAGAGATTGCGCCCTTTAAGTCGACACACATATCTACTTTGATTAGGTCGCCATCTTTTAATACTTTTTTACGAGGAAATCCGTGGCAGATTTCGTCGTTGATGCTACAACAAGTAGCATATTTGTAACCTTCATAGCCAATTTGAGCCGCCACGCCACCATGACTTTCAATAAAGTCTCTCACAAATACTTCAATATCCCAGCTTGTAATGCCAGGTTTAATAAACGTCCGTAAATGACGGTGAACATCCGCTAATAATTCCCCTGATTCATCCATCATTTCAATTTCTCGTGGTGATTTTAATGTAATCATACTATCTCTCCTAAACTTGTTTCATTCAAATTATTTTATCACATTTTTTGCAAAAAAGATTGTTCAAACACCAATTTTCAAAAAGTACCTTAATAAAAGCACTCGCTAGTCTTTTATAAGAAATGCGCATCTGCTATAATAAGTGACAGAATTGTATGAGGGGGAAGAAAGTTTATGACGTTAGCTAAAATTGTGTATGCAAGCATGACTGGGAATACAGAAGAAATTGCCGACATTGTTGCAGAAGCATTTGAAGATTTAGAATTAGAGGTCGAAATTGATGAGTGTACGCAAGTCGATGCCGCTGATTTTGAAGAGGCCGATATCTGTGTAGTAGCTACATATACGTATGGCGATGGCGATTTACCTGATGAAATTGTCGACTTTTATGAAGACTTACAAGAGATTGATTTATCAGGAAAAATCTTCGGCGTTTGTGGTTCAGGAGACACGTTTTATGATGATTTTTGTAAATCGGTGGACGACTTCGAAGCAGTCTTTACTCAAATTGGGGCAAAAAAAGGCGCCGACAGCGTTAAAGTTGATTTAGCCGCTGAAGAAGACGACATCCAACGTTTAGAAGAATTTGCGAAAAAATTAGCAACTGCCGCAGAATAACTACGTTGAAATAAATAAAATAAACACCAGAAAAAAATGGCTAGTTCCCATTTTTCTCTGGTGTTTTGATATTCCTAATTTAAAAATAAAATACTGTAATTTAAAGCTGCCGCAAAAGTAACCCAAAGAATATAAGGAATCATCAACCAGCCACGCGTTATTAATTTATAACGCAAGTAGTCCCACTGTTGAACTATTAATAATAGCCATAACAATGAGATATCAATCACAGATAATAAATTATTTTGTAAAGAAAAAAAGAAAAATGTCCAGAAAAAATTCGCAATAAATTGTAAAATAAATAGCGTAATCATCCGTTTTTTCTGTTGTTTATTTGGATGAACTAAGATGAAATAAAAAGTAATGCCCATAAAAATATACAACACCAACCACACTGGTCCAAATAACCAGCCTGGCGGAGCAAAACTTGGTAATCTCAACGCTTGATAATATTCTCTCGCATTTACTGAAAATAAGCCCGACAAGAGCCCTAGTCCGGTAATTCCTACAATACTTAGCCATAAACGCTTATCTTTCACTCGGTTCATGTTTTTTGCCCCTTTCTATTTCTCTTCTTTACTGTAGCATGGTTGCGAATAATCTACCATTAATACACTTAACAAAAAAAGACCGTTCTTTTAAGAAACAGTCTTTTGCTGTAACCTCACAGAAGTTATCAGCATGAGGTTACACTTTTTTTAATTTTTATAGGTCAATATCAATTGGTTCATCTCGTTCAAGAATTGCTTCAATACTATCTTTCATTAAATGAATGATTTGTTCTTCTGAAGGATGGATAATTCCAGAAGTCATCAATGCAGCCACACCAGTAGCGACCACCCATGTTCCCATGTGTAAAGAGTCAATTTGAACATCGTTTAAATTAGCATACTCAGGATCAGCTTTTACCGCTTCAGTAAAATAGTGATAAGAGAATTCTTGCATTTTTTTGCCGCCACCATATTCTTCTAAATAAAGCGCACGGTATAACTTACTTTCACTTGTCGCAAAATGAATATAGTTTAAAGCCAAATCAACAATTGTATTCCCGGTATGTTTTACTGGAAATACTTCTTTCGCTAAGTATTTATGAATTTTTTGGAATAAAGCATCGCGTAAATCATCCATGTTTTTAAATTCCAAATAAATCGGTTGGGTGGAACATTTCATTTTATTAGCAATATTACGTGCAGTGAACTTCGAAAATCCTTCAGTGGCGACTACTTCATAGGCAGCTGTTAAAATCTGCTCTTTCGTAATGGTTTTTTTTCTTGCCATAATTCCCTATCCCCTTTATTCATTCATATACAACGCTTCCAAATAAATGCTTATGGTTATTGTAACACGATTTTTCTATTATGCAAAATTAGAACAACTCTTTGTACAAAAGTTCACTGAGCGGGAGCACGACAACTTTTACCCCGACTTAAAATAACAGTTGATAAAGGCTTTATTTCGTTGAGTTCCCTGCTCTTCCGTGTTATGATATGAGCAGTCATTACCCATCAAAATGAAGGAGGAATCACGAATGACCTTAGAGAATTTTAATGAAAATCTAAAGAAATATGCACGTTTAATTGCTGAAACGGGTGTCAATGTTCAGGACAATCATACGGTTGTTTTACAAATCAGTGTTGATCAAGCGCCCCTTGCCCGCTTAATTACGGAAGAAGCTTATCGCTTAGGTGCGGCCGAAGTAATTGTTCAATGGAGCGACGAAACCATTCAACGTGAATTTTTAGCTCATGCTGCAACTGATCGTATTGAAAATGTTCCTCAATATAAAATTGATCAAACCGATGATTGGATTGCCAAAGGCGCAAGCCGAATTAGCGTGGTTTCTTCTAATCCTGATGCATTAGCTGGCGTGGATGCACAACGTGTAGCAGCTTTCCAAGCGGCTAATGGGAAAGCATTGGTCAACCTACGAAAAGCAACGCAAGCCAACAAAGTAAGTTGGACTGTTGTAGCGGCTGCTAGTGAAGGTTGGGCAGCTAAAGTCTTTCCAGAATTAGCAACAAGTGAAGAACAAGTTGATGCACTTTGGAATGAAATTTTCAAAACAACACGAATTTATGAAGAAAACCCAGTCATTGCTTGGGATATCCATGATAAAAAATTACAAGAAAAAGCGGCTGAATTAAACGAACAACAATTTACTGCTTTACACTACACAGCTCCTGGGACAGATTTAACGATTGGTTTGCCTAAAAACCATTTATGGGAAGGCGCTGGTAGTTATAACGCGCGTGGAGAAGAATTCATGGCTAATATGCCAACAGAAGAAGTTTTCACCGCCCCAGATAGTCGCCGCGTTGATGGTTATGTCTCTAGTACAAAACCACTAAGTTATGCTGGCACAATCATTTCGGGCATGAAATTTACATTTAAAGATGGAAAAGTTGTTGACTTCTCAGCTGAACAAGGCGAAGAAGCATTGAAAAATCTCTTAGCTATTGATGAAGGTGCCAAACACTTAGGAGAAGTTGCTTTAGTACCAGACCCTTCACCAATTTCACAATCCGGTTTGATTTTTTATAATACATTGTTTGATGAAAATGCCTCTAATCATTTAGCCTTTGGTTCGGCCTATGCCTTCAACTTACAAGGCGGCACGGAGATGAGCGAAGAAGAATTAGCTGAAGCTGGTTTAAATCGTAGCCAAACACATGTGGACTTTATGGTAGGATCTGACAAAATGAATATTGATGGCATTAAGGAAGACGGGACGATTGTTCCAGTTTTTAGAAATGGCGATTGGGCATAGTCCTACCAAATGTTGAAACCAAAGTTTTTAGCTCCAAGAAATAAGAAGAAACTGCTTTTATTCAGTAGGTTCTTTTAAAATTTAGAAAGTGAGGCCTAAGTTGCAGCGATTTAGGCCTCACTTTCTTATGCTAAAAAATCAATTGCATTCGAAGGACCTTTAACGTTATAATCAAATTGAAAGCGGATTCTTTTGCACGATATAAGTTTACTTTTAAATAAAAGAATTTTTTTCAAAAAAGTAGAATTGGAGAATTAACATGGGATTATTTGATGGATTATTAGGAAATGCAACACAAAATAATAATGAAACAGCTGAAAAAGAATTACGGGATGTTTTAATCCCTAACGAAAAAGTAGATATGGCCTTCACTTTAGTAAGAGATTTAATTGTCTTTACAGATAAACGCTTAATTTTAGTCGATAAACAAGGAATTACAGGTAAAAAAGTTGATTATAAATCGATTCCCTACAAATCTATTTCACGCTTTTCTGTTGAAACTAGTGGACATTTCGACCTAGATGCAGAACTAAAGATATGGATTTCAAGTGCTGAGTTACCTTCAGTAAGTCTTCAATTTAGAAAAGATAAAGATATTGTTGCTATTCAACAAGCTTTAGCAGCTGCTGTATTATCTTGAATACACAAAAAAAGACAGGAAAGCGACCAACTTTCCTGTCTTTTTAATTTTAGATAAAATAAAAAAGGCTTCTCAGCCTTGATACGTTCCTTATTCAATCAGACACATGGCGGCACTTGCTTAGTGCTGCTTCCTTCCGGATCTGACACAATTCACTAGCCCGCCATTGTCCTAGCCTTTCGGCAAAACCTAGTATAACGTATTTTTATTCTTTTGACTAGTCTTTCTTTTGATTTTTTAAAAGTTTCTCTTCTTTTTTCTTTGCCCGTAACTTTTTAAAGAACTGAACTAGCAATAAGCGACACTCTTCTTCTAAAACGCCTGCTTCGACATAGGCCACATGATTGAAGCGTTCATCTTCTAATAAATTCATCAATGTGCCAGCAGTGCCTGCTTTAGGATCAGTTGCGCCATAATAAACTTCTGGAATTCGTGCCAAAAGCATCGCCCCACTACACATTGGACAAGGCTCTAAAGTTACAAATAATTGGGTTTCTTCTAGACGCCAATTTTCTATCCCGCGACACGCTTCTTGGATTGCATACATTTCTGCATGCGCCGTTGCTTCTTGCCGTGCTTCTCTCAGATTATGCCCGCGGCCAATAATTTCCCCTTGCCGAACAATTACAGCTCCAATAGGCACCTCAGCCAAACCTTCTGCTTTTTTCGCTTCTGCAATGGCTTCTCGCATAAAAAATTCTTTTTCTTCTTGTGTTAACGTTGTTTCTTTTTTTCCCAATTAATTTCCACCTTTCGGCTTTTTCCCACTAAACTTCTGTCTTGCTTCATGGTACAATAAATCAGTGAGGTGTGTCTATGATTATTGAAAATTTATCTCAGCTTTATCCCAAAGGCTATTTATCAAAAACAATTGGTTCCGAAGCCACCTATTCAATTCCTGTTGACGACCAATTTTTCATTGTGAATAAAGCTTTCTTAAGTATTAAAGAACAGCATTTGTTGGAAGCGCTTTTCCCAATTTCTGAAAACCCAACAATTACTGGTAACCATCCTTGGTTCAGTTACTTATTTCAACAGGCAAAATTACCTGCCGAAGGGACCTTTCGTATGTTGCAAATTCAAACGAATGTCACAAAAGAATTACAAGCTGAATGGCAATTTAATTTAACAAAGATGTTTCCAGATACAGTTGATTGTTTCAGTCCAAGTAATAATATGTATATTTTAGTTGAAGAACAGTCAAAAAATACCTTTCAACAAGAAGAAATTCAAGGGATCTTTTTAACATTAGATACAGACTTTGATTGCACTAGTGCTGTATTTGTTGGCAATTTTTATTCCTCTGAAGACATTCTCCGGCGTTGTTTCCATGAAGAACAACGTATTTTTTCAGAAGAACTTAATTCCTCTAGTCGGACGACTGTTTTTAGTTTAACTGATGTTGCCCTCCACTATTTTACCAAGGAAGCCATGAGCCAAAATGTACTTGTTGAGTATTATCGTCGTTTATTAAATAAAGACACCGATATTCAGCCAATCATCAGCGCTTTATGGAAAAATCAAGGCAATATCAGCTCCACTGCAAAAGATTTATTTATGCATCGAAATACTTTACACTATCGGTTGGAAAAGTTTTTTGAACAAACTGGCTTATCTTTAAAAAAAATGGATGATTTAATCTTTTGTTATTTGTTATTAAGAAAGTAGTACGTCCATTTTTTACTCGTATGTTTTTTATTCCCAATTAGAAAGTAGGCGTTCCAATGAAAATTACCGCATATGTCGCTAGTGCATTTAGTAAAAACCACGAAGGTGGCAACAAAGCAGGCGTTGTTTTTATGACACAGCCCTTAACGAGAACCCAAAAAATGGCCATCGCCAAAGAACTAGGATTTGCAGAAACTGCTTTTATTTCAGACTCAAAGATTGCTGATTTCCGCCTTGAATATTTTACACCAAAAGAAGAAGTCGACTTATGTGGCCACGCGACAATTGGCGCTTTCACCATTATGAAGCACTTAAATAAATTATTGCAAACAGCATATACAATCGAAACGAACAGCGGTTTGCTCGCAATCACGGCTAACGGTGAACAACTATTTATGGAACAAACTGTCCCAACTTTTTATGATACGCTCACTTTAGAAGAATTGAGCGGCTGCTTTGATTTAAACGCAGTGGCAACTGCTTTTCCTATCCAGATTGTGTCAACGGGCCTAAAAGATATTTTGGTTCCCATTAAAAATGCGCAATTATTACAGGATTTACAACCAAACTTTGAAAAAATTAAGTTACTTAGTCAAAAGTATGGAGTTATTGGGATGCATCTTTTTGCTTTGTCTGAAGAAAATATCATTTGTAGGAATTTTGCACCCCTTTATGATATCGATGAAGAAGCCGCTACTGGTACATCAAATGGTGCGTTAGCTTGTTATCTGCACCATCACCAAATTTTACAAAAAACCAATTACACCTTTGCCCAAGGTTATACCTTAAACGCTCCTTCAGAAGTCTTAGTGCGTTTGAACACTACATCCCAAAAGACAATTGATCAAGTTCTAGTTGGTGGCAGAGGCTATTATGTTGAAACAAAAGAATTATTTTTATAAAAAAAAGATGGCCTAGGCCATCTTTTTTACTTCATTGCATCTTCAATAAATGTGAAAAAGCGTTCTTTTAAAGAATCTGTATTGTCTTTAACTTTTTCGCCATATTCAGCTAATTTTGAACCGCCATCTTTCACACGATCCACAACATTTAAAACAGAATCTAATTCATCATCGGATAAATCATCGACAATCGATAATAATTTTTGGTTTCCATCAAATTTATCGTCTACAAACTTTTTAACTTTATAACGATTGGAAACATGAGATACCTTCTTAATAATTTTTTCAGAAGCGATGACTGCAACAGAGACACTTGCAACTGCAGCAATGCTTAAACCGATACCAATTTTTGTTGATGCTTTCATTTCCTTCAGCTCCTCTGTTATTTTCTACTTTAATCATAACATATTATTACTTTTATGCGTAATAGAAAGACCTTTACTAGCACTTAGTCTCGTCGGTTATTGCCACCAAATAAAATAACCAAACGTAAAAGTTGTAAAAAGGTCGAAAGCGCCGCTGCTACGTAGGTAAGTGCAGCTGCAAAAAGAACTTTTCTGGCCATTGGGACTTCTTCTTCTGTTAATAACCCACCTTCAGAAAGAATACTTAATGCACGTCTAGACGCATTAAACTCCACCGGTAAAGTCACCAATTGAAAAATCAAGGCTAATGAAAAAGCCAAAATTCCAATGTTGATTAATGTTTGATTCCAACTAAATAAAACACCAAGCAAAATTAGTGGAAAGGAAATGGTTGAACCGATGTTGGCAACTGGAACAATAGCTGCACGAAGACGTAAAGGCACATAGTTCGTATGATCTTGTACCGCATGTCCGCATTCATGAGCCGCCACGCCAATAGCCGCGACCGATGTCGATTGAGCAGTGGCTTCGGATAAGCTCAACATTTTGTTTCCAGAATTATAATTGTCGGTTAAATCACCCGCAATTTGCTGAACTCCAACATCATTAATTTGTTCTTTTTGTAAAATATATTGTGCTGCCTGCGTGCCTGTAACATGTTTACTGCTTCGTACTTGATCATATTTACGAAAGGTACTGTTAACATATGCGGAGGCCGCACCAGAAATCGCAATTCCGATAATTACCAATATATAGGTTGGATCGATTCCAAAATAAAAGGGCATCATTGTCCTCTACCTCCATCTTTTTTTCTTTATTGTAGCATGATAGTGAAAAAAAGGGAGCGACAAACGTTGTCTTTTGTTTAAAAAAATGATGAATTTTTCAAGAAAGTGCCGAAACTAACAAAATTGTCACTCAATTAACGGAAAAAAATATGGCAAATTTCCTAAAAAAAAGGCATACTATTCCTTGAGGTGAGGAAAATGAAAACATTACTAAAAATATTAATTCCCATAGTCATTTTAGCCGGTGGTAGCTGGGGCGTTTATAATTACTATTACGGTGGAGAAGCCTATTATACACAAATCACAACATCTGGTGAAAAGAAAGATGAAAAAACAAATTCTGGTGAAGCAATGACCATTTATTACTATCAACAACCTGCGTTTAATAAAAACGGTGAAGAAAAAACCGTGGAATTAAACGAATCCCGTGATCAACCTTTGCGTATGAAAGCCTATCTAAAATTGAAAGTTAATCCCCGTAAAGGCGTGATCAGCTGGAATGAAGTGACAGAAAAAGAAGTCCCTGAAAAAGCTTTAGAAAAATTAAAATAAAGAAAAAACCGTTGGCAAGCGACCAACGGTTTTTTCTTTATAATTGATTACTAATTTTTTCGATATTTTTTAGCATAATGGACACTGTGCCATCTGGATTATTAACAAATTCAATTAAATCGCCATTGCGGTAAACATCTAACGGAACAATTAATTCAATACCGTTATCCATTTTTAACTTTTGTTTGCCAAATTTCTTTTCAGAAATTTCGCGAGATTCTCTGACTGGCGGTGTTTTGTCGACAAATTTCGACTCATTCACTTCTTCTTGGTAAGCTAATTTAGCTGATACATTTTCTTTAAACACTTGTTCAGCAATTTGCTCATTGTCAATCGTTCCCGTTTCCTCAATGCTATCATATACCGCTTCTTTTACAGAAGCCATTAGTTCAAACTCATCTTCGTTAAATTTCTTTCCAATGCGTTTGACTGCCTTTTTAATTTCTTTGATATTTTCTTCCATGGAAGGTGCCGCTTGCGTCTCAATCACTTTTTCAGAGAAATACCAGATTTTTTCTCCTGAAAATTCATATCTTTTCTCTAGTAATTCAAACGCTAATGTATCTAAGTCAACCGTAATCCCTTCATCTGGTTTTTGTGATTTTGAAGACAAAATTGCTCGATTGATAATCAGTTTGTTATAAACGGATTCTTCTTCATAGTCGACGTAATGCGTGTAACTTTCTTTATAGTTTAATTTAATCATTGCGACATGTAACACCGTATCTAATTCATATAAAATGAACAAAATATCAGCACTAGGCGCATCTTCGCTTCCTGAATAAACATCATACCAATGTTGGGTAACTTCTTGGCTTTTCTTCACAAAATCACTAGGAATCCCACGTAACGTATCAACAAAGGAACTATTTTCCGCCAATGTTCCAGTCTTTGTTTGTGCAGTCGAAAGTTTTGAAATTTTTGCAGTTAAATACGTTCGAATATACTCAGTCGTTAAATCTAGTTCCTTTTCAGAGAAAACCGGCGTCCCAGTTTCTCGATCAATAATGTGTAAAATTGCTTTTTTTAAATAAATATCCATTTTTACGCTCTCCTTTTCTCAACCTTTTTAGTCTAACTGAAAGAGAGAAAAAAGCCAATAGTTTCTATAAAAAGAAGAAGAATTCGTAGACAAATGTCTACGAATTCTTCTTAACTTCAAAAAGCGATTACCCTTCTTCGCTGTATAACATCCCTGTTGCTTCATCAACTGGATCGACTTTATTAAAGATGCCTTTCTTTCTGAAAATATAAGTTAAGCCCATTGGTACGATAATCGCAATCACCATTGCGACTAAAAACGGCAAGTAATATTGTGGCACAATAGATAAAATTCCTGGCAAGCCACCGACGCCGATACTTGTCGCACGAACGCCCATTAAAGTGGCAAACATTCCGGCCATTGCCGAACCAATCATGCCCGCAACAAATGGATAAACATATTTTAAGTTGATCCCAAACATCGCTGGTTCAGTCACACCTAGGTAACAAGAAATCATCGCTGGAATCGAAACTTGTTCTTCTTTTTTATTTCCACGATGCATAAAGATAACCGCTAAAACAGCTGAACCTTGTGCAATATTTGATAGAGCAATCATTGGCCATAAGTTGGTTGACTGAAAGTCAGCAATCAACTGTAAATCAATCGCATTACTCATATGATGCAACCCAGTGATGACTAATGGTGCGTACATAAAGCCAAAGACGGCGCCAAATAACCAATTAAATGTTGACGTTAATCCTGCATTTACAATATCAGAAACCCAACTACCAATCGTCCAACCGATTGGTCCTAAAATGACATGTGCAGCCAATACTGTTGGTACTAAAGCAAACAATGGGACAAAAATCATTGAAATTGCTTGAGGAATCACTTTTCTAAAGAAAATTTCAAGATAGGCAAGCAAGAAGCCGGCTAACATAGCTGGGATAACTTGCGCTTGATAACCAATCATGTTAACTTGAGCAAACCCAAAATCCCAGAAAGGAATTTCTGCTGCTTTAGTCGTCGCAACTGAATAAGCATTCAGAAGTTGTGGTGAGACTAATGTAATCCCTAGGACAATCCCCAAGATTTGTGTGGTTCCCATTTTCTTCGTAATACTCCACGTAATCCCAACTGGCAAGAAGTGGAAAATTGCTTCGCCGATTAACCATAAGAATGAATTGACTCCATTCCAAAATTGAGAAACTTCCACGATTGTTTGACCATCAAGAAAGCCAAATGGAACCCCTTCCAAAATATTGCGGAATCCTAAAATCAATCCCCCGATAACAAGTGCAGGAATTAATGGTGTAAAAATCTCAGCTAAAACAGAAACAACTCGTTGAACAGGACTCAAATTACTTTTGGCAGCTGCTTTCCCTTCTTCTTTTGAAACCCCTTCTAAACCGGAAATTGCAGAAAAATCATTATAAAATTGTGGGACTTCATTCCCAATAATTACTTGAAACTGTCCAGCATTTGTAAAGGTTCCTTTTACAGAAGGAATATCTTCAATCACAGGTACATCCGCTTTTTTTGGATCTTTTAATACAAAACGCATTCGAGTTGCACAATGAGAAACAGCTGAAATATTTTCTTTGCCTCCTACTGCTTTCAACAACTGCTGTGCATCGCTTTGAAACTTACCCATTTTACATTCTCCTCTCAAACTTGTATATACAATTAAGTTGTATATACATCATACTTGATTATTCTTTTTTTGGCAAGCGCTTTCTTTCAAAAAAATAATTTTATTTTTTTACAAATCCCTTGTCTTTTCTTAAAGAGTCAAACAGAACGCTTTTTTAGCTGCTTCTTTATTGCTATACTACAGAGGGAAAAAA
This sequence comes from Enterococcus sp. AZ035, assembly GCF_050548325.1. Classification (NCBI taxonomy): domain Bacteria; kingdom Bacillati; phylum Bacillota; class Bacilli; order Lactobacillales; family Enterococcaceae; genus Enterococcus; species Enterococcus sp. AZ035. The sequence continues at coordinate 1,797,671 of NZ_CP172958.1, forward strand.
CGAAAAGGAGTATGAAAAATGTTTTTTAAAGAAATTCATCACGTGGCAATCAATGCCTCAAATTATCAAGCAACTAAAAATTTTTATGTCGAAAAGTTGGGCTTTGAAGTTCTTCGCGAAAATCATCGTCCCGAAAAAAACGATATTAAATTAGATTTAAAATTAGGCAGCCAAGAATTGGAAATTTTTATTTCTGATCAATTTCCCGCTCGCCCCTCTTATCCTGAAGCTTTAGGATTACGTCATTTAGCTTTTAAAGTTGAACATATTGAAGAAGTGATTGCTTTTTTAAATGAGCAAGGAATTGAAACAGAACCGCTACGAGTAGATGATTTTACGGGTGAAAAAATGACCTTCTTTTTTGATCCAGATGGACTACCTTTAGAACTTCATGAATAATAAATAAAGGAGAGAAACAAAATGAAAGATACCTTTCGCTTAGAAAACCAGACGATTTATTTTGGTACAGAACGGGCAATTTCAGCCAGCCCTCAAACGATTTGGCGCTACCTGACTGAGACAGACAAGCTAAAACAATGGTTTCCAGAATTAGAAATTGGTGAATTAGGTGTTAACGGGTTTTGGCGGTTTATTCTGCCCGATTTTGAAGAAACAATGCCTTTCACTGACTATGCAGAGGAAAAATATCTGGGCGTGACTTGGGATACTGGTATCATCTATTTTGACTTAAAAGAACAAGCACCTCATCAGACCCTGTTAGTCTTTTCAGAATCTCTCCCAGAAAATTTTACAACACCTCGCCATAAAGATATCGCTGGTTGGTCAATTGTTCTCAACCGCTTGAAGCAAGTAGTTGAAACCCCTGATGCAGCACCAGAAAAAATAGATTTTCCGCAAATAGAAAATCATTACTTGGAAAAATTAACGAATTTAGAAAATTAAAAAGTGTGGCACAACGGGTAAATCACCCTCTGTGCCACACTTTTTAAAAACGTAAAATACGCTGATAAACAAATAAACCTAAATCAATTAAGCAAACAACAAAAATTGCCAATAATACAAAAGAGACCCGCAACTCTGCGGCGTACATCCCTCGTAAACTAATTGTTGCCAAACATAACCCAAAAATCGTTGCCATTGTCACTTGTAACACGGTTCCTGGTTTTAGGGCATAAACAAAAATGCCAATCAAACTAGAAACAATGAGGTGTGTCAGTGGCAATTGAAGCCAATTGACAACAAACAGACTAAGGAAACATCCTAAAAGAGTCCCCCAAAAACGTGTCTTAATACGCGTGTTCATTTCTGCTTTCACTGGATGCAAGAGTAGAAAAACATTCATCGGAATCCAAATTATTTTAATGCCTCCTACACTCCACATTAAAATAAAACTCAGTGTAATGGTGAAACTCATACGAATAGCTAAACGAAATCGTTGCACCCTTTCGTCAGGACTTTCTAAAAATTGTTTGAAACTTGTAATCCCAAAAAAAATCTGTTGTAAGTCGTGCCAGAAATTAATAACTGCCAATTTTTGTTGCTTCATATTTAATTGAATGCTTTTAAAAAAACGAACATGGCCCCTACTCTTTAAGCTAGTTAGCTGACGTAATCCTGTTTGCCACCAAGCGTTTAATGTTAAAGCCAATAAAAAAAGACCAATTAAAAAGGCCACAACTTGAGATTGCATCAAAAATGTATTTCCTTTAACCTGGATTAACTGACAAAACGTAAACATCATCAAATAACTATGATACCGCATCGGTGTCGCAGATGAATAAAATAAATAAACAATTAAAAATGTCACACTACTATTTAAAATAATAGACCAGCTAAAGGAACTACTAGCTATAAATGCTAAAAAACTGATCACAAATTGCCTGATACTCATTTTGAGCAGCGCTACAAACGAATAATCTTTTTTATAGTTAATTTTAAACATAATAGTAAATACAGGCACCATAATTAAATAGCTTGGGGAAAATAAAAAATCCAATGTATAAAAACTAACCAAAAAAAAGGCGATGACTGGGAAAATGGCCCAAACATACGCAAAAAATTGCTGACTTTTTGTACTAAAAAAATAAATAACAATCACTCCAATATCGATTCCTTATCCATTGTAACATGCTTGTCAATTCCCTCTTCAAATTGAATATACCAATTCGTTAAAAATAAATAAAAAAGCGAATAAATACGCTTTCATTTCTTGTTTTTTGTGCTATAATCAGCCTATATGATATATCATTTAAAACAAAGGAGCTACTTTCATGAATATTCAAGCGATTGATACGCGACACGGAACTGCCAACCAACATAGTTTTTCAAATGGAAATTGTCTACCCTATACTGGCGTGCCATTTGGGATGAACTTTTACGCCCCGCAAACAACTGACCAAAAAGGCAGCTGGTGGTTTCATCCAGAAGATCGAACATTTCAAGGCTATCGAGTAACGCATCAACCAAGTCCTTGGATGGGTGATTTTAGTCATTTATTAATGACCCCTGTCAGTGGTTCATTGTCGGAACTTTCTTTATTCCATGCCCAAAGTTCTTATCGTCCAGAAGAAAGCCTTTTTTCTCCTGTCGAAATTAACTTAACTCAATTACGCTATCAAATAACTTCTCAATTAATCCCAAGCATGTATGGTGGTATCTTAACCATTGATTATCAACAAAAAGATAATCACTTACTACTAACTCTGCCTGGACGTTATCAAGTAAAACAATTAGATGACCATCAAGTGGCTGTAAAAGTCATCAACTATTCTGGTTGTGAAGATCCAGATTTTAGTTTTTATTTTGTGCTTCATTTTGAACAGCCTTTAACCAAATGGTTTGCCCCTTCTTCAGGTGAAGATGGCAAAATCCTTCTTTCTTTTGGAAATATTGCTCAACAAGTTGTTCATTTTAGTAGTTCATTTATTTCTGAAAAACAAGCGCAGTTAAATTTAGCGCGAGAAATCTCTTTGCGTTCTACTGAGATGCTGCAACAAGGAATCGCAGATTGGCATAATTATTTCGATCGCCTTAAAGTAACGCATGAAAACCCTGAACATACTAAAACGTTTTATCATACACTGTATCGAACATTCCTATTTCCGCAAACCTTTTATGAATTGGACGAAAATCAGCAGCCGATTCATTATGATACGTTCTCGCAAACGGTTCGTCCTGGTGTACTATATACCAATAATGGCTTTTGGGATACTTATAAAACGGTCTACCCATTGTTCTCACTAATTGCTCAAGAAAAATACGAAGAGATGCTAGAAGGCTTTTTAAATAGTTACAACGAAACAGGTTTCTTGCCAAAATGGTTATCTCCAGATGAGCGTGGTTTAATGCCCGGCACCTTGATTGACGCTGTCATTGCTGATGCCGCCGTGAAAAAGATTCGTCCTGACTTGATGCCTCAGTTCCTAGAAGCGATGAAAAAAGGCGCTACACAACAAAGCGAACGAGAAAATTATGGACGTCAAGGAACTCTGGATTATCTAAAATATGGCTATGTTCCTTCAACCTATCATGAATCTGTCAATCATACCTTAGATTATGCGTACAGCGATTTCTGTATTTCGCAAGTTGCAAAAACATTGAATGATTCAGAGACCGCAACGTTTTATCGTCAACAAGCCTTGAATTATCAACAACTTTTTAATCCTGAAACTGGCTTTATGCAAGCAAAGGATACTGAAGGCAATTTCCGTCCTGACTTTTTAGATATTCGTTGGGGCAAAGATTACGCCGAAGGAAGTGCTTGGCAATCAAGTTTTGCGGTTTATCAAGATTTTGCAGGTTTGATTAAGCTATATGGTAGCGAGTTAGCTTTCGAAAAAAAATTAATTCAGCTATGCAATCAAGCGCCTAACTTTAACGTTGAAGGCTATGGTTTTGAAATTCATGAAATGAGTGAAATGGCGGCAATTGATTTTGGTCAATTAGCCATCTCAAATCAACCAAGTTTCCATTATCCGTTTCTATTCAGCTACATCGGCAAACCAGAGATGGCTCAACCACTTTTAAAACAACTAATGCAAACATTTGATGCTTCACCAACTGGCTATCCAGGTGATGAAGACAATGGCAGCATGTCTGCTTGGTATATTTTTAATAGCTTAGGCTTTTATCCCGTCACACCAGGAACTGGTGAATATGTAATCGGGATGCCTTTAGTCCAGACGGCGGAAGTAAAACTATCAAATGGTAAACAGTTAACCATTCAGACATCACCAAACAAAGTCCAACAACAATTTATTCATGAAATTCAGTTAAACCAAGAAAAACATACTGCGCCTTATTTTACTCATCAAGAACTATTAAATGGCGGGACTTTAGATTATCAATTAGGGATCGTCCCGAATCCACAAAACACAGCAGAACGACCGTTTTCATTAAGCACGGAAAAATAATAAAAAGAAAGATGTTCATAAAAATTGAACATCTTTCTTTTTATTCTTCGACACCTGCGTAATTTGATTGGTATTGCTCTCGAAATTCTTTTGGCGTAATTCCATTTAATTTTTTAAACATTTTTGAAAAATAGTTGGTATTGTTAAATCCTACTTTTTCTGAAATTTCGTTGATTGTATCATCCGTGTACAATAATAATTTCTGGGCATGCTTGGTACGCACTTGATTCAAATATTGAGAAAAACTCCGCTTGGTTTCTTTTTTAAAAATTTGGCCTAAATAACTAGGGTTCAAATGAAGCTCATCCGCCACCGTTTTTAAGTTTAATTCTTCTAAATAGCCTTGTTCAATTCTTTCTACAGCTTGGCTAACACTTTCTGAATATTTTTTTATTTTAGGTTTATTTTTCACTTCTGCCAAGACTTGCTGCATTAACGCATACAGTGTATTAAGATTGTTGCTGGCTCGAATTTCTTCCACGATTTTTTCATAGTTTTCTTCTAACACAGTTGGATACTGACGGGAAATATCTGAAAAAAGTAAGAAGACTACATAGCGTACATATTCTGGCGTAGCGTGTTGTTGACTTAACTGATTGAAAATAGCATCTAATTCCCGTTGAATGGTCTGCATATCCCCAATCATCAAGGCTTGGTTAAACGCTAGGAAAGTAAAATCTTCTGCCGAACGATTCATTTGTTCTTTTTGATTATTTGGCAGAAATTCTTGATAAAACGTTTCAATTGCTTGCAACTGTTTTACTTTCTCATAACTTTCATAAACCGTTTCCCATTCATTGACAGATTCCCCTACAAAAATCTGACCTTGACCAGCTAGAATCGCTTCAATTTCACGAATAAATAAGAACGCTTCTTGTCTGGCCCCTTTATAGATAAGTAACAATTGGTGGTACGTACTCATCCAACTTTCAATGAATAACAGTTGGCCTTTTTTCATAAATAGTTCCTTGATTGTTTCTAAAAATGACATCTCAGCTTCAACCAATAAAACGGTAAAATCACCTGGTTTTATAGTCGCAAATTGCTGCATTAACTCTTCGTATTCCCCTTCGCTGATTTCATCATTAAGCCAACGCATCAAGCCATTTTCTAGATATAGACGCACGCGGGCATGGGATTTTTTTTGTTGGTCCAATTCTATTTTAATTCTCTGGATATTGGCTAATAGTTCTTGTTTATTGACTGGTTTCAAAAGATAATCTTGGACCTGCAAAGCCATGCCTTTTTTGACGTAATCAAACTCTTGATAACCTGATAAAATTAAACTAATAAATTGATGTCCTTTTTTCTTTGCTTGCTCAATTAATTCGATCCCGCTCATTTCTGGCATCGTAATATCTGTTAATAAAACATCAATGGATTCTGTTTCTAAAAAAGCCAATGCTTCTTGCGCACTACGCGCTGTTTTAACAATTTCAAAGCCTAACTCTTGCCAAGGAATAATCCATTTTAAGCCTTCTAAAATCATATATTCATCATCAACAAACATCACTCGATACATCTTTTCACCCCTTATGCTACAAACGAAAGACGAATTGTCGTCCCTTCTCCTTCTTTCCCTTCAATGGTTAAACCATAACTCTCCCCAAAAAAGCGTTGTAAACGTTCATGAACATTTCTTAACCCAATGGATTGTTCCGTGTCTATTTCTGTTTGATTTAAACGTTCGCGAATTTCCTCTAACCGATTGGCGGTGATTCCTTTTCCATTATCCACAACAGCCACAATAATTTTTTCGCCTTCTCGGTAGGCGTGGACCTTGATAGCATTGTCTTGTCGTTGATAGTCAATACCATGCACAAAATAATTTTCGACGAGCGGCTGAATGATGAACTTAGGAATTTCAACATCAGCAATTGTTTCTTCTATTTCGAACTTATAGGCAAATTGATCGGGATAACGCATTTGATACAAATACACATACTTTTCGCAAAATGAGATTTCCTCTGCCAAGGTCGTGGTTTTTTCTTGGTTAATATTATTCCTAAGTAACGTTGAAAAAGCATAGACAACATCAGCTAGTTCTTCTTGTTGCCGACTCAAGGCATACATGCGAATATATTCCAATGTATTATAAAGAAAATGAGGATTAATTTGCGACTGTAACGCTCTCATGTGGGCATCACGTTGCTTAATTTCTAAAGTATAAATATCGTGAATGTATTGATCTAAACTGTCTACCATAAAATTAATTGCGGAAGCAATATCATTCAACTCTTCCTGAACTTGATTCGTGTCAATTCGTTCTTTTAAATTGCCATCGCCAATGGCTCGTGTCGCTTCTAAAATTAATTGGACTTGTTGAGAATAGCGTTTAAATAGGCGGTTTAAGCCCACTAATAAAATAACAATCAAAAGTAACCCAATCCCTAAAATGGCCGCATAATTCATAAACAATTGTTGAAATAAGACTCGGCGGCTTGTTAATAAGAGAATGGTACTCCGGCCACTGCTTTCTATTTCCGTAATATCGTAGCGATTATGAAAAACCTGTTGAATGTCACTATCGGTGTGCATTCTTTTATCTAGTTGCCGCTCTTCTTCTTTGGTAAATTGCGCTTTTTCAGAAAAAATTTGATTCCCAGCACTATCATAGATAAACGCATTAATACCTGATTTTTTCAATAAGTCTGCTTGGTTGCCTAGCAATTCTTGACTTGAAAACACAGTGTACAATTCTCCCAGTGGTTGTCCTGTATAAGGATCGGAGATAATTCGCATTAGTTGAAAGCCATGTTTTTTAATTGATGACATATCCATTTTTTTTCCATTTGTAGCTGTGCGATTGGCGAACAAAACCTGATCAAATTCATCTAAGCGAATAATCACTTCTTCTAAGTCAGGAAAGGTGCTAAATAATGTACTTAAATTATTTCCAAAGTGGGTACTGACCCGATCTTCCGACCATTGACTGTAAGTATAGTCAAAATACTCAGGAGGAGAAAGTTCCATATATTTTCGCATGTTTTCAATTTTACTTGCAGAGCCAGCTAATTCATTAATCATATTCGTCGCTGCATTATTTTTATTCGTTACATAGCTGTCAATTTGGGAAACGGCGTTATTTTTTTGTGAATCAATTGATAAGTTAATTGTATAAGTAACATAAACGCACAAAGCAGCCACCGTTAACAAAATAATACTTGTTAACAGTAGACTGTATTTTTGTACTAATCGATTTAATAAATATTTTTTTTTAAACAGTTTTTTGAAGATTCGCTTCATTTTGTTCCAACTTTCCATCAATAAACTGGCGATTTTTGCGCGTGACATAGGCACACCACATCATAATTAAGGCAAACGAAGCAAATAGTAGCAGTCCTTTCATTTTCCAAGTTAAAGCAACGATACTAATTACACCGAATAAGACTTTAAAAAATACACCGAGGTTTAAAAAGATACTGATAAATGAAAGCTTCATTAAATCAATAGTTGAGATAAAATAGCTTCCTTCATATAGTAGCATATAAATGTAAAAAATAACGAGTATTAGGGAAACAAAAAATAAAATAAATGTAATAATTAACCACATTATTCCGGTAAATTGAACGGCTAAATAAATATTATAAAAAACAAATCCTAAAGTGAAGAGAAAAAGTAAAAAATAACAGTTACTTCTTTTAAAATGTGCTTTCCATGATTCAAATGCTCGTTTAACGGTGATTGCTTGATAATTCATGCCCTCTTCCAAAATGAAATCAGTCATCATTTGGAGTGCTGGACCAACACCAAAAATAATCCCTCCAGCTAAACTAAATAAAACAAACAGTAAATTTAGTTTGATTACTGTCCAGGAAAGGTAAAACAACCGTTGAATCCCTGTACTTTCCATCTTCCTCTTCCTTTCTATTATGTAAAAGGCTAAGCCAAAAGCGCTCAGCTAATGCCTCAGCCTCCTGTGATTATTTTTGAGATTGGATATATTCGTCTAATTGTGTTTGCATTTCTTTTTGAACTTTATCCCAGCCAGCTGTTTTTAGGTCATCCATTAATTTTGGAAGTGTTTCTTCTGGATCAACAGTTCCTGTATTTAAGCTTGCTGCGTAACGGTTCATAACTGTAGCAACGTTAGTGATTTCAGTTTTCACTTTATCATTTACAAAAGTAAAACCAAGAATTGGTGAATCTTTTGCTTCTTCGATGCTCTTATCACGTTCTTTAACCATTTCTTCAGTGACAGATTCTTCTGGCCAAATGATTAAGTTGTTTCCTGTGTTCCAAGCACTCAAATGAGTTGTTGGTGTGTAATCTTTCAACAATTTCACACGATCATCGCCAACTTTTTCATATTGTTTGCCTTCTTCACCATAAACAAGTCCGTTTAACAATTCTGGATTGCTGTTTAATAAACCTAACAATTCAACAGATTTTTCTTTGTTTTTAGACGTGTTTGCAACAACATAGTTAGCCATTTGCGCTTGAGCTGTTGTTTTTAATGGTTCTGTTAGTGGACGAGAAACAAGTGGTTTGCCAGCAGCTTGTGTTAAGATTGTATCACCATAATCCATAGGTCCTTGTGTTTCTTGACGCATAAACCAAGTATTGGTATTTAAGTCATATGGTGTTGTACTTGTAGCAGCATCTGTTGGAATCAAGCCATCTTTATACCATTGATGCAAGACTTTTAAGTTATTAATCATGTCTTTGTCGGCATATTGGTTAATAATTTTTGGTGAGCCAGTATCAGTTGTTTTTACTGCAAATGGATATTGGTTACCAATAGGGAAGTCATAATTACCTGTTGCAAAGAATGTTTGGCCGATAGCAAAAGCAGCAATATTTGGTTCTTTTTTATGGAATTCTTTTAGAACTTCCGTTGCACTTTCATAACTACCATCGACTTTACTAATATCTAAATTGTATTTATCGACATATTCTTTATTAAAAGTTAAAACTTGTTGACCGTAAGAGTTACCTAAAATTGGAAACGCATACAGTTTTCCATTAATCGTATTTCCTTTAATATAGTTATCTGGCAATTGATCATAGGCTTCTTTGGCATATTTAGGTGCTAAATCAGTTAAATCAGCATAGGCGCCTTTTTGTGCATTCGTTGCATAATTTTGTGCTAATGAAATATCATAGCTTTCACCAGAAGCAACGATTGTTGACATTTTTTGGTCCCAATCGCCCCAACCAACAAATTCCATTTTTAATTTTGCCCCAATTTTTTTCTCGATAATTTTATTCGCATTATCGATTAATTGGTCATAATTATCTGGTTTGTCCCCAACACGATACATTAATAACGTTGGTGTACTATCATCACCTTTTGACGCTGCATCTTTTGAAGATTTACCGCACGCGCTTAGTCCTACAGCTAAAGCTGCTGCGCCAGCTACGGCTAATCCTTTTTGCCATTTTTTCATTCCTTATTTCCTCCTGTACAATTTTATTCTTTCACGCCGCCGATTGTTAAACCACCCACGAAATATTTTTGGAAGAATGGGTAAGTTAACGCAATTGGTAACGTAGATAAGACAACAATCGCCATTCGAGCCGATTCACTTGGTAGAACGCCTAAGCCTTCTTGTGCTGCTGCACCCATATCCGTACTTCTTGATAAGAACTCTAAGTTGTTTTGAATTTTCATCAATAAATACTGTAATGGTACCAAGGTATCTTTTTGAATGTAAAGTAACGCATTGAACCAATCGTTCCAATAACCCAAAGCCGCAAACAAACTAATTGTGGCAATCCCTGGAACGGCTAGTGGTAACACAATGCTGACAAAAATGCGCATTTCACTTGCGCCATCAATACGTGCCGATTCAATAATACTGTCAGGCACGGTTTTCTTGAAAAACGTTCGCATCACTAAAATATTAAATGGTCCTAAAGCTAAAGGCAAAATTAACGCCCAAATTGTATCTTTCAATTGCAATAAGTTTGTCATTACTAAATAGTTCGCAACCATCCCTGGTGAAAATAACATTGTAATTAACGCAAACAATGTAAAGAATTTTTTAAATGGAAAGTTGGAACGAGAAATGACATAGGCATATAATGACGTCATTGTTGCATTGACAATCGTCCCTGTCACCGTAATGAAGACCGTTACCCCTAAGGCATGAATAATGCGTTGACTCATTGCCCCTTGGAAAATGTAACGATAGGCCTCCAATGAAAATTCTTTTGGCCAAAACCGGTAGCCGTTTGCTGCTAATGATCCTTCACTTGTCAATGAAATCATAATAACAAAGAAAAACGGAACCACACAGGAAATAGCAAAAATAGCAATGACAATATTGAAAATCAAATTCGCTGTCGGGTTGAAGGATCGAACGTTAACGCTAGTGACTTTTTTCTTTTTCATAATCCTTCCTCCTAAAATAGTGCTGAATCTGGTTCAATTCGACGAACAACTAAATTCGCAATTAATAACAAACATGCCCCAACGACAGATTGATATAACGCTGCAGCTGCCGTCATGCCTACATCACCAGTAGCCGTTAAGCCATTGTAAATATAGGTATCTAACACACTTGTCACGTTGTAAAGCGCACCTGAGTTTCTTGGTACGATGTAGAACAAACCAAAGTCTGCTCTGAAGATACCGCCGATGTTTAAAATTAATAAAACAGACATCATTGGTAAAATTTGTGGAATCGTAACATTTTTTATTTGTTGCCATTTGTTGGCACCATCCACCATCGCTGCTTCATAGTATGTCGGATCAATCCCCATCACAGAAGCATAGTAGATAATACTGTTGTAGCCTAGACTCTTCCAAACATTTAGGAAGACAAAAATTACTGGCCACCAACGTGGATCTGCATACCAGTTAATCATTGTGCCGCCATTACCAGTAATCCATTGATTCAAAATCCCTTTATCTGGACTTAAAAAGGCATAAACAAAATAGTTAATAACCATCCAAGATAAGAAATATGGTAGCAATGACATCGTGTGATAAACTTTAACCAAGCGACGATTTCTTAATTCACTCATAATAATAGCAAAAGCAATCGCGAAGAATAAGTTAAAGGCTAAAAAGACGACATTGTACAAAATGGTGTTTCTAGTAATTAACCAAGCATCTTTTGACGCAAATAAAAATTTAAAGTTTTCAAAACCAACCCAAGGACTTTCTCTTAGACTAGCTAAGAAACCATCTGGTGAAATATGAAAATCTTTAAATGCGACCACATTGGCTAAGACTGGTATATAGAAGAAAAATATAAACCAGATAAATCCTGGTAACGCCATAAGGATTAAGGCCTTATAACGCCATACATTTTGAAAAAACCCGTTTTTCTTCTTCATTCGTTTCGCTCCTTTCATAAATATAATAGCGTTTTCATAATATCTTTTTAAGGAACAAATTATAGGATTTGAGAAACAAATTATAGATTTTGTGTCATTTTAAGGTAAAAATTTACCGAAATGACTGTTCTTTGTGAAAACGTTTATCTGATATTTTTTTTACAACTGTTTAAGAACCTTAAAAACAATTGGCTAAACCTCACTCATAAAGCGATTTTGCTAGCGTGTATTTGTTTTATAAAATCTGAGAACTTGATAGTTTCACAAAGGATATCCTCTAATTATTTTTGAGGAGGACTATTTTTGAATTTTATCCGTAAAAAACACTAGAGCAATTCGTTTAATTATAGTTTATTTTTTTGCAGTTTTAATGCAAGCTGGTTCTTTATTATTACTAGCTATTTCACTACTATTTTTCTATTTGCCTTTATGCACACACAATATGTTGGATTTCTTGTTATAAATCAAAAAGAGTTGACGACATAGGTCATTTTGACTTATGTCGTCAACTCTTAAATTTTCAGCTAATTAGTCGTTCTAAAACAATCGATTTTGTTTACTCCTCTTTTTCTTTGTTTCTCTTTATAACATAGAGAATTAATACAATTAAGATCAGTCCTACACCCAGATACGCAAATATTTTTTGAACTTTTTCTCCTGTTTTTGGTAAATAGGATGATTTAGACGTTTCTTTCTTGTTTATGGCAATTTCATTTTTACTATTTTTTGTAGGTTTGTTCTGGTCTGTAACAACTTTGTTTGTTTCCTTTTTATTTTTCGCTGGTTCTTCAGGCGTAATGGGCACTTCTGGTTCTTCTGGTGGATTGATGCCATCACCTACTTTGGCTTTGTTGAGAATTGTTTCGCCCGCTTTCGCTTCATCGTTAACGATCACTTTGAAACGAATACTCCGTTCTTTCGTATCGGTGATACTTGGGTATTCCGCTGTGATTGTGCCGTTGGCTTCTTTCAAGCTGGTTGGTTTTGGTTCATCACCGACACTTGTTAGGCTATCTTTGACATACGTCAGTCCTTTTGGTAGTTGGTCTGTGATAACTACTTTGTTTAGGACACCATTTTCGATGGTGTTGCGGAAGCTAATTGTGTACTCGATAGTTTCGCCTAGTTTTGGTTTGGCGTTATTAACGGTTTTTGTTGCGGCTAGTTTGCCTTCTTTCGCTTCTGGTACCACCGGCACCTCTGGTTCTTCGGGCGGATTAACTGTGTCATCTACTTTGGCTTTGTTGAGAATTGTTTCGCCCGCTTTCGCTTCTTCGTTAACGATCACTTTGAAACGAATACTCCGTTCTTTCATATCGGTGATACTTGGGTATTCTGCTGTGATTGTGCCATTGGCTTCTGTCAAGCTGGTTGGTTTTGGTTCATCACCGACACTTGTTAGGCTATCTTTGACATACGTCAGTCCTTTTGGTAGTTGGTCTGTGATAACTACTTTGTTTAGGACGCCGTTTTCGATGGTATTGCGGAAACTGATTGTGTACTCGATCGCTTCCCCTAGTTTTGGTTTAGCGTTATTAACGGTTTTTGTTGCTGTTAATTTGCCTTCTTTCGCTTCTGGTACCACCGGCACCTCTGGTTCTTCGGGCGGATTAACTGTGTCATCTACTTTGGCTTTGTTGAGAATTGTTTCGCCTGCCTTGGCTTCTTCGTTAACGATCACTTTGAAACGAATACTCCGCTCTTTTGTATCGGTGATACTTGGGTATTCCGCTGTGATTGTGCCGTTGATTTCTTTCAAGCTGGTTGGTTTTGGTTCATCACCGACACTTGTTAGGCTATCTTTGACATACGTCAGCCCTTTTGGTAGTTGGTCTGTGATAACTACTTTGTTTAGGACGCCGTTTTCGATGGTGTTGCGGAAGCTGATTGTGTACTCGATTTCTTCCCCTAATTTTGGTTTGGCGTTATTAACGGTTTTTGTTGCGGTTAATTTGCCTGCGTTCGTTTCTGGTACCACAGGCACCTCTGGTTCTTCGGGCGGATTAACTGTGTCATCTACTTTGGCTTTGTTGAGAATTGTTTCGCCTGCCTTAGCTTCTTCGTTAACGATCACTTTGAAACGAATACTCCGCTCTTTTGTATCAGTGATACTTGGGTATTCCGCTGTGATTGTGCCGTTGATTTCTTTCAAGCTGGTTGGTTTTGGTTCATCACCGACACTTGTTAGGCTATCTTTGACATACGTCAGTCCTTTTGGTAGTTGGTCTGTGATAACTACTTTGTTTAGGACGCCGTTTTCGATGGTATTGCGGAAGCTAATTGTGTACTCGATAGTTTCGCCTAGTTTTGGTTTAGCGTTATTAACGGTTTTTGTTGCGGCTAGTTTGCCTGCGTTCGTTTCTGGTACCACAGGCACCTCTGGTTCTTCTGGTGGATTAACTGTGTCATCTACTTTGGCTTTGTTGAGAATTGTTTCGCCCGCTTTGGCTTCTTCGTTAACGATCACTTTGAAGCGAATACTCCGTTCTTTCATATCGGTGATACTTGGGTATTCCGCTGTGATTGTGCCGTTGGTTTCTTTCAAGCTGGTTGGCTTTGGTTCATCACCAACACTTGTTAGGCTATCTTTGACATATGTCAGTCCTTTTGGCAGTTGGTCTGTGATAACTACTTTGTTTAGGATGCCGTTTTCGATAGTGTTGCGGAAGCTGATGGTGTATTCGATTTCTTCCCCTAGTTTTGGTTTGGCGTTATTAACGGTTTTTGTTGCGGTTAATTTGCCAGTTACTTGTTCGTCCGCAATTTTTGCTTCTACTATATTAGAAGTTTCGTTGACTTTTGCAGATGTTAAAATATCTACTGCCTCAACGGTTGCGCTATTAGGCACTAATTCATTTGCTTTTGCTCGTTCATTTATCCGCGCTTTAAATTCGTAAATTGTTTCAGCTGTATCAGCTTTGTAGCTACCTCCTTGTGTAGCAGTTGCACCATTGCCGACACGGACTATAATTTGTTTATTGGTTTCATCATATTCAGCTTGATCATCGCCTGAAGCATCCGTTTTTTCACCAGAATTTGGTCCACTAATAATTTTTAAAGAGCCTGGCAAATAATTTAAGCGACCATCTAGTGCATCCTTCGAGACTGAATTTATCGCTTCAGAATCAGCTTTTGTATTTTTTAGTGAGACACGATACGTGATTGTTTCACCAACTTTGTAAGTTTCTTTTGGTTCCACAATTTCTTTCTTAATTTCAAATTCAGGCGTTTCTGCGTTTACAGCAAAACCAATCGCATTCGTAGAATAATCGTCACCACTACTTGTTGTTCTAAAATTAATTTGGTTTTGTCCAGCATTTAAAACACCTTCGGGAATTGCCATACGATCGATATCAATATCTAAAAAATTAGGATGATCCGGCGCAAATTTCCCTGGATACTTGTCTACCATATGTTCATCGTTATCTGTCACAGTTGCGTTCATAGCATTGTTAACTGGATTGAGCGTGTTCGAAATATTTACCCAAGTTCCTGCGCTATTTTTAATTTGTGCGTTGTCTCCAGTCCAGTATTTATCTCCTTGAACAGTAAACCAGGTCACAATTGGATCAAGATTTCCTTGTTTTGCTGTTAAAAAGTTGCTCATAGTAAATTCATTATTGGTTCCAGCAGCATTACCACGTGCTCCATAGTAAATACTAAAAGCTCTTGACTTACTTGCCTGATCCTTTGTAACAACAAACAAACTCCAACCACTAAAGTTATAATATTGATATTGACCATTTAAACTACTTGTCATAGGAATATCTGCCAACGTATAACTCCCTGTCGCACTTTTATCCCCTTGTAAAATTGAAGTTACATCTGCATAATTAGAAAATCCAGTGTTATTGTACCCGAAACGTTGTCCTGGGTTTGTTGCATCTTGATCGATACGATGGTACCTTTGGGGCGAAACACGCTGTACGGTTCCATTTGGTGTAGTAAATTGAACTGGTGCACTAATTTCTTCATCAGAAAGATTTGTTCCGTAAGCAGGGCCTTTATATCTAGATGCACTCCAAAATAAGCCCGCCCAAGCAATCTCTTTTGCACCATTTAAATCAATATAAGCCCGACTAGAGTTATACGTATTTGGATCATTGTCAACATCTGCAAATTCTAAAGGAAAATTGTTAATTGCATAACCACTACTTGCTCCTCGTGTGTTTAAAAATGTTTGTGCAGCCGCCGTATTTTCATTCGCAATTTTTAAGTTGGTATTTCCCGTTGAAAAAAGTTCTCCTTTATGAACGCTTTGATAAATCGGTGTATTAAACCCCCGACCAGGTGTTGGTGGCACTAACGGACCAGTAGGTTGCGCCTTTAATGGAGGTTGCTCAGGACTTTCGGTAGCCTGCGTTAGTGCTGTCTCTTGAATACTTTCTATCGCCTTTCCTGCTTCAGGCTTTGTTTCGTTACTAGTAGTTGCGGTCATTTCATTTGTAGAAGAGGCTGTTTCGTTTGCCTGATTTTCTACTTTTGTTTCTGAAGTTTCCTGTTTTTCCTTCGAAACCGACTCTTTATCTGCTAGTATATCTTTACTAGGTAAATCAATTACTAGTGTTCCTTTTTCATTATCTTCTATTAGTACGCTGACCAATAACTTGTTCGACGCTTTTGTAGTTATTTGCCCATTTATGGTAATCTTTCTTGTCGAATTTGGTTGAAGGTTAAGCAGTTTAATATCGGTTGTTTGATCTTTCTCATTTGTTTCAACCTTTGCTTGTTCTTCTAAAGACGTAGGTCCTCGCTCTTCACTTAAAGTATCTAAAACAAATTTGATTGGACTATCATTGGTATTTTTTTGTTTTAAAATGAGATCTTTGATTGGTACATCTCGCGTATTTGTTACTTCGTAAGTGACCGTTTTAATATCTTCTTGAGACGATGTATCTTCTATTTTCCCTATTACTTTGAGCCCGTCTTTTTCAACAGTCTTCTCAGCATCACTTGTTACTTCTTGAGCAAATGCGTTCATCATTGGTAACAAATTTAAAATAAACAGCATGGTAATCATAAGGTAACTCACAAAATTTTTAACTGCTTTATTCATTTACATTCTCCTTCGTTCTTTTCATTTACTTAAACAAATCATCTTCAAACAACTTTTACAATTACTAATTGTTTCTCAACATCCACCTCCATAAAATACTTTTCAACCTTCAATTCTTTCTTTATTTAGCTACAACAACTTTTTTTTAACGTACGATTTTCCGTTTCTCCTTATAATCAAAAAGTAACACATTATATTAGCTAAAAAAAGAAAAAACCCGATATTTCAACAAAAAATCGTGAATTAAATAACACGTTTTATATGAAGCAAATATATTGACTTTCCCTAAAAAATTACAAACATAGGTAAGTTCTAGCTTTAAGAGTAATTTTTTTATTGTTTTCCCTTTAATAACATTCGTTCTAAATTGTTTTAAAAACTAAAACTTTTTTTCATGTAATTTTCATTACATTTACCAAAAAAAGAAACTAGCTTAGCTACATTTGCTATTGCTAGTTCCTTTTTTTAATTGTTTTACTTTTCCCCTAAAATTTCAATCCAACCATAATAATATTCAATATATTGGTTTTCCTCTTCTAGTTGTGTCAAGATATGCTCTCCGACAACGATGCCTGTTTCAAATCCTTGTTTTGCTAAACGCTTTTTTACTTCTTCGATATTATTCAAACGGGTATCTTGTGTATTGACTTTTAAAATAAAGCCTTTGTATTGGCTACTTGATTCTTTGAGCCAAATCACTTTATCTAAACTTTTTTTATTCACATGATTTGCCAAACAAATCCCATACGTCAGTTCATTGGATTCACTTAAATCCCCGTAAATACCTAAAGTTGAAATGTGTTCCATGTAAACTTTCATCTCTTCTGGATCCTCAATATCAACAACAACAATTTTATCAAAAGGAATTGGTTCATCTGAAAAAACCAATGTTTCTAAATCAATTAACGCATGTAAATGTAATTTTCTTTTCTTGATTTCTTTGTATTTATGTTGAAGCCTTTTTATTTCTTGCCCCAGTTGTTCTTCTGTTGCTTCCATGGTGGCATAGAGATCGGTAGGTGTCTTTTTATATAAATTCAACATATCTTTGATAGGAATCCCCATTTTTCGATAAAAATCAATATCATATATTTTGAACAAATCTTCTAAATCAAAGGTTCGATATCCGTTTTCTTCATTGCGTGTTGTACTAATCAACCCTTGCTCGTCCCAATAACGAATCGTGGACTTAGGGATATTTAACAACTCAGAAACATCTTTTATTGTGTAATTTTTTTCCATACTGTTCCCTCCATCAAAAAGTTTAGCATTTCTACTGTTGACATTCAAGTTACTTGAACGTGTACAATGACTCTTTGTAACAGCTAAAACGGTATTGTTTAAGGAGGAAATTTCATGAAATTAATGAAAGAGTTTATTAAAGAAAATAAATGGATTGTTCTTGCGACAACTTTAACCATCTGTTTGCAAATCGCAGGAACCCTTGGCGTCCCTAAATTAGTTGGCAAGTTGATTGATGTGGGCATCGTTAGCGGTGACCAACAAGTAATTAAAACGATTGGCATACAAATGTTTCTTGTGGCATTCATTGGAACAATTGCCGCAATTATTTCTAGCTATTTGTCTGCTTTAGTAGCTGCTAAATTTGGTTTTCAAGTTAGAGGATTGTTCTTTAAAAAATTTCAACAATTCTCGATGAAAAATGTTGATAAATTTGGTTCAAATTCTTTGCTAACTAGAATGACCAACGATGTAGATAATGTTCAAACAATGATTGTGCTGTTTTGCCAATTAATCTTTCCAGCGCCTATTATTAGTTTATTTGCCTTAGTGATGACATTTTCTTATTCAGTTTCACTCGCTTGGGTAACATTGGCTTCCATCGTATTTTACTTAGTCGTTGTTTATTTTTTAATGAAAAAAGGTACCCCTTTATCTTTAAAAATTCAACCAAAAATGGATCGAATTACTACGACTTTACGAGAGTTCTTTACTGGAATTAATATGATTCGTGCGTTCAATAATCAAGATTTTGAAGAGCAGCGAACCAATCAAACATTTAAAAATTATGCTGAACGCATGAGTAAAGTGAATCAAATCTTTGCTTGGATTACTCCCGTTGCCTTTTTATTAATGGGCGTTGTGTACGCCTCTATTTTGTGGTTTGGCGGTAATTTAGTTGCAGTAGGCACCCTACAAATTGGCACCGTTACAGCTGTGATTGAATATACGCTTCTAACTTTGGCCTACTTAATGATCGCGGCTATGGTATTAGTTGTCATTCCACGGTCCGTTGCTTCCTTGAATCGCTTGCAAGAAGTTTTGTCAGAAGAAATTGAAATTAGCGATCCTCATACTGAGGCAACCATTGCTTATCATCCTGAGAAAGCCTTGATTTGCTTCGATCACGTCACGTTTCAATACACAGAAACAGCTGATCCTGTTTTAGAAAATGTTAGTTTTGTCATTCCTAAAGGAAAAACAACGGCGATTGTTGGTGCAACTGGCGCTGGTAAAAGTACTTTAGTTAAGTTACTTTTACGAATAAATGAGGTCACAGCCGGCACGATTAGCTATTCTGGCACAGATATCCGCTCATTATCTCAGCAAACGATTCGCCAAGTCATCAGTTATGTGCCACAAAAAGCCTTTCTTTTCAGTGGGACAATCTTATCAAACTTATTAATGGGAAATGCCAAAGCAACTACAGAAGAAATAAGAACGGCACTAGAAATTTCACAATCTTCTGAATTTATCGATTCCTTACCACAAGGGATTGAAAGTTTCGTAGCACAAGGCGGGTCCAACTATTCTGGTGGTCAAAAACAAAGAATGTGTATTGCACGAGCCTTAATCAAACCGGCAGACGTTTATATTTTCGATGATAGCTTTTCCGCATTAGATTACAAAACTGATGCCGCTCTACGTGCCGCTTTACATGCACAAATGTCGGACAAAACTTTACTCATTGTTGCTCAACGGTTAAGTACAATCATGAACGCTGACAACATTATCGTCCTAGATGAAGGAAGGATTGTTGGTCAAGGCACCCACGCTGATTTACTTACCACTAATAGCTATTACCAAGACTTTGCTAAATCGCAAGGTATCTTACCCAAGTAATTAAAGAAAGGATGTGACTGCTTGAAAGAAAGTTTTCTTTTCAAGCCATACAATGAAAAAAACAATGAATCTTCAAAGCTTTAAACGTTTCTGGAAAATGATTAAACCTGAGCATCCAATCTTTTATGGTCTAATGATCTGCAGTTTAATTGGAAACTTATTAATTGTTGCCATGACCTATATTATGGCAATCGGGATTGATAACCTCTTAGAAGCTATCAAGCGTGTCGGGCTCAAAGGTATGACACTTCCTTTAGTTGAAGAAGCGCTCTTAGGTCCCGTCTTACTTTTAATTCTCTTTTCAATCATTAGTAGTATCACTTCTTTTATTCAGGAACGAGCAATGGCTTCTTTAAGCGAACGGGTTACTTTAAGAATTAGAAAAGAAGTGACAAAAAAGTTTAAAACTTTACCAATGGCCTTCTTTGACAATCACCAAGTGGGCGATATCATTAGTCGTTCAACAACTGGCTTAAACCAATTGTCACAAGTTCTTTTAACAGGCATCAACCAATTTTTCACTTCCGTCGTGACTATCCTTTTTGCAGGAATCATGTTGTTCTATATTGATGCAAAATTAACCATTTTAGTGTTGCTCCTAATTGGCGGCAGTACTTTCATGACGACAAAAATCGCGAATAAAAACAAGGTGTTTGCTGATCAAAGTCAAGCTGAATTAGGTCAATTAAATAATAAGATGGAAGAATATTTAGCAGGAAATTTGGTCACAAAAACCTTTAATCAACAACAAAATGCTGAAAAAACAATTGATGCTGTTAATCAACAACATTATCGTGCCTTTAAAAAAGCACAGTTTCTAAATTTTGCGATTTATCCAGCTATTCGTTTTATTAATCAGTTGGCTTTTATTATTAGTGCTATCTTAGGCGCAATGCTCGTTTTATCTGGTGGTATTACGATTGGTTTCTTGCAAGCGTATTTGCAATATATCAACCAAATTTCTGAGCCGATTTCTACCGCTTCTTATGTCATTAACTCAATTCAAGCAGCGATGGCTTCCATTGATCGGATTTTTGTTATCTTAGATGAAGCTGATGAACAGCCAGAAGCAACTCATTTAGAAACTATTTCTTCTCCTAAAGGAGCCATTGAATTTAAAAATGTTCAATTTGGCTACACACCAGAAAAAATTTTAATGAAGAATGTTGATTTTTCTGTTCAACCGAAAAAAACAGTGGCTATTGTAGGACCCACCGGCGCTGGTAAAACAACATTAGTTAACTTATTAATGCGTTTCTATGAAATAAATCAAGGCGCCATTACTTTTGATGGGATTGATATTACGAAACTTTCTCGACAAAATCTAAGAAATTTATTTGGCATGGTTTTACAAAACACTTGGCTATTTGAAGGAACCGTAGCAGATAATATTGCCTATGGAAAAAAAGATGCTTCTCGTGAAGAAATAATTGAAGCAGCTAAAATTGCTCAATGTGATCATTTTATTCGGACCCTTCCTCAAGGATATGACACAATTATTTCTAGCGAAAATGGTGCATTATCACAAGGGCAACAACAGTTATTAACCATCGCCCGAATCATTTTAGCAAATCCGCCCGTTGTTATTCTCGATGAAGCAACTTCGAGTGTGGACACACGAACAGAAGCCCATATTCAAAAAGCGATGGAAACTGTCACAGAAAATCGAACAAGCTTTGTTATCGCTCATCGATTATCCACGATTGAAAATGCTGATTTAATTTTAGTGATGAAAAATGGCGATATTATTGAAAAAGGAACGCATCAGGAACTATTACAAACTCCGACTCTTTACGCCAGCTTATATAATAGTCAATTTCAAACCACTTAAAAAGAACTGGAACAAGTCATTCTTCTTTTGACTTGTTCCAGTTCTTTTATTGCTTAGAAATATTGAATTCCCATCGCTTTTTTGACTTCTGTTAAGGTTTGTGCTGCCACTTTTTCAGCAGCAAGACTTCCTTTATGCAACATTTCCATAATCGCTTCTGGATTTTTAGCCAGCTCTTCACGACGTCGACGAATCGGTGCGAGTTCTTCTTCTAGGACATCAATTAAGTAACGTTTAATTTTCACATCTCCTAAACCGCCATGGCGATAGTGCTCTTTTAATTCTTCAATATATTCTTTATTTTTCCCAAAAACATCCAAGTAAGTAAAGACCATATTTCCTTCAACTTGTCCTGGGTCCTCTATACGAATATGATTTGGATCGGTATACATACTCATTACTTTTTTCTGTACCACTTCAGCTGGATCTGAAAGATAAATACCATTGCCTAAAGACTTACTCATTTTTCCGTTGCCATCAATTCCTGGCAAGCGTCCCATGCCTTTTGGTGGTAACACAGCTTCCGGTCTAACTAAAACTTCACCGTACGTCTGATTAAAACTATGCACAATTTCTTGCGCTTGTTCCAACATTGGTTTTTGATCTTCCCCAACCGGGACTAAATTCGCTTGAAAGGCAGTAATATCAGCTGCTTGTGAAACGGGATATATAAAGAATCCTGTCGGAACACCTTCCCCAAATTTTTTTTGCTCAATTTCTGCTTTGACCGTTGGATTCCGACGAACACGTGACGTGGTCACTAAATTTAGATAGTACATTGTTAATTCAGCTAACTGTGGAATTTGCGATTGGATAAAAATTGTTGTTTTCGTAGGGTCTAAACCAACTGCTAAATAGTCCAAAGCAACTTCTAAAACATTGGCTGAAACTTTTTCGGGATTTTTTGCATTATCTGTCAATGCTTGTAAATCTGCAATCATGACAAATAATTGATTTGTAGGGTCTGCTTGCATTTCTACTCGTTTTTTTAAGGAACCTACGTAATGTCCTAGGTGCAATTTACCAGTTGGACGATCACCTGTTAAGATAGTATTCATTGTCTACACACCTTTATCGTTTACTTTCATTTATTATTTTACCTTGTTTTAAAAAGAATGAATAGTAGGCAATAGAATATTTATTGATTCTAGATAATCGAAGAGACTAGAAAGATTGCAAGGTACAGCAATTCTTGTTCCAGCCTCTTCAAACAGTTTATTTATTTTGTGACTTTAATTGAAAATTGTGCAGTCACTATCGGTAAAACTTTGCTTGTTACTTTGATTTGATAATTTCCTGCAGCAGTCGTTGCTTCTGTCCTAATCAGACCGTTTTCATCTACACTTACTGTATTGCCAGCATCTGGTGTAACCAACTCATACGTTACTTGCGAGCTCCAAGCATCCGTTTCTGTGTGCGGCGCTTGACCAATCACTTTAGATTGAATTTGATAATTTTCGCCTGATTTTATAGTGGCTGTTTCTGTAGCAAATTGAATTCTTTCAGGAATCGCATGAGTTTGCACGACTTGGAAGATTTTTCGTTCATCGGGATTCGCAATTCCTATTTTTTCTTCTACTGCAGCAGGGAACTGGTAAGTACCTGGCGGGCTACTTGGCGAATAATTACTAACATCGTCATCCCAAGAAATAACCTTCAATTTCGTTTCGCTACCATCATCTAATTTTGCAATTACTTCAGTTGGCAAATTCAGTTCGCCTCGCGAGGTGCCTGTTAGTCGATCCAGCGTAGGCAATTCCTTGAATCCAACAATATGTTTAGCGGTGACTTTTACATTGGCAATAATTGGCAGTGAAACACCTGCTGCTCGTCCTACAACAGTGAATATTCCTTCTTTTTGATAAGAAGATGCTGGAACTTCTGACCAATTGACAGTCACTTCTCGTTGTGAACCATCCGAATAAAAAATAGTTGTTTTTTCTGGTAGATTAGGGGCTTGACCCGCTTCTGTCGCAACCTCAATCGACTCATGTTTGACTTCGAAAACATTCGATAAAACAATTTTAGGAGCTAAACTATCCTCTGTTAGCTGTTGACCAGTTGGCAAGGTCAATTTGCCTGCTAAAAAGTCTTGATAGGCCTTTTGTGCGCCTTCTTTTGAAAAAGCATCAAACCCAGCATTATCAGAATCATAACCAGGCAAACGACTGTCTGTAATCGCTAATAAGAAACTTAACTTGGCTGGAATTTTCTCACCACTTTGAATTAGCTTCCGTAGATAGTTACTAATATCAATAGAGATTGTATTTTGATTATTCATAATTGAACTATTTGTAAAAGATTGTCGAGCAATAAATTCTTCATTTGGTACATTTAAATTATTTGGACCATTGTTCCAAGTAATGGTGTTACTCATCCAATTAGTATCTGTTCCATAAACATCTACTTGGAACTGCGTATTTTTCAAACGTTCATCATTTGTATTTCCAGCACCATTCCACGCATCATAACGCATCACATTTAGTTCTAAATTGGCACTTTTTAGTGATTGATAGTTCTTCAATTCTTGTGTATCAATTTCAACGTAAATCCGGCGATTATACCCCGCAGAACTAGCATTTTTTAATTTTAATGCGTAATTGCCCGTATAGTTTACTCCATAAGGATATTTATAGGCGTCTCCTGAACTAATGGCAGCGGTACCGCCTGCTATAGCAGAGTATGCTCGGTTACCATCACTCTTTTGAACATAGGCAGTTTGAGCTGTTTTTAGTTTAACGGTGTCTTTTCCTTCACCAAGTTCACCCTCAAAAGAGACCTTGGCTGTTACTTTGACAGCATCTATCGGTAAGCCGATAACTGTTGCTGCAACTTCAACTGTGCCTGCTGTATTAATTTTTTCTTGAGGGATTGCTTCCCATTGTAACTTAAATTCTTTTTTGCCTGTCGCAACCACTTCTTCATTAACGACTTCTTCGTACGTTAATTCAACTTGCTCTGGCAAATTAGGATACACACCTGTTGCCGAACTAATTTCTAACACTTGATTTTGATAACGAATACTTTTTTCAATTGTGGATGCTTGTTGCGCACCAATATCTAAAAATTTATTTTTCAAGCTATTTCCAAAGAAGTCTTCGGCCGCACTGTTCACTTCCGACAAGCCTTTACCAATCGCTGGAGAGGTTTCTTTTAATCGAAACATTTGTGCTCGCTGACGTAAGCGTTCTTTAGAAGTAAATTCAACCACATTATCTTTTGTTGGTTTCAATGTCGTAAATTCTTGCTCTGCCAACTCTTTCACTTTTTCAGGGTTATCTGTGATTTCTAATTGTGGTTTTTCAAAAATGTTTCCACTTGATACTAATTTTTCAACAGTTGCACCACTTTTTTCTGTAGCAATTTCTTTTGGCCAAATAACATTATTTTTGAAATATTTTTCTGGATTATCGACCATTTTACGTTCAATTGGTTGTGTCCCATTTGTTGGATAATTAGATAAGAATTTTAATTGTCCGGTACCTTCTTTGTATAAAATATTATTGTAAAAATTGGCTACTGTACCACTGTTGTCAGAACTATTTCCTTCACCAAATAATGATGTTGAAATACCGTCGCCAACATAAATCGTATTATTGTGGATAGTTGGCATTGCCGCTCCATCATTTTTCACCCAATAATGGAAAATGCTTTGTTCTTTATAATTGTAGCCACCAGCTCCGCCTGGATTGTCTTTACCTGTTCCTCGGTTACCACCGCCGTCATTAGCTGAGATATTGTACCGAATAACCGAATTTTTTTGATCAGACATAAGCAATAAAAAGCCGCCAGTATTATGATGTGAATAGTTATATTGATAAATAACATTGTTTGACTGCATGTCCACATCATAAGCTTCAGCATCGTTAAATCCATATTTGATTCCGTATACTTCGTTATATTGGAACAGTCCGTCATCTACAGACATTGCCCAAACGCCCGCGTAATTTTGTGTACCATAATCGGCATTGCACATTCGGACAGCAACATTTCCTTCGACGACACCGCCACTTTTGGCTTCTGACAAGACAATCCCGTCGCCAGCAATATCTTCTAAATAGTTATTACGAATCGTAATATTAGAAAACGTTTTGTAGAAAGTGTTGCCTCTTGAGGTATCTGAATCAGCTTTTGTTCGAATTCCTTCAAGTCCCACTCGTTGAATCACATTATTTTCAATCAAAATATCATTAAATCCAGTCGTTGTTCGATGATCATTGGCTGCCGTTACTACATTGCCATTCTCATCAAACCAACTTCCTAAAACAATAATTCCACCTACCGCTTTTAATCGTTTGGTTGCAGTATTCCCACTTAGATTCAAATAATATTCTGTTTGAACATCATGAACATAGTTATTCCTTATCGTGACACTATTGAACGTTCGATTTTGTTCATATCCTAGTACTAATATCCCCGCTCTTTGAGCATCTCCTGGTTTCTTATAGCCTTCGAGATTATCTAGCTCTGGTGTATTTGTCACTTCTAAATTTGAAATATTCCAATATTCTTGGTTCACTAACTGCACGGCCCCTGAGATTGCACGTTTGAAAGTCCCTGTGCTGTAGGTGCCACCACCGTTAATAATCGGACGCCGCGTTGTTTCAAAAATGGTTTCTCCTTTGTCATTCGTATCATAAAAATCAATGACAATCTTTTGTGCCGCTGTCCCATTCCCTTTTGGATGCAACAATTGGTTATTCCAGGTACTTTGCGCATTCAGCAAAAGATGGTCGCCTGGCTGAAACTCCGTCTGATTCACTTTTTCAAAATCACGCCAAGCACTGGCTGGCGACTGCCCATCATTGGCATTATTTCCTCCTTCCCCATCCACATAGTAGGTCGTTCCATTTTGAGCGACACCTACTGAACGAAAAAGTAACGGTTGATCACTCACTGTTTCCCCATAAGCAGGAAGACTAAATAATTGAAGCTGGGAAAAAACAAGCAAAATAGAAAGGAAGATGGTTACACTTTTAAAATACGCTTTTTTTCTCATTTTCTGCTCCTTAACTGTTTTTATTTTGATAATTTTGAAAAAACTTTTCTCTGTCTTTCTCCAACAAGTCTACTTTGGTTGCTTGTTGATACGTAGCTAATTTCTCTTTGTAACATGTGTTGATATAGGCATTTTTGCCAAATTGTGGTGCTTCTTCAAACTGTAAAAGTTGCCCTCCTTCCTTATTAAAAATATAAAAGTATTGGTTTTCGTGGTATCCTTTCACCACGGTACCAACAGCTTTTTCACTAAGAATCTCCCCAACAGACAACGAATAAATATCCTCTTTTTGGATTTCTGCACTCTTCAATTGATACGATTCAATAACAAGATTAGGTAATTTATTTTGCCACTCCAATAACGTCTCCTCATAAGATAGATTCGGAGAGATTGCTTCGGCTATTTTTTCTAATTCTGCTTGCTTACCTGAAAAATTTGGAATTTCAATTGCTTCAACAAAGTAATCGGTCTTTTTATATTTATCATCCAATTGCTCAAAGGCCTGCCGCAATTCTTTTTGCGTTGGCTTTTCTTTCTCCATTAATTTCTCTTTTATTTGGTCCTGTAATTGTTGATCTTTTG
Source organism: Enterococcus sp. AZ035 (assembly GCF_050548325.1). Lineage (NCBI taxonomy): Bacteria > Bacillati > Bacillota > Bacilli > Lactobacillales > Enterococcaceae > Enterococcus > Enterococcus sp. AZ035. Next base: position 1,824,883 of record NZ_CP172958.1, read on the forward strand.
CATCTAAAAATTGCCAGAGCGTTAAACTGCTCTTTTGGTCTTGCCATTCTTTTTTTTCTTGCCCAAATGTTTGTGAGTGGGCTATTTCTAACTCCGTTGCCAGCTGTTTAATCATTTTATGTTGTACTAAATCCTCCGTTGCAACCTTCAGTAGTTCCTGAGTGGGTGATTTTCCGTTATACGTTTTGCGCCAGAAATTTTTCCCAAACGAAGTTAAATTATTCTGATCAGAGAATTGCTTCGCTACACGATTCATATTTTTATCGCCATAAACAATTAATTCTTCGACTTGGATTGCTTCGTTATTAATCATACTTTGCTGGCTGGTAGTAAAAATAACGAGCACAAAAATAGCACCTATCAAAAAGCTACTTAAAATAATTATTTTTTTCTTCATTCGTTCGCTCCCTCCACTTTAATAAACAAGGCAAGAACAAAATAAGCAATCCCACCTTCATTCATTTTCCTGAAAATCGAGATTACTTATTATGTAAAAATTATTTATTCTTTTTTTGCTTTTCATGCAATTTCCCAGTATTTAAATAAATAATCCCTAGGAACAGGACAGGGGTTACAACAAACCCAAACTGTGGCTTCAAAAACATCATTGCAAACATTGAGAATAGTAAAAAAACATTTAGACAGCTGACATACCATTTCCGCAGTCCATAGTAAATTGAAATCCGAAACACATCTTTAAAAGAAGCCTGCGGGTTTCGTACTTGAAAATACCAAGCATTCAGCATAATAGCTAACCCAAAAATTAGCAGAAGGACCATCAATGGAATAAACCATTTACCAATCGTTGTTTTGGCAAAAAAGAATATATCTGTCACACTGATGATGCTACTTCCTAAGCCTAGCAAGCTGATAAGAAAGCCTCTTAACCCAAACTGACGAAACTTTTGGAAAAAAGTTTTAAATGGATCCAGCTCCTTTTCTTCTTTAAAAGTATCGATTAAGCCTAAAAGTGCAATCATCCCTGCCCCCATCGGCAACAACGTTACTACAAAAAGTGGGAGGTTTCGTGGATCAATGTCTAAGCTAATCACCGCTATGAAAAAAGGAATGTTCACTAAGAGAAGCCCTAGATTACCGATAAATAAAATGTAAAGCCAGCGAAAAATTTTCATATAGATATTATTATCAAAGGTTTGCTTAGTAAACATTCAAACTTCCTCCTAATTCTTCATTCCAGATGTAGCAATACCTTCAACAAAGTATTTTTGCATTGCTAAAAAGACAATCCCTACTGGTAAAATAGAAACCACTGATGCGGCCATGATTAAGGCATATTCAGCATCAAATAAACCGACGAACATTTTCAAACCTAACTGAATCGTTTTATTCTCAGTAGAAGATAAATAAATGAAAGGTCCCATATAGTCATTCCATGTATTCACAAAAGTAATAATCGTGAGACTGGCTAAAGCTGGTTTGGTTAATGGTAAAATAATTTTCCAATAAATTCCCCACTCACTTAACCCATCAATCCGTGCACTTTCACATAGTGAATCTGGAATACTACTGTAATATTGTTTCAGTAAAAAGACCCCAAATGCATTAAATGCTTGTAATAAAACAAGTGACCATAATGTATCAGTCAAACCTAGTTGACGCATCATAATAAATTGTGGAATCATATACGATTGCCAAGGAATAGCAATTGTTGCGATGTACGTAATAAAAAGTGTATCTCTTCCTCTAAAATTCATTTTTGAAAAGCCATATGCTGCAAAACTTGAAGTAAATAGTTGAATAATTGTAATCACAATACTTAAAAATAACGTATTTTTAAAGAAAGTTAACAATGGAATGCGTTCCCAAATAACGGAATAGTTTTCTGGATGCCAACTTTTAGGAATCCATTGAATTGGAATGGTGAAAACTTCATTGTTTGTTTTAAATGATGCTGAAACCATCCAAATGAAAGGCACCAAAGTAATTAACGCAAGTAAAGTTAAGAGAATGATTACAAGGATCCCACCAGGTGTGACTTTTTCTGCTTTTTTCGTTTTTGCTTTTCGAGTATTTTCTTTTTTTGAAAAAGTTGCTTCCATCTTTTCTCCTCCTAAACTTTCTCTTGATGTTGATTCCATTTAAATTGAGCCACAGTAATCGCTAGAACGATGACGAATAAGACCATCGCAATGGCTGATGCATAACCAAAATTAAATTTGACAAAGGCTTCATTGTAAATTTCATAAACTAACACATTCGTTGCACGTCCTGGTCCACCACCAGTCATAACTTGAACTAAGTCAAACACTTTGAAACAGTTAATTACAAGCATGATAGTCACGAAAAAGGTCGTTGGTCGTAATGAAGGTAAGGTAACATTTAAAAATTGATTCCATTTACCCGCGCCATCCATTGACGCTGCTTCATATAATTCTCTTGGCACACTTTGTAAACCAGCTAAATACAAAATCATATAATACCCCATAAAGCGCCACACACTAACGATGATAATTGCTGGTAAAGCCCAAGTAGAACTAGATGTCCAGCCAGGAGGATTTTCAATAAATAATTTCAAAAATTGATTAATTGGTCCCATCGTTGGATGAAATAGCATATTCCAAACGACCGCAATCGCAACTAATGACGTTACATAAGGAAAGAAAAAAGCCGTTCTAAAAAATTTCATCCCTCTAATTTTACGATTCAACAAAATTGCTAGTCCTAATGAGCAAATCAATGTTAACGGAACAACACCAATCGTATAGATAAACGTTTGTTTTAACGAAATCCAAAACGTATCATCATGAATCATTTTGGTGAAATTTTTCATTCCGACAAATTCAGGAGTTGAAAAAGAATCCCAACTCATAAAAGCTAAAATCAGTGAACAGATAACCGGGATTAAAGTGAAGAGGAAAAAGCCAATAAAGTTTGGTGCGATAAAAGATAACGCAGTCCACGTATTTTTTCGTCTCAATTTATTTGCTGTTTTTGTTTTTGAAGTAATTTCCATAATTGTATTCTGTTAAGTGAACTTAACAGGCCCTCCTTCCAAACTCAAGCTACATTCTTTATTTAAAAAAATAAGCTGAAATTCATTGTAGGTTACTCATTTCAGCTTATTTTTTTCATCAATCTTTTGTGTTTTTGCAGGAAATAATAGTTAGTCTATCTCTGCTTTGACACGTTTTTCCATGTTAGCAATACCATCTTTTGGTTTTTCGTCGCCGACCATAATTAAATCATGTTCTTCTTGTAATACTTTATCAATTGCGGCACCGTTTTTATCAGATGGAAATTCTAAATTAATTGTATCTGGGTTAAAGGCTTTTTGTGAGACTTCATCTGAAGGCATTCCTTTTCTTGCAAAGTAGATTTTGTCAATTTCATCTGTTTTATAAGAAGGAACCACTCCTACTTCTGCTAAAAGTTTTGCACCTTCTTTACCTGAAGCAAAGTCTAAGAATTTTTGAGCAGCTTTTTGTTTTTTACTGTTTTTATTAATTGCAAAACTTGTTGGTGAGCCAAAGGTAGTTGCTTTGCCTTTTTCTTGTTGTGGTATTTCGGCAATCCCCCATTCGACATTTGTTTTGCCATCATCAATGTTGGTTAATAAAGTCCCCATGTACCAGCTACCCATGTACATCATCGCCGCTTTTGAATTTTCAAATTGTGATTGATACGTTACTTTTGTTGATTTTGCTGTTCCAAAATCCATTTGTGATTGATCTTTTTGCATTCTCAATGCGCGATCATAATAAGTTTCCATATAATTGTATTTTGGTTCAATCAAATTGGCATTGTTTTGAGCAGCAGCAATCGCTTGAACGGTTGAGCGCCAAGTATGTTGATAGGCACCATATACTTGTTCTTCTGGTTTAGATAATTTTTTCGCTAATGCTTCATATTCGTCCCAAGTCAAGTTATCGGGATAGGCAATTCCGGCTTCATCAAACATTTTTTTATTGTAATACAATACCCAGAAATCTGTACGATAAGGCTGAGCATAGGTTTTACCATCGATTTCATACATCTCGTAACTTGCTTTGGCAGGTGCGATATCTAAATCTTTAACGTGATCGGTTAAATCCACCAATTGATTGCGTAGCGCGTAATTAGAATATGAAAGTAAGTTTTTCATGGTTAAAATATCCGTCGTATCTCCTGATGAAAGCATCGTTGTTACTTTTGTGTCATAATCATCTGAAGCAATGTCCACCGGTTCAATAGTGATATCAGGATTTTCCGCTTCAAAAGCTCTGAATAATTTCTCAAATTCTGGGGTCGTGTCATAATTCCAAGTAGTTACTGTTAATTTTGTTTTGCCATCTTCACTCTTTTCAGTTGCTTTCTTTTCACTTGAACCACCACATGCTGTTAAAGTTACTGCCGCCACCGCTAACAACGCTGCCGCTGTTAAGCCTTTTTTCCAAAATTTCATTTGTACTACCTCCGCTATTTATTATTTTTTAGGAGTTTTCCTCCATGAATTACCAAAAAGAATACCAGCTTTTCGCCAAACGAGTTAACGCTTCCAAATAAAAGTAGTCGCCCCAAATCATGCATTCATCGACTCCTGTATTTGTTTTTTTATCATAGACACCATGAAGCAATAGGCCGTTCGACTCTGGTCGTAAAACCGTTGTATACTTTTCCGCTAATGCTTGTAATAGTTCTAGCGCAACCTTTTCATAATAGCCATGTTTTTCATCATTTAATGGAAGCTGACGAGATAATTCTAGTAAGCCACATGCAGCAATTGCAGCAGATGAGCTATCACGTTCTTCTTCACTCCCTTCATTGAAAATTAAATCCCAGTAACAGATTTTGTCCTCTGGTAATTCTTGAATAAAGTAATCAGCAACATTTTTGGCTGTTTCCAGAAAACTACTATCTCCTGTATATAAATAACTTAACGTAAAGCCGTAAATTCCCCAGGCTTGGCCGCGAGCCCAACAAGAATCATCTGAATATCCTTGCTGTGTCTTTCCGTACAAGGCTTCGCCCGTTTCCGTATCAAAATAATACGTATGGAACGTGGTGTGATTTTCTCGCACAATATATTTTTGTGTTTGTTTCGCATGATTGTAGGCAGCTTCATAATACTCTTGCTTGCCAGTCATTTTTGCTGCAAAGTATAATAATGGTAAGTTCATTAAACAATCAATAATCATTCTGCCTCGTTGCTCTGGATCGTCTAAATTCCCCCAAGCTTGAATAATCTTGGCTTTTGGTGAATAACGTTTCATTAATAAGTCCGCAGCTTGCAAGGCCATTTCTTTTGAGGCCTCATGACCATTGACTTGATAATCGGCAATGGCTGTTAAAATATACAAAAAGCCTATATCATGTGTTTCCAGCTCAATTTGTTCATCCAAGCGATGTTGAAAAGAAGCCATCTGTGTGGTAATCACTTCATCGAACTCTGTTGAATTTGTTAATTCCTTTGCTAAAAATAACATTCCTGGCCAAAAGCTGGCCGTCCAGTCAATATTTTCTTCAGGATAATAAATTTGATTTAAACTTGCCGCGGGTGGAACTAATTCTTTAAATGTCTCTAAATTTCCTCGAACTTTGTTTAAAGCAAAACTGATTTGCTTCGGCAACCACTCAATCTGTCCATTTTCTGTCATTGTGTATTTCTCCCCCTAATTCCCCAAAATTACAACTTTTTCTTCAACTAAAAGCTGATTTTCTTTTAACCTAACTTTAACTGGCTCAATTTGTTCATTCGGTAGTACGCCTGTCACCAATGAAATTAAAAGATGTTTCCCTTTCGACAAGTTTGCTTTCAAATATGGCAACTCCGTTAACGGATAAAGTAAATTTGTATTCGGTTCTGTTCGAATAATCGCAGCTTCAGAAAAGCCGTTGATATTTTCTACTTTTGACACACCTTTTGCATTTTTTACCTCAGCCATTTGATCAGAAACGCAAGTGACCTTTTCATCGAAGAGCGGGATTGAGAAGCCGCCTTCATAAGCCACTAATGCACGTTGTGTCTCAATTTCGTGGATCCGTAAATGCTGGCCTTCTAATGGTACAATTGTCGTTTTGATTGCTACATCGGACCAAGGATGCCATTGATGAATGATACGATCATCAAGAATTTCGTACTGATCATCTAATCCTTTCGTGCGGAAATAATGGTCGTCTTCAGCTAAAGCCAAGCAATTATCATAAGCACCTTCGTAATACCAATAATCACTCTTTATAGTACTGAAACCAAAATGGGAAGAATAAACAAATTTACTATATTTATCATGCGCATGAGCTTGATAATTAATAAATTGTCCCGCTGGAAACATTAAACCATGTGTCCCTGCATCATTTACTTGATAGTAGTTCCGACTTTCTGGTGAAGGTAAGTGTTTTTCTGGAAAACTAATAGGCTGTGTTTCTGCTTGCCAATAAGGATGATCTTTTGGAACCGCTAACAAAATGAATGTTTTAAAGGCCCAATAAGGTGAACCAGGACCATTATAGCCTTCGGCAAAGACCATATTTTGATAATCATAACCTACCGACAATAATCCATCTGTTGTAAAAATATCTTTGTTCATCCATTGATGAAGATGTCGGCTGATTAGACCTTTGATCTCACCCCACGGCAATGCTTCAACATCTGCAAAAACTAAGGCACTAAAAAATGACACTTGAGCAAAACGATACGTTAAGCTACGTCCGAAAGGAATCGCTTCTCCTGGCTGAGTAAACCAATATTTAAACTCTTGCGCGAACAAAGTTGCTCGTTCCTTCATAATAGCCACTCTTGCGGTATCTTCCGGGGCAAAACGACAATACAATAAACTATAATAATGAATAGCGAAAGAAACATAATAATCAACTTGTGTCTCGACTCCGTCATAATACCAACCATTACCGACATAAAAACGATCAATTACAGCCAAATCAACAGCAATCTGTTCTTTTGAATATGGCATTTCACAATGTTTCATCGCTAAATTCAGCAACACTCTAAAGAAATGCCAATTATTTGGCGGAATAATGTTTTCATTGGCTTGTATCAGCCAACTGTGTAAATTGTTTTGCTGTTCTTTTGTTAATTGGTCCCACGTTTTTTCTTTGTTTAACAAAAGAAATGTACTTAATGCTGCCATCTCAACAATCAATTGATCATAATCTTTTGTTTTTCCCCAATAAGATGAACTCTCAGGATCGGTTCCTTCGATAATTCCCGTTAGAAAGTCATTCAAATACTCACTTTCATTTTGCGTTACATAAGGACCTAGTCCCCATAATGGTCGTAAAAATGCCTCCGCATCACGTGTTCCTTTAGAATAAACTGTCCCGTGTGTCCCTAAATCCAGATGACCTTGATATTCTCGATCAAAAAACAATTCCAGTGGCGCTAATAAATCTTCAAATCCTTCTGCAACTTCTTCGTATGTTTCAAAAGGATTCTGTCTAATTCGTGGCTGAATCATGATTCTCCTCACTTTCAATTAATGTCCCTTTCAAAAAGCCGTAATATTCTCCGTAAACTGTCACTTCGTCACCAATCTTCAATTTTTTCTTTTGCTCATTAAAAACTTGATATTTACTAGAACCACTTTTCAAAATAAAACGATCACCTTTTTTTATTAAACTGGAACGACTGTCACTCTCAACAATCTCCCCTTTCAAAGAAATATATTCATTTAAACGAACGTCACCATTTTGTAATTCTGTTTCTGAATAAGACTGTGCCGTTTCCTTTAGATTTTGAAGAGACTCTTCATCAAATTCTTTTTCACCGGATTTACAACCTGTTAAAGCAAGTAAAATTAGTAAAAAAAGTGAAAATCTTTTCACTAAACCACCTTCTCCATCGAATTAAAGCGCTTTCTTTGACTTTATAGTATATTTTTTTAGTCAAAAAATCAATAGTTTTTGCTAAAAAAAAGTAAAAAAAGCTTTTTCTTGCTTTTTTTTACTAAAAAGAAATATACTATATGCTATAATAGTACTTGAGAAGGAGGCATTTAGAATGGCAACTATCACAGATATCGCAAAAGTCGCGAATGTTTCAATTTCAACTGTATCGCGAGTTCTGAACTATGATCCAAACTTATCCGTTACAGAGGAAACCAAGCGAAAAATTTTTGAAGCAGCAGAAACCCTGAATTATACGAAATATAAAACTAAAAATAAAAACAAACAGCAGGAGCAACTGACACCTAACCTTTCCGTACAAACAGCTCCGCAAGAGCCTTCGATTGCCGTCGTTCAGTGGCGTTCAGATGACGAAGAACTAACGGATATTTACTATATGTCGATTCGTTTAGGCGCTGAAAAACGGGCCGAAGAGTTAGGTTACAATATTCTAAAAGTTTCTCAATTGGAACAACATAACCTTCAAGGGATTGATGGCATTTTGGCAATTGGTAAATTCACTCAAAAGACGTTACAAGAGTTGCAGCAACTGCATCCCAATCTTTGTGTAATTGGCAGTAATTTCCCCCTAGAAGAATTTGATTCTGTAAATACTGATTTTTATCAAGCAACCGAGATTGCCTTAACCCATCTTTTGGAATTGGGCCACGAAAAAATTGCCTTTATTGGTGCCGAAGAAAGCGAAAATATGTATGGTTTCCGTCGTTATAAAACACCGACAACCAACGCTTATCTTGACATTATGCAGCATTATCACTTGTTTAACGAAGATTATTTTATCTTAAAAGAAAATGGCATGTTGGATGTCAAAACGGGGGAACAATTGACAGAAGAAGCGTTAGAAAAATGGGGGAATGATTTGCCTACTGCGATTCTTGCTTATAATGACGCCTTTGCAATCGGTGTGATACATACGTTAGCCGCACACGGTATAAAGGTTCCTGAAGAAATTAGTGTCATGGGGATCAATGATATCTCTATTTCTCAATATGTCTCACCACCGCTATCCTCTGTCCATGCCTTTACTGAAGAAATGGGCGAGACAGGCATTAATTTATTGCACAAACGAATTCAAATGCCTAGCATTCCTCGTAGAGTCCTGTTAAACACAGAATTGGTTGTCCGCCAATCGACAACTAGCCCACGCCAGAAATAAAAAATAAGGACCGCTCCTATAAAGGAACCGTCCTTATTTTTTATTTGTTTTGACCAAATAATTCAATTTGTGTTAATGCTGGAAATGGTGATGGTTCATCTGCTTGAATTAACTCTGTTAGTATCACCCACTCCACTGCCCGTTTCGCAAAGGTAAAGCTCTGGCGTTGCTCAGTCTTAACAGTTTTAAAAACTTCATGTGTACCGTCGGAAAATTTTAAAGTCACTTGTTGCCAATAATTATCATGGGGAAAGTCCGCTCGTAATGTTAAGATCACTTTATCCAACAAGACTTCACGCCCAAATTCAATTTTTAATGCGGCATCTAATTGCTGATTAATCCCCCATGATTGATAAGGATACGGCCCATGATAAAGATTAGCAAAGGTACCGTCAATCGCATTGCAAGCAAAAAAAGTGGCATCATTTCGCGTTTCCACGTTGGCAGATGCATGAGGATACGCACCAGTAAAATGTTGTAAATCATGTGGATTTAACGCCCAATTACGATAACTCTTAATTTCTTCTTTCGTGGCAATACGCACACTTATATAAGGTTTCTTGGTTTCAAAACGATACGCTGCTCGCGCTTCGATAGCGTTTTCATTTTTTATGATTGGAAACGTCCATTTTTGTTCTGGAACATAAATTAAACTGCTATCGAGCGTAGCATCTAACTTCACCATTAAATAAGTATTGGGCGTATCTAAACAAACTTGAATCACATCGCCGTCTTGTAATTGACAATCCCGAGCAGCTAAACAAACAAAATCTTTCCCTGTAATAGTTAACTCTTTCAAAGAATCTGAATCATCTATCTTAGCTTTTCTAATTTCTTGTTCTTGATTTAAAATCGATAATGAAATACACGTCATATGCTTCCCTCCTAGTTTTACCTTTATTATATATTATTTTAGTAAATTAATCTATTTTTTACTAAAATAATAACTTTAGCTTTATTTCTATAAAAGTATTTGATATTCACTATAAAACGTAAGATTTTTATTCTGCTCTTTTTGAACACAATAAAAAAGCAAGACATCAACGAAAGTTGACTGATGCCCCACTCTCTAAATCTTACTTTTCGATACTTGCGAGTATCTTCTCTGTGTTCATATAACGAAAATCTTCTTGATCGATAAAAACAACCTGCCCCTGACAGCCTTCTAAATATTTTTCCACTTTTTCTTTGACACGAGCGACTTGTGGGGTCAACATTAACACATCATACTCTTTATAACCAAGTTTTTCCTCAATCCGACAAACAGGCGCATAATCTAAATCATAAGATAACTCTTTTTCCCTAATTACTTCAAGTAATTTTGAAACTAACAGCGATGCACTAATTCCTGTCTCACAAATAATCAATATGTTTTTGCTCATAAACTTCTCCTCATTCATGAAATATTTTTATCTAGCAAATCCGATTGGTGAAAATGCTGCATAGGTTAGGATAACCACGACAACTAATATACTTGCGACGAGTTTTGTATGTTTCCAAGGTTCAATATTTACTTTCGTATCAAAAGAATTTAAAACAAATTCGCCATCTGGTTTTATTTTAGAAACCACTATTAAAATAAGAATATCTAAGAAGAAGAGCAGGCTTAAGACATATAAAAAATGGATATCTTTCAAAAATACTTTTGATAGCGCATACAAAACAATGTGGATAGCAATTGTCATTTTTGCTCCAAAAGCAGTTGCTTTTTTGGAATAAAATGCAAAAAGTATAATCACTAACAACGGCATATTGTATAATCCATTAAACTCTTGAACAAATTGATACAATCCAGCTGGTGCAAAAGAAATAAACGGTGCAACGATAATTGAAATAATCCCTACAATAACTGTAACTGTTTTTCCCGCACGAGCAATTTGTTTGTCATCTGCTTTCTTATTGATAATTGGTTTGTAAAAATCTAGCGAAAATAGAGTGGAGGTTGCATTTAAAGCTCCCGCAAAGGAAGATAAAATTGCTCCAAAAATAACTGCAGCAAAAATGCCGAAAAGCATTTTTGGTAAAACTTCAGTTACTAAATATGGATATGCGTTATCAGGATTGGACATCAACGCATCCCCAAAAAGATTTCTTGCAACAATTCCTGGAAATACTAAGAATAATGCGCCAAACACTTTGAAAATCCCCACTAAAAAAGCCCCTTTTTGTGCTTCTGCTAAATTTTTTCCTGAAAGTGCTTTTTGAACAATCATCTGATTGGTACACCAGAAATACAAATTATTAAACAACATCCCTGTAAATAATGTTGGCCATGGTACAACAGCAGAATCAATTGCACCTACAGAGTTCAGTAACCATGGTGTGTTTTCAACAACCTGTTCAATCCCACCAATAAAACTGCCATCACCCAGTTTCATTAAACCTAGTATTGGAACCAACAAACCACAAACCAATAAACCAACGCCATAAATCGAATCGCTATTGGCACTTAAAGATAGGCCGCCAATCAGCAGATAAAGAATCCCAACAATACCAATCACCATCGCCACGAGAATGATTGCGACAATAGGTTCGACACCCAGCAGCTCATCAATATGAAAAATCTTATTGAATACTAGTGATCCAGAATAAAGAACTACTGGTAAAAAAGAAATCATATAGGTAACAATAAACAAGATTGAAATAATTCGTTTTGTAACTGTATCATAACGAATTTCAATGAAATCTGAAACCGTATTAATACCGTATTTAAAATATTTTGGTAAAAAAATGACTGCCAATGCGACAATTGCAATTGCAGCAGTTACTTCCCAAGCCATTACTTCCATTCCTGCATGATAGCTTTGACCGTTTTGTCCAACAATTTGCTCTGTGGATAGGTTGGTCATAATAATTGTCCCAGCAATCGGTAAGGCTGTTAAGCTTCGGCCACCCATGAAGAAACCTTCTGATCCAGAAGTATCTACACTTCTGGATCGAGAATAGGCAAAAATCCATACGCAGATGACAATTACTAGGAAACTGATTATTGAAAATAGATTCATTGTCTAGCTCCTTCTCGATTAGATTAAAGATTGGTGACCTTTCGGATATAGTTTCGTGCTTTGACGGCATATTCAAACGGATTGGCTTTGGCAGGATCTTGTTCCGCTTCAACCACAATCCAACCTTCATAGCCACTCTCTTCGATTGCTGACCAAATTGGTTTGAAATCAATCATACCATCCCCAGGGACTGTAAAGACGCCTTTTTTCACGGCCTTTAAGAAGCTATCTTCTTCTGTTCTGACTTCCTCTGCCATTTGTTGGCGAATATCTTTGAAGTGAATGTGTTTAATCCGGTCTTGATAGCGCTGATAGATTGCGATTGGATCTTCTCCTGAGAAGACAAGATGGCCAGTGTCAAACAATAATTTAACTTTTGTCGGATCCGTCATTTTCATTAATCGATCGATTTCTTCAGTCGTTTGGACTCCTGTCCCCATATGATGATGGTAAACAATCTCCATACCTTTTTCATGTGCCAAGTCTCCTAGTTTTTCTAATCCTTCAGCTAGTTTTTGCCACTCTTCATCAGAAAAAATTGGTTTCTCATTAAAAACAGGAGCCGTCATAATTCCTTGTATGCTGTGTCCTTGTTCAGCCACAACAATAACCTTAGCATCCATTGCATGTAAAAAATCTCGATGTTTTTTGAAGTCTTCCGCGGTTTCTTCGAAAGGTTTTGTTGTTAAAAATGTACTAAACCAGGCACTCGCTACTTTTAGTCCACGAATATCTAAATATTGTTTTAAAACCTGTGGATCTTTTGGATACTTGTTGCCAATCTCCGTACCTTTGAATCCAGCTAGCGCCATCTCACTAACGCATTGTTCAAACGTATTTTCGCTTCCTAGCTCTGGCATATCATCATTTGTCCATGCAATCGGCGCAATAGCTAGTTGAATTTGTTTCGCCATTATGTCACTCTCCTACTTCATTTATAGTTGTACCAAACGATTCGTATCAAATGATTCTTGACAAGCTAATGCAATTTTTGTTGATTGTAGACCATCTTCTGCATTAACTGCTGGTTGACGTTTTTCTTGAATACAGGAAATAAATTCTTGTGCTTCTCGAATGAACGCTTCTCTAAATCTTTCTGGAAAGTTTTGAGAGCAAGGTCGCACAATCCCTTGATTATTCATAACAGTCACTAAATTTTTTTCAGGTACTTGCGCTACTCGTAATATCCCTTTGGTGCCCATGATTTCTGTTTCGACATGGTAACCATGTGTAGCATTTCTTCCAGCAACTAGTAAAGCCATTGTTTTATCTTTAAGACTCATCATAGCTGCTCCGGTTTCCAATTCACCGACTTGATCTAATTCTGGATATGCAGCATTTTTACCAATTGCCCAAACTTGTTCTACCTCTTGACCAGTAAACCAACGAACCAAATCAATATCGTGAATCGCCATATCTAGAAATAAACCGCCACTATCATTGTTCATTGCAAACTTAACGAAGCTTTCCAGTCCATCACTCGGATCAATTCCATAACAACGGATTAACGTGACTTCCCCAATTTCCCCGTCTTCTACCATTTTTTTCGCATACTGATAAGATTCATCGTAACGGCGCATGAAACCTAACATAAATACTTGCTCGGGATATTTTTCAATAACCCCTTGTGTTTTTTTTATGTCCTCAATTTCAATTCCCAATGGTTTTTCAGTAAATACGTGTTTCCCATTTTCCATAGCTAAACGGACTTGTTCACAGTGGAATCCTGAAGGTGAAACAATAAAAACGGCATCAATTACAGCGCTTTGAACCATTTCTTCATAACTAGAAAACGTATACTTAACACCTAACTCCTTCTGTGCAAATGCTAATTCTGATTCAACTAAACTACAGGCGGCCGTAAGCTCACAGCCACTAACAGCAGAAGATAAATTTTTTGCGTGTACCTTGCCTAATCTACCTAGTCCTACGATTCCTACTCTAATATTTTCCACAAAACCCCTCCTTTTTTTAAGAATTATTTGGTATATAACGCTGGTTGTTCATCTATTTCAATCATTACTTTTTCCCCTGACTCACGAGACTCATGACAAGCCATCATTGTGATTGCTGCCACGTAGCCATCCCAAGCAGTTGGACCAACAAGTTTATCGTTTTTAATTGAATCAACCCATAACTTAAATTCGTAATCATACGCATCTAAAAAACGCGTTTGCCAGTCGGGCGAAATTGGTGTGTAATTTTTCTCCGCAGCTTTAATTTTGGTATAGGCTGGATCCGTCATTCCGACTTCTGCCGTTTCAAAAACTACGTCACACTTAATGTCGTAGCCAAAACGACAATTAACAAAAATTTCTAAATCAATTGTTACACCTGATTTCGTCTGGAAAATCAATAATTGAGGATCATGTAAATCTGCATGTGTATGGCTGGTTTTCTTTGGTAAAATCATTTGCACTGAGGCATAATCTTCGTCTAATAGCCAACGAAGAACATCGATTTCATGGATTGCAGTATTACTGATTGCCATTGGCGTCTTATAATTTTCATCAGCGCTTGGATTTCTATGCGCACAATGGAGCATCAGCGCTTCACCATACTGTTTTGATTCAATTGCTTCTTTCAACTCAATGTAGCCACGATCGTATCGACGCATGAAGCCCACCTGTACCAATTTTTTACCATAAGCGACTTCTGCATCTACAATTCGGCGACATCCTGCGGCATCCATTGCTAATGGTTTTTCGCAGAATACGTATTTTCCATGCTTGATTGCTTCCAAGACATATTTTTCGTGTGTTGGGTCCCAGGAAGTAACAACAACAACTTCCACTTCTTCAGAAGCAATTAATTCTTCGCCTGTTTTGAAAAATTGAGCCCCAATCTCCTCAGCAATTTTGCTTGCCGCTTCAACATTAATATCTGATACTGCTGTTACAAAAGCGCCTTGTGTCTTGTGATTAATTCTGTTAATATGTTCGATTCCAATCGCCCCTGTACCAATTACGCCTACTTTTACTTTCAATTATTTGTCCTCCGATTTCTTTATTTTATGCGTATTATGTATACGCTTACAATTTAATTTAGTCAATCATTATTTTCAGAAAGTCCTGTCTTACATTTGTACTAACAAAAGATACTTTCACCGCTTTAATCATAGAATCTTCGAAGCTCCTTTGACAGAGCTTCGAAGTAAAACTAGTTTATTTCGCTAGGAGCGTATCGAGCGGTCACAACTTTTCGATGTGTATAAAATTCTACACTGTCTTTTCCATTGGCGTGTAAGTCACCATAGAAAGAGTGTTTCCAGCCGGAAAAAGCAAACCAAGCCATTGGTGCTGGTACACCTAAGTTGATGCCTAACATTCCTGCATCAACATTCTCTCTAAAGTAACGGATAGCTGAAGCATTACTCGTATAGAGACATGAACCGTTAGCAAATTCTGATTGATTGGTCAGTGTAACTGCTGCTTCTAGATTTTTCACTCGAACAATTGAGGCAACGGGTGCAAAAATTTCATCTTGCCAAATCTTCATGTCCATCGTGACACGATCAAAGATCGTAGGTCCCACGAAGTAGCCTTTTTCAGGAATATTTTCACGGCCATCTAACAATAAGTCCGCTCCTTCATCAATACCTTTTTGAATGTAATCAAATGTTCGTTGCTGCGCCTCTTTTCGAATCACGGGGCCTAAAAAGACTCCTTCTTCCAGACCATTTCCAATTTTTATCGTCTGTGCTGCAGCCTTAAATTTTTCAACGAATTGATCTGCAATAGTTTCTTCTACAACGATCACCGAAGCGGCCATACAGCGTTCACCCGCTGATCCAAAAGAGCCACCGATAATGTCTTTTACTGCACGATCAAGGTTGGCATCTTTTAAAACGATGACATGATTTTTTGCGCCAGTTAATGCCTGGACTCGTTTCAGATTTTTTGTTCCTTCTTTATAGACATATTCACCAACATTTTTTGAGCCCACAAAGCTAATTCCTTTTACTAATGGATCACGCAATAAAGTATTAACAACATCGTGTGCCCCATAGACAACATTAAAGACGCCACTTGGAAATCCTGCTTCTTCTATTAATTCAACAATTTTTTCCATCAATAATGGCGTTTTTTCGGAAGGCTTCAGCACCACCGTATTCCCTGCTGCTAACGCCATTGGGAAAATCCAAAACGGTACCATCATCGGAAAATTGAAAGGAGTAATTCCCCCAACAACACCGATGGGATAACGGTAATTGGTAATTTCAATATCTGTAGCCGCTGTGGATAGAGAATCACCCATTATTAAATTCGTAATGCTCGCTGCGTGCTCGACATTTTCAATCCCTCGCTGAACCTCACCTAATGATTCTGACAAAGATTTTCCATTTTCAAGCGTAATTAATCGTGCTAGCTCTTCTTTATTCGTCATCAATAAATGATGCAATTTGAAAAGATAGCGGCCACGAACTGGAACACTTACTTTTTTCCATGTTTGAAAAGCCTCATCCGCTACTCTAATTGCTTCTGCAGTTTCTGCTTCACTAGATAATGGAACATTTACTAATGCTTCTTCTGTTGCCGGATTGACCACTTCTTCAAATTCAGTGGCTGTACTTGTTACCCAGCGGCCACCTATATAATTCTTTAAAAATCGAGTCATTTATTTTCCTCCTAAAAAAGTCTACTTATTTTTTTATTTCTAATTGTTAGTCAATTCGTTCCGATTTAAAATCCACTCGTGTTTTTTCTCGTTATGAAACTTCCAAATTCGTTCAGGTCCTGCCATCACATTTAAATAATAAGAGGTGTAGCCATCTGGCACGCCGACAGGATGATATCCCTTAGGTACCTCCACAACATTTTGATGCTCTACAGTCATCGTTTCATCTATAGAGCCATCCTCTGTATATACTCGTTGGAAAACAAATCCTTGCTCTGGATTCAGCTCATGATAATACGTCTCTTCTAAATAAGATTCGTCAGGTAAATTTTCTTGGTCATGTTTGTGTGGTGGATAGCTAGAAAAGTTACCACCTTCAGTGTAGACTTCAACCACCAACAAACTACTGGCAGTATCGACATTGTCTGGTAAAATGTTATGCACTAGTCGTTTATTCTGATATATCCCTCGTTTTTCAACCGTATTTTCCTCAGCGGTAATCACGTGCACTGGTAACGTTTTTTTAGCTGGCGAATAACAAAGGGCCAAACGAACAGTATCAGAAGTTGCTATTAGTTCAAACGACGTTTTTGCTGGGATATAGATACTATCTGTCGGAATTTTTTCAAAAACAGAGGTTCGTTTACCTAAATTCTCGTACCATTTATCGTCCACCTTAACATTGATTTTGCCAGTTAATACGACGATACAAACTTCCAGTTCATTACCAGCTTCTTGATACATTGCTCCATTATCTAATTCAAGAACTTGAAACTCAATATACTGTAAATCAGTGTTGTTTTTTCGAATATTTTGAACTTGTCGAACACCGGGAGCTAGTTCTTTTATCAACGGTTGATGTTTCAATGTTTTTTTCAATTCATTCGCTCCTAACTTTTTGGTTGTATGACGAATACCTAATATTTTCTAGCAGTTGCAAGTTTTTCTTTTTTAACTTGGTATGCTTCTTGAATCGCTGGTTTTTCTGATACTTCAGCAACACCGACATTCCACCAACTACCATCGTAACCAGCAGTCATCGTTTTAGGAAGAACATTTATTTCAATCAATGTCGATTGCGTTTGGTTTTTCGCGTCGACAATCGCCTGTTTTAGTTCTTCAATCGAATGGACTTGATACGCTTTGGCACCATATCCTTCAGCGATTTTAGCATAATTGATATTCATAATTTCGCCTTTTGTATTTCTAAATTCCGTCCCTTGACTTACGCCGCCATTCTCCATTTGCAGATTATTAATGCATCCGAACCCAGAATTATTGAACAGAACAATATTGATTTTTTTGTCATATTGTAATGCAGAGACCAGTTCGCTATGCAACATCAAAAAACTACCGTCACCGACTAATGCGTAAACCTCTTGATCAGGATTAGCAAGACGTACCCCCATTGCACCAGCAATTTCATAGCCCATACAAGAATAGCCATACTCTAAATGATAAGTATTTTCCTTTACAGGATTCCACAATCGTTGCATATCTCCTGGTAATGACCCTGCCGAACCAATCACAATCGCATCATCTTCGACAAAATCATTCAGATGAACGAAAACCTCTGTTTGTGTCAGAGTTGTATTCAAAGAATCAGAATAATCATTTAAAATATCCTGTGTAAAGTGGTTTTTGATTTCCGGATCAAAACCTTTCCGTTTAAAATGAGTTGTTTTTAATCGTTCCCGCTCTTTCACCCATTCGTTCTTCAGTTCAGTGATTTTTTCACCATAAGCCGTTCGATATCCTTCTATCATTGGCAGAATTCCTTCTAAGGTTGCTCGAGCATCTCCCACAATTTGAAACGCTTCCATTTTGTAAGTCTGTGGTCGACTTACGTTAATATTTATCATTTTTGATTGTTCAAAATTAAAAATACTTTTTGATGCAGTGGTAAAATCCGTATAACGCGTGCCAATTCCAATAATCAAATCCGCTTGCTGAACAGCTTTATTAGCAGCCGAGGTACCTAAAATTCCCAAGCCCCCAAGATTATTTTCAAATTCCCATGAAACAGTTGATTTACCAGCATGTGTTTCAACCAAAGGTATCTGATGAACTTGAGAAATTTTCTGAAGGCTCTCACCTGCTTCTGAATACTTGCAGCCGCCCCCCACAATAATTACTGGGTGTTTACTATCCTTTATCAAGTGACTAGCTGTTTCAAGCTCACGAATTGTCGGCATCCGTCGATCGATATAATGAACTCTTTTTCTAAAAAACTCTACTGGATAATCATAGGCTTCTGACTCAACATCTTGTGGCAAACAAATGGTGGCAGGTCCTGTAGTTGCAGGATTGGTCATAACTTCAAATGCTCGTAGCAATGCTGACATCAGTTGTTCTGGCCGATTAATACGATCCCAATAGCGAGAAACCGCTTGGAAAGCATCGTTGGTAGAAAAAGTTACACTTGATTCATGTTCCAACTGCTGTAATACGGGATCTGGTTGCCGAGTAGCAAACGTATCTGCTGGCAGAAACAATACAGGTATATTATTAGCAAAGGCGGTTCCAGCAGCAGTCAATAAATTAGCTGAACCTGGACCAGCAGACGCTGAAACTGCGAATATTTTCTTACGTAAACTTTGTCTAGCAAAAGCGATAGCAGCATGAGCCATCCCTTGTTCGTTTTTTCCACTGTAACTTTTTAAATGTCCCGGATCTTGTTCTAACGCTTGACCAATCCCTAAAACATTCCCATGACCATATACATGAAAGATTCCTTCCACATAAGGTGTTTCTTTTCCATCAATGCTGATATATTGTTGATTCAAAAATTTTAATAATGCTTGTGCTGTCGTTAAACGAATCGTCTTTTCCATTTTATCCACCTTAAATCCTGGCGATCATTTCGCCGTATATTTCCTTCTCCAGTTTAATGAACTCTTTTACTTCTTGCGTCGTTGGTAAAGAATCTGAGCAATTGTTACTTTTGACCATCATCGAAGCTTCCGCTGAGCCAAACTCCAAGCAATCGATAATTTCCCAACCTTCAAATAAACCATATAAAAATCCAGCTGCATAGCCATCACCGCCACCAAATCCCTTGCGTGCCTCCACTGGAAATGGTTTAATTGAAAACTGTTGTTGATCTGCTGTATAAGCTGTTGAGCCTTTCATCCCGTGTTTAATAACGACTATTTGAGCGCCAAAATTATGCCAAAAAATAGCGCTTTCATTATCTGTCATATTTGGTTGAATCAATCTTTCAGTTAAATCAAATTCTTCTCTCGAGCCCATAATAATATCTGATTCTTTCGCAACTATTGAATAATAAATAGCGATTTCATCCACATTTTTCCAATTATATTCTCGATAGTCGATATCAAAAATAATTTTGACGTTGTTTTTTTTCGCTAACATCACAGCTTTTAACACGGCTTCTCTTGAAGGGCTTTCCGCCAAAGCAGTCCCTGAAATTAATAAGGCTTTTGAACGTTTCAAATAATCTTCATCGATATCTTCGACACTTAGTTGTAAATCCGCAGCTTGGTTCCGATACATTAAAATACTACTTTCTTTAGGCGATAGCATTTCTGTAAAAGTCAGACCCAACTTTTCGCCATGCTGCGCTTTACTTATCTGAGAAGTATCAATGCCTTGCTCATTAAAATAATCAATAACATATTCTCCGAACTGGTCATCGGATACTTTCCCAATGAAACCAGCTTTCATCCCATGTTTGGTGATACCCACGGAAATATTTGCAGGAGAACCTCCCACAAACTTTTCAAACATATGAACATTTTTTAAAGGCTTAAATTCTTCTTTAACTTGCTCATTATAGGCAGGGTTAAAATCGATAGCCACTCTACCTAAAAGAACTAGATCAAATTCTTTTGATTGATCAAAGCTAATATAACTCATAGATCCACCTCTTCTTCGTTCTTCTATTATTTACAAACGAATTATAGCACGCTTTCAAAATGCGTGCAACATTAAATTAGCACATTTTTTGCGTGCATTTTAAAAGAACGCAAAAAAAGAAGCATGAATTGCTTTACAGCAAGCTTCACACTTCTGTTAAAGATTATATTTTGTTTTAATAATGATATCTGTAAATAACATCTCTTCTGTCATAATTTTATTGTTCTGTAGTTGATTCGCTAATAATAGCAAAGAACGATAGCCCTGCGTAAAACCATCTTGATCAATTAGAAAATCAACTTGATTTTTTTTCAGCATCTCGATATTTTTCTCAGTTAAATCATAGATAATCACATACGGTCTGTCTTTACCTGCCCTTTTTTTCAACACACGAGCAATTCCTGCTTGACCTCCTGAAAACACAACGACGCCTTTTAAATTAGTATAGTTCTCTAATGTGTCACTTAAAATCTTTTCGACTTCATCGCTCGAATCAAAACTGCTTTGAACACCTGTTAATTTCAATTGTGGAAATGACTGTTTCAATTCTTCAACAAAACCAGCAACTCGTAAACTATTCACACTATTTCCAAAATATCCAGTAATAGCTAGGACATCTCCCTCTCCTTTTGTCAACATTCCTAATAATCCAGCAGCTGTCTTCCCGCTTTTAAAGTTATCCATTCCGACAAAGCATTGACGTTTACTACCAACAATGTCCGAATTGAATGTGATGACCTTAATGCCTTGTTCCGTAAGCTGATTGATTTTTTCCCTAATCGCCACACTATCAACTGGCATGATGGCAATTCCTTTTACACCAAGTTCTAACAAGCGTTCAAGTGCCTGTAACTGCGCCGCTTCATCGACCCCGTCTATTTCCTCTAAAAAGCAATCGATATTTCTTTTTTTTAGATCACCTATAACTGCTTGTAAACCTGATCGAATTGGAATCATAAAAGAAGATTTTGCCAATTGTGTCACAACACCTAATTTGATTGGTTCTTCTTTGGCCATCTTTTTTTTCTTCGGAACATAGTTCATTTCTTTCGCTATTGTTTTAATTTTTTCAGCAACCTCAGGATTGATTCGGCCGCGATTATTTAATGCTCGATCCACAGTTCCCCTAGATACTCCTGCTTTTTCAGCAATTTCTTTTATTGTTCCAGCCATTTGTTCTCTCCTTATTTACTTGATTTGCAAAATTATTTTGATTATTTATAAGCTTTCGTATGTATATTCTATCACAATATAAAAAAGCACGCAATTTTGCGTGTTTTATTTTAAAATGTAGTTTACTTTAATTTATATTTTCAAAAAAAGCACCTCAGCTCAGACTGAGGTACTTTTTTGATAAGTTATTTTTTCTGATCATCTTCATCCATTTTCAGAACCGCCATAAAGGCTTCTTGAGGAACTTCCACGGATCCAATTTGTTTCATCCGTTTCTTCCCTTCTTTTTGTTTCTCTAACAATTTACGTTTACGAGAAACATCGCCACCATAGCATTTAGCCAGTACGTTTTTGCGTAAGGCTTTAATATCTGAACGAGCCACAATTTTTTGACCAATCGCCGCTTGAACTGGGACTTCAAACTGTTGACGTGGAATTAGTTTTTTCAGTTTCTCAACAATCGCTTTACCACGCTCAAATGCGAAATCTCGGTGAACAATAAAGCTTAAAGCATCCACTTTTTCAGCATTTAATAGAATATCCATTTTCACTAGGCGGCTGGTACGATAGCCAGCCATTTCGTAATCTAAGGATGCATAGCCCTTTGTACTTGATTTCAATTTATCGAAAAAGTCAAACACGATTTCAGATAACGGAATTTCATAAACTACGTTTACACGATAATCGTCTAAGTAATCCATTGTAATGAATTCGCCACGTTTACGTTGTGATAATTCCATTACTGCTCCTACATAATCGTTTGGCACCATGATTTGCGCTTTAACATAAGGTTCTTCCACAGATTCAATCGTTACTGGTTCTGGAAATTCAGCTGGGTTGTCAACAACAACGGTTGTTCCGTCAGTTTTATTAACGTGATAGATTACAGACGGTGCTGTTGTAATTAACTCTAAATTAAATTCTCGTTCCAAACGTTCCTGAACAACATCCATGTGCAGCAAACCTAAGAAACCACAACGGAAACCAAACCCTAAAGCTTGCGATGTTTCCGGTTCAAATTGTAACGCCGCATCATTTAATTGTAATTTTTCTAATGCTTCCCGTAAATCGTTGTAGCGCGACGTATCAATTGGATATAAACCACAATAAACCATTGGATTCATTTTGCGGTAGCCTGGTAGTGCTTCTGCTGCTGGATTGTCGGCCAAAGTCACTGTATCCCCGACCCGTGTATCTTGAACCGTTTTAATGCTAGCGGTGATATAACCCACATCACCAACCATTAAATAATCACGAGCAATTGGTTTCGGTGAAAAAACGCCGACTTCTGTTACATCAAACGTTTTACCGTTACTCATCATTTGGATTTTATCCCCAGGACGAACGACACCGTCAATTACACGGATGTTTAAAACGACCCCCCGATAACTATCGTAAATAGAGTCAAAAATCAAAGCCTTTAAAGGAGCCTCAATATCGCCTGATGGAGCTGGTACATACTCCACCACTTGTTCTAAAATATCTTCAATCCCAATCCCTGCTTTTGCACTTGCTAAAACAGCTTCCGATGCATCAATTCCAATTACGTCTTCAATCTCTGTCCGAACACGCTCTGGATCAGCGGCGGGTAAATCAATTTTATTAATAACAGGTAAAATTTCTAAGTCATTATCCAATGCCAAATAGACATTTGCTAGCGTTTGCGCTTCAATTCCTTGCGCCGCATCAACAACTAGAACAGCCCCTTCACAAGCTGCCAAGCTACGAGAAACTTCATAGGTGAAATCGACATGCCCTGGTGTGTCAATCAAATGGAAAGTATAGGTTTCACCATCTTTAGCTGTATAGTTTAATTCAATTGCGTTTAATTTGATGGTAATGCCGCGTTCTCTCTCTAAATCCATTGAATCAAGTAATTGATCTTGCATTTCTCGACTGCTAACTGTATTTGTTTTTTCCAAAATCCGGTCGGCTAAAGTTGACTTTCCATGGTCAATGTGGGCAATGATCGAGAAATTACGAATTTTCTCTTGTCTTGCTTTCATTTCTTTATTGTTCATTTTTTGCCTCATTTCTTTTAAGAAAAGCTAGCTCCCTGCTAGCTTCATCAATCAATTGTTATATTTTAGTTGCCTTTTTTATCAAATTATCATGTTTAAAGGTCTAGGATAATCAGCACTTTTCATTATACCAATTTTTGAAGAAGATTTAAAGCACTTCCCTTTTATTCTTTTGGTTTCGAAAGGCTAACAGAGTTTCGAAAAATTTGGTATACTAAAAACAGTAAATTTATTGGAGATGGAAAAATGGATGAACAAGAATTTCGAAAGCAACTGACCTTAAAGCCTGTTGAGGAAGAACACATTGATCAATTTAATGAACTTCTTTCCTATGTTTTTCAAGTGACTGAAGCAGATATTGAAGAAAGTGGTTTTGAAAATAAACGCGCATTTATCAAATCAAAACAACCGATTTTAGAACTTTCAAAAGTATTTGGCTGGTTTCACGAAAATCAATTAATTTCACAAATTGCTATCTATCCATGCGAAGTCAATATCCATGGCGCTTTATATAAAATGGGCGGCGTTACTGGTGTCGGTACCTATCCTGAATATGCCAACCACGGTTTAATGAAAGACTTAATTCAAACGGCATTAGAAGAAATGCGCCAAGATAAACAGTGGATTTCTTATCTTTTCCCTTACAACATTCCTTATTACCGACGTAAAGGTTGGGAAATCATGTCCGACAAGTTATCTTTTAAAATTCGGGATACGCAATTACCAAAAACCGTTCCTGTTCCAGGAATGATTGAACGGTTAGCTGTCGATCACCCAGATGTCTTTGATGTCTATGCGCGATTCGCTCGTCAAAATCACGGCGCGCTCATTCGTAGTGCCTTCAACTGGGAAGAATATTGGCGTTTCGAAAACGAGGAAGAACGGACTGCTGCTGTCTATTATGGTGCCAATCAAGAACCTTTAGGAGTACTTTTCTATTGGGTGGCCGATGAGGTATTTCATATTAAGGAAATGTTTTACTTGAACCAAGAAGCCCGAAATGGCTTGTGGAATTTTATTACTGCGCATTTTTCGATGGTTTATTGGGTCAAGGGCGATATCTATAAAAACGAACCACTAGCCTTTCTTTTAGAAGACAGCCAAATTAAAGAAAGCATTGAACCCTATTATATGGCTCGAATTGTTGATGTCAAAGCCTTTTTAGAAAATTTTCCTTTTGAAAGTACGGCTAAGCCCTTCCATTTTGTCGTTAAAGATCCTGTTGCTGAGTGGAATAATGGTATTTTTGGCTTAATTTGGGATGAAAATGATCAAGTAACCATTACGGATGAACCTCTAGGCACCGCCGTTCACTTAGATATTCAAACACTAACTTGTTTAGTCATGAATTACCGACGCCCTTCGTACTTACATCGAATTGAGCGCATTGATACAGATAAAGAAACTTTAAATTCTTTGGAACGGATTTTTCCTGACCAAGAAGCTTATTTTAGTGATTATTTCTAAACCCTTGGATTGGAGACAGACAAATGACAAAAATTTATTTTGCAGGACCTTTATTTTCGCAAGCTGACTTACGTTATAATGCCTATTTAGTCGAACAAATTCGACAATTGGATAAAACAATCGATCTTTATTTACCACAAGAAAATGCGGCGATTAACGACAAATCTGCTTATGCCGATAGTAAAATGATTGCCTTAGCAGATACAGAAAACGTCCTTGCTAGCGACTTATTGGTTGCTTTATTAGACGGTCCAACCATTGATGCGGGCGTAGCTTCCGAAATTGGTGTTGCTTATGCCAAAGGAATTCCGGTGGTTGCCCTTTACACAGACAGCCGCCAACAAGGTGCTGATAATCACCAAAAGCTTGACGCTTTGAGCGAAGTCGCTGAAAATCAATTCCATTATTTAAACCTTTATACAGTTGGTTTGATTAAATTGAATGGTCGGGTTGTTTCTTCAGAAGAGGATTTGTTGGAAGAAATTAAGCAACGATTGTCATAATAAAAAAAGAACGAGCGAATTCGCTCGTTCTTTTTTTATACTTCTTCTATTGGTTCATTTTCAAAAACTAATTGATTGTCTAATAGACTAATCGTGACTTTTGTTTTTGGCATTACTCGTCCAGAAACAATTTCTTTTGCTAATGGTGTTTCGACTTCGCGAGTAATGAAACGTTTTAACGGACGAGCTCCATAAGCTGGCTCATACCCATTTTCGGCAATCCATGTTTTAGCTTCATCAGTGATTTCCAACACAATTTCTTGTTGCTCTAAACGATGAGCAAGTTGTGCGGTCATTTTACCAATGATTCCTTTCACATTATCCAAGCTTAATGGTGTAAATAAAATAGTATCATCAATTCTGTTTAAGAACTCTGGTTTAAAGTGTCCTTTTAGAATATTCATGACTTGATTTTCAACTTCTTCTGGAATTGTTCCTTCAGGTGTCACACCTTCCAATAAAAGCTGAGAGCCGATGTTACTTGTCATAATTAAAACCGTATTTTTAAAATCAACGACCCGACCTTTAGAATCTGTCAAACGACCATCATCTAAAACTTGTAATAAGATATTAAAGACATCTGGGTGCGCTTTTTCAATTTCGTCTAATAAGACAATTGTATAAGGGTTTCGACGAACAGCTTCTGTTAACTGGCCACCTTCTTCATAACCAATATAGCCTGGAGGGGCACCAACCAAACGAGACACGGCATGTTTTTCCATGTATTCACTCATGTCAATCCGTACCATATGATCTTCAGAATCAAACAAATCTTCAGCTAAAGCTTTAGCAAGTTCTGTTTTACCAACACCAGTTGGTCCTAGGAAAAGGAACGAACCGAGTGGGCGATTTGGATCTTGTAAGCCTGCTCTTGAACGAATCACCGCATCACTAACAGCATCGACGGCTTCATCTTGACCAATCACACGTTTGTGTAATGTTTCATTCAGTTTCATTAATTTTTCTCGTTCGCCTTCAACTAATTTTGTCACAGGAATGCCGGTTAAACGACCGACCACTTGCGCAATTTCGTTTTCAGTAACCGATTCTTGTACCATTTTGACGTTATCTTTAGCGTTCTTTTCTTCCAATTCTTTCAATTCATGTTCTAATTGTGGAATTGTTCCATGACGCAAAACAGCAGCTCGTTCTAAATCATAATTATTTTCAGCATCTTCTAATTCGTGTTTTGCTTTATCAATCTCTGCACGTTTGTTGGAAACCGCATTAACTTCTTCTTTTTCCGTTTCCCATTGCATTTTCATTGAGTTGGCTTCTTCACGCAAATCTGCTAATTCTTCTTGCAAGTTGGCTAACCGTTTTTTACTTGCATCATCTGATTCTTTTTTCAAGGCCGCTTCTTCAATTTCTAGTTGCATTAACCGACGTGTTACTTGATCGAGCTCTGTTGGCATCGAATTCATTTCCACTCGAATCGTTGCGCTTGCTTCATCGACTAAGTCAATCGCTTTATCTGGTAAGAAACGATCAGTAATATAGCGATCGGATAAAGTAGCGGCAGCAACTAAAGCATTGTCATGAATATTCACGCCGTGGTGAATTTCAAATCGTTCTTTTAAGCCACGCAAAATAGAAATTGTATCTTCTACTGTTGGTTCTTTGACTAATACTTTTTGGAAACGACGTTCTAAGGCTTTATCTTTTTCCATATATTGGCGATATTCATCAAGCGTTGTGGCACCGATTAAATGCAATTCACCACGTGCTAGCATCGGTTTTAATAAATTCCCGGCGTCCATACTGCCTTCAGTTTTACCAGCTCCGACGATATTATGAATTTCATCAATGAATAAAATGATTTTGCCATCACTTTTTTTCACTTCTTTTAAAACAGCTTTTAACCGTTCTTCAAATTCGCCACGGAATTTTGCTCCCGCAATTAAGGCACCCATATCTAAAGAAAAAATGGTTTTATCTTTTAAGTTTTCGGGAACATCTTTACGAACGATTCGTTGTGCTAATCCTTCAACAATCGCTGTTTTACCAACACCTGGTTCACCAATTAAGACTGGATTATTTTTAGTTTTTCTTGATAA
Organism: Enterococcus sp. AZ035; assembly: GCF_050548325.1. Taxonomy (NCBI): domain Bacteria; kingdom Bacillati; phylum Bacillota; class Bacilli; order Lactobacillales; family Enterococcaceae; genus Enterococcus; species Enterococcus sp. AZ035. Next base: position 1,852,618 of record NZ_CP172958.1, read on the forward strand.
AATCCGAATAACGTCACGAATTTCTTCGTCACGACCAATGATTGGATCTTGTTTTCCTGCTTTTACTTGTTGTACTAAGTCAACACCGTATTTTTCTAGTGCTTTATATTGTTCTTCCTGGTTTTGAGAAGTCACACGATCTCCTCCTCTCATCTCTTCAATATTTTTTCTTAACTCTTTTTCCGTAATGCCTTGTTGCATTAAATATTTTGTTAAACGATAATTTTTCAATTTCATTAAAGCTAAAAGTACAATTTCGGTTGATAAAAATTCATCTTGGAATTCTTCTCGAAGTGAATCAGCTTCTTGCAATAAATGGAACAAATTTTGACTTAAATTTTGACCATATTGCACATTACCGCCCGCCACACTTGGATATTCATCTAACGCGTTATCTACTTCTCGTTCAAATGCGTCAACATCTAAACCAGCATCTGTGTAAAAATTACGTCCAAAATGGTTTGGTTGAAGAAAAATTTTCCATAAATGTGCGATATCAATTTCTTGATGTTGCCGTGTCACCGCAACTTTTTGAGCTTCAGCAATCGCCTCTTGAAGCGTGGTTGTCATTTTTTCAATATTCATAAACGATCCCTCCCGTTTATTATTTTGTCTTTTTTATTTTAACATTCTTTACAATTATTATTATCCGACTTTTGATGGATTTCTTCAAAAGTTAAGGTATTTGTAAACCTTATAAATTTATTATACCCCATTGGTCAGTAAAGGTCAATAAATTAATTGACCTTTTTTGACCTTTTTGATAAAAAAAACCTAAAACAACTAAATATCACTGTTTTAGGGCTTTTTCGCAATCACAACTAGTTTGACCAACTCTTTATTGCTTTGATTTATTAAAAATAAAGTTTTAACGTAAGATACTTTTTATCGGCATAGCTAACCAAAATAGCCAAACTGGTTATCGCTAAAAATAATTCGTACTCATAACCACTAAAACCACTTGCCAAACCAAAAGAAAAAATAGCTCCGACTAAAACTGCTATGAATCCTACTGATACCAAAGGAATTAAAAAGCCAATAATCATAAATAATCCACCAATTAATTCAATTGCTGCTACACCATAAACAAAAAGACTTGGCAAACCAATACTAGCAAAAAACGCTAAAGTATCTTCCAATGACGTTACTTTCATCACTCCATGAATTAGCATCGTCACCCCTAGCCAAATTCTAATCACTTGAATGCCTCGCTGTTGTTTATCCATACTTCTCCTCCTTTGTTTGCATTAAATAGTTAATGTAACTATTTAAGTTACATTATAAAGGATAAATCGAAAAAAGTATAGAAAAAAACAAACGTATTTAACAATACGTTTGTTTTTTTATCCTTCAGTTTATAACATTATAAGAGAAAAGCGAGAAGAATCATGCTTCTTCTCGCTTTCTTTTTATCCTAAACCAACACGTTCAAAAATCGTGTCAACATTTTTTAAATGATAATGGTAATCAAAGGCATCATCTAGCTCTTCTTTTGATAAGACAGATGTAATTTTTTCATCCGCATCTAGCAACGGACGGAACGCCGTTTGATGATCCCATGCGTAAGCTGTTTTTGGTTGGACCAGATCATACGCTTCTTCACGTGTCATGCCATGATCAATCAATTTTAACAAGACACGTTGGCTATAAATTAGTCCATAGGTCGCATCCATGTTACGTTTCATATTTTCTGGGAAGACCGTTAAGTTTTTGACAATATTACCAAAACGATTCAACATGTAATTTAGTAAAATCGTCGTATCGGGAATAATAATCCGTTCAGCAGACGAGTGAGAAATATCTCGTTCATGCCATAAACTCACATTTTCAAAGGCAGTAATGACATGACCACGAATCACACGTGCCAAACCAGTCATATTTTCAGAACCAATTGGATTCCGTTTATGCGGCATTGCCGAAGATCCTTTTTGTCCTTTTGCAAAAAATTCTTCTACTTCACGCGTTTCTGATTTTTGTAGACCACGAATTTCTGTTGCAAATTTTTCAATACTTGTCGCAATTAATGCCATGGCAGAAACATATTCTGCATGTAAATCACGTGGTAAAACTTGTGTCGAAATCTCTTGAGCACGGATCCCCAAATGTTCGCAAACATATTCTTCAACAAATGGTGAAATATTGGCAAAGGTACCTACGGCTCCACTGATTTTACCCGCTTCAACACCTTTGGCTGCATGTTCAAAACGTTCAATGTTGCGTTTCATTTCAGAATACCACAACGCTAATTTCAAACCAAATGTAGTCGGTTCTGCATGAACACCATGCGTTCTTCCCATCATGACCGTATGTTTATACTCTTTGGCTTTGGCTCCGACAATCTCCGTAAATGTTTGTAAATCTTTCCGTAAAATATCATTCGCCTGTTTCAATAGATAACCATAGGCAGTATCCACAACATCTGTGCTGGTTAACCCATAGTGTACCCATTTTCGCTCTTCACCAAGCGTTTCTGAAACGGCACGAGTAAAAGCGACAACATCATGACGTGTTTCTGCTTCAATTTCTAAAATACGTGCAACATCAAATGATGCATTTTCTCGGATTTTTTGTACATCTTCTTTAGGAATTTCGCCAAGTTCTGCCCAAGCTTCATCCGCCAAAATTTCAACTTCTAGCCATGCCTTGTAGCGGTTCTCATCTGTCCAAATTGCGCCCATTTCGGGTCTTGTATAACGATCAATCATTGTACCTTATCCCCTCTTTACTCCTCAATTTTTGAAAAATAATTACGACCAAATCTTTGTTTCTTTAATTTCTTCCAGTGTTTCATCGATTTCTTTGGTTAATATAGTAATATGCCCCATCGCTCGTTGCGCTTTTGCTTCACTGTGGCCATAATAGTGGAAATGCCAATCTGGATGTTCATTAATAATGTCCATCGTTTCATAGGCTTCATTCCCAAGTACATTGACCGTGATCGCTTCAGACAACAGTTGAATCGTTGGCATTGGCCAATTACATAAACCACGAATATGCGTATCATATTGGCTAAAAGAACAAGCATCTATAGAAAAATTCCCTGCATCTTCTGGACGAGGTAAAATTTTATTTACATAAATCCCGCCTGTTTCTGTATAAAACATTTCAATTGAAAGGGTGCCGACTAAACCAACTGCTTTAGCAATCACCTTAGCAATTCGTTGCAACTCGCCACTGACTTCGTCATCAATTCGGGCTGGCGCAATCGTTTCATGTAGCTTACGCTCTTTTTTAATTGTTTCCACAACTGGAAATGTCGCAAATTCGCCACGACCATTACCAGAAATCAGAACAGATAATTCTTTTTCGTAAGGAATCCAAGCTTCCAAGACACAGGTTCCTTCTCTTAGAAGATTCATGGATGGCGCTAAGTCTGAAGTACTATGTAGTACATAACGACCTTCCCCTCGCGTGTTCTTCAAGATACACGGGTAGCCAATGCCATCAATTGCTTCTTGAATATCAGTCGGACTAACAATCGTTGCATAAGGTGCAATCACAATATTATTATCTTCCAAGAAACTTTTTTCCATTAAGCGATCTTGCGTAATCGCTAAAATGTCTGTTCCTTGTGGTATATTCGCTAAATGTTGAATCGCTGTTAACGCATCAACATCTGCATGTTCAAATTCATACGTAATCACTTGGGCACGTTTTGCCAATTTCTCTAACGCTTCAGGATCATTATATGCTCCTAATAATTGCCAATCGGCAACTTGTGCAGCAGGACAATCAATTTGTGGATCTAGCACACCCACTCGAAACCCCATTTCTCTTGCACTAAGGGCCATCATTTTTGCTAAATGTCCGCCACCAATGATACCAATCACTTGACCAGGTAATAGTGGTTTATCCAAGTTCATCACAACTTTCCATCACAGTTTTATCCTTAAAATCCTTCTGCGGTTTCTCGTCGCAGTCTAGCCTTTAAGAGTGCTCTTTTTACATGATACAAGGAAAAAGGCTCAACTTCAAGTGCCAGCAGTGTTTCCATTAGGTTTTCTCATCAGAATTTATTAACATACTTTAGGATAAAACAGCGGTAACTTACCACTCGTCTCTTTGTAACCAAGCTTTTTTCTCTTTTTCTCTTCAGATTGATGAAAACATTAAATTTTTCTAAACGATGATTAGGTCAAAAAAGTATGAAAGAAAAGCCACCTGACCTTATCTATCATACTTTTTTGAAACTATTCGTTACTTTCTGAGGTTTCTTTTAAACCATTGAATAAAAGATTTAAAATAATTGCGGTAATGCTGCTCATGACAATTCCATTACCAGTAAACATGCTAACAGTTTCTGGTACTTTATTAAAGAGCGTCGGCATAATATTAAAGCCTAAACCAAAGCCAATCGAGATGGCAATAATTAATAAATTTTTGTCATTTGAGTAGTCAACTTTTGACAACATGCGCATTCCTTGGACAGCCACCATTCCAAACATAACCAGCATTCCGCCGCCTAAAACTGGCTCTGGGATAATTTGGGCCATCGCACCAATTTTTGGTAATAAGCCTAAAATAATTAAGAAAAAAGCAGAAAAATAAATTGGTCGACGTGTTTTGATCCCAGATAATTGAACTAACCCGACATTTTGAGAGAAACCTGTATAAGGAAACGTATTAAAAATTCCCCCTAAAATGACGGCTAAACCTTCTGCATGATACCCACGACGTAAATCATCTTCGCCAATTTTCTTCCCTGTAATATCTCCTAAGGCAAAATAAACACCTGTTGATTCAACCATACTAACAATTGAAATAATAATCATCAACACAATAGAAGAAAGATCAAACGTTGGTTTGCCAAAATAAAATGGCTGTGGAAAATGAAACCACGTAGCTTGACTAACAGGAGACAAATCCACTAATCCCAGAAACGCAGCTAAAATTGTGCCGCCGACTAGGCCGATTAACACGGCAATTGACTTGATAAAGCCACGTCCCCAAACTTGCACAACAATGATTAAGGCAATTGTTACAAATGCGAGGAGCAAGTTTTTAGGATCACCAAAACTTTTGTCCGTTGCTAAGCCGCCACCCATTTTTTCAACAGCAACAGGAATTAAGGTCAAACCAATAACTGTAATGACTGTACCGGTGACTAAAGGCGGAAATAGACGTTTAATTTTTGAGAAAAATCCTGCAATAAGAACGACAAAAATGCCCGAAGCAATAATTGAACCGTAAATTGCCCCAACCCCTTTGTTCGTACCAATCATGATTAAAGGCGCAACTGCTTGAATGGCACAACCTAAAACGACTGGCAAGCCAATCCCAAAAAACTTATTCACCGTTAATTGTAAAAGTGTCGCAACACCGCACATAAAAATATCGATTGAAATTAAATACGTCATTTGTTGCGAATCAAAATTCAAGCCGGTTCCGATTAATAAAGGTACGGCAACTGCCCCAGCGTACATCGCTAATAAATGTTGCAATCCTAAAACGGCGGCTTTTCCATTTGATGTTTCCGTCTGTTGTGGTGTATTCAATTGTTTTGTTTCCAAGATTATGCATCCTCCTCTAAAAACGTCACCGTTCCTTCACTTAATGAAGCAATACGTGCTAAAGAGACTACATTTAAGCCCATGTCTTCTAATAACTGACGACCATCTTGGAATGATTTTTCAATTACAATACCAATTCCTTCAACCTTTGCACCAGCCTGTTGGCACAATTCTACCAATCCTTTGGCAGCTTGTCCGTTAGCTAAAAAGTCATCAATAATCAACACTTTATCAGCATCAGATAAAAATTTTCTTGAAATTGAAATTTGACTTGTCACTTGTTTTGTAAATGAATAAACTGAAGCCGTTAAAAGCTCTTCATCCATGGTTAAACTTTTTGCCTTACGAGCGAAGATCATTGGCACGCCTAATTTTTGCGCTGCGTATAAGGCAGGAGCGATTCCTGATGCTTCAATTGTAATTACTTTGGTAATGCCTGCTTCTGCGAAAACCTCAGCAAAACGATTACCCATAGCCTCCATCAATTCTGGATCCACTTGGTGCGTAATAAAACTATCTACTTTTAAAACACCTTCACCTAATACACGGCCATCATTTTTAATACGTTCGACTAATTCCTTCACAATATGAACTCCTTTACTTATTTTTCGATAGATGCTTTGTTCTCATCCTGAGGAAAGGACGGTTCGTTAAAAACGAACGAAATAAAACAAAGTGCTATTTATATTCGTGTTCTAACAAAAGAAAAAAGCCCATTTTGCCAAAGCAAAAAAGGGCTATCCGCTCTTCTTCACTTATAGACCAGCATTTACGGTGCTGGGTAGAGACGGTCAACCGTATTTTGACCTTATACAAGCTTCTATGTTTCTCTAGGATAGTACAAAAATCTCTAACTTTCAATGGTTTAACAACTTTTTTTCATTAGAATTTTCAAATAATTGGTTCATTCTTCCATTGTTCCGTAAAAGCGAACATTAAATAGCCAAAAACGCTTTGGCAGTCTATCCTGCCAAAGCGTTTTTTTATTCTTCATCGGTTGCTTTTTCTTGTTCACGATATTTTTTCATTTTTTTGCTGAATAATTCACCGTTACTAGGGGGCGTATATGTAATAGCATTCGCTCCGGCGATAATGGTTTCATGAATACTCGATTCAGTTGGTCCTCCTGTTGCAATAATCGGTAATTCTGGATACTTGCCACGGAAATAGCGTACAGTGGCTGCAGTGTCTTTTCCTGCACTGATATTAATCATATCCACGCCAGCCGCAAGTTTTTCATCGATTGGCGTATGAATAGAAGTTACTGTGCTGATAATAGGAATATCGATTGCTTCATCCACCATTTTAATTGTTTCAATTGGTGTAGGACCATTCAAAACGACACCCATTGAGCCTTGTGCTTCTGCAAATAAACTCATATAAGCAGAACGCATGCCTTGCGTTAAACCGCCGCCGACTCCTGAAAAGACAGGAATATCCGCTGCTTCAATAATGCCTTTTGTAATCGCTGGATGCGGTGTAAAAGGATATACAGCAATCACTGCCTGTGCATCCGTATTGCGGATAATCGCAATATCTGTCGTAAAAATAATTGATTTTATTTTACGGCCAAAAATTTTAATGCCACTGGCTTGCCGAATAATCTCTGGCATTTTTACAATATCTTGTTTCAGCGGCGTCATAATTTCTGGAATCCACTTTTCGCTCATTGTCATCGTTCCTCCATGCTTAACGGTCGTATTTATTTAAATTGTATTCTTCAATTACATGAATGATCTTATCAGCGTATGTAGGATCTGTTGCGTATCCAGCATCTTGAAGCGCTTGTGCAGCCTCTTTATAATTTTTGGCTAACAAGACTTTTTCATATAAATTTGGATCCCAATCGACTCCATCAACAAATAACTTGGTATGATCTCGCATGGATTCTTCCCAATTGTCATAAACTCGAAAATCACCCTGAATCGTAATCCAGACCTCATTGACATACTCTTTTGTTTCTAAATTGACTTTTGGTTGATTGCCATATGCTTTAATCCCAAAAAGATTGTTATATTTCGATGCTAATTGACTTTGTCCAAAATTTGATTCTAAAACTGCTTGCCCCATAATAATACTTGGTAATACCCCGTAAGATTCTTGTAATTCACGTGCATACGGTGTGATTTCAGCAACAAATTCTTCTTTTGAGATGTTTTCATTTTGGCGATTGACTGACTCGTTTTGTCCCTTATCTGAATCAGAAAGGACAGATAACGAAAAGACAAAGGCCAAACCGACGACAACTACGCCTAAGAATAACTTTGGCAAATTCAGCTGCTTTTTTCTTTTTTTCTGATAGTTGCTCACTTCATTAATTCCCCACTTCATCTTTTATTTTCCGATAAAATGTTTCACTATCTTTCACTTTCGTGATTGATTTCATTTGTTACTATAACCGAATAATTGTATCATTTTCACAGAAAATTATCAACTTTCATCACTGCTTATGCTCGTGATTTCAGTACTTGATTCAGTGGTAGCAGTTGAAGAAACTGTACTACTTTCAGAAATTTTAGTGGATGATTTCACTGTTGTTTCAGTTGATGTGTGAACAGATTCTTCAACTGGCTTTTTGCCAAAAAAGACAAAAATTACCGCACCAAACATAATAATCACAGATAAAATCCCAGCAATTGTGTATTTCAAAAGACCATCCTTCCTATTCGTTATTCACCTACGTAAGTATCCATCAGATTTTCGTTGACCCAATCTAATAATTCAACTTTTGAACCTTCCAATTGTCGTTGAATCGTAGCTGGTAATCGGAATGTAATAATGTCATCAAAACCCCATTCACCATAGGCTAGCGTCACTTTCAAATCAATATAACCAGCAGCAATTTCTTGTTCCTGTTTATTGTTAGGAATTAATTCTACAACGCCCAAATCAGATTGCAGCCATTTTTTGGCAATTGTTGTTTTTAACCGTTTATATTCCGAAACAGCTAGGTTACGTTTTTCCGGAAATAAGATGGTTTGGCGGAGTATTTTTTGAGTCAGCATCCACTCATAATCTGTAAACAAATTCTTAATTTTTTGCATAACTTCATTGTCCAAACCAAATTGGCCTTCTTTCCAAGCTTGCCAATCGGCTGCTTGAATTTGATAAGCGGAGTAAAAATTTTCTTCTGTTTGATACTGTTCAATAATTGCGTCAACAATAATATCTACATAAACTTGATGCATAATCATTCGCCTCCATTTTCTATTTTACTGAAATTCTCTAAAAAAAGCATCTTTTTATCTCTGGATTTTATCATATTTACAAAATTGTCCTTGTTTTCTAATTTCTCTTGTTTACAGTATAATAAATAATGAAGAAGATTTGAAGAAATTGCATAGATTAGGAGGACTTCTTTTGACAAAAAAATTATATCAATGGGGCATCGTCGGATTAGGTGGGATCGCCCACGAATTTGCTTCAACGTTTAAACAAGAAACTAGCCAACTTGCAGCTGTTGCTTCACGGACATTGACTAAAGCAGAACAATTTGCCGCTGATTATTCAATCCCTAAAACCTATGGTTCTTATGAAGAATTGCTAGCAGATGAAACGATCGATGTTGTCTATATAGCAGTGCCAAATAAACAACATGCTGAACACATTTTAAAAGCGCTCCAGGCTGGAAAACATGTGTTGTGTGAAAAAGCTATTACGATGAACGCGGCAGAATTAAAACAAGCCTTGGCAGTTGCAGAAAAAAATGACCTTATTTTAGCAGAAGCCATGACTATTTTTAACATGCCACTATACGACGAATTACGTCGCTTGATGGATGCTGGCAAATTTGGTCAGTTAAAAATGATTCAAGCACCATTTGGAAGTTACAAAGAACCCGATCCTAAAAATCGCTTTTTTAATCCTGACTTAGCAGGCGGCGCATTGTTAGATATTGGTACTTATGCGGTTTCGTTTGCTCGTTGGTTTCTCAGCTCACAGCCAGACGTTTTAGCTTCTAGCATGGTTCCCTTCTCTACTGGTGTTGATGAACAATCGGTGACATTGCTTCGGAATAAAGAAAATGAGTTGGCTACTATTTCATTAACATTCCAAGCAAAAATGCCAAAGCAAGGAATTGTTGCTTTTGAAGATGCCTATATTACCATTACAGATTATCCACGCGCAGATGAAGCGATTGTTCACTACAACGACGGTACGGTTGAGACCATCGTTTCTGGGTACTCAGCTGAAGCCATGAATTACGAAATCTACAATATGGTTGAAGCAATCAAAGGTACACAACCCAACCGCTCCTTATTTTTCACGACAGAAGTCATTGATATTTTGGACCAGATGCAAAAATTATGGCAGAATTAAAAAAAGAACTTCGGCTTTTGCTGAAGTTCTCTTTTTTATTTGTTCTCTATGGATAAATACGGTTTAACATACGTGGGAACGGAATCGCTTCACGAATGTGTTCATTACCAGTAATGAACGTAACAGCACGTTCTAAACCTAATCCGAAGCCAGAATGTGGCACTGAACCGTATTTACGTAAATCTAAATACCAGCTGTATTCTTCTTCAGATAAGCCAAACTCAGCTACTTTTTCTTTCAAATAATCATAATCAGTTGCACGCTCTGAACCACCGATAATTTCACCATAACCTTCTGGCGCAATTAAATCGGCACAAATTACAACATCTTCACGTGTTGGATGTGGTTTCATATAGAAGGCTTTAATTGCTTTTGGATAATTTAAAATGAATGTTGGAACGCCATAGTAATTTGAAATAAAGGTTTCATGTGGGCTACCAAAGTCTTCGCCCCATTCAATGTGATCATAATCATTGTTTGCTTCTTCTTTTTGTAATAACTCAATCGCATCATCGTAAGTAATACGTTTGAATGGTTCCGAAACATATTTTTCCAGTAACGCTGTATCACGTTCTAAAACATCCAATGGATATTGTTGATTTTTCAATACTGATTTAATTAAATGTTTTACGTAGGCTTCTTGAATATCTAGTGATTCTTCATGAGTTGTGTATGCCATTTCTGGTTCAATCATCCAGAATTCCGTTAAGTGACGACGAGTTTTGGATTTTTCCGCACGGAAGGTTGGTCCAAAAGTAAAGACTTTTCCAAATGCCATCGCACCAGCTTCTGCATATAATTGACCTGTTTGTGATAAGAATGCTGGTTGTCCGAAGTAATCTGTTTCAAATAATTCTGTTGTGCCTTCTGGTGCTGAGCCTGTTAAAATTGGGCTATCAATTTTAATGAATCCTTGTTCGTTAAAGAACTCGTAAGTAGCACGAATAATTTCGTTACGAACTAACATGATTGCATGTTGTTTGCTTGAACGTAACCATAAATGACGATGATCCATTAAGAAATCTGTGCCGTGTTCTTTCGGCGTGATTGGGTAATCTTCTGAAGCGCCAACGACTTCTAAATCAGTGATATCCATTTCATAGCCGAATTTAGAACGGCTATCTTCTTTGATAACACCAGTAACCATGACTGCTGTTTCTTGTGATAAATGTTTAATTTCTTGGAATTTTTCTGTACCAGCTTCTTCACCAAAAGCTTCAATGAAGTTTGGTTTGAACACGACACCTTGGAAAAAGGCTGTCCCGTCACGTAATTGTAAAAAGGCAATTTTTCCGCTTGAGCGTTTGTTAGCAATCCAAGCGCCAATTTTTACTGTTTCTCCAACATGTTTGTTTGAATCAATAATTTGAATTTGTTCCACGTTTGTCTCTCCGTTCATTTCTTAGTTTATTCTTTTAGGCGTTGTGCTGAATCCGTTTCTTTTCTATAAAGTCGTTCATTCGCTCAATCGCTTTTTCTAACGTCATTAAATCTGTCGCATAGCTCATCCGCACATGTTCTGGTGCACCAAAGCCCTCTCCCGTTACCAGAGCAACATGCGCTTCTTGTAATAAATCTTCCACCCAATTAGTCACGTTATCATACCCACAAATTTCTAATGTTTTTTTGACATTCGGGAATAGATAAAAGGCGCCTTCAGGTTTTATTAGCGAAACACCTGGCAAAGCTGCTACTTTTGGATAGATATGATTCAGGCGTTTTTCAAAGGCCTGACGCATGTCTTCAACTGTCGTCTGTTCACCTGTTAAAGCCTCAATTGCCGCATATTGGCTAACTGCGACTGGATTACTGGTAGATTGTGAAGCGAGTTGTGTCATTGCTTGAATAATTTTTTCATCACCGACTGCAAAACCAATGCGCCAGCCTGTCATTGCATATGTTTTGGAAACACCATTAATAATGATTGTCTGTTGACGAATTGCTTCTGAGATGGTTGCAATTGGTGTGAACCGATGTCCATTGTACACCAAACGGCCATAAATATCATCTGCAATAATGAGGATATTATGAGCAACTGCCCATTCACCAATTTGTCGTAATTCTTCTTCCGTATAAATAACACCAGTTGGGTTAGATGGTGAATTTAAAATGATTGCTTTCGTTTTGTCTGTTCGTACAGCTTCTAATTGTGCGACTGATACTTTAAATGATTGCTCTTGCGTGCTTGATACAAACACTGGCTTGCCTTCTGCTAACTTGACTTGTTCACCATAACTTACCCAATAAGGGACAGGGATAATCACTTCGTCCCCAACGTTCAAAATGGCTTGAAATAATAGATATAGCGCATATTTGGCACCATCTGTCACAATAACTTGCTTGGGTTGATAACAAAGTTGATATTCTCGTTCCACATAAGAAACAATCGCTTGCTTTAATTCAGGAATACCGCCAGAAGGTGTGTAATAACTTGCTCTTCCATCCTCAATTGAAGCAATTGCTGCTTTTTGAATATTTTTCGGGGTTACAAAATCTGGTTCCCCAACCGTTAAGCTTAAAACATCTACACCTTTTGCTTTTAATGCTTTCGCTTTGGCGGCAGCTGCTAATGTAACAGAAGGAGTCAATTGCTGTGCTCGATTTGATACGTTCATACACCTTTCACTCCCACTTTCATCAAAACCTATCTAAATTAAATATCTTTGACAACGTTAATCTCTTCGCCTTTATCAAAGCTCATCAGATAATACGTTAGTACTCCTTGATCATTTTCGGTGACCACTTCCCATGCAGGGCGCTTATCATAAAGCCCTAACGTAGCTTTCATCACCGATTCATCGGGATGGGCTTTAGCAACAATGTCTGTTATTTGTTGTTCTGTTTGACCATCTTTTTGATTTAAGACCGTGACTTTTTCTCCCGATTTAGGGACAATCACGACAATCTCTGTGCCTTTATCATTTTTGCCGGTTAAAGTAAAATACGTATTTTTGCGTGTAAACCAGTAAAATTTATCAACTGTTTCTAAATTAGCAGAAGTTTTGGCAATTGCGGTTGCTTCTTTTTTGGCTTGAGCCATTGGTTGATTGGTTCGTACAAAAAAGATAATTATTGTTACAAGAATTGCTAAAAGGATTGCCAATAGGGTTAAAAGGACAGTAATCCGTTTCTTCTCTTTCTTTTCTTCTAATTCCTCCAAAAATCCTTCCATCCTCTCTAAACTTACTGGGTCTTATTATAGCAGAAAAATAGCGGCCTTTCACAAATATGACCTAAAAATAATCGATTATTTGTTTAAAAATTCCTTTAATTCTTCTAAAATTTCAGGCATGGGCGCTTCTTTTACTGAGAGTCCCTTAGGAAACGCTTTGATTAATCGTTTGCCATATTTTGCAGTGACTAAACGACGATCCAGAATCAGCAATGCCCCTCTGTCTTCTTCAGAACGGATTAGACGGCCCAGTGCTTGTCGCAAACGTAAGGCTGCTTTCGGTACCGCTTCTTGAGCAAATGGTTGTATCCCTTCTGCTTCTAAATATGCATATTTTGCTTGCACAAGTGGTCGTTTCGGATTTTCAAAAGGTAAACGCGTGACTATCAATAACTGTAAAGCTGTTCCTGGTAAGTCCACACCTTCCCAAAAGCTATCGGCTCCTAGCAAGACATTCGGTTTTCCATTAGAGAACCGTTTAAGAATTTTTTCACGACTGCCGCTAATCCCTTGGGCGAGGACCTCTTGTCCTTTTTCCAATAATCTTGGCTGGACTTGATGATACACGGTGGACAATAATTCATGCGAAGTAAAAAGAACCAACATCGAACGTTCCTCTTGCGCCATCAATTTTTCAATGGTATCTGAAATGTATTGACCCATTTCATAGGAAGAGGCATTTTGAATGGCTACTGCTTCTTCCGGTACATAGACTCGCGCATTTTCTGCATAGTTATATGGCGTTGGCAGGGTTTTGAACGTCACCTCTGTTAAACCTAACCGTTGCGGTAAATACTTTTTATTGTTGCCAAACTTCAATGTGCCGCTTGTATAAATAATTCGTTCATACCGCGGATACCACTTTGTTTCAGGAAGCAAACTAGCTTCTAAGTCATGAATTTCAATCAAGCCATGGTCTTCATTTTGTGGTAAATATTCTTTTACCCAACGTGGACGCCAATCATCAAGATAAATGGTAAAACAGTGGTGAATACGTTCAATTTCATCAAAAAATTGAAACAAGCGAACAAAAACGATGCGATCAGCCAAACTAAAGGTTTCCAACTGACTCATAATTGTTTGCTGTAACTTACTTTGAATAGTTAACAGCTCCTGCAGTAAAAGCTGGAGCGTTTGACTATGTTTTTCTCCCGCAGCAGATAAATAATCAATACGTTCTTTGGTTAAAAGCAACTCCTGATGGTCTATCCGCTTCTGCGTTTTACTAAATAAACGATGCAATTCAAAAAGAAAATCTTGCCATTCATCCACAAAATCCAGTAAACCTTGCTGATAAACTTTTACAAGCCGCTGCTCTTCAGAAAACTGTTGAAAAATTTGCTGTAAAGCAACAAAAAGTTGCTCTTTTTCAATAAAATGCGTGACTTGTTTTTTTAGTATCACACTGTTCACTCGTTCGCTCGCCATCCGACTAGCGATGTCTGGTAAATGATGTGCTTCATCAATAATTAGCCACGGACTTTCAGGTAATAACGGTTGTTTCCTTAGCGACTCTTGCGCCAAAAATGCATGATTAACAATCAACACGTTACTTTGAGCGACTTTTTTATACAGATATCTTAAAAAGTCAACTTCATAAAGTTCATCTTTTTTTGAAAGAAAATCCAATCCGCGATGTGTAACTTCTTTCCAGAATAAATGATTTAAATTCGTCAATTGTAGTTCATCTAAATCGCCCGTTTCTGTTTCTAGCAACCAGACGAGAACGCCCATTTGATAAAGAGCGTATTGTTTTTGCGGAGTTGGCTGATTCAACGTTGCCTTAAAGCGTTGTAAATCAAGATAGTGTCGATGGCTTTTAATAACAATGCCACGTAATTTCCCTTGGCAGATTTGATTGGCTAACGGTAAATCTTTTTCCACTAATTGATTTTGTAAAACAATCGAAACTGTTGAAATGATGACTGGTTTTTCTGGCGTTGCTAAATAGCTCATCGGCAACAGATAGCCTAATGTTTTTCCCGTTCCAGTCGCTGCTTCAATAAATAAATCTTTTGTCGTTCCTTCTGTAAAATGATCATAGACTAAATTCATCATCCGACTCTGTTCCGCACGATAAGCGAAACGTTCGCCAAACAGTTTTTCTTTGGCTTTTTTAGTTTTGGGATACGTACTAGTCTGATAGAACGTTTCTTCAAAAAGAGGAACTTCTTTTTTGCGTAAAGCAATACCACTGACCACTTGATAAGCTGGATTTAATGGCGTCACTTGTTTTTTCATTTGTTCATACGTTTGTTGAATAAAGGCACTGGTTTCCCGCGCTGTCTGTTGACTTAATTCCGCAATTTTTTCCATAGTGACTAATGGTAAAGATTTCATTTTTTCTTGAATTAATAACAAAAGTTCGGCTGTAACCTGCGCATCACTATCTGCTTGATGGGGATTCTCATGAGACAAACCTAAGCTTTCCGACAAATCACTTAAACGGAAACTTTTTTCTGTCGGTAAAAAAATCTGTGCCAATTCCACTGTATCAATGGCTGGAATGGTAAGTGGCGGCGTGCCACACCGTACCAGTTCACGAGCTAAAAAATTATAATCAAAGTGGACGTTATGCGCCACAAAAATAGTATCTTCCAGATAATGATAAATTGTATGTGCTACATCTTCAAAATAAGGCGCTTTTTGAACTTGCGTATTACTAATCCCCGTTAAACTTTGAATTTGTTTTGGTACTACTTGATTGGGATTCACATCTGTCGCAAAGTTCGCAATAATCTTTCCATCTTGAACGAGAACGCATCCAAACTGAATGATCCGATCACTTGTAGGATCTGTTCCAGTCGTTTCAAGGTCAACTACTGCATACACTTGTTTGTCTTTCAATGACTTCACGCCTTTCATTCATCTTTGAAAATTATACTACAATTTATAGGATTTTCACTAGTATTTCAAAAATTCTCTTGAAATCTTTTCCAGAGATAATAAGAAAGAACCTGAAACAAAAATCCAAAGTGATTTTTGTTTCAGGCTTAAAAACTGATAAACTGAACGTTTTTGTCTTACCTTTTCCTAAATAAACGATTAATAACAGTCAAAGATTTTCTGCATATACTGGTTTAATTGCCCATAGCCTTCCAATTCTCTGATTACTGGTAGCGGACAACGAACCTTTTTATTAAATAATGTCCGCTTTTCAACATATTCTGTAACTTCATCTAAAAATTTATCTAATCCTTTTTCTAATTTCATACAACTTAACTGATTGCAAATTTGTATGTCTCCTGCCTTTTTCTTTTGAACTTGTTTAAATGATTGTGAGAATGCTTTTGCTTCAAGCATTTGTGCTTCTAACTGTCTTTTTTCAATCGTTATTTTTGGTACTGCTTGATTTCCATCAGTATCCTCTAACTGGCGACTCATAAAGCGACGATAAATTTCCTCTTCTAATTCGTCCAATTGTCGTTGAAAGTCTGCAGGAATTGTCCGACTTGATGAACTTTCTTCTTCACTTTCCATAGAGGCAGCTTCTTTTTCTGGCTTCTGCTCCTCCTCTTTTTCGGCAGACTCATTCACTGAATTTAGCGAGCTTTTTTCTGTTTCTTGTGGAAAAGTAAATAAAGGTTTTTCCACGGTGCTCTGCTGGTTTTCTTGAGGTTCTTCTGGCAGCGCTTCTTCAAATGGCGCTGGTTTAGATAACACTGGTTCTTTCGCTGGTTCTTCAAGTACTAGTTTGTTAACAGGAAGCACTGCTTCACTTGTTGCTACAGTTGTTTCACCTTCCTGATTTTCCAGATTATCAGGCGAGAGATTGACGTCTGGTTGTTTCAGATTAGCATCCTCTGATACTTTCAGCGATGCCTGTTCTGCGGTTATCACAGGAGAAGCTCTTTTCAAATGGATCGTTTTTATTTGTCTAGAAATGACGGGATTTCTCGTTTGATTAACGGCTTCATTCAAGGAGGCTAAATTTTCTTTTAAAAGTGTCAACATTTCACGTAAGACAGCAATTTCACCAGCTAATTCCGTTATTTGATTTTCTTGCGGCACTACTTGCACATTGGTTTCATTCGTACGGACTGTTTTTTTATTTTTAGTTGTCGGTATTTCATACATCCATTGTTTTAGTGCGAATCGTAAGTCACGAGTGGTCGGCTCAAAGCTTCCAAAATAAATAGTGTAGTACATTAACTCCGTTTCAACATAGACATAAATCTTTTTAACAATTAACTCTTCAAACTGTTCTGATTCATCCCAACTTTCACATAAAGCCTCAAAAAATTGTTCCCCTTCTGCTAAATTTTGGTACTCTTTCGCTAAATAAAGCTTGCGAATTAAGTAAAAATTATACGGTGTTTCAACATTATCCGCATAAATTTCTCGTCCTAAAAAATCTGGATTTGTTTCTTTACAAAGAAAGACCGTTTTCTCTTCTGGTTGTGTTTCAAGTGTTTTAGTCATGAGGTTCACTTCCTTTTTCTCCGTTAATAACCATTTTTAATGATAGATACCTTTAGTATACAGGAGAAATTCTTCTAATTTTCTCATATTTTTAAGAGACAATAGAAATTTTAGAGAAAAATCGACAGAAAAAAACGTGAGACAAACAGTCCTATTGACCATTTATCTCACGCAAAATACTTATACTAACTATTTTATCCTTGGACATGTAACCAATTATTCTGCTGAATCAATTGGCAAAATTGTGTCTTTTTTCTCGCGACGTGCAATTGCTGGTAGAATCATTCCTAATAGAATTAAGACGATTGGTGTCACAATGTTAGAAGCTAATTGGAACAACCAGCCTTGAGGGTCTGAGGCATACTCAAATTTAGGCACCATTCCTAGGATACAAGCAAAGGCTGTAAATAGGAAACACCAAAGACCAAAAACAAAACCAATTTTAGGATTTTTAACAAATTTATATTCTGAATTAAATTGTTTGTATGCTTTGTTTAGAAGCATATAGGCAAAGAAGACCCACAAGTAACGCATTGGCATAACTACAGAATTTAAGTTAGTTAGCCATTTAACCACTTCGTTCATGTCCTTCAACCCAAACATCGGTAAAGCGATAATAATACTTACTAAAATACCTGTTAATAGGTAACCATTAATTAACGTACCTTTTTTCGTACGTTTACGTAACCAACTTGGAACAAATTCTGGATCTGCTTCAGCTAAAAGAATTTTCAGTGGAGCATCAATTGAAAAGGCTAGCGCAGCCACTTGACCCACTGTATTCGTTAACGCATAAACAATCATTAAGAGATTACCGACACCATAATACGCACCTAATTTTTGGAAGGCACTGTAGGCACCATTTGCCATTAAATCTTTAGGAATATTGTCACTTGAGAATAACATGCCCATTGCAAATGAACCTAAAACAGCCGATAAACCAACCATTGCTGCTAGGAAAATCATTCCTTTAGGGAACTCTTTGGCTGGATTTTTAGTTGCATTTACGTAAGGAGAAATTTTTTCAGCGCCACCTACCGCAAAAACTAACATCGATACGGTTGTAAAATAACTAAAGTCAAATTTAGGAATATAGGTGCTGACTTGTGACATGTTTGGCGTCGCAAATTCAACCGTTGAATTAATAAATGGAGCGCCTACCGCTAATAAAATGAATAAAATAGACATCACAAACATGGCGGTTCCAGCTAAACCACCAATAACTTTTAAGGTGGTTAACCCTTTTGTTGATAATAACAAGAAAACCAAGAAAATTATTAATGAAATAAATGATACCGTTACAATTGGCATCGTATTGACTAAGTTTCCATTCCCTTGAACTGCCCAACCTAAGGCAATTAAAATTGCTTGTGGTTTTTGTGCCAAGTAAGGAATGTGCACTACCCAATAAGTCCATGCTGCATAATAGGCTAGACGTTTAGTACTGGTGTTTTGCACCCACGAACTAACCCCACCATTGCTGTCTTTAAATGTTGAACCTAACTGTCCTACGATTAACGCATAGGGAATAAAATATAAAACTAAAATCAAAAGCCATGAAGTGACCACTGAAATCCCTTGTTGTGCATAATTATTCACAACATTTCCAAGACCCCAGACCATGTTAAAGGCAATTAACCCGACAGTGAACCATCGTAATTGCTTTTTGTCCATATAACCAATTCCTTTCTTATTAAAAAAAATAAAGCTCTTCATTTATCATAAGCATTTTACTTTTTATGCACAAGCTCAACATAATTAAATAAAGATGGCTTTTTACTAAGTAATTAAAACGCTTCTAGCAATGATTTTCTAATTTATTTGATGACTAAAAAAGGCCGGTGAATAAGTTGCTTCACCAGCCTTTTTCTAAAAGATTTTTCTTTTATAACATATCAAATAATGATAATTGGTTTTCATCTGGCAAGTCTTTTAAGACACCATTTTCATTCATGTATTCAATCAATGTTTTAGAAACTTTGCCTCGTGTTGCCAAATCTTCTTTCGACAAGAACGGTTGCTCTTCTCGCGCAGCAACAATGGCTTTCGCTACGTTGAGGCCTAAACTTGGCACTGCTCGGAAAGGTGCAATCAAGGTATCCCCTTCAATCACAAAATTTTCAGCATCTGATTTGTACAAATCAATCATGCCAAATTTATAGCCCCGTTCCAACATTTCATTACATAATTCTAAAACCGTTAATAAGTTTTTCTCTTTGGTGGAGGCGTCCATCCCTTTGTCCGTAATTTCTTTCATTCGTGCTTTCACAGCTTCTTTCCCTTGTGACATTGCCACTAAGTCAAAGTCATCCGCCCGAACGGAGAAAAATGCACAGTAATATAAGATTGGGAAATAAACTTTAAAGTAAGCGACCCGCAATGCCATTAATACGTATGCTGCCGCATGGGCTTTCGGGAACATATATTTAATTTTAGAACAAGAATCAATATACCAGTCAGGGACGTTGTTTTCCTTCATCGCATTTAAATACGTATCCCGTAGTTCATCAGGAATCTTATTCCATTGTCCTTTACGTACCGTTTCCATAATCTTAAAGGCCATCCCACTGTCCAAACCAGCATGAATTAAATAAACCATGATATCATCCCGACAACCAATTACTTCAGCAAGATTGGCTTCGCCACGGCGAATCAATTCTTCTGCATTCCCTAGCCACACATCGGTTCCGTGAGACAGTCCAGAAATTTGAAGTAATTCTGCAAAAGTTGATGGATGGGTCTGTTCTAACATACCTCGAACGAAACGTGTCCCAAATTCAGGAATTCCTAAAGTTCCTGTTTTAGAATAAATTTGCTCTGCATCCACACCTAGAACATCAGGTCCTTCAAAAATACGCATCACTTCTGGATCGTCTGTTGGGATGGTTTTTGGCTCAATCCCAGATAAATCTTGTAACATCCGAATCACGGTTGGATCATCATGTCCCAGAATATCAAGTTTTAAAATATTATCGTGAATGGAATGGAAATCAAAGTGCGTCGTTTTCCATTCTGCCTCTTGATCATCAGCAGGGTATTGGATTGGCGTAAAGTCATAAACATCCATGTAATCAGGAATTACAATAATACCGCCGGGATGCTGCCCAGTCGTCCGTTTAACCCCTGTTGAACCTTTAGCTAAGCGATCAATTTCAGCACCACGCAAATGTAAATTATGATCTCTTTCATATCCTTTAACAAAGCCATACGCTGTTTTGTCGGCTACTGTACCAATGGTTCCTGCCCGGTAGACATATTCTTCACCAAAAAGAACTTTCGTGTAGTTATGGGCTTCGGCTTGATAATCGCCAGAAAAGTTCAAATCGATATCGGGAACTTTGTCGCCATGGAATCCTAAGAACGTTTCAAAAGGAATGTCGTGACCATCTTTAAACAATCGAGCGCCACATTTTGGACAGGCTTTTTCAGGCATATCAAACCCTGAACCATAGGAACCATCTTCATAGAACTCAGAATATTGACACTCAGGACAATAATAATGTGGCGCTAAAGGATTTACTTCAGTAATCCCTGTCATTGTCGCAACAAAACTCGAACCGACAGAGCCCCGTGAACCAACTAAATAACCGTCTTCATTACTTTTATGCACCAGTTTTTGAGAAATTAAATAAATGACCGAGAAACCATTCCCGTTAATCGAATTCAGTTCCTTTTCTAACCGTTTTTCGACAATTTCTGGTAAAGGATCGCCATACAATTCGCGCGCACGATTGTAGCTTAAATCAGTGATTTCTTGTTCAGACCCAGGAATTTTTGGCGTATACAAATCGTCTTTTACTGGAATAACTTCTTCACATAAATCAGCGACTTTGTTGGGATTTTCTACTACAATTCGCTTAGCGACGTCTTGTCCTAAAAATTGGAATTCCGTTAACATTTCATCGGTGGTTCGGAAATGAACCTTTGGTAAACTATGGCGATTTAACGGATTAGCGCCACCCATAGACCCGACTAAAATTTTCCGATAGATGGCATCTTCTTCATTTAAATAATGAACATTTCCAGTGGCGACAACCAGCTTGCCAAGTTCGTCACCGATTTTCACTAAATTACTAATAATTTCTTCCAAATCTGCTTCATTTTTCACCAATTCTTGTTCAATTAATGGCGCGTATACTGGTTTGGGCATAACTTCAATATAATCGTAGAATTTGGCACGATTTTTTGCTTCTTCGACACCTTTTTGCATCATTGCTTCAAAAATTTCGCCGTTTGAACATGCGGAACCGATTAAAAGCCCTTCTCTTAATTTCGATAATTGCGAACGAGGAATCCGTGGTACTCGGAAAAAATAATCTACATTGGACATGGAAATCAATTTAAAAAGATTTTTTAATCCTGCTTGAGTTGTTGCTAAAATCGTTGCATGGAAAGGTCGAGCTCGTTTGTATGAGTCTCCTTCGCCAATATGACGATTCAAATCATCATGGAAATGCATATCATGATTCTCTTTCGCTTCTTTTAAGAAAATCCAGCACAAATGACCTGTTGATTCCGAGTCATAGATGGCGCGGTGATGTTGTTCTAAGTTGACGCCAAATTTTTTCGATAAGGTATTTAGACGATGGCTTTTGAAATGCGGATACAAGAACCTAGATAATTCTAATGTATCGATGACGGGATTAGCCGCTTCAGGTATTCCATGTTTGCCATAACTTGTATTTAAGAACCCCATATCAAAAGAAGCGTTGTGGGCCACTAAAATAGTTCCTTCTGAAAACTCTTTAAACATGCGTAAAACTTCTTCTTCGGATTTTGAACCGCGCACCATTTCATCTGTAATCCCAGTTAAATTAATTGTCGTTTGAGATAATGGATGGCCAGGATCAATAAACTGCTCAAAAGTCTCAATGACATTTCCTTTGTGCATTTTGACTGCGGCCAATTCAATAATGGTATCATAAACAGCGGAAAGCCCCGTTGTTTCCACGTCAAAGACCACATAGGTAGCATCTGTTAATTCAATATGTTCTTCGTTGTAAGCAATAGGTACACCATCATCAACAATATTGGCTTCCACGCCGTATAAAATTTTAACGCCTGCTTTTTTACCTGCAGCATGGGCATCAGGAAACGCTTGGGCTCCGCCATGATCCGTAATTGCGATGGCCTTGTGCCCCCATTTCCCCGCTTGCGCCACCAAGTCACCGACTTTATTGGTCGCATCCATTGTACTCATGTTACTATGCATGTGTAATTCTACACGTTTTTCACCTTCTGGCGCGTAGTCTTTTCTTGGCGCATGGGCGACTTCCATCAAATCTTGAGCATTCATGACTAAATCACGCATGAAGGTATCTTCTTGTACACTACCACGAACACGAATCCAACTTTGTGGTTGAATCGCATCAAAAACTTGTTCATCTTTTTCCCCATTCGAAAATTTCTTCACCACGAAAGAGGAAGTATAATCAGTTATTTTCAAAATTAAAATTTTTCGTTTAGAACGCAATTCACGCACTTCTTTATCAAAAATAAAGCCTTCAATCGTTATCCGACGTTCTTCTTCCAGTATATTTCCCATTGGCATAATGGGTTCATCATTGGGAATATTCCGACCTAAACGAATTGGACCATCAAACGCAGGCGCTTGTTGTTGTTTTTCTTTTTTCATTTGTTCATGTTTAACAAGCGATTCAGCAGCTTGTTGTTGAAAGGCTGCGGCTTGTTCTAATTTTTGCTCTTCAAACTTTTTCAGCACTTCTGCAGCTTGCTGTTGATCCATTTTTGGTTCAATATGAAATTTAGGAAACCCGTAAGAGAAATAAAGTTCCTCAATAATTGGTAAATATTGTTGCTTCAAATAAGGAATAACTGCTTCATTATCAACAGGTAAGATAATTTTCCGATCTTCAAATTGTGGTGTCTGTGTTTTTAAGACTTTCTGAACTAACGGCGTATTGCATTGGCTATTTAACAAGGCCAATTGCCAATAATCCGTTAATTGTTCCTCAGTAAATGTTGTCTGATTTGTGGTTATTTGAACGGATACCTGCGCAATTTGTTGAAAAGCTAGTTCCAATTGTTGCATAAATGTTTGATATAGCATCACTGGCATCAATTCATCAAAACTTAAATGAAATTCCCATAAGCGACTTTGTTGGTGAACAATGACCTTGTCAATCCGGCCATTTTGAATTAAGGGATGTTCTTTCGCTGTGTCATCTAACTGAATTTGCGTCATCAGTTTATCAAATAAATCGCGTGCTTTTTCTGTCACAAAATGAACCTCCTTCTATCATTGAAAAAAGGCCCTCAGACAAATCTGTCAAGTGCCTTTTTTCGGTTTCTCTGCATTCGCTTCTCTTTTAAGTATACTCGTTTTTTGTAAAAAAACAATCTTGTTTCTTTTCTAAAAAGAGCTAAGAAGAGCTTGAAGCAAAAATCACTTTAGATTTTTGCTTCAAGCTTAAACGCTGATAAGTGGCGGAAACAGTTTATCCTAATCATTCTGTCCGCCCTTTTCATTATTATTCCGCTTCTGATGTTGTGTTCATCAAAATAGAAAGTGTACTTTCTAATTCTTCTTTGCGTACTTCTAACATTTCACCAGTACGTTTGATTTTGACTTCTACCACACCATCGACTGCTTTTTTCCCGACTGTGATACGGATTGGACAACCAATTAAATCAGCATCAGCAAATTTTACGCCTGCGCGCTCATTGCGGTCATCAACTAATACTTCGTAGCCCGCTTCGGTCATCATTGCTTCAACTTCTTGTGATAGTTTTGTTTGATACTCATCTTTCACATTCATTTGGACCACGTGTAAATCAAATGGCGCAATTCCTGTTGGCCAATTAATACCGCGCTCGTCTGCATTTTGTTCAACGATTGCTGAAAGTAAACGACTAACACCGATGCCATAGCAACCCATGATCACTGATTTTTCACGACCATTTTCATCTAAAACTGTTGCGCCCATAGCATCACTGTAACGCGTTCCTAATTTGAAGATATGACCAATTTCGATTCCTTTGGTAAAGGCTAAGACACCATTGCCATCAGGAGAAGGATCGCCTTCTTGAACAAAGCGTAAATCTTCGTAACTAATTGGTTGGAAATCACGATCTGGATTTACATTTGTCAAATGATAGCCATCTTCGTTAGCTCCAACAATGGCGTTGGCTAAATCTTGAACAGCTAAATCTGCATAAATTTTAACATCTTCGGCAACATTGACTGGACCAATTGAACCAAAGCCAGCTCCTAAGACACGGCGAGCATCTTCTTCTGTTGCTTCATCTAGGAAATCAGCGCCTAAGAAGTTTTTCAATTTGACGTCATTGACATCATGATCGCCACGAACCAAGACCATTACTGGCTCTTCATCGGCAATAAATAGTACTGATTTAATAATACGTTGTGGCTCAACTTCAAAGAAGTTTGCCACTTCGGCAATTGTACCCACATCTGGTGTTGCAATTTTTTCTAAATCTAATTGTGTTTCATGTGATTTTTTCGGCGTATAAAGACTTGTTGCCATTTCTAAATTGGCAGCATAATCACTTTCTGTTGAATAACAAATAGTATCTTCCCCAATTTCAGAAATCGCCATAAATTCTTTAGAATCTTTACCACCCATGGCACCACCGTCCCCAATAATGGCACGGAATTCTAGTCCACAGCGTTCAAAAATGCGTGAGTAAGCTTTTTCGTAATCACGGTATGATTGATCTAAACTAGCTTCATCGGCATGAAAAGAATAGCCATCTTTCATAATAAATTCACGGCCTCTTAATAAGCCAGAACGAGGGCGTTTTTCATCACGATATTTTGTTTGAATTTGGTATAAATTCAAAGGTAATCGTTTGTAAGAATTGATTTCATCACGAATTAATTCTGTGAAGGTTTCTTCATGCGTTGGGCCTAAGATATAGTCACGGTCATTGCGATCTTTTAAGCGATACAAGTTAGGTCCATAAGTTTCATAACGGCCTGATTCTTTCCAAAGTTCTGCGGGTAATAACGCAGGCATTAACATTTCAACTGCATCAATTTTCTCAAATTCTTCTCGCATAATCGTTTTTAATTTTTCTAAAACACGATTGGCTAAAGGTAAATAAGAATAGATCCCTGCAGCGACTTGACGAATATAGCCTGCGCGCAACAGAATTTGATGACTTAAGACTTCTGCATCATTTGGTACTTCTCTTAACGTTGGAATTAACATTTTTGACTGTTTCATTAAAACTCTCCTCTATTTTAAAATCAACTATTTTTGATTTCTTTACACACTTTTTTACTTAAGCTTTCTCCTTAAAAGAAAAAGCGTTGAATATCGTTCCAAGTAACTAACACCATTAACACCATGACAAACCCAAAGCCAATTAACGTAATGATGCCTTCTTTTTCAGGACTAATTGGTTTTCCACGTACACCTTCAATAATGTTTAAGACAATTTTCCCGCCATCTAAAGCTGGGATCGGCAACAAATTAATAATCCCTAAGTTCATTGACAACATGGCCATTAAGAATACAACTGTACTTACTCCAGCATTGGATGCTTCTTCCGATAATTTAAACATCATGACTGGCCCACCTAGTTTGTTTAAGCTAAAACCGGTGAATAGTGAGCCGAGTGCTTTAAAAATCTGTGTCGTACTATTTAAAGTATCCTGAATACCGCCCATCAATTTTGACGGTAAATCGGTTTTCATATAAGGATAAACGCCGACTTTACCAATCGTTTGTTTTTCCACTTTTTGTTTTTCTGGTGTCACTGTTAGTTGCTCTTCTTTGCCGTTACGCTCAACTACGAACGTTAACGGCTTTTCGGGGTTCTTCTGCACAATGGTTGTAAAATCTTCGTATTTTTTGATTTTTTGATTATTAATCGATAAGACTTTATCATTTTCTTTCAACCCAGCTTCTGCGGCTGGGCCATTAGGAATCACTTGTCCAATTTGATTCGTGTTTAAATCAGTAACGCCTCCTTGTAGAAAGACCGCTAACGTAAACAGAATAAACCCTAAGATAAAGTTATTCATGGGTCCCGCAAAGTTCGTCAAAATGCGTTGCGATAATTTCGCTGATTGAAATTGAACGTCAAGTGGCGCAATCCGCACCTCGGTTCCATCACTTTCAATAATCGTTGCATCATGGTCAACTTTATAAACGGTTTCTTCTTCCTCGTTTCCATTGACATAGCCCTTGATGAATAATTCTTTTTCAAGATCAAAATCAACGACTTCCATCGGAATACTATGAGGTAATTGTACTTTTTTACTTGTATTAATTTTAACCACATTACCCACGGCATTTAACTCAACAGATAGAGGCATACCTGGTGTGATTTCTGTCATGTCTTCGCCCATCCCAGCCATTCGCACATAGCCACCAATTGGCAATAAGCGAATCGTATAAGTGGTGCCATCTTTTCCACGATGCGCAAAAATCTTTGGTCCCATTCCGATTGCAAACTCACGAACTAAAATACCCGCTCGTTTTGCAAAATAAAAGTGGCCAAATTCATGTACGAGGACAAGAATACCGAAGACAATAATGAATGTGATAATTGTTTTCATAGATGTCCTTCTTCCTTCATTCACTGACGTTCAGTGCTTTTTATTATTACATGGGAAAGTCTCGTAAAACTTGCTCTGTTCCCTTCCCGATAAACCAGTGCAACTGTTTACTGAGAACAGTCGCCACTGTTAGTGAACAAATCTTTCCTTATGTAAGACAAGTTTTATTTTAGCATATTCACTCATAAATAACCATTGGACTTGACCACTTCGCCTAGATATTTTGTGTTTTTTTAGAAAACTCTATAAATGAGAGGAATTGATTACTACGACCAGTATTTTTTTAAAGACCTTCAACAATAGTAGCTAACTTTAGACCATAAACTTTTCCGACAGTTTGTCGTATTTTATCAACACGCTGATTGACATGTGCTACCATGAAAGTATTAATAGTAATTTTAGGGGGAATGAATCAATGTATGGAGAATTACATGGTAAAGTGGCCGTTGTCACTGGTGCAGCTACGGGTTTAGGATTATTTATTACTCTGCGTTATATCTTAGAAGGTATGAATGTTGTTGCTGACTATGTCGGTGAGCTGCCTAAAGAATTTGAAGATGTTCAAGCCAAGCACGCAGACCGCGTAAAATTCGTGAAGGCTGATGTCTCTAATGAAGAAGATATTAAAGCGTTAGCTGAAACCGCTTTAAAAGAGTTTGGTCATGTTGACATTTGGGTAAATAACGCCGGTGTGGAGGCTTCTTTTCCGACAATTGATATGCCATTAAAAGAATGGCAACGTGTCATTGATGTCAATTTAAACGGTGTCTTTTTGGGTTCTAGAGAGGCACTCCGAATATTTAGAGAACAAAAAATCAAAGGGTCAATCATTAATATGTCCTCCGTTCACCAAAGAATTCCTTGGCCAACGTTCGCCCACTATGCGGCAAGTAAAGGCGCAACCGAAATGTTCACGAAAACAATCGCTTTGGAATATGCGGAATATGGTATTCGTGCCAACTGTATTGCACCTGGAGCGATTAACACACCTATTAATGCTGAAAAATTTTCCGATCCCGAACAGTTAAAACAAACAACGAGCATGGTTCCTATGGGCATTATTGGTAAACCAAATCAAGTAGCTGCTGCGGCCGCTTGGTTAGCTTCTGATGAATCCTCATACGTAACCGGAACAACACTCTTTGTAGATGGTGGGATGTCTCTATACCCTTCGTTCCAACACGGAGCTGGTTAAAAAGTAGTCTGCAACAAAAATTCTCTATGAATTTTTGTTGCAGACTTTGTACTATCACACACAAAATCTATTCAGGAGGCTTACCATGAAACTAGTCAAAAATGTTCTTTTAATTTTAATTGGTTTAGTTATTATCGGGATTGGCGCATCCACTTTAAGAGTGGCAGGTTTAGGAGTTGATCCTTTCACTGCTATGAATATCGGACTTTCTTCGATGTTTGGTATGCAATTAGGCATTTTTCAAATTATTGTCAATGCGTTTATTTTATTCTATGTCTATTTAAAAAACAAAAAAGCCATTGGTCTAGGAACTATTTTAAATATGCTTTTAGTAGGAATTTTGATTCAACAGATTTCTACTTGGCTTCAACCTTACGCCAATAGTTTAGGAGGCTCAACAATTGGCAAACTACTTTCTTTATTCGTCGGAGTCCTGATTTTTACATTTGGCTGCGCCTTATACATGGCTACAGATCAAGGCGAATCCCCCTATGATGCGATTGCGCCAACCATCTGTCAACAAATCAACAAACCTTACGCTTCTGTTCGAAAAGCACAAGATTTGTTGGTCCTATTAATTGGCTTTATTGCTGGTGGTCCAATTGGGATTGGTACAATTATTTGTGCATTTGGTGCTGGCCCACTCATTAGTTTCTGGAACAAGTTACTTCAACCTTTAGTAAAATAATTTTTTAACTAAAATATAAGAAAAAGCGATGACTTCATAGAGATTTTTTTCTCGAGTCATCACTTTTTTATTTGTGCTTCTTTGAAGAAGCATGATTAGTGTGTTTCTTGTTTGGCTTTCCGTTGTTATTTTGGTTGATTATTTTGTTGGTAGAGTGAAAAACTAGCTGACAGAGCCTTCCAGCAAAGGGATGGTGTTTTCTACAAGTTTCAATAGCTTCTAAATGCTGTTATATCAACATCCGCCGTTTTGGACGGTACCGTGAAATTCTGATGTTTTTTCGGTATTGTTGCTAGTTTGGGTGTTAGTTTTAATTGCTTCAGTATAAAATTTTCAACGTTTTATCAAATAAATAATTAAAAATTCGTCAAATCAACAGCGGATGAAAAAATATTTTCTCTTGCTTCAATCCGTTTCTGAACAATATCCTCTACTTGTTGAGAAATGACTTTTTTCATCTGATTGGATTTTGGAATAGGTAACAGAACTTCATCCAGCCGTTTCCCAATTGTATCTATTACATCCCTAGTAAATTGTTTAGTGCGTATTTGTCGTTTTACAATATAAGAATTTAGTAAACCTAGAAGCAAATACGAGGATAGATATGAGGAATCATTGGTTCTAATTTTGTATAACCCTCCACTAAATAAGCTTTTTGAATCATACTGAGTAATCATACAAGAACTCCCTACTAGATAAGTTCCATCTCTTACTAATAAAATGTCTTCGCTTTGTACATCTTCTTTCTCTTTATATAAATCATATATTTCTTCAGAAATACCTTGCTTTACATCTGTTTTTATTTCCCAATTTGAAAAATCCGATGTACGTAAAAAAGGTATATTACCAGTGCCATAAGCCATTTTACCTATTTCATCACCAGTTGAAAGAGAAAGTATACCACTTTTAGTTAGTTCCCCAATAGTTCTCAATTCACAATTTTTCTCTAAATCATGTAATTCATCATAGATTGAAGGATCATAATATTTGGGAATAAAAATTGAGTTTTTAATTTCACTAGAGCGTATACTAAACGTTGAAAAGTCTCCAAATTCTAGAGTAACAGTATCCTGAATCATTTCCTCTAGTATTTCATCTAAATCTTTAGATAGAAATTCCGAAAAATTATCAGTCCCCCCATTCCTCAAAGATTCCTCCATTAGCAATGGAAATTGTTTAATAACGGCTTTATATTTCACTCGATCTGTTAACATTTGTTGAACTTGAAAAGAAGTATCCAAAGCTTCCTTATTATTTTTTGGAATAGGTAAAACAATTTCTAAAAATCTATTTCCTATTGTGTCAATGATATCAGCTGTAAATTGAAAACTACGTATTTGCTTCTGAACAATTTCTGTATTTAATAATAAGAACAAAAGATGCGGTGTTATAAGTTCATTTTCATTTACCCGTACTTTATATATATGGGATTGATATAACATAGGTAAATCCAATTTACTTACTAAACAATTTGTTCCAATCAAATATGTTCCATCTTTTACGAATAAAATATCATTTTCCTGAATATCTTGTTTTTCATTATAGTACTCAAATATCTCCTGAGACACTCCCTGTTTAGGGATAGTCTTTATTTCCCAATTTGAAATATCCGATGTACGAACAAATGGAATGTCTCCTGTACCATATGCCATTTTACCAATCTCATCTCCGGTAGATATTGATAATACTCCATTTTGTAAAAGTGTTCCTATTTTAATTAAGTTATGATTATTTGAAAGTCGGAGAAGCTCATTCTCGATTTCTGGATCGTAGTACTTTGGAATAAATATATTGTTTTTAATATCCGTACTCTTTATTCGAAATGAATTCATCTTTTATCACCCATTTCCCAATATTGAGCTGCAATTTTAGGAATATCGTCAAGTAATACTCTTTTGCCTTCTTCATCAAAAGTATAAGTAGGATTTCCACGACTATCATGTCCACACCATTTTACATCACTCATAAAAATATCATATGGTTCAATTATTTTTCCCACTTCATTTTCAGATAGTTTTTCACAAATTACAACACAACATTTCGCATGCGTATGCGGCTGAAAAAGATCCTCAGGCATTGCAACTACACCTAAAATTTTAGCTTTACTGGTAATATAGTCTACAACATATTGATACTTTGGCATTCCAAAAATACTCTCCAACAAAACAATGCCTAGTTTCCCTCCAGGTTTCAAAAAATCAAAGCATCTCTCAATAAATAAAATTTGTGGTGGTTGTTTGTCTTGTAATGTCATTTTTTCGAAAACACCATCATCATTTTGTTTCCACTTGTATCCTAAATCAAATTGTTCAAGAATATCAGTACTCATGATAGCTAGCTTTTTTCCAAAAGGAGGGTTAGTAATAACCATATCAAATTCCCCCATCCGGATATCTTCCTTGGTAGAACTACCCCAATTTTTCCACCGTTCCAAGCTGTTTTCACTATGAACGCCGCCTCGACCATCTCCTAATATTGCTAAATAAGCTTTGGCTACTTTACTTAGAAAATAATCTTTATCTATTCCTCGAAAGTTTCGAATTGCAACTTTTTGTTTTTCTGCTTCAATTTCATGAACAGGCCATCCTAACTCACGTCCTTCAGTTTCAACTTTATTCCAAACATATCTTAATGACTCTACTAGAAACCCTCCTGATCCACAAGCTGGATCAAGGATTTTATCATCTCTACTTGGATCTAACATCTCTATTACCATATTAACAACATTTCTCGGCGTAAAAAACTGCCCTTGTCCTCCCTTAAGAGATGGGCCAATAAATATTTCAAAAGCTTCACCCACAGCATCCCGAGAACTTTCTTGTAAACTATATAATTGAAGTTCCCCAACTACATAAGTCAAGCTTTTAGCATCAAATTGAATTGAATCACTCACTTCAATAACATCATTATATTGACGCTTTACTTTCTCAAAAAGCTTTACAACTCGAGATCTTACTTTTTCATAAGATTCTCCAATTCCTGCTCTAAATTGAACGGTGTCTTCTGGTCTCGTAAATCGTTCGTCATAAATCTTACAAAAGATTAAATTAATTATTTGAGAAGCAAAAACTTCATCTCTAGTTATACCAACAGCATTTGCTGCCAAATAATTTCGAATTGTTTTAAATGTTGGCTTTAAATTTTCTGCTGGCTTCAGATCTCTCCTTTTAAATTGACCTATATCTTCAAGGCGCTCCCCATAGCGTGGAATATTGGGAATTTCTGAAAATTTAACTTGCCCATCTTCCTCAGTCTTTAAAAGAAATAATCTTTCTTCTCCATTAAACCAAACACCAAATCTGGCTTTAGAAAATCTCAAATAGTCCTCTAATTGACTTCTACCATCTTTTCTAGTTTTTTTCTTACACTCCACAATAATACTTGCTGAAGAGTCATCTTTCCTACTATCAGAAAAAACAGCTATATCAACAGGATATTCTTTCTTTCTATCAGATGGTCTAACTTTAACCCTCCACTGAGGTCTAGTAACAATATTTTCTTTTGGGTAACCATAATCATCTACTAAAATTTTTGAAAATGGTTGAACAGCCTCTATCTCTTCTGGTGTCTCCTTTACTTGGATTCCAGAAATAAAATCTTCAATATATCCTTCTCTTTTATCTGACATTAATTATCTCCTATGCTGTTTATTGACATTCACTATTATTATATTTCATAACCTCCTTTTTTTCAATTTGAATCTTAATTATCTGAATACAATAAATAGCTTACTGAACAAAGAAATTGAGAGAGCATGCTTATGAAGATCTACTGGAAAACTATTATTTTAAATTTTCTTCTTTTTCTCGCTCATCAAATCAACAAGATTACTTAAAAATACACAGAATTACTTCACTATTACATTTCGAAACTCCGTTCCTTATCGTAAACACTCTCTTTTCAAATAGAATTACACTTATTACGATTTTTTCTAATAAAATATATATAAATTGTATCTATGATTGTATATCAATGTAAGATAAGAACTCCGAAAATATGTAATTTTGTAATTCCAACATAAAACCCATTAAAAACACTATCATACCAACCTTTTAATGATTACAGTAAAACGTAATATTTATTACAAAAATACACTTCCATCCTCTTATTCTAGATTACACGAGAACCAAGAAGAAGCTGTCTATACTACTCTGTTCTTACTTCCATAATCAAACCTTTCTTTTATAAATCAATGCAAGCCATGCTTGCCAAAAAGAGTGACGAATAAATAGAAAAGGAATGATGAACAATGGCAGTAGCAACAAAAAAAACACTAAAAAGACAACTAACAATTTCTAATATGTTCAACAATCGAATAAGAACAACAAATTTTAATAAGCTAAGCAATCAAGAATTGGTTGAACTTTCATTCAATTTGGAACCTTTAAAAGCAGCTGAACTATTAGAAAGTATAGATACTCTAGCAGATTTGAAAAATGGACTTACCGAATTTCCTTCAACTATGGAATTCCAATTCATGGCAAGCTTTGAGCTATCAAAACGTATTCTCCAGTTGGATGTTAAAAAGGAGAAAATAACTAACTCGTATGGGCTTGATCAACACTTAATTCAAGAAACACGTGATTTAGAGCAAGAACATTTTATTCTCCTAACATTGAATACTAAGAATCAAATTATTAGGTAAAGAACTTTGTTTATTGGAACTCTTAATCAAAGTATTGCGCATCCTTGAGATATTTTTCGAGAAGCAATAAGAGATAATGCCACTCAAATTATTGTTGCCCATAATCATCCTTCTGGTGATTCCACCCCCAGTGAATCCGACAATATGTTTACATCAAGATTAACAAAAGCATGTGAGCTTATTGGAATACAAATGTTAGATCATTTGATTTTAGGCGAATCAACTTATCATTCTTATGCTGAGAATTAACAGTCATTTTTAGTCGATTTGACAAAACTTGACACGTATATTAAAATTAATTTCATTCAAAAATATTTTTAAATAACGAAATTAATTCATATGCCTTCGAGCTATTCACAAATCAAAAATAATGTTGTATTCTAGCCTTAGCTGTTTTAGCTAAGGTTTTTTAACGCCAAAAATCCTCTAATTCAGCAAATATGAAAGAAGATTACAACCATTCCATTGATAGAGTTCTTTTATCAAATATAGAAAATGGAAAAGCTATAGCAGGTAAAAATAAGTACCTATTTTCAGCAAGCTTGTTAGAGGGTTTCTGTAACATGATGGCAGTTACTAGAGATGAATTAATATTCGGTGATACTAAGCAAAAGGAACAATTAATAAAACTCATCTTATTACCTCTGCTTATGAATGGTGATAAGGTTGCTGATGATACGGCTATTGAGGATGATAACAAAATTCTGATTCCTTTCATCGAAACAGGTGACAGCATTGAACACTACATGACAAACGATCGACACTACATCTTAGATCGGTTGTTTTATTCAAACAGAATAGACACCTCTTCTACAGATGAATATCCATTGAGTTTAGAAAATATCGAGCAATTTTTATCCGAAAATTATCCATTTTTTTCAAATTCTCAATTTCAAGAAAGCTACCTACTTCTCACGACAGAAAAACAGCAAGATTTTACAAAGCTATCCAATTTACTACTAAAGCTACTATTTAGAACCTTAGATTTCGCCACTGACTTCATTGAAAGATTTCGTCTTCTGTATCAAAATCAGGATTTACTTGTTTCAGAAGTACAAATATTTTTGCAAAATAGAGGTTGCTAGGGAAGCCTAGCAACAGATTGGACTAATTCAAACTTTTACTTATTTGTAGATGCATTTAACAGTTTTTGGACACGACACAAACAGGATATAATGACTTATTTTGAAGAAAATTTATTTGATTTAAACAATAAAAACTTTAACCAAATTAGAATTATGTGGCATTTAACTGATGAATATTTTAACGAGCTCATAACCTCAAAAGATTTTGAAACCTTATTAGTAAATCTACTTATCACCGATGAATACAGCGAGCAAACAATGATTGGACATAATCACGTTAGAAGTGTCATCCAATCTGACTTAATGATAGACCCAAATATTGGATATATGAACAATCCAACTATTAAAGGCTATGACTTAAACAAACTCAATTCGGATATGCAAAGCCTGACACGTTTTTTTGAAGAAATGAGCAAGAATAATCATGGTAAAACTGTCATATTACCGCTTTTTGCTAGTCAATATGCAAAAATTCAATGATAAGGATTATTAAAATAAAGAAAATTACACCTCTTGCTTATCTTGCAAAAGGTGTTTTTTGTAGTAGTTTTTTTCATATTTTCTACTAAAAATCTCCTGTGGTTAAACGTTAAGACATCGAAGTAAAATAAGCGCATAGCTTAGCTAAGCAAAAAACGAAAGAGGTAAACTTTTATGCAAACACTTAATAAAATAAAATTAATCTTGGAACGATATGTTAATCAAAAAATGCTGCTTAAAGAACTCAGGATTGGCTATGAAACTCTGAAGGAGCTACATCTACAAGTCTTGCAGGTCATCCATCTTGGTAGACAACGTCTTTATGATATAAACGACGTAAACGAACTACTCTCACAGCTAAAAAATGAGGTGTGAATGGTATGGCGATTACTTCTTTGAAACAATATGAAAAACGAAAAGAAAAGCTTTGGAAATTTAAATGCTATTTGGGAAAAGATGAATTTGGTAAAGATGTGGGAACAACATGTAGTGGCTTTAAAACGTAGTGGCTTTAAAACACAGAAAGAAGCTAAGCAAGCGTACCGCGAATTACAAATTGACTTTGATAAGAACAAACTGAAGCAAAAAGGCAATATCACCTTTGAAAAACTTTATGAAGAATTTTTACAGAGCTATCGAAACAAGGTTAAACCCTCAACTATTATGATCCTGCGACGTGCAATTGAGGATTATGCTCTTCAATATATCGGTAAGAAAAAAATTAAGGATATTAATGTTCGTCTATGTACTAGAATGAATGAAGAATGGGTCTCAGATGGATATAAACAGGCATATTACTTCCGCAGAGCCGTTGCTCAAATCCTACAATATGCCGTGCAGCAAGAACTAATTTATGAAAATGCAATGCGTAAAACTGCCCCTATCAATCGAGCAGAAATAGATGAAAACCTCGTAGACACCGAAACCATCAACGTATATATCCCAAAAGAGTTATCAGAATTCCTTCACTATAGCCAAAAGCATGGTAATTACTTTAGAACTCTAGCCTACACAGGAGCAAGAAAATCAGAAATTCTTGCTCTTGAATGGAATGATGTTGACTTTGAAAACAGCAAGCTAACAATCAGTAAAACCCTCGCAGAAGTAGAACTCAACCCGAAGACTAAGAAAACAAATGTTGAAAGTGCCAAAACCAATGCAGGAAAAAGAACCATCTCTATTGATACAGAAACCATAAGCCTTCTGAAAAATGGAAGGAACAGCAAACCATCCACCATACCATTCAAGGCTTCGACCCTTCAATTCCACACCAATTAGTTTTCCCAAGCAAATCAAATGAATTTTGCCGCCCAGGTCAACCAAACGATTGGTATGACATGATTGTTAATAAATACAATTTAAAGAAACGAATTACACTTCATGAGTTTCGTAAAACTCATGTCTCTTTATGCGCTATGGCTGACATGAAGCTTGAAGATATTATGTACAGAGTCGGTCATAAAGACTCAAAAATGACGAAACAAGTTTACAACTATTTCTACCCCGAGCGAGAAGAACGCAGCGCTGATAAATTCGCACAATTTATCGAAACAGAAAAAGATTTGTTCTAAAAATGCCCATTGGTGCTAGAATTGGTGCTACTTTTATTTTCGAGCATTAGAAAAAGCTAGGAATGCCTATATAACAGCGTTCCTAGCTTTTATTTTGTTATTCCTCAAATTCTTCTTCTATTGCCTTTAAAATACTATATTTTCCATTTTCGTAGGTCAATATTTTGTAATTTTCGATGTCAATTGTCTTTATTAGTTTTTCAATATTAAGTTTTGTTTTATTATCAAAAGCATAAAATACCCATTCAGCTTCCCAAAATTTATCACTTAAATATTCAAAGTACGGAAAATCAATTGCGCAAGAATGGCCATTTACTATAATTTCTTCTATTTCATTTCTGCCTAGAAATCCTTCTAATAATTTGATTTGTGGTACTTTATTGAACGATTCTACCTTATTGATTAAGCCTTTAAATGCTGTATAGGTATAGTAATCCATCATATTATTTTTCACCATATCTTCAATATGCTCTCGGATGTCAATCTTTCGATAAGGTCCTCTTCCTTTTTGCCTCACATCATATTGATATTTTTCTGGTGAAAAATCATCTTTAGGATAACCTAATATTAAATTGTCTTGACCAACCTCACCATGTACATGCAAAACACTATTTGCTTGTATGTCATATACCTTTTCTAATGTATGTGTGTAGTTAAAATTCACAAATAAACCTTTAGGCTTAAATAACTCATTATTTGATGAAATTGCAACTGTCTTAATTAGTTTCTCTTCAGCTTGTTTAGCAAATTCATATAGAGATGGCATCAAGTTACCATTTAGATCTACTTGTGTAATAATTGCATCCCTATCGCTTTCACGATCAGATAAATAATCCGGTTCATATCCTTCAAATATTTGTTCCAATTCATTAAAATCAGGCTTTCCTAAAAGATTTTCAAAATCAGACCAAATATCTATTTCTTGCGATTGATACATTTCCCAAAAATAAGGATTTTGTTCATACTTTTCAGCAATCTTTTTAAAGTCTGGATTAAAAGTTGTTGGCAACTTATGAGCTAAATCAAATCCATTACCTATAATAAATAATTTTTTACTCATAATACTCTCTCCTTATTTAAATAACTTTGATATCATCATTTTACTTCATATCGAACAGAAAATACTAATTCAAAAGTCAGCCAAAAGATTTGATCTAAAAATGCCCGTTGTTGCTAGTATTGGTTCTACTTTTATTTTCAGACATCAAAAAAGCTAGATATGCTTATATAACAGCCTTCCCAGCTTCTATTTTGTTATTATCCCACAGACCCTTCCAGCAGAAAGTTAGCTTTTTCTGAAGGCTCTAAGGGGCTCTAAACGTTGATATAACAGTATTCTATTTTTCTAGTGAATACTGTTTGTATCCCGTTAATTTTTGCCAATTGTAGTTAGTTTTGAGTTAGTTTCAAACTTTTTTGGCAAGAAAAAAATGGATATTTTCGGGAATTTTAGTAAGAATTTGCGAGCTAGGTTAGATACTAAAAAAAAACATTTCTGAATTAACTTATGCTCAAGATAACTTAGCAAGATTATCTTGAGTAATTTATTGCTGTATGCTCACTCAAAAATATCTAAAGAATTTAATAGAATATATTCTTAATTATTCCAATAGTTCCTTTGTCTTTAAATACTCAGCAATATTGTCATGATCCGGGAAAATAGTTTTTTGATTAATACCTAATCTATTTAAACTCCTAAACACTTTTTCTTTATCTGTTATAACAAATTCTACATCACTATCAACTTTTGAAAAGCCTATATAATCACTAGTTTCATTAGCTGCTCCTCTATAATGAGGCAGTTGATAAAGAAATGTTCCCTCTTGTGATTTCATACGCTCAAATTTAACAGATGGTTGAATAGAAATTAACGGAAATACAACATGCGACCCAACTTCATAAGATATAGAAAATTGATTTGAAAAACTATCTACCAT
This sequence comes from Enterococcus sp. AZ035, assembly GCF_050548325.1. Lineage (NCBI taxonomy): Bacteria > Bacillati > Bacillota > Bacilli > Lactobacillales > Enterococcaceae > Enterococcus > Enterococcus sp. AZ035. The sequence goes on from NZ_CP172958.1 coordinate 1,891,193, forward strand.
ATTCCTACTTTGCTGATTAATAGCCAATAAGATAATCACTGCAAGTGTATCTGACAAATATTGTTTATAATGAACTTCAAATATAGGATCTTTTCCAATCATTGAAATTGCAGTCCTAAATTTGTTACGCTCTTTATTATACTTAAAATCTATTTCGAAATATTTCAAAAAAATTTCCTCAAAATTTTGGGCATACGTCTCTAGATTTTCGTATTCTTGTGACTTAAACTCTCGTAATATTTGAGCAAAAGTCGCATCAACTTCAATTCCAATATATTTTCTTTCATACAAAACACTATTTTTTACCATAATTGATTCTAAATTTTCAATACATTTAAATAATAGTTCACGTTTAGCTTCAATGGATTGATTTTTTATTTTTACTAAAACTTGATATGTGAAGTCATTATCTAAAAAGAAAGAATTTAAAGTCATTTCTTCTTTATTTTCAAAATCAGACATATCAATGAATCTTTCTTTATTAAAAACATGAACTTTACATGTACTTTCCTGATAATTAGAAGAACATGCAAAATAGAGTGCCACCAGTGGACTAGAGGTGATATCTATTAACGAAGTTGGTAACCCATGATGTTGTGAGTATTGAAGAAAATTTTCTCTTTCAATTTCATTTAATTGATGTCCAACTTCACTATAATATTCTTTTAACGTTTTTCTATAATCGATTCTTTGTCTCATTTCAGAAAAAGGAATATTGTACTCTCTAAAAGCAGAAGCCGTTATTTCTGGAAACTTAGTACTCGATTCTCCCCTATAATAATAATTACCATCTAAAGCTTCTATATTAGAAATATAGTCTTGAATGTTATTAATGTTGATTATCGTCTTCATACAATTATCCTTTCATCAATTATTTTTTATATGTTCATGTTAACATATAATTTTATGTAATAGCCAATTAGTTAAGTATTCATTCGTTATGAATACTTATATATTCTGTCTAAATCAACCATCAATTATATTTATATTCTACCAGTACTATTCAAAAAAAGATGCACCAGAAGCCTTGATATAACGGCATTCTGATTTTCTGACGAATACCAACTGACTCATCTTAAAAATGAGTATCTTTTTTCATATACCCCACTTGATGTACTGATCTCTATGTGAGAGCCAGTCTGCTAATAATTCTCACTTTATTTTTGGGAACAAGACAAAATTCACGTTACTTTCAATAAAGATGTACTTCTTAACTTGAACTATCGGATTATTCGAGGTTAGTTGATTACCAAAATAAAATACTATAATATAGCTATAAAGGAGGGATTCATTTGAAAATTAACAATCATTATGTTCCTAAAACATATCTAAAACAATGGGCTCGTGAAAATAAAATTTATGAATATAAGCTTCTAGCTCCTCATGATAAATGTCCTAAATGGAGTAATGTTTCTATCTCAAGAACTTCAAGCCTTGACTCTTTATATTTGTATTACGATGAAGGCGAAATCACCGATGAAATGGAAGATTTTTTTTCAACTGAATTTGAAATGCAATATAGCTCATTCATCGATAAAATTAACTCTTACTCTATTCTTGATGAGATTGACAAAGAATATATTTCAAAGCTAGTTGCTAGTCAATACCTCAGAACATTGAAGGGTTTTTACCGTATTCAAAAATTTGTAATAGATACATTTCCTGATATTATTGAAGATTTAACATTCTCAATGGAGCAAGAGTTTAAAACAACAGGAACTTTGCGAGTTGATAATAAATCAAAAACAGAATACAACAACTTCATTCCCTTAAAAGTTGATATTCAGAAACTTGATGAGGAAAAATCTGGTTTGATCGTACAAACAATTGCTGGTAAATCATTGTGGTTGTTTGGTATAAAACATCTCCTTACTTCCACTTATAAAGCTTTAAATAAGATTTCATGGTGTATCTATGATGCTCCTAATAACTTTGAATGGGCTACTTCTGATGACCCAGTAATTTTTCTAAACTTCTACAATAAAAAGAATTACAATTTCGATGGTGCTTGGGGTGTAAACAATACAAATATCATTTTCCCTTTATCTCCAACCAAGTTATTATTTGCAACAATTGGTCAACCTACAACTCCATACCAAAAAGCGTCTCTGACTTTTGCTGAGGAAATCCAAAGATACATTGTTGAGAATGCATATTCTAAAGTATATTCGCGAATTGCTGTTAAAAAAATCACGAAAATACGCAAACGTCGTGTAGATGAAAAAGAATTCAGAGAATTTAATGACTCATTAAAGAATTTCCATGACAATTATGTGAACGATGAAATTCCTCTTTTAAAAGACAAACTTTAGATAAATAAACTCTTATTTTTTCTTTGAAAAATTGATACATCATTCAATAAAATAAACTTTAAAAATTTGTTAGAAGACCAGATTATTGGCGAGTTTCCGATAGATCCTAAACATTTGTATTACAACATTATTTCCTATAAATACAATTAAGGCTTGAAATTTTTTGTGGATTATAATTGGTTTTAATTGAATTTCAAACTAATTAGTAAATAATTCGCGAGCTAGAATAAATACTGAAGACGTTAATTAACGTCTTCAGTTTTTTCAAAGATACAAAATTTTATCTCCCTATGTACTAAAATTATATTTTCTGAATTATGCTATACTTTAGGAGATAACTTCTAAATTTAAGGGGGAAATTTAATGCGCGATAAACCTATATCTGGAAAAAATGATAATAACTATTCCATTAAATACAATAAGCGAGCTCACTCGGATTATATAAATTTTTTCAAAGAAAATAATGATGATGTTATCTTTCTAAATGGAAAATGGGGAAGCGGAAAAACTAGTTATCTTAACATTATTCTTGAGGAAAATAAAATAGACTTTAAATTTATAAAACTCAAAAAAAAGATAATAAAAACAATAGATTTATGGAGAATAACAACTAATCAAAAAACTTCAGAAATTTGCTACAGAACACTTTTTCCGATAACTGGTTTCATCACTAAATATATTTTCTTTTTAATATTCTTATTGTTTAGCGGATTGGCTGTATATTTTTCCAATATAAAGTTTCCTATCGAATCAGCTACTAGTAGTTCTTCATCTATTACTACCACTACTTATTTTTTCTTTATTTCTGGTTTTTTATCTGGAATGACTCAAATTTTAGGACAGATTGATTATGATAGTTTATTTTTAAATCTACTAAAAATTCGCACAAAGAAATACTTTTTATGGAGAAAAAGAATAATCATTATTGACGATTTTGATCGCATTACTCCTTCTAGACAGAATGAATTATACAAAATTTTCAATTTGATAACTAACAAAAAAATAAAATTTGTATTTTTGGGTGATTACAATTCTATTCAACAAAATGAAGATAGCTACTTACAAAAAATAATTGATAGAAGAATAGAATTGCCTTATGAACTATCACCTTCAAATTTTTGGTCACTCTATTTTGAAACTATTATTAGCTCTATCGAAGAAAAAAGAGAAGATGCATTAAGTACTACTGAAACTAAAAACTTAGAAACTTTAAAAAATGAAATAATTATGGAAAATAGAACCTTAAGAGAAAAAAAATTATTTGAGAAGTACGTGAATGAAATCATATATCATGAAGATCGATACGATAAAGTTAATATAGATCAACAGTTTTTAATCATCTATCTCTACTTATTTCATAATAGTCATTATAACATCTTAGTTAACAAAATCGATAAACTTTTAGATGCCTACCATCATACTGGCTTTAGATTAGCTATTCAAAATGATTCTGAAAAAAAGAATAGTGAATTAGAAAATATCAAAAATGAAGCTAGAAAATACTTTGGAGAAAATAGCACACCTACTATTCCGACTATTCTAATTCTAGATATCCTTTTGAGATACGATGATTTATACGGAAATACACAATATAAAAATTATAAATACAATGACTTTATTACCCAATTCCCAAATTATCTCATTAACTATGTTCCTGTAAATATTGCTGGAAAAGATATTAGAGATATGATTAATAGTTCCTCTACAAGAGAAAAAGTATTACAAAAAATCCAAGAAAACTCTAACTCAGACATATCTGATTATATTAGAAGAAATCAGAATCAATTAACTATTTCAGAAAAAAATAATTTATTTAAATTAGCCATGGACTTTGTTGGTCATCAAGATTATAAATATCCTGATGATGCAGATATAGATAAACAAGCAATTAGAAAAGAAGTTTGCATGATTATTAGTTTAGGCCTGCACTTAAACACTTACTTTGATTCTAGAAACAAAGATGAAGCTAGAGAATACTTGCAAAAACATTTTATCCATAAACTTGATGTTTCTGCTCAACTTCAATTCTATCAGTACTATCTCTATATAGAGCCAACAAATGTATTAGATTCCCAGAGAAAAGCTATTGTATCTGCCATACAATCTGATACTATTAATGATTTAGAATATCCAGAATTTATTTTTCACTATCTATATCTAAATAATAAAAAATTTACTGATAAGCAAGTAGAGACACTAATATTGTTATCAGACCGACAGTTCTATCACTTTATTGCTAGAAACAGCTATGATCGCGGTATTAACAGAATTGAATTACGTTCAACTATCTCAGATATGCAATTAAAAAGAATACAGACAAGATATACAGATATGGATAGCTATTACAAAGATAAATTGAATATACAATTAGTCAAGGATCACTAATTAATATTGAAAGACGTTCTTATATGGACGTCTTTTTTATATAAATGAAGTTAACTTTAAGATAATGGAGATTAAAATGGTAATAAAAATAAGAAACCCTACTCTCATTTTTCAAAAATTATCAATCAACTTAAGGAGACAAATTAAATGAATACAAAAAACACCAAAGCGATTACGCTGTTTAGTTTACTAACAGTCCTAATCGCTTTTTTTATTTCCCCTATTACTACATTCGCTGCTACGGTCAATTATGAAAAAGTTGCGAACTATATTTCTACCTGGCATGTTAAATCATTAGGTGGCTTACACTGGACTGATGAAGGTATCCATATGATCAAAGCGGACAATCAACCTGCATTTTGTATTGAACATGGAACACTTCTTACTGGTGGTTCTGGATTCACCCCATCAGAACTAACTATCGCAGAAAAAGAACGCCTTTCATTAATTGCGTATTACGGTTATCAAATAAACCCTACTATTGATAATTATGGGATTACTCAAAACTTAGTCTGGCTTGAATTTGGCGATGAATTATTAACTACAAATATTCCCAATTTTGAGAATCGGAGAAATGAGATATTAAATCAAGTCAAAAATCATAACGTCAAACCGCCTTTTAATAATCAAACAATCAATCTAAAAGTTGGTGAGTCCGTTACTTTAGAAGATAAAAACAATGTCTTATCCAAATATGTTAAGCAGCTTAGTAATTCCGCTAACCTCAAAATCGAGAAAAACAGCAATAAATTAACATTGACTGCTACCAAAGATTCTAAGGAATCTGGAACGATTAAATATGGTATTGCTGATTCCAATTCAGTGGGTCAAAGCTTTGTTTATGCTAAACCTAATGAACAAAAAGTCGCCACCTTTAAACTTTCAAATGCGGGTGAATTCAACCTGAATATCAAAGTGAAACTAAATGGAAATATCAAAGTAAAGAAAATCGATAAAGATACAGGAAAACCTTTACCAAATGCTAAATTGAAATTTGAGTACGACAATAAAACCAAAGAAGTGATAACAGATTCTAATGGACTTGCTCAAATAAATGATATTACTCAAGGGACAACCGTAACGATTAGCGAAGTGACTGCACCAAATGGTTTCTTTAATCAAGGTGAACTAAAAAAAGTGGTAGTAGAACCAAACAAAACGATTGAAGTAACTTTAGATAATAAACCTCAAAAAGGACAACTTTCCCTCATAAAAAAAGGACAAGTACCTGTAGGTCTTGAAAAGAAAGAAACTAAATATGGTGATTTATATGAATTCAAATTTGATTACAGACCTCTTGCAGGTGTAACTTACGAAATTCAAGCGACAGAAGATATCAAAGTTGGAAGCACAATTCATGCTAAAAAGGGCGATACTGTGGCTACTGTTGTAACAGGTGATGATGGAGAATTAATTGACATGCCTCTTCTCTACCTTGGGAAATACCAAGCTATTGAAAAATCTGCACCTGATGGATTCATTATTGATTCCACTCCGATTCCTTTTGAATTCACTTATCAAGGACAAACCATTGAGTTAGTCTCTGAATCCTTATCCACTACCAATGAATTTCAAAAAATAAAATTAACCCTTCACAAATCTGAAGAGATCATTAAAGAATGGAAAGGTAACCTCCCTATTCTTGATGTTCAAGAAGCAAATGATAAAGTATTTGGTTTGTACACAGATCAATCAATGGCGTTTGCTGATCAAGAAATCCCTCAAGACTCTTTAATTAATTATGGAACGGTCAAAGAAGGTCTTTTAACCCTGGATGAGCTTCAGTATCCAAAAGGTAACTATTACTTCAAAGAGCTAGATTCAGGCACTAATCACGACTTAAATCCCAATAAGTACCCTTTTAGCTTTAAAGCTGAAGACAATGATTCACTGAAAGAAATTACGATCTATGAGTCTCCTACCGAAGAAGGTTCTGATATTTCTATCTTGAACAAATTACATTTTAATGAATTCCGTATCAAGATGACTCGACAAGTATATAACTACTTCTACCCTGAACGTGAGGAGCGTAGCGCTGATCAATTCGCTCAGTTTATTGAAAAGGAAAAATATCTTTTCTAAAAGAAATTGTAGTTAGTTTGCTTTTTTGAAAAAAAGAAGCACCAGAAACATTGATAAATCAACATTTCTAGCGCTAAAATTGGCTTTACCCTACACTACCTTCCATCTCATAACTAATCAACCGATTCAACTCAACCGCATATTCCATCGGTAATTCTTTCGTAAATGGTTCAACAAAGCCCATAACAATCATTTCTGTCGCTTCGGCTTCAGACAAGCCGCGACTCATTAGATAATATAATTGTTCTTCAGAAATTTTTGAAACTTTGGCTTCGTGTTCTAAGGACACTTGGCTGTTATGGATTTCGTTAAACGGAATCGTATCTGATTTTGATTTTTCGTCCATGATAATCGTGTCGCATTCGATGTGGGAAATCGAGCCTGCGCTGTCTTTTCCAAAAGTCACTTGGCCACGGTAATTAACTTCGCCGCCGTCTTTAGCAATTGATTTTGAAACAATTGAGCTAGAAGTATTCGGCGCATTGTGAATCATTTTGGCCCCAGTATCTTGGATTTGGTTAGCACCAGCAAAGGCAATCGATAACATCGTGCCACGGGCACCTTTGCCATCTAAGTAAACGCTTGGGTATTTCATGGTTGTTTTAGCTCCTAGGTTCCCATCAATCCATTCGACAGTGGCACCTTCGTAAGCTTTAGCACGTTTGGTTACTAGGTTGTAGACGTTATCTGACCAGTTTTGAATAGTGGTATAACGACAATAAGCATCTTTTCTAGTGAAAATTTCTACGATGGCCGCATGCAAGCTGTTACTTGAATACGTGGGTGCCGTACAGCCTTCGACATAGTGAACGCTGGCCCCTTCATCGACAATAATCAAGGTCCGTTCAAATTGGCCGGTATTTTCAGCGTTGATTCGGAAATATGTTTGTAATGGTACATCAACTCGAACACCTTTTGGTACATAAATAAAGGTTCCACCTGACCAAACAGCTGAGTTTAAAGCGGCCAGTTTATTATCTGTTGGCGGCACAAGTTTTGAAAAATACTCTTTGAATAAGTCAGGATATTCTTTTAAAGCAGAGTCAGTATCTGTAAAAATGATGCCTAATTTTTCAAATTCTTCTTTCATGTTGTGGTAAACAACTTCTGATTCATATTGAGCAGAAGCCCCAGCTAGATAAGCACGCTCAGCTTCGGGAATCCCAATTTTTTCAAAGGTTTCTTTGATTTTATCAGGTACATCATCCCAATCGCGTGCGGGTTTGTCACTCGGTTTTTGGTAATATTTAATTTTACTAAAGTCAATATCTGACAGGTCTGGACCCCATTCTTGCATGGGCATTTTATTGAATTGTTCTAACGATTTTAAACGGAAGTCAAGCATCCATTCTGGTTCGCCTTTCACGCGAGAAATTTCACGAACGACGTCTTCGGTTAGGCCGTCTCCGGTACTAAAGACTGGTTCCACATCGTCGTGAAAGCCAAATTTATATTCTTCTAATTCAGGTACTGTACTCAATTCGTCGTCACCCTTTCTTTATTTTTCACAATGTAAATGACCGGCTTCCCCTTGGCCGTTATTATCAACAGCCTGCTCTAAGGCTTTCCAAGCCAAGGTTGCACATTTAATCCGAGCTGGAAATTTAGCTACGCCGCTTAACATTGCTGCATCGCCTAATTTTTCATCTTCGGCCACTTCATTTCCTTGAACAAGTTGAGAGAAATCCTCTGCTAAGGCCGTTACTTCGGCGATTGTTTTTCCCAAGACCGCATCAGTCATCATACTAGCACTGGCTGTACTGATGGAACAGCCACTTCCTTGAAAGGCGATATCTTTAATCACACCGTCTTCAATGGCCACATCCAGTTCAATCACATCTCCACAAGTAGGATTATTCAGTTCAATTGTTTGGCTAGACGCATCTAGCGTTCCGTGGTGATGTGGGTGGCTAGAATGGTCCAAAATGACTTGGCGATATAAGTTATCTAATTTAGAAAGTGCCATGCTGGAAAAACTCCTTTGTCGCTTTAATCGCTTCAACTAAGCGATCTGCGTCTTCTTTGGTATTGTATAAATAAAAACTTGCCCGTGCGGTTGCTGGCACGCTCAAATAGTTTAATAACGGTTGCGCGCAATGGTGACCCGCTCTGACAGCGACCCCTTCCATATCTAACGCCGTAGCCACATCATGTGGATGTAAACCTTCAATATTAAAAGCAATCACACCTGTGTGGTCTTTTGGATCCTGTGGACCATAAATCGTCAAGCCCTCGATAGCTTGCAACTTCGGCAAAACATAGTGAACAAGGGCTGCTTCATGTTGATGAATGGCCTCTAAACCAATTTCTGTTAAATAATCAATGGCGGCACCTAAGGCAATTGCCCCGGCAATATTAGGTGTGCCAGCTTCAAATTTCCAAGGAAGCTCTTTCCAAGTACTTTCTTGAAGATGAACAAAGTCAATCATTTCGCCACCAAATTCCACAGGTTCCATTTGTTCCAATAAATGACGTTTGCCATAAAGGACACCAATTCCAGTTGGTCCACACATTTTGTGACCACTAAATGCATAAAAATCAGCATCGATGGCTTGAACGTCCACAGGCATATGAGGAACTGCTTGCGCGCCGTCTACCACCATCACAGCGCCATTTTGATGAACTAATTGTGTTAATTCTTCGATTGGATTAATGACCCCTAACACATTTGAAACATGAGCAATCGAAACAATTTTCGTTTTTTCTGTAATTTGTTGACGTGCACTTGCCATGTCTAAAAAGCCGTCTTCAGTGACGTCTATATACTTCAAAATGGCCCCTGTACGTTGAGCTAATTGTTGCCAGGGAATAATGTTTGAATGATGTTCCATGTAAGATATGACGATTTCATCCCCGGCTGTAACTGCCAAGTCACCATAACTTTTGGCAATCCAATTCAAACTGGTTGTTGTTCCTCGTGTAAATAAAACTTCCGCTGTTTCTTTGGCATGGATAAATTGGCGAACCTTTTCGCGGGAGGCCTCATAGTCCTTCGTTGCTCGTTCGGCTAACGTGTGCACCCCACGATGAACATTGGCATTATCGGTTTCATAATAATGTCGTAAAACATCTAACACCGCCGTTGGTTTTTGGGTTGTCGCAGCATTGTCTAAATAAACTAGCGGTTCATCATTAACTTCTTGAAATAAAATAGGAAACGATTGACGAATGATTGCTGCATCCATCATGCGTTTAACTTCCCTTCAATTACTTCTACAAATTCATTTTGTACTTCTTTAACTGGAATTGCTGTAATGACAGAACCTAGGAAGCCACGAATCACCAAACGTTCCGCTTCTTCTTTACGCAAGCCGCGGCTCATTAAATAATACATTTCTTCTGGATCTACTCGACCAACGCTGGCTGCGTGTCCGGCAGTCACTTCATTTTCATCAATTAAAAGAATTGGATTGGCATCACCACGAGCTTTATCAGACAGCATTAAAACACGACTTTCTTGCTGTGCGTCGGCTCCTTTTGCTCCTTTTAAAATGTGGCCAATTCCGTTAAACGTTAAAGTACCACGTTCACGAATAACTCCATGTTGTAAAATATGACCAATCGAATGTGGCGCTTTGTTTGTCACTCGTGTGTCGATGCCTTGTGTTTGTTTACCTGCACTAATTGCAACGACTTTAACTTCTGAATGAGCGCCTTCGCCAACTAAATCAGAATCAAAATCAGCAACAACATCGCCATCATTCATGACGCCTAGAGCCCAATCAACAGAGGCATCCCGCATAATATAGCCACGACGATTCATATAAGTCGTTACAGTTTGCCCTAATTGATCCACAGCTGAGTATTTAACTTTTGCGCCATCTTTCGCAATCACTTCCACAACAATATTTCCAGAAGCTTTCTCTGCGTGATGACCAGTTGATTGAAAACGTTCTAAATAACTGAATTCACTATGATTATCTGCAACGATTAAAACATGTTTAAAGAAAGGTTGGTTGCTATCTGAATCCTGAATAAACAAAGATTCAATGGGCTCTTCAATCACTACGTTTTTAGGAACGTATAAGAAAACGCCACTATTCATGAAAGCTGCATGAGCTGCTGTCAGCTTATCTTCTTCTGGTAATACAGCTTTAGTCATATAGTATTCTTTAACTAATTCTGGGTGCTCTTGTAAAGCAGTAAAAATGTCTGTAAAAATTACCCCTTGTTCCGCTAATGAGGCTGGCAATTGCTCAAAAGCATGAAAAGATCCTTGTTGAACAATTAAAGGATTGTCTTTCATTTGATCAAAACTTGCGACATTTCCTTCAGAAGGCACATAACTTTCCATGTGAACATTTAATAAAGGCCAACGATGAAATTTCACACGATCAATATGTGGTAACTCACTTTCGTCAGCGTTTTTTAAAGCCGTTGTTCGCAATTCAGTCATCCAAGCTGGTTCTTCATGTTCTAGTGAAAAAGCGGTGACTTCGTCAAGATAATCCATTAGATTTACTTTTTTCATTTATCTTGTCCTCCTTACGCTTCTTCTTTGTAATCAATACCTAATTCTTGGCTGATACCAGCATAGCCTTCTGTTTCTAAACGTTTTGCCAAATCAGCCCCACCGGTTTTCACAACGCGGCCTTCCATCATGATATGAACAACATCTGGCGTGATATAGTTCAATAAGCGTTGATAATGGGTAATAATTAACGCACCAAAGTTCTCGCCGCGCATTTCATTAACCCCTTTAGAAACAACTTTTAACGCATCGATATCTAAGCCTGAATCAATTTCATCTAAAATGGCAAACGTTGGCTCTAACATCAATAATTGTAAAATTTCATTTCGTTTTTTCTCGCCGCCAGAAAAACCTTCGTTTAAGTAACGCTCAGCCATTTCTTCAGGCATATTTAATAATTCCATTTTGCTATCTAATTTTTTTAAGAACTGCATGACTGACATTTTGTTGTCTTCGTCACGTTTTGCATTGATTGCTGCACGCATGAATTCAGCGTTGGTAATCCCTGGAATTTCACTTGGGTATTGCATTGCTAAGAATAAGCCTAAGCGAGCGCGTTCGTCTACCTCTAAATCTAAAACGTTGACGCCGTCAAATAGAATTTCTCCTTCTGTGACTTCATAGTTGGGATTTCCCATAATTGCTGCTGATAAAGTAGATTTACCAGTTCCATTAGGTCCCATAATTGCATGGATTTCTCCAGTATTAATTGTTAAATCGACTCCTTTTAGAATCTTTTTATCTTCAATTGATACGTGTAAATTTTTGATTTCTAACACAGACATGTACAATTCCCTCCAACTTGTTTTAATCGTTTTTCCGTTCTCACTCATTTTAGCCTAATTGAGAATGAATCGCAAATTACAATTGCTAAAAATAACAACTCTTATCATCAAATTTTAGGATTCAATTTGTGAAGAAAAATTTTAAAAGGCTGATATTTCAAAGTTTCTCTATATTTTTAAGTGATCCTCCCTACACAAAGAAAAAAATTCTGGTAGAATAAAAAAATTTATTCAAGAAAGCGTTTTCTTAAATAATTACTTTAGAATGACTTTCGCAAAGAGAGCGTTGAGATACGCCTTCCTCATCTATACAAAAAAATCCAGAGCATTTGCTTCTCTGGATTCAATAATTTTTATTAGTGATTGGTTTTATACTTCTAAAAGTTCTTGTTCTTTTTCAGCAGTAATCGCATCGATATTTTTGATGCTATCATCTGTTAATTTTTGAACATCTTTTTCAAATGAACGTAATTCATCTTCAGTGATGTCGCCATTTTTTTGAGCTTTTTTCAACTCATCCATTGCATCACGACGAACGTTACGAACAGCAACTTTTGAGTTTTCCGCTTCTTTTTTCACGTCTTTGGCTAATTCTTTCCGACGTTCTTCCGTTAATTGTGGAATCACTAAACGGATGACATTTCCATCATTGGTTGGGCTAATGCCGATATCACTCATTTGAATAGCTTTTTCAATGTCAGCGATAGAATTTTTGTCAAACGGTGTAATCATTAATACACGTGCTTCTGGGATATTGATACTTGCTAATTGGTTAACTGGTGTTGGTGCACCATAATATTCTACTTGAATACGGTCTAATAGACTTGCGTTCGCACGACCAGCACGAATTTGACCTAATTCACGGCGTAAGCTTTCTTCCGCTTTTGTCATTTTTTCTTTGGCTGTTGCTAAAACTTCTTTAGACATTCTTTATTTCCCCCTTACAGTTGTTCCGATATTTTCACCAAGGATGGCACGACGGATATTTCCTGCTTCATTTAGGTTAAAGACAACTAAAGGAATATCGTTATCCATACTTAATGAGCTTGCTGTTGAATCCATTACTTGCAGCCCTTTAGAAATAACATCTAAATGTGTTAGTTCTTCAAATTTTGTCGCTGTTTCATCCACACGTGGATCTGCAGAATAAACACCATCAACATTATTCTTCGCCATTAAGATGACGTCCGCATCTACTTCTGCAGCTCGTAACGCAGCCGTTGTATCTGTCGAGAAGTAAGGATTTCCTGTTCCTCCGGCAAAAATAACAACGCGGCCTTTTTCTAAATGACGTTCTGCACGACGACGAATGTATGGTTCTGCAATTTGACGCATTTCAATTGATGTTTGAACACGTGTAGGCACACCAAGATTTTCTAATGTATCTTGCAATGCTAAGGCATTCATCACAGTAGCTAACATGCCCATATAATCTGCTTGTGCACGTTCCATGCCCATTTGAGCACCAATTTGTCCACGCCAGATGTTTCCGCCGCCAACCACGATGGCCATTTCGATACCTAATTCATGGACCTCTTTAATTTCTTGGACGATTTCTTTAATGACTGGTGGTTTAATGCCAAAACCGTCTTCTCCGGCTAGCGCTTCTCCACTTAACTTTAATACGACACGTTGATACTTAGGTTTAACCATCATAATTCCCTCCAAGATTCTCTAAAAATCATTCAATTCCTCATTTAGATGACTTTTCACCAAAATGATTTTTTAGACCAAGCAGTGCGATCCACTGGTTTTGCCTAAAAAAAGGGAGCGCATATCAAAGTTATGCGTTCCCAAATGGCTGAAAGACTGCCTTGAATCAAGCAGTAATCAATTTATGCAGCTTCCTTTGGGGATCGCTGTCTGTTTAGATACTTATGATTCACGGCTTTTCAACCGAGCGTTTGATGCTCTTAGTTTTTCATTTGGCTCATTACTTCATCCGCAAAGTTATCTTCACGTTTTTCGATACCTTCGCCAACTTCAAAACGTACGAATGATTTCACTTCGCCGCCTTTAGAAGCAACAAATTTTTCGACAGTCATATCTGGATCTTTAACAAATGGTTGGTCAACCAAAGCGATTTCTGCTTTGAATTTTTGTAGACGACCAACAACCATTTTTTCAACGATATTTGCTGGTTTACCTTCGTTTAATGCTTGTTCAGTTAACACAGCTTTTTCGTGTTCTAATTCTTCTTGAGGAATTTGAGATTCGTTGACATAGCGAGGGTTGATTGCCGCGATGTGCATAGCAACATCTTTCGCTACTTCTTCGTCAGTTGTGCCATCGATAACTGTTAATACAGCAATACGGCCACCCATGTGTAAGTAAGCGCCAAATGCAGCATTGTCAGCTTTTTCGACAACTTCAAAACGGCGGAAGCTGATTTTTTCACCGATAACAGTTGTTGCTTCGATTAAATCAGATTCGATTGTGCCTTTTTCAGTTTTAATAGCCATTGCTTCTTCCATCGTAGCTGGTTTGTTTTCAGCAACTTTAGTCGCAATGTCTTTAACTAAATCTTGGAACATTTCGTTTTTAGAAACGAAGTCAGTTTCTGAGTTTACTTCAACGATTGCTGCAACGTTACCCACAGTTGCTACGTTTGCTAAACCTTCAGCCGCAATGCGGTCATTTTTCTTCGCTGCTTTAGCCATACCATTTTCACGTAAAAAGTCTACGGCTTTTTCCATGTCGCCTTCTACTTTTACTAATGCTTTTTTAGCGTCCATCATTCCAACGCCAGTCATATCGCGTAATTCTTTTACCATTTTAGCTGTAACGTCTGCCATTATTTGTGTCCTCCTCGGATATTATCAATTCTTTTTAAAAAAGCTATCTCAAAGGAGAATCAGGCTTTTTGTCGCCTAGCCTTTGAGACAGCTCCGTAATCATTATTATTCAGCTGATTCGTTGTTTCCTTCAACAACATCAACGATTTCTTCGATTGAAGTTGCTTCTGGTGTTTCTTCAACGAATAACTCTTCAGTTGCTTGGTCTTCCCCTTGGTTACCTTCGATGAAAGCGTCAGCCATTTTAGCAGTGATTAATTTCACGGCGCGGATTGCATCATCATTTGAAGGGATTACAACATCGATCTCATCAGGATCACAGTTTGTATCAACCATTGCAACGATAGGAATGTTTAATTTGTGTGCTTCTTGAACAGCAATGCGTTCTTTACGCGGGTCAACGATGTACATTACATCTGGAATTCTTGGCATATCAGCGATACCACCTAAGAATTTTTCTAAACGTTCACGTTCTTTGTTTAAGCCAGCAACTTCTTTCTTAGGTAAAACTTCGAAAGTGCCGTCTTCTTCCATTGCATTGATTTTTTTCAAGCGAGCAATACGTTTTTGGATTGTATCCCAGTTAGTTAACGTACCACCTAACCAACGATGGTTTACATAGTATTGACCAGCGCGGATTGCTTCATCTTTGATTGCTTCTTGTGCTTGTTTTTTAGTTCCTACGAATAAAGCAACGCCGCCTTCTTCTGCAACGTTTTTCATGTAATCGTAAGCTGCATCTACTAATTTCACTGTTTTTTGTAAGTCAATGATGTAGATACCGTTTCTTTCTGTGAAGATATATTTCTTCATTTTTGGGTTCCAGCGACGAGTTTGGTGACCAAAGTGTACGCCGGCTTCTAGTAATTGTTTCATAGAAATTACTGCCATGTTGTGTTTCCTCCAGTTTGGTTTTTATTTTCCTCTTCTTTTCGTCAACTCCTTGAAGAACTACCGTAGTAGCACCACTTCGCAGATGGAAAAGAATGTGGATTTCGTGTGTGAAAATCACACCTTTAACAGTATAAGATATTTTCAGAAAAATAGCAAGCCTTAAAACTAGAAATGTCGCTCCTAATGCGCTTGCCAAACAAGATGACATTCTTCGTTTCCCGTTTCATCGATGGTTCGCTTTTGTTGGACAAAGCCTTGTTTTTGATAAAAGGCGTAAGCTGCTTGATTTTTCCTGTAAACAGCCAAAGATAAGATGTCCTGTTCTTCTTTTGCTACTTGCAGTAATTTCTGACCGATGCCCTTCCCTTGAAACGCTTTTTTTATAAAAATTCCTGCGATATAGTTATCCATTAAGCCTAAAAACCCAATTATCTGACCCTCTTCTTCTGCTAAGATCAGTGTTGCTTTTGGTAACGCAGCGCGGACAAATGCCTTATTTTCTTGCCAATAAGTTGGTGCGACAAATGGATGAGCCTCTAGATTCGTTTGCAGCCAAATAGCCATAATGGTTTCTAATTCTTTTTCTGTTAACTGGGTTGTCTTTTTGATAGTCAGCATTTTTTGACACTCGTTTCTGTTATTGATTATTTTCAAAATAAAACATTAACACGCCCGCTGCGATAGCGACATTCAATGATTCTGCTTGACCTTTCATTGGAATATAAAGATTTTTCGTGGTTTCTGCTAACAATTCTGGCGAAACCCCGCTACCTTCATTGCCTAAAATCAACGCATAATTTTCCACTGCCTCTTGTTCATAATAAGCAATCGCAGCTTCATTTAGTTCTGTACCGAAAACTGGTAGACCTTGCTTCTTGAATGCCTGAACCACTTCGGTCAATTCTCGTTGGAGAACCGGCAAATGATAGTGACTTCCCTGCATTGAGCGCAACACTTTTGTATTGTAAATATCTGCTGTGCCCTTACCTAAAATCACACCTGCTAAACCTGCTGCATCAGCTGTGCGAATCATCGTACCAACATTACCAGGGTCTTGGATATTATCTAAAAGTAACCAACCACCTTTAAAAGAAAGCGACTGCTCTTGTTGCGTTTCCAAGGTGACAATTGCCAAAATTCCTTGTGAAGTTGGCAGCTCCGACAAGCTATTTAAAACCTCATCACTTACAAAAATTAATTTTTCTGTTTCTTGTTCAGCTAACCAAGTTCTCCATTCTTGTTGACCTCTTTGGTTAAACAAAATCCACTGAACATCGGCGTTGGCCTTCACGGCTTCTTCAACTAAATGAAATCCTTCTATTATATATTGGTTCAGTTCTTCTCGGTACTTCTTTTTGTGTAATTTTTTCCATTCTTTTAATTGGTTATTTTTCGTTGATATAATTTCTTTCATAAGTCACCTCGCCTTTGTATTATAGCATGCTTCTAGCTTGCTTGGATACTTGCTAGAACCAAGAAAAATCGCTATCATAAAGAAAAAAGCAAAGGAAGTGTCTCTCATGGAAAAACTAAGAATGAATGTACAAGGGCGTGTCCAAGGTGTTGGCTTCCGCTACATGACCAAAATGGTGGCAGATCAATTAGGTGTCACTGGTTCGGTGAAGAACGAAGACGACGGGTCCGTTTCAATCACAGCAATTGCACCTGAAGACATAATGGAAACATTTATCAAAAAAATCAAAGATTCCCCCAGTCCAGCGGGACGTGTAACGTATGTTGATATTCAAGAAGACCCTTTGTTAGAAGAAACGGAACAATTTAAAGTGATTCAATAAACTTACTTTCTAACGATTGATTTCTTTGGGAAGAAGCCTTGAACAGCAAGTAGTTCCTGCTTTTTATTGATTTTTGTAAGAGCTTCTTTTCGATTTTGATTGAAAAAGAGCGCTGTTTCAAGTATAGTTAACCATGTAAAAATTTTTTAGAAAAGGACCGAATTACATGCGTAAATTAAACCGATGGCTTTACGGCTCTGGCTTACTATTTTTAGTAATGTTTTTATCAGGCTGTGTGAAAACAGGAGCAGATGGACAACCAACTGGTGAAGGTTTTGTCTATAACTTCCTTGTTTTACCGATGAGTAATGCAATTACTTATCTTGTCGATAACTTTAATTGGAACTATGGTTGGGCGATTATTTTTATCACCATTATTGTACGGATCATTATTTTACCGTTAGGCTTACATCAATCGAAAAAAAGCTTTATCCAAACGGAAAAAATGCAAGCAATCAAACCCCAAGTGGATGTTGCACAAGCAAAAATGAAACAAGCAAGTACGCGTGAAGAACAAATGGCCGCACAAGCAGAACTACAAAAGATTTATAAAGAAAACAATGTGAGTATGGTTGGCGGAATTGGTTGTTTGCCTTTATTAATTCAAATGCCTATTTTCTCTTCTCTGTTCTTTGCTGCTCGTTATACAAAAGGTATTGCCACGGCAAGCTTCTTAGGAATGAATTTAGGGCAACCAAATATGATTTTAGTGGCATTAGCTGGTTTAGCCTATTTAGCTCAAGGTTATATTTCAATGATTGGTATTCCTGAAGAACAAAAGAAAACAATGAAATCAATGCTGATTGTTTCACCATTAATGATTGTTTTCATGTCCTTTAGCTCACCTGCAGGCGTAGCGCTTTACTGGGTAGTTGGTGGTATTTTCACATGTATTCAATCTGCCATCACAAATATCCTCTTACGTCCAAGAATTAAAAAACAAGTACAAGAAGAATTGAAAAATAACCCACCAAAACAAGTGGTTACTCCTATTAAGGATGTGACACCAAAAGAAACAAACAAAGTAACACAAAAAACGAACCAACCAAAAGCAAACGGCAATAAAGGTCGCAATGCTGGAAAACAAAAACGTAAATAAAAAAAGGATCGCCTCTAAACGGCGATCCTTTTTTTACTTCAATTCTTTCCCAGTCATCTCTTCAATAGTTCGAATAGACTTTGGACCAAAGCCATGCAACGAAAGTAACGCTTTTCGGCCTCGTGCGTAGAGTTCATCCACACTGTCGATTTTTTCATTCGTTAGCGCACGAACAGCTGGCTTTGATAATTGTGTTAAAATTTGTTCAAACGTTGTTTCTAGCATGCTGTCGGTTCCTCCTTAGCGGTCGAAAAACAGCGCTTTTTATTTTACAATTAATAAATCTAAGCTAGCAATTGATAACGCCATTTTAGCAATTTGCATTAATTGTTTTAATCGGTTTTGTTTGACTTTTTCATCCTCAACCATAACCATCGTTTCATTGAAGTACGCATCAATTAACGGACGTAGATTTACTAGTGCTTCATAGTTTTCTGCAATCGTGCGTGTAGCAAAAGCTTCAGATAAATCGTTAACTGCTTGATACAGTTCTTTTTCTGCCTTATTTTCAAACAGACTTGGATCAATCCCTTCTTCAGTATCACCTAAAAGTTCTTGACCTTTTTTCGCTAAATTAATAACACGCGTTAAGGCTTCCATTGATGGTTTAAAATCTTGATCTTCAAAACGGCTTTTTAAAATATTCGCTGAAGCAAATAATTTCGATAAATCGGCTTGCTCAGCAGACACCACTGCATCGATAATGTCATGGCGAACATTTTTCGTCATTAATAATTGACGTAAGCGAGCTTTCACAAATTCAACGACTTCTGCTTGTCCTTCGTTTAGTAAAACGCCATATTTCTCAACATCTTGATTCACTGCTTCATCAACTTCTGTTTGTAATTGAACTAATGGGAAGGTCCAGCCTTTATCTTCAATAATTCGGATAACGCCATAGGTTTGACGACGAAGTGCATAAGGATCGTTAGAACCTGTTGGAATCATACCAACTGAGAAGAATGAAAAGACGCTGTCAAGCTTATCGGCTAAGGCCAAAACAGCCCCGATTGCTGTTTCTGGCAATTCACCTTCACTGGAAGTTGGTAAATAATGTTCTCGAATCGCCGTTGCTACGGCTGGTTTTTCGCCTTGTAATAAGGCATATTTTTCTCCCATAATTCCTTGTAATTCTGGGAATTCACCAACCATATTTGTTACTAAGTCAAATTTATAAATTTCAGAGGCACGTTTTAAATCTTCCAATTCCTCCTCAGATAAGCCAACTTTTCGACCAATGATTTGTGCAATTAAAGCAACCCGTTGCATTTTTTCATAAATTGAGCCAATCTTTTCATGGAAAGTCACATTTTTTAGTTTTTCAACACATGCTTCAATCGTTAATTTTTTATCTTCATTGTAAAAGAATTCTGCATCTTCTAAACGAGCAATTAACACTTTTTCATTTCCTTTAATCACGTTTTCAAGGTGAACATTATCCCCATTGCGAACAGCGATAAAATGCGGCATTAATAAGCCTTGGTCGTTACGAACTTCAAAGTAACGTTGGTGTTCTTTCATAGAAGTCACTAATACTTCATCTGGAACAGATAAATATTTTTCATCAAAACTGCCTACAAATGCAGTTGGATATTCCACTAAATTCGTAACTTCTTCCAATAACTCTTCATCTAAAGCTAACTGCCAATTTTTTTCTGCAGCGAGAGCGTTCGCTTGATCAACAATCATTTGTTTCCGTTCATTCGGTTGAACCACTACAAATTGTTCTTTTAATTTTGCTTCATATTCATTAGCATGTTGGAACGTCACATCGTCTCCCAAGAAACGGTGGCCACGAGAAGTTTGCCCTGTCGTCACGTCTAACACGTTGAAAGGAATTACTTCATCATCAAGTAGTGCCACAATCCAATGAATTGGACGAATATATTCGAAATCATAGTTTGCCCAGTGCATTGTTACCGGGAAAGTTAGACTTGTAATCACGTCATTTAATTTTGTTAATACTTCTTTGGCACTTTGGCCTTTGGTAAACTTCGTCACATAGACATATTCGACACCATTTAATTCTTTGAAAACAATGTCCTCAGTTGTAACTCCTTGGCCGCGTACAAAACCTTGTGCAGCTTTTGACCAATTTCCTTCAGCATCTAAAGCAATTTTTTTCGCTGGACCTTTTACTTCTTCTTCAACATCCGCTTGTTTTTCAGGAATCGCAGTTACTTTCACGGCTAAGCGACGAGGTGTGGCAAAGGATTGCACTGTTTCATAGTCTAAATGATGTTCATCTAAAAATTTGATTACTTTTTCTTCAAGTTGGATACGGCTTGGTGTGACAACATGTGCGGGCATTTCTTCTAAGCCAATTTCTAATAATAAATCTTTTGCCATGTTATTCTGCCTCCTTGGATACACTTTGATCTTTATTTAATAATGGGAACCCTAATTTTTCACGTTCAGCCACAAAAATTTTCGCTACGGAACGAGCCATATTCCGAATGCGGGCTAAATATCCTGCACGTTCCGTTACAGAGACAGCGCCGCGAGCATCCAATAAATTGAATGTATGGCTACATTTTAAAATATAATCATAGGCTGGGTGAACTAAGCTTTCTTCAATACAGCGTTTAGCTTCTTTTTCAAATTTGTCAAAGTTTTCTAAAAGCATTTCTTGGTTACTAATTTCAAAGGAATATTTTGAATGTTCATATTCAGGTTGCACAAAAATTTCACCATATTTAACGCCTTGTGTCCATTCTAAATCATAGACACTTTCGACTTCTTGGATATATGATGCCAAGCGTTCTAACCCGTAAGTAATTTCAGAAGTGACAGGATGACATTGTAAGCCGCCGAC
The DNA here is from genome assembly GCF_050548325.1 of Enterococcus sp. AZ035. Classification (NCBI taxonomy): domain Bacteria; kingdom Bacillati; phylum Bacillota; class Bacilli; order Lactobacillales; family Enterococcaceae; genus Enterococcus; species Enterococcus sp. AZ035. The sequence goes on from NZ_CP172958.1 coordinate 1,912,627, forward strand.
TTGTTGGAAATACGTAAATTGGGTAATTTCCATGCCATCTAACCAAACTTCCCAACCTAAACCAGCACAACCCATTGAGGGATTTTCCCAGTTATCTTCTACAAAACGAATGTCATGTTCTAATGGATCAATTCCTAATAATTTCAAACTTTCTAGATAAAGTTCTTGGATATTTTCAGGAGAAGGCTTCATTACAACTTGGAATTGATGATGTTGGTATAGACGGTTTGGATTTTCACCATAGCGTCCATCAGCTGGACGACGAGAAGGTTCTACGTAGGCAGCATTCCATGGTTCAGGTCCAATGGCACGTAAAAACGTGTAAGGACTCATGGTGCCGGCTCCCTTTTCTGTATCATAGGCTTGCATTAACATACAGCCATTAGATGACCAAAATTTTTGCAAGGTTAAAATCATTTCTTGTACGGTTAACTTGTTTTTCATTGTTTTCCTCCTTGGAATATTTTTTATAGACATAGGGATTGGCTTTGCTTCGGGAATGTAAATTTAAAAAGGGCTACAGAGAAACAATTTTGTAGAATGGGATAATTTTTATGCTGTTCATCATCTACTCTGTCGCCTTTGCGCCAATTGAGCTTTTTTGAATAAACGTTACTATTTTTTCTTTTGGTGTTAACTGTTTGCTTTTTTTATTCGGTTACAACGTTCCCTTTGGTCACCTTGTGCTGTTCATCATCTACTCCATGTTTTTGGCTAAGCAGTTTGTTTTAACATAGAGGAGACAACGTTCCCTTTGGTCACCTTGTACTGTTCATCATCTACTCTGTCGCATTTGCGCCAATCGTAGTGATTCACAGCAAAAAGTCCCCATGCCTATTAATAGACATAGGGACGAATAATTATCGCGGTTCCACCCTACTTCCGATGTGTTCATCGGCAGCTTCGTTTGTCGTACTCCAAAGTGCCTTTCAAAAGTTCCGTGTTTCTGGCTCCCACTCTCCCAGATTCGCTTAACAGAGGGTTCTTTTTACTTCTCTTTTTCTTCGTACGTATTTAACTTCTCTATCATAATACGGTGTCTGAGGGAAGTTGTCAAATTTTTTTTAGAAAAACGTCTGCTTGTTTATGTTTCTTTTTCTTCCTTCTTTCGTGGCGGAATTTTTAACGTATTTTCCCACGTTTTCATTTGATCAATAAATTTTTTACTTTTTAAGTGCAAACCAACATATTCATCGTATAACATATCAATCGTTTCTCGAATACTCTTCTTAGTTTCTTCTTTTACTTGAATGTTTTGGACTTTTTCATAGGAGACTTGCGAAAATAAGCGAATAAAATGAATTGCTCTAGGATCTGCATGGTAGCGCTGTTCATCTAAATGCCAATGTTTTTCACAAAGCACACCGCTATACTTTGAGGAATAATCAAATTTCCCTTGTGTTTCGCCACAAGCCACACAATGATGCCATTCTGGTCGTACACCAAACCGTTCTAACAATTGAATTTCAAAAATATTTGTAATGATTTCCGGATCTTTTTGCTCATTTAAAGCGGATAATGCCATGTGGGTAAATTGAAATAAGTTCGGATCATAGTGCTGATCTTCAATTGCTGCATCGACTAAGTTTAAAATATATGTTCCATATGCGTTAATAAATATGTCTTGTTGAATGTTTCGAAAAGGTTGAACTTCTTTGCTGCTATTGAGAAAAGATAAGCCTTCTTCTCTAAAGTTTCCGATGTAGACGGCTTCTGTAAATGGCAGAATCGCTGGCAAAAGAGGATTATTTTTTCGATGCGCACCTTTCACAAAAAACATCAATTTTCCATAGGATTCTGTAAAAATTTTGACGAGTTTATCCTTCTCTTTAAAATCCTTCGTAAATAAAATAATGCCTTTGGTCTCCCCTAATGCCATTCAATTCACTTCCATTTCTTATGTAAATTAGTGTAGTGTTTGGAAAGTTCGTTTATACACTCGCTTCCCAAACACTACTTTCTTAATATTCTTCTTTGCGATAACCAAAATCTTGTAAATAGATTTTTTTGTCACGCCAGTCTTTTTGGACTTTTACCCACAGCTCCAAATACACTTTGTCATCTAATAAATATTCAATATCTTGACGCGCCTTGGTACCAATTTGTTTCAGCATTTTTCCGCCTTTGCCAATAATGATACCTTTTTGACTGTCCCGTTCCACAATAATGGTTGCTTGGACATGGACTTTATCGTTTTCATCCCGTTTCATTGAGTCCACAACAACAGCGACAGAATGAGGAATCTCATCTCTTGTTAAAAGTAACACTTTTTCACGAATTAATTCGGAAACGATAAAATATTCTGGATGATCCGTAATTTGGTCATCAGGGAAATACTGTGGTCCTTCTGGCATTTGCTCAACGAGAACATCCATTAAATGCTCAAAATTATTTCCTTCCGTGGCAGAAATGGGAATAATTTCTTTAAAGTCCATTTGTTTCGAATAGTCTTCAATAATACTCAATAAATCATCTGGATGGACTTTGTCAATTTTATTAATAATCAAGTAGACTGGACTATTATTATTTTTCAATCGTTCAATAATAAAGTCGTCACCTTTCCCGCGTTTTTGATCAGCACTTACCATAAATAAAGTAGCATCTACTTCACGCATCGCATTGTAGGCACTTTCCACCATGAAATCGCCTAAGCGGTGTTTAGGTTTGTGAATCCCTGGAGTATCGATAAAAACAATTTGTGCTTCAGGAATTGTATAAATTCCTTGAATCTTATTACGAGTTGTTTGTGCTTTGTCACTCATAATTGCAATTTTTTGGCCGACAATTCGATTTAACAATGTTGATTTTCCAACATTTGGTCTGCCGACAATGGCTACGAAACCAGATTTATGTTCAGTTGTCATTGTATTTCTCCTCTTATTTCCACATTTGAATGATTTGTAAAATTTTTGGTACAAATAGAATTAGTCCTACTAGCACTGCGAAACCGGCTGTTAATAAAACAGCTCCTGCGGCCATGTCTTTAACCTTTTTTCCGATTGGATGAAAGTGAAAATCCGTAAACATATCTACGACATTTTCAAAAATTGTGTTGATAATTTCTGCCAACCAGACAAGAAAAACGGCCAATAACAACCACAGCCATTCAGCAAGTGTTAAAGAAAACAAGAAACCAAACACAATGGCCGTGACGCCAAACGCTACATGTTTGCGCATATTACGTTCTTCTCGAAAAACTGTTTTGATTCCTTGCCAGGCAAATTCTAATGAATTAATAAAATGTTTATTTTTTCCTGTTTGCTCATCTTTTAAGGCCATACGCATCTAAAATCTCTTTCTGTAAACCAAACATTTCTTTTTCATCTTCAGGTTCCATATGATCGTACCCATTCAAATGTAAAAAGCCATGTACTGCCAAAAAGCCCATTTCTCGCTCCAATGTGTGCCCATATTCAACTGCTTGTTCTGCTGCTCGCTCTGTTGAAATAATTAAATCACCTAGATTCCGTGGTAGCTCTGCCAACTCTTCATCATCAAAAATAATTGGCAATTCGTCTTCCCCTTCATCCTCTAAAGCAAAACTGATGACATCTGTAGGCATATCTTTGCCCCGATAGTCACGATTAATCACTTGGATACCTGCGTTATCTGTAAAAGTCACCGACATCTCCGTATCTTCGGCAATTTCTAGAAAACCCGCTGCAAATTGCAGCAAGTTTTCGATTTCTTTGATTTCTTCTGTTGGTACTTTCTCGGTTTCATCAATGAAAGTAATATCCATTAGTCATCTCTCTTTTCTTGTTCATCTTTCATTTCTTCTGCTTCAGCTTTCATTTTTGGATACTTAATCCGTGAATGGAAGGTACTGCATAATCCATTAATTAATGATTTTTCAATGATGCGAATCTCTTTCATCGTTAACCCGCATTCATCTAATTGGCCATCTGAAATTCTATCTTGAATCACATTATGCACAAAGGCTTGAATTTTTTCGTTGGTGGGATGATCCATCGCCCGCACAGCAGCCTCACAAGTATCAGCAATACTCACAATCCCTGCTTCTCGTGTTTGCGGACGTGGTCCAGGATAACGGAAGTCTGATTCTTTAATTTCAGGATTGCGTTCTTTTGCTTTCACATAGAAAAATTTCATCAATGTTGTGCCATGATGTTGACGACAAATGTCAATCACCATTTGCGGCATATTGTACTCTTCTAAAATTTTGGCGCCATCAATTACGTGGCCAAAAATAATTTGTTTACTATCTTCTGGTAATAAAAAGTTATGTGGATTTTCTGCACCAGCAGGTAAGTTTTCCACAAAGAAATTGGCGTGTTTAATTTTGCCAATGTCATGGTAATAACAAGCAACTCGTGTTAATAGCGACCGCCCGCCAATCTCAGCAACAGCGTTAGCGCTCAAACTAGCCACCATCATGCTATGATGATAGGTACCTGGCGCTTCTTCTAACAGTTGTTTTAACAACGGATGGTTCGGATTACTTAATTCATTCAAGACAATCATACTATCATCGGTCACTAATAATTCGATATATGGATGCAAGCCCATTGTTGCTAAAAATGAAAGTACCGTTCCTGCACTTGCACAAATTAAAGCTGTCCACGTTTTACCATCTGTTAAACTCATCCCTTGATAAATCATTAAGACAACCGCCATGAAAACAGGAAAGACCACTACCCACATTAAAGCTGGGAAAACTTGCTCACTCATCCGTTTCCGTTTAACAACTGTTGCTAGAAATCCTGAGAATAAGTACATAATCAGAATAACCGTCAACGAGTTTGTGCCAATAGAATTATAAAAGATAAATAACGCAAAAACGACTTGGAAAATGGCAGCGATTATCCCTGAACGACGATTCACAAAATGATTTAGAATTAGCGGTGCAAAGGCTGCTGGATAGAACAAGGGAATATACATCAACTGCTCTGTTTGGAAAATCTGGAAGAATTTCATTAAAATAACACTGATTAGCATAGCACCCGTGTAAAAGATAATAAACGAGCGTTGTCGCGAAGGCTCAGTCACTTGTTTTGTAAAGAAAATCAACACTTCAACTTGAAGTAAAATAGCCAATGCTAATGCCACCATCGGAAAAATAGAGGTATTTTGACTAGTCATTCCTAGTAGCTCAAGTTTTTCGACCGCTTTTGCATCAATTTGAGTACCTTCACGAACAATAATTTCGCCTTGATAAATCATTGCGGGTTGAACAGCATTCATCGCTTTTTGGCGTAGCTCTTCTGTTCGTTTTTCATTGGCAATATCGTTTACCACAATCCCTTGGTTAACAATGTAACGAATGACTTGTTGCATGGTACTCGTAATGTCTAAGTATTGAATTTTACCGTTAGCTTCTTGGCGAATTTTATCCAAATCAGATTCTCGAACGTGATTTTGCATCGCATCATCCACCAACATCAAACTTTCTGAACGAACCTTATCTAATTGCTCAGAGGTTAATGTAAAGATTGTTTGATAAAAAACATTAGGAAAACTTTGATAAAACGTAACTTCATCTTGCGGTAAAGATTCAAACAATGATTTTAAGCTAGCTACTCGTTCTTCCACGGTCGGCGCAGGAATCGTTTCTTCCTTTTTGGCCTTCGCTTGCTTGTTGCTGTACTCTTTGTCTACTTTTTCATTCGCAGAATCAATCAATTTAAATAATTTATCAATACGATTATGTTGGACAGATGCCGTATCTTCTTGATAAATATATTCGGGTGTGACAGCTTCTGCTGCCAATTTTTTTCTTTGTTCTGTTTCGTAGGTATTCTCGATATTTTTATTTGCACGAATGGTTTTCTCGGCCAGTTGACCTTCTTTAATTTCTACTCTTTTCTGATGGACGCTGCCAAACATAATCATAAATAAAAGAAGAGAAAAAACGGCTAATAAAATAGGTAAATAGGCTTTACCTAAACGATCCCCTAACTTTGTAAGTACTTTTTTCAAAAGGCACTTTCACTCCTTCCCTAACTGCTTAGGAATGCTTTTGTTGTTCTTTTTCATAGGCTTGAATAATTTGTGCTACAACAGGATGACGCACAACGTCACTGGCTTCAAAATTTACAAAGGCAATTTTTTCAATGTCTTTTAACGTACGCTCGGCGTTAACTAAACCACTTGTTACACCACGTGGCAAGTCAATCTGACTAGTATCTCCATTAACAATCATTTTTGAACTAAACCCTAAACGAGTTAAAAACATTTTCATTTGGGCAACCGTGGTATTTTGTGCTTCATCTAGAATGACAAAAGCATCATCCAATGTACGACCACGCATATAAGCAAGCGGGGCAATTTCAATAACGCCGCGTTCCATTAAACGATTTGTATGATCCATACCAAAAATTTGATACAAGGCATCGTAAACTGGACGTAAATAAGGATCGACTTTTTCTTTTAAGTCACCTGGTAAAAAGCCCAAGCTTTCGCCAGCTTCCACCGCTGGACGAGTTAAAATAATTTTTTGTACTTCGCCTTTTTTTAAGGCTGCTACTGCCATCACCACGGCTAAAAAGGTTTTTCCTGTCCCCGCAGGTCCCACCCCGAAAATGACGTCATGAGTTTTAACTGCATCGATATATTTTTTTTGACCAACATTCTTAATTCGGATGGCCCGACCATGATGGTCCTTCATAATTTCTTCTTCATACATGGCAATAAACGCCTCTAAATTTCCAGCTTTGGCCATTTTTAAAGCAGAAACGACATCTGGCGTATGCACTTTGATGCCTCGTTGAATTAATGTTTGTAGCGCTCTTAACACGGAAGCGACTAACTCTACCTCTGATGATTCGCCAATTAACTGAATAACTTCGCCACGACTATTAATCGTTACGTGAGTATTCTCTTCTAAAAATTTGATATGTTTATCATGTGTTCCTAAAAGCATGTGTGCATCATCAGAATCAGTAAGTATTAATTCCAAAGATTTTGACTGATTATCTGTCAAAAAACGTCCATCTCCTTTATTATATAGTCCTTTACAATGATACCACATTCTTATCTGTTTAAAAAGAAGTCGTACCTGATTTGACTTTGAAAGTCAAAAAAGAGAAAACCGTAAAAAGCTACCGGTTTTCTCTTTTCATAAAAAAAACTAGGACAGTATCCTGTCCTAGTTTCGATAACGCTCTTAGTTTTCTTGTAATAATTCTTTCACAATTGCGTTAACTTGGTTGCCATCGGCTTTGCCTTTGACTTTCGGCATCATAGCGCCCATCACTTTACCAAAATCTTTTGGTGAAGTGGCGCCAGTTTGCGTCATTACCTCTTGAACTAGTTGACGAATTTCTTCCTCCGTTAGTTGTTGAGGCATATATTTTTCAACAATTGCTATTTCAACTTTTACTTTTTCAACAAGATCGTCGCGTCCCGCCTTTTCAAACTCTGATAAAGAATCTTTTCTCTGTTTCATCTCACGAGACAATACAGTGAGTTCTTCTTCTCCGTTCAATTCACGGCCCGCTTTAATCTGATCATTTTGAATGGCAGTCTTTAACATACGAAGTACGGCTAAAGTTTCTTTGTCTTTAGCTTTCATCGCTGTTTTAATGTCGTCATTCAATGTGGTTAGCAATGACATACCACCAACTCCAATTCATTCAAAACTAGAATTTTTTACGTTTTCTAGCTGCTTCAGATTTTTTCTTACGCTTTACACTTGGTTTTTCGTAGAATTCACGTTTACGTGATTCTTGTAAAGTACCCGCTTTTGAAACGGAACGTTTGAAGCGACGAAGAGCATCATCAAGAGATTCGTTTTTACGAACGACTGTTTTTGACATGTTATTCCCTCCCTCCGAGCTTAAAAAGTAACCGTTTTTCTTATTTGTGGGAAAAACCCACAAATTAAAATACTGTCCTTGTTATATTATAGCTAAAGCATAAATAACCGTCAACCACTCTACTGATAAAATACGAAATTTTTGTTTGATTTTTCGTCTTATTCGCTATTTTTCGCAACAATCGGCACAACGACCAAGTATTTCAAAGCGATGTCCTTCAATTGAACAACCTTTTAACTGTTCTTCAAAAAAATTCATCGGACACATGTGAATTTCTTCCGTTTTGCCACAAACCGTACAAATAAAGTGATGATGATGTTCCACCTCTTGGCAACAACGGAAGCGAAACTTTTGCTCGCCATTTAATTCTGTTTTTTCCAGCAATTCTAAGCGCTCAAAGTCATGCAAGTTACGATAAACCGTATCATAACTGACTCCTTTAAAGGTTTCATTCATAAATTCATATACTTCACGTGCAGAAACATACCGATTTCGCTTAATCAAATAGCTCATCAGTAATTCTCGTTTTTTAGTATATTTTAATCCACTGGCTTTCATGGTTTCTAAGGCTTGTTCAATATTGGTTTTTACTGGTGCCATCGCCATTTCCTCCCTTACCAACCTAAATCAGAATCATTACGAAATAGATTCTGGACTTATGGTATAATAAAATTATTAAAAATGCAAGAAAGGACTTACCCTCTATGACTATTTCTGAAGAAAAAAAATGTGTGACGATTTTTGTCATCTCAGATTCTGCTGGCGAGACCGCTTCAAAATTGGCGGCTGCTTCAATGGCCCAGTACCCCACTGTTGATTTTACTTTGATTAGACGAACATTCGTTAAAGACGAAGATAAACTGGTGCAAGCGTTAGAAGATGCCAAAAAAGCAGAGGCCATGGTACTGCATACTATTATTAATGATCATCTCGTGGCGATTGCTAATCAATTTTTCAATGAGCATCAATTGTTCCATTTTGACATTTTGACACCACCAGTTGCGGAAATCGAACGATTAACAGGTGTCGCACCCATGCGAGAACCTGGTGCCTTACATCATCTGAATGAAAATTATTTTAAACGAATTGAAGCAATGGAATTTGCTGTCAAATATGACGATGGCAAGGACCCACGAGGCTTTTTAGAAGCGGATGTGTTACTTCTTGGCGTTTCCCGAACTTCTAAAACACCGCTAAGTCTCTTTTTAGCCAACAAGAACTTAAAAGTTGCTAATTTGCCACTAATTCCTGAAGCACATTTACCGAAACAATTATTCGAAATGGACCCTAAAAAAATTGTTGGCTTAACCAATGATCCCAATGTTTTAAACGGGATTCGTAAAGAACGAATGCGCGCATATGGATTGCCTGAAAATACTTCTTATTCAGATATTGAAAAAATTCGGCGAGAACTGGCTTTTGCTAATGATCTTTATCAAAAATTAGGTTGTATCGTTATTGATGTCGCTTCTCTTTCAATTGAAGAAACTGCCTCAATGATTCTTAATGCTTTGAACTTAGAAGATCATAGCTATTATTCCACGGAAACATCCGAGGATTAAAAAAAACGAGAAAAAATCACTAGTGATTTTTTCTCGTTTTTTTTAAAAGACTTGAACGCCTTCTTGATCAATATTGAAAATTTGGATGCTCGCTTTGGTAGATAATTTCTCCAAACTTTGAACAATTTCGTTGGTTCGTTCTTCTGGCGACAAGATTAGCACAGTAGGTCCAGCACCGCTTAAGAAAGAGCCATAAGCACCTTTTTGCTGAGTTAAACGACGAATTTCTTTTAAATGAGGAACCAATGAACGACGATACGTTTCATGCCATTTATCTTGTTCCATCATTTTGCCTGCTAAAGGTAAATCCCCGTTTAAAATTGCGGCAATCATAACATTGGCAATTGAGCTGGCCGCGACCGCTTCTTTATAAGTCAATTTTTCGGGCAAAACAGCGCGACTTTTTTCGGTAAATAACGGTTTCTCTGGAATAAATGCAATGACATCACACATTGGAAAGTGATGTTTGACATGGTAGACTTGGTTTTCTACATGGCTAGCCACCACGAAATCTCCTAAAATAGCTGGGGCCACATTATCCGGATGCCCTTCCATCTCTGTGGCCAAACGAACTTTTTCTTTAGGGGACAAATTTAAATGTGCTAGTCGGTTAGCTAATTCAATGCCTGCTACAATCACACTTGAGCTACTGCCTAGTCCTCTTGCAAGGGGAATGTCAGAAACCATCCGAATAACTTTTGGTGTTAATTCTGGTGCAATTTTCAATGCCGTTTGAATTAATAAATTCTCTTCATTAGTAGGAATCTCTTCTCCCAAAGTATGTTGAATTTCCCAAAATTCACTTTCACCTAAAACGTTGATTGTTAAATAAGCGGATAATGCAATGCCACATGAATCAAAGCCAGGTCCTAAGTTGGCACTAGTGGCAGGTACTCTTATTTTCATAGTGTTGCGACTCCTTTTCGTAAGTGCAGACGCATTTCTTCCACGTCACTCATTTTTGAAATAGCTACTTCTGTCTCCATTGCTGTATCAGGATCTTTCAGTCCGTTACCAGTAAAGACTGCCACGACGGTTTCACCTGCTTTGATTTTACCGCTTTTAACATGTTGAATAACTCCAGCTAATGAAGCTGCCGAACCAGGTTCAATGAAAACCCCATCTTGAGCAGCAATTTTTCGGTAAGCCGTTAAAATTTCTTGATCTGTCACGGCATCAATGAAACCACCGGATTCATCCCGTGCCTGTTCTGCTAGTTGCCAACTAGCAGGATTTCCAATCCGGATCGCTGTTGCCACGGTTTCAGGTTGCTCAATCACTTGGCCTTTCACGATTGCTGCGGCACCTTCTGCTTCAAAACCATGCATTCTTGGTAAAGTTGTTCCTTGTTTTTCATGCCATTCTTTAAAGCCTTTCCAGTAAGCGGAAATATTGCCGGCATTTCCAACTGGAATCGCTAAGACATCGGGCGCTTGACCTAATTGTTCACAAACTTCAAAAGCTGCTGTCTTTTGCCCTTCTAAGCGATAAGGATTCACTGAATTAACTAGCGCAACTGCCTCAGTTTTCGCAATCTCTCGCACCGCTTTTAATGCTTCATCAAAGTTACCTGGAATCGAAATAATGTCCGCCCCATACATAATAGCTTGCGCCAATTTTCCCAGTGCGATTTTTCCTTCTGGAATCACTACATACGCTTTAATGCCTGCTCTTGTGGCATACGCAGCAGCGGCGGCACTAGTATTTCCTGTAGAAGCACAAACAATCGCTTTGGCACCTTCTTCTACCGCTTTTGCTACAGCCATCACCATCCCGCGATCTTTGAATGAGCCGGTGGGATTTAATCCTTCGTATTTTCCATATAATTGAATACCTAATTCTTTGGATAAATTAGGTAAAGGAATCAGTGGCGTATTTCCTTCGGCTAAAGAAATCATTGGTGTTTTTTCTGTTACGGGCAAATACGCTTGATACTGTTTTAACAAACCTTCATACATGTTTACTCATCTCCTATAACCTTCATTACATTCAATAACTGAAAGGCTTCCGTATTTTGAATAGCTGTCACAACTTGTTGCATTTGTGCTTTTGATATCTGGTGTGTAATGGCAACAATTCTTGCTCGCTGTCCATCTGATTTCTGTTGAACTAATTGATCAAAGCTGACTTCTGCTTTAGTCATTAATTGCGTCAACTGCAAAAATTGTCCTGGTGTATCTGGAACATCTAATGAAAAATAGTACTGCCCAAATACATTTTCGGAACTCGTCAATTGGGTTTTATGTTGATACGAATTGAACATATGGCCAGTCGTTGCCAAGCGAATGTTTTTAGCAATCGTAATTAAATCACTGACCACACTGGTTGCTGTCGGTTTAGCGCCAGCTCCTGGACCGTAATACATTGATTCCCCCACGCCTGCACTTTTTATAAATACTGCATTGTACTCATTCCGAACAGATGCAATAGGATGCTTTTGATTGACTAGCATAGGCGCCACTTCCACCGAGATACTATTCTCATTTTGTTCAGCAGAGCCAATCAATTTGATTTCATACCCCAGTTGTTTAGCCATGGCGACATCATCTAAAGACAATCCGCGAATTCCACGAATATCAACTTGTGGTAATGAAACATTCATCCCAAAAGCAAATTGACTTAAAATAACCATTTTATAGGCTGCGTCAATTCCATCGACATCATTTGTCGGATCCGCTTCAGCAAAGCCCAACGCTTGCGCTTCTGCTAAAGCTTCTTCATAACTTTTATCAGCAGAAACCATTTGCGTAAGCATATAATTCGTCGTACCGTTCACAATCCCTAAAACTTGTTGAATATTGTCTGCCGCTAAGCTATTAGCAATTGTTCTTAAAATTGGAATCCCGCCAGCAACACTTGCTTCATAATATAAATCACAATGATGTTTTTGGGCTAACGCTACTAATTCACTCCCATGTTGCGCCAGTAAATCTTTATTGGCAGTCACAATATGTTTGCCCTTTTCTAAAGCTTTCATGATATACGTTTTGGCTGGTTCAATGGTTCCCATTAATTCCACAACGATTTGAATCTCTTTATCTTCTAAAATATCATCAATTGAAGTTGTTAAAGACAGACCGTATTCTTCCGCTTGCGCTTGTTTCGTTTCAAGATTTCGGACAAATGCTTTTTCAATGACTACATTCATTCCTGTCACTTGTGAAATTTTCTCTTGATGTTCTTTCAAGAGAGTTAAAACGCCAGTGCCTACAGTCCCTAATCCTAGTAACCCGATCTTTAAGGTATCCTTCATTTTTACCTCCATCAACAGCGCTATTCTAGTTACGCTATTTTTTCCTACTTTTTATCGATGTTCAATATGCTCAAAGGTCTGATTTAAAATATCTATTACATGATGATCATCCAATGTATAAAAAATCGTTTTTCCTTCGCGACGTGCCTTGACAACACGGCTATCTCTTAATAATTTTAGTTGATGAGAAACGGCGGACTGTTCCATTCCCAATTGTTCACTAATCGCCGTTACATTATGCTCGCCTTCTTTTAAAAGTAGCAAAATTCTTAAACGTGTTGGATCACTTAATACTTTATATAATTGACTTACTTGTTTGATTTCTTCCATTTGTTTCATTATAGTCGCCTCACTTTGCACTCATTATAACACAGAGTTTTTTAAAATAAGAACTGCGATTGTTCTTTCCTACGAAAAATATGGCACAAAGAAAGTTGGAAAAATGACAAACTTGTCGATTTTCCAACTTTCTTCATCTATTCGTGGTTGGCTTGCTGAACTGCATCCATCACGGCATAACGGAAGCCATTTTTTTCTAGAGCTACGACACCGCGAATCGTACTTCCTCCTGGAGAAGTCACTTCATCTTTCAATGCTCCTGGATGTTTTTTCGTGTCTAAGGCTAAGGTCGCCGTTCCTTTTATCATTTGAGCGACAATTTCATAAGATAAGTCTCTTGGTAACCCTTCTAAGACTGCTGCATCTCCCAATGCTTCCATAAAGATATCAACAAAAGCTGGACTACAACCAGCCACAGTACCAAAAGTTTCCAGTTGCGCTTCACGAATTTCTTTGACTAACCCTAAAGTAGCAAGAAGTTCCATTACCAGGTCCTTCGTTTGGCCTTCAATTGTTGGTGCCAAGGCTACGCCAATCACGCCCTGATTCACGCTAACTGGTGTATTAGGAATGGCATGAACAACTTTGGCTTCTTTATTGCCAAGAGCCATTTGTGCTTCTTGTATGGTATGACCTGTTGCAACAGAAATCAATAAACTTTCGTTGGAAAAATGAGGGGCTAATTCCTGAAGGACAGGTAACACGACCTTTGCTCCTGTCGCAATAAAAATAACCTTACATTCTTGGAAAAGTGCATAATCTGTGACAAGTTGAAAGCCCCACTCTTTTTGAAGTGCTTCTGCTGTTCCACTTGAGCCGCCTTTCACATATAAATGTTCCTTCTTGACTGCCTCAGCTTTCAGTAACCCTTTAATCATGGCACCGCCCATACTGCCAGCACCGATAAAGCCAATTTTCATAGCATTCCCTCCTTAGTTAAATAAAGTGTTTGCGCCAAAAGTCAATTGACTTTTGACACAAACACTAACATTCGTACTTTTTTCCGTACAGCCTGTTTCGTTTATTTTATTTTGTTAATTCATTAACGACTGCTTCAAACGCAGCAATTTTTTCAGAAGCTTCTGAACTACTTGTTGCTTTTGTTGCTAGATAGAATTTAATTTTTGGTTCTGTTCCTGATGGTCGGATAGCAATCCAACTGCCATCTTCTAAATGATATTTCAACACATCAGAAGGAGGCGTTTGTAATTGTTCTGTTTGACCATCTGCAAAAGTGCGTGTTAATTCTTTAAAATCTTCCGTTTGAGCAACTTGAATCCCGGCAAACTCAGTTGGCGCTTGTTCACGACATTTTGCCATTAAAGCTTTGATTTTACCGCTTCCTTCAATTCCGCTCATTGTTACGGAAATAGTTTTTTCTTCAAAGTAACCAAATTCTTCAAAGATATCTTGTAAGCCATCGTATAATGTTTTTCCTTGTTTTTTATAGAAAGCCGCTACTTCTGCTAATAAAACTAACGCTTGAATTGCATCTTTATCACGAACAAAAGGTTTCACTAAGTAACCATAACTTTCTTCAAAACCAAACATAAACGTTTGACTGTGGTCTTCTTCGTATTGTTGAATTTTTTCAGCAATAAATTTGAAACCTGTTAAAACATTAAACATCTTCGTATTATATTTCTCAGCAATCGCTGTAGCAAGTTCACTAGAAACGATTGATTTTAGAACCGCAGCATTTTGAGGCAACGTGCCTGCTTGTTGATGGGCTTCTAAAATATAATGAATCATAATTGAACCTAATTGATTTCCTGTTAATACTTGGTAGTCTCCGTTTGGCATCCGCACAGCAGCACCTAAACGATCAGCATCTGGATCTGTTGCAATCAATAAATCAGCGCCTTCTTTTTCCCCTAAACGAATCGCGTATTCAAAAGCTGAATGTTCTTCAGGGTTTGGTGACTTAACTGTAGTAAAGTCAGGATCAGCAACGGCTTGCTCAGGTACTAAAACAAATTTTTCAAAACCGGCTTGTTTTAATGCCTTTTCTCCTAACATTTTCCCAGTTCCATGTAAGGGAGTGTAAACTAATTTTAATTCTTTACCCATTTCGTTAATTAATTCTTGATTAATCGTAACTGTTTTAATTTCTTTCAAATACGCGTTATCGACTTCTTCACCAACAATGTTAATTAAACCGCTGTGGGCAACTTCTTCATCTGATAAGACATCAATTTTCAAAGGATTTTCGATACTACGAACATATTTAGTTAATGCATCTGCATCAGCTGGCGGCATTTGACCACCGTCTTCACCATAGACTTTGTAGCCATTATAGGCAGCTGGATTGTGAGAAGCCGTAATCATGATTCCCGCAAAAGCTTTAAAGTAGCGGACCGCAAAAGATAATTCTGGTGTTGGTCGTAAGCTTTCAAACACAAAAGAAGGAATATCATGTTTAGCTAATGTTTTAGCTGCTTCCATTGCAAATTCTGGAGACATATGACGTGAATCATAGGCAATAGCTACACCGCGACGTTTTGTTTCAGGATCTTGCGTATCCATAAAACGTGCAAGTCCTTCTGTTGCTTGACGAACCGTAAAGATATTCATCCGATTAATACCGGCGCCTAAAATCCCGCGCATCCCGGCAGTCCCAAATTCTAATGGTGCGTAAAATGCATCTTCACATTTTTCAGGGTCTGTATTTAAGTCCTTTAATTCATTTTTTAAATTTTCTGGAATATTTTCTTCATTTAACCATTGTTGGTAAACTTGTTCCCAAGACATGGAAAACACCTCATTTGTTTTTTTGTTTTTACTTTTTAAGTATAGCATTGGATATTCGTTTAGAAAAGGGAAGTTGTAGCGTTTTCTCTCAGCAAATGATTTTTATAAGTAAAATCTTACTTACTGTTCTATTTTTGTTTGTCTATTTTCAGAAAGCTGTCGTGTAATCCGTACCATTCGCTCACAAAAAAGAGGAATTTCTTCTGGTGAAATTCGGGAACAGTTCAAGCGAATACTTCCACGTTTTTCACTAAAAGCTACACTCGGTGCTACCAAAACACCTTCTCGTAAAAACACTTGCCAATCTTCTGGCTTAAGTGCCCCTTGACGCCAATGTGCCCATAAATAAAAGCCGCCTTTTACTGGCGAAACTTCCCATTCTGGCAACGATTTAAATACTTGATATACAGCTGTTGCTCGTTGTTCCACTTGTTTATTTAATAACGTAATTTTTTCAGAAAAAGAAGGATCTTCAATCGCCATTTTAGCGAGCATCTGCGGAAAAATACTCAACGAAACATCCATCATTTTTCTGGCTTCTGCAATTTGTTTCGTCACGGAGGTAGGCGCACTTAACCAACCAATTTTCGTGGTCGAACCTAAAATTTTTGACAACGAACCGATATACAAGACATTATCTGGATCTAATTTTTTTAAAGGAGGAATTTCTGTTTTCGGGATAAAACTTAGCTGCCCAAAAACATCATCTTCTAAAATAGGAACTTGATACGTTTGACAAACTTTCACGAGCTGTTCTCTTTTTCTTAAAGGCATCACTGTCCCAGTCGGATTTTGAAAGGAAGGATTAACCATAACCATTTTGATGCGATGTTGTCGGATTGTTTGTTCTAGCGCTTCAAGATCAATCCCTTCCTCTGTCATGGGCACACCAAATAAGCGCACACCAGCAGCTTGGAAAATTGGTAAGGCATAGAAGAAAGATGGATCTTCTACGGCAACACTATCTCCTTGTCTCAATAAAACTTGCAAAACTAAAAAAAGTGCTTGTTGCGCACCTGAAGTAAGCAATAAACTTTCACTTGGTAAATGAAGCTGATATTCCGTTGCTGTAATGGCTTGGATTTCTTTTCTTAACGGCAAATAACCTAATTCATCTTGTGCTTCCTCTTTTAAAAATTGTTTCCAATTTAATGCTGGAAAATCGAAACTGGGAATTAAGTCTAACGGCAACTCGCCTGTATACATATCTAAGTCAGTCGGCAAATTTTGTTTAGCACGTAACTCAATCTCTGCCACCAAGGGATGAACTTGTTTGAACACATTTTGTTCTAAATAACGATGCCAATCCGTTCGTGGCGTCATCATTACCCCCCATTTTCCTTCGTTGACAATCGTTCCGCTCCCTCTTTTTCGCACAATCCAGCCTAAGTCCACCAGTTCGTCTAATGCATGAACAACGGTTGAACGATTGACAGACAAGTACTCTGCCAGTTTACGTTCTGAAGGGATTTTTTCGCCTGGTAATAATTCGCCTGTTTGAATCTTTTGAACAATCATTTCCATAATACTGCGATAAATGGGAACATTTTGTTCTTTTTTAAGTTGCCACATAGCAATCACCTCAACAATTGGATGAGTTAAAAGTAATCCAGTTTAATGCTTTTGTCAATCGAAAATACAAGAAAAGTGAGACAGCCGTTTTGACGAATGTCCCACTTTTCTGTTTTACTATTAACAGGTTTGTCTCAATGTTTGTGTAAAAATGCTTGGATGGTGTTATAAAAGATTCCTGCGAACATAAAGATTAACCAACTAAACCGCCAATCCCCTAAAACAAAACTAATAAATAGATAGAGTGCAACAACTAAGGGCCAATAAACGGATGCAATAATTGCACCGACAGGATTTCCCACAGGTCCTTCCTCTGTTTTTGTTTGTTGAGGGGCAAAATCAGGATGACCAACATGTTCTGAATAAAAATAAGTTTCATTTAACAATTTATTAAAACTTCCTTTAATTACTCCACCAAATATAAACAAGAAGACGCCAACCGATACTAAAAAGAAGAGCCAACTAATCCCCATCGTTCCATTATAATATTGTCCGCCCATCATTTGATGCATGGAACGGCGCATCATCAGATGAAGGCCACTACTAAAGACAACAACTGGGATTAAACCCAAAATACAAAAAACTACGCCCGCTGCCATACAAAAAATAAATGATCGTTGAAAACTTTGTTCTCTTTGTGCAACTTCTTTTTTTAACTTAATCGGAATCAATCGTTGCCCCAGCTGTTTGTCCATTGCAACAAAACGATTACCAGCAACAATAAATAATGGAACGCCGATTGCCACACCTATGAAAAGACAAACTAAACCAAGACCGTTAGAAAGAACACCACGCATACCAACCAGCAAGCCAACACCCACCATGATTGCAACAACACCAAGACCAATTTGAATAGCACCTTTACGTTGGACAGCTAAATAGTCAAGTCCTTCCTCCACTGAAATTTCTGGCAAACCGTTCATTGAATCGTTTGTTTCATCCACTTGTTTATTTTCTAAATTCAATTCTTCCATTAATTCATCAATAGTACCAAATTCAGAAATAATTGTACCAATTGCTTCATTTTCCGATTTTCCTTGGCTGAGCAAATCTTCATAACGATCCTCAGCATTTGCTAATAAGTCCGCCTTTAATTGTTTTGTTTCAGGTGTTTCAACAACGCCTGAAAATAAGCTATCAATAAATTCTTCTATAATTTTCATTTTCCCATCTCCTTTACAAATGCTTCGACGACGTCTTTTGTTACTTCCCATTCTAGTAACTTTTCCTCTAAATAACACTCTCCTGCATGGGTTATTTGATAATAGGTCCGCTTTTTGCCATGCGTTATTTCTCCTGGAAATGATTCAATGTAGCCATTTTTCTCTAAACGTGTAAAAGCAGAATAAAGTGTCGTTTCTTTAATCGAATATTGTTCTTTAGAAATTTCACGAATGCGTTTAGAAATCGCATAACCATATGAAGCGCCGGATTGTAAGATTGAGAGAATAAAGGTATCGTTGTATCCTCGAATTGCATCACTACCAATCACATAAATTCCTCCCTCAAGTACTTCAACTATCGTACTACGTCTGTCGTTGTAATTATCTTAACACGATTACTACGATAGGTAAAGTAAAAAAAGCACGTAATGCAGAAATCATTTTAATTTCTGCACTACGTGCTGTCTTCTTTTCAGTCTATAGTTGAATGTTAAATGGTATCACCATTAAAAATAGAATTTTTTACAATCACATAATCAACTTTACGAATCGCTTCTAAATCACGACCTCCCGCGTATGAAATGGAAGATTGTAAATCTTGTTGCATTTCGACTAAAGTATCTGCCAACTTCCCTTTATGGCGTAACCAGATTTTTTTGCCTTCAACGTTTTTCTTTTCGCCTTTTTGGAATTCAGAGGCGCTACCAAAGTATTCTTTGTAAACAACACCATCTTCCACTTTGGTTTCACCTGGTGATTCTTCATGTCCAGCAAATAATGAACCAATCATGACCATAGTTGCCCCAAAACGCACAGATTTTGCAATGTCTCCATGGGTCCGAATTCCACCATCTGCAATAATTGGTTTCCGAGCAGCTTTGGCACACCAACGTAAAGCCGCTAACTGCCAGCCACCTGTCCCAAAGCCAGTCTTAATTTTAGTAATACATACTTTTCCTGGTCCAATCCCCACTTTGGTGGCATCGGCTCCAGCGTTTTCTAATTCGCGAACGGCTTCTGGCGTTCCAACATTGCCCGCAATAACGAACGTTTCTGGTAAAAATTTTTTCAAGTGTTGAATCATATTAATCACCGCATTTGAATGACCATGGGCGATATCAATTGTCACGTAGTCAGGAACTAAACCTTCTCGGGCTAACGTTTCAACAAAAGCGTATTCCCCTTCTTTCACACCCACACTAATTGACGTGATTAAGCCCTTTTGTTGCATTTTTTTAATAAATGGCACTCGCGCCTCTTCATCAAACCGATGCATGATATAAAAATAACCATTTTCAGCAAGGGTTTCCGCAATCGTTTTATCAATAATTGTTTGCATGTTCGCTGGAACGACAGGCATTTTAAACGAATGTTTTCCTAAAGTTACTGTAGTATCACATTCAGAACGACTATTCACGATACATTTATTGGGAATTAATTGGACATCTTCATAATCAAAAACTTTCATACTTACTGCCTCCTAGTTATTTACAAAAATAACGTAAAAACCGAACATTCGGTCATTTAACGTTCGTGTTTACAAACACCATTGTTAATTTACACTATTTACCGCCACTTGTCAAAGGCGTTTTAACGAAAATTAATCTTTTTACCCTTCTTGAACGTTTGGTAAAATGGCCTGCAATAAAATAGCAACAATTGAGGCAGTTGCCACGGGTGAACTAAATAAATATTGTAAAAATTGTGGTAGAGTTTCCAAAAACTCTTTTGGTAACAATGTCAACGCTAATGTCATAATAATCGGAACGGCAATTACATACATCTCTTTTTCATGAATTGTTACATCACTCATGACTTTCATTCCACTTACAGAAATGATGCCACAAACAACCACAAAAACACCGCCGATAACTGGTGCCGGAATGGCCGAAATCAAGGTGGAAAGTTTTCCAGATAAGCCAAATAAGACAAACCACGCACCTGCAGCCACAAAAACCTTGCGACTAGCAACTCCAGTGATTGAAATAATCCCAGCATTTGTAGAGTAACTAGTTACTGGCGTGCCGCCAATAAATGAAGAAACTAAGCAACCTAAGCCTTCACCAATTACGCCACGATTAATTTTTTCTTCGGTCAAAGGTTCAGCAACAACATGACTCACAGCAAACCAAGTGCCTGTTGTTTCCGCCATTAAAACCAGATAAATAACTAACATCGTGGCAATGGCTGACCAATCAAATTGGAAAGAAAAGTTAATTAATGGTAACTGAGGCAAACTAAACCAAGCCGCTTCACTAACGGCCGATAAATCAAGTACCCCTAATAATTGTGCCGCGATGCTCCCAAATAATAATGCCAAAATGACAGAAGAAACGCGGAAAATCCGCCCTTTTTTCAAAGCAGAACCTAAGAGTGCAAAGAAAATCAACGTACCCGCTGCTATAAATGCTAATAAAATATTTTGTCCTAATTCCCCTTTTGCGTGGTAAATATTATCCGATAAAGCGACTGGCATTAACGAAAGCCCCACCACAAAAATAATTGTTCCTCCCACAATTGGTGGAACAAATTTAGTGATTAAACGATTAAAGATACCAGTAAATCCTAATATAATAACAACAATTGCCCCCACTAAACTAGCACCTAAAACTGCGCCCCAGCCATTTCCTTGTTGGTTATTGGCAAAATAAATTCCTGCAATTGCCCCGATTGGAATAAATGAAGGGCCTTGCGCAACTGGTAATCTCATACAAAAATGAGATTGAATAATCGTGGCAAGTCCTGCTGCTATGAATGTTGCTTGGATTAAAGAAGACGTTTGTGCTGTGCTAATCCCAATAATTGAAGCAATGATCACAGGCACGACGTACACGTCCATTGCTAAGACATGCTGAATCCCTAACATAGTGGCCTGCCCAAAAGATACTGAATCTTCTGGCCCCACTGTTAAATGAAGATTATTTTGTTTCTTTTCACTCATTTTTTATACTCCTTTAGTTGCTGACATTAAATTTTTATCATGTACTTTTTCACCTTGTACCCAGACTTCTCGAATATTTTCTGGTCGTGCTAAATATAAGATTTTTTGGAAAATATCAAGCAATGATTCCCCTGGATTTTTAGGGATTCGTGCTTGTGACAAGCTTGTATTAATAATTTGAACATCCCAAGCATACCCTTTTTCTAATTTTCCAATTGGCAAACTTAGCGCTTGGCCACCGCCAGCAGTAGCTAAATAAAACGCTTCATTTACGGTAATCCTTGCTGTTTTGACACCTCGTACTTCTGGTTTTTTTGTAGCATCGACGCCATCTTCTAACATTCTAGAAGAAATAACTGCTTGCTTTAAATTATCAAAAAGACTTGGTGAAAAACCACCTGAAAGATCACTACCTAAACCAACTTCTACTTGATGTTGATGTACTAATTTTGCAATCGGTGTTACTGCATTACCAAAATAAGCATTAGAGATTGGGCAGTGCGCCACAGCCGTCCCTGTTTCATGGAATAAATTCATATCTGCTTCTTCTAAAAAGCCTGCATGTGCCATCACTGCTTTTTCTGTCAATAAACCAAAATCATTCAATGCTTGAGCATCATTTTTTCCAAAACGTTCTTGAACAAATTGATGTTCCCAATCACTCTCACTACAATGACTTTGAACATGGACTTGATATTTCGCTGCTAATTCTCCTAATCCTTTAAGTGCTTCCTCTGTACAACTAGGAATGAAACGCGGAGTTACAACGGGATACACGCCTTGTTTTGTTTGCTGCGCTAATGTTTGAATTTCTTGAATAAACCGTTCCGTTTCTTCTAATGCTTGTTGCGTTGTTTGATCACGATAGTATTCTGGATTCTCATTAAGATCATCCATTACAACTTTACCAATTAAGCCACGCTGCCCTTTTTCCGCACAAATCTCTGCCAAACGACGGCTAGCTTCATAATGAATGGTTGCAAAATAAAGGGCTGTTGTTGTCCCATTAGCTAACAATTGGGTTACCAATTCATCATAGACTTGTTGGGCAAATGCTAAATCTGCAAACTTGGACTCCAAAGGAAACGTGTACGTATTCAGCCATTCATACAATGGAATATCCAAGGCGGTCCCTGATTGTGCCCACTGAGGTGCATGGACATGTAAATCAACAAAGCCGGGTAAAAGATAAGAATCTTGGGGCAATTCTTGAAAACGTTGCGCCTCTTTTTGTTCTGCTAGCACAGTTTCATACGCTTCAGCATCTGGTTCAATTATTTCCTGAATTACTCCGGCCTCATCTATACAAAAAAGTGTTTCTTCATAAACTTTAATCTCTTGCAAATTTTTACTAGAAAAACCTGTTCCTTTTATTACAAAATGAAACATTTAATACTCCTCCTTACTATCACATGAAGATTATACATAAACTTTCGCTTAATAACTATAAAAATGTGATTTTTTTAAAAAAAATACGTGTTAAAACAAGCAAAAACCGAACATTCTAAGAATGATTTATTTTTTCTTTGAATAAACAAGAAAACTTTCTATTCTTAAGATTCTTCGGTATACTTGAAGAGAATCGTTAGAACTTTAGGAGGTCCTGAGATGATACAGATCGAACAAATTAGAACAGGTGTTATTCAAGAAAACTGTTATCTTGTTTATAATGAAGAAGCATTATTAATTATTGATCCAGGTGCAGAAGGAGCAAAACTAATTCAAGAAATTACCCGTTTAGGGAAGAAACCAGCCGCTATTTTATTAACACATACTCACTATGATCATATTGGTGCGGTAGAAGAATTGCGCCATCATTATCAAATCCCTGTTTATGTTAGTCCATTAGAACAAGCGTGGCTTTCCAATCCTATTTTGAATCTTTCAGGATTAGGCAGACATGATGATATAGCAAATATTATTGTTCAACCCGCCGAACATGAATTTAAACTAACCGATTATGAAATTGGCGGCATGAAATTTTCCGTAGTCCCAACACCTGGTCATTCAATTGGTAGCGTCAGCTTTGTCTTTGATGATTTTGTTGTTGTTGGGGATGCATTGTTTAAAGGTAGTATTGGTCGTACCGATTTACACACTGGTGATATGCAACAATTATTACACAGCATTACGACCTATCTATTCACTTTACCAGAAGAATTTCCTGTTTATCCAGGCCATGGTGATGCCACGACCATTCAACATGAAAAAGCCACAAACCCATTTTTTAATTAGAGATTTATTCACTATTTAAAGAAACTTAGGAGGAGTAGCAATGACTGAAGCAACGACACTTTATATTATTCGTCACGGAAAAACGATGTTTAATACGATTGGCCGTACCCAAGGCTGGTCAGATACCCCCTTAACCAAACAAGGAGAAGAAGGCATTTATCATTTAGGCTTAGGTCTTAGGGACATAGACTTTAAGGAAGCCTATAGTAGTGATAGTGGTCGTGCCATGCAAACCGCTCAGATTATTTTACAAGAACATCAAAACCACCAAAAGATTCCTTACCTAACCGATAAACGGATTCGTGAGTGGTGTTTTGGTTCTTTAGATGGTGGCTATGATGGTGAACTTTGGGGTGTGGTGCCACGCATTTTAGCTTTTAAAAGTTATGAGGACATGATGACCACAAAGATTACCTATCGTGAGCTAGCAAATGCTATTATTGAAGCCGATACGGCTGACTGGGCGGAGCCTTATGAAGTTATCCGTGATCGTGTTTGGTCTGGTTTCGAAGATATCGCTCATCATCGAGAAAAAAATGGTGGCGGCAAAGTCATGGTGGTTTCCCATGGACTAACAATTTCCTTTTTACTTTCCTTAATTGATGCAAGTTTGCCTATGCAGATGGCGCTGGAGAATGGTAGCGTGACGACCTTAACTTACGAAAAAGGAACATTTACCATTCAAGGAATTAATGATATTTCTTATATTGAAAAGGGAAAAAAGATCGCTGAAAAGCGCCGTTTATTGTAAAAAAAGAGAAGGTTATCTGTCAAAATGACAGATAACCTTCTCTTTTTATTTATTCTTTTAAACGTTCTACATTTTTTCTTGAGATTTGAATTTTTTCTAAGGTTTCCTTATAGTTTTTTGCTGCATAAGCAAAAAATAAAACATCAACTACATACAATTGTGCCACCAAGGAAACAGTAGCCGCACTTCTCAATGGCACGTCTTCCCCACTAGAGGTTTGAAGGACGATATCACTTTTTTCACCAATCACTGATTTTTCATCTTGTGTGATACTAACAATAGGAATCCCTTGCTGCTTCGCTAAATCAGCTAAAGTACTTGCTTCTTTATTCGTTCCAGAATTAGAAATAACAATAAAAACACTAGGCTTTTCTGTTGAGCCTAACATGGAAGCAAATAAATGATGATCCAATGTTGTAAATACCGTTCGGCCTAATCGCGTAAACTTTTGATAAATATCTTGAGCAACCAACGAAGAGGCGCCCAACCCATAGACAAAAATTACTTCTGTTTTTTCCAACAAATCAACGGCTTCATTCACTGCGACATCCTCTAATGTCTGACCGCTTCGCTCAACCACATGAACAAAGCGCGCCTGTAACTTTTGTTTAATATCAGCTGTTGATTCCCCTTTAGTAACTTCAGTGTACATTTGCTGCTTCATTTGACCAAGATTTGCAGATAATAAAAGTTTCAACTCTGTGAAGCCATTCACATCCATAGAATGACAAAAGCGAATAATTGCCGCTGGACTTGATCCTGCTTGTTTCGCTAGCTCTTGCGCATTCATTGAAATAACTGTTTCTGTATTTTTTAAAATATATTCTGCGATTTTTCGTTCTGATTTTGGTAATTGTTGTAGACGATCTTGGATAGATAAGACAATATTTTGTTGCATAAACACCCCTCCTGATACACCATTTCCTACGCAATTAAATTTTAACAAAGAAAAAGGGAGAAGCCAAGTTCTCCTTTTTTCTATTTATTATTTAGTTGTTTGCATATCTTTAGGAATCCCAAAGAATAACGTTGCTACAAAACCACCTGCGTAAGCAGCCAATAAACCTAATACATATGCAAGCCATTGGTTGTTGGCAATTAATGGAATTAAAGCCACCCCACTTGGTCCAATAGCAATTGCACCAACATTACCGAAGGCCCCAATCACCGCACCACCAATACCACCGCCGATACAAGCAGTAATGAATGGACGTCCTAATGGTAAAGTAACTCCGTAGATTAATGGTTCACCAATACCTAAAATCCCAACTGGCAAGGCACCTTTAATCATTTCAACTAATTTTTTATCTGATTTACAACGAATCCATAATGCTAAAGCTGCACCGACTTGTCCCGCACCAGCCATGGCCAGAATTGGTAATAACAAAGTCATCCCTGTTTGATTAATCATTTCAATGTGGATTGGCGTCAAAATTTGATGTAAACCAAACATTACCATTGGCAAGAAGGTTAAACCAAGAGTAAAGCCAGCAACCATGCCACCTTTTTCTAAGACAACATTGATAATACCAACTAAGCCATTAGAAATAGCTCCGGCTACAGGCATGATTAAGAAAATAGTTGCTAAGCCAATCACTAAAAGTGAAATGGTTGGCGTTACAATAATATCAATTGATTCTGGGACAATTTTATGCAATTGTTTTTCTAACAATGATAATAACCATACGGCAAAAATAACACCGATAATTCCGCCTTGTCCTGCAGATAATGTTCCCCCAGTGAAAATATTACTGATTGGTGCATCTGGATTCATTCCTGTTAACATTGTGACTGCCCCAATAACACCACCCAACGCTGGCGTTGCACCAAAAACGCTGGCACTGTTAATCCCAGTGTAAAGAGCTAAATAAGCAAAAATCCCATTTTTAATGATATTTAAGACATCAATATATTGTTGCCATGAAGCTGAAATATCACCAGCAACAACTAAGTTAGACATAACAGCTGCAATCCCGCCAATAATACCAGCCCCAACAAAGGCAGGAATCATCGGAACAAAGATACTAGAAATGGCTTTTAACACTTTTTTAAATGGTGAAGTGTTATTTTGTTTCGCTTTTTGTTGTGCTTTCATTTGAGCGGCTTTTTCTTCTACTAAATCTTTTCCAGATTTGCCTGCTGAAGCATCAGTTGCGGTGTCATGATTAAATGGTTCTCCCAATTTGACACCTGCTTGATCTACCATTTCTTGTGCAACCTTGTTAACAGTCCCTGGACCAACAACTACTTGCAACGTATCATCTTCTACGACGCCCATAACGCCATCAATTTTTTTCAATCCCTCAATATCCACTTTGTCATAATCGCGGATATCCATACGAACACGAGTCATACAATGAATGACTTTGTCCACGTTTTCTTGACCACCAACTTCTTTATAAATCCCATCAGCAATGCGTTTAATTCTTTCTTCTGCCATGTTAAAACACCCTCCTAATTCCTTAATTTAATGTATTCTTGATAAATTGATTCCCGTCAATTAATTTTTGTGTTGCTTCTTCTTTAGTACTATCAGTTAAAATCATTACAATTGCTAACTTCACATTTTCTTCTGCTTCTACAAATTTTAGTTCGGCAACTTCATAACTACAACCCGTTGCTTCCATAATAATCCGTTTGGAACGCTCCACTAATTTTTCATTGGTTGGTTTTACATCAACCATTAAGTTATTGTAGACTTTCCCAATACCAATCATGGAAATAGTTGATAACATATTTAAAATTAATTTTTGAGCTGTCCCAGATTTCAAGCGAGTCGAACCTGTTAAAAATTCAGGTCCTGCATCTACTTCAATCGGCATTTGTGCATACTTACTAATTTCGGCATCTTTATTACATGCCACAGTTGCGGTAGCTGCTCCCACCGTTGTAGCATATTCTAAACCGCCAATTACATAAGGCGTCCGACCACTGGCTGCAATCCCAACAACAATGTCATTTGCTGATAATTTTAGATCAACTAAATCTTGACGACCTAGTTCTTTTGAATCTTCAGCACCTTCTACTGCGACAGTCATTGCTTTTTGACCACCAGCGATGAGGCCTTGAACCATCTCTGGCTCGACGCCAAAAGTTGGTACGCATTCGGCTGCATCTAAGACACCTAACCGACCACTCGTACCAGCGCCCATGTAGATCAAGCGGCCGCCTTGATTGAAGCTTTTGATGATGGCTTCTACCACTGGTTCAATGGCTGCTAATTCTTGACCCACTGCCATTGCAACTTTTTGGTCTTCTTGATTCATTTTTTGTAAAGCTTCTTTGACACTCATCTCATCTAAACCCATTGTATTTTCATTTCTACGTTCAGTTGTTAAGTTTTCTAAATTCATTCTCTATCGTTCCTTCCGTGACTAGCGTAAATTGATTTCCTGCCTTGATTAACGGCAATATCGTTTGATCTTTTTCAATAATTCGTGTAATCGTATTGACTTTTTCATCTTTCGGCAAGTCCACAAGTGTGACTTGAATTTCTCCCATATAGCGACCATATTTTTCATTATCAATCGTTACGGTTCCCACTGGACGTGCTTCAGTCTGCTCTGACTCAATCGTTGCAATTTCATCTTTTCTGAACATTTCACTCGTTCTTGATAATTCACTTCGCAAAACATCTCTTGCAGCATCTAAACGATTGGTATGAGTCCCAAGTATTCGCTTCAAATAGCGGCTCTTGCTAGGTGCTACTTCTAACAGAAATTGATTGGTTTGGTGATAATAACCAAATTGAGCCATGGTTCGCTCACTAATTGTAGGATCACCAATATAAACAGCATCGACATAAGGATCAGCCATCAAACCAACGGCAGCGGCGAAAGGATTTTGCCCCCGATGTTTTTCTAATGTTGGTAAACCAGCAAAAATTGGGCCTCTTGTTTGCCCATCTCCTGGCACAAAAGTAAAAACTTGTAAGCCTAATTCTTTAAGCCAGCGGTTCTTTTCATTAAAAAATGTTGTTCCAATGCCGGTTTCAGGTCTTGGATAATAATTATGCCAAGCTTCTAAGCGAGAAAAGTCCGCTTGGTGAGCCTTTAACTCAGCCACTTCTTCCAGTGTAATGGTACTAGCATTCAATCCTATATCAATCTTATGTGAAGCATGAGCCATTTGTTCTATCGTAATGCCGTAGTCCATCCGGAGGCCAGTTACACCCAACTCGATTAAAGGCTCTAATTCATCGAAAGAAAAACCCGCTCTTTTTAACGCTTCACCTGAAATATCTACCATAATTTTCATTTTTTCTGCCTTAGCAATTGCCCCTAAATCAGTCAAGCGTTGGCGGTAAAGGGAAGTATCATCTTCTGGAATGTGTAAAGAAGTGAAAATACCATCAAATCCAAGCGCTTTCATCTTTTTGATATAAATAATTGTATCGTTTGTAATCTCTTCACTAAGAAAAACTGAAATACCATACATCTTTTTAGCTCCTCTCTAATACGCTTTCATTATAACTTGTTTGAAATAAAATTTCAACTATTTTTCTAAATATTTTTTAATTCCAAAATAAAATTTTATTTCTGTTCAAAAAAAACAGATATTCCTTTATAGAAATATCTGTCTAATGCATTAATTGGCTGTGGCAGAGCCAACTGGTGTACCAGCTGTAACCACGCCAGTTTTCTCTAACGAAAATTGTGTTACTTTATCCATGTTGGTAATAATGACAACCATTTCAGTTCCTTTACCAGCTGCTTTAATTGCTTCTAAATCAGCAATTGCGACCACCGTATCTGCAGTCACTTGGTCGCCTTCTTTCACTTTAATAGTGAACGGTGCCCCGTTTAACTCCACCGTATCGATACCCATGTGTAATAAAATTTCAAGACCGTTTGTCATTTTTAAACCAATGGCATGTTTTGTTTGGAAAACGCTTAAAACTTCTCCTTCAATAGGTGCATAAATTTCACCATTTTCTGGAACTACTGCATAGCCATCTCCCATCATTTTTTGTGAAAAAACAGGATCATTCACTTCACTAATTGGGATAACGGTTCCATTGGCAACGGCATACATTGTATTATTTTCGACAACTTCATTCTTTTTCTTCAAAAATCCAAACATTTCTCTTCCCCCATTTTTTAAAGTATCACTAGTATAGAAAAAAGTTTCATGAATTACAAGTGGCACCTTTGTATAATTCTAAAATTTATTTTAAAATAAGAATTTGCATTGGCATTTACTTTGTCAGCGGGTATACTTATACTTGATGTATTTTGCATTTATTTCAGAAAGGAATGGTGACATGCTTTTTGCTAACCTATGGAAAGCAATTATTCTTGGTATTATCGAAGGAATTACCGAGTGGCTTCCAATTAGTAGTACCGGACATTTAATTTTAGTGGATGAGTTTATTAAACTCGATCTAAGTAAAGATTTTATGGAAATGTTCAACGTCGTTATCCAATTGGGAGCGATTATGGCGGTTGTTATTTTATACTTCCACAAATTGAATCCTTTCTCACCAAAGAAAAATGGCGAAGAGAAAAAAGATACTTGGATTCTTTGGTCTAAAGTCTTAGTCGCTTGTTTACCAGCGGCAGTTATTGGTCTAAAATTTGATGATTATTTAGATGCACATTTTTATAACTTTTTAACAGTATCGATTATGTTAATTGTTTATGGGATTGCTTTTATTATCATTGAAAAACGAAATAAAAATGTTGCACCGAAGTGTACTAATCTAAAAGACTTCACTTATAAAGCCGCTTTAATCGTTGGTGCTTTCCAAGTACTGGCATTAATTCCAGGAACTTCACGTTCAGGAGCGACCATTTTAGGGGCAATCTTAATTGGGGCCTCACGTTTCGTTGCAACAGAGTTTTCATTTTTCTTAGGAATTCCAGTAATGTTTGGAGCAAGTTTTTTAAAAATCTTTAAATTCTTGGCCAAAGGAAATACGTTTGGGTCAGAAGAAATCATTATTTTATTAACTGGCTCTATTGTTGCCTTCGTTGTTTCCATCATTGCGATTAAATTCTTATTAAATTACTTGAAGAAAAACGATTTTACAGTTTTCGGTTGGTATCGTGTAATTTTAGGTGCGATTTTAATTGGCTACTGGTTATTCTCATAAAAATAAAACCGTTGCTTTCAACAGTGAAAGCAACGGTTTTATTTTTTTAAATCGCCAAACGTTATTCGCTCAATCCCCTGTTCTTCAAACCACTGACGAACACGAGGATCACAAATCGTTGCTAATTCTTTGCAGCGTAAAGTGGTATATGAAGAATTATCTAACACAAATTGATCCAAATACCCAACATCAAAATGCATCTCAGCAATTGCCGATTCCGGCATCCGTAATAAACCAAAGTCATCTTCTAAAAAATTCTCCACTGATACGCCTTCGTGAATATAAGATAGCGCCCCAGACTCTAACAAATGTGTTACCTTGAAATAACCTTGTTGCGGTGGATATTCTTTTTCCCCACTATATTTCAGGGTTGTATGAAGTCCATACTCTTCTGCTAATTCTAAAAATACTTGATCAACCACTTCATCACCAATCGAATGGCAATCAAAATGTTCAGGATAATGTCCAGTTAGTTCCTTAAAGCGCGTCAATTGCGCAATCGTTTCAAGTCGTACTTCTTCATATACGAAGGTTACTTGCTTTTGTTGACGATAATAAGAAGAGCGATGAAAATTGCCTTGTTCATCTACCAGTGAAGGAATCACACATGGGTCCGCACAAGGTTTCCCTAATAAAAAATTCGTATGCTGACCTACAAATAAGCCTGGATAATTTTTTGCTAACGCAACGGCGTGTTCTGCTGTTGGTAAATTGGGCATCAAAAGTGTCGACGTTGTTAAACCATCGACATAACTTTTGATAATGCCATGATTAATCGCTTCTGACATCCCAAAATCATCAGCATCAATAATTACTTTAACCAACAGCTCCCCCCTCTTTTCTTTACGTATTTTTGATGACAATTCCGACAATAATATTAACAGCTGATTCACAATCATTAATCGTGCGCTCAAGCTGATCATAAACATCTTTCCACTTGATAACTTTCAATAAATCTTTTTCGTTAGTCATCAAATCTTTCATGGCGCTACTGTATAATTTATCGCCTTGAGATTCAATCGTATTCACTTCATCAATCAATGAAACTAACGTTTTAGAATTCTTAAATTTTGCAAATTCCTTCGTTGCTGATTTAACGCCTTCTGTCGCTTTAACAATATAAGCAGTTAATTCTAGCGCGGGCGCAATCATTTCTTCGACAACTAAATGATCAAGTAAATAAGACAAACTATTAATGCTATCGATAATGTTATCTAAGTGATCCGTAATATCGACAATATCTTCTCGATCAATTGGCGTAATAAAGGAAATATAGAGTTCATTTAAAATTTTGCGAACAATTTCATCATTCTCTTTTTCCAATTGATGAATCGCTTCTGATTTTTTTACTAAGTTTTCTAATGAATAATTGTCTACAATTTCTTGCAAAACCTTTGCCGCTTCATAAGCATTTGTTGCTAACTGGTTTAATTCTCCAAAATAATCAAATTGTTTTTTACGTGCCATGTTTTTCTCTCCTTAAAAAATTGCAATAAATAATTTTGACATCACATAAGCGATCAGCCCACATCCTGGGAAAGTTAAAATCCATGCTATCAGCATTTCTTTCACGATACGCCAGTCAACACTTGAGATTCGCTTAGAAGCACCTACTCCCATAATCGCTGTTGTTTTTGTATGAGTAGTTGAAACTGGAATCCCAAAAGCCGATGCTAAAAATAAACAAATAGCCGTGCTTAAATCTGCAGTGAAGCCTTGATAGCGTTCAAGTTTTACCATATCCATCCCGACTGATTTAATGATTCTCATGCCGCCCACAGAAGTTCCAATGCCCATTGTAATGGAACACAGAACCATAACCCATAACGGAATCACAAAACCGCCACCTGTTTTTTCGACTAAATTATTATAAAAAAGCACTAACATGAACACGCCCATAAATTTTTGCCCATCTTGCGCACCATGTAAAAAAGCATTAGCTCCTGCACCAAAGGCTTGTCCAACTGTAAAAAATTTGTTGGCTTTTCTTCTAGGCACAGCCGAGAAAGCTTTCACAACAAGTTTGGCAATTAAATAACCGCCGCCAAAGCCCATAACGGTAGAAACAACTAGACCAACAAGCACTTTGATCCATTCCGAGCCATTGACTGCACCCAAACCACCTAATGCCATTGCCGAACCAGTCAAGCCGGCAATTAACGCATGGCTTTCACTTGTGGGAATACCAAAATACCACGCAGCAACTGCCCAAACCACAATTGAAAAAAGCGAAGCAGCCAAAGCCACCTGTGAAGCGTTTCCATTTGCGTCAAAACTAACAATGTTACTAATCGTTTCAGCTACTTGGGCATTAAAAAAGGTCATGACTAATGCACCTAAAAAGTTCATCACAACAGCCATCCAAATTGCGACATTCGGTTTTAACACCCGAGTCGAGACAGCGGTTGCAATTGCGTTCGGCGCATCCGTCCAACCGTTAACAAAAATTACACCCATTACCAAAGTAATCGTTACCAATAATGCAATACTCACAAAGACACCACCATTTTTCATTTATCTATTTTATCATAGCATGTTTTAAAAAAAATGTATGCTTTTTTCTTAAGGCTCTGGCAAATTTTCTTATTTTTTTCTTGAAATTGTCTGTTAAGGAAAAAAACTTGTCGTCTTTTATTGCAATGGAACAATGGATTAGGTATAATGATTACTGTTGAATTACATTGGCTGACCAGTGTAAAACCTAAATCATCGGAGGTGAAACAAATGCCAAATATCGAATCTGCAATCAAACGCGTACGTACAAGTGCTAACGCGAATGCGAAAAATTCATCTCAAACAAACGCAATGCGTACAGCAATCAAGAAATTTGAAGAAGCTGTAGCTGCTGGAGCTGATAACGTCGATGCTTTATACAACGAAGCTGTTAAAGCTGTTGATATGGCTGCAACTAAAGGTTTAATCCATAAAAACAAAGCTAACCGCGATAAAATTCGTTTAAGCAAATTAGCTAAATAATGTGAGATAGAAGTTAGCATTCATGTTAGCTTCTTTTTTCATCAAAAAATGTCCAAGTCTGTTTTCACAAAGACTCGGACATTTTTTTATAAAGGTGAATCAATCCACGGTAAATCCGTTGTGAGATGTTGACTAAATAATTTAGTCTCTTCTCGCAAAGCTAAACGTTGTTGTCGTCTCGTTTCATAATTGGAACAAATCAACTTTTCTTCTGCAGTTTCTGGGACGACTGCCGCTAATTGGAAGTCACTTTCGGGATTCATATGAGACGGAATGGCTACAAAAGTTGTAAAACAAGTCGCCGCTAAATAACGCTCGCCAGTTGTTAAATCTTCTCCTACAACTTTAACAAATACTTCCATCGATTTATGATGCACGCCAGAAACAAAAGTTTCAACACACACTGAGTGATTTTCTTTTAAAGGTTTTAAAAAATTCAAGTTATCTAAAGATGCTGTAACTGCCCCTCTCCGACAATGTCGTGAAACGGAAATGGATGCGGCGTCATCAATTAAAGACATTAATTTCCCACCAAATAGTGCACCAAAGGGATTTAAATCAAAGGGAAATACACGATGTGTTTGAATAACTCGTGATTCTCGACAAAATTTTTCTTTCGTCATTAACGATTCCTCTACTTTCATTTATAAACTTTTCCACGCTTTACTTTAGCTTACTTTACCATTTGATGCAATCCTTACTTTTTAGGAAACATTTAAAAAATAACAAATTTGCAAGTCCCATTTATTCATTTTTAGGAAAGTTGCTGTATAATAATAACGGTTAAAGAACTTTTAAGGAGATGGATACACATGAAAATTGCAATTGCTGGTGCCGGCGCTATGGGCAGCCGTTTAGGAATTATGTTGCATCAAGGCGGAAATGATGTAACTTTAATCGATCAATGGCCCGCGCACATTGAAGCTATTCGTAAAAATGGTTTAATCGCTGATTTTAACGGAGAAGAAGTTGTCGCGAACCTACCAATCTTCTCACCAGAAGAAATTGACCATCAAAATGAACAAGTGGATTTAATTATCGCTTTAACTAAAGCACAACAATTAGATGCAATGTTTAAAGCGATTCAACCAATGATTACTGAAAAAACATATGTACTATGTTTATTAAATGGCTTAGGTCATGAAGATGTACTAGAAAAATATGTACCAAAAGAAAACATTTTGGTTGGCATTACCATGTGGACAGCTGGTTTAGAAGGACCGGGACGTGTTAAACTTTTAGGTGATGGCGAAATTGAATTAGAAAATATTGATCCTTCTGGTAAAAAATTTGCTTTAGAAGTCGTTGATGTCTTTCAAAAAGCTGGTTTAAATCCAAGCTATAGTAGCAATGTTCGCTACTCTATTTGGCGGAAAGCCTGTGTCAATGGCACGCTAAACGGTTTGTGTACAATCCTTGATTGTAATATTGCCGAATTTGGTGCACTACCTGTTAGTGAATCCCTTGTTAAAACATTAATCAGTGAATTTGCAGCAGTCGCAGAAAAAGAAGCCATTCATTTAGATCAAGCAGAAGTCTATACACATATTGCTCAAACTTATGATCCAAACGGTATTGGCTTGCACTATCCGTCTATGTATCAAGATTTAATTAAAAATCATCGTCTCACAGAAATTGATTACATCAATGGTGCCGTTTGGCGCAAAGGACAAAAATACAACGTAGCAACACCTTTCTGTGCCATGTTGACACAGCTTGTTCACGGAAAAGAAGAACTATTAGGAGCTAAATAATAAGAAAGTACCAGAGACAATCGTTGTATGACGATTGTCTCTGGTACTTTCTTATTTTGCTTGCGCAGTCAATTTTAAAATAAATAATTGGAATAGTAATTCTTTATCCATTTGGCCCGTTTTCATGCGGTAATCATTTTCAACTAATTCATCATAAAGTCTTTCTAATCGAGACAATTCAAATCGTCGGACTTGTTGTAACGCTAACTTGACTCGATAAGGATGAACCTTTAATGTATCAGCGATATTCGCTTGTTGATAGCCCATCTTAGCCAAAATTTTTGTTTGTAGAAAAAGGCGAATCTGATTCAATAAGATTGCATTTAACTTAATGGTTTCTTCTCCTTGTAAAAGTAAATCTTCATACAATTGAACAGCTTTTTCACTGTTTCCAGAAAGTACTTCATTGGTTAAGTCAAAAACATTATGTTCCAAAGACTTAGGGACTAATTCTTGAACCGCACCTCGTGTAATTGTCTTCGTCTCAAGGGCATATAAATACAGCTTCTGTAATTCTCCCATAATTTTTGATAAGTTCAAGTCTGTCAATTGAAGTAATAAATCAAAAGCATCGGAGCGAATAGTGTACCCTTCGCTCTCAATCGTTTGAGAAATGTACTGACGAATAGCCTTTTCATCCATTGGATTGACGTCAACTACTGTGGCATTTTTTTTCAATGCTTTGGTAATTTTTTTGCGTTCATCTAATTTTTCATATGAGGCCATAAAAACAAGAACAGTTGTTGGTGATGGACTTTCCAAATAATTCAATAAAAGATTGACATCATGTTCCACACCGTTTGTTTTTCTTTCGGCAGTTAAAAAGTAAGGATTTTCCACAAAGACAAGGCGATAATCACCAAAAAACGGAATTGTTTCCGCTTCAGCAATCGCTGCACTTAAAGGTGTTTCCTCCATATCAAATGAGAAAAAGTTAAATTGATCATCCTCTTCCGTCAACAATTCTTTCATCAATGTTGTTTTAAATAATTCAGTTAAATAAAGTTCTGTTCCTATTAATAAATACACTGGAGCGATTTTTTGCTCTCGCACTTCTTTCAAAGCTTTTTGTAACTCCATTGGCTCGCTCCTTTTCTCGTTTCTCTTGTTTATCCTATCATGTTACTTCTGGAAATACTAGTCTTGTTCTTTAACAAATTTGGCTTTAGAAAGCCCTTGCCAAGGTAACCATTGATAATAAATCATTCCTTGAATATCGGTCCGATAATAATTTATTTTTTGCTCCTCCAGCGTCGCTAATGTCTCCTGATGAGGATGTTTAAAACGATTATTCAGTCCAGCTGAAATCAATGCTTCTCGCGGATTAAGCTGTTTGATAAATCTTTTAGTAGACGACGTTTTACTACCATGATGACCGACTTTCAAGATGTCGATTTTCAACTGGGGATAGCGAGCCAACACTTGTTCTTCTCCTTCGGCTTCCAAGTCACCAGTAAATAAAAAATGCCGTCCGCCTAATTGTGTGGAAAACACTATCGAGTCATTATTGCCCCCAATACTGCTCTTATTGGGCGATAAAATTTGAAGAGAAATGGGCCCATTAATTCGCTTGGGCGCTAAAATCGGCCGACAGTCTGTTCCGCTTTTTTGGAGTTGTTTCAAGACTTGGCGAAACGAAAAATTGGCTTCAGCTGCTCCTTTAGGGAAATAAAGAACAGAAATTGGAACCTTCTGCGCAATGGCTAATAAATCGCCAAAATGGTCTTCATGTGCGTGTGTGATGATCACTTCATCTAAACGTTTGACTCCTTGACTTTTGAGAAAAGGAATCACTGAATATTCCGCTCCTGATCGACTATTTTTCCGTTGCCGCCAAGCTTCTTTGTCAAAAGACAACCGACCACCTGTATCGATTAGTGTATTTTTTCTGTGAAAAGGCGCTTGGATAAACAAACTATCCCCTTGGCCTACATCGATCATTGCAACAATGCCAATTGGCGAAAGGTATTTACTATTTATCAAAACAATTAGTAGTCCGATTGAGAAAAGAATTTTTTTAGACTTGTCTGCTAAATAAATCATTGAAAGTCCGATTAGTAATAACAAACTAATTTGTATCCAAGAATTTAAATAGCCGATGGTCAGCTTCGGATTTAAGTGAACTAGCACCCACTCAAATAAGCCATTCATTGTTAAAAATAGTGGTTCGAGCAAGGCTGCTAAATAACGTGCTGGCATAATAATCACTAGAAAAAAGCTCAACGTCAAAAGCGGTAACAAGAACCGTTCAAAAATTGGTAACAAGAGAAATGTTAAGAAACTTCCTAACAAGGGCCATTCATAAAATGATTGGACTAAAATAGGTAAGGAAGCCACAGCCAATAGGAAAGAGCCTAAACAATTTTTAATGAAAGGCGAAGAATAACCAACCAATGTTTGCTCTAAAAACAGCAGAACAAAGGAAAGTAAATAACTAAATTGACCGCCGACTGAAAAAAAGAGGGTTGGCTGAACAATCAAGTGCACTAAGAGAGTTAAACTCCAACAATCGAGAGCCGGAACCTGCCAATTAAACCGTCGATTGAACGTATTGAGGTTTGTTTGTAAAAGCGCCCGCATGACACTAACTGAGAATCCTGTTAAACCAGCATATATCAGTGAAAAACTGCATTGCCACAAAAAATAACTTTCTTGCGTTCGGCGAGCAATTCTTAGCATTAGCAAGCGAAATAAACGAAGGAAAAAAGAAACATGCATCCCTGACAAACTAAAAAGATGCAAAATACCTAATGCTGAAAATTTATCGCTTATTTCAGCAAATTCTTCATTACGAAAACCTAAGAGCAACGCATTCATATACATTGCACTAGTATCAGCAAAATTTTTCTGAATATGTACCATCGCCCATTTCCGCCAGCCGCTAATGATTTCTTTAAACCGCCAAGAAAAAAAGGAACGCGGTTGTCCTATCTCCTCAATGAATAAAATAGCTTCGATTCCTTGATTCTTTAAAAATAGTTGATAATTGAAGCCATTTTTGTTGGTTTGACCTTGGGGCGAGTCTAAAATACCTACAGCGGTTGCCTGAATGGTTGTGGTTAGTTGTTGCCATTGCTGTTTTTCTTTCACACTTTTTAATTGATAAAATGCCATCACTTTCTGCCTTTTGCCTTTTACGATCCAATTGGCAGGAAATTTTACTTGATCACCATCGACTTGTATTTCATCTGGTAATATCGTTAGCTGTCCTGACAAGCGAACTTCTTTAGGCAACAAAGAGACTGGCTTTAACCACTGGAAAATCAATATGCCCCCTACTATTAAAAAACTGCACAAAAAACCTCCCAATATAACAGGAAAACTTTTTGTACAGACAATACGGATAACAGTGATAGAAAGAAGAAGAGCTCCTAATAGACTAGGTGCGAAAAAACACCACAGCCCACAACTAGTCAGCAGAGCTATGAAGAACCAATTATTCCTCAGCTGAGGAAAGATTGTCCTCAAGTGTGGCAAATTCTTCTCCCCATTGTAATTCGGCAAAATATTTTGGTACTAAAGTCACTTTTTCAACCGTGGCTCCTACTTGTTCAATTAAATTTAGGGCGTACGCATCATTACGGTAATCCTTTAAATAATAAATCTTTTTAATCCCTGCTTGTAAAATCATCTTTGTACATTGCAGGCAAGGGAAATGTGTCACATAAATTTCTGCCCCTTCTGTAGGGACGCCAAACTTCGCACATTGTAAAATTGCATTCATTTCTGCGTGGATTGTTCGAACGCAATGATTATCAACAACATAGCATCCTTCATCAATACAATGCGTTCCGCCACTGACTGAACCATTGTAACCTCCTGCAATAATTCGTTTGTCGCGAACAATGGTTGCTCCGACAGTTAACCGTGTGCAAGTACTTCTTAATGATAATAAGACGCTTTGTCCCATAAAATATTGGTCCCATGGAATTCGTTCCATAATAAACCTCCTTTATTTTTAATGACTCCTGTGTTCGATTTGCCAAATCATTTAATCTTATTACAAATAGTATGTTATCCGCATCCCATAGTCAAGAATTCTCAGGAATTTTCTGTTAAAAGTTAGCCAGTCACTGTCAACATGTCTTTTAAACGTTCTACTGTTTTCTCTCCAATACCTGGAACATTTTTCAGTTCCTCGACGGTTTTAAACGGTCCTTGTTCGTCACGAAAGCGAATAATCTCTTGTGCTTTTTTCGCACCGATTCCTGAAATCGTTTGTAGCTCTGCTTCTGTTGCCGTATTAAGGTTGATTTTTTCCTCCTGATTTTGCTGAGCAGGTGCTGATTCCTGCAGCGTTTCTAATGACTGTGGCACTGATTCTCCTTTTTTGGGCACGTAAATAATCATTTGATCTTTTACTTTTTGAGCGTAATTGACCTGGGTAGTATCAGCTTCCTCGCTCACACCTCCAGCTAAAGCTAAAGCATCCCAAATCCGCTGCTGATTTTTTAGT
Source organism: Enterococcus sp. AZ035 (assembly GCF_050548325.1). Classification (NCBI taxonomy): domain Bacteria; kingdom Bacillati; phylum Bacillota; class Bacilli; order Lactobacillales; family Enterococcaceae; genus Enterococcus; species Enterococcus sp. AZ035. The sequence continues at coordinate 1,952,252 of NZ_CP172958.1, forward strand.
TGATAGATTCCTGGTACTTTCACTGCGCCTTTAATATCAACATAGATCATTGTTTCTGCCCTTTCTTTTGTAGCATCTGTGGCGACCTCTGCCGTAGTGGTCAAACTTGTCTCCTCCCACATTGTGGTGTCTACTTGTGCCTCCTTATTAACCATCAAATAAATGCCCACTAATAGAGTTATCAAAATAACTATAGACGCGCCACTACCTAGCAATAGCCATTTTTTGGGTAACTGTTTCAACCAATCCATCGTTTGTCCTCCCTTCAAAATATAATAACGCATTTTTTAACAAAAAAATGCGCCTGGACCAAAACTCACTAGTAATTTTTGGTCCAGGCGTACTTTTATTTTAATTTCTCTAGATAGTTCAAGGCATCTTGAACCGTTTTTACTGGGACAATTTTCATTTTTGTCCCAATTTTTTTCGCAGCTTCTTGTGCTTCTTGATAATTCGATTTGATTTTCGGTTCAACTTTTTTCATTTCTGAAGTTATTTCATCATCGGGTGCAAAGAAAATTTCTGCGCCGTTCTCACTGGCAGTTACAACTTTTTTGTCAATGCCACCGATTCTACCAACGATTCCTTGACTGTTCATCGTACCTGTTCCAGCAATTTCATGACCTTTACGTAAATCTTTATGACTTAATTGTTCATAGGTCTGCAAAGTAAACATTAAACCAGCCGATGGCCCACCAATATCACCCGCTTCAATAGATACTGGGATAGAAGAATCAATTTCTGTATGATCAGTCAAACCAATACCAATCCCCGCTTTTTTATCTGTTGGCAATTCAATTAATTTGCCGGTCGCTTCTTTTGTTTTGCCATCTTGAATAAATTGAACAGTGACTTTTTGATTCACTTTTTGTGCTTTAATGTAATTCATTAATTCTTCACTGCTTTTAAAAGATTTACCATCCACGCCTGTCACGGTATCGCCAACTTCAATTTTTCCTTTAAAACTTGAGTTGTCTTCCATCGCTAACACATAGACGCCTTTAAATTTCATCTCATATGGAACCTTCGCTAATTTTAAGGCTTGCTCAATTGCGGCGTTTTTTGAGGAATCCATATAGTATTGTTGAATTCGATTATATTCGCTATTACTACTATCTCCCATTAATTCTTTTTTGGACATGACTTCTTGAAAATCCGAAAAGTTTGCTTTTATGGCAGAAAAAATAGTGGCCGAACGAATGCCCACCGTTGTTAAATAAAAAGCACCTGACTGCGTATCTTTTTTTCCATCAACAGTTACAAACTCTTTTAAATTTTCTGTCGTTCCTGGTCCTTCAATATAATAAGGAATTGGGACGATAAACAAACCAATTAGCAGCAATGCCAATACCATTGGAATGAGTGATTTAAACGAAAATTTTTCTGTTTTTTTATTCATTATTTTAGCTCCAGTCATTCTTCTTTTGTTTTAACGCATGATAAATATTGGGAGGAAGATAGTCAGACACATCGCCTCCAAAACGTAAAACTTCTTTTAGTAAACTGGAGCTTACATGTGCATATGGTTCTTCTGCTAATAGAAAAACCGTTTCAATTTCTGGCGCCAGATGTTGATTCATTTTAGCAATGTCTTTCTCGTACTCGTAGTCTTTGACGTTTCTAATGCCACGAATCAAAAAATTAGCCCCTAATGATTTTGCACTTTCCACAGTTAACTGGGTTTCTTGCATGATAACACGCACATTTGGCATTTCTTTAGTTGCTTCTTCAATTAAATATTTTTTCTCTTCTGGCGTAAATAATGTTTGCTTACTTGTATTTATAAAAACGCCAATGATGACTTCGTCAAATAACTTCGCACTGCGTTCAATCAAATTTAAATGACCATTTGTCATCGGATCAAAACTTCCGGGAAATAGAGCAATTTTACGCATCTTACGCCTCCTGACGATAAATCGTTACTTGAGTGATTCCGTAAACGGTTTCTCTTGTTTTTTCTAGTGTACCAATCGTTTCCGGTAATTTGACAGTTTTATCTGTTTCACAAACGATAACGGCTTCGTTTGTTAATAACTGCCGTTCTAACATCTTTTCTAATTGTGAAACAATTTCTTGTTTGGCATAGGGCGGATCCAATAAGACCAAATCAAATTGTAGCTTCTCTTCATAAAACTGTTCTAAGGCACGATTAGCATCCATTTTTCTAACTTCAAATTTTTCTGGTTCTTTTGTAATCCCAATATTTTCTTTAATTACTTTTAGTGCAGCAAAATTCTTTTCAATACAAATACTTTTGTCCATTCCACGAGAAACGGCTTCAATCGCTAACCCGCCACTTCCTGAATATAAATCCAGCGCCATTCCACCTTCGAAATATGGACCAATCATATTAAAAATAGATTCTTTTACTTTATCTGTTGTGGGCCTAGTATTGTCGCCATCTAACGCTTTCAGGCGCCGGCCACCATATTCTCCAGAAATAACACGCATTGTTTCGACTCCTTTATCAATCATTCTTTTATAATTCATTATAACAAAAAGAGTGAAAAATGTTTGAAATTTCTCATAACATTTCTCACTCTTTTGCATTAGACATTCTCTGCTAAGCGAATCTCTGTAGATAATTCCTCTACTACATAGCCGTCGTCTTCTTGTTCTTGATAAGCCGCTTTGGTACCAATTTTTTCAGCAAAATTCATTTCGACATCTGGTCGATACGATTTATCGACACTACGAACAAAATGTAACTGATTAATTTTTTCCATGTTACTTTCAATATTTTCTTCATTCATGTAAATCACCACATATTTCATTTTTCGTGAAACATAGTGAATCAGTCCATATCGGCGTAACTGTTTTAACGGTTTTAATGTGTATACCCAAACAATTAGGCAACGACGCTCTTGAAGCGTAAATTCTTTTTCTTCTTTAGCTTGCATGGCAGCTTCCTCCACAACCTGAATGTTTCTTTCCTCGTTCAAAGAAAGGATTTCCAGCATCTACTTTAATATCTTCAGAAATTAGTTGCGCAATCTTTAAACCAATTGTATCTAGCAACGTTTGAACGTTTGTCTCAGCAAAACGATAATTTGCAACGATTTCATTTAAATCAAGCGCCCGCTTCGCTTTACGTAGGGCTCGCTGTTTCTCCCGAAAATCGGGTGCATGAATTCCATAAGCCTCTACTCGTTCAAAGGCTGACTTAGCTTCTAAAAATGCTTTTTGTAACTGAGCAACTTCCGCCGAAGCATACATAGCTTTTTTTGTTTCTTTATAGTTTTGAACAGCATCACTTTCTAAAAGTGCTGAAATTAAACATTCTGTTTGATCTTCAATTGCAAATAAATGTTCTGTTACAATCATAACTTTTCACTACTCTCCGTGATTTGCCTATTTTCTGGTCGTTTCTCTAATAAGACTAACACACCTTCATTGGAAAAGGCAACGCCCAATTCTGTCGTTTCTGACTCAGCAAAATAGCTATCATATTGCGGGTCCGAAAACCATGACAAAATAGTAAAGGTACTATCATAAACAGGTTCTTGGAAAATACCTGCTGGTTCTCTCAACGAAAGTTTGCTCGTTTTAACTAATAAAGAAAATTCGTCCTTAGTCAACTGAAAGGGATGGATGGCTGTATGTTCCTCTCTCGTTTGTAACAATTCTGCTTGTCGATTTGCCGACAAAATTGTTGGTGTATGATTAGCCAGCGTTTGATACAATGTTTGGGCATCTTTTTGGCTTTGTGTAGAAACTGAAAAAGCAGCTTGATTTTCTTGCTGTTTAACCAGATTCATGACATAAATCGCTTGGTTACTTTGAACAGGATCGAAGGTCATTGACTGCGTTATATCAACTGGCAAAGGAGAACCTTCATTTAATTGATACGGCATTTCCGTGAGCAACGTTTCTTTATTGACATAATTAACTGCCATTAAACCGCCCGTCCGCTGATTAAAAAATAACACCGCAAAACTGCCATTATCAAAAGCAACCAGTGGTCGATAGTTCATATCTTCTTCCATCAGCTCGACATCGTAAGCTTCATGATGAAAATTAAATGCAAAATTCGAATAAATCGTCATTAAATCAGACAAGTCAGCAAGCTTCATATCTATTTTAAACGGTTCTATCATTTTGTCATTGTTAAAGGCCTTAATTGCGATGACTTTATTTTCTCGAACGTTGACTTCTAAGTAATCATTCATCGTCAAACCGAACGTCCATAATTCATACGTACGACCTGTTTTAATTTTTTCTTTAGGATTGCCAAACTGGCGGATAAAGGTTTCCACATCTTTCCCTATGTATGCTGCGTAGCCAGAAGCTGGCAATTCTTCATGAGGAACAGCGGTGTGAGCGCTGGATAAGCGCCCACTTTGAGCTGTTTCGGTTGGTTTTTCAGCAGGGAAAAAAACTGGCTCTAAATATCCGATGAGTAGAACTGTTAAAAAAACAGCAGTAAAGGCCCAAAATCGCTTCATTTTTTCCCCTCTCATCTTATTTTTCTTTCACTTCTAATAACAAATCACCTGAGCTGATTGCTTCGCCTTCTTCAACATAAATGTGATCTACCGTGCCCGCAAAACGTGCTTCGATAGTCGTTTCCATTTTCATGGCTTCTGTAATCAGCAACGGCTGACCTTTTTCTACTTTATCGCCACGTTTGACCAATACTTGTAGAACAGAACCAGACATCGTTGCGCCGATTTGTTCTTTATTAGTTGGTTCCGCCTTTTGTTTAACTTGAACAGCTGACTTAATAGAGGCATCTTTAACTAAAACCTCACGACGTTGCCCATTCAAATTGAAGAACAAGACACGGTTTCCGTCAATATCAGGTTCGCCAATTTCATCTAAACGAATAATTAACGTTTTTCCTCGTTCAATTTGAACTTCCAATGTCTCTCCTTGACGAATACCATTAAAGAATGTTGGCGTATCTAATAAGGTTATATCTCCAAAGGTTTCGTATTTTTGACGATACTCTAAAAATACTTGTGGATACATTAAATAACTTAAAACTTCTTCCAATTTAGGTTGATACCCAATTTTTTCGGCTAATTCTTCTTGTACTTTCGCAAAATCAACAGGTGCTGCTAAGTCACCTGGCCGCTCTGTGAAGGCTGGTCGACCTTTTAGAATAATTCGTTGGAGCTCTTTCGGGAACCCACCAACTGGTTGACCTAAATCACCTTGGAAAAAAGTCACAACTGATTCAGGAAAACTTAGTTCTTCACCACGCGCATAAACATCTTGTTCTGTCAGATTATTTTGAACCATGAAGAGTGCCATGTCTCCCACGACTTTTGAAGATGGCGTCACTTTTACAATATCGCCAAACATCAAATTCACTGTGTGATATATTTTTTTGATTTCATCCCAACGGTGCCCTAAGCCTACCGCTTTTGCTTGCTGCTGTAGATTAGAGTATTGCCCACCAGGCATTTCATGCATATAGACTTCTGTTTGCGGGGCATTTAACCCATTTTCAAATGGTTGATAATACATGCGCACATCTTCCCAATAATGATTGATTTTCTGTGCATTATCAATGTTAATAGTTGGCGTCCGTTCACCATTGACTAAAGCATAATATAGACTGTTCATACTTGGCTGGCTAGTTGCGCCACTCATCGCACTCATTGCGACGTCAACAATATCAACGCCCGCTTTAGTAGCTGCTGAATATGTGATGATCCCATTGCCACTAGTGTCGTGAGTGTGGAGATGAATTGGTAAATCCGTGGCTGCCTTTAATTCACTAATTAAACGATAAGCAGCTTGTGGTTTCAATAAGCCAGCCATATCTTTAATCGCAATGATTTGTGCACCTAAATTTTCCAATTCTTTAGCCATATCAAGGTAATATTGAACATTATATTTTGCTCGGGCTGGATCATTGATGTCCCCAGTATAACAAATTGCTGCTTCCGCAATTTTTCCGGTATCCCGAACGACTTGAATACTTTTTTCCATTTGAGGAATCCAGTTTAAGCTATCAAAAATTCGGAAAACATCGACTCCTTGGCGAGCGGATTCTTTAATAAATTCTTCAATAACATTATCAGGATAATTTTGATAGCCTACCGCATTAGATCCTCTGAACAGCATTTGTAAAAGTGTGTTTGGCATCAACTGACGAATTTTTCTTAAACGTTGCCATGGGTCTTCGGTTAAGAAGCGATAGGCAACATCGAACGTAGCGCCACCCCACATTTCACTAGAAAACAGCTCAGGCAGGGCTGCATCAGTTAGACCAGCAATTGCTTTAAAATCTTGTGTTCTCACACGAGTAGCTAATAAACTTTGGTGCGCATCACGGAACGTGGTATCTGTCATTAACACACTTTCTTGATTCTTAACCCAATCGATGACGGCGGTTGCTCCTTGAGCGTCTAGAATATTTTTAGCTGTGATCACTTTTTCTGGAACTTCAATATCTGTCGGCACGCGCGGGGCTTCAAAATATTTTTTCTCCGTTCGTTCAATGCCAGGGAACCCATTGACCGTTACTTCTCCAATGTATTTCATCGTTTTATTGCCACGATCGCGCATACGAGGAAATTCAAATAATTCAGGTGTATTATCAATAAAGGTTGTTTTGGCTTCGCCAGATTGAAACGCTGGATAGCTCACAACATTTTGTAAAAACGGAATATTTGTTTTCACGCCACGAATCCGAAATTCTTTTAAGCAGCGTTGCATTTTACTGATTGCCTGTTCAAAAGAGAAACCATGCGTACAGACTTTAACCAATAAAGAATCAAAGTAAGGCGTCACAGCGTAGCCAGAATAAGCATTTCCTACATCTAAACGCACACCAAAACCACCTGGTGAACGATACGTATCAATTTTCCCTGTATCTGGCATAAATTGGTTCAGGGGATCTTCAGTCGTAATCCGACATTGAATAGCCGCGCCTTTTAATGTCAATTCGTTTTGTTTTGGCAAATGCATATCTTTATGCAAATCAAGCCCTTGCGCAATTTGTAATTGAGAGATCACAATATCAATATCTGTAATCATTTCTGTGATAGTATGTTCTACCTGAACACGAGGATTCACTTCAATAAAATAAAACTGATCCCCTTCTACTAAAAACTCAACCGTTCCCGCATTCACGTAGCCGACATGCGCCATTAACTGCACAGCAGCCGAACAAATGGCTGCTCGTTGTTCTTCATTCATTGATACACATGGTGCGACTTCTACCACTTTTTGGTGGCGCCGTTGAACGGAACAATCACGTTCAAATAAATGCAAGACATTCCCATGATGATCGCCTAAAATTTGTACTTCGATATGTTTAGGATTAGAAATATACTTTTCAACATAAACCTCGTCAGAACCAAAGGCTGCTTTCGCTTCACTTTTGGCTCTCTCGTAACCTTCTCGTGCTTCTTTGGCATCGTGGGCAACCCGCATCCCGCGACCGCCGCCACCTAAAGCAGCTTTAATCATGATAGGAAAGCCATGCGTTTCACCAAAAGCTACGACCTCTTCCACCGTTGCTACTGGCCCGTCTGAGCCTGGAATCGAAGCAATCCCCGCAGCTACAGCTGCTTCTTTCGCTTTAATTTTATCGCCAAAAATATCTAAATGATGTGTTTTAGGTCCAACAAAAATGATTCCTTCTTCTTCACAACGTTCGGCGAAGCGTAAGTTCTCTGATAAAAAGCCATAACCAGGATGAATGGCATCTGCTCCCGATTTTTTGGCAATTTGGATAATATTTTCAATGTCTAAATAGGCTTCAATTGGTTTTTTCCCTTTACCAACTAAATACGCTTCATCTGCTTTGAAACGATGAACAGAATACTCATCTTCTGCAGCATAAATCGCTACTGTCTGGATATCTAATTCTGTACAAGCTCTAAAAATTCGAATCGCAATTTCGCCACGATTGGCAACTAATACCTTTTTCATAACGTCACTCCTACCATCAATTTCCTTCAAATTTATTGGTTCTGTTCTAAAGATAAATAGTACTCATTTTCTAATTTCTGACGTGTTTCATCTGCACTGATATTCAGGACAAAGGCCACAGCAATCGAAATAATCAGCAAACTATTCCCACCTTGACTCAAGAACGGGAAAGTAATTCCTGTTAATGGAATAATCCCAGTAATCCCACCAACATTAATAAAGACTTGAATTAATAACATTGTACCAATTCCAATACACATTAGTGAATTAAAAGGTTTCTTCGAGCGTACACCGACTAAAATAATTCGCGCAATCATAAACATCAACAATCCTAAAATCGCTAGACCGCCGATAATGCCTAACTCTTCTAAAGTAATCGCAAAGATAAAGTCCGTATGTGCTTCTGGTAAAAAGCCTTTTTTCTGAACACTATTCCCTAGACCTTTGCCAAACCAGCCGCCATTACTGATTGCATAATAAGAATTAGCTAACTGATGGCCTAAGTTCCGTTCATCTAAAAATGGATTTTTAAAAACAGCAAAACGATTATAAATATATTGATAACGCGCTGGGAAAATTTTTCCTTTAGACATAATTAATAACTGAATAGCCGTGATACTACCTAAAATGCCCAAGCCACCGACCAAGTAGGTATACATATAATTAATCCCACTTGCTAAAACCATCACGATGGTAATTAATGTTAGAATGGCCGCATTCCCGAAGTCAGGCTGGATTGCAACTAGAGCAATTAATACAAAAACGAGCATCAACGGGCGCCCGGCAGCTTGTTTAAATTGATCCATGCCTCCATTAATTGTCTTTTGTCGCCGTGCTAAAATATAAGACAGATACCAGACAACCATGATTTTTAAATACTCAGCTGGTTGCATCGAAAACCCACCAATCTCAATCCAACCACGTGCGCCGTTAATTTCTTTCCCGATACCAGGAATCCGAACGGCTAAAACCATAACCGTAATTACTGCAATGGCAAACATGATAAAACTTCGATTCTGGAAAACGGATGTTTTCATCTTATAAATAAAAAACATTGCAACTAACCCTACTACCCAAAAGGCAACCTGGTTAATAACGAATGACGTAGGTGAAAAACCTTTCATTACTTGTAATGCGGATGTGGAACTATATACCATAATCAATCCCACGATACTTAAAATTAAATATGGAATAAAAATACTATAGTCTAGCAAATGCCGTTTCTTTACTTTGTTTGGCAAAGCTTAACCCTCCTTGCCAATCTCGTTTTTTTCTTGTGTTTCTTCATAAACATCTGTATATAATTGATTCAATTCGCGTTCTAAATCACTTAGTAAGCGATGTCCTTCATCATTAGTTAAAATCCCCAAACGGGTCGCATAGGTCACTTGTCTTGAAAAACCATACATTTGTGTATCCACCACTTCTTCAAATGCTTTACATTGAGAAATGCACAAACTGTTTTTTTGATTACGAATAAGCATTTTAATGCGTTCTGCATCGTCTTCTAATAATTGAATGGCAAATTTCTTTGAAATTCCTTCGTCCATTTGTACAGAACCTCCCTATCTTAATTAAATAATTATAACATAATTCTCAGTTAGATACATGATGATTTCAGAAAATTTCCTTTAAGAAATTTTCTAAAACCAAGCGATATATTAAGTAAGAAATCTCTTTATATAACAAGCTTATTTTATCAATACAACAACAAATACATTAAAAGACTTTTTTCTTATTTTCTGCTTTTAATTTTAAATAAAATAACAAACTATATCATTTTTTTGTCTCTTGATATTCTTTAATTACTTCTAAAAAGGCGGTGCCATATTTATCTAATTTATTTTGGCCGACCCCTTTTATTTGCAATAATTGAATCGTTGTTTGCGGTAATTTTTCACACATTTCTTTAAGTGTACTATCGGAAAAGACTACATATGGCGGCACGCCTGCCTCTTGAGCCATGTCCATACGTAATTCGCGCAATCGCTCAAACAAGGCATCATCCACTGCTACTTTTCGAACTTTTTGGTCTTCTTTTCGGAAGACTTTCCGTTCCCCTAAAAGCACCTGAACACCTTCTGTCGAGACTGATAACAACGGAAATTGCCCATCAGAAGGAATTAAATAACGTTCTGCTGTCAAATAATCAATCAGCTGTGTGACTTCTTTTTGCGTGCGACCTTTCATTAGTCCGTATGTTGGCAAACGATCAAAATGCCATTGATCAATTTTTTGATCTTTTGAACCAGTCAAGACTTTACCAACTAAGCCCTTACCGAAACGTTCTCCCATACGTTTTACACAAGACAAGACTTTTTGGGCATCGACCGTAATATCGACTAATTCTCGATTATCCAGACAATTCGAGCAGCGACCGCAGTCCGTCCCTTCTTCACCAAAATAGCGTAAAATATATTTTTGTAAACACATTTGTGCATTCGCATATTGTGACATTTCCCGTAATTTCAAGTACTCTTTCTGCTTATAATCAATGGTCATTTCAGATTGTTCAATAAAGTATTGTTGAATTTGCAAGTCTTGTGGAGCAAACATTAACACAGCATCACTAGGTAGACCGTCACGACCAGCTCGGCCCGCTTCTTGGTAATAAGATTCAATATTTCCTGGTACTTGTGCGTGAATGACAAAACGAACATTACTCTTATTAATCCCCATACCAAAGGCATTTGTTGCTACCATCACTTGCACTTGATCATACAAGAACGCTTCTTGATTTTCACTACGTAACTGTTCACTCATGCCCCCATGATACATCCCAGCTGCAATTTTTTTACTTTCTAATAAATGATAAATTCGTTCAACTTCCTTCCGCGTGCTTGCATAAATAATACCTGATTGTCCAGTATTCATCTTTAAATATTCCAAAAGAAAAACGTCTCTATTTTGATCTTTCACGACTTGAAAAGATAAATTTTCTCGAGCGAATCCTGTTTTGATTTCATTTTCTGATGGAATTCTTAATTGCTTGACAATATCCTCCGCTACTTGTGGCGTTGCTGTTGCTGTTAGTGCAATCACAGTTGGTTGCTGTTGAAATTGATCGATAATCTCTGCTAAACGCAAATAGCTTGGACGAAAATCATGCCCCCATTGTGAAATACAGTGTGCCTCATCTACTGCCAATAAATCAATCGGTACATGTGTCAGCATCTGTTGAAAATCATAAGATTCTAATCGCTCTGGCGCAACATACAATAGCTTGACTTCTTTGTTAACCGCTAATTGAATACGATGATTCATTTCTTGATAGGAAATGGTACTATTGATATATGTAGCTGGAATCCCCATTAAATTCAGGGCATCTACTTGATCTTTCATTAAAGAAATTAATGGTGAAATCACCAATGTTAAATTATCCAGAAGTAAGGCTGGCAACTGATAACAAATCGATTTGCCTCCACCTGTTGGCATAATGCCTAAGACATTTTCTTGTCGCAATACATGACGAATAATCGTTTCTTGTCCTGGCCGAAAATCATCATAGCCAAATGTATCTTTTAATAATTCTTGTAATGCACTCATTTATTGCGCTCCAATCTTTGTTCTACACGTCATTTTAACACGCTAATCTAACAGGAACAAGGTGTGTTAAAACAAGACACAATCGTGAAACACCAATTAACGTGAAACATCAAAAAGAATGAAAAATTGTGAAAGCTTGCTATCAAAAGCTTTCAAAAATAACGACATTTGCTTGTTGTGGATAACGAGTAGTTATCCACACATAAAAAATATCCTTATCTTAAAAAAACGCATTAATCCGTTTTTTTCATAAAAAAAACCAACTATTTTCGTAGTAAAACGAGCATAGTTGGTTTAAATGTTTATTTGTCGAAAAATTATTCAGCTTTTTTCTTTTTCTTGCTTGCTTTTTCGCGTTCGTTTTTGTTAAGAATTTGTTTTCTTAAACGGATGCTTTCTGGTGTTACTTCACAGTATTCATCTTCATTCAAGAATTCTAATGATTCTTCTAACGTTAATTTTTTCGGTTTTTTGATGACTGATGTTTGGTCTTTCGTTGCCGAACGAACGTTAGTCATTTGTTTAGCTTTTGTGATGTTCACAGTTAAATCGTTGTCGCGGTTGTTTTCCCCAACAATCATTCCTTCGTAAACTTCTGTCGTTGGTTCAACGAAAACTGTACCACGTTCTTCAATACTCATGATTGAGTAAGTCGTTGCTTTACCAGTATCGATTGAAACTAGTGCACCTTGATGACGGCCACCAATCGTTCCTTGAATCATTGGTAAGTATTGATCGAAGGTGTGGTTCATAATACCATAACCACGAGTCATTGATAAGAATTCTGTTGAATAACCAATTAAGCCACGAGCTGGTGCTAAGAAGATTAAACGCATTTGTCCGTTACCGGCATTAATCATATCTTGCATTTCGCCTTTACGTAAACTTAGGGATTCAATCACGCTACCCATGTATTCTTCAGGTGTGTCAATTTGAACACGTTCAAATGGTTCACATTTAACCCCATCAATTTCACGTTCAATAACTTCTGGACGAGAAACTTGTAATTCATAGCCTTCACGACGCATGTTTTCAATTAAAATTGATAAATGCAATTCGCCACGGCCTGATACAGTCCAAGAATCTGGGCCAATTGGATCAACACGTAAAGATACGTCTGTTTGTAATTCAGCCATTAAACGTTCTTCGATTTTACGAGCGGTGATGTATTTTCCTTCACGTCCCGCAAATGGAGAATTGTTAACTAAGAAAGTCATTTGTAAGGTTGGCTCATCAATGTGTAGAATTGGTAATGCTTCTTGATTGTGAACATCTACAACTGTTTCCCCAACGAAAATGTCTTCCATTCCAGAAACGGCAATTAAATCGCCCGCTTTTGCTTCATCAATTTCCACACGTTGTAGGCCAAAGAAACCTAAAATTTTCGTTACACGGAAATTTTTCACGCTGCCATCTAATTTCATCAACGCAACTTGGTCGCCGACTTTCATTGTGCCACGGAACACACGGCCAATCCCAATACGTCCAACGTAATCGTTGTAGTCTAGTAATGAGACTTGGAATTGAAGTGGTTCGTCTGAATTATCAACTGGAGCTGGCACATGTTCAATAATTTTATCAAAAATTGGGGCCATTGTTGGCTCTTGATCTGCTGGATCATCTGATTCACTTGAAGTTCCGTTTAAAGCAGAAGCATAAACAACTGGGAAATCTAATTGATCGTCGTCTGCGCCTAATTCGATGAATAACTCTAAAACTTCATCTACTACGTGTTCAGGACGAGCAGAAGGTTTGTCAATTTTGTTAACAACCACGATTGGTGTTACTTTTTGTTCTAATGCTTTTTTCAATACGAAACGTGTTTGAGGCATTGTTCCTTCATACGCATCGACAACTAAAACAACACCGTCTACCATTTTCATGATACGTTCTACTTCACCACCGAAGTCCGCGTGTCCTGGTGTATCTAGAATGTTGATACGTGTACCGTTATAATCTACGGCTGTATTTTTTGCTAAGATAGTAATTCCACGTTCACTTTCAAGTGCATTGGAATCCATTGCACGTTCTTGTAATTGTGTGTGTCCATCTAAAGTGTCAGATTGTTTTAAAAGTTCATCTACTAAGGTTGTTTTACCATGGTCAACGTGGGCGATAATTGCCACGTTACGAATATCATCTCTGTATTTCAATTTAATTGCTCCTTATCTATATACGCTTATGTTACTTAAGTCCATAAAAGCCGACTGCTTATTATAGCAAACTTTTTTCATTAAAAAAAGGCTTTCGCCTGCAAAAATAATGAAAGTTTTAGAAATTATTCGGCTTTTTCTGAAAACAAGGACATTTTTTTACAAATCTTTCTCTTTTAAAAGAGGAAGAGCCTTACCTTTCAGCAACGCTCTTCTTTGATTATTCCGATTCATTTAAATACCGGGTAAATACTTCATCATAGGTTTCAGGAGTTGCTGCAATAAAGTATTCACGACCCGCAAAAGTTAATGGTTTTCCTGTAATACCAGAGTATTTAAACCCAAATTCTTCCAAAAGTACTAAGCCTGCTGCATAATCCCAAGGACTTAGATTAGATAAATAGCCATGATGGTTGCCTTTTAACATGGCAATAATTTCCAAACCTGCACAACCGCTAATACGCACGCCCATACTTGCTTGTCCGATTTCCGTTGCGTGATGAATATTTTTTCCATGCATGTAAGCATTCATGCCCCATAATCCATCTGCCAAGGCTTTCATAGTAGGCGCTTTTAATAATTGATTATTCCGATAAACGCCAAGCCCTTTGCCGCCCCAATAAAGTTCTTCTCGCATCACATCATAGATAAAACCTAATTTACCAATGCCGTCTTCATAAACAGCTAACATAATACAAAAATTTTCTCTTTCCATCACGAAATTCATTGTGCCATCAATCGGATCGATGATCCACACGCGACCAGCAAAACTTTTTAAAGTATTGTAGCCTTTTTCTTCCCCTAAAATTTGATCTTCGGGAAAATTTGTTTGAATTTTATTCATTAAAAATTCTTGGGTTTGTTCATCCATATTTGTCACTAAATCGGTGCGGCCATTTTTCTGTTGAACGGTTAACTCTGATTCCAAGTTCATTCGAATCACATCGGCTGCTTCAAAAAGCCAACTTTGAATTGTTTGAACAAATTTTTGCGTTTCAGTCATCTAATCATCCCCCAGCTTTAATTTACCGCTTCCCTGTTTTTTAGCTTGTTGAAGCGTACGATATAACGAATATCCTGAAGCATTTTCAAATTCACGACCTAAGCGTTTTTCTTCGCCGATACTTTTAACGACCGTTTTAAATTGTTGATAAGTTGTTAAAAATTTGTCAACAGGTAAGCCTGTTTCGTTGGCTTGCTCAACTGCTGTCCACATATTTGTGACAATCACCATTTCCTCCGTCGTCCAATCTAAATCTAATGGATATTGATAGTCTTTCATGTCTTCACCTCATCTTCTCTAGTTTAGCATATTTTCATAAAAAAACATCTTATTTACGTCGATTTTTTAATGCGTTAAAGAGAGGATATTCTGCTGTTCCTTTACGATACAAACTTTGTTGTGAAGCATAAATACCGCTATTTCCTGAACACATAAAACTGATTAAGCAGACCATGAAAAAATAGACCGCCGCTTCACTACCAAATAGTTCAATGCCCATAATGAAGCAAGCAATCGGCGTATTCGTGGCGCCAGAAAAAACACCAATAAATCCTAAACCTGCTAAAAAAGGAATTGATAGATGTAACAAAGGGGCCAAAGAACTCCCTAACGTAGCCCCAATTTCAAACAATGGCGTCACTTCTCCTCCTTGGAATCCGGCACCCAAGGATAACACCGTAAAGAATAATTTCCCAACAAAATCAAAAGGCTGCGCATTGCCTGCAAAAGCATCTTCTAATAAAGGTAAACTCAAGCCTAAATAACGCTGGTTGTTTAAGACGAGCACAAACAGAACGACAATGGACGCCCCAAGAAACGCACGAAGGTAGACATTAGCAAACCAATTTGCATAGGTCTTTTTTAAAAAGACAATGGAACGACTAAAAACCCAACCTGCCAAACCAAAACAAATCGATGCCAAAAATAATTTTACAAATAGTTCAACCGACCAAGTCGGAATTTTGCCCATCGGATAATGCGTATGTGTTACACCAAAACTTTCAGTTACAAAATTAGCAAATAAGCCTGCAAAAAAACTTGGGAAAAGTGCCTCTGCACGAACTTTTCCAATCGCCAAAACTTCTAATCCGAAAACGGTTCCCGCTAATGGTGTGCCAAAAACAGAACTAAAACCTGCACTAATTCCGCTGATAATAATTACTTGTCGTTCCAAAGCGGACAGTTTAAAGACTTTTCCTACAGCATTCGCGATTGCGCCCCCCATTTGCACCGCCGTCCCTTCACGACCAACAGAACCACCAAATAAGTGCGTAGTAATCGTGCCAAACAATGTTAAAGGAATTAAGCGCAAGGGAATATCTTCTTCCCCGCCATTGCCTTGTTCAATCACTAAGTTATTTCCTCGGCTAGCATTTTTCCCAAAACGCGTATAGAAATACGTAAAAACGACACCGCTAATGGGGAGGATAAAGAGTAACCAAGGATTTGCTAAACGAACATCTGTTACATAGGTGAGACTCTTTAAGAAAAAGGCGGATAACGCCCCCATAAATAAACCAATAATTGCGGTAATGAGCAACCATTTTGCCATATAACCGCCGATTGATAGTAGTTGCTTTGTTTCTTTTTTCACTTTACATGCTCCTTTACAATTTTCTTATCGCCAATCCTAGCGTACAGAAAAAGCCTACCAAAGGGTACACTTCTCCCGTTTGGTAGGCGTCATTAATTTATTCGTCCAATAAATAGTTCGTGGTGAACACCATCACCATGTTGCTATTAAACTATTAAAAATAATACCACGCAACTCTGGAAAGTGCAATAAAAAATCAATTGCGTTCCGTTTTTATCCACGTGCTATTACCTTTGATAAACCGATAATAAGCCATCACCACACTAACGAATAAAATTAAGTACATGTAGGAAATAGTAAAAGGCAAAATAATCAGCCCCAGTTTTGCAGGTACTTTTAGTTGAAAATTTTTCAACTCGCGATAATAGTTGATTGTAAAAAAAATGCCGAAAACTAACGAAATACTGACGGCCAAAACAAAACTAATGACAAGCGATAACGAAAAGCCTAACCTATACAAGTGTTGCAGTTGAAGCCCAGTTAAGACAAAAACGAGCATCCCCGCTACGAGATTAATAAAGGGTTGCGCTAAAAAATAATAGATTCCACACTTCTGCCTTAGCGTTAATGACTTTGATTTAATCACCCTGGGTAAATACGCTAGACAATCTAAATTTCCTTGAACCCAACGACTTCGTTGACGAATAAAACGTTTCACATCTCTCAGTGCTTCTTGAGCCATAAAGGCCTCGTCAATATAAGCAATCGATAACTCTTTCAGCATTAATTTAATGGTTAACTCATAGTCATCCAACAAAGCATTTCCCCAAGGCTGATAGCCTAAGTGTTCGGTAATCATTGATAACCGAAAAAACTGACCATTGCCACCAAGTCCGATGGTTTTTGTTGCTCGACGCGCCTTTTGAATAAAATTATTAATCGTAAAAAACTCAACATCTTGTGCAATAAACATAAAATTTGTGACATCTTTCATTTTGATTCTTGTTTGCGCAGCACAGACTGTTGTATCTGTGAAAACAGCAGTTAGCTCATTGACAATATTTTCACTAAAAAAACCATCTGCATCTACCACACCCACTAAAACTTGATCCCAAGAATAGTGTCCTTTTTCTGCATCTGTTAATACAATTTGGAAAGCGTGGTTCAAAGCGGCGCCTTTGCCTTGTTGCGCATTGGGAAATTGACGAGACAGAACTTGGATTGGACCAGCAATACTGTCCATCATTGCTTTGGTTTGGTCCGTTGATCCATCATCAATCGCAATTATTTTTTTCTTAATTGGTAAAGCAACCAGTTTTTTTAATGTTTCTCCGATGACTTTCTCCTCGTTTACACACGGTACAAGAAAGTAGCAGAAAAATTCTTCTGCTACTTCGACTTCTCTTCTTGTTTTTTTTCTTGTTCGAAAACTGAGAAATAAACTTGTAAATAAATAGGTTAAGAAGATGAACATAATTACTTTGTATAACTGATACAAATAAATCATGTAATTTGACCTCTTTTAAAAAAATAACGGTATAGAATGTAGGCAGTGACAATCGAAACTAGAATAACGCCAATTAAATCAACCACAAAAAAGGCGCCTGTTGAAATTACCCCAAGTTTCGGTAAAGCTGATTGGCTCATTAAATACCCCTTTCTCTCTATTTGTTTTTTACCAACACACCACCACGATGACCATCACACACCCCCTATAATAATACTTTGGAGGATTATAGTACACAGGTGGATTATAGTACGTAACTGGTGGAATATATCCTGGCCAATATGTTGGTGGTGGCGGATTATAAACCGGTATTTTTCGGTTTTCTCGAACAATTGCAATTGTTTGACCCGCATGATTTTGCGTCAGACTGACGCGTGTTGGCGTAGTATTTCGTGAATAACCAGCCGGCGCTTGAACTTCTCTAATTTCATATACCCGGTTGACAGATAGCCCACTAATAGTGACTGTACCATCCCAACCTGTTGTTACTCTTTGTGTATAGCCATTAGTTGTATCTTTCCATTCAAAAACAGCGCCCGCTAAACGTGCTTTTGTTTCAACATCTTGTTTAATAATTCTGATAGCACCATAGTTTGCTTTATTGTTTAACACTAACGTATACGTTTTTGTGCCTTGACCTCGTAAATCAATCCGATGGACCCTACTATCCAACGCATACCCAGTTGGCGCTTGTATCTCGGTGATTTCATAAATACGATCCGACGATAATCCTGGAATCAGTACTTCACCATTTCCATTTGCTGTAAATGTTGCCGTATAGTTATTGGTAGTATCGCGAAATCTGAATTTCGCTCCTGCTAAACGTTTTCTTGTATCCGTATCTTGCTTAATAATTTTGATGGCGCCTTTTTGTGCTTGATTATTTAAGACTAATGTATAGGTTTTACCACCTTGTCCACGTAAATCTACTTTATGAACACGTCTATCTATGATATAACCATTCGGCGCTTTGATTTCTGTGATCTCATAGATACGATCACCGGCTAATCCAGTAATCAGTACTTCACCGTTCCTATTCGCTGTAAACGTTGCAGTATAATTATTGGTTGTATCTCGGAATTTAAATTGTGCGCCTGCTAAACGTTGTTTCGTATATCCATCTTGCTTAACAATTTTGATGGCACCTTTTTGTGCTTGATTATTTAAGACTAATGTATAGGTTTTACCACCTTGTCCACGTAAATCAACTTTATGAACACGTCTATCTATGATATAGCCATTCGGTGCTTTGATTTCTGTGACCTCATAGATACGATCACCGGCTAATCCAGTAATCAGTACTTCACCGTTCCTATTCGCTGTAAACGTTGCAGTATAATTATTGGTTGTATCTCGGAATTTAAATTGTGCGCCTGCTAAACGTTGTTTCGTATATCCATCTTGCTTAACAATTTTGATGGCGCCTTTTTGAGCTTGATTATTTTTGGTGAACGTGTAGGTTTTGCCAGCATAATTCGCAGGTAAAAGAATTTTATGCACCGTTCTGTCAAGTATATAACCATTTGGTGCTTTTATTTCTGTAATTTCATAAATCCGGTTGACGGAAAAATTATACAAAGTTGCTTCACCATTAGCATTAGCAGTTACTACGCCTGTATTCCCATTCACTGTGTCACGCCATCTAAATTGTGCGCCTACTAAACGTTGTTTTGAGTAACCATCTTGTTTAATTAATTTTAAATTGCCACGTAGCGCAACATTTTCAATGGTATAATAACCAATCTTGTCAGCAAAATTAGTCCTTAGGTTAACTCGGTAAGTCTTGTTATTTAAGATATAGCCGTTTGGTGCTTTAATTTCTGTAATTTCGTATACACGATTGACTGGCAAATTCGTTATCAGGGCTTGTCCGTTTTTGTCAGCTACAACTGTTCCTTCTTTTCCTGTCACCGTATCACGCCATTTGAACTCTGCACCTGCTAGACGTTTTCTTGAATCTTTGTCTACTTTGATTATTGCTAGACTACCTTCTTGCGCTGTATTTTCAATGGTATAATAACCAATTTTATCTGCAAAATTAGTCGTTAAGATAACTCGGTAAGTCTTGTTATTTAAGATATAGCCATTTGATGCTTTAATTTCCGTAATTTCGTATACACGATTGACTGGCAAATCTGTTATCAGTGCTTGACCATTTTTGTCAGCTACGACTGTTCCTTCTTTTCCTGTCACCGTATCACGCCATTTAAACTCCGCACCTGCTAGACGTTTTCTTGAATCTTTGTCTACTTTGATTATTGCTAGACTACCTTTTTGCGCTGTATTATCAATAGTTACTGTCACTACTTTATTAGCTTGTGCAGTTGTTAGAGTGACTTTATGCACAGTTTTATCTAATACATACCCCACTGGTGCTTTCGTTTCTGTGATTTCATACGTACGATTGACTGATAAGTTGGGAATTGTGATGGTTCCATCGGTTCCAACTGTCACTATTCCTGTTTTTCCTGTCACTGTATCTTTCCACTGAAATTCTGCGCCTGTTAAACGTTTTTTACTGTCTTTGTCTTGTTTAACAATTTTGATGGAGCCTTTTTGCGCTGTATTTTCAATGATTACTGTCACTACTTTATTTGCCTGTGCAGTTGTTAAAGTGACTTTATGCACGGTTTTGTCTAGTACATAACCTGTGGGTGCTTTTGTTTCTGTAAGTTCATACGTACGATTAACTGCTAAATTGGGAATTGTGACCGTTCCGTCGGTTCCAACTGTCACTGTTCCTGTTTTTCCTGTCACTGTATCCTTCCACTGAAATTCTGCGCCTGTTAAACGTTTTTTGCTTTCTTTGTCTTGTTTAACAATTTTGATGGAGCCTTTTTGCGCTGTATTTTCAATGATTACTGTCACTACTTTATTTGCCTGTGCAGTTGTTAAAGTGACTTTATGCACGGTTTTGTCTAGTACATAACCTGTGGGTGCTTTTGTTTCTGTAAGTTCATACGTACGATTAACTGCTAAATTGGGAATTGTGACCGTTCCGTCGGTTCCAACTGTCACTGTTCCTGTTTTTCCTGTCACTGTATCCTTCCACTGAAATTCTGCGCCTGTTAAACGTTTTTTGCTTTCTTTGTCTTGTTTAACAATTTTGATGGAGCCAATTTGTACTTGCTGCTTATTCTTCACCCGATATGTTAAAGTGTAGTCGGCTTTTCCAGCAAATGAAACAGGATGTTTAGTTTCGTCTAATTCATAGCCATTAGGCGCCTTCGTTTCAACTAAATAATATTCTCCATCAGGTGATAAATTTGAAAATAACAGCTCGCCATTTTCATTCGTGACACCTTTTTCTATTAGATTATTTTTTTGGTCATACAACGAAAATTCAGCACCTGCTAAACGTTTCACCTCATTATTTTCATCTACTTTTTCTACTTTTAACTGGTTTTCTAAACGCGTATTTTCTTTTTTCAAGCGAATCGTCTGTGTTTGTTCTAACTTAATTTCAAATGGAACTGGTGTTGCATCTAACTTGTAACCAGTTGGTGCTTTTGTTTCAATGAATGCATACTGACCAGCTTCCAAACCAGCTAAACGAATTTGACCTGCTTGATTGGTGGTTAATGTTTCTTGAACAACTTGTTGTGTTTTTGTGTTCACGACTTTGAAAACAGCACCTTCTAAAACTTTAGCAGTTACTGCATCAATTTTTTCTAAAACGACACCCCCTCGACCTGTTCCATCACTACTCTCGTCTGCTGTGATGTAGGCAATATCATCATCTTCCCAAGCATCGAATCCCTCACTAGAAATACGCATATACGTGTAATTTGATAGCACGGCATCACTTGGAATATTTTCATTTGGAATCGTTTCTAAATAAATATAATAGGCATTTTTATTGGAAAGATAACTGCCCGTGGCTGTTGGTATTCCTTCAAATTTCTCTGCTTCATAATTAAATCCAGATTCAGAGGCATTTTTTTGGAAAAATTGACTGGCATCATAGCTATATTCGTCATGTTCCAAATTCCGAATCATTTCACCATTTGTTTCTAAAATAGGCTGCTTGGTGAGATATGCAGCAATACTGTCAATAGCTAATGTTTGGTTTGGACCTACATTATCTAAAAATTTAAAGGTTGTTTTTTCTGAACCTGAAAGACCTGCTTGATTATAGTTAAAATAAATGACCCAAGCAATTCTTCCCTCTGAGGTAAATCCTAACGGGACTTTTCGAACCAGTTCAGTTGGCGGAACTTTCTCCACGTATTGCCCGATATTAATTTTGACAATTTTTTGTGAATCCCCAAAAGTAAAAACGACTTGATCTTCAAAATCTTCTGATAAATTTTGATTATATCGTAGCTTCAGTTGCAAATCTGCTGAGTAATCTGTAAGCGTTTGTAAGGCTTTAATCGTCCAAGTACCATCATCGTTTGGAATCACTTGAAGTGCGTCTCCAATTTCAAAAGGTGTCATTGAATAGGAATATTTTTCGCTAGCCATCCTTAATGTCATCGTCTCTCCGCTTGCTAATTCAGAGATTCCTAATGACAAAGAAACTGTCGCCCAATCTTTTGTAGCAACAATTTCCGTTTTTTCCCCCGGATATTCAACAGCTATAGACCGGATTTGTGTGCCACTTTCATTATCCATTGCATAAGAAATAATACTTGTATTAGATCCTATAATAGTAAAGATAATTAAACAAATCGAAAATAACTTATTAATACTTTTTTTCATTCATCACAATCCTTTCAACACTAATATGTGTCTTTTTAGACACTAGCTCACTAAAAAAAATAGTCATAATTTCTTCATTATTAAAATCCAACAATTGTGAAATCAATTTAATATCCGATGCTTTGAAAACAACTTCTCCTTTTAATTTTTTGTAAATCGTTGAAGCGGATATTGGTTGCCCGTATGCAGTCATTTCATTTGCCAACCACTCAACATTTTTTCCTTTCATTTTCAATTTTGAGTGAATTAAATTTGATTCCATTTTACTCTCCCCCTTTTCAGTGTCTAATAAGACACTGAAAATTATATCATTTTGTGAAAAAAACGTCAATATCATTAAAAAATGCTGATTTTTCTATTATATTCGTTACTTTCATTTTGAAAAAAACATGTTTCTTTTGCGACACTTTTTGTGCTAGAATGTTTTTACGGAGGTGGTTTTTTTGAAAGAAAATTTTTTGAAGCAAAAAAGGATGGAGAAAAATCTTACATTAGAACAAGTTGGAAATTTTGTTGGTGTTGGAAAAAGTACCGTCAGGAAATGGGAAACTGGAATGATTGAAAATATGGGGAGGGATAAAATTGTCGCCTTATCTAAAATTTTAGATGTATCACCTCTTGAAATCTTAGGTATTCCTGAAACGGAAGAAACGCCATTTGTTGTCCCAACCAATATTATGAACATTTACAAACAGTTAACAACTGAAAATCAAGAAGCAGTCTTTCGATACGCTCAAAAGAAATTAACAGAACAAAATTACTTTTAATATTTATTTTAAATAGATGAATGCTAGACTTTTTAGTCAACGTCAAACAAAAAAAGCTTATCCTTACGGATAAGCTTTTTTTAGATTGACTGTTGACCAAAATACTGACGCCATTTGGTTTTCATGGCTGTCGTCATCGGCAACGCCGCTTCTTTGACAGCACAATATTTGTCAACAAAGGTTACAATGTAGCTTTCTTTGTATTTTGGTGGTGCAATAGTTGCGCCCCACATATGTTTAATAATAATGTCTCGTTCTAAATCAGACAACTCTGTAATTTTTTCAGCATTTTTGGCTGCAATTCGTGGATGAACATAGGCATGAGAGCCTTCGTCAAACTTTGTTGTGCGCCAATCATAGTAAAACAAATCATGCAATAAACCAGCACGAGCTGTTGCACGAGCATTGCCGTTCCAACGCTTTGCTAATTTATAGCTATGATAGGAAACACTAATTGAATGTTCTAAACGAGTTGAATGCATATGTTGTGTGTATTCTGCTAATTTTTGGACTTCTTCGGTTGCTAATAAATCTTCTACATAAGAAAGATATTCTTCGTCTTCACGCCATTTTTCTGTCATATAATTGGGTGCCACCTTTTCTAATCCTTTTATAACTTGACTCGAGTATAGCACCCCAGCTATTTAATTACTATGAATTTCTCAATCTGTAACTTAACTTTAATATTTGCTTAATAAGTTTAGCGTTCAACGCAGTAAAATTTTCACAAAAACTTCTACATTTCTTCTGGTGCATGTAACCCTAGTAAACGTAAATCTTCTTTTAGAACAGTAGCTACTGCATAAACTAACGCTAAGCGTGCCTCTTTTTGAGCATCTTCATCCAAAATCCGAACATGGGCATAATATTTATTGAACGCTTGTGCTAAATGAATGCTATGTTTCGCAATAACAGATGGTTCATATTTTTCAGCAGCTTGCATCACAGTTTCAGGGAATTTTTGTAACAACTTCACGACTTCCCAGCTATCCTTGTCATTTAGTGCATAACGTTGTGTAGCGTCTGGTGTAAAGTTTGCTTTACGTAAAATACTCATCGCACGAGCATGTGTATATTGAACATATGGCCCAGTTTCTCCTTCAAAACGAACAACTTCATCTAATACAAAATCGAAATTATTTAGACGATCATTTTTAAGGTCATGGAAAATAACTGCACCTACACCTACTTGTTTCGCCACTTCTTCACGATTTGCTAAGTCTGGGTTTTTCTCGTTAATTTGATTTCCTGCTAAAGTAACAGCTTCATTCAATACTTCTTCTAATAAAACGATTTTCCCTTTACGTGTGGATAATTTTTTACCGCCTTGAGTAATTAAACCAAACGGAATGTGTTCCATATCATCTGACCAGTCAAACCCTAGTTCTTTCAAGACTGCTTTTAATTGTTTGAAGTGATTGCTTTGTTCGTTGCCGACTACATAAAGCGATTTGGCAAAATCATACGTCCGTTTACGGTAAAGCGCAGCAGCTAAATCCCGTGTGATATATAACGTCGCACCATCTGATTTACGAATAAGTGCTGGATTTAAATTATATTCTGTCAAATCAACAATTTCTGCACCTTGATTTTCTGTTAATAAATGTTTTTCTTCTAATAAAGTAACAATTTCATCCATTTTATCATTATAAAAGGCTTCGCCATTATAAGAATCAAATTCAACTTCTAACATGGAATAGATTTTATCAAATTCTTTTAGAGACTCGCTACGGAACCATTTCCATAATTCATTAGCTTCTTGGTCTCCTTCTTCTAATTTTTTAAACCATGCACGTGCTTCGTCTTCTAATTCTGGTTTTTCTTCTGCTTCTTCATGAAATTGCACATATAAGCGCAATAATTCATTAATTGGTTGTTGGCGGACTGCTTCTTCAGAACCCCATTTTTTATAAGCTACAATTAACTTACCAAACTGTGTACCCCAGTCACCTAAGTGGTTAATCCGAATTGGCTGATACCCAATTTTTTCTAAAATAAAGGCAATTGAATTCCCGATTACCGTAGAACGTAAGTGCCCCATAGAAATTGGTTTAGCAATGTTTGGTGAAGACATATCAATAGGAACATTGCCATTATTGCCAAAGGTACTGTTTCCGTAGTTATTTTTTTCTTTGACTACTTCGCCAATGACAGCTTGACTGACTGCTTCTTTATTCATGAAGAAGTTTAAATAAGGTCCCACCACTTCAATTTTTTCAAAATTTGTGCCATCAATTTTTTCTGCTAATTCTGCTGCAATTTGTTGTGGTGCTTTACGATAAATTTTAGCTAATGAAAAGGCTGGAAAAGCAACATCTCCATGATCAACAGATTTAGGATTTTCCAATAATTGTTCGATTTGATCCATCGTTAATTCTTCATTTAAAACATCATGTAACGCTTTTGCTACGATTTCTTTGTTGTTCATAAGAACCCTCCTGATTAATTTGTAAGTATTAAAAAAACAAAAACGTCTCTGACAAAACAAAATAATTTGTTTTGTCAGAGACGAGAATTTACCCGCGGTACCACTCTAATTGTCTATA
The DNA here is from genome assembly GCF_050548325.1 of Enterococcus sp. AZ035. NCBI lineage: Bacteria > Bacillati > Bacillota > Bacilli > Lactobacillales > Enterococcaceae > Enterococcus > Enterococcus sp. AZ035. The sequence goes on from NZ_CP172958.1 coordinate 1,977,902, forward strand.
CTACTTGGATAGACCTGCTTCATCGATAACGGTGATTGCCGTCTGCTTTCAGCAGAATTCTAAAAGTGCGCTTCCTCATTCCGATCACTCTTGGCTCCCACCTTCCCAAGATCGCTAAGCTGACGTTGAAATAAGTACTCTCTTTATCATCGAATGTCATTGTTAAACTGGCTTCATTATAGCAAATTTTTGTCTAGCTGGCTAGCCTTCTTCACTAATTGTCATAAAACTAACGCCAGGTTCTGCATTTAAGTTATACGAAGCAAAGTGATTCTTTTCAGCTTCGATAAAGGCGGCAGCGCCAATCATCGCCGCGTTATCCCCACAAAGTTTTAATGGCGGAATAAGTAATGTCACTGCTGGTAATTGTTCACTGATTGCATGTCTCATTGCTTCTCGTAATCCTTGATTCGCAGCAACGCCCCCAGCGATTAGCAATTGCTTAACAGGATATTCTTGACAAGCACGAATGGTTTTAGTCACTAATACTTCTACCACACTCGCCTGAAAACTTGCGGCTAAATCCTTTGTAGACAGTGCTTCACCACGTTGCTCTGCATTATGAACCGTGTTAATAAACGCACTTTTCAAACCACTAAAGCTAAAGTCATAGTTATCCTCTTTTAGCATCGCCCGTGGAAATTGATAGGTATCTGTGCCTTCATGGGCCAAAGCATCAATCTCTTTGCCACTAGGATAAGGCAACCCTAACACACGTCCGACTTTATCATACGCTTCACCAGCTGCATCATCACGTGTTTCACCAACAATTTCGAAAGAGCCATCTTCTTTCATGTAGACCAATTCCGTATGTCCTCCACTAACGAGTAAGGCCATCAATGGAAATTCGAGCGGTGCCACAAAACGGGCAGCATAAATGTGCCCAGCCATATGATTGACTGGAATAAGTGGTAATTGGTGCGCCCAAGCAAATGCTTTTGCTGCAGAAAGTCCTATTAATAAAGCACCGACTAACCCAGGCCCATAGGTCACAGCAACGCCACTGAGTTCTTCTGGTGTGACTTTTGCTTCTGTTAATGCTTCTTCAATACAGATCGTCACTTGTTCAACATGATGACGACTCGCAACTTCCGGAACGACTCCGCCAAAACGTTGATGGCTCTTAATTTGCGAAGCTACGATATTGGAAAGAATTTTGTCGCCATCTTCAATGACAGCCACACTTGTTTCATCACAGCTACTTTCCACAGCTAATAATAATTTACGTTCTTTTGTAAAAATTGTCATTGGGCTTCCTTCCTTAATTTCGCACACATTACAAAGGCATTTTCTTGCGGTTCTTTATAATAATTTTTTCGAACAGCTACTTTCCGAAAACCTGTTTTCTCATAAAGTTTTTGAGCTAGTATATTCGATTCTCTGACCTCTAAGAAAATTTGTGTAATGTCACGACTTTTAACATATTCTTTAAAAGCTTTCATTAACTGACAACCAATTCCTTGGTGTTGTTTCTGACCATTCACAACAACGTGACTAATTTCTGCTTCATCTAAAATAAAATGATAGGCAATATAGCCTAACCACTGGCCATTTTCAACTAAAAAAAGATATTCGCTATTTTCCTGAGCAAAATCTTCCGCGAATTGTGTTTCTGTCCAAGGGGAGCCAGTTGTATAAGAAGAATTACTAAAACGCCATAATTCTTCACCAATATTTGCTACAGATATTTCTTTTTTTGTTACTAACATTTTTTCTTCACTCTTCTTTTAAATCAATTATCATTTCTAGTGCGTCTTCATTATTTTCGTCATAATAGCCTTTTTTCACCGTCTGTGAGACAAAGCCAATTTTTCGATATAAACGTTGGGCTTTAACATTACTCATTCGTACTTCTAGCGATAAGGTTTCACACCGATTTTTCTTGGCAAAAATTCGCGTTTCTTCTATTAAAGAACGACCTAAACCTAAGCCTTGGTATGCTGTGTGAACAGCGACATTCGTAATGTGTGCATCCGTTCCTTGAATCCGACAACCAATAAAGCCAACTGTTTTTCCGTTAATTGCCGCTAACAAATAGAGATGCGGCGCTTTTGAGCCAAGTTCTGCCATGAAAGCAGACATCGTCCAAGGAAGTTCCCCAGCATAAACTTCACGTTCAATTGCTAGTAAATCCTTAATATCTTGGTAGGTGATTTCACGCAATTGAAATTCTTGCTGGTTCATTGCAATGGTTTTAGTTATATACCGTTGCCGTCTTTTTGTAAAGTATTTTGTCACAAAATTAAAGTTTTTCCACATAGCTTTCTCCATTAGGCGTGTGTGTCTTCAACCAATTTTCTTCCGCTTCTACTTTTTTCAAATACGCAGGTAAGAACCCATGAACATTCTCAACAGGTTCAGCCACACTACCTAACGCAGCCAAAACTGCGGCATTAGGAATTTGCCATTGTGGAACATCACAAATTTCTCCATGAGGAATGATTTGAGCTATTTCTTCAGTGAATTTTTCAACATCTTCACCAACAAAAAAAAGATTTGGTTCATTTTTTAGTTGTTCTAATAACTCCCGCAGGGAAATATGTTGGTCCGGTAACTCATTTTGCCACACGCCATTGACAAACCGATAAGCACCAGCATAGACGTTTTTACGACGCGCATCAAAAAGAGGCACAATTAAACCAGTTTGTCCAACACAATTGGCAGCTAACGTTTGTAGACTGGAAATGCCTACTAGCTCTTTCTTTAAAGTATAGGCCAATGTTTTGGCAGTCGTCACGCCTAAACGTAAGCCAGTGTATGATCCAGGTCCTTCTGCTACGACAAAACGATCAATTGCCGTTGGCGCCAAGTTCAATTGGCTCATCAAATAGTCAATTGCCGGCATTAATGTTAAGCTATGATTTCTTTTAACCGTTGCTGTATAACTTCCCAGAATTTTTTGATTTTCACACACAGCAATACTCAATGTTTGGTTAGATGTATCTATTGCTAAAATTCGCACACGAATCCCTTTCCTTCTACAATTTAGTCGCTTCATTGTAGCACACTTTCCTTTTTCTAAAAAGGGAAAACGAGGTTTCTTTTTACAGAAACCTCGTTTCGTTCATTTTCTCTTTTTATTTAATGGTTGCTTCTAAGTAATCAATTAATGGTTTACTGATATCTGTTGCAGAACCATTTTCTCCTGAATTTTCAACCATAATCATTGTTAAGAATTTATTGTTACTACGATCTAACGTTAGAAGGAAACTGTTTTCTTTGCCATCTGTATCTTGTTTATCTTTTATTTCAGCTGTTCCTGTTTTAGCAGCCAATGAGAAGTTCGGATTGTACATATTATAAACATAACCTGAAGGATCTTCCACACTACCTAAAAGATCTGTGGCAATTGTATTCGCTGCGTTGGCGCTGATTACATTGTCTTTTTTCTTCGTTTCTTTGTCTAAAACTAGTTTTGGATAGACTAATGTTCCATTATTTTGGAAAACACTATACATGGTAGCTTGCTGGATTGGCGAAATTAACAATTGGCCTTGACCGTAGCCCGTATCTGCTAAAAGAATTTCAGAATTAAATTTATCTTCATTTGAAATTTGAGCAGGCGTCATGGCAATTGGTAAATCTAGTTCCTCACCGAAAATGAATTTATTAAGACCCGCTCTAAATTTGTCTTCCCCCATACGTAATGTTTGTTGGGCAAAATAAATATTATCTGAATTAACTAAAGCGGTACGCAGATTGACTGGACTTGCTTCTTTTACACGTGTCGCAAAATAGCCGCCCCAAGATTTATCTTTTTGCCATTTCAAACCATTAATTTCTAGCTCTTCATCTGGCTTCAATGTCCCTGCATCTAAACCAATGGCACCGGTAATTGTTTTAAAGGTAGAGCCTGGTGCATAGCCTGTCGCAAAACGTGCTGTGAATGGTAAATCTTTGTTGTTATTGTAAGCATCATATTCTTTTTGAGAAATGCCATTGGCCATTTTATTAGGATCATACGAAGGTGAACTAACCGTTGCTAATAAATCGCCTTTTTGAGGATCGGTAATGACCGCACTACCAGGGCGTTTGTCAAATATAGCAAAAGCTTGTTGTTGTACGCCACTGTCAATCGTTAATTTAATCGTTTGACCATCTTTTTTCTCTTTGGTTTGTAAAGCTTTTTTGACATTCTCTTTGTCATCTAAAATAACTAGTGAGCCACCATCTTGCCCTCTTAATTCTTTATCAAACGCTCGTTCTAAGCCAGTTTTACCAATTACGCCCGTACTACTTAACTCTGGATTTTTTTCAATATCTTCTGCAGTAATGGTGCCCGTATACCCGATTAATTGCGCAGCTGCTTCCCCCAGCGGATAATAACGTGACTCTGTATCTTTTGTCGCAGCCCCTGTTGGTAATTCTGTCACTGGTTCAGAAGCGACTGTGATTGGTACAAAGGAGTCTGCTTGGACCCATCCTTGGCTTAACTTTTGATTGATTTCATCAACAGAAACGCCGAATTTATCACTAAAAGCTTTGATATTGGCTGTTTTTTCTGCGCCAGAACCGAGTTTGCCAGGCACTACGCCCACTTCGTCAAACACTTTGTTAATTGCTAGCCCACTACCATTACGATCGACAATTTCTCCACGTTTGGCATTATCTACTTGAATCGAAATTTTATCATTTCCTGACATATCTGGAAAAATTAAAGACGGCTTCCAAGCGATTTGGTAGGTATCGCCTTTTTTGGCGATACTTGATTGATAAGACAAATCTTTCATTTCGCCTAAAGGGGTACTCATCGATAATTTATAGGTAAATGTGTATTGATTGTCTTTCGCCTTTTTGACTTGAACATCACTAGCTTTGACTCCTTCTGCTTGAATCCCTGAATAAATTGCTTGGTATTTTTCAACAACAGATTTAGTATCATAGCCATTTTTCTTTAAGCTAGCTTCTTGAACAACGGACGGTAACTTATCAAATTCCTGTTTTGACAATACGTTTAAAAATGTAGTAGCTGTTTTCTTCGCTTCGGCTAATTCTTGTTTGGCTTGCCATTGACTATAAGCATAATACCCGCCACCGGCAGCAGCGATTAGAACCAAGGCAGAAACACCAAGAATAAGTGGTTTTTTTGAAGACTTTTTATTACGATTGCTTCGTTCCATTCAATAATCCCCTAACTATATAATATGTCTTTTCTTCTATTATACGTAACTTTTTTTAAAATGCTTGTGTTTCACCTATACTTTTTTTAATTTCTTAATAAAGTTTGATCAATTTTTTCCATTTCATCAGGCTTTCGTTGGATTTCTCTGCATTCATTGTGTGGTATACTAGCTTTAACAATTAGTTTTTTATTAGGAGGAATGAACATGGGACTTATTAAAGCAGCAACAAGTTCAGTTGGCGGTGGCTTGGCCGATCAATGGCTAGAGGTTATTGAACCTGATAATATGGGGGACACAACCGTCATGACAAAAGGTGTTTTTGTGCGGAAAGATGATAAACGTGGTTCTAATCGTAAAGGAACGGACGATGTTTTAACAGATGGTTCTGTTGTACATGTCTATCCCAACATGATGATGCTTCTTGTCGATGGGGGCAAAATCATCGATTACACTGCTGAAGAAGGCTATTATACAGTCAAAAATGATTCTGCGCCTTCAATGTTTAACGGTTCTTTAAAAGATGCGATTGCAGAGACCTTCAGTCGTTTCAAATTTGGTGGCGTAACTCCACAAAAACAACAAGTTTTTTATATTAACTTGCAAGAAATTAAAGGCATTAAATTTGGAACACCTGCGCCATTAAACTATTTTGATAATTTTTATAATGCCGAACTTTTCTTACGTGCACACGGAAATTACTCAATTAAAATTACAGATCCTTTGCTATTTTATACTAATGCGATTCCTAAAAACCAAACGCAAGTAGATATTAATGATATTAATGAACAATATTTGGCAGAGTTCATTACAGCATTGCAAGCAGCAATCAATCAAATGTCTGCTGATGGGCAACGTATTTCTTATGTTCCCTCAAAAAGTGTTGAATTAAGCAAATATATGCAAACTGCGCTTGACGAGGATTGGCGCACCAATCGCGGCATGGAAATTGTTTCTGTAGCAGTTGCAAGCATTTCTTATACAGATGATTCAACAAAATTAATCAACATGCGAAATGAAGGTGCTATGCTCAGCGATCCAGGTGTTCGCGAAGGCTATGTTCAAGGTTCCTTGGCTCGTGGTATGGAGGCTGCTGGTAAAAATGAAGGTGGCGCAATGAGCGGCTTTATGGGCGTTGGTATGGGCATGAATGCGAATGGCAACTACTTTGCGCAAGCATCTCAAACAAACCAACAACAAATGCAAGAAAAACAAAACCAGCAAAATGCACAAGGGGCTACAGACACTTGGACTTGCCCACAATGTGGGACTGAAAACACTGGGAAGTTTTGTTCAAACTGTGGTACACCAAAACCAACAAACGAGAAACCAAAATTAGAAATGAAATGTAGTGAATGTAGCGAAATTGTTGACTTAAGTAATGGTATTCCTAAGTTCTGTCCACATTGTGGTAAACCATTCCAAGGGGTTCCTTTATAAGCAAGTAGTGAACAATTAAAGAAAAGGGTCAGGCACAAGTCTACCCTTTTTCTTTGAATCAGATTCCTGTTATTTACTCACTCTATTAGAAAGGACGGTTGCAATGGAAACAACATTTACCCATAAATGCCCCAACTGTGGCGGCCCGCTCTTATTTAATCCCAAAGATCAAAAATTTCATTGTGAATATTGTTTAAATATTTACACGGAAGAAGAAGTGACTCGTTATGAGCAACAGCAACATGAGGCGCATTTAGAGAATCCCTCAACAACGACTGCCGAGGAAAATTTGACTTTCACGGCGGAAGAAGAAGCCTCCGCTACGCAACAAACAGAGACCACTGAGAATGAAGCAGCTGCAGGCACAATGGAAATTTTTAATTGTCCAAGCTGTGGCGCTCAAATTGTCACCGATGCAACAACGGCTGCCACATACTGTTATTATTGCCATAATCCAGTTGTCTTGGCTGGTCGATTAAGTGGCGAATTTTTACCAGAAAACGTCTTACCCTTTACAATTGAAAAAGACGAAGCGATTGAAAAATTTCTCGCTTGGACCAAGAAAAAATGGTTCATTCCCCGAGATTTTTTCAGCAAAAATCAAATCGATAAATTAACTGGGGTTTACTTCCCCTATTGGGTCGTTGATGCAGAAGTCGACGGACAACTGCAAGCTACTGGCACAAGTATTCGCATTTGGCGCGTAGGTGATATTGAATACACCGAAACAAAACGTTTCAATGTGGGACGTTCAGGAAAATTATCGTTTAAAGAATTAGTTAAAAATGCCTTGTCAAAAAACGTCCAACAAAAAATGGTGGAAGGCGTTCAACCATTTTTAATTGATCAAGCGGTGCCTTTCAAAAGCCAATACCTAGCAGGTTTCCAAGCAGAAAAACGCGATATTGAATATGAAGCAATCAAAAAACACGTCCAACAAGAATTACAAGATTATTCGGAATCATTGTTACGGGACTCTGCTTCTGGTTATACTACGTTGACAAATGTTCGCACGGATATTTCTCTAAACCAAGAAAATAATCACTATATGCTTTTGCCAATTTGGTTAGTCACCTATCGCAGTCAGGAACAATCAAAAAAAGTTTATTATTATGCCATGAATGGACAAACAGGTAAAGTAAGCGGTGTACTTCCAATTAGTTACACTCGTTTAGGGCTAGCAACGTTAGGCATTTTCGCTGGACTCTTAGCACTCTTTTTATTAGGAGGTTATTTCCTATGAAAAAACGACTTTTACCTATTTTTTTCCTAATACTTCTTACCTTTGGCCTTGCCCTACCCGTTTCGGCGGCTGAAAATTCAATTGATGATGGCGCACAATTACTGACACCTGATCAAATCAACCAACTAAAGCAAGAGATACAACCTTTAGAAGAAAAAACAAAAGCCTCTGTCTTTATTGTAACCACAAATAATAATACCTATGGCGATGAACAAGAATATGCAGATCATTATCTTTTAAATAAAGTTGGCAAGGACCAAAATGCGATTCTTTTTCTCATTGATATGGACTTACGGAAAATCTACATCTCTACTTCTGGAAACATGATTGATTATATGACAGATGCACGAATTGATGATACCTTAGATAAAATATGGGATAATATGAGTCAAGGAAATTATTTCGCGGCTGCTCAAACCTTTGTTCAGGAAACTCAAGCATTTGTTAATAAAGGGGTTCCTGGGGGGCACTATCGTGTGGACAGCGAAACAGGTAAAATCACTCGTTATAAAGTCATTACCCCGCTGGAAATGGTAATTGCTTTTGCTGCTGCGCTGATACTCAGTTTGGTCTTCTTAGGCATTAATATTTCTAAATATCAATTAAAATTTTCAAGTTATCAATATCCCTTTAGGGAAAAAACAACTTTAAACTTAACCTCCCGCACAGATCAGTTAACCAACTCTTTCATCACTACGCGTCGTATTCCTAAAAACAATGGCGGCAGTGGCGGAATGGGCGGTGGTGGTGGTAGCACCACCCACTCAACTGGCGGCGGCACATTCGGTGGCGGCGGTCGAAGTTTTTAGATTTTTTATCTTTTTTAATTATTTCATAAAAATAATGGTGTTATTTTTATGAAATAATGATAAAATAAGTATACTGTGGTGTGTTATTTTTACACATGGCGGTATACTTATTTTCATTTAAACTAAGTGATTTGTAGTCCAAAGTTATTTAATTGGGGATTGTTTTCAACTATTTAGTAAGCGCTACAAATCATTAACTAAACTATGGGAGGGAAAGTGAAAATGAAAAAAAATGATTCAAATGAAGGAAAAGTAAAAAAACCATTTTATAAGAAAATTTGGTTTTGGGTTGTAGTAGTTATTGTACTGGGGATTGCTGGTAGTGGTCTTGGCAAAGAGGATAAAAAAGCAAGCAATGATACCAAAGAAGTGAAAACAGAAGCCTCTTCTTCAAAAGCTACGAATAGTTCAAAAAATGATACAAAAAAAGAAAGCTCTGAAAAGAAATCAGAAGATAAATCGAAAGATAACTCTGATTTAAAAGCAACTTACGATAAAATTAATGTCGGTGATATTATGAACAGCAGCGAAGGCGGTTCTACAGAAGATGAAGTAAAAGCAATTTTAGGTGAACCAGCCTCTTCTTCTACAACAGATATCCAAGGCATCTCTACCACTACTCTATCTTGGACAAATGTCAAGGGTGGTGATCTTCTTGCATCTATTACTGTTTCATTCTCTGATGGCAAAGCAGCGAGCAAATCTGTAAGTGGCTTGAAGGTTGCAAAACATGATAAAGTTACTGCAGACCAAGTAAATAACATTGCTACTGATGGTTCATATTCTGAAGAACAAGCTAGAAAAGATTTAGGAGACCCAACAGGGATTACTTCTACAAATATCAATGGTGAAAAAAATGATACTTTAATCTGGATGAAAAACTTAGATGGTGATTTAGGTGCTACTGTTACTGTTTCTTTTTCTAATGGAAGTGCAATTTCTAAATCAAGTTCAGGATTAAAATAAGAAAAACTTGTCATTGTAAAATATTAACAACGAAGTCAGGACAGAAGTGTTTAACTCCGAGCACCACGTAGGTAAGGATTAAGATATCCCGAACACTTGTGTGAGAAAGTCACTTTCGGCTTATTTCCGAAAGTGTTGCTTCTGTTCCCGCCGTTTATCAGTTTTTGAGCGTGGGACAAAAATCCAAAGTGATTTTTGTCCCACGCTCGTTTTCTATTTTAGTTGTAATTTTTTTCTTATTGAACAAAAATCTGTGAGCTGAAATTATAAAACCTATGAACATCATGGTATTTTATTGAAATACACTAGTATGCTTGCTTAGATACTCGAATAAAAGAAACGTTTTTCACAATACATATATCAAAAATAATAGATTTTTTTCTTCTTGGTATTTTCCCATAATTCTTGATAAGGTATTTCATGGATATCACGGAAATAGGCTACTTCAAACTTTTCAAAATCAGTTGACTGGCAGTTGCCGGTTAAAACACCAATTCCTGCTTTGCCATGACACGTTCCCATAAAAACATCCACGAGCGAATCACCTACCATAATTACTTCTGTCGCCTTCAATTGACATGACTGACAAAAGGCTTGGAGCATGTCCGCATCTGGTTTCGGTAAGTAACGATCTCCTGTCGCAATAAAATCAAACATTTCTGTTAAACCAAGATATTCCATAATCAACATAGTCGCTGGCAAAGTATCTGAAGTTGCTAATCCAATTTTATAGTTCTTCCGTTTCAGCTCAAGAAATAACTGTTTTAAATCACCAATCGGTTCGATCTTTTTCAGATTTTTTCGTAAATAATCATAAAAAAATTGCTCCAGCCATCGACTGCTGATTCCCTGTTCGACTAATTCCTCAAATTGCGCCAATTCCTGATAAAGTTCCTGATAAAGGACTTCATCAAGTAAATGTTTTTGCAAAAAACGTTGCTCCTGAATAGCTAATATCTTTTTTATTTCTGCTGAATGATGAGGGGCTAACATACTTAGTGTTTCAAAACAAGCTTGCAAACCTGCTTGCCAAAGAGTGTCAAAACGAATACACGTACCATCTTTATCAAATAAAATTCCTCGATTTTCCATGAAAGAACACCTCAAAACGTTTGCTTTGCTTCCTATTTGTTTCTTCAAGTATACTAATCATTTATTTGATTTTGATATTCTTTTTGTATCATTTGTGTAAAAAAATATAAAAAAGCAACGAATTTAGAAAAATTCGTTGCTTTTTTATTAATCAATCACTTTTTTCACTTTGAATTCTTTTGTTTCAGCAGACGGTTCTGTTTGATCAGCTAATTCAAATAAAATATGGGTACCATTTTCTTCATCTTCAACGATAATCAGTTTTCCTGGAATCTTTCGAGTATCTTTCGCAATTTGGGCTTCTTTAATTAATTCTTTTTGATCTCTTTTTGAAGCAAGGGCATTTCCTAAATTAAAAAAGACAGTTTCTTCCATAATTAACCACTCACTTTCTCTACTTTTCTTAAGTCAATTATAGCATATCCCTAGAAAAAGTGGCAGCTTGTGTCCTTTTACTTTCATTTAAGCATCAATAATCAAAGAATAAGCATAAGGACTTTCATAAATTCCTGAAGTATAATAATTGAGCCTCTTTTTAAATAGCGGGCCGTCAATTACCAACGTATGGTACTCCCCGTTTTCTCCGCAAATATCTAATTGATGCTCTTTAAGGTACGTGATAAATGTTTCATTTAACGGTTCTCCTAAAAATTTTATTGGAATGCCTGCCTCTTTGCTGACCGTTTTGATAATTGCTGTGTACCCTTTTGCCAAGAATTCTTTCACAAGTGCTTCGCGATTTTCCTGCCAAAGAGGTAATTGTGGTTCAAGTCCAGCACTTAACGCAACTTGGCGATCCCAAGCACCATTTTGTTCAATATCTATATCGCCAAAACAAACCGTTTCTGCACCTAATTTTTTGGTTTCCTGCAGTGCCTCAACCACTTTTTCTGTGTAATTTGTTTCATTGTTATGTGATATAACAAGTGGTAAATCTAACGCTTCGGCTGCTGCTTCTAAGACGGAGATTGGTATGCCGTGAAACCAAGAACGATTAATTTCATCACTTAATGTTGTCACTAACGCAACTGGCTGATTTCCTGCTTGTACCAATCGATCCATCGCCAATAAACAATCTTTACCAGAGCTATAACTTAAACAAAATTTTTTCATAAACGTTCCCTCTTTTCTCTATGACTATACCTCAAAACAATACATCCGTATACATATTTATTATTTAAGTATAACTAATACTGAATAGTTATTTGAATCAAAACATGGTATAAAATAGAGGTAAAGCAAGCTTTATTCACTTCTTTATATCTCTTTTCAACGGATGATCAGCTGGCGGAAACCAGCTGATCTTTTTTTCAAAAAACACAGCTATCTTTTGCAGTTTTCTTTTCCTCATGTTATAAAGAGATAGTAGGAAGCATTTATTCACTTCTTTACAAATCTATCTTAATCTTAGACAGTCGGCGGAAAACGGCTGTCTATTTATCTGGAAAAATTATGAACTCGTCAGCTAGTGGTCAGTTGACGAGTTTTATGTTATAATAATTAGAACACGAAAAATATTTTTAAACGAACCATTCAATTGTTTTGATGATTTTATTCAAAACTGGCGTGTCTAGAGAGATACAAGGATGTATTAGAGGTAGGGAATACATCGCTTAAATGAAAAATACTTGAATACTAGAAATAGTCTGATCCAACTTTAAAATAATAATATTGATTCGTTAGATAGCCTTCTCTTTAAAGAGAAGGCTATTGTCAATTAAAGAGTAAAACCACCGTATTCTTGTCAGTATACGGTGGTTTTACTTCTTCACATGTTACATATAATCAACAAATTTACTTCTGAACTTAACATGTAAATGAGCTCCTACGATAAATATTACTAATGTTGTTAGCCAAAAAACAACAAGCTGGGGCTTATCTTCAAAAAACCATCTTTTATAGAAAAATGTATCTCGAAATCCATTAATAATATATGCGTAAGGATTCAACATAAGAATTTTTGATAACCAAGACGGTAAATTCTTTGTACTCAAATCCCAAAAGACCCCTGACATATACATTAATACTTGGATAATAGAATTCAAGAAAATTTGATAATCCCTAATTAATGCAGCAATAGTTGAATTAATTAGACTAAAACTATATAAAAAGATAATCATCGCTACAATATAGTAAGGTAGCTGAATCCAATAAATAGAAATCTTTTCACCTGTCGAGATTGACACAATCGCTGCTAACGTAGTGAATGCAAAATAACTTGGTAACTCAGAAAATATTTTAACCATTGGCAAAATACTTATTGGAAACTTCATTCTAGAGACCATGCCAACTTGCATATAAACAGAACTAGAAGCTTGTTTTGTTACTGTACTTAAAAAAATCCATGTACTTAATCCTACCATCAACCAAGCAATATAGGATACTCCTCCTTTTACGGTTCGAGCACCACCAAGGGCAATCCCAAAAGCAAAATAATAGACACCTAACTGAATTAAAGGACTTAAAATTTGCCATAAATTTCCTAAGATGTGGCTTTGATATAATGCTTTATTACTGTATTTAGCAATTCGTTGTGCAACGCCTAAGTATGAAAACTGTTCAGCTAAAATTAATTTTACCTCGCGCATTATTCAGTCACCTCTTTCAATTTCAACACTTGTCCAGGATAAATAGGTACCTCAATGATTTCTGGATTCAAAGTTTGAAGTTGTTCTATAGTGAGTCCGTGATTTTCAGCAATCAAACTGACTGAATCTCCAACTTCCACAGTATACGTTGACACAGCTTGTTCGCTATTATTATTTTCTGGTACGTTCGTTGGGCTAGGCTGAACTTCCTCCTGCTGCCTAGATTCTTTTGTTGAAGCTGGTTTAGTTTTAGTCGTTTTCACAGCATTTGTATCCTTCCCTGCTACTTTCTCAGGAACAAATATACGTTGAATTGTTTCCGCTGGATGAATGAAAGCTGTTGTTAATGAAATACCCTTTACAAAGGTAAGACTTACATAAAAAATCATACAAAGTAGCAAAATTAACAAGCTCTTCGTACCAAGAGTCATTTTATCTCCAATTTTATTTTTAGTAGTAAATTTAATGACTTCTTTAGTCGTCCGGCGACTGCCTACTTGTTGATTGGCTTTTTCAAGAATTGTTTCTTGAAGTTGTTCCAAAGAAAAATTTCTCTGTTTGGCCTTGCCATCTCTCTGATACGATTCTTTTTGCGGTTCAGTGAAATGATTATAACGGTGCAAGAAAGCACGATATTCCTTTAAAATATGCTTAGTTTCACCAAATGCACGTAGGTCACCATAATGCATCCAAGCGACACGATCACAAATTTGCTCTACTTGTTGAATAGAATGAGAGACAAAAAAGATAGTTTTGCCTTGCTCTTTAAATGCAAGCATTTTTTTTAAGCCTTTATTATAGAAGGTTTGATCTCCTACAGATAACGCTTCATCGATCACTAAAATATCTGGATTTTGATGAACCGCAATTGAAAAACCAAGCTTAGCACGCATACCGCTAGAATAAGTTTTAACAGGCTGGTCGATAAAAACGCCTAATTCTGAGAATTCAATAATATCATCGATTTTGGCATCAATTTCTTTATTCTTTTCCCCCAACATTAAACATTTCATTCGAATATTTTCTCGTCCTGTTAAATTATTATTTAGTCCTGCACCAATCGAAATAATTGAAACTTCACCATTTATTTCAAGTTCTCCTGACGTTTGAGGGGTGATGCCTGAAATAATATTTGATAAAGTGGATTTGCCTGAACCATTTAAACCAATAATACCAATTGTTTCTCCAGAATATACGTCGAGGCTAACACCTTTTAACGCCCAAAATGTGGGAACTTTGTTTTGAAAAACACTAAAAAGTGTCTTCAATTTGTCAATACGTGTTTGCGCTAAACTGTATTCTTTGGTAAGTAATTTTGTTCTAACTTTCAGTTCTTTTTCCATTTGTTCCTCCGAGTCTAACCGTTCACTAGTTGGCCATTTCACCAAATTCTTTAGCGACTGCTTTCAAAGCTGCTCCGAAAACTTGGTCCATATCATAGTATTGATAATTGGCTAAACGTCCACCAAAAATAACTTTTTCTTGAGCGTTTGCTTTTTCTTTGTATTTTCTAAACAAAAGTGAATTTTTCTCATCATTAACAGGATAATAGGCTTCTTTTGAACGATCCCAATCTTGTGGGTATTCTTTCGTCAAAATCGTTTTGTTTTCATCGGCCTTTTGATCAAAATGTCGCCATTCCATTATCCGTGTATAGGGAGTTTCCGCATCTGTGTAATTAATTACGGCATTGCCTTGTGCATTGTTTGAATCAACTGTTTCATTTTCAAAACGTACTGAACGATATTCTAATTCGCCATAAGAATAATCAAAGAATGCATCAATCATCCCTGTATAAACAATTTTTGGAAACTCTGATAAGTAAGTTTCTTTCTCTGCCAAAAAGTCTTTATTCAATTGAATATCAATTAATTCACTCTCTAACAATTTATCAAACATAGCTGTATAACCGTCGACAGGTACGCCTTGATAGCGATGGTTAAAGTAATTATTATCAAAAGTAAAACGAGTTGGCAAACGGCGAATAATAAAACTTGGTAATTCCGTAGCCTTACGTCCCCACTGTTTTTCTGTATAGCCTTTAATTAATTTTTCATAGATATCCGTTCCTATCAAACGAATCGCTTGTTCTTCTAAATTTTTTGGAGCTCCTTTAATTCCAGCTGCCTCCCGCTGCTCTGAAATTTTTGCTTGTGCTTCAGCTGGTGTTTTTACCCCCCACATTTGGTAGAACGTGTTCATATTGAATGGTAGGTTGTAGAGCTCCCCTTTGTAATTAGCAACTACTTGATTGATGTAGCCATTGAATTCCGTCAATTGATTGACATAAGACCATACTTCTTTATTGTCAGTATGAAAAATATGGGCACCATAGTCATGGACATTAATCCCGTTTTCTTTATGTGTATACATATTGCCACCAATATGAGCACGTTTCTCAATAACTAATACTTTTTTTCCTCGTTTAGCTGCTTCACAAGCAAACGTTGCCCCAAAAGGTCCCGAACCAACAATTAAATAGTCATAATTTTTCGTATTGTATTTCATTTACTAACTTCTCCTAACAAAGTTACTTTCAATTTATTTCAAACACCAAATGCATTATTTATTTTTTCACTAGAGTAGCTAATACTTTTTTCCCAACGCCTTCTTTTGTGTAAGAATATAAGTTGATTTTTTCGTTATCTTTTTCTATTTTATAAACTACAAGTGATTTCAAATTTTTTCCCTTTAAAATCACAATATTATCATTTGTAGTGGAAACATCATAAATACGTTTGCCATCCAATGTCCACACATTATCTTTAACAACTAATGTTTTCCAATCCCAATTAGCTGTTACTTGATACTCTCCATTTGTAATCAAAGGTTGTTCTGAGTTAGTACTTTTGGAAATAGTTGTCTCTTGGTTTTCTGAATATTTTTTACTGATGTAATATCCTGACCAAAAACCACAACCGATACCAATTGCTAAAGACACAATTATTGTGATTATTTTCTTCATGTCACACACTCCCCTGTTTATTTAAAAGTTAAACTTGCTTCCCACATATTTGCACCTAAAATTCTCACTTCTGGTTTTAATAAAAATCCAGAAAATTCATAAACTTTTGCAATAATTAAATAAATTAATGCTTCATAGTCTTGAGCAGAGGCTTGTTCAACATTGATAAAGAAACCTGGATGTTTTTCAGATACTTTTACTCCGCCAATTCTAGTACCAACTAAGCCAGCTTGTTGAATTAATCGAGGCGCCCGTCCCCAAGTAAAAGTTGACCCATGATTTGGATGTGTTAGTGGGTGCATCCTTTCTCTAATTTCGACAGTTCCTACCATGTCATTTACCATATTTTCTAAATTACCTTCTGAAATCTGTAATTTAGTTTCTAGAATAATCCACTCAGGATGATCCATAAATGAACTATAGCGATGACTAAATTGAACATCTTCTTTATTTAAAACTTTAATTTCTCCATTTTCATCTACAATCGTAGCTTCAAGAAACATACTATTAATATCCTTAACTGTCCCAGCATTCATATAAACTGCGCCACCAATGGTTCCTGGAATATTATCTGCCCATTCTAAACCGCATTTCAAGTGTTCTAGTAGATAATAAGATGTTTCAATTAAACTTGCACCTGCCGAAACTGTTAAAACATTCCCCGTAATTTTACGATAATTCAAGGCAGTCATATTTAAAGTAATCCCACGGATACCACCATCACGGACTAAAATATTTGAACCTTTACCGATAACAGTTAAAGGAATCTGATTATTTTTAGCATATTTTACAATTAAAGCAACTTCTTCTATCGTTTTTGGAAAAATTAAAAGATCTGCTGGACCACCAACAAAATTCGAAGCATATTCTTTTAATTCACGACCTACAAATAACTCTAAATCTGGTAATTCTTCTAAAAGATCTTGTTTCCACGAACGAATTCTCTCATTTTGCACAATTTTCATAATTAATTGTTTTCTTGTTAAAAGATTCTCGGGAATTGCTAATGCTTTTTTTTCTGTGCCTTGTTTCGGTTTAGGCTTAGGTTTTTGTATCGGATGCAAATACATAACATGTTCGATTTTTTCATCTTTCACATATTTACCGACGATTCTAAAAGGACTGAACGTTTCCTTTCCCTTAAACTTTTCACGATTAAATCTTGTAGTGACTTCACGATGATTATTCATAAAAATTAATTCTTTATCTGTTAGCTTCCAAAAGCTTTCATTAGGATTGGAATTTTTTATCGTACCATTTGGCGATAAAACAATTGCTGCGGAAATCGGAACAGTTGTTTTAGCTCGATAAAAATCCAAAGGTTTATTGATAATATATCGTCTAAATTCATCATATACTTCGTCTTCATCTGGGCTAAATTTACTTGTCAACGCATCGGTTAACCACTTATCTGAAATCTCTTTTTCTCTAGCAATCTTTCCAGCGGTCTTTTGATAGTCAAGTGCTAAACTAATATTTTTATTTTCTTCAATTTCTTGTTTTGTGTTTTGCTCATAGACACGTCTAGTTTCGCCAAGCTCAAACAGGTTCATCAAGCTATTAAAGCGGTCAATTCCACGTTGTTCATTATAAAAAATTGAAAACGGTTTTTGGAAAATAGTCGCAAAAACAGTGCCATGAAACGAATCAGTAATAATATATTTTGCTTCTCGATAAACAGATAAGAAATTTTCTGGCGTATCTTCAGAAACATATTCTACTGTATTAGGAAACGTTTTTTTCGCTAGTTCACGTCCTTTTAAAGGATTAGGCAAGACCACTAATTTCAGTCCCAATTTTTCTGCGATCGCTAGTGCTACACGAACTTTTTCCTTGTTAATATCCAAGAAAAAGACAGCCATATAATCTCCTGATTCTTGTCGTTTAAACGTAGCTTGATCAGCTAAAGAATCATATTCACTTCTTTCAACAAGATAGGTTGGATCCAAAGCCTGAATAACTTCTTCTTGAAAAATATCTTTCATAATTTGTACAGAAAAATCTTCTCTCATAGAAACATGATTAAACTGTGTAATATCTTTTTTGCGGTTTGCAACCCATTTAGGATCATATTTACTTGTATCTGCTTTTCCTAATGAAACAGAATAAGCAATTGTTTTATTACGAGGATAAACAAAATCTAAGAAATCATCGTCGTCTACCCAACCATTCCACGGATTCCACATTTGATCAGAGCCTAAAATAAAGGTATCTAGATTTTCTAAATCGTTCAATGTCGGTAACGTTTCTTTTGTTAATTGCTCAGTATAGGGCATATTATTTTTCTTAAAAAAATTATACGCTAAAGGCATCCATGCTCGAAAGTTACTTCTGTTTTTATAACCTAGTGGTCCATCAATCATAACCGTCTCGTACCCTTTATTCTGTACATATTTGTTTAGAGCATAGTATGTTAAGATTGATCCATAATTTTGGTTATACCACCAGCCCATAATTGCTGCTTTTTTCATTTTTCCGCTCCTACTTTCTCTGTTACTTAATCAAATAAATAATTATTTATTAACGCTAATTGTAAATGAATACTTTCCATTATCGTAAGGCCGTGTATACCAATTGTATTTTCAGAATCAATCATTAATTCTAATTTTTTCAAGGTAAAACCATTAGATAAGGGGTAAATTTTCTCATACATTTTTTTATTTGCTTCAGAAGCAATCACCGTAATGTTTTCTAATTCATAGTTTGACTGTTCCATCTTATCTTTTATTCGGTTTGAAAAATCCATTTCTACGAAATCAAACATTAACTGGCGATCTATTCTACCATCCGCGCTGTTTACCCAAGGCTCTCGATCAATTACTGGATCTACACTAACTGTTTTGTAATTACCTGTAATACCTAATAATAACGCTCCCATTCCGCCTCTAGAGTTTCCATAGAAGATTATATCTTGATGCTTCAGTCCAAATTCTGTTTTCTTTGCTTCAATTAAATCCAAAATTTCTTGCTCAAATAATGTGTAATAGGATCCTGACACAAAGCCAACATCAGCTATTCTAAGAATGATAGTATTTTTTCGAACAGATTGAGACAGGGTATTCCATTGTCTCAATCCAAAATATCTTTCTTTGGCGCCAGAGTGTCCCACTCCATCCGCAGGAACAAAAAGTACTACCATCTTCTTACTTAGTAATTCATTAAATTCTGGGATTTGGATACTATAATGAATATTTCCAAATTTTTCCAGACCAATAGACAGAGTATCTAGAGCAACAAAATTAAGTTGATCATTTAAAATTCCATCAACTGTATAACCTTGTAATGCTTTTGCCTTTATCAATTCTTTCTCTTCAGGATGATTATCTAAAAAATTCCATAAATCGTTCATTTTTAATCTCCTTTAAAATCTTTCTATTTCAACAACCCTTTTGCTTTTTTAAGACTTTTTGATACAGCTTTTTTAATTGTTGTAGGTTCATTTCCTTCAATTTTATTGATAGGTGTTAATTCGTTACCAATACTTGTCATTGTATCTTGGATATAGCCTTGGTTTTGTCGAACGACACTAAAATGTGTTTCCCCTTCTCGAGAAGTCAAAATTCGAACATTGTAATCAAATGCTGCATATTTTTGAGTATAGCCCGCCCAAATTGTAAAAACATTGTCTACGAAAGTATAATACATATTTTCTTGTAGTAAGGTATAGCCTTTTTCCCACTCGGCTTGTAAAACAATCGATTTTAAAGTAGTACCTTCTTTTTTAATTAATAAAGATACTAATAAACTATCATGAATTATTTTTGTATTGTCACCCATATAAACGAAATCAATCACTCCGCTGGCATTGCTTGTATCGTTATCTGCAATAATAATTGAAAACATTTCAATTGCCGTCCCATTCCCCTGGGTCTTCTCTTGTCCAAAAATTACTTTACCTCCACGCTCTTGAATATGAACATTCGGGATAATGAAGGTTTTTTTCATCCCAAAATCTTTATAAATATTTTGATATATTTCTAAATTGTATTGTAAAATATTTTGGATTCGAGTGATACGTTCTACTTGTTCTGGGTCATTAGAATATTTTTCTTTTTTCACTAAGTCTAGCCCTAATTGTTGGATATATTTCTCTTTTAATTCTTGATAGAAACGTTCTTTAAATGCTTGATCAACACGATTCATATCAAAAATAAACCAGTTTAATGTATTAATAATTTTTAAACGATATGCTTCAATCCGATTTGGAGCATGTTGTTTTAAGTACTCCAACATTTTGTCATGTAAATTGAACTCATCACGATAATTCATTCCGTACGTAGACATCAAACCATCTTGTCTAACAATTCGAGTCAGCAAATATTTGTTTAGTGCAACAATTTTTTCGGTACCTAATAATGCTGTATAAGTGAAATAAGCATCCTCGCCAACAAATTGTTCTAAGTTTACCAAGTTATTTTCTTTGATGTATTCTAATAAAAATAATTTATCATATAAATAAGGGGTTACTTCATCCAATGAAATTTCTTCACCAGACATACGTCCGCCATTAGTTAGTAATGGATTGTGAACAACGTGCACTTCTCCATTTGGTAACTTTTCTTTCATGCCAAATAACAGAATATCTGTTGCACTATCATATGCACGATAATAAGCGTCTTGTAATAAATTCACTTCAAAATGATCATCTGCATCTAAAAATTGTAAATACCGGCCTCGTGCCATCGAAATGCCCACATTTCTTGCGTGTCCAGGATTACTTTTACCAATAGAAATCCCCATAATTCTCGGATCTTTTACTGCAAATTCGTTAATAATATCCATTGTATTATCCGTAGAGCCATTCTCTACTAAAATGATTTCAATCTCACGTAAAGACTGCTCACAAACAGTTTCTAATGTTTGTCTTAAATATTTGGATGCATTGTGAATCGGCATGACAACACTAACTTTATACAGATTTTTCAAGTAGTCCTCATAATAAGCTACTGGATCATTCGCAATTTGATAAAATTGTTTGATATATTCAAAATCGATATCATTCAGCTGGTCTATTTCTATAGCTTGTTTAAAATCTACTGCCACTTCTTGAATCACTTCATAAACCGACTCGTCACGTAAATGGGTTAATTTTTCAATCGCCCAAAAGTATTTTTCGAACATTTGCTTATAAAAATAACCTTTGTAGCGTTCAAATTTATTTTGTTCAATTAAATTTGAACGAATTAGTTTAAATTGTTGAAACAAGAAAGGAACCTTTGTTGCCACATTATTTACTGTCGAATTCGGGTTGTCTTGTCTATAAAAATACAAACAATCTTTAATAAAAATAACATTCTGAGATGCTGAATTGATTTTCCAAAATAGACCAGTGTCCCCATAACTTTTAATTTCCTCATCCCAAGTTACGTTTTCTTTCTCAATCATACTTTTTTTATAAATAGCATTCCAAGGATAAACTTGTACAATTAAATCTGTCGTTTTTAAGTCAATCAATTGATTGTATTTATCGGGATATTGCCATAATATATCTCGCTCAACCTCTTCTTCAGAAGAAAATTCAACCCAATTACAACGGACAACATCTGCATGATGACTTTTAGCCGTATTGTATAAACGCTCATAGGCATGCAATGCTACATAATCGTCACTTTCAAATTCAGCAATATACTCACCTTTTGCTTCTGAAACACCCAAGTTAAAGGCTTTTCCAATTCCCCCATTTTTAACATTGAAAACGCGAAAACGTGGATCATCTTGTGCAATTTCTTCAATAATTTTTTGACTATTATCAGTAGAGCCATCATTAATAATTAAGAATTCAATTTCTTTCAATGTTTGGTTTTTCAAACTCATTAATGCCTCTTCTAAATAGGTTTCTACGTTATAGACGGGTACAATGACTGACACTTTCACATTTTCCATAAAACAAATTTCCCTCACTTATCATTTATAGTTGTATACTCAAAATATCCTGATTTAAACGGACAAAATTTAAGCAAAAAACTTACTAAAATCTTTAACCCCAATTTCTAAATAATTATCAAAAACTATCGTAAATCTACTTTCTTTATTTGAAAATTTTTCTGGCAACTCTACCTGATAACTAGTTTCACTAATTTTTTTAAACGCCAGCCTCTGTCTTGTTTCAAAAGGATTTTTCAGCTCTTTTATTTCAAATCCTGTAATTTTTTGGTGTGTATACACATTTAAAGAAAGCGTATTGCCTTCACGTTGCGTTGCTTCTGCATAAGCATTTATGCGAACTGCTGGGAATCGTTTCAATAATCTGGGATAATAATAACTTCTCTCTGTTTTTGAAACATAACCAAAGCGATTGACTAACACCCAACGAATGGACTGACATTGAATAAACCAATACAAACCATCAATATCGTTAGTTTGTAAAAATGTCCAAATGATTTGGCGCACATCACTTCTAAAATACGGACTAGGATCAAAATTTAATTCACCTAAATACTGATCCATCTGTACTTTAAAGTCTTGTAATCGCTTTTTACTAAATGGATACCCAGTATCCCTCCGAATACAAAAGTCATAAATTAGCCATTCTAAACGGCGTGCTAACATCCGTTCTTTAGACAAATCATCTGGAAACTGTTGATTGATATAACTTAACGCACGCAACCAAGAAAGCATAAATGTCCGATTAATTGATTTGCTTAAACTTTCATTATCTGCATCTCGATTTAAATAAGTCGTTAACCTTTCCCCTTGTGTAATGGTTTTTGAAAATCGCATGGCTTCATAAAAGAACAGCACATCATCAGCCACCCGTTGATTAACAAAGTGTAAATTATTATTGTGTATCAGTGAAGTTCTTAACATGATAGCTTGCGGTCCTAACCAACCATAAAATTCAGCTGGCAATTCTTGGATAGACCGATTTTTAAATGACCCATCCACATAATATGGCTTACTTTTTAACATTAAGTGGCCATCCGTACTCTGTATTAGACCAGAAACAGCAAAATCATCGTGAGAGTCATCTAGTAGATCTGATAAATATTTCAATGCATTTAAATCATACCAATCATCTGCATCTAAGAAGACACTATACTCACCACGTGCATTTACAATCCCTACGTTTCTTGGGCCGTGAGCGCCTCCAGTGTTTTCAAGTAGCTGATAAATTTCAATATTCGGATATCTTTCAATATATGGCTCTATTACTTTTAACGAATGATCTGTGGAACAATCATCAATAAACATCACTTGCAATTGCTTGATCCCAATGGTTTGTTGAACAAGAGAATCCATCATCTTTTTAAGATATGGTGCATTATTGTAATTAGCAATAATGATTGAGACTTTAGGATTTTTTGATATTTTTTCTGAAGAAAACAGCTTAAATTGACTTAACTCCTTTTTCCACGTTTCAGTATCTAACATATATTGATACTCTTCATATTCTTTTTGGACTTCTTTTTGTTTTTCCAACCTACACCCTCCGGCTTTTTATCTCTTTAAAATTTCTGAAATCAGCTGTCTAGTGGCATCCTGATTTTCAAGGCAAAATTCACGAAAAAACTGCACATATAAACGTTGTTCCTGTTCCGTTTTAGAAAACAATACGTTTTTTACAGACGTTACTAGGCTATCCGTATCTGTCACAATTTTCCCAGGCAAAATTGCTGTTGGGTCAAAATAGAATCCCCTTGTACTATTTTGATACTTTTCCTTATCATACATAAAAAATAGCATCGGTTTTTTTGTTAATGCAAAATCAAACATAACCGATGAATAATCTGTAATTAATAAGTCAGCGATTAAATAAAGTTGATTGATATCTGGATAAGAAGAAACATCGATTACACGTGAACCAAATGCACTTATATCAAAACTTTCTGCAATTAAATAATGTAATCGTGTAAGTATTACAATAGAAGAATCAATTTCTAAAAGTTGTTCAACTGGCAAATGATTGGTAAAACGATAGGCTCCTTTTCGGATAGACTCATCATCGCGCCATGTTGGCGCATAGAGAATAATTTTTTTGTTAGCTGCAAGACCTAGCTGATTGCGAACAGAAAAAGCTATTTTGTCCTTATTTTCACAAACTAACAAATCATTTCTTGGATAACCTATTTCTAATATTTCCCCTTCATAATGAAAGGCTTGTCGAAACACTCTTGTACTGTATGCATTAGGTGAGATGAGATAATCCCAACGCTTTGCTTCTTGAATGACTTCTAGTTTATAGCTCTCTGTTTCATGCTCTGGCATTTTGACTGTTTCAATATCTAACCCCAGTTTCTTTAGAGGGGTCCCATGCCACGTCTGTATATAGATTGTTGTTTGATTCTTATACATCCAGGCTGGCATCCGTGTGTTAAAAACCCAATACTGAGCTCTTGGCATCAACCATAGCCATCTCCAACTTAATCGTTTGACGAAAGGAACATTCTCTTCCACAAAAGGCATCTCATATCCTTTTTTGACTGCCCAAATACATTGATATTCAGGACAGTTATCTCTTATGTACTCAAAAATTGCACGTGGATTATCACTATACTGTCTTCCATGAAAACTTTCAAAAATAAATAACTTCTTTTTAGGTAGTTTACCTAAAAAGAAAAAACAAGCTTTTACGGCTTGGTGCATACTATTCTCTAAAAATTTTTTCATTGAATTAATCCTTTACATTAGATTATCAAAAATATAATCCTAATCTATAATTTTGTATGAAGAACGCGTTCACAAATCTCTAAATTCTCTTCTCTTTACTTGCTTAAATTTATGAATAACTCTCACCACGATTGAACAAGCATGTAAAATACATTATTTTGCTTTTCTTCTTTTAAGTATAAATTTATCTATGCTAAACGTCAATGGCTTTATTGAAATAAACATTCCAGTGTTATTCGATTGTTATAATTTAATTTTTAACAATCGAATAACACTGGAATGTTCAGATATTTAACATCCGATCACCTATTTAATTTTTTAGAAACTTTAGCCATCTTTATACAATTACTCTTATAAATTAAATAACTCACAAGGTACCTAAACTAACCCAATAAACAGCAAAAATCCAGAAGAGTCTCTCTTCTGGATTTTTGCTTATTTGACGATACTTTTTTAAATTTTGTTAATCAATTTAAAATAATCCACATAAGTGCATAATTGGGAAAACAAATAATAAACTATCAAAACGATCTAAAATACCACCATGTCCTGGCAAGATGTTACCAGAGTCTTTCACGCCATAATGACGTTTGATAGAAGATTCAACCAAATCACCGAATTGCCCTACTATAGAAAATAGAACCGTCAATACAAGCATCACCGGCATTGGATAAGGAAATAGCCCTTTATTAGCTGTGAAAACTAAAAACAACGCTGCTACAACGACGGCTGATAAAATACCACCAAGTGCACCTTCTATTGTCTTGTTGGGTGAAACATCTGGCATCAATTTATGACGACCAAATCGGCGTCCAAATAGATATGCACCAATATCCGTTGCCCAGACAATGAATAAAGCAAATAACAAGACTTCAAAACCTGCGGAACGGGCACTAATAAAGTTCTGGAACCCCATCCCTACATATAAACTGACAATAACTGGAAAGCCAGCTTCTTCAATCGTATATGTATTTTTAGAAATTACCGAAGCACCTAACAACAACATTACAGTGACATAAAATAAAATGAAATTTGTTTGCATTTCCGGCAAAAAGTTTAACCATTTAATTGTCGGGATAACTAAAAAAACGGCCCCTAATGCTGATAAAACACCTTCAAAACTTAATAACGTTAATCCTTTCATACGGAATAACTCGTACACGCCGACTACTGCCAAAGCAACAGCGGCAATCTCAATTGCAAAACCACCATACCAGATAATTGGAATAAAGATGATTAATGCGACGATAGCTGTGATGACACGTTGTCTCACTGCGGATCGCTCCCTTCTGTTTCTGTAGTTTCTTTTAGACCACCAAAACGACGATTACGATTTTGGAAAGAAGCAATCGCGGTTTCTAAAGTGTCTCCTGAAAAATCAGGCCATAATGCTTTTGTAAAAAACAACTCGCTATAAGCAATTTGCCATAGCAAGAAATTACTAATTCTCTCTTCCCCACTTGTTCGAATCAACAATTCTGGATCACGAAGTTCCGTGGGTAAAAAGCCAGTCATTAAGTGATCTGCGATCGTTTCTTCTGTAATCTCATCTGCCGTATATGTTTTTTCTGAAACCTCTGCAGCAATCTGTTTCATGGCAGTTAGTAGCTCCGCACGCGCCCCATAATTTAAAGCAAAGTTCAAAACCATGCCCGTATTGTCCTTGGTTTGCTCAATGGCGCGCTTAACAGCATCTTGCGTATGGCTTGGTAGAAACTCTTGGTAGCCCATTACATTGACTTTAACATTTTCCTTAATTAATTCAGGCACGAATGTATCAAAAAAATCAACAGGCAATTGCATTAAGAAATTGACTTCATCTGTTGGTCTCTTCCAATTTTCCGTTGAAAATGCATAAAGTGTTAAAACTTTAACGCCTAAATGACTAGCATGCTTCGTTATTTTTTTAACCGTATCCATGCCTTCTTTATGTCCAGCAATTCTCGGCAGTCTTCGATTCTGTGCCCACCGGCCATTTCCGTCCATAATAATGGCAATGTGCTGCGGAATTTGGCCTTCTTTATCAAAGGCGTACTGGCTTGCTTCTTCTACATATTTATTTTTTTGCGGAAAAAAACGTAACATCTTTTTCCCTCCATTCCAAAAAATCTATCTTAATTATTATAACAATAACTAATGCAAATGCCTATGCATAGTCCCTGAATTTTCCTGATAATTAAGAAATTCCTTGTAACTTTATCATTTATGGTCCTTTTTTAAAAGAAAAAAACTTAGACTTGGCAAGTAAATCAACATGATGTATCTGCCTAGCCCTAAAATTTTAGATAAACAACGGGACAGGAGCAGCTTCTTCGGAAATAAGCTGAACGTCCTTGAGAGACAAAAAGCATCTTTCAGAACTTTCTTCTTATTTCTTGAAGCTTAACACGCCTGTCCCGACCTCAAGTTTTTATTCTATTGTCTTTTTCTTTTTATTCATTGACTGGAACAATGGCACCGTTCCATTTTTTCGTAATCCAATCTTGGACTTCTTTGCTACGTAACACTTTGACTAATTTTTTTACATTTTCGTTGTTTTCGTCTTCTTTACGAACCGCAATAATATTGGCATAAGGTGAACTTTCTTTTTCTAAGGCAATCGCATCTTTTTTCGGATTTAATCCTTGATCCACGGCAAAGTTTGAGTTAATTAAAACCGCAGCCCCTTCTTCATTGTCATAAAGAGTGGTCATGATTGCTGGATCACTTTCATGATTGAATTTCAACTTTTTAGTATTTTTATCAATATCATCGAAAGTAGCAGTTGTCCGGTCTACCCCTTCTTTCAGCGTGATTAAACCAGCATCTTCTAAGATAGTTAATACGCGTGGCCAATCTGAAACGGAAGAGCTAACGTAAATCGTTGAACCATCAGGAATTTCTTGTAACGATTTGTATTTTTTCGAGTAAAGCCCAACTGGTTCTAAATGAATCGCACCTGCATTCACAAAGTCATAATCATTTTCTTTAACCGCTTCATTAAAGAACGGCACATGTTGGAAATAGTTGGCATCGATATCGCCACTTTCCAACGCCTTGTTAGGTAGCACGTAATCTGTATAAGTCGTCACTTCTAATTTTACGCCTTCTTTTTCTAATAAAGGTTTTACATGTTCTAAAATCTCTGCATGTGGAACTGGTGAAGCTCCAACTTTCAAGACCGAGTCATCACTCTTTTTATTGCCGCAAGCCCCTAAAACTAAGACAGCTACTGCTACAGTAATTACTGACCATAATGTACGTTTTTTCATCTTATTCCCTCCATTTATCGTTTATCTATTTTTTTAGCGACTGTATCCCCAAGCCATTGAATCGCAAAGACAATAATTAAGATACAAATCGTTGCTACTAAGGTAACTGTATTTTGACCACGTTGGAAGCCATCTTGATACGCCAAACTTCCTAAACCACCCGCTCCAATAGCAGCTGCCATTGCAGTGTAGCCCACTAAAGAAATGGTTGTAACGGTTAAGCCAGAAACAAGCGCTGGCAGACTTTCTGGTAATAGAACTTTCCAAATTATTTGGAAACGATTGGCCCCCATTGCTTTGGCTGCTTCAATCACGCCTTTATCGACTTCACGAAAAGCGATTTCGACCATGCGAGCATAAAAAGGTGCTGCGGAAATAATCAATGCTGGTAAGGAGCCTTTGACACCAGACATACTCCCTAAAATAATTTTTGTAAAAGGAATTAACAGAACGATTAAGATAATAAACGGAATCGAACGGAAAATATTTACAAAAATGGCCACTAGCCAATACAGTAATCGGCTCAAAATCCCTTTTCTGCCTGACGTTTCAAAAAGTAGTAGTCCTAAAATCAGCCCTAAAATGGCGACCACTATGATTGAAATCCCTGTCATATAAAGTGTTTCAATCGTTTTTTCTTGTAGTTTACTTATATCAATTTGGGAAAAATCAAAGAAACTTGCTAAGCCACGATTATTCATTTCCAATCACCTCTGTTTCTACACGAAGTTTACGTAATCCTTCAATGGCTGCTAGAATATTTTGCTCTTCGCCTAATAATTGAATATAAAGAGAACCCACTGCACCCTGCTTTGTTTGCTGAATGTTCCCTTGAATAATACTAACTTCTACTTGATATTCTTGGACAATATGCGAGATAATTGGCAATTTCGCTTGTTCACCGTGGAAAAGCAGGCGAACAATTTTTCCATTCGGATATTGTTCCAACATTTCTTCAACAACCAGTTCCGTTTCTTCAATGTTTTTATCCGCTTCTTGTTGGATAAAGCGTTTCGCAATTTCTGTTTGAGGCTTTTTGAAAATATCGATCACTTTACCTTCTTCAACAATTTCACCATATTCCATCACAGCTACGCGATTACAAATTTTACGAATCACGTGCATTTCGTGGGTAATTAATACAACCGTTAAATTTAATTCTTGGTTGATTTTTAGTAGTAATTCTAGCACTTCATCAGTTGTCTGCGGATCCAAAGCACTCGTTGCTTCATCACAAAGCAAAATGTCAGGATTGTTAGCTAAGGCACGGGCAATCCCCACTCGTTGCTTTTGCCCACCAGAGAGTTGACTTGGGTAGGCGGTTTCCCGTCCTTCTAAACCAACCAACTTGATTAACTCTTCTGCGCGGCTTTTCCGATTTTGTTTTGGAACGCCAGCAATTTCCAATGGGAGCATGATATTTTCTAGGACCGTCCGTGACCATAATAAATTAAAATGTTGAAAGATCATCCCAATTTTTTTACGGAAGTTTCGTAGTTCTTTATTTGGCAACAATGCAATATCTTGTCCTTGAATTTCTACTTCACCTTCTGTAGGTGTTTCAAGTCCATTCAATAGGCGAACCAACGTACTTTTTCCTGCACCTGAATAGCCAATAATGCCATAAATATCACCTGATTCAACTGTTAAATCAATATCTTTTAAAGCCGTGACTTTACCCGCTTTACCGGAAAACTCTTTTTTTACATGACGTAATTCAATTAATGCCATTTTGTTCTCCTCTTCTTTCTGTTCTACTTTCTTATTTTGAAGGTTTCGCACTTTTTATGAAACGAATTTGCTTAATAAAAACAAAAAAACTTCCATCCTTTTGCTATTACAGCAAAAAGGACGAAAGTTTGTCATTTCGTGATACCACCTTAATTCGCTATTATTTCTCAATAATAACCTCATACGGTACTTGATTCTTCGCATACCGTTGGCTGTAACGGGCGCCCCGTAGTAAGTTCACTGCTTCGCTCACTTACTCTGCTCAAAGACCATCTTCCATCTTAAATCTGTTACCCATTCTCAGCAAACAGGGCTCTCTTCAAACGTCCTTAACATGTACTCTTCTTTTCAAAGCTTTCTTTTGATTAGATTGAGAAAATTATAGCAATAATCATTGGCCTTGTCAACGTAAGACTAAAGATTTTCAAATTCTGTTGGTTCAACATCTGCTAAAACAGCAATCCAGGCATTTTCTTCATCTAATGCACTTGGCTCTTGATCAGCCGCTTCATTAATCGCAACTACCTTACCAGATAATGGACTACTGAATTCACTGACTGCTTTTTCTGCTTCTAATTCAATTAAAGAATCACCTTTAGCTAATGTTTGTCCGACTTTGGGAAATGTCGCAAAAGTAATCTTCCCTAAATCCTCTTGGGCTTCGGCGGTTAAACCAATTTTATAACCTGCTTCTGTTGGTAAGATCCATAATTGATCGATTTGTTTCATTTCACTCATTTTCCAAGCACTCCTTCGTAATCTGCTTCTTTAAAACCATTCGTTAGAAATGTATTGTCTTTTAAGAGAATTGGACGCTTAATCAACATGCCATCCGCAGCTAAACGCTGACTTGCTTCTTCAATAGAAAAACTGTCAACAAGATCTTTTAAGCCTTGTTCTCTATATAAAACCCCGCTTGTGTTAAAAAAACGACGAACAGGCAAGCCGGTCTCTTTCATCCATTTTGCTAATTGTTCACTACTAGGCGGTGTTGCTTTAATATCAATTGCTTGGTATTTAACGCCTTGTTGGTCTAACCACGCTTTCGCTTTTTTACAAGTTGAGCATTTAGGATATTCATAAAGTGTGTACATTTCTACCCCTTCTTTCTTCTTTCTTTAACGACCACTTCTGGTACGAACCGTTTCTTGTTGGTAACGCATGGACATAATTAAGCCCACCCCAATCATGTTACCTAAAATGGAAGAACCACCTTGACTAATAAACGGTAATGGAATCCCAGTTAATGGTAGTAAACCAATATTCGCTCCAATGTTTTCAAAAACATGGAACAAAATCATCATGATAATTCCTGTGGCAATGTAGGCATAGAATTCATTATTTGTATCAAAACAAACGCGAATCATGCGGTAGATTAAAATAAAATACAACAAAATAATGAAACAGCCACCAATAAAGCCAAAGTTTTCACCAACAACTGTAAAAATCATATCTGACTCACGAACAGGGACATACACATCACTCACGTTAAAGCCTTTTCCGAAAAGGCCCCCAGAACCAATTGCTGTTAATGCTAGCGCTGGTTGGAATGAGCGGTCTGGATCTGTATGGAAAGGATTTAGCCATAAATCAATCCGATCAAATTTATAGGCTTCGACCCCTAACTTAGACAATAAATCTCTACCTGTTTCTGTTGTAATCAAGTAAATAGTTCCTGCCCCCACTAGAGCAGCTAAAATAAAAACTGGCACAATAATTTTCCAAGTAATGCCAGACATTAAGAAAACTCCCCCAAAAATGGCTAAGAAAACTAACATCGTCCCGAAGTCTTTTTGTAAAAGTACTAAAACAATTACCGGAATCGCCACTAATAGCATTTTAGCGATTAGCCAAAAGTCGCTTTTGAGTGTTCGGTCCACATATTTAACATTATGCATGGTCACTATATAGGCCAACATCAAAATAAACGCAATCTTCATCAATTCCGATGGTTGGAATGTGGTGCCACCAAAGCGAATCCAGTTTTTAGAACCTGTTTGCTCTGCTAGCACGGGGTCATAGAATTTCAGTAGTAATCCCATTAATACTAATCCAAGTGCATAAAAAACGGGCGTTAACCGCCAGAGTAATTTTGAGCTAAAATGCATAATAATGACAATACTTAATCCTCCGACTAAATACCACAGTCCTTGTTTCATTAACAAGCTACCAATTTTAGGTTTGCTTGGATCATTGTAAAGCGCTACGTAAAGCGATAGCATACCAATTAGTGATAAAAGAAAAACTGGTAATATCACGCCGTAATCAATTCGACTATCTAAATTTGTTTTCTCTTTTCTATTCATTCGTCATCCCTTTTCCTTTGTTCATACGTTTTTTATTATATCTTTCTCACAGAAGAAAAGAAAGGAATTCTACTATATTTGAGAAAAACTTTAGAGAATTGGTCCTTCACTAGCAATTTTTTCTTTTTCTTCAATCCTATTTGGCTTTTATTTAAAATTTTTTACATCAGTGATAATGAGAAAGTTTACTATAAACATTCAGTAACAAAAAACAGTCGCAACTAAAACACGTTGCGACTGTTTTTATTCGCTTTTTCTTTGTTTCGTTTGTTGTAGCTCTTTATTAATTCGGACAATTTCGTTGCCAAAATTTTGCCAGTCACTGGCTCGCGGGGGCGCTAGCCAAATTAAACATTTTACTGAAAATAACGTTTTTGGTAAATAATCCGAAACTACTAAATCAGTATCTGGTCGAATCGCTGAATGAAAGTGAATGCTGAAAGATTCGAATATTTTGATTTGTTCTTTGATAAACTGAGTATATTTTTCTCCTTGCGTAAAATTCACATAAAGATTGATCGTGCTTTTTTCATTCCTTTGGTCATAAAGACGGGATAACACTAATAGCAAATCAAAAAATAAAGAAAGCTTACTAAACTCAAACGCCGAGCAATCCAACGCAAATAAAAACTGACGACAGCTATTAAAAACAATTGGGTAGCGTTCCTGAAAAAATTCTAAATCCATAATTCGTAAGGTGATATCGATGAACGGCGTAATAAAACGATGTTGATAAATAATCGGAACAATTTCTTGATAAAATTCTTCGTCCGAAATTGTAAACGGCATATAAGAAAAGAATAATGTTTTCGTAGCCGTAATTGCCTCATTGTGAGAACTCAGCAAATGTTCCGAAATAAGTTCACTTTGATAGACCGATAAATTGCCGATAATTCCTTGAATTTCTGCGTTTTTCTCTGCATGAGTCGCCTTCATCACTTCGTTGATCCAACTTTGAATTTCTTGATAAATCGAACTTTCTTCATCAAAAGCGAATGGATTTTCTTCTTGGGATAAAAAATAATTAGCTTTTCTTTGCGTTCGTTCTAACGCCACCAATACATAATGTTTAAATAAATGAAAATTAGTGATATTTTCATAAGAGCCTTTCAATTGAGCCAATAATTGGTTCACTGCGCGAAGATCTGTTTGATTATATAATTCTTCAGAATCTTTGTAAATTCGGTAATAAAGCATAGTAAAATATTGTCTAATCGCCATTTCATTGCCGCTAAGTTGTAAATTTTTGGATAACTTAATACCGTATTGACCTAATTCTTTCCGGATATGGTCAACAATTTTATATACAACCGTTCGACTCATCCCGTGCTTTTCACCGTATTTTTTGATTGAGGTAAACTGATGAAAGAAAATCGTTTTTAATAGATTAAATTCTAACGAGTCTTTTAAATAATATTCTTCAATAATACTTGAAGAAATACGAAGGCTTTGAGATAACAAAATTTCATTATTTTTTTCACTGATTTCCATCTCATTAATCAGACCAAAGCGTTGCAAATCTGCATTGATTTCTGTTATGTTCCGTTCTAGCAAATAAGGAGAAATAGCTAATTGCTTACATAAACGATCTTTTCGTTCAGAAAATGAATATTGTTGCTCTAACTTTCTAATAATCGCTAATTTTAAATTTTCCCGATCATCTAATAACAAGAATTCCATTTAAACTCTCCTTGTTCCATACAAAAGTGAGCCTGACAGGAAGCTTAAAGTGGTGCCAAATTGAGAGGACCCACTTGCCGCTCCTCCAGTAATTTCCACTGGGGCTATCGTATCTATTTTTTTCAACAACTCATCATTTAACAGCACCTTTTTATTTACTCGTTCCTGTTCAATTTTATTTTTCTTTTTCTCCTGTTTTGTTTGTTGCTCCTTGTCCTGTCTCGAGGCAATAATTGATCTTTCTGGGCCAATCATTGCTTGACTATAAGGAAGCTCTGCAAGCATATTCCCCTCTGCAGCAAAATTAGTAGGGTTGACATACACCTTCGCAATAGAAAGGTATGACTCGTAACGGAAGGTTACAAAATAAAGGCCTACTTTTTGAGTATTTACATTATTTTCTATAATTACATTTTCTAAATTTAAAGGGCGACCCTCTTTATCTTTTAGAAAAACGACATTGTCTAATGGTGACCATGCTTGATTAACTCCTAAAAACGTGTCTTTTAATTTAAGTTCCGTTTGATTTTCTTTGACCGTAATGGTTGCTGTTTCAATTTTGCCATCCACTTCATAAGTCACGGTGTATTTGCCTGGTGTTGTCGCTTCGTTTGCATAGCTATTCACTGAAGCAATCAACATTCCTGAAGAAAGAAATAAGGCTGTGCCGATACTACCATAATAAATAGTTCGCTGGTTCATCTCGTTTATTATTCCTCCAAACTATTTCATAAAAATAACTATCTTAACAGAAAAACCTGCTAATAGGTGTTCTTAAAATAAAAGTCACTTGTAAAACTTCCTATTTTCCAAGGAAACAGCTACCCTCATTCATGCACTTATTCATCTTTTAAGCGTGGAACAAAAGTTACTTTAAACTTTTGCCCCACGCTCATTTAATTATTTTCGTTTCTTCTTGATGACTATACCACTAATAATCACAATAAGTAATACAACAAGTCCTAGCACACGATATAGACCATTAGTTTGTTCTCCCGTTTTGGGATAACGTCCTTGCTTGTCAGGTTTCACAATGTGTGTGACATACTGACTACTTTTTATCGTGGTTTGATTCGTTGAAGAACTAGTCTGGTTGTTCTCATTTTTATCTGGTAGCGGTGTAGGATTACGATCAATCACATGAACAGTTGCTACTGTCGTTAATTGACGAGGTGTTTCGTTTGAAAACATTGAGAAAAGTCGTGACTGCACAGCTGGTTTGGTTTCATTAACTGGCTCAGTGGTATAGGAAATCTGGTACTCTCCTGTTTTCTTTGTATCAACTTCCCCTTTTACTTGAACCTTATCAAAGGATATAGCATGACCATCACGATCTGTCGCTGAAACGAAATTATCTTCTGGTTTCCACGAATCACCAACATAAATCGTTGTATCTTTAACCTCTAACTTAGATTGGTCGGGTTTGACGGCCACATGGGCTGTTTCTTCTTTACCTTCGTAACTGTATATGATTGGATAAACGCCTGCTTTGCTAGTATCAACTTGACCTGAAACAGTGATTTTTTCGAATGGGACATCTTGACCTGTTTTATCTGTTGCTGAAACAAAGTTCTCTTCTGGTTTCCATGAATCGCCGACATAAATCGTTGTATCCTTGACTTGTAAACGACTATCATCACGGACATGAACGATTGCTTTCGCTTCTTTTGTGCCATTTTTATAGACAATTTCATAATCGCCTATTTTATCAACATTCACTGTTCCCTGAACATCAATTTTTTCAAACGGAACGTCTTGACCTGTTTTGTCTGTCGCGGAAACGAAGTTATCTTCTGCTTCCCATTTATCACCCACATAAATTGTTGTATCTTTGACCTCTAACTGACTGTCATCACGGACATGAACGATTGCTTTCGCTTCTTTTGTGCCATTTTTATAGACAATTTCATAATCGCCTATTTTATCAACATTCACTGTTCCCTGAACGTCAATTTTTTCAAACGGGACATCTTGACCTGTTTTGTCTGTTGCTGAAACGAAATTATCTTCTGGTTCCCATTTATCGCCCACATAAATCGTTGTATCTTTAACCTCTAACTTAGATTGGTCGGGTTTGACAGTCACATTAGCTGTTTCTTCTTTACCTTCGTAACTGTAAACGATTGGATAAACGCCTGCTTTGCTAGTATCAACTTGACCTGAAACAGTGATTTTTTCAAACGGAACGTCTTGGCCTGTTTTGTCTGTTGCTGAAACGAAATTATCTTCTGGTTTCCACGAATCACCAACATAAATCGTTGTATCTTTAACCTCTAACTGACTGTCATCACGGACATGAACGATTGCTTTCGCTTCTTTTTTGCCATTTTTATAGATAATTTCATAATCGCCTATTTTATCAACATTCACTGTTCCCTGAACATCAATTTTTTCAAACGGAACGTCTTGACCTGTTTTGTCTGTCGCTGAAACGAAATTATCTTCTGGTTTCCACGAATCACCAACATAAATCGTTGTATCTTTGACCTCTAACTTAGATTGGTCGGGTTTGACGGTCACATGGGCTGTTTCTTCTTTACCTTCGTAACTGTAAATAATTGGATAAACGCCTGCTTTGGTGTTATCAACTTGACCTGAAACAGTGATTTTTTCGAAGGGAACGTCTTGACCTGTTTTATCTGTTGCTGAAACAAAGTTCTCTTCTGGTTTCCATGAATCGCCGACATAAATCGTTGAATCTTTGACTTGTAAACGACTGTGATCAATTGTTTTCGTTAATGGAATTTTTAGTTGGTTGTCTCCTTTGACCAGCTTAATGGCTTTTCCTGTCAAATACTCTTCATCCACGGAATATTCCTGCGGTACATTCGTTACTCGCAAAGTATAATCACCTGTCATGATGGCATCAAAGGAGTATTGACCTTTTTCATCTGTTGTAAATTCGGTTGCTGTATGCGTGACATTATCAATTAGTTCAAAAGAAACCTTCGCAATTGCTTGGTTTTCATCCTCTACGTTATGCGTGTAGAATGTGGCAGTTGCTAAATAAACAATACCTTCCGCATCACCTTCTGAGAATTTCAATGTGATTGGCGCAGTGGTGACTTTTTTCTTGCTAGCAGACATCTGGTTCAATGTTTCAGAGTCGATTGTTGTTTCTGTATAGATTTGGCCAGCGTTTGCAGAGACCGTATTGTATTCAATCGTAATGTTTTCTGTCAATGTATAGTCTTTAAAAATAATTTTCGCACCGTTTGTAGTCTTCTCTAATGAATAAGCATCTTCTGGCACACCTTTCACGGTAATAGAATTCAAATCGATTTGAGCATTGGTTGTGCCTTTGGGTGTTAATTCAATCGTTGGATTTTTCACACGATGTGTTTTATTATCAATATTTTTTGTTGTTACTGTCGTTTTTGTTACATTTTTTAATGTTGGATTCGCCGCTTGTGTTGCACTCAAAATGTCTAACGCTTCATTTTGAACAGAAACCGTAGCAGACCCTTCATTATTATTCGATTGTGGTTCTTTAGCTGTCCCTGTTATATAAAGAGTTGGCACGTCGATCCAGCCATTGGCATTTTTATACTCAATAATGTAACGTTTGTTGGTTTTTCCAAAATCAAACGTGTAACTATTGGTATTTTCGTCAAAAGTAATCGTTGGGTATCCAGGACTGTCTGGTGACATTGGTTTATCAAAATAATAGCCACGATCCCAGTATTGTGGATAAATTGAATCTACCTGATCGTTTGAAACATCATAAATGTCAAAAAGAACATCGGCGCCAGCTGGAATTTTTGTGCGGACGCTTAGTGAGTCAAAAGAATCATTTCGTGCATTGACAAGGAATTGATTTTTACTACTTTGAAGTGTTCGTTCAGAACCACGCTTACTATTAGTAGTTACTGTCGTATCAACTGGAGTTAAACCTTCAGCACTCATTGTTATCGGTATCGTATCGACTGGGATACTTTTATCTTTTGGCAAACTATCGGGCACATAATTAAAACCAATTGGAATTTGGATTTCATTGGTTATTGGCGTAGTGAACTTAATAACTGAGCCATCTGACGTTGGCGTTACTGTATAATCCGTTCCTAACTTGTAATAAAAATAAATTTCTTTTGTAGCTCGTAATGAAAGATAATTAGGATGCTTTACTTTAATTTCTAAATTTTGAATCGGTGTCTCTTTGCTTCCCATAACTGAGACAGTTGTTCTTGATGAATAGGCACCATTTTGATCATAATTACCCCAAGCAGTTTCAGCATTCAAAGGATTAACAACACTAATTGGTTCAATATATTGATCGGATACTAATTGAATGGCTTTATTGGGACCAATTACAGGGGTACTTAATGATAGATTAATGTCCTTCTTGTCAAAATCCATTGTTAAATCAGAAATATTTATTCTTAAATAGCTATCTTTTGTAGCCGTTAAGGTAAGCTTGCCACCTTCAGTTTTAATATCAAAATAGTCTTCCAATTTTACATTTTCATATAAAGGACCATACGCCGTAAATTTAGGATTCTTAATTTCTTGACCATTTGTACTCTCTAATACGATTTGTTGACCCACTTTTGTTTCTGTTAATGTGCCATAAATTGTTACATAATATTTCCCTTTGCTTTGAAAACTGATATAGGACATACTACGCATTTCACGATCAGCAATTACTTTACTTGTTTGACTCGTCTTAGCAGTAAAATCGGTTGTTTGTTTAGTTCCTGTCGTACTTTTCAAAGAAATTGACCCAATTTTTGTTGTTGGATACTGCTGCGAATATAAGTAGTTATAGTCCGAAGCACTCTCTAAATAAATTGTTCGATTAATCGATAAGGAATAGGCTTTTTGTTGATTCATGTTTGGAACAGTTACAGCAATCCGCCCGAGTGAATTATCGCTTAATGTATAATCTTTGCCAGGTGTTAACAAGGTTTGCGTTTCTGGTAAAATTTGACCATTAATGTCGACATCGTAACTGAAAACTTGAGGTTCCAAGTTATCTTGTTTTCCAAAGACAGCGCCTGGCGTCTCTGTTGTTAATAATTCTAATGTTTGATTGCCAGTTAACGTCCGGTCTAAATTATAAAAAATTTCGCCATCTAACCCCGTGGTTCTGGTTCGTTCTTTATATTGAATTGGTTCCACTTGTTCATATAAATCAAACGAGTAAGTTTTTTTATTTTTTCCTGGAGTTTCAATTTTGATTAATGGTTCCGCCTCTGTTGTTAGATAACTTTTTAGTTCTACTTTAAAGGAAGTATCTGAAACTCGTTGATTAAACGTAATACTTAATGTTTTGGTCGCCGCATCGACTGCCCAAGTTGCGCCAATGCCCGTCACATCTCCGCTAACAGTTGAATAACCTAAATGTTCTGGTAATTGAACTGTATAAACTGATCCAGGTGCATAACCTGTGTTTCCAACAGCAAATTGGAACGTAGCGGTTACCGGTGTTGTATTTAATTCGCGGTGAACCTCTGTTTGGCTGTATTCTGTTCCACCAATCGGCGCAAGACTCATACTGTCAAGTAGTTCATCTGTAATTGGCGCTTGAACATCTGGTAGGGCTTTTTCATTAAGTGAGGTGTCCTTTTCCTCCGTTGTTTGTTGTTCAGATGGTGTAGCAGCATCACTGGAAGCTGTTGTGCTCGCCTCTGTGGTTTGCGATTCAGTTGTTGCAGTTGGTTGATTCATTTCTGAAGTATTCGTTGTTGCTAAAGGTAAAGCTGGCGTTGTGCTCGATAACTCTGCCTCTTTTTTTGCTGTATCAGTGGTCTCTGTTTGTGCTTCTGTCGTTGTTACAGCATAGGCATTTACGGCAAACCCGAAATTTTGTGCGAGAAGTATACTCAACATCACAAAAGAAAAAGTTTTTTTCTTCATACTAATCCCCTTTCAATAAAATTCATATAACCTAATAATAGCTTGTTAAAAATGAAACAATTGATTAATTTTTTTTGAATCTTCGAAAAAAAAAAACAGCTTTTCATAAAAAAATACTTGGAAAATCAGCCACAATCACTGTTTTTCCAAGTATTTTTTTATGAATATTTGTAAATTATCGTTTCTTTTGGCGAAAAACGACCACGAAATAAACTGCAATAAACAATAACACTAAGAGCGAGTTACTATTTTTAATGAAAGTTAAAAATTGACTTGTTTGCATTGAAATGCCTTTGCCGCCAGTCAATTCTAATAAAAATTGTGTCGTGCCACCTTTGCCTACTACAGTGACTAACATAAGCGCCATCAAAATAAATTGATGGAATAAACTCCCTTTTGTTTGTGTTGTATATTTGATAAGGATGCGGCTATCTTTTGGCAAATCTGTCTCTTGATAATATCGCCTAGCTAAAAAGCTATTCAATGTGCTTTTGAAAAAACTCAAGAGAAACAGGCCTAAAATAGTCCACGAGGTAAGAAGTAATATTCCCAAACTTCCCGCCAGACCAATCATTGGTATGTTGTTTGACCACTGTTTCGTTTTACTAGCTGCAATCATTGCAAAAATCATCCCTAAAACATAAGGTAAATAGAGATAGATGCCCATATGAGCTCTGCCATAAACCCCTGCAACATAAATGGAACCAAATAAAAATAAATAGTTCCCGACAATCCCGTTAATCAAGGTCGCAAGATTCATTTCTAATGATACTTTATACGCACCGCGTTTGCCATAATGACTAACGAAAAGGACAGCCACCACAAAGAAACAGCAGGCGCCAACAATCGCGTAATCAAATTCCACCGCATTCGTTAATAAGCGACCACTTCTTAATAAAAGTAATAACACAAAAAAGATAACAAACAGAATTAATTCTTTTCGTGAAACTTCTGCTGATTCTTCTTCTAGCTCGTTTAATGAAACAGGATAGCTCTTGATTGCTACTAAAGCAACCAGAAAATAGAGCGCGTACACCAATAACGCCAGTCCAATCTCAGTCGCTTTAAAAAATAAAGCGCCAAATAAAACAGCGGTCAATAAGACTGTCGTTAAAAGATTGCTGTGACTAATTTTTTGACCTTCTTCTTTCAAGAAAAAGCGAATTGTTTGATTACTTGGTGGCAACAACGCCCCACTAAGTCCTAATAACATTCCTGAAATACTATAAAGTGGGAAAGAAAAAGCGCCGGCAATCCCAATTAAGGAGCCTGCCAAGCCTAACAATAGAGAAATCTTTAGTAGACCTAGACTAGTTAAAGACAAATTAATTCCTCGAACCAGAAAAATGCCTGTCATACGCAATGTATAAAATAAGACAAATGGTAAAATTGTTAAAAGGTTGTGTCCATCACTCAATTGAATGTAAAGTAAATAAGGCACAACAATAATCGTATTACTTAGTAAACTTAATGCTGTATTACCAAGACTTTCAATTTTTTTATTCATTTTGACCTCTTCTTTTATCTTTCATTTTCTATTATTTTTAGGGTAGCATTGTTTACTTTTTTTGTCCATAAAATAACAGATGCAGCAATTTTCTAATGTTTATTTTCCACTGTTACGTATAATAGTTAATGACGACTGCTTGGACTTTCTCTGTTCCGTCATTTATATACGTGTGTACTTGATTAGCATCAAAATACATAGCGGCGTCTTTTGGAAGAAGGTATCTCTGACCGCCCACTTCAAGAGCTAATGCTCCTTGAATAACCATGACATATTCTGTCGAACGTTTTGAATGCCCAACAGCTTGATACTTTTTCCCTGGATCTAATTCAAACTGAAAGAGTTCAAAGTTTCTTTCCTGGTTGTCCGAGTAGTAATTAAAGACTCGATAGGAGTGATCTTCAGAATGTTGTGTTACCGTCTCAGTTTTTTTAACCACGGGATTTTCTTTAACATAGTCATCTTCTAATAAATACGTATATGGAACATTGAGTCCATTACTTATTTTCCAAATTGTATTTATGGTAGGATTGGTGGTTCCTTTTTCAATCTGCGAAAGCATCCCTTTACTCACTCCGGTTATCCCAGCTAGTTCATCTAACGTAAGTTTTTTTTCTTGTCTAATTTTTTTTAAATTATTGCCAATAATTGTATTAATCTCCAAAATAGTTGCTCCTTCTGTTTCTTTTTATCATCCAAAAGTTTAATATATTGAACAAAAGTATTCTTTATTGTATTATACAATATATATCTTAGTTGTTCAAAAGGAGTGGTTAATAATGAAAACGCTCATTCGCTCGTTGTGTCTCATTATCGAAGGTCTAGATTTTCATACACACGTGTTTAAATTTTATACAGAAAGAAGGAAAAAAAGAGAATGAACCACCAATTAGATGCACGCACTGGCATTCGTGAAGCCTTGCCAACGGTTTTTGGCTATATTGGTATTGGCATTGCTTTTGGTATCGTAGGACAAGCAGCAGGTTTTTCCCCTCTTATTGTTAGTGCGATGTCGTTTTTTATTTTTGCAGGATCTGCTCAGTTTGTAACAGTTAGTATGTTGACTGGCGGCAGCCCTATCTTATCTATTGTGTTAGCGACTTTCTTAGTAAATGCGCGTATGATTCTTATGGGAATGACCATTGCGCCTTACTTTAAAGCCGAATCTCTCGGTAAAAATCTCTGGTTGGGAACCTTACTGACGGATGAAAGTTTTGCACTAGGAATGAATAAATTAAACCACACCAAAGGACGTTTAAGTTTTGAGTGGTTTAATGCTGCCAATTTGATTTCCTATGCGACTTGGGTTTTTTCGACGATCATCGGTGCCTATCTAGGGCGCTTTATTGCAAACCCTCAAGCATTAGGTCTTGAGTTTGC
Organism: Enterococcus sp. AZ035; assembly: GCF_050548325.1. Taxonomy (NCBI): domain Bacteria; kingdom Bacillati; phylum Bacillota; class Bacilli; order Lactobacillales; family Enterococcaceae; genus Enterococcus; species Enterococcus sp. AZ035. The sequence goes on from NZ_CP172958.1 coordinate 2,020,443, forward strand.
GGTCGTGGCTATGTTCATTGGTTTACTCTATCTGCAGATAATTAGTGATCGTTCCATGAAAATCGCTTTACAACTCATCATGGTCCTGATTACTTTTGGTTTGATGTCTATTGGTCTAATTTTTATTCCCAGTAATTTAATTGTCTTAGTTGTCACGTTAATCGGGTGTGGAATAGGAGTGATGATAAAACATGCCTTCTTCTGAGTATCTCTTTTTAACAATTTTAGGCTGTACCGTTGCAACCTGGCTTTCAAGAATACTGCCATTTTTACTTTTAAAAAAAATCAGTCTGCCACAGAAATTATTAGAATATCTAAGTTTTGTTCCAATTGTGATTATGTCCGCCTTATGGTTTAGTAGCTTATTTGAACAAAGAATTGGGCATTTACCAAGCCTCAATCTTCCTTATTTATTCGCTTCATTTCCTACCATTTTAGCCGCAATACTTACTAAAAACTTATTGCTTATTGTACTGGTAGGCATTGCTTCATTTGCACTAATCCAAAATTTTATCTAAAAAAACAGACAGGCACTACCAGATGGTAGTGCCTGTCTGTTTTTTTAGATGCCAGCTGCAGGGATCGAACCTGTGACCTACGCGTTACGAGTGCGTTGCTCTACCAACTGAGCTAAGCTGGCCTGAAACAAATCTATTATAGGACTTTCTACTTTATTTGTAAAGTCTGTTTGTTATTTATTTATGCAAAATCTCTTTAAAATAAGCCAAATAGCGACTTTACAAACTTTTTTCTGAAAATGTGGTATAATAGAGATATCAAGAAAGGATGGTTTTTTGTATGTCAAATTTTAATGGTATGGTTACTCCTGTTGTTCCATCGGATGCTGGTAAGGATTTCGCCGTTGACACCCATGTTACTTTTCTTGTTCACGGACAGCCACAAACAGGCGTTGTTACGAAACAATTAAAAAATGCCGCTGTCGTCGAAATTGACGAAACGCAAAAAAACAATCACTTAATGGTGCACAGCAATGGTGTGATTGTTATTAATTACAAACAATTGAAAAAGATTTAATTCTTCAAGCGTGGGAAATTTCCCCCGCTCTTTTTTATGTACAGAATTGGAATACTTTCCAATTCGTCGGAAACTATAATGCTGTAATAAACGCAAAAAAACCAAAAATAATTCCGGGCACATTAGCAAAAATAATGGACTTATCTCGTGTTTCTCCATCGTCTCCATATAACCCATGAATCGTCCAAAAAATACAATTAATCATTGCCACTAATGGTTGCGTCGGATTGCCTTTTTCCCCATGTAAATTTCCATAAATTTGCGGAATATACGAAACATACATCAAAACTGACATCACACTAGCAATCACAGCGATAGCGTGTAAGGCTTTTTTATTCTTTTTCATAGCTCCTCCTTTGTTTTTTTATTTTTTATTATACACCTAGAAAAGTTCTTTAAGCAAAAGAAAACCGTTAGTAACCATAATCGGTTACCTAACGGTTTTTTGTTATTATTTTGTTCCGAATAAACGGTCACCAGCATCCCCTAAACCAGGAACGATATAGCCGTCTTCGTTTAAGCGCTCATCTAAAGCTGCTGTATAAATATCTACATCTGGGTGCGCTTCTTGTAAAGCTTTCACACCTTCTGGAACGGCCACTAGACATACAAATTTAATGTTGCTAGCACCACGTTCTTTTAATGAATCGATGGCCATAATTGCGGAACCACCTGTTGCTAGCATTGGGTCAACAACAAATAATTGACGACTTGCAATGTCTTCAGGTAATTTCACGAAGTATTCATGTGGTTGCAATGTTTCTTCATCACGATAAAGTCCAACGTGTCCAACTTTCGCTGCTGGAATTAATTCTAAAATCCCATCAACCATGCCAATGCCGGCACGTAAAATAGGAATGATTGCTACTTTTTTCCCTGAAAGTGTTTTTTGTGTTGATTTACCCATCGGTGTTTCGATGACAACATCCTCTAAAGGCATATCCCGTGATACTTCATAAGCCATTAACATAGCAATTTCGTTGACAACTTCGCGGAAAACCTTTGTCCCACAGTTCTTTTCGCGAATCATTGTTAGTTTGTGTTGAATTAGCGGATGATCAATTACTTGAAATTTTCCCATATCTATTCTCCTTCATTATTTTATTCTTTCTTATTGTAAAACAAAAGAGCCTAGGACACAAGTTGAATTCCTTAAATCCTAAGCTCCGACTCTTATTTGTACAGAGAATCGCGCTTCAGCTATCCCTGATGTTAGTTATATAATGGATATTTTTTAGTTAGCGCTGCTACAGCTGCTTTGACTTCATCATGAACTGCTGTATTTTCTGGATCTTTTAAGACTTGAACGATTAATTTAGCAACTTCTACCGCATCTTCTTCTTTAAAACCACGTGAAGTAATTGCAGGCGTTCCAATACGGATACCACTTGTTTTAAATGGACTTAATTGTTCAAACGGAATTGAATTTTTATTGACAGTAATATTTACACTATCTAAAATAGCTTCTGCTTCTTTTCCATTTAAACCAAAACCTGTCACTTCAATCAGTAATAAGTGGTTATCTGTTGCCCCACTAATTAAACGAGCTTCTGGCGCTTGATTGAAAACTTTCGTCATCGCTTGCGCATTTGCAATCACTTGCTGACTATATTCAGCAAAACTTGGATCCAATGCTTCTTTAAAAGCTGCGGCTTTTCCGGCAATCACATGTTCCAATGGGCCACCTTGAATGCCTGGGAAAATACTACTATTTACTTTTTTCGCCAATTCTTCGCTATTTGTCAAAATTAAACCGCCACGAGGACCACGCAATGTTTTATGGGTCGTACTTGTTACGATATCAGCATACGGAACTGGATTTGGGTGCAACCCTGAAGCTACCAAGCCTGCAATATGCGCCATATCAACCATTAACTTGGCATCTACTTCATCAGCGATTTCACGGAAACGTTTGAAGTCAATCGTTCGTGAATACGCACTTGCGCCTGCAACGATTAGTTTTGGACGATGTTCTCTTGCTAAAATTCGCACGACATCGTAATCGATTACTTCTGTTGAAGGATCCACTCCATAACTGACAAAATTATAGGTTTTTCCACTAAAGTTAACGGGCGAACCATGTGTTAAGTGACCACCAGCTGATAAATCCATCCCCAAAATGGTATCACCTGGTTCAACCAATGAAAGGTATGCCGCTGTATTGGCTTGAGAACCTGAATGGGCTTGTACATTCGCGAATTTTGCACCAAATAATTCTTTGGCACGATCGATAGCTAAATTTTCTACGATATCGATAAATTCACAACCACCATAGTACCGTTTGCCAGGGTAACCTTCTGCGTATTTATTCGTTAAAATACTTCCTTGGGCAGCCATAACTGCTTTTGACACGACATTCTCAGATGCGATTAGTTCCAAGTTATTTTCTTGGCGCTCTTCTTCTCTTGCAATTGCATTCCATAAATCTGGGTCATACGTTTTGTAATCCATTCAAACAACACTCCATTTTGTTTTCTTTTGTCTGATTGTATCATACTTCTGTGTCAGCTTCGTTACAAATACCTCTTATTTTTCAAAAAATTTTTGATTGGCTGATTTTTTCAAGCGATTCATGTAAGCAGTGCCTAAACCAGTTTCTGCAAATCCTTGCGCAAAAATCGTGGTAGCTCCTTGCTCATCTAACGCTCTTAACCCTGCAAATAGTTCTTTTGTGGCATTTTCAACCGTTTCTGCACCATAAGAATAAACAAACGCATTTTCTGTATCTAGTTGTGCTGCCTGTTCATCACTTAAAAATAAGCCGATTTTTTCCTGTTGTTCTTTTGCTTGCTGAATCGCCGCTTGCCATTCTGCTGTTTGACCGCTTATAATCCAAACTTCCGCATCAGGAGAATAGTGTTTGTATTTCATCCCTGGCGCTTTGGGTGCTGCAGTTTCACTAATCAAATGTGTATCGATTTTCACTTGGGGAATAATGCTTTCCAACTGCTCTTTGGTAATTGCTCCTGGTCGTAAAATAACTGGCACACCATCTTCCGCCGTTAAATCCAAGACCGTTGATTCCACCCCAATCTGCGTTGGGCCATCATCTAATATGGCAGCAATTTTCCCCTGCAAATCATGATAAACATGCTCTGCAGATGTTGGACTAGGCTTGCCAGAAGTGTTCGCACTTGGTCCGACCAACGGAACATTGGCTTGTTCAATCAAAGCTAAGGTCGCTTGGTTATCTGGCATACGAAAAGCGACTGTCTCTAAACCACCTGTTACTGTTTTAGAAAATGTATCGCTAGGCACATTAAAAATTAAAGTTAATGGTCCCGGCCAAAAGGCAGACACCAATTTTGTAGCGACTTCTGGTAAGGTCGCCACGTATTTTTTGACCATCTCAACGTTGTTCACATGAACAATCAATGGATTATCACTGGGGCGGCCTTTTACTTGGTAAACTTTTTTTACTGCCGCTTCATTTAAGGCATCGGCACCTAAGCCATAAACAGTTTCTGTTGGAAAAGCCACTAGCTCGCCTGCTTGAATGGCTGCTGCTGCTTGGGCTATTTCTTGTTTGGTTAATTTTTTTGTTTCCATTGCAAATCGCTCCTTCTAGAAAAGTGGCGACGAAGAACCTTAGTTACTCGGCTATCGCGAGGCGATCGTTGCCAGATAAATCTTTTTCAATTTTAATTGTTTTTTGTGGATAGGCGGCGCTCAATAATTCTTGGAGGGCCGCGCCTTGTTGAAACCCTATTTCAAAATAAATTTTACCGTCTGCTTTAAGCATCGTTTGACTTTCATGAATTAATTGTTGGTATAAAGCCAAACCGTTATTTTCAGCGAATAAAGCGGTTTTAGGTTCATACGTTCGGACACTTGCATCCATTAAATACCATTCTTGTTCACTAATATAGGGCGGATTAGAAATAAGCAGATCAATTTTTTCAGAAGCAACTGGCTGTAAGCCATTCCCATGATAAAATTCGATGCCAGCACCTAATGCTTGCGCGTTTTGTTTAGCGACAGTCAACGCTTCCTCTGAAAGATCAATGGCAATAACTCGCCAGTTGGGCCGTGCCAGTTTCAAGCTAACCGCAATGGCACCTGTCCCTGTTCCGACATCCACGACCGTCAAAGGAGTATCTGGATTGGCTTTTAAGCAACGCTCGACTAATTCTTCTGTTTCTGGCCTAGGAATCAAAGTATGTTCATTAACAATAAAGGAATGTCCATAAAATTCAGCTTGTCCTAGTAAATATTGTGCTGGGTAATCTGTCAATAATTGGGCTAAATCCGTTTTTAATTGTTCCTCTTCTTCTTGGGGCATTTCTTCTTGCATATGCAGGAGCCACTGCGTTTTATCCCAACCTTTACGTTCTAAAAAAACATAGTGAATAGCGTAGCCTTCTTTGCCTTGCGCCTCTAAAAAAGAAGAAGCCCAGTTAAGGACTTCAAAGTAACGTTTAGCCATTTTGCATCTCTTCTAATTTCGATGTTTGATCATATAAGACTAATGCATCAATGATTTCATCTAATTTGCCAGCAAGAATCTGGTCTAGTTTTTGGATGGTTAAACCGATACGATGATCCGTTACTCGATTTTGCGGGAAGTTATACGTTCTGATTCGTTCTGAACGATCTCCGGTCCCCACCGCCGATTTACGGTTAGCATCATATTCACTTTGTGCTTCTTGTTGAATTTGGTCATACACACGAGCACGCAAAACTTTCATTGCTTTTTCACGGTTTTTTAGCTGTGAACGTTCATCTTGCATTGCGACTACGATTCCTGTTGGTAAATGGGTTAATCGAACAGCCGAAGCGGTTTTATTGACGTGCTGTCCACCAGCGCCACTTGCATGATAAATATCGACACGGATATCTTTATCAGCTAATTCGATTTCGACTTCTTCCGCTTCCGGCATAACTACAACGGTTGCTGTCGATGTATGAATCCGTCCTTGTGATTCTGTTGAAGGAACTCGTTGCACGCGGTGAGCGCCACTTTCATATTTTAATTTTGAAAAGACGTTATCTCCTGAAATCATCATAATTACTTCTTTATATCCACCGATTCCAGTGACGTTCGCTTCTAAAACTTCCGCTTTCCACCCTTGTGCTTCTGCATATTTTTGGTACATATTAAATAAGTCGCCAGCAAAAAGTGCGGCTTCATCGCCACCGGCTGCACCACGGATTTCCATGATGATGTTTTTATCATCATTTGGATCTTTTGGTAATAATAAAATTTTAATGCGGTCTTCTAACACTTCTTTTTCTTTTTTCAAATCAGAAAGTTCTTCTTTCGCCATTTCGGCCATTTCCGCATCTAAGTTTTCACTTAAAAGTTCTTCGGCATCGCTAATCCCTTCAACAACTTGTTTATATCGGCGATAAACCTCAACCGTCTCACGTGTATTAGCTTCTTCCTTCGATAATTCCATGAAACGTTTTGTATCACTAATGACTGCTGGGTCACTTAATAATTCGCCCAATTCCTCATAGCGATCTTCAATAGATTGTAATTGATCGTACATAGTGTCTCTCCTTACTGTTCTTCATTCACTGTTTTTGGATGAAAATAATGTTTGCGACAAACAGGATAGTAGGCTTCATTCCCACCAATTTGGACTTGATCCCCTTCATAAACGGGTTTGCCATCAATATAGTGCAAGTTCATAGTTGCTTTTTTATGACAGAACCAGCAAATCGTTTTTAATTCTTCTAATTTGTCTGCATATAAAAGTAAATACTTTGAGCCTTCAAATAATTCATTTCTAAAATCATTCTTTAGCCCAAATGCCATTACTGGAATATCTAATTCGTCAACAATTCGTGCAAATTCAATGACATGATGCTTGTTTAAAAATTGACATTCATCGACTAATACGCAAAAAGGTTTGTAAGACAAATCATTAATCAAGTCAAAGACATTGGTTTCTTCAAAAATTGGAATAGCATCTCTGCGTAATCCGATGCGACTGGATACTTTCCCAACACCATCACGTGTATCTAGTCCACTGGTCATCAAAACAACTGGTTTGTCTTGTTCTTCGTAATTGTGTGCTACTTTTAAGATTTCAATGGTTTTACCACTGTTCATTGCGCCATACTTGAAAAATAATTGAGCCATGTTCACTACACCTTTCCGTTAGTTCCTTACGTATTTTACTATATTTTCAGCAAAAAAGCAGTATTTTTAGCTAAAATCGTCGTGCATTTTTCTGAAAAAAACAGAATCTACGCCAAAGTCATTTTAGTAGGGCTATTTATACTCCAACTAATGATCCTGCTAGTATGCAATAAAAAAGCCCGAAATTGTAGTTATTTGACTACAATTTCAGACTTTTTAATGCTAGTTATTTTTGAGCAGAGGCAAATTCTGCTGATTGCGTACCTGCTTGACGACCATAAATGATAATATCGGCGATTGCATTGCCTCCGATACGGTTTTGACCATGTAAGCCACCTGTTAATTCACCAGCAGCATATAGACCTTTAATTGGTGTGCCATCTTCACGTAAAACTTCTGTTTTCGTGTTGATTTTCACGCCACCCATTGTGTGGTGAATCCCTGGTGCAATTTTAATTGCGTAGTAAGGGGCTGTGCTTAAGTCAGCTTCCATTCCAGTTGTCCGGCCAAATTGTTTGTCATCTTTGGCATTAACATCTTGGTTCCAAGTATCAATCGTTGCTTTCAATGTATCGGCAGGCATGCCAATTTTTTCAGCTAATTCTTCAATCGTTTCACCTTTTTCCACGAAACCTTTTTGATCATAGAAATCAATGGCTTTTGCACGGTCGCGAACGCCTTGGTCAAAGACTAAATAAGCTGATTTTTCTGGTAAGGCATTGATTGCTGCAGAAACTTTGTCGCGTGTATCTAACTCATTAACAAAACGTTCTCCTTTTTGAGAAGCCAAGATTGCGCCTTCTCCACGAACTGCTTCACCAATTAAGAAAGCATCGCTTTGTTGAACAGTTGGGTGAATTTGAATTTCTTTCATATCCACTAACGCACCGCCAACTTTTTGAATCATTTGGATACCGTCACCTGTTGTGCCTTCTTGGTTCGTTGTAACATAGTTTTTCAATTCTGGTTTGTATTGTGTAATTAATTTTTCGTTGGCACCGAAACCACCTGTTGTGACAACGACTGCTTTTGCTTTAACTGTTTTTTCTTTATCATCTTTCATTTTCACTTTTACGCCATCGATTTGACCGTTTTCTTCAACTAAGTCTGTGACGTCAGCATCAACAAACAATGGAATTTTTTCTTCGCGAACGTTACGTACTAAACCGTCAACTAGATAGCCCCCAATTGCTGATCCGTCAGCAGGTCGGTGTGTGCGTTTTTCGCTCATTCCACCTGTAATCGTTAAATTGCTCAATGTAATTCCTTTTGTATCTAACCAATCAATTGCTTCAGCTGAATGATCAACAAAATAACGTAGTAATTCTTGATCGTTGGTTCCTTTACCGCCTTTTAGTGTTTCTTCAAAGAATTTATCGTTGCTATCTTTAATGCCTTCTTTTTCTTGGAATTTTGTTTGTGAAGCATTCATTCCTGAAGACGATTTAATTGTATTCCCACCTGCAACAGGCATTTTTTCTAAAATAACTGGATTCATGCCAGCTTCTTTGGCTTGTAATGCAGCGGTCATCCCCGCACCACCTGAACCAACAATAACAACATCATAACTGTCTTTTAGTTCACTTGGATCTGTATAACCATTAGCAGAGGCACCAGATGTTGCTTCTGTTTTTTCAGAAGACGCTTTTGTTTTACCAGCGGCTTTTTCTTGATCGCTTGTACAACCTGTTGCTGCACCTAATAATAACCCTAGGGAAAGAACTCCCATTAACACTTTTTTCATTGTTTTCCCACCTTATAAACTATTGATTTCTACCAACACAATTTCTTATTTTTCATTTGAATAAAAATAACAGTTTGTTACATAAAGTGAACACATTCACATATCAACCGAAATAAAAAAGCTACCACTACTTTTTAAAGTTGTATCGTTAGACAAACTGACCAATTATTAATAAGTTGTTTGGGGAACAACCTATTTTTCTATTCTTTCATAAAATATCATGTTCTCGCTTGTTTGTGGATGTTTTCCAATTATTTCTAACGAATTTCTTATTTTTATTTGTCATTTCAAGGATTTTCTGGCAGAATTATTCGTTTGAGGCGAAAAGTTTTGGTATACTTAGTTTAATTAGAATTGGGAGGTTATCTAGTGAACCATACACGTTTGCTGTGGCTGGCACAGCGAAAAAGCGATCGATTTATTCGCAAAAATTTTTCATCTATTCAAATCATCGTCGCTTATTACATATTAATGACGGTTATTTCTTATTTATTGTTTTGCCTCCCTATTTTCAGAGAACCTGACTCGCATGTTCCTTTTATTGATTTATTTTTCTTAGCAATCAGTACAGTCAGTGTTACTGGACTCACCACAGTCGATATTAATTCGGTTTTTAATGATCGTGGGATCGTCTTATTGGAGGTTCTTTTCCAAGTTGGTGGCTTAGGGATTATGATGATTTCAACGGTCTTTTTTATTTTATCAAAACGGCGAATCACATTAAAGCAACGTCAGTTAATTATGACTGACATGAATCAGCCGCGACTGAGCGGAATTGTTCGACTGATCCGCACCACTTTTTTGATTTTAATTTGGTTCCAAGTAATCTTCGGCTCGCTCTTTTCGCTTTATTTTTATATAAGTGGTTATTATACGAACTGGCGAGATGCGATATTTTATGGATTTTATCAAGCTATTTCTGCAGTGACTAATTCAGGCTTTGATATTTCAGGTGATTCAATTATTCCTTTTGCTCATGATTATCTCTTTTTACTGGCAATTATGTTCTTGATTTTTATCGGCGGGATTGGATTTCCCGTTTTACTGGAAATTCATGAGTGGTTACATTTTAAGAAAAAGAACTTTCGTAAGAAGAAACGAGGCTTGCCTTTCCGCTTCTCATTGTTTAGTAAAATTGCTTTGCTAGCGTTTATTGTTCTGTTTATTGGTGGGACTATTTTGATTTACTTATTAGAAAAAGATCACCTATTTTTGACAATGAATGAAAGTGGCCGTTGGGTAAGTTCGATGTTTTATTCGATGACTACACGAAACGCTGGCCTCCAAATTAATGATTTAGGGGACTTCCAAATTACAACGTTGATTATTTTCTCTGTGTTAATGTTTATTGGTTGTAGTCCTAGCTCTGTTGGTGGTGGTGTTCGAACAACGACTGTTGCGATTATTGGCTTGTATTTGTTAGCCTTTTTAAAAAGTGAAGATGATATTAGCGTCTTTAGCCGTAAAATAGATGACGATGATGTCAAAAAATCGATTGTCGTCTTCATGTTATCTTTGATTATGTGCTTTTTCGCTGTCGTCTTTTTGTCAGCCACTGAAAATCTGCCCTTGATTTCAATCATTGTGGAAGTCGCTTCTGCCTTTGGGACAACCGGTCTTTCTTTGGGCATTACAGACGATTTAACAACAGTAGGTAAATTAATGATTGCCTTATTAATGTTTATTGGACGTATTGGTATGCTTTATACCTTAATGATTTTTGTACCAAAAGAAACACGTGACTTAGGCTACGAATACCCTTCAGAAAAAATTATTATTGGATAAAAAAACAAAGCCTCTCAAGTAAGAGGCTTTGTTTTTTTATTTTTTCATGTGTGTGACTAGTTTGTTATAACTTTCAGAGCGTTCAATTGCATCTTCTTTAGTTTTATCAAGTAAATGTTCGACTACTTCTTGATTCTGTTTAATTGTATGCAACGCAGAGTAACGTGTTTGTTTTTCAAGGAAATCACGCATTTTGTCAAAATCTGTTTTCTTGTAGTCAATGACCATCGGATCTTTGCCTTTCTTAACTAACTCTGGATTATAGCGATAAAGTGGCCAATAGCCAGATTCAACGGCTTCTTTGGCTTGATCTAACGTCCGAACCATTCCGCCTTTGACCCCGTGATTAATACATGGGGTATAACCGATGATAATTGATGGGCCTGGGTACCGCTCCGCTTCGTCAATTGCTTTAATCGTTTGCATTGAGTTTGCGCCTAAAGCCACTTGTGCAACATAGACATTCCCATAAGTGATTGCCATCATCCCTAAATCTTTTTTAGAGGTATGTTTCCCACCCGCTGAGAATTTGGCAATGGCTGAAGCTGGTGTAGCTTTAGATGTTTGTCCGCCTGTATTGGCATACACTTCGTTATCCATAACAAAAATATTAACATCTTCCCCACTGGCAAGAACATGATCAATGCCGCTAAACCCGATATCGTAGGCCCAACCATCGCCGCCGACAATCCATTGACTCGTTTTCACTAGTAAATCTTTTTGTTCGTAAATTTTTGTTAAAAGTGGATCTTCATCGGCTTCTTCACTTAATGCTGCCGCTAGTTTGGTGGCTCGCTGTTGTGTTCCTTCCCCTTCAGCCATGTGTTCCAACCAATCATTTAACAAGGCTTGAAGTGAATCTGATCCGACGTTTTTAGCAAGACTTTCTTCAACCAGACTAGCTAAATGTTGACGTTTCGTTCGATTGGCAATATACATACCATAACCATATTCCGCATTATCTTCAAACAGCGAATTACTCCAAGCTGGTCCTTGGCCACATTCGTTCGTTGTATAAGGCGTCACCGGTGACGAACCACCCCAAATTGATGAACAGCCTGTTGCGTTAGCAATCATCATTCGATCACCAAATAATTGCGTCAACAACTTAATATAAGGTGTTTCGCCACAGCCTTCACAAGCACCTGAAAATTCCATCAATGGCTGGTTAAATTGGGAACCTTTAACAGAAAGTTTTTTGACTGGGTTGGCTTTTTGTTTAAGAGTCATCGCAAAGGCCCAATTCATCGCTTGCTCTTTCTGAGTTTCATAAGGTTTCATTAAAATCGCCTTGTCTTTCACGGGACATGCCTGAACACAAAGACCACAACCTGTACAGTCTTCTAAAGAAACTTGGATACGATACATCAACCCATCTGTGCCACGCATTTCGCGCATGGCAAAACCTGCAGGTGCTTCTTTCAGTTCTTCTTCATCCGCTAAAAACGGTCGAATAGCCGCATGTGGACAAACAAAGGCACATTCATTACACATCGTACACTTATCCATTTGCCACTCAGGCACTTCTAACGCAATGCCACGTTTTTCATAAGCCGCAGTGCCCATAGGAATGGCACCGCCCTTCATTCCGTTTTCAATCAAATCTGAAACGGTCAGCTGATCCCCTTCTTGACGATTGATTGGTTCTAAAATATTTGTCACAAAAGCTGGAGCTTCCGACTCTTGATTTTCTGGCTCTAAAACAATGGTTGCCCAATCTTCTGGAACTACAATTTCTTGCAGCGATTCAAAGGTAGCATCAATCGCTTGGTAATTTTTTTCAACAATTTCCATTGATTTTTTTCCATAAGTCTTTTTCACTTCTTCTTTAAGTAACGGTAAATATTGCTCTTTCGTTAAAATATCTGTTACTTCAAAAAAGGCAGTAGACATCACTGTATTGATCCGACGGCCTAAGCCTACTTTGCGAGCTAACTCAACCGCATTGATAATATAAAATTTGATTTGGTGCTCCCCAATATATTTTTTTAACTTAGCCGGTAATAAACGATGAATCTTTTCTTGATCCCAAATAGTATTCAGTAAAAACGTTCCGCCATCTTTTAAACCTTTTAACAGGTCGTATTTATGCAAATAGGAAGCATTATGACAAGCGATGAAATCTGCTTGTTCAATTAAATACGTGGAAGTAATTGGCTCTTTACCAAAACGCAGATGCGAAACGGTTAAACCGCCTGATTTTTTAGAATCATAACTAAAGTAAGCTTGTGCATAAAGGTCGGTATGATCTCCGATAATTTTAATCGCTTGCTTGTTTGCTCCCACAGTTCCGTCAGAACCAAAGCCCCAAAATTTTGCTTGGAAGGTAGTATCTGGCGTTAAATCTAAAGTAGGTTCTTCTGGCAATGATTGATAGGTTACATCGTCAACGATCCCTACCGTAAAGCGTTGTTTTAATTCTTTAAATGGCAATAACAAATGATCATAGATCGCTTTAATTTGATTAGGCGCTACGTCTTTAGAGCCTAACCCATAACGTCCACCAATCACAATTGGTCGATTTTCATGTTGATAAAGAGCGCTTTGAACATCTAGCAATAACGGTTCCCCTTCGGCTCCTGATTCTTTTGTTCGATCTAGAACAGCAACCTTTTCTACTGTAGCTGGTAATTTTTCAAGAAGATTTTCGGTAGGAAATGGACGATATAAATGAATATTGATAAAACCAACTTTGCGTCCTTGTTGATTGAGATAATCGACTGTTTGTTTGATTACTGGTGAAGCCGACCCCATTGAAATAATGACTTCTGTTGCATCTTCAACCCCATAATAATCGGTTAAATCATACGTTGTTCCACGAAGATTGTTAATTTTTTTCATGTATTTTTGAACAATTTTTGGCATTTCTTCGTAATTTTTATTGACTGTTTCTCTTTGTTGAAAATGAATGTCAGGATTTTGAGCGGTCCCTGAAACAGTGGGATGATTAGGATTCATGCCTCCCATTCTAAAACGAGTTACAGCTTCCTGATTCACCATTTCTTTCAGGTCATCATAATCAATCACTTCGATTTTTTGTAGTTCATGGCTCGTTCTAAAACCATCAAAAAAGTTTACAAAAGGTAAACTACCTTCTAAGCTAGCTAAATGAGCAACTGCCGACAAATCCATTACTTCTTGGACACTCGATTCTGCTAACATACAAAAACCTGTTTGGCGGGTAGCCATCACATCGCCATGATCACCAAAAATACTCAACGCACTTGTCGTTACTGCCCGAGCCGCTACGTGGAACACAGAAGGCAGCAATTCTCCTGCGATTTTATACATATTGGGAATCATCAACAGTAAACCTTGTGAAGCAGTATAAGTAGTGGTTAACGCACCTGTTTTTAACGAACCATGAACTACTCCCGCTGCCCCAGCTTCTGATTGCATTTCAATAACTTGAACTTTTTGACCATAAATATTTTTTAAACCACTTTCCGCCCATTCATCTACCAACTCAGCCATTGTTGAACTTGGTGTGATAGGATAAATAGCGGCAACTTCTGTAAACGCATATGAAATATAAGCCGCTGCGGTGTTTCCATCCATTGTTTTTTTCATTTTTTCACCTTTTATCTTTCCTAAACATTGCTTGTGACTGTTGTTTTTTGTGTTTTGACATACTGATCAATTGCATTAGCTGCGATTTTCCCAGCGCCCATCGCTAAAATAACGGTGGCAGCACCTGTGACTATGTCGCCCCCAGCAAAAATGCCAGGTATTGAGGTTGCTCCTGTTTTAGGATCAGCCTGAATGTACCCCCATTGATTTAGTTCTATTTCTGAATATGTTGATAACAAGACTCGATTTGCCCCTTGGCCAATTGCCTCGATTACTGCATCAGCAGGAATGGTAAACGTGCTGTTTGGAATTGGTTCTGGCCGTCGTCTTCCAGACGCATCTGGTTCACCTAAAACCATTTTGACACATTCAACACCGGCTAGATTTCCTTGTTGGTCATCTAAATAAGCAATTGGATTCGTTAACCAATAATAGTTAATTCCTTCTTCAAGGGAATGGTGGTATTCTTCAATTCTTGCTGGTAATTCTTCTAACGAACGACGATACACAATGTTCACATTTTCAGCGCCTAATCGTTTGGCTGAACGAGCGGCATCCATTGCAACATTCCCGCCGCCAATCACAACAACATTTTTAGCACGTTTAATCGGTGTATCATATTCTGGAAACTCATAGCTATGCATTAAATTGATTCGTGTTAAAAATTCACTAGAAGAATAAACCCCATTTAAGCTAGTCCCTGGGATTCCCATAAAGTTTGGTGCCCCTGCACCAACCGATAGATAACAGGCATCAAACTCTGTCATTATTTCTTCCATCGTAATCGTTTTACCTACTACCACATTGGTTTCTATTGTTACACCTAAGGCTTCAATACTCGCAATTTCCTGTTTAACAATTTTTTTCGGTAATCGAAATTCAGGTATACCATAGGTTAATACGCCGCCAGCTTCATGAAGCGCTTCAAAAATAATTACTTCGTAACCGAGCTTTGCCAAATCCCCCGCAACCGTTAACCCAGAAGGACCAGAACCGACCACTGCGATTTTCCCTTTTGTTGGTTCCGCTGTTTTTTTAGGAAACATGTGATTTTCTAATGCCCAATCGGCAACTAAACGTTCTAATTTGCCAATTGCCACTGGTTCAAAGTTTTTGGCTTTCCCTAATTTACAAACTTGTTCACATTGTTTCTCTTGCGGACAAACGCGTCCACAAATAGCAGGTAAATTCGTATATTTACTTAAAATATTGGCTGCTTGTTCCATGTTTCCTTCACGAATAGCTAAAATAAATCCAGGAATATCAATCATCACGGGGCATTTAGCAATACAAGGTGCATTTTTACATTGTAAACAGCGAATCGCTTCTTCTTGCCCTTCTGCTAATGTATAGCCTAAGCAAACCTCTTCAAAATTATTCTTTCTGATAGTAGGTGCTTGTTCCGCAATCGGTGTTTTTATACGACTTTTTCTAGCCATTTTTCTTCACCTGCTCTTTCAAACGATCTGTAAAGCAAACTGCTTCTTCTTCCTGATATTGCTTCATTCGATTAATGAATTCATCCCAATTTACTTCATTGCCTTTAAACTCAGGTCCATCAACACAGGCAAATTTCATAGTGCCATCAACAGTGACCCGACAACCGCCACACATGCCTGTTCCGTCAATCATAATAGGATTCAAGGAAACATAAATTGGTAATTGATGTTTTTCAGCTGTCAAGGTACAAAATTTCATCATGATGCTGGGCCCAATCGCCCAACTGCACGCTACAGATTCACGTGCAATAACTTCTTCCATCGCTTCTGTTACTAAGCCCTTTTTACCTAATGAACCATCATCCGTTGTAATGATTAGTTCATCCGAATAACGACGGCATTCTTCTTGTAACAGAACTAACTGAGCTGTTCGTGCCCCAAAAATCGTAATCACTCGGTTGCCTACTTCTTTTAAAGCCTTGATAATTGGATAAATAGCCGCGATACCAACCCCGCCACCGACAACCATCACCGTTCCATATTGCTTCACTTCTGTGGGCATACCTAAAGGTCCAGTGATATCCAACAAAGAGTCGGAAGTTTTAAGTTGGGAAAGTGCAGCTGTTGTCTTACCAATTACTTGGAAAATAATTCGAATACTGCCTGCTTGTGGATTTGTCTCCGCAATCGTTAAGGGGATCCGTTCTCCCTTTTCGTCAATTCTTAAAATAACAAACTGTCCAGCCTGAGCATGTGTCGCTATTCTTGGCGCTTCCAGCCAAAAATCAAATGTATTACTAGATAATTGAGTCGATTGAAGAATATTAAACATTGAAATACCTACCTTCATCGTTCCTTTTCATTCTGACTCCTACTTTCTTAAACCCTTAGGCAACGCTATCAGATAAAGTTGTGGCGACACTTTTAACAAATGTTTTTAGCATTTCGATGTCTTCTTCTTCTGCATTGTTTTCAATTTCAACTGTTTCAGCTACTTTTTTAGCACCAGCTTTTTCAAAAGCTCCTACAAAATCATGCGCTGATTTACAGAAAAATTCACCATATTCACGATCACCAGAGCCAACAACACCAAATGGCTTACCTGCTAAATCCTTTTCAGTTAATTCATCAAAGAAATCTTCAAATTCAAAAGGCAGTTCCCCATCACCATAAGTATACGTTGCGATAATACAAGCATCTGCATCATCAAAGAAGTCTACATCAACTTCTGAACACTCTTCACGTTCTACTTCAACTCCAGCTTCTTGAAACTGTTCTTCCAAAATCTCGGAAATTTCTTCTGTGTTTCCAGTCATACTTGCATAAACAATTTTTACTAGTGCCATCTTCATTCATTTCCTTTCTTTTTCCTAAATATTTCAATGCATTCAAATGCAATTGTAACCCCTTACATTAATTCTTAAAAAAATAACTTTTACAAATGATTTTATTCACAAACTAATCTAACTAAGTATGTACTCTTCCCCTTTCGAGATAGAGTATTTTTTACTACGTCTTTACTATACCACATTCCAAATCTTTTTAACAATATTTTTAAGGTAAAAAAAATATTATTTAGGTTCTTTTTTATAAAACGTTTTTTCTTCTTCCAATCATAAAAATTGCTTCTAAAACCGCTCCCCCTAATGCACGAGCTTTGTCGGAGATCGTCAAGCAATCGACTTTCTCAACTGGTCGAGGATCTACATCTGCACACTTCAACCCTTGATAACAGGTTACCTTTTCTGAAATCAATCCTCTCAAAGTCCCTGTCAGAGGCGAATAAACTGGAACCTGATCGATAAAGAATAATGCTTCCCCTTTCAACACGAGATCCCCTATGTTTTTAAGGTGGGTAACTTGTCCTGAAGCAGGGGCATGGACAACTCGTTCCGCACTTTTTCCGCCAATTTCACCTGGAATACCTGTATTAGGTAAAGCTGTTCCTTCAAAGTATAAACGTCCCAACCTATGGCCACGCATTGTCTCAATCACAACATCGACATCTTGCGGTGCTGAAAAGCCTGGTCCTAAAGCAATCGTAATCGGTGCCATTCCTCGATGCGTACCTAAATTTTTCTTAGCCAAAATCGCATCGATAACAATCAGTGGTTTCAATTGTTGAATAGCACTTGCTGTTTGATCGACAAAAACAGGCAGCTTATTTTGCTGCCAACATTTCGCGCAATCCTTTAATGAAGTAATTCGAACAGCAACCAAATCTTCCACTCTTTGTTCTTTCTGGAAAATAGCATCACAAACTGAAACAGTCCGCCGAATGGCCAAAGGACATTCTGTTTCTAATACTAGTATTTTAAAGCCAACGTGCCATAATTTTTGGATAACACCTGTCGCTAGATCGCCTCCTCCGCGAACAATCACTAATTTTTCTTGGATGTTTTGACTGATTTCTCCCATAAAATAAGTCCTTTCTCTAATTCCATATTGCAAGCAATAATTTTGTCTAATTTTTCAAAACAGCTTTTGGGTAATTGAAGACAGACATTCATCGCTTGAACGAACTCTCTTCGCGTATGGGTTTGATTTAAACACAGAATTCGTTTTCCTTGGCTCTCTTTAAACAATCCTTTTGGATGAGCAATCAGTTGAGCTAACAATGTTTCTGTGATTGGTTCTTGTTGTTGCGCATCGGTTAATTCCAAAAAAAGCGGCAACCGATGAATGGTCGTTTCATCTATCTTTTGACCAATCACAGAAATCGGAAGCACACCAATTGTGGTGGTTGTTTCTTTTAATATCACGGGTTCATAAGAGGACCAGCCTTTCAAAGGTCGTTGTTTGGACCCATCCGCTTCTAAAAAAACTTTCGTGAAGTACTGAAACAATGTTTGAAACGAGGTCATTGCAGGCATCGTTAGTTTTGTTTGGTTGTTGATAGCGGTTCCTGCTAAAGTGATTCCGCAGATATTCGGCGTTATTTTTTCAAAATGGTTTGTATAAAAATAATCATACAATTGACGTTGGGGAAACCCAATTTTTGTGGTTGTACTAACCAGAACAGCTTCTTTTCGATATGTTTTTGCTAGCGCCCACATTAAGCTTGTTTTCCCACCACTACCAACAATCGACACAATTTCCTTCCCTTGTAAATCAAAACACTTTTTTAAGGACTCCACAGTTGGTACCTCCTTTCCCCAAGGTCATTTTTCACAGAAAAAATAGAGGCTACGCGTACTTTTGCTTCTTCTAAAAAACATACACTGCGAGTTATTTCCGCTTCATTAATGAGTAAACCGATCCCACAGCCATCCGTCAATGATGGTGGCAAAGTAAAGACGCGAACAGCCACCTTTCTTGTCAACAGTACTTGTTCTGCCTGAACAGCATAATGTGTATTCGGAAAGGTTAGCAAATACTCCATCTTTTCACCTTCTTTTTTGTTAAAGCGTAATTACTTTAGCCGCTTGATTCATCGTTTCAACAATTTCATACATATTAGTAATAGAACCGATGGCTAAGGTGTCTGTTAAATGATAAAAATCTAAACAGGCCCCACACGTTTTAATCGTAGTTCCCTTCTCAGCTAATTGTTGCAAATCAGCTAAGGTATTCGCTGCTTGATTCGTTAAAAACGCCCCTCGATTAAAGAATAATAGCTGTGTAGGAACAGTTTCTGCTTCTGATAATGATTGAAGATAACTTTTCATTAATAGTCGTCCTAGCTGCTCGTCTCCAGTACCTAATTGATCGGAGCCAATCGTAATTACTAAATCTGTTGCTGACTGACTTGTTTGTTGAGTCGCTTCTTCAGGTACCGTAATTTTGACAGAGAAAACCGTGGCTTCTATCTGCTTCGCAGTCAAAGTGGCCTGTTTTTTAGTAGCTAATTTTTTTAAATTTTCAATGGCTACTTCGTTATCGACTAATACCTCGATAGTGCCTCCAGCTAAACCTAACTCCGCCAAAGCTTTTTTTGTTTCAATCACAGGTATTGGGCAAGGTTTCCCCAATGCATCTACTAATTTCATATTTGGCCCTTCTCTCTATAAAAGTACTACTGCTTGTTGTTCTTTTGGCAGAACCTCGCCAATAATTTTGGCAACAGGGTCCTCTTTTTGAATAGCTGCTAAACAGGCTGCCGCTTCGTCAGCAGCGACACTAATTAACAGTCCGCCAGAAGTTTGTGGATCAAACAAAAGTTCTTGCATTTCCATAGAAATTTTTGAATAATCGATTGTCGTTCCGATTGTTTGGCGGTTTCTTTGCCCAGCTGCAGTGACTAAACATTCTGCGGCGTAGGCCAACGCTCCTGTAATGGTTGGTAATGCTTCTGTATCAATCAGTAATGTTACCTGATTATCAGCCATTTCTTTTGCATGAATTAATAGACCAAACCCAGTCACGTCAGTACAAGCATGTACTGCGTAGGATCGAGCATTCGCAGCGGCATATTTATTTAAACGTTCCATCGAATCTTGTGCGATTTTTTGTTCCGTCTGCTTCGCCAATTGCCCCCGAACAGCCGCTTGAATAATTCCTACACCTAATGCTTTAGTTAAAATCAAGACATCCCCCACCTGTGGCGTATTATTATGCCACAAATTTTCTGGATGAACTTCTCCGGTTACCGCTAGACCATACTTGGGTTCATGGTCATAAATCGAATGGCCTCCCGCCAGTAAAGCACCCGCTTCCTTTAATTTTAAGCTGCCACCCAAGAGCATTTGTTCCAACCATTCTTTTGACATCTTTTGTGGAAAACAAACAAGATTTAGCGCATAAAGGACTGTTCCGCCCATGGCATAGACATCACTTAAAGCATTAGCGACCGCAATTTTTCCAAATGATAACGGATCATTGACCATTGGTGAAAAAAAATCTACCGTTGAAATCAAAGCTTTTTCAGACGTTATTTGGTAAACAGCGGCGTCGTCGGCATGTTCAAATCCGACGAGTAGCCGCTCATTTGCCGGTGTTTCGGGTAAGTGTTGCAACAATTGGTTCAGTACACGGGATTCAATTTTTGCCCCACAGCCACCTGATGTACATTGTGATAAAAAATCCATGCTGTCCGCTCCTTCTCAAATTAGTAGTTCTTGTAAAGCGTGAATTGTCCAAGTAATTTCTTCAGGCGTTGTCTGCCAACCAAAGCTAAAACGTAAGGTGCCAGTTGCTAAAGTCCCAGCTGTTTGATGGGCTAATGGTGCACAATGCAAACCTGCGCGCGTCATAATGCCATATTGTTCTGCTAGTTGCTGTGCCACTATTGTTTCTTCCTGATTCCACAGTGTGATAGAAACAACAGGGACAGTTTGTGCCACGTCCTTGGTTCCTAAAATTGTGACAGGTAACCCTGATAAACCATTTAAAAAATTCTGCATTAAGGTTCGTTCATGCTTTTGAATCGCTGCTAAACCAATTTTATTCAACTCTTTAATAGAACTATTTAAGCTTAGAATACCTAAACTGTTTAACGTACCAGCTTCAAATTTATCTGGTAAAAAAGAGGGTTGATCAAAGGAATTAGAATGGCTACCAGTGCCGCCCGCCATCAGTGGTTTGACCGCTTCAGCCCCTCGCTCACTAAAAGCTAACCCACCAATACCTGCTAATCCATATAAGCTTTTATGTCCAGTAAAGGCTAACACATCAATGGCCATCTGGGTCATTTTTATTGGTAGAAAGCCCGCCGTTTGAGCCGCATCCAAAACGGTTAATAATCCTTTCTGTTGGGCCCATTGAAAACATTTTTCAATGGGTAAAATGGTGCCTAAGACATTGGATGCGTGTGTCATCACCAAGGCTTTTGTATTCGTTCGCCAAGCTCGCTGAATATCTTCTACATCTAACAGGCCAGTTTTTTGACAAGCAACATATGTCACTGAAATACCTCGTTCTTTCTCAAGTAAGTGAAGCGGTCTGGCTACTGCATGATGTTCTAACATAGTCGTAATTACATGGTCGCCAGGTTGTAAAAGACCTGCTAATGCAAGATTTAAGGAAGTTGTTGCGTTATTCGTAAACGTAATCTGAGCCGCACTGGGTGCCTGAAAAAAGTCTGCTAACAATTGACGTGTCTCTAAAAGAGGAAGCCCCTCTCTAAGCAAAGGGGCATTTCTTCCGTAATTCATGAACTGATTTTCTGCTAAATAGGCAGTCAAAGCCTCAATGGTTGCTAGAAATTTTTTATAGGAAGTCGCTGCATAATTTAAATAAACCAAGTCCTTCATACGTTTTTCCTCTCTAACTATTGGTTTCTTGAATTAATTTTCTGTACTCTTCTGGCGTATCGATATCTTTTAAACGGCCAGGAGTCGCTATTCTCAACATCTGAACTGCTTCTGGAAAGCGTTCATAAATCATGCGTCCGCCTTTTTCACCAGTCAATGTTAATAGTTCTTGTCGAAATTGATTACCGAATAATACTGGACTACTAGGACAACCATCTTTTTGTAATGGCACTACAATTTTATTTCTCTGACATTTATCTAACACGGGTTGTAGCATTTTAGGTGTTAACAATGGTTGATCACTAGGTAAGTATAAATAGCCAGCTCCCCGAGCTTGTTCAGTTCCTAAACGAATACTGCTACTTTGCCCTTCTTGCCATTGATGATTGAGAATCAACTGAATGTTCTTAGGTAAAGGAAACGCTGGCTGATTCTCAGGCGAAACAACTAAAATCCGTTCTAATACGTCTAATTGATTCACTAAGGTTAACGTGTGCTCCAAAAATGTTTTTCCTTGATATTTTAAGAACAATTTATTTTGGCCCATCCGTTGTGAATTGCCCGATGCTAGAATAATGACACTAACGAGTGACATGAGTTGTCTCCTTTTATCTTTTTTTCTTTTGATAAGGGGTATTTTCTAAAGGCAGACTTGGTCGGAGCTGACCATCCAAGGCAAAATATGCGCCTGCTAAAGCTGGTGCGGTAGGGATCGTTGCTAACTCACCTACGCCTTTAATTCCATAAGCTAAACCTTCGTGAAGATTGTCAGCATGAACCAAAATTGTTTCGATTGGTGGTACTTGAGTGGCGTTCACTAATCCTAGCGTTGCATATTTTGCTTTAACATAGCCTTCTTCTAAGGCAAATTTTTCAGTTAAAGCATACCCCATGCCCATCGCAATCCCACCTTCAATTTGACCTTCAGCAGCTCGTGGATTCACCACTTGCCCCATATCATACGCAGCCACAAATTTAGCTACTTTTCCTTTGTCATCTAGAATAGCTACTTCAGCAGCATAACCATAACCAGCATGACTAACTGGACTTTTTTTATCATTAATTAACGGATCCGTTTTCGCTGAATATTCCCCATAAAATTCTTCGCCTTCCAAATCGCTTAAAGCACGTCCCATATCAAGTTCATACCGTAATTGCATTGCCGCTCTTCTAGTTGCTTCTCCTGTGAAGAGTGACTGCCTCGAAGCCGTTGTTGTTCCTGAATTCGGCGTTCTTCTCGTATCAGGTGCTTCCGCAACAATCATTTCTGGTGGTAAATTTAATGTTTCACAGGCAATTTGCGTCGTAACGGTTGCCATCCCTTGACCGATACAAGCAGCACTTGTGCGGACATGTATTTTTCCTTCTTCAACAGAAATAATACAACGCCCTGTATCAGGTAGCCCCACACCCACGCCACTGTTTTTAAAGAAACTAGAAATTCCAGCAACTTCCGCTTGTTCATAGACGTCTTTAACTGCTAACAAGGCTTCTTTTAACGCCGCATTTTTCGAGACCAATTGTCCATTCGGTAAAGTATCTCCTGGGGCGACGGCATTTTTAAAGCGTATTTCCCATGGTGATAGTCCGACTTTTTCTGCTAACAAGTTTAAATTACTTTCAATTGCAAAAGCCGTTTGGCAAACACCAAATCCACGAAATGCACCTGCTGGCGGATTATTAGTATATACAGCAAACCCTTCCACATCAATCGTTTGATACTTGTAGGGACCTGCCGCATGTGTACAAGCCCGTTGCAATACCGGTCCTCCTAAAGAAGCATAGGCCCCAGTATCCGCATAAATCACTGCTTTCATTGCAGTTAAATTGCCTTCTTCATCACAGCCGGTCGTAAAGTCCATTTCCATGCCATGGCGTTTGGGATGAACCATCAAACTTTCTTCACGGCTTAGCAGTACTTTTACTGGTTTCTTCAATAACCAAGCGGCTAAGGATGCATGATGCTGAACACTCATGTCTTCTTTTCCACCAAAACCACCACCAACAAGTTTTGATTGAACATGAATTTTTTCCTTGTCTAGCCCTAGCATCCGAGCCACTTCCCGTTGTTCATCATAGATACTTTGACCCGCACTAAAGAGTAAAATGCCCTCACCTTCAGGTTGTGCAATCGCACATTCGGGCTCCATAAAGGCATGTTCATTAATTGGTACGGAATAATGTTCTGTCACTACAAACGCAGAATTTTCTAACACTTCCTCTGCATTGCCACGTACCAAGTGTTCATGAGACAAGATATTGCCCTTTTCATGAATAGCTGGTGCACCTTCTGCTAAAGCAGCTTCACAAGAAGTAAGCGGTATCATTTCTTCGTAATCAACTTCCACTAAATTTTTTATCTCTGGTAAGGTTTCTTTTCTTTTTGAAACAACGAGTGCTACTGCATCCCCAACATACCGTGTTATTTCTCCTTCTGGAATCATTACATCCCAATCGGAAATAAATTCTAAATGACCAATTTTATTATTTCCTGGAACGTCTTTAGCTGTGAACACAGCCACACAGTCAGGATGCGCCAATGCTTGGGTACTATCGATTGATAGAACTTTTGCGCGAGGATAGGCACTCCGCAAAGCAGATGCATGAAGCATTCCTTCTATGTCAATGTCATCTACATAAATCCCTGTTCCTAAGGTTTTCTCCACTGCATCGACCCGTTGGAAGTCTTCCCCTAATTTACCATTTGAATGTTCTTCTGGAATGCTCGCTTCTTCACAAAACATTTTAGCAGCTAACTGAATGGCTTCTATTATTTTCACATATCCTGTACAACGACAAATGTTTCCTCGTATAGCTTTCTGAATGTCTTCTTTTGTGGGTTCGGGTTTCTTGTTCAATAATCCTTGTGCCGAAATAACCATCCCAGGGATGCAATACCCGCACTGAACTGCACCCGTTTTTGCAAACGCATAGGCATAGACATCTTTTTGCCGTTGGCTTAAACCTTCGATTGTCGTGACTTCTTTACCAGCTAATTTTTCTAGAGTAAACAAACATGCTTTGGAAGCCTTTCCATTTACTAACACCGTACATGCACCGCAAGAGCCTTGGTTACAGCCATCTTTTGTTCCAGTTAGGCCCAGATCCTCCCGCAAAAAGTCCATTAATTTTTTGTTTGTTTCACAGGTTTCACTTTGACCATTTACAATAATTGAATACATTTCTTGCACCTCGATTTCTGATATAGTTTAGTGTTCAATCACCTAGATTATACCACAAATCTCCGTTCTAAAAATTATTTTTTAGCAAAAAAAGTTTTTTATTTAATTTAAAGGTTCGCATTATTGATAGCGCTGTTGAATTAATTCTCCCGCGATGCTAATCGCTAACTCTTCTGGTGTTTCGGCTGCAATGTCTAAGCCAATTGGCATGAAAATTCTTTCAATTTCAGTCATTGTATAACCGACCTCTTTTAACCGTCGAACTTGTGAAGCAATTTTGTGTTTGCTCCCCATCACACCAATATATTTGGCTGGTGTTTCCAATAACTGTTTGGCAACGATGAAATCAAAATTGTGTCCTCTGGTAATCACTATACCATAATCGTCCGCCGTTATTTCAATAAACGCAGCTAAATTTTCTAAAGGAATCACCCGTAGTTCTTCAGCTTGTGGAAAAGCTTGTGCCGTCAAAAATTCTGGACGATCGTCCACTACAACGCAATAAAACGATAAATAGTTTAAAATAGGTACCAATGCGCGTGCGACATGACCACTTCCAAAAATATACACTTTCCCTACTTGGAGGATCGCTTCTGTTAAAAAAATTATGTCCTCTTTTTGCTCACAATGGATACCTTTAGGTAGCAAACTTAATTCCCCCTCCCAAGAAGTGGAACCAATCAATTCGCCTGTTTCACTATAAAAGGATACTTTTCCTAAATTGTTTTGATCTAGTTCAGTCATTAACCAACCTTGTTGATTATTTTGAAAATGCGTTTCTATGGACTCACACAACTCTTTTAAAAATGGCGTTTCCCATGAAAGATAATGGAAAAAAATCGTGACATTTCCGCCACAGACCATGCCTAAATCAGCAATATTATTCGGTGCTAAAATAAATTGACGTTGTGCATTTTCTTTCTCAATAAGTAGCTTTTTTGCCACTTGTTCAGCCTGAAATTCAACCGCGCCACCACCAACAGTTCCGGCTATTCTACCTTCGGCGGAAACCAGCATTCTAGCCCCTTGACTTCGTGGTGTAGATCCTGAACTTGTACCAATCGTTAATAACATCGTGTCTTGCTTTTCCAATATTGCCTGTTTCAAACGCTGAAATACTTCTCTCATTTCAGTTCCTCCGATACTACATCCTGTTCTTTAAATATTTCTTCAAAGCATGCCTCTACCTGTTGATACACTTTTTTCTCAAATAAAAGATATTGATCAATCAACTCTTTTCCTTGATCCGTAACAATTGACCCGCCACCATTACAACCGCCAACGCTTTTGATAATTAATGGAAAAGATAGCTCTTCTTCAGCTACCCGCACAATCCGCCATGCCTTATTATAAGACATTTTCATCTCTTTTGCCGCTAAGTTTAGTGACCCAGTTTGCTGAATTTTTTGTAAAACTTCGACAACGCCAGGACCAAAAAAGTTCCGATCTGTTTTTAATTTTAAGTTTAGGGAATACGTAAACATCTTCTCCTCCTTTATTCGTTCATTTTTTTATAGATAACGTAAGGGAAAAAGGATACGAAAGCTTACTCACTTTCGTATCAAAAAAAGCAATCTTCACTCAAGTGCTACACGCTTTTTTGGTTTTAAAATGACATTTAAAAGGACTGCTACCAAAGTGGTTAAGATAACTTCCGAATTACCGAAAATCGTTGTTACCCAAGTTGGAAAACCAGCTAAGCTTCCAGTAGACAATGTGACACCAATTCCAAATGCTAGAGCTGTTCCGACAACCCCAGTATTTCGAGGAGTCATTTCCTGCGAAGCAATCATCCGAATACCTGTCATAGAAATAGAAGCAAAAACTGAAATCGTTGCGCCACCAATTACCGCGTAAGGAATCGTAGTTAATAACGCAGCTACTTTCGGAACAAAACCAGCAATTAATAATATAACTGAAGCGAAAACCAGAACATACTTATTAATCACTTTTGTTACCGTAACCAGACCAACATTTTGTCCAAAAGTTGCCACTGGGATTGATCCAAATAAACTGCCAATAAAGTTAGTGAAACCACTCCCCATAATTCCGCCAGATAATTCTTCATCCGTTGCATCCCGATCCATTGCCCCAACCGTTGTTGCTGTAAATTGGCCGATGGCTTGAACAGCATCAACAATAAACATCACCACAAGCGTAAAGATTGGTACCAATTGAAAATCCAGTCCAAAGTGAAACGGGGTAATTACCTGAACGATTTTAGCATTTTGAACTGGCTCAAAACTAACCATCCCTAAAGCTAAAGAAATCAAATAGCCAATAACCATTCCGTTTAAAATTGCTGATAACTTCAAAAATCCTTTTGCAAAATAATTGAAGTAAAAGACAATCGCAAAGGTTAATAATGCAACTAACCAATTCCGGGCTGAACCAAAATCAGCACTACCAGCTCCTCCTGCCATATACTTAATCGCAACTGGAAACAAGGATAGTCCAATGCTTAAAATAACCGTTCCTGTTACTAAAGGCGGAAACAACACACGGATTTTTTTAATGAACAAACCAACAATAATAACAAGAATACTGCCAACTAATTGGGAACCAAAAATTGCTGCAATCCCAAAATCAGCTCCGATGGCCATCAAAATCGGTACATACGCAAAACTTGCCCCCATCATAACTGGTAACCGTGAACCCACTTTTCCAAAAATAGGGAAAAGTTGAATTAACGTTGCAACTGCTGAAAAAATCAATGATGTTTGAATCAAAATAGTCGTATCACTAGGACTTAATTGGCAAACTTTGGCAATCATGATTCCCGGTGTGACAATCCCTACTACTGCTGCGACAACGTGTTGCAATCCCATCGGAATTGCTTCAGAAATTGATAGTTTCGCATCATATTCAAATAATGCTTGCTCTTTTTTTTCATTCATAGGATCGTTTCCTTCTTCTTTTTATTCTAAAAGGATTGTTCCCCTTAATCAATAAAGAATGCAATCCTTTTTCCCTCAGAAACATCTTAAAAATTATCCTTTGACAGCAACTGCTTCAATTTCAAATAAACCATCTTTTGGCAACTTGGCTACTTCTACACAAGAACGTGCAGGCAAAACTTCTGAAAAGTAATTCCCATAGATTTCGTTAATTTTGCTAAAATCAGACATATGTTGTAAAAACACCGTTGTTTTCACAACATTATCATAGGTCATCTCGACCTCTTTTAAAATCGAACCTAAATTGATAAAAGCTTGTTTTGCTTGTTCTTCCACTGTAGTCTTCATTTCGCCCGATTGCGGATCTAATCCTAGTTGTCCAGAAATGTACAACGTATTTCCCGCTAAGACAGAATGTGAATAAGGCCCTACAGCAGCTGGTGCCTGTGCAGAATTAATCATTTTGTTTGTCATCGTTTTCCTCCATTCTATGATTCTTTATTTTCAATTAAAGTCCCTGTTTTTCCAGATAATCCTTCTTTGGCTTTTTCTAATAACGTAATCAATGTTTTTCGACCTGGCTTAGATTCAGCAAACTTAATCGCTGCTTCAACTTTTGGTAACATTGAACCTGGAGCAAACTGACCTTCTTGCGCATATTGTTTCATTTTTTCTGTTGAAACATTCCCTAAGGCTTCTTGATTTTCTTTACCAAAATTAATACAAACTTTTTCAACTGCTGTTAAAATCACGAGCAGATCAGCATCCACTTGTTCAGCCAGTCGTTCACTACAAAAATCTTTGTCGATGACTGCATTTACACCTTTTAGTCGGTTCCCTTCTTGAATGACTGGGATGCCACCACCGCCGCCAGCAATGACTGTTTGGCCAGCATCAACCAATGTTTGAATCGTGAGAAGTTCGACAATATTTTTTGGTTTAGGAGAAGCGACGACTTGGCGATAACCACGGCCAGCATCTTCCATCACTTGTATATTTTTTTCTTTGACTAATTGTTCTGCTTCTTCTTTTGTCATGAAGCGACCAATTGGTTTCGTTGGTTTTTTGAACGCCGGATCATTTTCATCCACGACCACTTGAGTGACTACGGTGGTGACGGCTTTACTTATATTTCGTTGACGCAACTCTTCTTGTAGCGCATTCTCTAAATCATAGCCAATGTAACTTTGACTCATGGCTACGCACATGGATAACGGAACAACTGGATATTGTGGATTATTAAAGGAAAATTCTTCCATAGCTAATTGAATCATCCCTACTTGAGGACCATTGCCATGAGATAAAATAACTTCATATCCTGCTTCAATCAAATCTGCAATCGCTTTGGAAGTCTGTTTTACGGCAGTCATCTGCTCCGTCAAATTATTTCCTAAAGCATTGCCACCTAAAGCTACTACGACGCGTTTGCCCATTGCTTCACCTCATTTTCTGTTTTATAAAAAGGACGATGCTTTTTCTTTTTCACAACGAGTTTTCGTATTAACTGTCTGTTGTCGTTGCATGAAGTCAACGCACATGACTAAGCGTTCTTGACTCGAGACAATCACACATTCATGAATAGACTTGGGAAGGTCTTATTTGTTCATGTTGAAGAGGCAACTTCTAATGATTCATTGTGTAAAGAAAAAGCATCTGTCTTCATGCCAAATTCATTATTTTACTTCTCTTGGTGTCGCTTTATCCGCTAAGTCTGTTAAGGTTTTTTGCGGATTTTTTACTTTACTTAAGAAAATCATAGCCGCAATAACATACGGTTTGTAGCTAGCTTCTTTGTAAAGTTCGACCCGATAACGATCGAAAACAGAAGCTTCCACTTCGCCTTCTTCACAACTAACGCCAGTAATATCAGCTGGTAGACAATGCATATACAAAGCTTTGCCGTCTTTTGTTGTTTTCATCAATTCTTCTGTACATTCCCAATCTTTGTGCTTTTTATTTTGAGAAAGTAATTCTTGTTCTAATTGATCAATTCCTGCTTGGTCACCATTGCCATATAATTCAGTTCGCTTTTCCATTGCCGCAAAAGGTGCCCAGCTTTTCGGATAAACAACATCCGCATCTTTGAATGCTTCTGCCATACTATTCGTTTTAGTAAAGTTTCCACCAAATTCTGCCGCATTTTTCTTCGCAACTTCTTCTACTTCTGGCATAATTTCATAACCTTCTGGATGTGCTAAGACGACATCCATTCCTAAACGGGTCATTAGACCAACAATTCCTTGAGGAACAGATAATGGTTTTCCATAAGATGGTGAATACGCCCAAGTCATGGCAACTTTTTTCCCTTTCAGGTTTTCAATACCACCAAATTCATGAATTAAATGCAACGTATCCGCCATTGCTTGCGTCGGATGGTCAATATCACATTGTAAATTCACTAACGTTGGGCGTTGTTCTAATACCCCATCTTTATATCCTTCTTGGACAGATTCTGATACTTCGTGCATGTAAGCATTGCCTTTACCAATATACATGTCATCACGAATACCAATGATATCAGCCATAAAAGAAATCATGTTTGCTGTCTCACGAACAGTTTCTCCGTGAGAAATTTGACTTTTTCCTTCGTCTAAATCTTGAACTTCTAAGCCCAAAAGATTACACGCTGAAGCGAAACTAAAACGTGTTCTTGTAGAGTTGTCTCGGAATAAAGAAATCCCCAAGCCACTATCAAAGATTTTAGTTGAAATATTATTTTCTCTTAAATAGCGTAATGTATCGGCAACTGTGAAAACAGCTTCTAATTCATCTCTTGTTTTTTCCCAAGTTAGGAAAAAGTCATTTTCGTACATTTTTTCAAATTCTAATTTATCTAATTTCTCAATATATTCTTTAAACGTTTCCATTCCATCTGCTCCTTTTTTCTTGTCTAATAATCCTTTACTTAACCACAATAGACCGTTGGTAATGCCGCATAAACGGCTGCACAACGAACCAAATCATCTTTCCAAGTTTTTTCATTTGGTGCATGTGCTTGTGCTTCGGCCCCTGGCCCGAAACCAATACAAGGAATGCCATTACGTCCCATAATTGAAACGCCATTTGTTGAGAAGGTCCACTTATCTAACAATGGGCGTTCTTCACGCATTTCCACTGTTTCTACAGAGCCTTTCCGTGTTTCTCCATAGAGATTTTTATGCGTTTTCATCAAGGCTTTTGTTACATCATGATTTTCTGGAATGACCCACGTTGGGAAATAACATTCAATTTCATAAGTTAAATCCGTATAAGAAGGACGATCATAGTTGTACATTGAAACCGTCACATCATCTCCATATTTTTTAACAGCTGGTAAATTGCGAATTTCTTCTAAACAACTTTCCCAAGTTTCTCCAGCAGTCATTCGACGGTCTAGTGAAACGGTACAGCCATCCGCAACAGCACACCGACTTGGTGAAGAATGGAAAATTTGCGAAACAGTCACCGTACCACGACCTAAGAAACGGGCTTCTTGCCACTCTGGATTGTACTTAGGATCTAACATACGAACTAAACCACGAATCGCTGTGCTTTCTGTATCTCCATTGTTGTTTAAGGCACGAACATCTTGTAAGATATCCGCCATTTTGTAAATGGCATTATCTCCACGTTCTGGTGCTGAGCCATGACACGAAACGCCTTTGACATCAACTTTAATTTCCATTCGGCCTCGTTGACCACGATAAATCCCACCATCTGTTGGCTCTGTTGAAACAACAAATTCTGGACGGATACCGTCTTCTTTGATAATGTACTGCCAGCATAAGCCGTCACAGTCTTCTTCTTGGACAGTAACTGTTACTAAAGCAGTATATTTTTCTGATAATAGACCTAAATCTTTCATGATTTTAGCGCCATAAATAGCCGAAACAATCCCGCCTTCTTGGTCAGATGTACCGCGACCACCGATCTCAGTTTCTGTTTCATAACCATCGTAAGGATCAAATTTCCAGTTACTCATTTCACCAATTCCGACAGTATCCATGTGCCCATCAAAAGCAATTAATTTTTCACCAGACCCCATATAACCAAGTAAATTCCCTTGAGGATCAATGTCAATTTTATCGAAACCTAATTTTTCCATTTCGGCTTTTGCTCGCGCAATTTTGTTGCCTTCTTCTGCACTTTCTCCTGGAATTTTGACAAGGTCTCTTAAAAATTTGACCATATCTTCTCTGTAACCTTCTGCTGCTGCATTTACTGCATTAAAATCCATTCCTTTTACCTCCATAAAATTTTTTTATAATTGTCTGGATCAGTGTCCCCTTCGGTAGAAAACATTAAAACGTTTGACGTCTCATCCAGTTGCAATGCCTCACGTAATTCTTGATAGTCGGGATCTTGCATCACTGTAGCTACTAAGCCCATTGCTACTGCCCCAGATTCGCCTGATACAACTTGCGGATCCCCTTTTAATGGCGTGCCCAACATACGCATTCCTTTTTTAGAAACCCAATCTGGCGCTGAAACAAAGAAGGATGTATGATTTTTTAGAATATCAAAAGAAATCGTATTAGGTTCTCCACATGCTAAGCCAGCCATAATTGTCTGTAAATCACCATCGACAAAGCGAATTTCTCCGTCTTTTTTAATTGCTGATTGATATAAACAGTCAGCCGCCTGTGCCTCAACTACGACCATAATCGGTGGGTTTTCTGGAAAAGCATTAGCAAAATAACCAATCACTGCACCAGCTAAACTGCCGACACCAGCTTGAACAAAAACATGACTAGGTCGTTCAGAGCCAAACTTTCTTAATTGTTGAGAGGCTTCTAACGCCATCGTTCCGTATCCTTGCATAATCCAAGTCGGAATTTTTTCATATCCGTCCCAAGCGGTGTCTTGAACCATGACACCGTTTTCAGTTTCTTCGGCCATTTTATTAGCCATTCGTACACATTCATCGTAATTAACTTCTTCGATTGTGACGGTTGCGCCTTCTTTTTCAATATTTTCTTTTCTCGTCTGTGTTGAACCCTTCGGCATGAGTACAACTGATTTTTGGCCTAATTTATTCGCAGCCCAAGCGACTCCTCGTCCATGGTTGCCATCAGTTGCTGTAAAAAACGTAGCTTGTCCAAAAGCTGATCGTAATTGATCAGAAGTTAATTCATCATATGTTAGTTCCGAAACATCTTTCTTTAATTTTTCGGCAATATAGTTAGCCATGGCAAACGAACCACCTAATACTTTAAAAGCATTTAAACCAAAGCGATAAGATTCATCTTTAACAAAGAAATCATTTAACCCCAGATACGCGGCCATATGATTCAATTCTGCTAATGGTGTTTCTGAATACTGTGGAAAACTTTTGTGAAAAGCCAAAGCTTTCTCAATTTTTTCTTTAGACATCAGAGGTAAGTACTTATCCTCCGTCTTCGGCATTTCATTTGCTGTCCATTTAATTTTTTCCAAAAATACTTCTCCTCCTTCTATTTTTAAGTTGCTTTACGAAAAACAAATTTTCCTTGATTTGCCAAGATGACTTGCCCAGCTTCAGCAACTTTTTGACCTCTTAAATAAACCATTCGAGCCTGTCCTTGTGTTTCAAATCCTTCATACGGCGTATAATCGACATTTTGTAACTGCGTTCTCGCAGCAATCACGCCGGTTGTTCTGGGATCCCAAACAACTAAATCGGCATCACTGCCTTCTTGCACCACACCTTTTTGTGGATACATCGAGAATTGTTTAGCAATATTTTCAGAAAGCAGAGCAACCATTTTTTCCAAGGTGATTCGGCCCTTCGCCACACCTTCCGTGTAAATTAATTCTGGTCTCGTTTCAACACCTGGCATCCCATTGGGAATTTTACTAAAATCATCTTTGCCAACTGTTTTTTGTCCGTAAAAATTAAAACTGCAGTGATCTGTCGATATTGTATTGATTGCCCCCTCTTTAATCCCTTGCCACAAAGCCCGTTGATCCTCTCGTTTGCGTAGTGGCGGTGAGCAGACATATTTTGCTGCTTCAAAATTAGGCGCATCATACAAGTGATCATCTAGTAAAAGATATTGAGGGCAAGTTTCTACATAGACTGATTGTCCTCTTTGACGAGCCCGTTCCACCGCTTCTAATGATCGTTTTGTGCTTAAATGCACAATATTAACCGGCAAATCAGCCATTTCCGCTATCATCAAATATCTTGCTACCGCTTCTGCTTCAACAGCCGCCGGTCTTGATAACGGATGATAGTGCGGGGTTAGCTTTCCTTGAGAAACATATGATTGGATTAATTCATCTACTAAATCACCATTTTCACAATGAACGCCTAACATTCCATTAACTTTTTTTATTTCCTTCATCGCTTCAAAAATTTCCGCATCTGTGGTCCGCAAATTATCATAAGCCATATACATTTTGAAGGAAGTAATACCTGCAGCAATCATTTCCTGAATTTCAGCAGCTATCGTTGGTTTCCATTCAATCATGGACATATGGTAAGTATAATCACATGAACTCTTGCCTTCAGCCAATTGATTCCAAGTAGCTAAACAGTCTTTCAATGAGCCGCCTTTATTAGGTGTAGCCATATCAATAACCGTAGTCGTACCTTTGGCCACCGCCGCTTGGCTTCCAGTGGTAAAGTTATCCGCCGTACTTAACGAACCTTTGCCATTATTTAATTCCAGATGCGTATGCGCATCAATAAAGCCTGGTAATACATAACACCCCGTAACATCCTCAATCTGAGAATTTTCTACTGGTAAATTTGCCCCCATCTCTACAATTTGCTCGCCGTCAATTCGAATATCCAATTGACGACGATTATATGCAGATACGACGGTTCCACCTTTGAGCAGAATAGACATTTATTTATCCCCCAGTCGTAAATTTCCTTTTATGCTTGCATACAATAAGCATATTCTTCAATCATAGTTACCATTAATGCAATTAAATCTTCTGGTACATCTAATCCTTGATCTGTTAATTGAATTGTTGACACCGTTCCCCATAGACGCAGTAAACAAATTTTATCCACAGGATTTTGAACATAGAAACCTGAATTAGTACTGTCATAAAAATCAGCTTCACTGTTAAATAAGGTAAATTTGTCTTTGTAAGGGGCACTTGCATAAGGGCAAAATGTTTCACAGTTGCCACATTCGTTACACATCCGATCAACATGGACAATTTGTGGTTTTCCTTCGACATACACAACAATATTTGCTCGGTTTGGACAGACATCCATACAAGATTCACAAATTGTGGAGCATTCTAAGCAACGACTAGCTTGACTACAAGACATCTCGTCTGTCACAAGGATACCCCGTTTGTTTCTAACAAATGCGACATCACTATTTAAATTATCTTTTTCATAGTGATGATTGTGGACAAGACAAATATTATTGGCCGCTTTGGTTGCATCAGCGATTGCTTCAACAATTGTGGCTGGTCCTAAATTAGCGTCACCAATGACATAGACACCTGGTATATTTGT
The DNA here is from genome assembly GCF_050548325.1 of Enterococcus sp. AZ035. Taxonomy (NCBI): domain Bacteria; kingdom Bacillati; phylum Bacillota; class Bacilli; order Lactobacillales; family Enterococcaceae; genus Enterococcus; species Enterococcus sp. AZ035. Next base: position 2,055,815 of record NZ_CP172958.1, read on the forward strand.
TTCCAATGTTTCTTGATTTGAAACGACTTTCCCATAGTTGTCTGTGTGAATGCCTAATGCTTGGTAAAATTCTGTATCTACTTTTTCACCAACAGCGGCAATCACTGTATCAGCAGGAATATCAATCATTTCTCCTGTACCAATTGGTCGACGGCGTCCAGAGGCATCTCGTTCACCTAGGACCATTTTTTCACAAGTTAATTGTTGATTTTCATGTTTAATTGGCGAAAGTAATTCTAAAAAGTCAACACCATCTTCTAAAGCTAAATAAAGTTCTTCTTCATCTGCTGGCATATTGCGTTTATTCCGACGATAAACCACTGAGACTTTTTTAACACCAGGTAATGTTGTGGCTGCACGAGCACAGTCCATGGCTGTATTTCCGCCACCAACGACGACAATTTGTTCTCCGTAAGGATTAATCGTTGGATTTTCTCGATTTGCTTTTAAAAATTCTAACGAGTTCAATGCTCGACCAGATTCTAAACGAAGGACCCCATGTTTCCATGCACCAATGGCATAAATAACATTCGTATAGCCTTGGTTTTTCAATTCCGCCAATGATGGCGCCTCTTGTCCTGTACGGAATTCGGCTCCCATAAATTCCGCTAACTGAACGTCTTTTTGAACAGATTCCATAGAAATTCGAAATTCTGGTACAATCTGGCTACAAACGCCCCCAATTGTCTCGGATTTTTCAAACACAGTAACAGGCATGCCTTCACGTGCTAATAAATACCCAGCAGAGATCCCTGCAGGGCCTCCACCCACAACAGCTGTTTTAGGTGCATTTTCTTTTGGCTGTGGCTTTTCTAGTGTCGTCAATAATTCATCATAAGCATGTTCAGCTGCTTCTAACTTCACTTCCCGAATATGAATAGATTCTTCATAAAATTGACGTGTACATTTAGTCATACAAGGATGTGCACAAATGGTTCCAGTAATAAAAGGCAACGGATTCTTATCGACAATTACTTGCAAGGCCTTTAAATAATTACCTTCACTGACATAACGAAGGTAAGCAGGAATATCCTGATTGATTGGACAACCACCGTCACTTCGACAAGGAGCAATATAACAATCTGTTAACGGAACTGTTTTTCTTAGTTTGGTACTTTCTGGTAATTTAATTGATTTTTGGTAACGCGCTTGTGTTTTAGCTTTCTCAACAACTTGAGCTAATTTATCCAAGTTGACATGGACCATCTGAGGATATTCTGCTGCGCTTAATACATTAGCAACTTGATTCATTCGTTGATAGCCACCAGGTTTCAACAGAGTCGTTGCCATAGTGATTGGCCAAATCCCAGCATCGAATATTTCTTTACTATTGAAAATATCTGCACCGCCAGAATAAGAAATTTGTAGTTTCCCATCAAATGCTTCTGATAATTTTTGTGCCAATGAAATACTAAGAGGAAATAGCGAACGTCCTGACATGTACATTTCATCACCAGGTAATTCATTTGCTGCAATCGTTACCGGGAAAGTGTTCGTAATTTTAACTCCGAAGCTTAGATTTTTACTATTAGCTAATAATTGCAGACGTTGTAACATCGGTACTGCTTCTTCAAATTGTAAATCTTCTTTAAAATGGTGATCGTCAAAAACCATATAATCAAACCCTAGCTCATCCATCGTTTGACGCGCATATTCATAACCTAACATGGTTGGATTACATTTAATAAAGGAATGGAGCCCTTTTTCACTTAATAAATAGGCCGCAATTCGTTCAATTTCGTCTGATGGACAACCGTGTAAAGTCGACAGCGTAATAGAATGACAGACTTTAGGACTAATTGCTTCGATATATAAGTCATCTACTTTTTTAAAATAAGATAGATATTTTTTGGCAGCTGCTTGGCATTCCGCCCAAATCGGCGTTCCTTCTGCGTTCTGCATTTCGTTAATATAACGATCAATTTTTGGTGATTGAATCCCTGCCAAATCATAGCCAACACTCATATTAAAAATGAAACCATTCGGGTCACCTAGCTCGAACTCTTTACTAAGTAACTTCAAAACGAACCATGCTTTGACGTATTCATCATAAGCTTGGGGAACGCGCAATTCTGTGGACCACTCAACGTTGTAACATTCATCTGCTGCTGCGATACATGGTTTACTCACAGGTAAATCTTCTCCATCCAGTATCTGGACTGTCTTAACTTCAAAAAAACGAGAACCTGTTAAATAGGCCGCAATAATATTTTGTGCTAATTGTGTATGAGGACCTGCTGCTGGACCACAAGGGGTTTCCATTTTTTCTCCAAATAACGAAATCGTTTTTGTAGGATCCGCATGATAAAATTTACGAATGCCAAAAATTGTGCCATCTTGTTGATACTCACTAAAAATCCAATTTAATAAAGCCTCAATTGAGATGGGATGCATAATATCACTCATTAACGTCACTCCTTTTATTTATAATGAAAGCTATTGATTTACTCGTTTCCAGAAAGATTGTGCTTGCGTTTGCGCATCATGCCAAACTTTCTCTTCATCAATTCCTTGAACTTCACGATTACGCATCCGAATTTCTCCATTAATCACCGTGTCAGTGACCATCCCACCATTCATGCCGAATAAAATGTGCATGTTATAATTCTCTTTTGTCATTGGTGTCGGGCCATGATAATCAACAATAATGACGTCTGCTGCTGCATTAGGTTCTAAAACGCCTAGCTTTGTTTTAAAATAGCGATTAGCCATTTGCGGATTATTATCAAACAGCATTGTGGGAATTTCTGCCCAAGCCGCATTTGGATCAGCTAAATGATGTTTGTGGATAACATTTCCTACCTTATAGGATTCCGTCACATCATTCGTATAACCATCTGTGCCAAGACCCATCAAAATACCATACTCATTAAACATGCGCATCGCAGGTGGGCAACCGACCGCATTCCCCATATTCGACTCTGGATTCGTGACCACCATTGTGTCTGTATCTCTTAGTAATTCCATCTCATGAGGTCCAATATGGATGCAATGGCCTGCCATTGTCTGTTTTCCTAAAATCCCTAAATCAAATAATCGGTTCACAATCGGCTTCCCATATTTTTTCAAAGAATCATGAACATCGGCTAAATCCTCTGCAATATGAATATGATAACCAATCCCATCTGGCGTATTGGCTGCACATAATTCTAAAGAAGCATCTGATAAAGTAAATGCTGCATGCATCCCCATCATCGCTTTTTGCATATCATCATTTCTTAAGGAACTGGCTTTAATAAAGGCGGCATTTTCTTGAACTGCTTCCCGCATTTTCTGCTCACCATCGCGATCAGAAACTTCATAACAAAGGCAGGTCCGAATCCCTAACTCGTCCGCTGCATTAGATAATTGGGTTAAACTCCCTGTAATTTCTCCGTAACTAGCATGATGATCAAAGACAGTTGTAACGCCGTTGCGAATACTATCTAAATAAGCAACCTTACCACTTTGATAAGTGTCTTCTAATGTCAAGGCACGATCAATTCGCCACCATTGATCTACCAAAATATCCATGAAATTTTTAGGATGATAATTCGTTAAACTTAACCCACGTGCAAAGGTACTATAAATATGATTGTGCATGTTAATAAAGCCTGGCATAATCACTCCACCTTTAGCATCAATAAATGTCGCTTCTGGATAAGCTTGTTTTAATTCTTCTGTCGTTCCGACTTGTTTCACAACTTGACCATCAATCGCCACACACCCATTTTCAAAAAAATGATTCTGCGCATCCCGAGTGATTAAACGCCCATTTCCAATTAATAACATGTATTCTCCTCCTATTTTTCAACCTATTCCCCACAAGTGGCAAACGCTTACAAATCAATCGCTCAATCATTCACGAATATAGCTTGATTAGCTTTGCTAATCTACATTCCTTACGAAAAGCATTTGAAGCGCTTGCATTTTTTTACTAACGAACTCATTAACTTGATTAAAGTATATCACCTTACCTTAAAAAAAACAATGCTACCTAAAAAATATTTTTTAGAATTTTGACAGCCGTTATCTTGTATTATTATTTTTATCATGCTATCATTATTTTTCAGAACAGGCAGTACGCGACATTAAAGGATTTAGCCCTGCCTATTCCATTTAAAAATATTATGTTAAATTTGACACAATCTTATAAAAACTGTTTGTGCCAGGCACATTAGAAAGGAGCTTATTTATGTTATCCGACGAAAAACTTACTTTTTTAACACAAATTGCTAAAGGTTTAGCTGGTCAATTTGGGGAAAACTGCGAAGTCGTTATCCACCAAATCAATGAAGACAATATTAACAATTCTATTGTTTCCATCGAAAATGGTCATGTCTCTTCTCGTCATCTGGGCGATGGACCTTCTCAAGTAGTTTTAGAAGCCTTAAAAAAAGATCCCAGTGAGTTGAATGATCATATTAACTATCTGACCCGTACCCATGATGGTCGTATTTTAAAATCTAGTACAATGTATTTTAAAGATGAGAATGGTCAACTCGATGGTATTTTTGCTATTAACTACGACATCACTACATTGATTGCTGCAGAGTCGAACTTAAAATCTTTGATTTCCACTGCAGAACCTGAAGAAGATAAAGACCCTGATTACATTCCTCAGGATGTTAATGAGTTGTTAGACGATTTAATTCATGAATCAGTCAAATTAGTTGGCAAGCCGGTCCCATTAATGACGAAGGACGATAAAATCAAGTGTATTCAATTTTTAAATAATAAAGGCGCCTTCTTAGTCACTAAATCTGGGGACAAAGTTTCTAACTTCTTCAATATTTCTAAATATACGCTATACAGTTATATTGATGCGAAATAAAAATGGAAATCGATGGACGATTTGTTGTTAAGACAAGTCGTCTATTCTCTTTTTTCCTTCACTATTCTACTTTTTCTAAAAGACTTTTTAAATAATAGTAAGAAAAAGTAAAAGGAATTAATTTTTTATTTTAGTTATGGTATGATAGATTGAGTTTAATTTAAAATAACGAAAAATTAAAGATATAGAAATTGGGGGACAACAAATGGGGATTCGAAGTCATTTAGCAATTGCTGCAGGAAAAACTTCGCAATGGGTTTTACAAACATTTTTTAAAGGCGGCAGTAGCTACCCAGGGAAATTAGCCCTAAAAATCGATCCTAAAATTTTAGATACATTGGCAAAAGACTATGAAATTGTCGTAGTCACTGGAACGAACGGCAAAACATTGACAACTGCTTTAACTGTTAACATTTTACGCCAAGAATTTGATGAGGTATTAACAAATCCAACGGGTGCTAACATGGAGCAAGGAATTGTCTCTACTTTTTTAAATGCCAAGGCGAAAAAAGGACAAAAGAAATTTGCGGTGTTAGAAATTGATGAAGCAAGTTTAAGCCGCGTCACTAAATATATTCAACCAAAATTATTTGTTTTTACGAATATTTTCCGCGACCAAATGGATCGCTATGGTGAAATTTATACGACCTATCGCTTAATTATGGAAGGCGCCGCTGCTGCTCCTGAAGCAACTATTTTGTGCAATGGTGATTCGCCAATTTTTAATTCAAAAGAAACTGTAAATCCTCGCAAATACTATGGATTTAATCATTTACCACCGAAAGAGCAATTGGCTCATTACAATACAGATGGGGTTTTATGTCCAAAATGTAATCATATTCTTCATTATAAAATGATTACGTATGCTAATTTAGGTGATTACTATTGCCCAAATTGTGGCTTCAAACGCCCTGAATTGGATGTGCAGTTAACGGAAATGGTCCGGATGGATAACACATCTGCTGATTTTGTGATTGATGGCGAAGAATACGGCATTGCTGTTGGTGGGATGTACAATGTTTATAATGCGCTAGCAGCCACAGCGGTAGCAGAATATTATCAGGTGGCACCAGATAAAATCCGAGCAGGTTTAGCTTATGATGAAAAAGTTTTTGGGCGTCAAGAAACCATTAAAGTTGGCGATAAAGAATGTACGTTAGTTTTAGTAAAAAATCCGGTTGGTTTAAATCAGGTCATTGATATGATGGGCTTAGCCCCTTACTCTTTCTCGCTGGTTTCATTATTAAATGCCAATTATGCAGATGGAATTGATGTCAGTTGGATTTGGGATGGTAATCATGAAGCCTTTGCTGATATGGACATTCCAAAAGTAATTGCTGGCGGTGATCGCCATGAAGATATGGCCTTGCGTTTAAAAGTTGCGGGTATTCCTGAAGAAAAATTACTAGAAATTCCTGATTTGGAGCAAGTAATTTCAGAAATTAAAACGTTGCCGACAGATCATGTCTATATTTTGGCAACCTATACTGCTGTTTTGCAATTAAGAAAATCATTAACGGCCCAAGGGTATATTCAAGGGGGAATGAATGGTGTCTAAAGAATTAGTCGTTTGTCATTTATATGGCAACTTATTAAATACTTACGGAGATAACGGAAATTTATTGATGCTTAAATATTTAACCGAAAAAATGGGCGTTACCTTCCGATCAGAAATTATAAGTATCTACGAACCGTTTGATCCCGAAAAATATGATTTAGTCTTTGTTGGTGGCGGTCAAGACTTCGAGCAATTGATCATCTCAGAAGACATTCAGAATAAAAAAGAAGCTTTGACTTCTTATATTGAAAATGACGGCGTCTTGTTAGCTATCTGTGGTGGTTATCAACTTCTAGGACATTACTATGTCGGCGCACAAGGCGAAAAAATTAAAGGAATCGGTGCGTTAGATCATTACACTTTGAGCCAAGACAACAATCGTTTCATTGGTGATATTGAAATTTATAATGAAGAATTTGATGAAACGTATTATGGTTTTGAGAATCATAACGGCATGACTTTTTTAGGCGAAGGTGAACGACCTTTAGGAACAGTCAAACAAGGCAAAGGCAATAACGGTCAAGATAATGGCGAAGGCGTTGTCTATAAAAATGTGTTTGGCTCCTACTTCCACGGTCCAATCTTAGCACGCAACAAAAATCTAGGGATTCGGTTAATTCGGACCGCTTTAGAGAAAAAATATGGTGAACCGATCGCTATTCCTGAAACGCTTTATAAATAAAAGAAGAATCTAGTTCCTACATATAGGGCTAGATTCTTTTTCATTTCTCCGACAACTATTTACATCTTTACAAAATATAGTAAGATAAAGAGGTGCATTTAAAATCGAGAATTTCTCGGACTGGTTCGGAAACTTCCCAGAATAAAAAACTAAGTATCTCTCAATACTAACTCAAGTCATAGCTTTTTTAACAAGAGTTATCATTTGCAGTTAACGAAAAAGGAGGATTGGAAAAAATGCAAAAAGTAATTATTGATTGTGATCCTGGAATTGATGACACGCTTGCTCTCTTGTATGCACTTGCTTCACCAGAGCTAGATGTCCAAGCGATTACCGTTGTTTGCGGAAATGTCCCTGTGGAGATTGGCGTGGAAAATGTTTTTAAATGTTTAGAAAAAGTTAATCGCTTAGATATTCCTGTCTACCAAGGGGCTGCTAGCCCTTTAAAACGGCCATTTGTTAGTGCACAAGATACACATGGCATGGATGGTTTAGGTGAAACATATTTCCCCAGAACTAGCAAAATCCAAGCACAAGCGCTTTCCGCTGCTGACTATTTAGCACAAACCTTTCAACAAGCTACCGATTGCTCAATCATTGCCCTTGGTCCTTTAACAAACATTGCGTTGGCTTTAAAAAAAGAACCTCTTCTGGGACGAAATCTTCAACGTTTTGTCTCAATGGGTGGTACCTTTAAAAGCCACGGCAATTGCTCTCCTGTTGCAGAATTTAATTATTGGTGTGATCCTGATGCAGCAGCTTGGGTTTTTGAGAAATTAGGTGCAAAAATCGAGATGGTCGGCTTAGATGTCACACGAGAAATTGTTTTTACACCAACAATTCTCAATTATTGTCAACGACTCAACCCCAAAATGGGGAATTACCTCGCTGAGATTACTCAATTTTATTTTGATTTTCATTGGAAATATGAACGTATTTTAGGGTGTGTTATCAACGATCCCTTAGCGGTTGCTTATTTTATTGATCCTACGCTCTGCCAAGGCTTTTCCAGTTACGGACAAATTGTTCCTGACGGCATTGCTATGGGGCAATCAATGATCGATCAATATCATTTCCAGCAGCAACCAGCTAATTGTCATGTCTTGACTACGGTTGATAGTCAACAGTTTTTCGTGAAGTTTCTATCCATTCTTTTAAATGTACAAATAGATGAGATCGAAAGAGATTTCAAAAATTTAAGGATGGGATAACCATGAAAAAAATAACACCACGAATCATTACAATTATCGCTTTTAGTGTTGCTTTAAATTACCTTGGCAGTACCATTGCGTTACTCCTTCGTTTACCAATTTATCTTGATAGTGCGGGAACTATTTTTACAGGTGCGTTATTAGGCCCACTCTTTGGCGCACTGACAGGTATTTTAACAAGTCTACTAACTGGATTGACAACGGATATCTTTTCTCTGTATTATTCACCTGTCCAACTCTGCACAGGAATTTTAGCAGGTTTGCTCCTTCATCAGCAGTTAAAAGTAACCAAATTACCATTTAAAACGTTGTGGTTAACGATACCAGGAACAGTGATTTCTTCCTTAATAACAGTTTGTTTATTTGGTGGAATTACTTCTGCTGGCTCCAGCATAATTGTCCAATTTTTATATGGTTTAGGCTTCAATCAGTTAGCAAGCGTCCTGTTGGTTCAATTGATAACAGATTACGGGGATCGTCTGCTATCAGTCATCATCGTCACAGCTGTTATCGCTGCCTTACCTAAACGTTCCTTTATAACAAAATAAACTGTTTTAATGCTAAAAAAGAGGAAATCATCTGTTGATGATCTCCTCTTTTTTTAGCGACTGCCAGGTTCTGAAGCTATAATCGTTAGATCACCTTCAAAACGCCAGCTCGGAATATCTGTCGGAAAGATAAAGCTATCGCCTTTTTTCAAATCAAAAGTAGCCACATCTGCTTTTGCAGCATCTTCTGTAATCAATCGACCCACACCTTCAATAACTGTTGCTAATGTATAAGGTGCTTGTTTTTTGACTTTTAGAATCCCACTGACACGCCACTCATAGACATTAAAGAAATCTGTTTTTACATAAGTAACAATGCTTGATTGTCCTTGATTTTCTTGTTGAATAGAGAGGTCAGGATCCTTCGCCGGAACGGTTGTCACATCAATGGATTGTTGAATATGCAATTCCCGGGTCTTTCCTTGATCATCTGTTCGATCATAATCATAAACCCGATACGTAGTATCACTGCTTTGTTGCGTTTCTAAAATTAAAATACCCGAGCCGATGGCATGAATAGTGCCGCTTGGTACATAATAAAAATCGCCTTTTTTCACTGGTACTTTTCTTAAAAGATTGTCCCAACGACCTTCTTCAATCATTTCTGCAAGTTCTTCTTTTGTTTTCGCGTGATGTCCATAAATGATTTCAGCGCCAGGTTCTGCATCAATAATGTACCAACATTCAGTTTTGCCTAGCTCGCCTTCATGTTTTTGGCCATATGCATCATCAGGATGAACTTGCACGGATAAATCATCTTCAGCATCTAAAATTTTCGTTAATAATGGAAAGACAGCGCCACCTGCATGGCCGAATAACTCTTGATGGTCTGCCCACAATTCATCTAATTTTTTTCCTTTAAATTCGCCATTTAAAACAGTACTAACGCCATGTGGATGTGCACTGATTGCCCAATCTTCACCAATTTTATCGCTCGGTAAATCGAAACCAAATAGCGTGTGTAGACGATTGCCGCCCCAAATTTTTTCTTGAAAAACAGGTTGTAAAAATAATGGTTCTTGCATTGACTGTGACCTCCCAAATTGAATTCGCTCTCATTATATCACTAAAAACTAGTCATTTCATCTGAAACTGATGATTTCTCTTTTAAATAGGTTGCCAACAACTGATCTCTTTCTTCGATATAAGTGTTCCGGTGGTCCTCTGGATGGACTCGATTAGATAAAAAGATAAGCGCTGATTGTTGTTGCACATCAATTAGCAAAAAAGTGCCTGTATAGCCTGTATGGAATAATAATGGCCGTTGCGTAGCTACATCATATTTAAAATCCCAGCCTAGAGAACGTGGTTTATCTGCAGCTGGCACTTGGTTAACTAGTAACAAATCAATTGTCTCTTTTTTCAAGAATTGGTGATTGTGATAACTGCCTCGATTTAAATACATTCGAACAAATTTTGTTAAATCATAGACATTGCTAAACAAGCCAGCATTCCCTGCATGTTCCCGTAAAACGAATGCCTTAGGATCATGGGTTGCACCTCGAATCAACCCTCTTTGTTCATGTAATTCTGTTGGCACACAGTTTAAAGGATTCTTTGGTAGAAACGTACTTTCGTTCATCCCTAAAGGAAGCAATACTCGCTCAGATAAAATTTCTATCATTGATTGTTGGAACATTTCTTCTAACATAAAGCCTAATAAAATAGTCCCTGCATCTGTATAGACGACTTTTTTACCTATTGCTTTGCCTGCGTGAAATGAATGATTGTAGGCGTCTTTTAATTCTTGGGCATTCAGCTGATCACGATTAGGAATATAGCCTTGTAAATCTGCCGTATGTGTCAACAAATGCCGGATTGTAATATTAGAATCTTGAAAAGAGGGATAATAAGTTTGTAATGATTGATCTAGAATAATTTTTCCTTCTTCCACTAATTGCAAAATAACGGTGGTGGTGCCGACTACTTTGGTTAAAGAAGCCACATCAAACAGCATGGCCGAGGTTAATTGTTCTTTGGTGGGTTTTACTTGTGCCAGTCCCCAACAATTGCTCTCCTCTTTTTCACCTTCAATGAAACAAAAACTAGCCCCCGAAAAAACACCTTTTTTCATCATTTTTTGAATTTTCCACTTTGTTTTTTCGTACATTTTTTCACCTTCTATTTTTAATATTAAAGGAAAAGTCTAGAATAAGTTCCGAACAAAAGTAGCGTTAAACTTTTATTCCGACTTTATTCCAGACTTGCTAAAACAAGCTTATTTTGTCTGTCTAAGCGTTTATTTTAAGACAAACCACCATTCCAAGCCAATTGGATCAAACACAGTGACAATCGCTTTTTTCTGGTCAATAAAGAACTCTTGATTTTTTGCCGTTAATTGTTGCTCCATTGCTAAAATATGTTCTTGATCAGAGAGCTTAATGGTAAAGAAATCTAAACCTAAGTGTGGATCAGGTAATTGATCCACTTCACTTGTTTCAGGTTTTTGGAATCCAATAGTTGCTTTGCCATCTTCTAAAACAAATTGATCTTTTTCATTGCGTTTTAAACCCAGAACTTCCTCATAGTATGCTTTTATTTCTTTTTGATTGTTTGTTTTTAATTGCACATGCGCTAAATATGACCCAGCGGCTAACCCTTGATGTGGCTCTAAGTCCTCACTGATAAGATCTTTAAGCACAATTGGTTGCTTTTCAGAAGTCGAATTTGCTGTTGCTTCATCGTGAAAAATCTCAAATTGATTACCTTCAAGATCAGTAATGAACATGCTTTGTCGTGTGCCAATTTGGAAACTTTCATCAATTGGGTAGTCTTGCTCAAGCACTCGTTGAGCAATTTGTAAAAATTCTTTTTCCGTAGGAACTTTAATTGAGAAATAAGCCATTTGCTTTTCTTCATTATGAAAATCTTCGGCTTTTCTAGTTTCTTCTAAAATTAATAATTGCGTTCCTGCTTCACGTGTACCCCAGATAGACAGGTTATTTTCTTCTGACTTTAAAACAAAACCCATTACTTTTTTATAAAAGTCGACCATTTCGCCAACTTTTTTCGCACGAATGGCAATTGTTTTTAATGTCGCAGCTTTTTCTAATTGAAATTCAGTCATTTTTTCTGTTACCTCCATTTTCTTCTCTCCCATTTTATACATCTCTTGCTATTTCATCAAGTAATATCCTGTTTTTCTCAAAAGAAAATAGAAATTTTTCAATTTCGCTAACTTTTTGTTAAAAAAATAAGGCTTCAGGAACCAGTCTTTACGACTATGGTTCCTGAAGCCTCATCATGAATTACTATTTTTTTGCTTCGCCTTTTAGGCTACTTCTTCTGAAAACTGACTGTTATATAAGTCAGCATAAAAACCGTTTTTCGCCATTAATTCATCGTGGGTTCCTGTTTCTACAATTGAACCTTCTGCCATAACGATAATCGTATCGGCATCACGGATAGTCGACAAGCGATGAGCGACTACAAAGCTGGTCCGATTTTCCAATAAACGATTCATTGCTGCTTGAATCAGTATTTCTGTTCGAGTGTCCACACTTGAGGTGGCTTCATCCAAAATTAAAACGTCTGGATTTGCTAAGAATGCTCGAGCAATTGTAATTAATTGTCGTTGACCTTGAGAAATATTGCTGGCTTCTTCATTTAGAATCGTTTGATAGCCTTCTGGTAATTTTCTGACAAAATCATCCACATGGGCTGCTTTCGCCGCACGGATCACTTCTTCTTCGCTCGCTTGCTCATTACCATAATGAATATTGTCATAGATACTTCCAGTGAACAACCAAGTATCTTGAAGAACCATTGAAAAGTGTGCTCGCAACTCTTCGCGAGATAAATCGCGCGTATCTACGCCATCATATTTGATGCTGCCGCTACTAATATCATAGAAGCGTTCCAATAAGTTAATTAGGGTTGTTTTCCCAGCACCTGTTGGGCCCACGATTGCGACCATTTCCCCAGGTTTAACATTTAAATTGAAATCTTTCATTAATAATTTCTCTGGTGAATAGCCAAAAGCAACATGTTCAAAAGAAACACGATAAGGACTATCTGTTTCCACTGGTATGCCAGAAGGTTCATCCACCATTTCTTCTTCATCTAATACTTCAAAGACACGTTCTGCCGAAGCCACCGTAGCTTGGATTGTATTCATTAAATTAGCGATTTGAGTAATCGGTTGTGAAAATTGATTGGTATATTGAAGAAATGCTTGGACATCCCCTAAATCCATCATACCATTCGCTACTTTTACGCCACCAAGGACTGCAACAAACACGTAGCCTAGATTTTTGATAAAGTTCATTAAAGGCATAATGATCGCTGAAATAAATTGTGCTTTGCGACCAGCATGATATAATTTTTCATTTTCTTTTTCAAATACTTCTTGATCACTTTCTTCGTGGTTGAAACTTTTTACTACTACGTGACCACCGTAGGTTTCTTCGACTTGGTTATTCAATAATCCTAAGCTTTTTTGTTGAGCCGCAAAATGTTTTTGCGAGCGAGGCGCCACAACCATCACAACAATTAAACTTAATGGCACTGTTGCTAAGGCAATTAGTGTTAACTGCCAGCTAATGGTCAGCATCATCCAAAGTACACCCACAAATGTCACGATACTGGTAATTAATTGGGTTAAGTTTTGCTGTAAAGTACTCGCAATATTATCCATGTCGTTAATTGCCCGTGACATAATGTCCCCATTACTATGAGTATCATAATAGGAAATTGGAACTTTGTTCATTTTCGCTTCTAATTCTTGACGTAATTCATAAACTGTTCGCTGTGAAACACGTGTCATAATTACTTGCTGCAAGAAATTAAAGACAGCAGAAATAAGGTACATGGCAATAACAATTAATAAAATTTGACCAATTTTGTCAAAATCAATTGGAAAAGATGTTATTTTTAAGCCTTGTTTCATTTCAGCAGCGCCTTTCATGACGCCTTTAAAAATTTCAGTTGTTGCCTGTCCTAATACTTTTGGTGTTTGAATTTGGAAAACGACGGCTGCAATTGCTAATACTAAGACAGCAATAATTGACAGCATTCGTTTAGACATGTATCGAAATAAACGTTTCACTGTTTTCCAGAAATTTTTTGGTTTTGGCCCTTTTGCGCCAATGTTGCGTCCTGGTCCACCGCCCATTGGTCCGCCTTTTGGTCGACTACTCATGCAAGGTCCTCCTCTCTCAATTGAGAATGTACAATTTCTTGATACGTTTGGTTATTCGCTAATAACTCTTCATGCGTTCCTTTACCAACTAATTTCCCTTCGTCTAATACTAAAATTGTCGATGCTTCCATAACCGTACTTACACGTTGGGCTACTAAAACGACAATTGCATCCGTCATCTGCTCTTTTAAGGCTTTTCTTAAATTAGCATCTGTTTTGAAATCCAATGCAGAAAAGGAATCATCAAAAACATAGACATCTGCTGGTTTTACTAAAGCACGAGCAATAGCCAACCGCTGGCGTTGTCCGCCAGAGAAATTACCGCCGCCTTGTTCGACATGACTATCCAAACCTTCTGCCAATTCTGAAACAAACGCCTTCGCCTGCGCAATTTCTAAGGCTTGCCAAATTTCTTCATCGGTCGCATTTGGGGCGCCGTATTGCATATTTTCACGAATCGTTCCTGTAAATAAAACAGCCTTTTGCGGTACAAAGCCAATCATTTCTCGTAAATTATGCTGTGACGTATCTTTAATGTTTTTACCATTTAGCAAAATCTTGCCAGATTCAACATCATAAAAGCGTGGTAAAAGATTAACCAGCGTTGTTTTCCCAGAACCAGTCCCACCAATAATCGCGACCGTCTCCCCAGATTTTGCTGAAAAATCTATATCTTCCAGTGCTAAGTTTTCAGCATGCTGGTAACGATAATTAACATGTTCAAACGCCAATGTTGCTTTGTCGCCTTTTAGAGAGAGTAGTTCTGGATTGGGTACATCTTTGATTTCTGAATCAGTATTTAGCACCTCATTAATCCGATCAGCAGAAGCTTGCGCCCGCGGTACCATGACAAAAATCATGGATAACATCATGAAACTCATCAGAATTTGCATGGCATAAGTCATAAAGGCAATTAAGTTACCTACCTCTAGTTGCATTTCCGCAATATAATGACCGCCAAACCAGGTGATTGCAATATTGGTACCACTCATAATGAGTGTCATTAAAGGAATCATCAAAGCGACAATCGTATTCACTTTAATCGCCGTTTGTGTATAATCCTTATTGGCTTCATCAAAACGTTGTTCTTCATAGTTTGCTTTGCCAAAGGCCCGAATCACACGAACTCCTGTCAGTCCTTCACGAAAAACTAAATTTAAACGGTCTGTTTTCTTTTGCATGCTTTTAAATAACGGAACCGCTAAAAACATGATACCTCCCACTAAAACAGCCATAATTGGTAAAACATATAGAAAAATTTTCGTTAATTGTGGGTCCTTGTTATACGCCATAAAACTTGCACCAATTAACGTTAAAGGTGCGTTAATCATTAAACGTAAAAACATTTGCATAACCATTTGAATCTGATTGACATCATTGGTTGTTCGTGTAATTAGCGAAGCTGTCCCAAATTTATCAAATTCATTATTAGAAAAATTTTCAACTTTTCGATAAATATCAGTCCGTAATTTTTTTCCTAAACTTTGTGATTCTTTGGTGGCAAAAAAGGTATTTCCAATAGAAGCGACAATGCTAATCAAAGAAAAGCCTAACATGACAACTCCTGTACTCCAAATATAGTTAATATCTCCTTTAGCGACACCGTCATTAATGATATTAGATGTTAATGTGGGCAGATATAAATCTGCGATAATTTGTACGATCATAAATACAACCGCTGCAAAGACCGACCATAATGACATCCGTTTGACTAGTTTAATCAACTAACTTCTCCTCCTTTTTGCTACTTATAAGCGCCATTTTTCAACCAACTTAATTTCATTTTTAATTGTTTGACTGCTTCAGTTGAATCATAGGCAGTATTTTCTCTTTGTTGACGATACCCATCAACAATTGTTGAGAAAACGGCATGCATCGCCGTCTGCATGAACCATGTGAATTCTTTTGGCGTTTCAATGGTTAATTTCGAATGATCAATTATTTGATAAAGATGTTCTGCATAGGCAGCATGGCCTTTTCTTCCTCTATGCTTATGACAGTGCTGTTTCCTATTTTTTTCCTCTTCCCCAGTCGCTAAATTATCCGTCACCCGACGTGAAGCACGATAGTCCATGTTGACAAATAAATTCCGATAGAAAGAAGCATTCTCTCCAGTTAGCACTTCGACAATCATTTTGGAGAAATAGACATCCATGGCTTCGATTAAATCACCATTTTCCGCAATAATTTGTTTCTCTAAATCTCGTTCACTATTTTTTCTTAATGTCGCAAAGTAATAAAAATACAAATCTTCTTTGTTCTCAAAATATTGATAAAAGCTACCGCGCGGAATTCCCGCTAATTTAACAATATTTGCAATTGACGCTTCTTGTAAAGAATGGCGCGAAAATTCAATTTGCGCAGCATCTAATAAGCGTTGTTGCTTTTCTTCTGGCAAATGAAAAAACGTATTCGTAGGCATATTTGTGTTCCTCCCTTTTATGACACATTGTCACATGACACCATGTCATTATAGCACTCTCTATTCAGAATGCAAGTTTTTTACAAAAAAAATCAAGCACCTAGCAAGACAAAATTGATGTTAGATTCTGTCTCACCAGTTGCTTGATTAATAATAGTGTTTGATGCATTCTTGTAACAAGCCAGCGACCTCTTTTATAGGTCCATTGGCATCTATTCGTTGATAATTAGGATATTGTTCCAATTGGTTTTTGATAAGAATTTCTTGATCATAAAGGTTTAAACGTTCTTCAATAATTTTAGGATCAGATTCTCGTTGTTTTAAACGTTGATAAATATTTTCTTTTGAAACGTCAAAAAAAACTGGAATGACGGACTCGCCGAAACGCTCAAAGACCGCTTGAAAGCCTGGAAAAGTTAACGCATTATAGGCTGGATGCTCTTTCGTTGTTTCAACGATGGCAGCTACACCGACACCGTAATAGTTTCCATGGTAAAAATCATACTCCACTAACTGATTGGTTTCAATCAAGGCTTGAAAACTTGCTTTTGTTTCAAAATAGTAATCCACGCCATCCACTTCATCCAATCGTTTTTTCCTCGTAGTATGCGAGATAACTTTATAGTTTTTCGGAAAAACCTTACTTGTAATTGCGGTCTTGCCAGAACCACTCGGACCCATAATAACAAAAAATGGATGTTGTAATTGCTTAATCATTAGAAACGCTCCTCTCAGTTGTTTCTATTATAACGTATTGTGCACTATTTTGAAAAATTGACAAAAAAGAGCTTGGGCCAAAAATCACTTTAGATTTTTGGTCCAAGCTTAAAAATTAATAAACAGCGGAAACAGAAGCAACAACCTACTACGCTTATCTTGTTTTGTTTAATTACAATAACTAGTCTAAGTTTTGTCCATTAGTTTCAATAACTTGTTTGTACCAATTAAACGATTTTTTTTCATAACGGTTTTTAGTACCATTTCCTTCATCGTCTAAATCAACGTAAATAAACCCATACCGTTTACTCATTTCACCTGTGGAAGCACTGACTAAATCGATACAGCCCCACGGCGTATAGCCCATTAAATCGACGCCGTCTGCAACTGCTTCTGCCATTGCTTCAATATGACGACGTAAATAATCAATCCGATAGTCGTCTGCCACATAGAAATTTTCGTCTACTTTATCAATTGCACCTAAGCCGTTTTCCACAATAAATAAAGGTTTTTGATAACGATTATATAATTCATTTAGGGCGATTCGTAAGCCTTCGGGATCAATTTGCCAACCCCATTCACTTGCTTCTAAGAAGGGATTTTTAACGCCGCCTAAAAGATTCCCATTTGCTGTATCGTTGGTAGTACCAGTAACATCGACAGCAGTCGACATATAATAACTAAAGCCAATGTAATCCACTGGGTATTCTTTTAATAATTCTAAATCTCCTTCTTCAATAACTAAGTCTTTCACAGCATATTTTTGATACATGCGTTCTGCGTATGCTGGATATTCACCACGAACTTGAACATCTGTACAATAATAATTAAACTCTTGGTTTTCAATCATTGTAGCAACTTGATTGACTGGATTCGAATCAATGCCATACGTTGTGGCATAAATAATCATACATCCAATTTGTAATTCTGGATTTAATTCATGGCCAATTTTTACAGCTTTACTACTTGCAACAAATTGATTATGCCATGCTTGGAAAATGTTTTGATAATCATTGGCTCCATTGCTTTTTACCAATCCTTGACTAAGCGCTGGGAAATGAAAAGCTGAATTAATTTCATTGAATGTCATCCAATAGTTAACTTTTTGGTGGTAACGTGTTAAAACAGTTTCCGCAAAACGTTCATAAAAGTCAACTAATTGACGATTTTTCCACCCGCCGTATTCTTTCGCTAAATGCAGTGGCATTTCATAATGAGAAATCGTAATTACTGGTTCAATGTTATAGCTTAAACATTCATCGATAACCGCATCATAAAATTTCAAGCCGGCTTCATTCGGTTGTGTTTCATCTCCTTGTGGAAAAATACGCGACCACGCAATTGAAAAGCGATAACATTTGAAGCCCATTTTAGCAAACAACGCAATGTCCTCTTTAAAGCGATCATAGTGATCAATTCCTGTATGATTAGGGTAGCGATATTTCGTTTCGTCAATCGTCCAATCAAACGCTTCATCTCCTAAAATAGCGAAACGTTGTTTTCCTCCCGGCATCGCATCTGCCACAGATAACCCTTTACCATCGGCTAAGTAAGCCCCTTCTAATTGATTGGCTGCGGTCGCACCGCCCCATAAAAATCCTTTTGGAAATTTTGTCGTTGTTGTCATACTTGTTCCTCCTCCAATTGTCTTTTATTTAATAATGGCTAAAAAGTCTTCACCATGTAACACGTCTGTTTGGTTCATATCCAAAACATCTAAATAATCATTCGTATTCGTTACCACAATCGGTGTAACTACCGGATAACCAGCTTCTTTAATGGCAGCAATATCAAAAGTAACTAGCAAATCTCCTTTTTTAACAGAATCACCTTGTTTCACTGATAATTCAAAGCCTTTACCATCTAATTCGACCGTATCCATGCCAATATGCATTAATAATTCAACGCCCTCTGTTGTCGTCAAGCCAACAGCATGTCCTGTCGGAAATAATGTGGTGATTTCACCATCTGCGGGTGCATACAGTTTGCCTTCAGTCGGCTCAATTGCAACACCTTTTCCTAAAGCACCTGAAGCAAAAACAGGGTCTTGTACTTTTTCTAGCGGTAAAATTTCACCTTGAAGTGGACTTGCTAAAATAATTTTGTCTTCTTGATTCGTTTTTACAGGTGCCACCATCTTATCAGTTTCTGTTTTTTCAGTTGCTGTTTCTGGATTAGGTTGATCTTCAAAACGTAAGACAAACGTTAAGACAAACGCAATGATAAAGGCAATTCCGGCACCAATTGCACCAGTAATCATCGGTGCAGTATCTTTTGTCTCTGCAGGAATAAAGCCAGGCAAGCTCAACATACTAACCAAGCCAAACGTAAAGTTTTTCACGTGATTCATAGCCACAAATGCACCACCGATACCGCCACCAATACAAGCTGCAATAAATGGTTTTTTCAATGGTAAAGTCACGCCATATACAGTTGGTTCAGTAATTCCAAAAATAGTCGTAATACTTGAAGACAAAGCCAAACCTTTTAGTTTCACATTTTTTGTTAGGAAAAAGACAGCTAAAGCAGCCCCGCCTTGTGCAATAACGGCTGGTAATAACATCGGTACCATCGTATCGCCACCTTGTGTTAAGTTTAACATCATAATTGGTACAAAGCCCCAATGCATACCAAACATTACCAAGACTTGCCACAACGAACCCATTAATAACCCTGCGATAATTGGACTAAAAGCGTAAATTGCGTTGTATCCTTGTCCCAACCAATCGCCGATGACCGTCCCGATAGGACCAATAGCTAAGAAGGTAACAGGTGCCATAATAAGGAAAACAGCTAACGGAACGCAGATAATTTGTAGAAAACTCGGAATTACTTTTTTGAAGAAACGTTCTACATAACTTTGTGCAAAAACAGCCAAAATAATTGGTAAAACCGAAGAAGTATAGCCACTTGGCCCAATAATCACTGGAAGACCAGCAAAGCTAATTGTTTTGCCTGCTAAAGCAGTAATGCTGGGATGAACCAAGGCCATCGCCAAAGCAACCGCTAAAAAGGGATTAGTATTGAATTTTTTAGCAGCCGTAAACGCTAACATAATTGGTAAGAAAGTAAATAAACCATCTGCAATCGAAAAGAGAACAAGATATACGCCTGAAGTGTCAGCTAACCAGCCCATAGTTACAGCCAATGTTAAGAAGCCTTTTAGAACCCCAGCGCCGGCCATTGCACCTAAAAACGGTGTAAAAATAGAAGAAATAATATCAATTAAACGGTTAAAGATATTTCCGCCACTTTCTTTTTCTCTATTATCAGAATCATTACCTAGTCCACTGTTGGCCATCAAATCCTTATAGACATCACTAACGTGACTGCCAATAACCACTTGATATTGTCCTGCACTTTGAACTACCTGAATAACATCTGGGTCAGCATTCAATGCAGCTGTATCTGCTTTATTTTCATCTTTTAATTTAAAACGTAAGCGTGTAGCACAGTGAACAACACTATTAACGTTGCCTTCGCCCCCAACAGCTTTTAACACACGTGCTGCAATTTCTTGATTTTTACTCATCTCTAGATCCTCATTTCCATTAATTTTTAATATCAAAAAAACCTACATTGAAAAAGAGCCAGATCCTTCTCTTCACAGCTGCGCAGTCTGCGAAAATCGTTATCGGTTTTTTCAATCTAGGTTTTGCCTGCATTATCAGTAACAATCCGCGATTATTGGTTGTTATGCTTTTTTATCATTGACCACTCTTTGGATATGAATGGTTAAATAAATCATTTCCGCTTGATCAATTGGTCGATCATAGCTTTTTAATAAATACTCATTAATACGTTGGACCGCTTGAAACGCCTTAGGATACTTTCCTTGGACCAATGCAAAAAGAAATTCGTCCTCCTCATCATGCGCTTCTTGTTTTAAATAACGTTGCGCAAAATATTGAAGATGTGTAACAATTCGTTGATAGTTCAATGAATCTTCATCAAACACCTGTCCAAAGTAGCGACTAATAATCGTTAAAATATCACGAACCATCTTGGTTGCTTCCATGGTAACTTCCATATTGCCATTTCCTTGTTCAGCATTCACAATATGAAAAGCAATGAAGCCCGCTTCATTTTCTGAAAATTGAACCCCTAGCTTTTCAGCAATAATCGCTAATGCTTGCTTTGCGATTTCAAATTCTTTAGGATAAAATTTGCGTGTTTCGAATACAAGAGGATTCGGAATATCAATTCCTTCTTTGGCTCGAAGTAACGCATAGTGAATATGATCCGTTAAAGTTAAATAAATATTTGATGAAAGCTCAATCGCTAGCGTTGTTTCTGCTAAATCAACGATTTGTTTGACGACTTCTACTTCTTTGGTGGGGACGTCTTCAAACAGCTGCTGGAATTGCCCTGCCATAGCGGAGTCCTTTAACACGAATTCCTTTTCAACATAATCTGGATTGATCGTGTCTCCAATCTTCTTTTGAAAGGCTAAGCCGCGTCCCATATAAACAATTTCTTCGCCTTGCTCATTTCTTGAAAGCACGACATTATTATTTAAAACTTTTTCAATCCTCATGATGAATGCAACCTCACTTTTTTATAAAAAAAGCCCAGAATCCCTCCACTGATTGTGTTAATGGAAGACTCTGGTTTTGCCTGCAAAGCAGTAACAATCCTTATTTACAAAGTAATAATAGCATGCTTTTTTTTAATATGCAAGCCTTTCCAAAAAAATATTTTTATTTATTTTTTACTCTGTTGATCCATTTTAAAAAAAAGTTTACTAAAAGTAAAAAAAAGACTTGCTTTCTCTTACTTTTTATTAGTAAAATAGAGATGTTGAATTTTTAAACTATTTATTTTAAGGAGATTACACAATGTCAAAATTATTAGTTGTTAAAGCACATCCATTAACAAAAGAAGAATCACGCTCAGTTCGTGCGTTAGAAACATTTTTAGCTTCATACCGTGAAACAAATCCATCAGACGAAATCGAAATTTTAGATGTTTATGCCCCAGAAACAAACATGCCGGAAATCGATGAAGAATTATTATCTGCTTGGGGTGCACTTCGCGCTGGCGCAGCATTTGAAACATTAAGCGAAAACCAACAACAAAAAGTGGCTCGTTTTAATGAATTAACTGATCAATTTTTATCTGCAGACAAAGTAGTAATTGCTAATCCAATGTGGAACTTAAACGTACCGACACGCTTAAAAGCTTGGGTAGATACAATCAACGTTGCTGGAAAAACATTCCAATATACTGCAGAAGGACCAAAACCTCTAACAAGTGGTAAAAAAGCCTTACACATCCAATCAAATGGCGGCTTCTACGAAGGAAAAGATTTTGCTTCTCAATACATTAAAGCGATTCTAAACTTTATTGGCGTTGATCAAGTTGACGGATTATTCATCGAAGGAATCGATCATTTCCCTGATCGCGCGGAAGAACTTTTAAATACTGCCATGACCAAAGCAACTGAATACGGTAAAACATTCTAAATTTTCCGAGTGATTTACATCAAAAAGAGACAAGCAGTTCGTTCACTGCTTGTCTCTTTTGTTACGTAGATTCTTGTTGATCTGGCTTATCTTCATCATACAAACCGGAAACGATTTGGTACCACTCAAAAATGTGTGTAATTATCACCTTAGCTGCGGCATAAACAGGAATTCCTAAAATCACCCCGACAATCCCAAATAGTTTACCAGACGTTAATAAAACAACCAAAATGGTGACTGGATGAATGGATAACTGACTGCCTAGGACAAGTGGTGAAATAAACCGACCTTCGACCGTTTGCTCAATGGCAAAAACAATCAAGACTTTAATTAACAAAGCTGGCCCACTGACAATTCCTAAAAAGACTGCTGGAATCATGGCTAAAAATGACCCTAAATAAGGGATTAAATTTAAAAAGCCTGCTGCAATACCTAAAGTGACTGCATAATCTAAGCCAATGACAGAAAAACCAATCATAAACATAATTGCCACTGCGAAAGCGACAGTTAATTGTCCTCTAATATAAGAAGAGACTTGATCATTGACTTCTGCAAGAACTTTTAAGGTTGGTTTACGCATCTTCACTGGTAAAAACTTCATTAAATATGGCGCTAAGTTTTTGCCATCTTTCAGTAAATAAAATAGAATAAACGGCATCGTAATGATGGCGACAAAGATCGTAGCCACCGCCCCAAAGAAATTACCAATTCCTTGTACTGTGAACGTTGAGACGTTTTTAATGATGGTACCTAACGAGCTGACAACTTTATCGCCTGCCGCTTCAAGTTGTTCTCTAAATTGCGCGAAAAGTGGATCACTTAATATTTCCTGCGATTTTTGATCAATTGTATCAATATATTGAGGAAAATGATTCACAAAGCTGACAGATTGCTCACGAATTTTAGGAACGATTACAATACCACCCCAAATGAGTAGTGCCACAATTAAAATAAATAGGCCGATAATACTCCAGACACGTGAGATTTGTTTTTTCTCTAAATAATCGACAATTGGATTTAATAAATAATATAAAATCCCCGCCATAATTACTGGTAAGCCGACAACGCCGAAAAACTGCCAGACGGGCTTAAATAAATAAGAAACTTTCGTAAAAGTTAGAATAATTAACAGCACCAATAAGACAATCAGTAAGGCTGTTACTACTTGATTATTTAAAAACCAACGCCAAAACCAAGACAGGCGTTTATCAGTCGTTTGTTTTTTATCCATTGATTCACGCTCCATTTACTAAATAATCAATTGTTGTTCCAATAGTTATCTTTGGTAACTGATGGGGCGTTAAATAAACACCATTCCGGATAACATCATCCTCATCGGTTGGTGCATCAGCAAAGATTAAAGTGCTGTGAGCGATACTTTGCAAGTTACTATTGGCAAAAGAACCCACTTTTGTGATTGTATAGTTTGTATCGCCAATTTTCAGATGATCTCCTTCTGCCAAGGTAACTTGGTCTTTTTCTGGGAATGATTGAATAACTGCATGTTGCTTCAAGGTATCGGTAGCAGTTTCTCCAAAAAGAATAATCATTTTTTCTGAATCATCGATTGCATGTTTGCCTATTTCTGTTACGGTTGCTTGCATCTTCCATCCCACTCCTTCATTATCTTACTTCTATTATTATAGCATAGAATAAAATAGATATTCAGGAAAAAGAAAAGGCGGTGAACAATCGTCAATTGACTTTTGTTCACCGCCTTAAAATAAGTTTTTATTTAAAGAAGTTCATAATATGAGTCCAAATTTTTTCATCAAAGACATCCATTGGATTCCCATTTCCAATCAAACCATAACCAATCATTGTTCCCACAACAAATAAGATAATGACTAACGAAATGACCACTAGAATTTTCAATAATGTTACTAAAATATAACGAAATGAACTCATACGTTTGACTCCTTTAGATTACTGTCGTTGCTTGTTTTTCTTCAATTTTTTCATCATTGACACGTTCAACGTTCGCGCCTAATTTTTGAAGTTTTTTATGGAACTCATAATAGCCACGATCTAAATATTTCAAATTAGAGACACGTGTAATGCCATTTGCACGTAACCCTACTAAAATCAATGCGGCAGCTGCCCGTAAATCAGTGGCTTCCACTGCTGCTCCTTGTAACTCGTTGCCACCATTAATAACGGCAATGTTGCCGTCAATTTTTAAGTCAGCGTTCATTCGACGCATTTCCTCTAAGTGTTGGTAACGATTTTCAAAGACTGTTTCTGTCACGATGCTTGTTCCTTCAGCAAACATTTGGATCGCTGTCATTTGTGCTTGCATGTCTGTTGGGAAACCAGGATGCGGCATTGTCTTAACATCTGTTGGTTTTAGATGTTTTGGTCCAATTACACGGATGCCGTTTTCTTCTTCTTCAATGATTGCACCCATTTCAGTTAATTTAGAAATTAGCGGACGATTATGTTCAGAAATTGCTTCTTCAATTAAAACATTGCCCTCAGTCATTGCTGCAGCTACCATGAACGTACCTGCTTCAATTCGATCTTGAACGATTGAATGCTCTACGGCATGTAATTTATCGACGCCTTCGATACGCATCGTTTCTGTCCCAGCACCGATAACATTGGCACCCATTTTGTTTAAAATGTTTGCTAAGTCAACGATTTCAGGTTCACGAGCAACGTTTTCAATGATAGTTGTTCCTTTCGCACGAACAGCAGCCATCATAATGTTTTGCGTAGCGCCGACACTTGGGAAGTCTAAGTAAATAGTGTTACCGATTAGTTCATCCGCAATTGCTTCAATATAACCATTTTTTTGGATGATTTTTGCACCTAATGCTTGGAAGCCTTTTAAGTGTAAATCAATTGGTCGTTTCCCAATGGCACAGCCACCTGGCATTGCCACTTTGGCATGACCATTACGAGCCAATAAAGGTCCCATTACAACGATAGAAGCACGCATTTTACTAACGTACTCATAGTTTGCTTCGATCCCTAAAGGTTGTGTTGCGTCTATTGTTACTTCATTCGCGTCTTCATCAAAATCAATGGCTACATTCAAATGCTTAATTACTTGATTCATTGTAAATACATCAGATAAAATTGGTACATTTTTTAAAGTAGTAACGCCTTCTTCAGCTAAAAGAGTAGCTGCTAAAATTGGTAAAACAGCGTTTTTGGCGCCTTCAATTTTTACAGTTCCTTCTAATTTTGTATTACCACCATGAACAATAATTTGTTCCATTTTGTTCCCCCCAAAAAAATGAGAATAGGTATTCCTATTCAAAATCTTTACTATTATACCATTATTCAACTAAAAATTGTACCTTTTTTTATTTTTCAATTTTTAAGGAAAATACACAATGAAAAGATTTCGACAAAGCGCAATCAATTCTAAAGCAAACGAGCTAACTGTGTATCCGATAGCGATGGCGAAAAATACCATCAACATTCTGATTTGCGGTGTAAATTGGGTTTTGAAAAATTGCTCAATACGCAATGATTGCAACGCCCAAAAACTTATGTAAATGAACATAAGATGACTAACGATTCGAACAATAGCATCTACTCCATAGTATTGCATAAGGAGCCTCCTTTTTTCTAACGTAGGAACATTTTATCACAAAATAATAAAAACCGATAATTAATCCACTTGAAATGCCAAAATTTGACACTATTTATTAAAAAATACGAAGAAATAGAGTTTAAGGCAACTGACTCAATAGCAAGCGCCTTAAACTCTACAAAAGTGACTGAATCCTTCAGCCTTTTTTACCCATGTTTCGATACGTTGATCCGGTTGATTGCACGATGCAAAGCAACAGTCGCACGACGTAGTTGATCGCGGTCATCTTTTGCTTTGGCTTCTTCAATTAAACGTTCTGCTCGTTGTTTTGCTCGTTCAGCACGAGGTACATCGATATCTCGTTCACGTTCGGCACTATCGGCAATAATAGAAACGACATTATCACGGACTTCCATGATACCACCATTTACAGCTACCCAGTCAACATGTGTATCTGAATCGGTCCGTTTGATGCGGACTTCATCAATCGCTAGCGGAACGATGATTGGCGCATGTTTTGGTAAAATACCAATTTCACCATCTGTTGTTTTCGCCACAACGATTTTTGCATGGTGGTCATAAACTAGACCATTAGGCGTTACTACATTCACAGTAAGACTATCCATTGTGTTTGCCGCCTTTCTAGTAGTTTAATTGTTTCGCTTTTTCGATGGCATCTTCAATTTTACCGACACTACGGAAGGCTTCTTCTGGCAGATTGTCATGTTTACCTTCAAGAATTTCTTTAAAGCCACGAACTGTTTCCGCAACTGGTACATAAGAACCAGGTTGACCTGTAAATTGTTCAGCAACGTTAAAGTTTTGAGATAAGAAGAATTGAACACGGCGTGCGCGACCAACAAGTACTTTTTCGTCATCTGATAATTCGTCCATCCCTAAAATAGCGATGATATCTTGTAATTCACGGTAACGTTGTAAAATATGTTGCACTTCGGTAGCCACTTCGTAGTGTTCTTCTCCAACAATTTCAGGAGCCAAGGCACTAGAAGATGAAGCTAACGGATCTACCGCTGGATAAATCCCTTGTTCGGTTAATTTACGTTCCAAGTTAGTTGTTGCATCCAAATGGGCAAACGCTGTTGCTGGCGCTGGATCGGTATAGTCATCGGCTGGAACATAGATTGCTTGAATAGAGGTAATTGATCCTTTTTTCGTTGAAGTAATCCGTTCTTGTAATTGTCCCATTTCAGTCGCTAAGGTTGGTTGGTAACCAACGGCTGACGGCATCCGACCTAAAAGGGCAGAAACTTCTGAACCGGCTTGTGTGAAACGGAAAATGTTATCAATAAATAATAGCACGTCTTGTCCTTCCACATCACGGAAATATTCAGCAATCGTTAACCCAGTTAAAGCCACACGCATCCGTGCACCTGGTGGTTCGTTCATTTGACCAAAAACCATGGCTGTTTTTTCAATAACGCCTGAATCTTTCATTTCATAGTACAGGTCGTTCCCTTCACGTGTCCGTTCACCAACACCAGTAAAGACGGAAATCCCTCCATGTTCTTGGGCAATATTATGAATTAATTCTTGAATTAAGACGGTTTTACCAACACCGGCACCACCGAAAAGTCCGACTTTACCACCTTTTAGATAAGGTGCTAATAAGTCAATAACTTTAATCCCTGTTTCTAAAATTTCATTACTGGTACTTAATTCATCAAATGCTGGCGCTTTTTTATGAATCCCACTACGTTCAGCATCTGCAGGGAATGGCGCTTCTAAGTCAATTGTGTCTCCTAAAACGTTAAACACACGACCCAATGTATCTTTACCAACAGGAACTGAAATTGATTTTCCTGTATCGATAACTTCCATTCCACGTTGTAAACCATCTGTCGATTCCATGGCGATAGAACGAATCACTCCATCACCTAGTTCTAAAGCGACTTCAAGTACTACTTTTTGTTTTGCTTCGCCATTTTTATAAACGACTAAAGCGTTGTTAATATCGGGTAAGGATTGATCTAATGAAAATTCCACGTCAACAACGGGACCGATTACTTGAACAATCTTTCCTGAACTCATAATTTCTTTCCTCCAGTCTTCATAAAGTCACACGCTTTGAACGTTTTTATAAACGTTCAAACGTAAGACTAGATTATTCTAGTGCAGCTGCACCAGCAACAATTTCTGTAATTTCTTGGGTAATCGCCCCTTGACGAGCACGGTTATAAGAAATTGTTAAATCGCTAATAATATTTTGCGCATTGTCAGTGGCTGTTTTCATGGCGGTCATCCCAGCAGCATGTTCTGCTGTTTTCGCATCAATGATCGCCCCATAAATTAAGCTTTCTGCATATTGTGGTAATAATTGATCCAAGATTGCTTCAGGTGAAGGCTCTAAAAGATATTCTTGTTCGTAAGAGGTCGCCTCTGATGGATCTAAATCAGTAATTGGCAACATTTTTTCCACACGAAACTGACTCGTTAGTGAGTTAACGTGGTGATTATAACAAACATACAATTCATCAAACACTTCGTTTTGGTACATAGTCGTTGCCGTTGTCACAATCTTACGGACTTCTTCAAACGTTGGTTGATCCGTTAAGCCTCTTAACTCATAGGAAACATCGATTCCGCGTGCTTTAAAGAAATCCGCCCCTGTACCACCAATGGCGATTAAGGCATATTCTTTATTAGAATCATGGTCTTCTTGAATCATACTCATGGTTTGTTTTAAGATTGAGCTATTGTAGCCACCAACTAACCCTTTGTCAGAAGTGATAACGATATAGCCTGTTTTTTTGACAGGTCGTTGTGCTAACATCACATGATAGTTCCCTTCACTAAGAGAAGATTGTTCTGTTTCACGTAATTCACTTAACTGAGCAGCTACTAAATGCGTAACGACACTACGAATTTTTGAAGAATATTCTTGAAAGCTTTTAGAGGCGCCTTCTGACTTGGTCAATTTGGCTGCAGAAACCATTTGCATCGCTTTGGTAATTTGGCTTGTCTTTTTTGTTGATGCAATGCGTTGTTTGATTTCGTTTAATGAAGCACCCAATGTCGCTCACCTCTCTTATGCGTTATCGATTTTTTCTAAAGCTTCTTTGGCTGAATCTCCGCTATTGTTTGCCGCTGCAAACATTTCAGAAAACTCTGTAATCGCTGCATCTAATGCATCAGTATCTGGTAAGTCTTTCGTTGTACGAATGGTTTCCAATAAGTCTGCATGTTTGCCATCAAAATAATCGAATAAATCTTGTTCAAAGTGTAAAATTTTATCTACGCTCACGCTATCTAAAAAGCCGTGTGTTAA
This sequence comes from Enterococcus sp. AZ035, assembly GCF_050548325.1. Classification (NCBI taxonomy): domain Bacteria; kingdom Bacillati; phylum Bacillota; class Bacilli; order Lactobacillales; family Enterococcaceae; genus Enterococcus; species Enterococcus sp. AZ035. Next base: position 2,085,201 of record NZ_CP172958.1, read on the forward strand.
CGCATATAAAATTAAGACTTGTTTTTCTACAGGCAGTGGCGCATGTAGTTTTTGTTTTAAAATTTCTACCGTACGACGACCACGGTTTAATTTAGCTTGTGTTGCCGCATCTAAATCAGAGCCAAATTGTGTAAAGGCTTCTAACTCACGGTAACTAGCTAAGTCTAAACGAAGCGTTCCGGCAACTTTTTTCATTGCTTTGATTTGCGCTGATCCTCCGACCCGAGAAACAGATAACCCAGCATCAACGGCTGGACGAGTGCCTGCATAGAACAAGTCGCTTTCTAAGAAAATTTGTCCATCAGTGATTGAAATAACGTTTGTTGGAATATAAGCAGAAATATCGCCTGCTTGTGTTTCAACGAATGGTAAGGCTGTCATTGAACCGCCACCTAATTCATCACTTAATTTAGCTGCACGTTCTAATAAACGTGAGTGTAAATAGAAGACATCCCCTGGATAAGCTTCACGACCTGGTGGACGGCGTAATAGTAGAGAAAGTTCACGATAAGCCACGGCTTGTTTTGATAAGTCATCAAAAATAATTAAGACATGTTTGCCGTTATACATGAATTCTTCACCCATTGCAGTTCCTGCATATGGTGCAATGTAAAGTAATGGTGCTGGTTGTGAAGCCCCTGCAGTCACAACGATTGTATAATCTAAGGCACCAAATTTACGAAGTGTTTCTACTTGGTTACGAACAGTAGATTCTTTTTGACCAATCGCTACATAAATACAAATTACATCTTGTCCTTTTTGGTTAATAATTGTATCAATTGCAATCGATGTTTTCCCTGTTTTACGGTCTCCAATAACTAATTCCCGTTGTCCACGACCAATTGGTACGAGGGCATCAATGGCTTTTAAGCCAGTTTGCATTGGTTCAGCAACAGATTGACGTTGCATAACACCGGGAGCTGTTGCTTCCACAGGACGTGTTTTGTCTGTTTTAATTTCGCCTAAACCATCTAATGGTTGACCTAATGGATTAACAACACGGCCAATCAAAGCTTCCCCAACGGGTACTTCCATGATTTTGCCTGTGCGTTGTACTTTATCTCCTTCACGAATGGTTTCAAAATCGCCAAGGATAATAATCCCTACATCATTTGTTTCTAAGTTTTGTGCCATTCCGTATGAACCGTTTGAAAACTCAACAAGTTCTCCACTCATGGCATTTTCTAAACCGTGGGCGCGGGCAATTCCGTCACCGACGTAAGTGACTGTTCCAACTTCTTCAACAGCAAGCTGTTGTTGATAGTTTTCGATTTGTTCTTTAATCAAGGCACTGATTTCTTCTGCTTTGATAGCCATTCAATTCACCTCTTTGTAGTCCTAAAGATTATTTTAATAACTTCTGCTGCATATGTTCTAATTGTTTGCGGATGCTGCCATCGATTACTTGATGGTTTGCTTCAATAACCACTCCGCCGACAATTGACGGGTCAATTAAATTGACTAAATGCGCTTGTTCATACCCTAATAATTGGGCAGCTTTTTCTTCCATTGCTTGATGTTGTTCTTTTGATAAAGGAATGGCTGTTGTCACTGAACCCAAAATTAGTCCTTGGTGCTCATCATAACGTCGTTCATATTCATCAATCATCAAGAGCAGATCGTACATGCGACGATATTCGTAAACCACTCGCAAAAAGTTTTGCATCATTTCACTAAAACCTGTTACTAGTTTTTCCATGATGCTGTCTTTTTCATAAGGCTCTAAGCGATCATCACTTAAAATATCGCCAATACCAGGTACTTGGTGATAGACTTCGCGAAGCGTCAATAATTCTTGATAAATTGCTTCAGCTTGGTTCTTTTCAACTGCCAACTCAAACAAAGCCTTGCCGTAGCGTTTACCAACTGTATATTTATCTAGTTTCATTTGCTTTACCTAAACTTTCAATATAAGAATCAATCAATGCTTCATGTGCATCTGGTGTTAATTCTTTATTTAAAATTTTGGCTGCAATTTGAAGAGAAAGATCTGCCACTTCATTTTTTACTGAAGACAATGCTTCTTCACGTTCTTGAGAAATATCTGTCCGAGCTTTTTCGCGTAAGCGAGTAACTTCCGCAGTTGTTTCTTTTAATGTTTTTTGGCGAGTCTGTTCTCCACTTTCTTTCGCGTTTTTAATAATTTCAGCTGCTTCTGATCTGGAAGAAAGTAATTGTTGTTGACGTTCTTTTTCCATTTTCGCTGCTGCTACGCGAGATTGTTCTGCAGAGTCTAAATCGTTGGCAATTTTTTCTTCACGTTGTGTCAAAATATCTACGATTGCTCCCCATGCATATTTCTTTAATAAGAGCATCAAGATTAAAAATGCACCACTGACAACAATCATCGTGCCTAGTGTGGTACTAGGAGCCGTTTCACCGACTACCAATGTAGTAAGTAGCATGAAGTCTCAACTTCCTTTCCTGCAAAAATCGATTTAGCTTCTTCAACTGCTTTATCACCAGCTATTGAAAAGGCTAAAGATAGAAGAAAGCAGTGACGGTCCCGATAATAATCAGCGTCCTGCCTCCATTTTATTGCTTATCTGAATAAAAGTAATAAAGAAACAACGACACCTAAAATTGGCACAGCTTCGATTAAAGCGACCCCGATAAACATTGTTGTTCTTAATTGACCAGACATTTCTGGTTGACGAGTCATTGACTCGATTGTTTTTGAAATAACTTGTCCGTTACCGATAGCGGCTCCGATAGCTGAACCGAAAATTGCAATTGCTGCTGCGATAAAATTTAATCCTTCCATTGTGTAAAATCCTCCTAAAAGATAATTTTTGTCCTTCGTATTTCTTGATTATTCTTCTGTTTCAATTTTGTGTGACATATAAACCATTGAAAGTGTCACAAAGATAAACGCTTGGATACATCCAATAAAGATTGAGAATGCTACCCAAATCATTTCTAGCGGAATTGCTAGTGGGATAACCCATAATCCGACGCTTGCTACGGTTCCAGCAATTAAGCCCAATAGAACTTCGCCGGCAAAAATGTTTCCGTACAAACGCAAGCCTAATGTTAATAGATTCGTGAATTCTTCCATTAATTTTACCGGTAGTAAGAAACCAACGGGTCTTAAATAACTATTAACTAGATAGCCTTTAAAACCAAAGCGTTTCATACCAAAGAAGTGTGTTAAGACAATCATCATCATCGCTAACGTTAAGGTTACGATTGGATCGGCGGTTGGACTTTTCCAAACGCTGAGATCGTCGCCCACAACGATTTTTGTAACGAGACCCAAGATGTTTGAAACAAGTACAAACATGAAGAGGGTAAACGCCATTAAATGAAAATTGCTCACTTCTTTACGAGGTAAATTGTCTGTAATGATTCCACGAATAAAATCCACTAACCATTCGATGACCGTTTGTTTGCCTTTAGGTCGTAGCTTCATATTTCTCGTACAAGCATAGACAAAGGCGAAAACAATGATACACGTCAACAGCACCATCAAAACAATGGTTCCATCAAACCAAATTGGTCCGATATTGAAGAGTAATTTCTTCTCTTCCAAATCAATTCACCTCTTTTCCAACAATCTTTCAGAAGTTTCATCCTACTCCTGAGTGATAATCCCTGGCAAAGCTATCGTACCACCACTTGTTGATAATTTACAAATAGTTTACTTTTAAAATTTCATGTGTTGAAAATTGGTTGGAAAACCTTTTCCATAAACCAATCTAATGCAGGGTGGTACTGCTTTCCGAAGCGATTAAAAAATGAATCATTTACATTCATTTACTCAACACTTACCAGATTTTACACCTAATCCGAAGAAAGGCAAGCAAATATGCGAAAAAGAATAAATTTACATTTTTAACGTCGGTTATTTTTTAATGTTCGGCTGATTTGTCGGTCAACTTCCTTACGTTTCAAGTCTTCACGCTTGTCGTACTGCTTTTTCCCTTTAGCTAAACCAATCAAAACTTTGGCATAGCCGTCTTTAATATAGACCTTCAAAGGTACTAATGTGATACCTGTATTTTTGGTTTCGCCGATTAACTTATTAATTTGTTTTTTGTGTAATAATAATTTTCTGGTACGTAATGGGTCATGATTAAAAATATTGCCCTGTTCATATGGACTAATATGAACATTATACAAAAAGGCTTCTCCGTTTCGAATTCGTGCAAAACCATCTTTTAAATTGATACGACCATTTCGAATAGATTTGATTTCTGTTCCTTGTAAAACAAGCCCAGCTTCAACCGTATCGATAATTGAATAATCATGTCTAGCTTTGCGGTTTTGTGCGATTAATTTTCCTTCCCCTTTTGGCATAAGCGACCTCCTCTACTTCTTCTTTTTCCCTTTTTTATTTTTTTGTTTCATTGCTTCTTTATAAAAAGGTTGTTTTTTGCCTTTGCCTTTTTTCTTATTTTTCTTTTTCTTACCATCAAATGATTCATCTTTTTTATTTCTTCGTTGATTATTTGAACGAGTTGAAGAATTGGCTTTACCTTTTTTACGTCCTTTTGGTCCTTCGACTGGCGCGACTTCCTCAGCTGAAATCAATTCAAAATCAACTTCTCTTGTTTCTGGATCAGCTTTTTCAACACGGATTTGAACTTTCTGACCAATTTTCAAAGTCATTCCCGTCCGTTCACCAACTAACGCCATATGATTTTCAATAAAGTGGAAATAATCTTGTTTTAAGTTGTTCACGTGAATCAAGCCTTCTATTGTATTAGGCAGTTCCACAAAGATACCAAATTTTGTGACTGAGCTGATGATCCCGTCATACGTTTCTCCCACTTTATCTACCATAAATTCGGCTTTCTTCATGGCGTCCACTTCACGCTCTGCATCAACTGCGCGACGTTCCATACTTGAACTATGGTTGGCAATTTCTGGTAATGCTTCGTTCCATTTTTCTTGATTTTTTTCAGATTGATCTTGGCTATAGCTGCGAATCAAACGATGCACAATTAAATCTGGATAACGACGTATTGGTGAAGTGAAATGCGTATAATATTCAGCAGCCAACCCATAGTGTCCGTAGTTGTCTTCTGAGTATTTCGCTTGTTGCATACTTCTTAGCAACATCGTATTGATAACCACTTCTTCCGGCTTATTTTCAACTTGCTCTAAAACTTTTTGTAAATCTTTCGGTGAAATGTTTTCTTTTGTTCCTTTAACAAGAATGCCAAGTACTGCAGCAAAGTCAAAGAAACGTTGCATTTTTTCTTCTTTTGGTTGTTCATGAATCCGATAAATAAATGGCAGTTTTAAGTCATGATAATGACGTGCCACAGTTTCATTCGCTGCCAACATAAAGGATTCAATTAATCGTTCACCCACGCCACGCGTGCGTAAAAGAATATCTTGGGGATGACCATTTTCATCAACTAGGACTTTGGCTTCACGATCTTCAAAAGAAATCGCACCACGGCGCATACGCATCTCTTCTAATATATGGTGCAGCTTGCCCATCTCTTTAAACATGGGAACTAGCTCTTTGTAGCGTTCTAACGTTTCAGATTTTTGCTCTTCTAAAATTTCATTGACTGCTGTATAGGTCATTCGCTCCGTTGTTTGGATTACACTTTGGAAAATTTCATGCGAAATAACTTCTCCTTCTGGTGTAATTTCCATCTCACAACTCATGGTTAAACGTGGAACATGTGGGTTTAGCGAACAAATCCCATTCGATAATCGCTGCGGAATCATTGGCACAACTCGGTCTGTCAAATAGACACTTGTACCACGTTCATACGCTTCCATATCCAATTGGCTTCCTTCAGTTACATAATAAGAAACATCTGCAATATGCACCCCTAAAAAGAAATTGCCATTTGCTAACTTTTGTACCGTTACTGCATCATCTAAATCTTTCGCATCTTCTCCATCAATCGTCACAATCAACTGATCACGTAAATCCCGACGACCGACTAAATCGCTTTCTGCAATAGTTTCTGGTACTTGGTCCGCTTCAGCTAAAACTTCGTCAGGAAATGCTGTGGGAATTCCATGAGCCACCACGATTGATAAAATATCCATTCCTGGATCATTTTTATGACCAATCACTTGTTTGACTAGTCCTTCCATACTCGTTGGATATTCTTGATCTGGATAATAGGTAATTTCAGCAATGACAATGCTACCATCTACTGGCTTAATCCCTTCAGGTGCAATTGATACAGTATACTGATTCAATTTCTTATCTTTGGGAATCATGTAGCCATACAGTCCCATTTCTGCCATTTCTTCTTCACTATATGCCACAAATTCTCCGACAACTTGGCTCACTGCTCGCTCTTTAATTTCTTTGACTTTACCTTCTGCGCCGCGATCTGAAAAAGGATCCGCATGTTGGATCACGTCAATTAAAACCGTATCTCCATCCATTGCAAAGTTCGTTGCCTCTTTCGGAATATAAACATCTGGTTCTTCAGGATCGATGGTTACAAAACCAAAGCCTCGTTCATTCGCACGAAACGTTCCTTCTATTAATAAGTCTTTCATTGGTAACAGGACTTTGCCTTTTTTGTTGAAACTAACTGACTTTTCTCGTTCCATTTGTGCAATGGTTTGCACTAAAATTTTAAAATCTGAACTTTTTTCTAAATTCAAGCCTTGTGCAATTTCTTCCATTGAAAAGCTTTTCTTTTTTTGGCTTTCCATGAAATGTAAAATTTGCTCTTTAATTGTTTGTTTTGTCATTATTTCTCCTCATTCCAAGGTAGTGTTGCTAAAAATTGCACCACATCTTGCTCTAATTGTTTGTGTTCTCCACTCACCGTAATGACATGTCCGCTGTTTGGGTACCATTGTAAGGTCACACGTGCTTGTGTTAGTGCTTGGGCCGTTTGATAGACGCCCATTGGCTCAATCATTTCATCTTTGCCAGCTTGCGCTAAGAAAAGAGGTGCGTGGATTTTGTTTAGTTTGTCAGCCGTCTGACTAGCAATCGTTTCAATCGCTCCTAATTGTTGTTTGACTCGTTGCTCAATCGATTGCAACCGGCTTTGTTGTTCCTCTGCAGGAACTTCTGCGATTTTCATCACGTTTTCTGCGTATAATACAAAATTTTCTGGGACTTTATTTTCGACAGGGTAGATCGGTGAACAGAAAAATCCACCACCAATTAATCCTGTTAATTGTTCCGTTAATGCATGCATACTGAAAATCCCGCCCATTGATAAACCAAAAATGGCAATTTCTTGGTAGCCTCTTTCTCTCAAAAAAGCGACTGCTTCTTGTGTATCTTGCCACCATTGTTCCGTTGTTTGATCTAAAATATCTTCAGGAACTAGCGTGCCATGTCCTGAAAAATTAGGCGAATAGACAGTATAATTTTCTTTTTCTAAACGTCTGCTTAACATCCGTACATCATTACTGCTGCCAGAATAAGCGTGTAATAAAAGAACCGCCCGTTTTCCTTTTTCTGAAAATAACGGCTTCGGTAAATTGATTTTTTTTGCCACTTCGCTCACCTCAGCTTCATTCTATCATATTCTCAAAAGAAAACCTTCCGAAATGATAAGTTTCAAAGACTTTTTCAGAAAGAAAAAGAACAGAAAAATAAGTGTTCGCACTCATCTCTCTGTTCTAAACTTGTCATTTTAAAAGATTACGTACTTATTTTGAAGATAAGAACGCCAAAACAAATAATAAAATCATCCAAATTGCGCCAAGAACTGCTGTTGAGCGTTGCATAACAGCTTCAAAACCGCGCGCTTTTTGCTTTCCAAATAATTTATCTGCACCGCCAGTGAAGGCACTTGCTGCACTGTTTTGTTTGCTTGGTTGCATCATAACAGTAATGACGATTAAAACAGATAAAATGATGACCAACGTTAAGATTAGATTATACATGCGTTAATTCTCCTTTTTATACAAATATGCGAAATTCATCTACTTTAATGTAGCATATTTTATCTGTAAACACCAGTGAAATTTAATGTCTTTCCCTATTTGTCTCTAATAGCAACAGCCGCAAGTAGGAATCAGATTTCTACTTGCGGCTGTTGCTAGTTTCTTCTTTATTTTCTCAATACGTCTCCGTATTCAGGTTTAGTATCAAATTCTTTTTTGGCAAATGGACATAGCGGAATAATTTTTTTATGCTCTTTTCTCGCTTTTTCAACACCGGCTAAAACAAGTTTTTCAGCTAATTTTTGTCCACGATAAGTTGGATCAACAAACGTATGATCAATAATCATCATGCTTTCGCCAGCATCTGACCAAGTCATTTCACCAATTTCTTGGTTTTCATCGTTATATAGAGCAAAACGATTGTTTTCTTCTTTAATTTGCATATTCGTTCCCTGCTTTCCGAATATATTTTAGAGCACCACTTGGACATGAATCTACCACAATCATGTCATTTTCAACACTTCCGTTATCTGGAATAATCCATGGTTTCCGACCAACTTCAAAGACTTCTGGATTTCCACGAACACAATTACCAATATGTTCACAAATATCTTTATTATAAAAGATATCAATTCCTTCCCCAGTATATTTACGGTAGCCTTCTTTTAATAGTTGTTCTTCCGTGACTGGTTGCCCATCTATTTGGTTTCCTTTCATTGCACAATCTCTCCCCTGTAACTTATTAATATTAAAAACGTACCTTTATTTTACCACTAAGCTGGACATTCAGGCAATTAATTGTTCCACCTTACTGGCCAATTCGACGAGCACGCAAAGCAGATAAGATTGACACAGTGTCCACGACTTCTTGTAGCATAGCCCCGATTAGCGCCGGAATGATCCCGGTACTAGCAATTAACATTAGTAAAACGCAGATAAAAATTCCGATTAATACAGATTGTTTGGCAATTTTCATGGTATCTTGGGCAATTTCGACCGCTTGGCTGACTTTACTTAAGTCATCTTTTAAAATAACAACGTCAGCAGTTTCACTAGCCGCAGTAGCTCCATGAGCACCCATAGCAATACCTACGTCTGCAGCAGCAAGCGAAGGTGCATCATTTACACCATCTCCTACCATGATGACTGGATGATTTTCTTTAGGCAATTCTTTTAGAATAGTTAATTTATCTTGTGGTAAACATTCCCCATGTACTTCGGTAATTCCTACTTCTGCAGCAATCGTTTCTGCAACGGATTCTTGATCCCCCGTCAGCATTAAAATTCGTTGAAGATGTAATTGGTGTAATTTTTCCATAGTCTCTTTTGCTTCTGGGCGTACAGTGTCTGTAAAAGTAATTCGGCCTAAATATGTGCCATTACGTGAAATATGAATAGTCGTTTTATCAATTTTTTCAGTTTCTTGAGACTCTTGTGTCACAAAATTCTTTTTACCTACCCGTATCTCAGCACCATCCACAAATGCCTTCACGCCAGCACCAGAAACTTCCGCTAGATCTGTAATATTTTTTAATGGGACATCTTGCTTTCTGGCATAAGCAACAATTGATCTAGCTAAAATATGACTTGATTCTTGTTCCACGCTTGCTGCCAATCCCACTAATTCAGCAGCAGTTATTCCAGCATTGATTGGTTGGACTTGATCAACAGAAAGTTGTCCTTGCGTAATCGTGCCTGTTTTATCAAACGCAATCGTTTTTGCAGAAGCTAATTTTTCGACCATCGTTCCCGATTTAATAACGACCCCATGACGACTTGAACGACCCATCCCTGCCACTAAAGCAATTGGGGCAGATAGAATTAAAGGACACGGCGAAGCAACAACTAAGACTTCCGCAAAACGTGTCGGACTTTTTGAAACAAACCAAGCAACACCTGCAATTAGGTAGGCAACTAGTGTAAAAGGTACCGCATAGCGATCTGCTAAACGTACAAAATGAGCTGGACGCGCCGCAGATTCTTTCACTAAGTTCACAATTGTTTGATATTGACTGTCTGCTACAGTTTTTTCAGCAACCATTTTCAAAGAGCCGTCACCATTCACGGAACCCGACATTAATTCATCCCCAGGATTTTTTTCAATTGGTTTTGATTCTCCTGTTAATGAAGATTCATCGACTGTTGATGTCCCGGTTTTTACCAAGCCATCAACTGGAACTAGTTCCCCTGGTTTTACTACTAATTCATCGCCAACATTGATTTCCTCAACAGAAACATCTTCTAAATTTTCGCCATTCAAGCGATGAGCTTTTTGTGGCGAGTTATCCAATAATGACTTCAGCTCTTGGTTAGCTTTTCCAGCGGCATAGTCTTCTAATGAATCACCACCAGTCAACATAATTAAAATCATCAAACTGGCCCAGTATTCTCCCACAGCTAAGGTTGCAACGATAGCGGTAATCGCTAAAATATCGACACCATATTTTCCTTCACGTAAGGTTTGAATCATTTCCCAGAACATCATTAACGCCATTACAGAACCTGTTATTAAAATAATGCCATACGCCCAATTCGGCTGATGTAAAATAAATTCAAATAATAATGCCAAAACTCCTGTTATAATTGTAATCCCCAATTTTGTTACATGCTTCATCTCTTTTTCTCTCCCATCATTCACTTTACATTATTGAGCGTACCTTTTCTGTTTTGAAAAAGAAAGTGAAAACGCCTAAATGAAAACGACTTTCATTATCATGGGATAGTTGCTGTAGCAACGTTTACTTTCTAAAAAGTAGTTATGTAAAAAAACACAGACCATCGTTCATTCGCCGATGGTCTGTGTTTTTATTTCCAAAAATCATCAAAAATTGTAATGGGTAAATGCCGTTTGTGTTGTCCTTTTTTATACCAGTTTTCAATTGTTTGTTGATCTGTTTCCGAGACTTTTTTGCCTTCCAAATAGTCATCAATGGCATCATACGTGACACCTAAGGCAACTTCATCTGCAACTAACGGTTTGTCATCTTCTAGATCAGCTGTTGGTATTTTTAGATACAAGGCTTCTGGTGCCCCAAGTTCTTTCAGCAAAGCTTTTCCTTGGCGCTTATTTAAACGAAATAACGGTAAAATATCCGCTCCGCCATCGCCATATTTGGTGAAGAAAGCTGTCACATTTTCGGCTGCGTGGTCTGTGCCAATTACTGCGCCAGCATTTTCGCCAGCTACTGCATATTGTGTAATCATACGTTGACGTGCTTTCATGTTCCCTTTATTAAAATCGCTAATTTGAACGCCAGCGTTTTCTAGCGAACCAACCATTGCATCCACTGCTGGTTTAATATCCACTCGTAAAGAAACATCTGGCTGGATAAAGGCTAGCGCGGCTTGTGCATCAGCTTCATCTGCTTGCTCACCGTAAGGAAGGCGAATCGCAATAAATTGATACGACATATCTCCTGTTTCTTCGCGCATTTCAGTCATCGCTAATTGTGCTAAGCGCCCAGCTAATGTTGAATCTTGTCCGCCACTAATTCCCAAGACAAAGGTTTTTAAAAAAGGATGTTTAGTTAAATAAGCTTTCAGAAAATCAATACTTTTACGAACTTCTTCTTTTGGATCAATTGTCGGTAACACACCTAACTCTTGAATGATTTTTTCTTGAAGTGTTGTCATTTCTAGGCCTCCTTATTCACCGTTTCCGTTAAATGTTTAACGTCTTTACGCACTTTTTCCAATAAATTCATTTTGTGGTTCCAACAATCTGTTGAAAGGTCCACTGGATATTTCTGCGGATTCAAGTCCCGCTTGTATTCTTCCCAAAGTGAATCTAAATTTTCTTTTGCATATTGTTTAATTTCATCTAAAGTTGGTAATTCGTACACACGTTTTCCTTCAACGAAAATATCTTGGAGTACTGGCCGTGCTTCAAAATCACGGACATACTTATTAATAAAGGTATGAACGGGATGGAACATATAAATTTCTTCTTCTTGGCGAGGATCTTCGTTCCAAAGTGTCACATAGTCCCCTTCTGACTTTTTATCAGATTTACGTGTAATGCGCCAGACTTGTTTTTTTCCTGGTGTTGTCACTTTTTCAGCATTGCTAGATAGTTTAATGGTATCTTTCATTTGACCATCTTCACCTTCAATTGAAACTAATTTAAACACCGCTCCTAAAGCCGGTTGATCATAGGCAGTAATCAGCTTGGTACCCACGCCCCATACATCAATTTTTGATTTTTGCATTTTTAGATTCAAAATCGTATTTTCATCTAAATCATTCGATGCATAAATTTTTGCTTCAGTAAAGCCTGCTTCGTCCAGTTGTTCACGAACTCGTTTAGAAATATAAGCCATATCGCCACTATCAATCCGCACACCTAGGAAATTAATTTTATCCCCCATTTCTCGAGCTACTCGAATTGCGCTTGGCACTCCCGCTTTCAAAGTATCATACGTATCAACAAGGAAAACACAATCCCGATGTGTTTTGGCATACGCCATGAATGCTTCATAATCATTTCCATACGACTGAACCAATGAATGGGCGTGAGTCCCACTAACCGGAATACCAAAAATTTTACCAGCACGAACATTACTTGTCGCGTCCGCCCCACCAATATAGGCGGCTCTTGTGCCCCAAATGGCAGCATCTAATTCTTGTGCCCGGCGTGTTCCAAATTCCAATAAAGGATCATCGCCTATCACGGATTTAATTCGAGCCGCTTTTGTCGCAATTAATGTTTGGAAATTCACCATATTTAGCAAGGCAGTTTCTACCAATTGACATTGTGCCAAAGGACCTTCAATTTGAATTAACGGTTCGTTATTAAAAACCAAATCCCCTTCTAAAGCAGAGCGTACAGTACATTTAAATTCAAAATTTGCTAAATACGTCAAGAAATCTTCTGGATATTCTTCAACTTCTCGGAGATATGCAATATCAGATTCTGTGAACGTTAAATTTTCGAGATAATTGACTAAACGTTCTAAACCTGCAAAAATTGCGTAGCCATGATTAAAGGGCATCTCTCTAAAGTAACATTCAAAAACAGCATGTAAATCTGCTCTCCCTAATTCCCAGTATGTTTGCATCATATTGATTTGATACATATCTGTATGCAATGTCAAACTATCATCTGCATATGTATAGTCCATCGTTTTCTACCTCTATTCTTTGTATTAAAAACTTGTTTATATTATAACAAAAAAATTTTTTTTAGCCTAAAATCTGCTTAGACCTCTTTTTCTTTAAAAATGAAAAATTTACTGAAGAAATAATTTAAAATCACTACTACAACTTGTGTAATCATTTTCGCCCAAAACGATGAAAAATGAATGCCATCAATTAGGAGAATCATTAAACCCATATCAGCCACAAAAGATAAAATTCGGTACCAATAAAATAAGCCCATTTCTTTAAAAAAACCAGCTATGCTTTCATGCTTACTTGCGAATACCCAATATTTATTCGTGAAAAAGGCAAATAGAACAGATAAAAACCAACTAATTGCGTTACTTATCTTGTAATCCAGCCCTAACACGTTTTGACAAACAAAAAACACAACTAAGTTGACGACCGTCGTTGCACCACCAAAAAATAAATAAGCCAGTACTTCTCGGTATTTACGAAATAATTCTTTCAATTTTCACGCATCCTTTCAACTAATCATTTTATCAAACTTCGGCAAGAAAACCTATCTATTTTGTGTAAAGACACAATTCTCTTGCTAATTTTACTATTTATTAAGGTATTTATGAAAAACATAGTAAGAGAAGAGGAGAAGTTCATCCATGGATGAACTTCTCCTCTTCTCTTACTCTAATAATATATTGACTCCATCGACCGATAAGTTAAATCAGCATTAGTCCTTTAGCTTAGGAAGTGCTATCGTTTGTCCTTCGGTTAATACAGAATACGTTAAGTCATTTGCCTGCTTGAGGGCGGTTAAGGAATAGCCCGTTTTTTTAGCAATCTTTGCGAGTGTCTCTCCTCTTTTTACTTCATAATACTCAGTAGACGCTGTTTTTGAGTCATTCGCTTTACCATTTGATTGCTCTGCTGTCTTCAAAGCATTAGTCACCGATTTACTGATTATTAGTGATTGAAGTAACGCTTGTTCTTTCGGTTCTAGAGAAGTCGCCGCTGTATGTTGAGGAATCGTGATCTTTTGGCCAATATAAAACATTTCTTGAGTCTTTGAATTTTGTTTTAAGATGGCTGTTGCTGACACACCAAACGTCTGACTAATGGTGGCGAGAGAATCTCCTTTGCTTACTTCATAGACGACTGCTTCTTTTTTTAGCTGTTCTTTGACTGCTTCCTTATCAAACGAAGGTTTCTTTTCTTCTGCCAAATTAGTCACTACTGGTTTCTTCTTTTCTTGATCGTATTCAGTTAATTGATAGGTTTCAATCAACGCGTTTAATTTTTTATCGTAATATGTATCCGTTGCATAACGACCTGTTAAAAATTTTGTTGCCTGCTGATAATTCGTCGTGTTTGCTTTCAAAACGCCGTGATAAAACGTTGGATTACCCGCCAGCCCATTGATGATTAATTTACTATAGTCTGTTAATGACTCTTTATAGGATGGGTACTGACGAAAATCGGCATGAATGGTGGTCATCTTCCCTTTACCATCATCTTCTTGTGTGGGAAAGCTGACACTTTGACCATGGTAAGCTCCTTTAATGCCAAACAAATTATAATTTGGCGCCGCCGCTAACGCACTATTGCCCGAGCCACTCTCTAAAATAGCTTGAGCTATCATTACAGAAGCGTATAGATCATGTCGCTGACCAATAACTCGTGCTTCTTCACCGATTTTTCTAATAAACTCAGAAGTAGAAGCATTCTCTTGGACAACAAAATTTGCCTCGGCTTGTTGTTGAATTCCTGCTTGCTTTTCCTTTTCTTGACTATTGTCTACCTCTGAATGTACCAACGGCTCTTTGGTCTTTTCAGTTAATGTAGAATTTTGTGGTTCCTGATTATGAGGTGACTTCTCAGTGAGCGCTTTACGCTCTTCAGATACTGGTTGCTCATTTTGTAACGATTCGGTTGGTTTAGTACTAGCAATTGTCTTTTCTTGTGGCGGTAAACTATTTTCAGATTCTAATGGTTCCACATTATTTTCCTGATGGTCACTGCTGTCATTTTGTGTTGAACTTTCTTGTTGTTCAGACGAACTTATTATTGTTTCGTTCAGCGTTGAAGAAGTAAGGGTTCCTTGGTCTTGATTGGCTTGGTCCGCTCTTTTTTCTTCCAGCGATAGCTGTCGACTTTCGTCCCTCGTTTCGGTCTCTTCTTGAGCGATTAATGGTTCCGAATTGTAGTAACTGGCGCCCGCATAAATCCCTAAAATTCCAATACATACCAACTTCAAATATCTTGCCTTTCTTTTTTTCATCGCATTTCTCCTTCATTTACCTCTTTATTTCTGCTAATAACTGCTCTATCTGTTGGTACGTTCCTGTTGATTCATTCTTGATTGTCTGCATTTGTTCACAATAAGCTTGGTACTCTCTTGCCACTTGCTTCATGCGTGTTAAAGTTGCTAAACGTTGTTCCATTTCTTCATGAACTGTTGCAACTTGTTGGTTGGCTTGACTAATTGTTTCTTTTGCTTGACGTTTGGCTTCTAATAACACTTCGCCAATTTCTTTTTGAGAAAGCGTAACGGCTGTGTCTAAATTCTCTTCACTGGTCTGTCTCTGTTGCATCTTTTCTTCAGACAATTGTTTCTGTAAAGAAGTGATAGTTGTTTCTTTATCACTTAATGTTTCTTTAACATGTTTAAGTTGAACATCTTTTTCGACTACTTGTTTTTGTAATGCTTCCACTTCATTGGTTTGCATTAATAATTGCTCCGTTAGCTTTTTAATGGATTGCTGATATAGTTGATTTTCTTCTTCTAGTTTTTCAACAAAAGAAAATGACTCTTCTGACAGTTCAGTCGGCACTTGTTGCTGGACCTGTTTTACTTTTGCGGATTGCTCTTTTGCATAAACGACCTCGTCATCAAAGATTGCTTCTTCTGTTACCGTTGGTTGTGCTTTCATCGATTGTTCATTTTCAAAATCTGGCATCTTCTCATACTCCTCATCTTCATTGTTTTTAGTCAAAAATTGCCACATCTTTTTCTCCTCCTTCGTACCTTTTACACCGTTAACATATAGCCTTTTGAACGAATTGTTTTGATATATTGTGGTTTGTTCACATCTTGTTCAATTTTTTTGCGCAAATGGAAAATCACATTAGCGACACGATATTTTCGTTCATTCGCAGTATCTTTCCAGACATTTTTGTAGAGTTCTTCATATGTAATTGTTTGTCCTGCGTGTTTGTATAAATACTCTATTGTGAAAAATTCCAATTTTGTTAAAAGAATTTCTTCTCCACTTCCCAAGCAAACACTCAAATTTGGCGCAATTAAATACAATCTCTCAGAAAGATTCTTAGTAACTGTTTGTTCCTCGTTTGCAATAGCTAATTTAGGATAAAAACGTCTTTTTACACGTTGCAATAAATTACTCATGCTTAACATGCATTCTTGACGATCATAAGAATAATCAAAAACGCCATCTGCACCTAATTGTAAATAAATAATTCGATTGACTTTACTAATTACTTCTGTCCGAGAAAATAACCAAATCGGTAAATCTGACTGCTTGCGAATCGTCATTAATAACTCACAACAAGTATTTACTTGCTGGTGGTCAGTAACTTCAATCACTAATCCATCAATATGGTGCAAATGAAGAAGTATATTTGTTCCTTGGATGATCTGACATTCTACTTGATTACTAACAAACCAATTTTGACAGTATTCTTTTGTTTCAATTGTCAAAGGAACGACACCAATTGTATATTTTTCCATTTTTCCACCTCAATCTTCCTAATATTCCCCTTCAAAATATAATAATTTTTATTTATATTCTATTAATAAATAAAAATTACCAACTACTAGTTTTCAAAAAATGATTGTTATTACTAAATATTATCGAATAAAAACAAGGCTGTCTAGCTAAAACGAAGCCTTTAAATTATCATCTTTTTTGTTAATTGAGTAAATATTTGAGAAAACACCATAAGCAAAGATATTATTTAGATTATTTATTCTTTATGTAAAAAAAAGCTTACGATTTTTCAATCGTAAGCTTTTAGAATACTTTTTTATTTTTACATCATACCGCCCATGCCCATTGATGGATCCATCATAGGAGCTGGTGCAGCTGGTTCTGGTTTGTCTGCAACAACTGCTTCAGTTGTTAATAATAAAGCTGACACAGAAGCTGCATTTTGTAAGGCAGAACGAGTTACTTTTGTTGGGTCAACAATACCGGCTTCAACCATGTTTACCCATTCACCGTTAGCTGCATTGAATCCGATACCTAAGTCAACATTTTTTAGTTTGTCAACAATCACTGATCCTTCATAACCAGCATTTTCAGCGATTTGACGGATTGGTTCTTCTAATGCACGAACGACAATCTTGATCCCTGTTGCCACATCGCCTTCAGCTTCTAGCGCAGCGACTTTACCAATTACATTGACCAGTGCGGTACCACCACCAGAAACCATGCCTTCTTCTACAGCGGCACGTGTTGCGTTTAATGCATCTTCAATTCGTAATTTTAATTCTTTTAATTCTGTTTCAGTTGCAGCACCGACTTTAACGACAGCAACCCCACCAGCTAATTTAGCTAAACGTTCTTGTAATTTTTCACGATCAAAATCAGACGTTGTTTCGCCGATTTGGTTTTTAATTAAATGAACGCGGGCATCAATGGCTTCTTTTGAACCAGCACCTTCGACAATTGTTGTGTTATCTTTGTCGACAACTACTTTGCTAGCATTTCCTAAGTTTTCAATAGTTGTGTCTTTTAACTCTAACCCTAAGTCGTCAGTGATTACTGTACCACCTGTTAAAATAGCAATATCTTCAAGCATCGCTTTGCGGCGGTCACCAAATCCTGGCGCTTTTACTGCGACAACATTAAATGTACCACGGATTTTGTTCAATACTAATGTTGGTAGAGCTTCCCCATCAACATCATCCGCAATAATCAATAGTGGACGGCTTTGTTGTAGAATTTGTTCTAATAAAGGTAAGATATCTTGAATATTTGAGATTTTTTTGTCGGTAATTAAGATATATGGATTTTCTAAAACAGCTTCCATTTTATCGTTGTCAGTAACCATGTATTGAGATAAATAACCGCGGTCGAATTGCATTCCTTCAACCACATCTAATTCTGTTTCAATCCCTTTTGATTCTTCAATGGTAATTACGCCGTCGTTACCAACTTTTTCCATTGCATCGGCAATTAATTGGCCGACTTTTTCAGAACCTGATGAAACAGCAGCGACTTGTGCAATCGCTTCTTTTGAATCAACTACAGATGAAATATTGTGTAATTCTTCTACTGCTGTTTTTGTTGCTAATTCAATCCCACGACGAATACCTAATGGGTTGGCTCCAGCAGTTACGTTTTTTAAGCCTTCACGAACAATGGCTTGTGTCAAAACAGTCGCTGTTGTTGTTCCGTCACCAGCAATATCATTCGTTTTAGAAGCAACTTCTGAAACTAATTTTGCGCCCATGTTTTCAAAATGATCTTCCAATTCAATTTCCTTAGCAATTGTTACTCCATCGTTAGTAATCAATGGTGAACCAAATGATTTTTCTAAAACAACGTTACGACCTTTAGGGCCTAATGTCACTTTCACTGTATCTGCTAATACATCTACTCCGCGTAGCATTGCTGCACGTGCATCTTCTGCAAATTTAATCTCTTTTGCCATGATTTCTTCACCTCATAATTTTTTTCTTCTATTATATTATTCTGTAAAAGTTGTTTATTATTCAACAGTGGCAATAATGTCTTTGGCTGATACAATTAAGTATTCTACGCCTTCGTATTTCACTTCTGTTCCTGAATATTTTTCAAACATTACTGTGTCACCAATTTTTACTTCCATCGGAACTTTTGTGCCATTTTCAAGCACACGACCTTCACCTACTGCGATAACTTCACCTGTTTGTGGTTTTTCTTTTGCAACGGATGCAAGAACAATTCCTCCAACAGTTTTTTCTTCTTCTTTCGCGACTCTAATTACGACGCGATCGCCTAATGGTTTTAACACAATAAATCCCTCCAAATAAAAAGTTTTCGCTTATTTTAGCACTCGATACACAAGAGTGCTAACTCACACTATTTATAATACTCATTTCACTCTAAAAATGCAAGTCTTTTCTCTCTTTTTCTTGTCAATTATAAGATACGCATTTTTTATTGCGTATTCTTTTTTCATGGAATGTTTTTCCAATCCTTTAATTCATGGTAAAATAAATTGACTACGATTGGAGGCGAATAAAATGAAACAACGTTTACTTACAGCACTAATAGCAACCTTCGTTTATTTTGTGATAGCGAATTTAGGAAATCTTGTTTTCAGTGTCACAGAAGGAATTGTTTCGACACTTTGGGAATCTCTTTTCTTTTTCTTATTCGTTTTTCTTTTATTAGGATATCGCAATAATCGTAAAAAATAATTATAGAAAGGATTAACCATGACCTTAAGAAAATCAAGTTTATTTATTTTAGTCACATACATTATCGCTTTCTTCGGGCCGTTACTTTTTTCGGGTATTTCCCCCAATGCAGCGATTAATGTGACAACTGCTCTCTACATTATTGGCGCCCTTGTAATGATTGGCATCTTTTTAAAAACAACAGAACCTTCTCCTTTAGAGGAAACAGCAACCTTGAAATCACCTATTTTTATTTTTTTACTAGGTGTTAGTGGGATTTTCATTGCCATGCTGATTCAAGGGGTTACTTTTGCCATTGAAGTAGCCATCACAGGAGAACAAGCTACTTCTCAAAATACACAAGCTATTGTAGCGGTGATTTTGGCAAATCCTTTATTTATTTTGGCAACTACTATCGGTGGTCCGATTATGGAAGAATTCGTCTTTCGTTATGCATTTATCCATTTAATCCAGCCTTTTACAAATTTCTGGATTGCGGCTACTGTTAGTTCGGCGATTTTTTCACTCGCACATGCCGATGGTCACTTTTTTGTTTATTTCTTTATGGGATTTTTCTTTGCTCTTTTGTACAAGCAAACTGGAAAAATTTGGACCTCAATTATTGCCCATTGCGGCATGAATACGATTGTGATTATTGTTCAACTACTTTTGCATAATGGTACAATTCAATAAGAAAAGGGCCTTCGTCTAAACGACTAGGCCCTTTTCTTTTGCTTATTCTTCTTCGTCAATCAATTCGTTGTCATGATGTAAGAAATAAATTAATGTTTGTAATTCGTTGGTTAAGTCAACATTTTGAATTAATACTTCAGGTGGCGCTACTAAACGCGCAGCCGTAAAGTTTAGAATTCCTTTAACCCCTGCTTCGGCAAGTTTGTTTACAACTTCTTGTGCTTTGCGAGCTGGAATAGTTAAAATAGCTACTTCGATTTGTTGAACACGGATTTGTTCCATCATATCTTCCATTGGATAAACCGGAATACCGTCAACAATGCGTCCCACAATATCTTCATTCACATCAAATGCGCAACTTACACGAATACTGTTGCTTTGATGGAATTTGTACTTTAATAAAGCACTTCCTAAATTACCAACCCCGATTAATGCGACATTGGTTAACTCATCTTCATTCAATGTTTTTGCAAAAAAGTTCATTAAGTTTTCAACATCATAGCCGTACCCACGTTTACCTAATTCACCAAAATATGAAAAGTCACGACGAATAGTCGCACTGTCTACTTGTACCGCTTCACTTAATTCAGTTGATGAGACTTTATTTTTTCCTGTATCATGTAACATTCTTAAGTAGCGATAATATAAAGGAAGGCGTCGCGCCGTTGCTTTTGGAATAACTTGATCTTTCACAATTGGACCTCCAATACTTTCACTTAAATCTTATCCATTAACATAATAGCAGTTTTTCACAATAAAAAGCAATTCTATGGCTCAAAAATAGCATTTTTCTTCAAAAGTTTGTGATAAAAGGTATAAACCTTCACAAAGCATTTTTTGATACGTGCTATTTTAGCAGATTTTATGCTACACTAAGGGCAATGAATTTAGAAATGAGGACTACTGATGATTTTATTACAAGCAAATCAAGTTGCCCGGCATTTTGGCTCGGAAACATTGTTTGAAAACATACATTTAGAAATTGCAACAAAAAGTCGGATTGCCTTAGTTGGTCGTAATGGTGCTGGAAAATCGACTTTTTTAAAAATCATTGCAGGCATTGATGCTCCCGATAGCGGAACCATTGCCAAAAATAAAACTGCTACGTTAGGTTATTTAGCTCAAAATACCGGCTTAGAATCAGATAAAACCGTTTGGGAAGAAATGACAAAAGCCTTTGCTGACATCCTAGAAATGGAACAGCGTATGCGAGAATTAGAAACTAAAATTAGTGAAATGGAGCCAACCACTTCCGTTTATGAAGGAATTTTAAAAGAGTACGATCAATTGCAACATACGTTTTCTGAAAAAAATGGCTACGGCTATGAAAATGAAATTCGCTCAGTCCTTCACGGCTTTGGCTTTGATGAATCCTTTTACACGAAAGATATTCAAACCTTATCTGGTGGTCAAAAAACCCGGCTTGCATTAGCGAGAATGCTTTTACAAAAACCAGACATTTTAATTCTGGACGAGCCTACAAACCACTTAGATATCGAGACGCTTTCTTGGCTGGAATCTTATTTGCCAAGTTATGCCGGCGCCCTATTAATTGTTTCCCACGATCGTTATTTTTTAGATAAGGTAGTTAATGAAGTTTATGAACTGAGTCGCAAAAAAATGACTCACTACAAAGGAAACTATTCCAAATACTTAGAGTTAAAAGCAGAACAATTAGCCAGTGAATGGAAAGCGTATGAAAAGCAACAAGAAGAAATCAATAAGTTAGAAGATTTCGTTGCCAAAAATCTGGTTCGTGCATCTACAACGAAACGTGCACAAAGTCGCCGAAAAGTATTAGAAAAAATGGACCGTTTAGACCGACCTCAAGGAGATGAAAAATCGGCGCATTTTCTTTTCGATAGTGAAAAAGTCTCGGGAAATGTTGTTTTACAAGTCGAAGATGCCGCCATTGGTTACGACCAAGAACATATTTTATCCGAACCTATTCACTTGGATATTCGTCGCAAAGAAGCCATTGCCTTAGTCGGACCGAACGGAATTGGTAAATCCACTCTCTTGAAATCAATTATTGACCGCATTCCTTTCATTAAAGGAAGTAAAACTTTTGGCACCAATGTTTCTGTAGGTTACTATGACCAAGAGCAAGCCAATTTACATGGCAATAAAACGGTCTTAGCGGAATTATGGGATGAACACCCAACCACACCTGAAAAAGAGATTCGAAGTATTTTAGGCGGCTTTCTCTTCAGTGGAGACGATGTTGAAAAAACGATTCCTTTATTAAGCGGTGGCGAAAAAGCCCGTGTGGCATTAGCAAAACTAGCGATGGATCGTGACAATTTCTTGATTCTCGATGAGCCAACCAATCACTTGGATATCGATAATAAAGAAGTTTTAGAAAATGCGCTGATTGATTATGAAGGAACCATCCTCTTCGTTTCCCATGACCGTTACTTTATCAATCGAATTGCAACAAAAGTTGTTGAGCTTTCTGAAAAAGGCAGCAAACTTTATTTAGGCGACTATGATTATTATTTAGAAAAGAAACAAGAGGAAGAAGAAATCGCTGCCCTCTTAGCTAATGAAGAAGCGGCGAAAAAACCCGAACCAGTTACAGCCAAAAATACCTTTTATCAAAACAAGGAGCAACAAAAATTACTCCGTACTTTGCAAAGAAAAATAACACAAGTCGAAGAAAATCTTGCTCAGTTAGATACGACAATTGCACAATTAGAAGCACAAATGAGTCAACCAGACATTCTAGAAAATCATGTTGAATTGCTGGCTTTAAACCAACAATTAGATGAAGTTCGTCAGCAACAAGATGAACTACTTGAGCAATGGGAAAATTTCAGTTTAGAATTAGAAGAAATGGAAAATAACAATTAACGGAGGGATTCACTATGGCTTCCAAAAAAATCAGTTTAACGAAGCCCAAATATCAACAAATCGCCGTTGATGTTGCGGAAAAAATTGCAGAAGGCAAATTACATGTTGGAGATAAAATCCATGCCCGTTCCACCCTAGCTAACCAATACCAAGTGTCGCCAGAAACAGCTCGCAAAGCCATTATCGTTTTAGTTGATTTAGAAATCGTTAAAGCCAAACACGGCAGCGGCTTCTATGTGGCATCAAAAGAAAAAGCGCAGGACTTTGTGACACAATATCAAGACGTTCAAACGATTGCTGAAATTAAAGAAGAATTGCTAGATAGCGTAGCGAAACAAAAAGAAGAACTTACTCATTTTTCTAGCATTCTAGATACTCTTGTTGAACAAACAAAGCGTTTTGATTCTTTCAATCCAATGAATCCCTATTCATTAGTTTTAACAGAAGAAGCTGCTTATCTTGAGGCGACGATTAGCGAAATGAATTTTTGGCAAAACACTTCGGCAACGATTATCGCCATCAAACACAAAGAAGAGCTTCTGGTCTCACCTGGTCCATATGCAAAGATTTCGTTGAACGACACACTTTATTTTGTTGGACATGACGAATCAACCTTACAACGTGTCCAAAATTTCTTTTATCCTTAAACAAAAAAGTGACTACTTATCTTGCGGTAAATAGTCACTTTTTTTATTTATTATTTCTATTTTTCATAAAAACCCACTATAAAACCTAGTTAAAATACTGTTTTTCTTCATTTTCAGAAAGATTTTCATCTAATTTGACAAAGTGACAACTTTATAGTAGTCTGATGTAGTCACTTTTTTAATGAGGAGGAACAATGATTTGCCAAAAGTAAAAGTAAATCACCTTACCAAGATCTTTGGTAAGAAAACCAAACCGGCACTTGAAATGATTCGTGCCAACAAAAGCAAAACAGAAATTTTAGAAAAAACGGGTGCTACAGTCGGTGTTTATGATGTAAATTTCGAAGTTGAAGAAGGCGAAATTTTCGTTATTATGGGGTTATCAGGAAGTGGGAAATCAACATTAATTCGTTTATTAAATCGTTTGATTGAACCAACTTCAGGAAATATTTATATTGATGGTCAAGATATTTCTTCTTTAGATAAAGAAGGATTACGTGAAGTACGTCGAAATAAAATGAGCATGGTTTTCCAAAACTTTGGTCTTTTCCCCCATCGAACTATCTTAGAAAATACGGAATATGGTTTAGAAATTCGTGGTGTTCCTAAAGAAGAACGCCAAGCAAAAGCTGAAAAAGCCTTAGAAAATTCTAGCTTAATTGCTTTTAAAGACCAATTACCAAGTCAATTATCTGGTGGGATGCAACAACGTGTCGGCCTTGCTCGTGCCTTGGCTAACGATCCAGAAATTTTATTAATGGACGAAGCGTTCTCTGCTCTTGATCCGTTAATTCGTCGTGAAATGCAAGACGAACTATTAGATTTACAAGAAAATGTCAAAAAAACCATTATCTTTATCACACATGATTTGAATGAAGCTTTACGAATCGGCGACCGGATTGCTTTGATGAAAGATGGTCAAATTATGCAAATTGGGACTGGAGAAGAAATTTTAACCAACCCAGCCAACGAATATGTGCGAACCTTCGTGGAAGATGTGGATCGTTCAAAAGTCTTAACTGCCCAAAATATTATGGTACCTGCTTTAACTACTAACATTGAAATTGATGGCCCAACTGTTGCTTTAAAACGGATGCGTCAAGAAGAAGTGAGTATGTTACTTGCCGTGGATAAAAAACGCCAACTAAAAGGCGTTGTACGCGCAGAAAAAGCTTTAGAAGCGCGTAAAAATGGGACTTCTCTTGTAGAATGTGTGGATCCAGAAATTCAAACAATCGACAAAGATATGTTAGTGAATGATATTTTCCCACTGATTTATGATGCACAAACGCCTCTTGCCGTGACTGATAACGGCAAACTATTAGGCGTGGTCATCCGTGGTAGCGTACTTGAAGCACTTGCAGAAACAGAGGTGAACGAACATGAATAAGTATCAATTACCTGTCGCGTCTTGGGTTGAAAGTTTTACTGATTGGTTAACTTCAACATTTGCTGGATTATTCAGCTTTTTACAAACAATTGGTCAAAGTGTAATGGACAACATTACTGCCTTACTAACAGCCGTACCACCACTTGTGCTGATCGTGCTATTAACGATTGCTGCTTTCTTTATTTCTAATAAAAAAATTGGCTTAAGTTTATTCACGTTTATTGGCTTAATGTTTATCTATAATCAAAACTTATGGAACGATTTAATGAGTACCGTTACGTTAGTTTTACTTTCTAGTGTTATTTCCATTATCATTGGTGTGCCACTAGGGATTTTAATGGCGAAAAGCGAAAAAGCCAAGAGTATCATTACACCGATTTTGGACTTCATGCAAACAATGCCTGGTTTCGTTTACTTGATTCCAGCCGTTGCATTCTTCGGAATTGGTATGGTTCCTGGGGTCTTCGCCTCTGTTATCTTCGCTTTACCACCAACCGTACGCTTTACGAACTTAGGAATTCGACAAGTGCCAAATGAACTTGTTGAAGCAGCTGATTCTTACGGTAGTACTGGCTGGCAAAAATTATTCAAATTAGAATTACCTTTAGCCAAAAACACGATTATGGCTGGTGTTAACCAAACAACCATGCTAGCCCTATCAATGGTAGTTATTGCTTCAATGATTGGTGCGCCTGGATTAGGACGTGGCGTCCTTTCCGCTTTACAACGTGCACAAGTCGGGAACGGTTTCGTAAATGGTGTGGCTTTAGTTATTTTAGCGATTATCATTGACCGTTTTACTCAACATTTAAATAATAAAAAAGCAGCTCCTAAAGCAGCTGGTGCCACCTCTAAAAAGAAAAAATACGGGATTATTGCAGCGGTTGTTGTAATTGTCGCTGGCTTAGTTGGTGCTTCAATTTTTACAACAACAAATGATAAGCAAATTTCCCTTTCTTATGTGGAATGGGATACCGAAGTAGCCTCCACACATGTGGTTGCCGAAGTCTTAAAAGATATGGGGTATGATGTTAAAACGACCCCTTTAGATAACGCAATCATGTGGGAATCTGTAGCTAAAGGTGAAACAGATGCCATGGTTGGTGCGTGGCTGCCAGGAACTCACGCAGAGCAATATAAACAATATAAAGATAAATTAGACGACCTTGGTGAAAACCTTAAAGGCGCGAAGTTAGGAATTGTTGTCCCTTCTTATATGGATGTTGATTCTATCGAAGATTTATCTGATCAAGCTGGGAAAAAGATTACTGGAATTGAACCTGGGGCTGGTGTTGTTGCAGCAGCAGAGAAAACTAAAGAAGCTTATCCTAATTTGAAAGATTGGTCTGTTGAAACTTCTTCATCAGGTGCCATGACTGTCGCCTTAGGACAAGCAATTAAAAACAACGAAGACATCGTTATTACTGGCTGGTCTCCTCACTGGATGTTTGCAAAATATGATTTAAAATATTTAGCTGATCCAAAAGGCACTATGGGCGGCGAAGAAGCGATTCACACAATGGCTCGCCAAGGCCTAAAAGAAGATCAACCAGAAGCTTACAAAGTGTTAGATAATTTCCATTGGACCACTAAGGATATGGAATCTGTCATGTTAGAAATTAACGAAGGCAAAGACCCACAAGAAGCTGCACGTGATTGGGTTGATTCACATAAAGACCAAGTAGCAGAATGGAAAAAATAATTCTTAACAAATGACTTCCCCATCTATTAAAAGAGGGCGTTGAACAAATTGTTCAACGCCCTCTTTTTTCGCAAAAAAAACCACTCAGTTGGGTAGACTGAGTGGAAAGGAGTTATTTTTACTTGAGGAGTAAAAATGAAAAGTGTTTATGTTGGGTGTTTTGTTGGTATGCTTATATATTAACGAGAACCTGTGAATAATTTGTGACGAAAACCTTGGAAATTTGCTACGAATTACTTAAAAAAGTTTAAATGTGTCTCACCCTAGTTAATCGATACAGTGATTATTTCTTTTTAGCATTTTGGATGGCTTTAAATAATGTTGAAAATTGTCCTTTGAAAGACATCACATCATCAAAGATATCAACACCATCGTTTAACATTTTGACGGTAACCCAGCCAAGCGCTTCCGTAATTGCTACCGCAACTGAAGCATTGACCATGCCACCAGTCACAGTTCCGACAACAGGAATCACTTTTAGAATATTCCCGACTGCACTCTTACCTAAACTAACCACTACTAATTCTTTGGTTAAGCTTTTCCCTAAGCTTTCAGACCAAGACTGACCAAAAATTTTATGCAGCCGTGACATCATAGTTAATTGAACAGGTACCAGTAAAAAAGCATCCGAAAACGGAATTGGCGAAAACCCAATAATTGCTGCTGACAATGCAGCAAAATGAATCGTTTGATGACTTTTCTTTTTCACGTCAGGTGAAACACCAGCCAAAAATTCATCAAATACTTTGTCGAGTTGTGTTTGACTGTTCGTCACTAATTGTTCTGCTTTACCTTTAGAAGTTGCGAAAGCATTCATTATAGCCGTAGACGTTTTTTGTGGAAATTTTTTCAAGACATCTTGAAAAAAAGAACGAAATTCTGGGTCTTCGATTTCTTCATTCAATTGCTTAGTTTCTTGTTCTGCTAATTCTTGTTTTTCAATCTCTTCAAAAAGTTCTTGTTTCTTTTTGTTTTTATGTTTTTTTCTTCTCATCTCATTAACTCCTTTATCTATCAATATGTAGAAACAAAGTATAGCATAGCCCCTGATTGATTCTCTTTTAGATGATTTGAAAAGCCAGAACTTATCTGTTTTTTAAACAAATAGAAATGTTCCAGCTTTTCTCAAAAAAATCAGCTATTTTGTTTGTTCTTCACCGCAATAAACCGTCAAGTGTTTAGGCAAAATCTTCAGCGTAATTGGCAAAGCAGCTCCTTCATCACCATCCACATTAGTGGTTAATTCTTCTTGGTTTTCTAAGGAGATTGTTCCTTCTTTAAAGGTTAGGTAAACTAAATTATCAGTGGACTGGTCGACGCCTTTTAACAAATCTGGGACTGCTTTTACTGCATCCCATAATGATTGATCTTTTAAATAAACTAAATGAAGTTTGCCATCATCCACTTGGGCCTCTGGTAATAATGTTTCAAACCCACCGATTGAATTCGTTAAGCCAACTAAAACGGTACTACTTTCAATGGTTTGTTCTTTTTGATCCAAGCTTAAATGAAAAGGATACGTTTGAGCATTCGCTAAATGTTTGGCACCTGAAATAAAATAAGCGAGTTTTCCTAACTTCGTTTTTTGTTCAACGTCCACGTCGTTAATTGACTCTGGAATCGTCCCAATTGCAACGACATTCATAAAGTAGTCGTCATTGATTTTCCCCACATCTAAAGCACTGGTTTTTTCTAAATCTAATTGTTGAATCGCTTCTTCAGGGTCCATCGGTAAATTCAAGGCTCGCGCTAAATCGTTCACCGTTCCTAAAGGAAAAAAGCCAAATTTTGGGCGGTAAGCTTGTTCTGCCAACCCACTAATTCCTTCATTAACGGTTCCATCTCCCCCCATTACGAAAACACTGTCGAAGTGACTTTCCGCAGCTTCACGGGCAAATTGTTCTGCATCGCCGCCTTTTTCTGTTTGTTTCACTACAACTTCATCAAATAACTGCTTTAATTTTTCTTCTGCTAACGTTTCAAATTCTTTGGCTTTTTCACCACCAGAACTGGGGTTAACAATTAAAACTGCTTTTTTCACTGGTACCACTCCTCATTGATATCTAAATCGTTTGATTCCTTACAATTATTATAAAAGATATTTTTGATTCTGGCGAAAAATATGCTGACACTTGCTTAACAAACAAGCATTCCTGCTCCTCACTACTTTTCAAAACGTTCTTTAAAGCAATAGGCAAAATAATAGAACAATTTCCAAAAATCTTGCCAAACTTTTGGATCCATCCCCGTCAATTCATGAATTCGTTTCAAACGGTAATTCAATGTATTTCGATGGATATGTAATACTTGTGAGGTTTCATTGATGTTTAAGTTATGATTGGCGAAAAAAATAACGGTTTCATAGTATTCATCATAAATCGTCTGGATGGTTTCAAAAAAATCCAATTCAATATGAAAAGGAAAATTAAAAATTCCTTGAATGAAAAAATCTTCTGCTTGGTAAAACTTAGCCTTTTCTAATTGGAGAAACGATAGAAGTAAATACGTGTTTTGTGCCTCTTGGACCATTTGTTGAATCGTGGCTTTTTCCGAACTTATCACAAGGTATTCTGTTACTGGCTTTGTTATCTGAGGTGGTTCAGAAGTAATCACCAGATAACAATTTTCCCATTCAAATATTTCATGTCCAGGATAATAACTGGATAATAAGCGCTTGTCCTTGGTCAGTACACAATGATTCTGGTCATCTAATTGAAGGTTATATAGTTCCAACGCTTCAAGTTTTAAGGCTTCTGAGTAAGCAGAATCAACATGCATTAAGTGCTGGATAAACTGATTTTTTTGTTTCTTCTTTTTTTCGCGTTCTTGTTGTGTATTTAATTCTTCTGTCAGTAAAAGAACAATCGAGCGCACAAGCTTGGTAAATTTGCGCACCTCGTCTGGTTCTCCTGAAATGCCTACGACACCTAAAATGTGATTATTCAAAATAATCGGTTCATTGGTGCCTTTTTTCTCTAAAGAAGTATCTTTATAAATTTCAATATTTTTTCGTTCATTGATGGCTCTTTCTGCACCACGATGGCGCTCCCCAATTCGAGCAGAATCTCCACTCGCAATAATTTTTCCTCGTTCATCCATAATATTGATGTTATAAGGAATATCTGCCATCAACTTTTCAACAATTTTATTTGCTTGGATTTTGTCTAATTTTAACATTGCTATCGCCAACTTTCTAAAAAGCGAGTAGCGTTTGGGACATAAGCCGCAATGACTTATGTCCCAAACGCTTAATTCTTCAGATCAACGACTGAACATTTTTATTTCAGCTTTCATTACTGATGATACCATGGTTAGTTCTTAGTCACAAGGCACCAGCTGTAATGTACGAGCAATATTTTCAACGGTTCTTTCTAAATTAACTGGTCCATTTTTCAATGCTGCTTCCAATGGTTCGGCTTTGGCCAAAATTCCAAAAATAGCCGTCATCCCTTCTTCATAGAGGACATCCACATCTTTGCCGATATAGCCAGCACAAGCGAAAACCGGTTTTTGATACTTCTTGGCCAAACGCGAGACGCCATAAGGGGCTTTGCCGAATTTTGTTTGAAAATCCATACCGCCTTCACCAGTAAAGACATAATCAGCGGCTTTTATTTTTTCTTCTAATTGATTCACTTCTACGACAATATCAATTCCTGGGCGTAACTGAGCTTTTGTGAATGCTAGTAACCCTGCACCCAAACCACCAGCAGCTCCTGCGCCTGGCATCATCTCAACATCAATGCCGATCTCTTTTTTGATGATCGCTGCATAATGGGCTAAGTTTTTATCTAATTGAGCCACCATTTCTTCTGTCGCACCTTTTTGCGGACCAAAGACATGAGACGCCCCTGTTGGCCCTGTTAGTGGGTTATTCACATCACTTGCTACTAGAACTTCGGTAGCAAAAATGCGTTGATCAAACTGTGTTAAATCGATCTGCGCCAGTTTATCTAATGCACCACCGCCACGTGTCAATTCTTGCCCTTCCTTGTCTAACAAACGCGCACCAAGTGCCTGAATCATACCTGCACCCCCATCATTTGTCACGCTACCACCAATGCCGATAATGATTTTTTTTGCCCCATGATTGAGCGCATGTTGAATCATCTCTCCTGTACCATAAGTAGAAGTGATCAAGGGATTGCGTTCTGCTGCTTTAACCAATTCAATTCCGTTGGCTTTCGCCATTTCAATGACCACCGTTTCTTGGTCACCTAATAAGCCGTAATAGGTTTCAACGATTTGATCAGGAAGCGGTCCTGCCACGCGCACTGGTACTCTTGTACCTCCTGTTGCATCCACTAAGGAATCCACCGTTCCTTCCCCGCCGTCTGCCATCGGGACATGTTGAATGTCTGCATCTTTAAATACAGCTAAAATCCCTTTTTCCATTGCCAGACAGGCTTCTTTTGCACTCATACTTTCTTTAAATGAGTCTGGAGCCAAAACAAATTTTTTCGTCATCTTTTCGCGCCTACTTTCCAACTAGTTTAAAATAAAGCCATATAAAATGGTTGCAACAATCGTCATTACCCCACCGACACACATTTCATAAGGAATCACTCGAATTCTTTCTTTAATCGTCATATTCATACTTTGTGCCGTAATATGGAAATAATTGCCTTGAGGAACACTATCAATCACAGTTGCACCAGTATGCACCATGACTGCTGCTGAAAGTGAAGATGTGCCCATATCTAAAATCGCTGGTCCAAAAGAACCTGTCGCTAAAATAACCGCTGTGGATGTTGAACCAACTGCTAAGCCCATTAAAATACCAGAAATCGGTGCCAAGAAGGTTCCAGAAATTCCCATAACAGAAATTAAGTGGACAATTTGTGTTGATAAATCAGAAACAGAAATTAATCCAGCAATTGCACCTGCACCAATTAAAATTAAAACGGTATCGGTTACTCTCTTCAAGCCAGAAGATGCATAAAAGGCCAGTTGTTTTGTTTGCCCAATCGCAATTGTCCCAACAACTGAGGCGAACGGCAAAATATACAGAGCATCAATATTCAAACTTTTGATGAAAGAAATATTTAAAACGGCGCCAATCGGATTAAGTAATAATAAGACAATCGCTAACACTGGCGCGATCAACGCCTTTTTCAAAGGTAATAATTCTTTTGTTTGTTCCTCTACAAGATCTGTTTCTTTGACCATTGATCCTTTGTTTCTCATGATATTTGCAAGAACAACAGCTGTAATTAAGCCAAATACGGCTGGAATAAAGCCAGCAATCATAACGTCACTTAGAGGTAAATCAAAGCCATTCGCCGCTGCAATAGTATTTGGATTAGGCGAAATAATATTGCCCGCTTTGCCGCCACCTGATAAGGCAATCAATAATGATAACTTACTGATACCCGTACTTTTCCCAACAGATAGAGCAATCGGGGCAACAATCAACACTGCAACAGGAATGAATACGCCCACTGCTGTAATTACCATTGTGGATAATGCCAAAGATAAAATAGCTTTTTTCTCGCCAAGCTTTTGTACAATGGCGTTGGCAATTGATTCTGCCGCACCAGATTCCATCATCACACCCGCCAACATGCCGGCTGCTAAGACACGGATTGCGGTTCCCATAATACTTTGTGTTCCGTTTAATAGAACAGCGACTGTATCTGACAGGGAAGCGCCTCCAATAAGACAACCAACAATTGCACCAAAAAACAAGGAATACACAGGATTAAATTTTTTCAAAATTAATACTATCGCTACAACTAATCCTAAAATTGCAGCAACCCAAGATATTGTAATATCTGGCATTCAAAATCAGCTCCTTAAATTGTTTACGCTTTCATTCTATCAAAGTCCTTTCTTTTTAAAATTGTAAATTTAACAGGATTTATTGTTCAAATGCACAAAAAAACCGTTCTTAAAGAACAGTTTTTTGAAATCTTTTTCTATCTTTCTCAATAATGACCACCAATCCAACGAACAAAAGAACACTCACAATTAACAATACTGCCGTTTTATTATATCCATGAAATAGCGCTTCGCCTCCACATGCGTAAAGTATTGAGGAAGGAATTACACCAATGAATATAGCGGCTATTAAATTTTTTAATGGCAACTGCATAGTATCTGCAGCAAAATTAATCACAGAAGAAGGAATAATTGGAATCATGTAGCCCACCATAATCCCAATTTTTGGATGCTTCATCCGTCGAATGGACTGGACCCAATGATTGGTCTCCGTTTTTTTATCTAAAAATTTTATATGATGCATCAAAAAGATTGCAACCAAATTTCCCATACTATTCCCTAAAACGTTAATGAGTGTGCCGCTGAAGGGACCAAAACTCAATCCTGCAATCACACCAATTACTGAGGTCGGAATCCCTGGTACTGCACACATGATCGCGGTCAAAAAAACCAACAATAGCGCTGCTGAAAAACCATGTGAACGAATTCGCTCTAATAATTGTGTCTTACTGGCTTTAGGATTCAAAAATAATTGAATATCTGTTTGATATTCTAGATACAAACGGTAACCTACCAGCAGGATTAAAATAAGCCCGCTACTGATTAGTAGTATTCGGATTGTTTTCCTCTTCATTTTCTTTGCTCCTTTTATGCTTTATACAAAGTGTAGCACAGGATTCTTTGTGCCTCAATTAGAAGCTTGTATGAATAAAAGCCGCCCCTAAAAGTTAGACTAAAAATCTAACTTTTAGGGGCGATTCGAAAGTTACGAAGATACTTTTTTTATTTCCGATACATCTTAAACTCCAAGAACAGATCGTTATAAATTCCTAAGTATTCTTGACCTAAGTCTTGGTAAACTTCTAAATGTTTGATAGTTTCATCATCTGGATAAAATTGTTTATCTTCGGCAACTTCTTTTGGTAATAGTTTTTTAGCTTCTTTATTTGGTGTGGAATAACCAATATATTCTGCATTTTGTGCCGCATTTTCTGGTCGTAACATAAAGTTCATAAATGCATAGGCACCCTCTTTATTTTTGGCTGTCTTAGGCATCACAATGTTATCAAACCAGAGATTAGAGCCTTCACTGGGAATCACATAATGTAGATGTTCATTGTTTTCTAGCATTTCAGCAGCTTCACCAGAGAAAGTTACAGCAACTGCACTTTCTTCATTAGCCATGTACATTTTGATTTCATCGGCAACAATTGCTTTGACATTGTTCGTTAATCGGTTTAACTTATCGGTAGCCTGACGTAATTGTTGGTCGTTTTTACTGTTTAACGAATAGCCTAAACTGTTCAAAGATAATCCTAACACTTCGCGAGCGCCATCAATCAGCATGACATTATTTTTTAATTCCGGGCGCCATAAATCATCCCAATGTTGGATCTGACGGCCGTCAATAAATTTATCATTATAAATAATCCCCAACGTGCCCCAGAAGTACGGAACGGAAAACTTATTTTTGGGATCAAAGGATTGATCTAAAAAGCGTGCATCAATGTTTTCTAAGCCTTTTAATTTGCTGTGATCAAGTGGTAAAAGCATCTTCGCTTTCATCATTTTTTGAATCATATATTCAGAAGGAATGGCAATATCATAGGCTGTGCCACCTTGCTGAATTTTTGTATACATAGCTTCATTAGAATCAAAGGTTTCGTAATTGACTTTATAGCCTGTTTCTTTTTCAAATTTCTTAATCAAGGCCGGATCTATATAGTCCCCCCAATTGTAAATGGTCAAGGTATCTGCTCCTGCCATGCCACTTGCTTTCTCCAATTGGCGCACGCCAAAAAACAAGATGACAATAATAGCGATAATTCCAATAAAAAGTGACTGTAATTTTTTCATTTTAACTTGGCCACCTCACTTTGTTCCCGACGCATTTTCTTTAAACGTTTTGGCGTATTGTCTTTACTGATAAAGTAATAACCGACAACTAGAATCATTGAGAATAGGAATACTAACGCACTTAAGGCATTGATTTCTAAACTAATTCCCTGACGTGCTCGTGAATAAATTTCAACAGATAATGTTGAAAAACCATTGCCTGTCACAAAGAATGTTACGGCAAAATCGTCCAACGAATAAGTAAAGGCCATAAAGTAGCCAGCAATAATTCCAGGCGCTAAAAAAGGCAAAATAATATTTTTAATCACTTGAACATTATTGGCCCCTAAATCCCGTGCCGCATCTACCATAGAATCGTTCATCTCTTGTAGTTTTGGTAAAACCATTAAAACAACAATTGGAATACTAAAGGCAATATGCGACAATAATACACTTGTAAAACCTAAACTGATAAACCCTACTGCCGTGAAGAAAATTAAGAAACTGGCTCCAATAATAACATCTGGTGAAACGAGTAAAATGTTATTAAAGCTAAGCAACGTGTTCCGGTTTTTACGACGTTTTGTATAATAAATCCCCATCGCACCAAATGTTCCAATGATGGTTGCTATTAAAGCCGATAAGAAAGCTAGCAAAAACGTATTCAGAACAATGGTTAACAAGCGTGTGTCTTCGAAAACGTTCCGATAATTATCTAACGTAAAACCAGTAAACTGATTCATCGTTTGCGTGTCGTTAAACGAATAAAAAATCAAATAAAAGATTGGTGCGTACAGTAGCGCAAAGACAACGAATAAATACACATAAGACCATTTA
Organism: Enterococcus sp. AZ035; assembly: GCF_050548325.1. Classification (NCBI taxonomy): domain Bacteria; kingdom Bacillati; phylum Bacillota; class Bacilli; order Lactobacillales; family Enterococcaceae; genus Enterococcus; species Enterococcus sp. AZ035. The sequence continues at coordinate 2,120,438 of NZ_CP172958.1, forward strand.
AACTTTTTCTTTTGCATTATTTGCCACGCCCTTTCTTCTTCTCACCCGTCAGCAACATCACAATAAACATGGCAACAATTAAAATCACACCTATTGTTGAACCCATGCCCCAGTTTTGCGTTACTAAGAAGTGTTCCTCAATCGCCGTTCCCAACGTAATCACCCGATTGCCGCCAATTAAACGCGTTAACATAAAGAGCGAGAGCGAAGGAATAAAGACAGCTTGAACGCCACTTTTCACACCGTTTAGGGAGAGAGGAAAAATGACACGGCGGAACGTCTCCGCACTGCTAGCTCCTAAGTCCCGACTAGCACTAATCAATGAAGGATTCATCTCTTCTAAGGCATTAAAAATCGGCATAATCATAAATGGAATTTCAATATACGTTGCGACAAATAAAAAACTGAAATCTGTAAACAGAATCTGGTGCGTACCCAAACCCATAAAACTCATAAACTGATTGATACTCCCATGAATACTGAAAATCCCAATAAAGGCATAAGCTTTTAATAATAAATTCACCCACGTTGGTAAAATAACAAGCATTAACCACAACTGTTTATGCTTGAGCTTTGTCAAAAAATAAGCCGTAGGATAACTTACCAATAACGTAAAAATGGTAATCAGAAAAGCATACCACACTGAATTAATGGTCATACTTAAATACGTTCCTGATGTAAAATACGTTTGGTAATTCGCCAAGGTAAACTGGCCATTCATATCGAAAAATGATTGATAAATAATCATTAGCACTGGCGCAATGACGAATAAAAGTAACCACATTACATAGGGAATCGAATAAATTCGACGCATTGTTTTCATTTTATTTTCCCCTTTCGTTTACTCGTCGTAACTTTCTAAACGGGCATCAAAGTCTTCTTCTGATTCATTGAAGCGCATCACGTGAATATCTTCTGGCTCAAAAGAGAGCCCTACTTGAGCGCCTTCTTTGGCTTTTCGAGTGGAATGCACCATCCATTCGTTTCCTTGTTCATCAAAACAAATAATTTCATAATGAACGCCGCGGAATAACTGCGTGTCCACCGTTACGGTTAGCTTGCCTTTTTCAAGCGTGGTAATCGTTAAGTCTTCTGGACGTAAAACGACTTCTACAGGTTCATTTTTCCGCATGCCGCCATCGACACATTCAAACTTTTTGCCCACAAATGAAACTAAATTATCTTCCAGCATCACGCCATCCACAATATTACTTTCCCCCACAAAGTCAGCAACAAAGTGATTAATCGGTTCATCATAAATATCGACTGGTGTGCCACTTTGCACGATATGACCTTTATTCATGACAAAAATTTCATCACTCATCGCTAATGCTTCTTCTTGATCATGGGTCACAAAAATAAAAGTAATTCCTAAACGTTGTTGTAAATCACGTAGTTCATATTGCATCGCTGTGCGTAATTTCAAATCTAAAGCGGATAACGGCTCATCTAAAAGCAATACTTTTGGCTCATTGACAATCGCTCGTGCAATTGCGACCCGCTGACGTTGGCCCCCAGACATTTCACTAATTTCACGTGTTTCGTAGCCCGGTAATTGAACCAAACGTAATGCCTCTTTCACTTTTTTTTCAATTTCTGCTTTGGATAGTTTTTTGATTTTTAAACCAAACGCAACATTATCAAAAACATTCATGTGAGGAAACAAAGCATAATCCTGAAACACGGTATTGACTTGGCGTTTATTGGCAGGTACATCATTTATTCTTTTACCATCAAAATAAACATCGCCAGAAGTCACGTCATTGAATCCCGCAATAATACGCAAAATCGTTGTTTTGCCACATCCTGAAGGTCCTAATAACGTATAAAATTTTCCTTCTTCAATTTCAAAGCTGACATTTTTTAATACTGGTTCATCGTCAAATTGTTTGACAACATTTTCAAATGAAATCACATGGTTTCTCACTGGATAAACTCCTCCATTTCGTCCTTTATAAATACGATTCTGTCGCCACAATTAACGCACGACTTTTTCCTCGACCATTGTTGCTAATTTGGTGAGGTTCTGTTGCTTGGTAATACATGGTTTGACCTTTTTTAGCAATATACGTGGCTTCCCCTAATGTCAAACGAATGGAGCCATCAATCACATAAATAAATGTTTCTGATAGAGAAGGTTCAAACGTTTTGTATTCGCCATTTTTATCAAAAGTAATAATGACAGGTTCCATTTCTTTTTCATTCGAGGCTGGAATTAACCATTTTAGTTCATAGCCATGTTCTTCATCATAATAGAGGGTACTTTCTTCTTCATTGTAGACAATTTTTTGTTCAAGCGGTTGCTGACTAAAAAACTGCTCTGGCGTCACGCCTAGTACTTCTAAAATTGAGAAAAATGTTTCCATTGATGGTGAGCTTAAATCCCGCTCCAATTGGGAAATATAGCCTTTGGATAAATCCGTTCTTTCGCCTAATTCTTCTTGTGTTAAATTTTTCTGAATGCGTAAATTTCTCAACTTCTCACCAATTTCCATGGCACACCTCGTTTCTATTTTCAGCTAATCTTTTCAACAAAAGTTTTGTAATACTAAACTTACAGTTTAGTTTTACCTTTTTTAGTATACGAACTTTTTGAAAAATTTCAACCATTTTTCTTTATTTTTCTAGTCTAATTGTCACACAATCTTTCTTTTCTGTATAACTTACTGTTTATAAGAAGAAAAATGATACGAAAAAATCAGAATATGATAAAATAAGACGAGTTGCTTTTTTACATAATTGGAAGGAGAGTTTTTATATGAATTCATTTCAAGCATTTACGTTAAGAGAACAAGATACATCTGTTATTGGTCAACTAGAAACCATTACTTTAGACGATTTATCAGAAGGCACTGTAGTAATCAAAGCAGCCTACTCCTCAGTTAACTTTAAAGACTCTTTAGCTTCAAAAAAAGACGGCGGTGTGATTCGCAATTATCCAATGATTCCAGGAATTGATGTCAGTGGCACTGTTGTCACATCGGAAGATCCTCGTTTCAAAGAAGGCGATAAAGTGATCGTAACAGGCTATCAATTAGGGGTTAGTCATACTGGTGGTTATTCTGAATATGTGCGTGTTCCTGGCGATTGGGTAGTTCCACTTCCTGAAAAAATGAGTCTCAAAGAAGCAATGATCTTCGGAACTGCTGGCTTTACGGCCGGATTATCTGTCACAGCTTTAGAAGACGATGGCTTACGCGACGACAAAGAAGCCCCCATTATTGTAACTGGTGCGACAGGCGGTGTTGCGACATTGTCTATTGCGATGTTGCATCAATTAGGCTACACTTCAATCACTGCATTAACTAGAAAGCCAGATTCTTTTGAGCTTTTAAAAGAGTTAGGTGTTAGTGAATGCTTATTAGTAGAAGATTTCTTAGCAACTCCTGTTAAAGCATTGATGAAACAGCGTTTTGCTTTTGCAATTGACACCACTGGTGGGGAAATTACTTCTGCTGTTTTACCACAACTTCGTTATGATGGCCGTTCAGCCATTTGTGGCCGCGCTGCTGGAATTACATTAGAGACAACCGTTTTACCCTTTATTTTACGGGGCGTTCATTTATTGGGCATTGATTCGGTTAATGTTGGTATGGACAAACGAAAAATAGTCTGGCAACGTCTTGCCACTGATTTAGATATCACTGAAAAAGCTGTGTATCAAGAGATTACTTTAGAAGAACTTCCCCCTGTTTTTGAAGCATTACAAGCAGGCCAACATATTGGACGGACCATTGTCCGAATTTCTTAAGGAGGCGTTTTGATTATGGATGTTTTAGTTACTGCTGGCGGAACGTCAGAACCGATTGATAATGTTCGTTCGATTACCAATCATTCTTCTGGCGGACTAGGAAAAGCAATTGCTGAAAGTTTTTTAGCTGCTGGACACACCGTAACCTACGTAACAACCAAACATGCATTACGTCCAACCCAACAATTGGACTTATCAATTAAAGAAATAGAAACAACGGTTGAATTAGCCACTACGTTAGAACAACTCTTTGCTGAAAAGCAATTTGATGCGATTGTTCACGCAATGGCAGTCAGTGATTTTACGACGGAAACCGCGCAAACGGAAGAACAATTTATTGATTCTTTTGCTCAACAATTAAGCGAACAAACATTGCCAAAGACCAAAGAAGCCTTGGTAACTATCGTTCAAAACACATTGAATCAGATTGCTGATATTCCTCAAACAGCAACAAAAATTTCATCTGATACGGACCGATTATTAATTTTTCTAAAGAAAAATCCTAAAGTCATCCAAATGATTCGTGACAAGCAACCCCAAACTGTTTTAGTGGGCTTTAAATTACTTGTCAACGTTTCACAAGAAGAACTTGTCCAAGTTGCACAAGCCGCTTTGGTTAAAAATCGGTGTGACTTTGTCTTAGCCAATGACTTGATGAACGTTCATGAAACAGAACACAAAGGATTATTAATTAACGAAACGGGCATTGTCCAAGAAGCTTATTCAAAACAAGGGATTGGTTCAATGATCGTTAAAAATGTTGAAAAGAAATGGAGAGAACAACAATGAAAACTATTTTATTAGGCGTCTCTGGCAGCATTTCTGCATATAAAGCAGCAGATATTACAAGTCAACTAGCTAAGCTTGGCTACAATGTGGAAATTTTAATGACTAAAAGTAGCACAGCGTTCATCACTCCGCTGACCTTACAATCACTTTCTAAGAATCCAGTGCATACGGATGTCATGATGGAAATTGATCCCAGTAAAATTAATCACATTGAGTTAGCTAAAAAAGCGGATTTATTTTTAGTAGCACCTGCTTCGGCCAATACAATTGGGAAATTAGCCCATGGGATTGCCGACGACTTATTATCAACAGTTGCTTTGGCACTTTATCCTGAAACACCAAAAATTATTGCGCCCGCGATGAATACGTATATGTACCAAAACCCCATTGTCCAACGAAATATTGGCATTTTAAAAGAAGTCGGCTATCAAGAAATAATCCCACGTGAAGCTCTATTAGCTTGTGGCGATTATGGTCGTGGCGCACTTGCCACTGTTGAAGATATTCTTCAAACAGTGATGAAAATTTTAGCATCTGATAACAAGGAGTAATTTATGAATAACACGAAAAAATTTACGTTAACAGCAATGTTCTTAGCTATCTTACTTTTACTGGCTTTAACCCCACTAGGATTTATCACATTAGGTCCTTTAAATTCGACCACGATGCATATTCCTGTAATTATTGGTTCCATTGTTTTAGGGCCAAAAATCGGTAGTATGTTGGGCGGCACGTTTGGGATCATTAGCTTAATTAAAAATACGACAGCACCAACACCTTTGTCGTTTGTTTTTTCTCCATTTATTCCTGTGATCGGTACCGATCATGGTAGTTGGAAGGCACTTTTAATTGTGCTCATTCCGCGGATTTTAATTGGGGTCGTTCCTTATTTCGCTTACAAATGGCTAAATAAATTAACGAAGGAAAAAGCGCAACCTGTCTCCTTATTTGTGGCTGGTGTTTTAGGCTCAGCAACGAATACCATTTTAGTCATGAACATGATTTATTTTCTTTTTAATTCAGCTTATGCTGAAATTATTGGTAAAGCTGGAACTGCTGTTTACCTAGCTATTATTGCGACGATTTTCAGTTCTGGTGTGCCAGAAGCTCTTGTTGCTGGTGTAGCTGCTTCAGCAATTGCTAGCGTTTTGCTTCGCTTAATGAAACGGAATGCAACGCAAAAACTATAGAAAAAAACACAGGGACTAAAAATCAAGTTTGATTTTTAGTCCCTGTGTTTTTTATTTATTTTTTTTGTTTTCGTAATTTATAGGCATATTCACTGGCTTTAAATAATAATTTATTAACCGGTAAATCGAATTCCCCAATAAATTCATTAATCGTTGGGTTGAAGTTCGCTTTAAACTTAATTAAGCCATCATTTAAACTACCTTCTAAGCCGCCCATATTACAGCTTTCGCAGCCACGGTTAAAACATTCTTGAATGGCATCTCGCCAAGTCACATATGTTGGCATGTAGCGTTTATAACGATCATCTAAGCCAGCATAAAGGATTTCACTTGTTGGACCAAATGTCACAGCCAAAGCGCCAGCAACCGTGACGATTTCACCAGCTTCTGCGATATTTTCTTCTAATTCTTTTAGTTCCCGAGTCAAGGAAGCATCTAATTCTTCTAAATTATGGCGCTTTTTCACTTGATTTTCTTTCAAATTACTCAAGTCTTTTTGATTTTTGTCATAGCGTTGTCGCGTGCTATCTAAGCGTTCCTTTAAATTGACTTGCGCCAGCATAATAAAGGAGTCTTCTGGGTAAATGTTCAACAGCTTCTTAAAGTAATCACTATTCCGCAAAGAAATATGTTGGCGTTCCATGGTTGATTGAATGACTTTTTCAAATTCATCAACAAAGTCAACATGCCCTTGCTGCACAACGACCCCTTTTTTTTCAGCTGTTTTAATCATTTTCTTGGTACTTTTTGACAATTGTTCCTCACTAAAATCTTCACGATAAATATTCGCTTGGAAGCGAGGCTGGATGGTGGCCCCCATATCCATTGTCAGTCCTTGATATTTGGCACCTGCTTCTTTCAAGGTCTCAATAATAGATGTCGCTTCAGCATGCGGTTGGTGTTCTTCTCCCAAATGAAAATCTTGATAATGAACCGCTGGATCCATTTTTATAAATAAAGCTCGTTTTTTCTTGCCAAATTTTTTCAATTCAGCCATAAAGTAGCTGACCAAACGTTCATTTGTATAGTCCATTACTGGACCTCTTGGTGTATATAACATCGTAAAACCGGCTGGTAATGGTTTGATTAAAACTAAACTTGATGCAACTAATGTATCCTTTTCATAAACCCCAACAATTTCAGAACCCCAGTTATCCTTGACTTTTGCCCATGAAGATGACTGTAGTAAATTACATAATGGGTGATTTTTAACAAATGTATCGTGTACTTCTGCCGGAATACCGATTTTAAATGTGTACATGTTCAAACTCCTCTGCTGTGACTTTCCAATAGTCCGTTTATCTTACACTATCATAGTGTATTCCAACAGACTAGTAAAGTTTTACATGAAAATTTTTAGAAAAAATGTAGATCTTATTCTTTATGTAAAAAAGACGAGGTAGAAACAGTTCATTCTACCACTTAGTTCACTAATAGCAACGACACTTTTCTTCACTGCCATTCAAAGGATGAATCATTTCTATCCACATCTTTTCAATTAAATACGTGTTTCAAATTTTAATGGCTTGTTGATAAAATACATGATTGGTGCTGAAATCGTCATAATAATCGCTTCACTTAATGCTAACCAACCATAAGTTGTCCAAAATGCTTGACCGCCACTTGGTACTAGCATAAAGGCAATAAAAAACATACTTACAGTGAAAAATAGACTATTTAGACACATTCTAACAGGAATACTTGGTACCTTTTTTTGTAAAAAAGCTGTTAAACTCAACGCAAATAATGTTTGCGCACCACCAAACAGAGCATCCATTACACCGAAACCAAAAAATAAGTTAAAAAAGATAACGCCGCCTAAAACACCCCACATCAATTTGCGATTGAAAACGACTAGGTGATTCAAACTTTCTGAAATTCTAAATTGAATCATACCAGAAGAAACTGGCCGAACCAATAAAGAGAGGACAATATATAAGCCCATAATGATACCATTGGCTAAGACTGTTCTTAGCTTTCGATTGGCTTGAAACGAATTTTGCATACTTTTTCCTTCTTTCTCCGAGTTTTTTTACAAGGGATGGTTGATGAACCTTGGTTACAATTGCAACAGTTCACATTCTAATATGGAAAGTCAAAATAGTCAATGAAAGCCCTGTTTTACTTTGCACTTATTTGCAGGTTTCACCTCTCATGCATTGTTTCGTGCCTTTTTCTAGTCATTTTTTACTTTTTTAAGCAATCTTTATTCGCAGAAGTTCCTCCCTCTGGTATAATGGACAATAGCGATTCAAAGGAGGAGCTCAATGAACATTCACTACTATCTTATTATCAACGAGCAGGCAAGTAGCGGCAATGGCCGAAAAGTCGCTAGAAAAGTGATTCAACAACTCAAGCAACAAGAACTTAAATATACGGCTCTTTACACTGATTACGCTGGACATGAAAAAGAATTGACGAAGGAACTTGCAGAAACAACTTTACTTCCTTGGTCTGAAGACTTAGACGTTTCAACTTTTCCAATCCTAGTCGTGCTAGGCGGCGATGGCACACTACATAATGTCATTAATTCATTACTTCCATATGATTCAACTATTCCTTTAAGCTATATTCCATGCGGCTCTGGAAATGATTTTGCACGAGGGGTGGGATTATCAAGAAATATTGATAAAGCATTGCATCAAATCCTGCGCACCAGACGACCAAAAGAAATTCAAACAATTCATTATGTAGAAGCCAACCAAGAAGAAATCGGCTTAGCCACCAATAATGTTGGCTTAGGGTTGGATGCGGCAATCGTGGAAAAAACCAACGAATCGTCATCAAAAAAAGCCTTAAATAAATTTAAGCTTGGCTCGCTTTCCTATATTTCTTCAATCATTCATGTCTTTTTTAGACAAAAAGGCTTTCCAATTTTAGTTGAAATGAATGGTAAACAATACACATTTAATCGTGCTTTCCTATGTACGGTCACAAATCATCCTTATTTTGGCGGGGGCGTATCAATTATGCCGACGGCCAATCCTCGCAAAGCAGTCGTGGACTTAGTTGTCGTGGAACGAATCAATATTTTTAAAATTTTGTGGCTTATTTTCCTATTGCTTCGCCAAAAACAAGGGAAATCTAAGCATTTTCATCATTTTCAATCAAGCAAAATTCGAATTGTTTCGACGATTCCACAAACCATTCACGCAGATGGCGAGATTTTAGGCAAACGAAGTATTGATATGGTTTATACCACACAAAAACGTTTGTTTTGGTTTTAAAAAATAAAAACATACCGAGATTAATTCATAATCTTGGTATGTTTTTATTGCTGTGTTATCTATCTCAATCCGAATATCTTCTTAAACTTTGCAACAGATTTACATCTCTATTCTAAAATAAATTTTCTAATTCTCAAAAATTAATTATTAACTAGTTTCCCACTTTCATCAAACATGTAAGTGATTCCATCAATGATTTGTTCTCCAATAGCGAGAGCACCATCTTCTTTACTGTAGTAACGATTTCCGTCTAAATCTACCCACATATTTTTATATAGTGCACCATTTTTATCGAAAATATATTTATTTTCACCAATTTGTTGATGTCCAACCGCTAATGAGCCATCTGATGTACTATAATATGAATATTTATCGCTGCTTGTCCAAGTATTCTTGTACATGGCACCATTTTTATCAAAATTATAGCGTTTCGTACCTACCCAAGTCAAACCAACCGCTAATGAGCCATCTGATGTACTATAATATGAATATTTATCGCTGTTTGTCCAAGCATTCTTGTACATGGCACCATTTTTATCAAAATTATAGCGTTTCGTACCTACCCAAGTTAAACCAACCGCTAATGAGCCATCTGATGTACTATAATATGAATATTTATCGCTGTTTGTCCAAGCATTCTTGTACATGGCACCATTTTTATCAAAATTATAGCGTTTCGTACCTACCCAAGTTAAACCAACCGCTAATGAGCCATCTGATGTACTATAATATGAATATTTATCGCTGTTTGTCCAAGCATTCTTGTACATGGCACCATTTTTATCGAAATTATAGCGTTTCGTACCTACCCAAGTTAAACCAACCGCTAATGAGCCATCTGATGTACTATAATATGAATATTTATCGCTGTTTGTCCAAGCATTCTTGTACATGGCACCATTTTTATCGAAATTATAGCGTTTCGTACCTACCCAAGTTAGACCAATCGCCTTTGTTCCGTCTGCATAATAGTAATAATCATAGTGACCGTTGTTATACCAACCTACAGGTGTTTGTGGCATATCTTTAAAATGAATGTATCCATTGGCGGAATTCTTGTTAATCCAACGAGTATTGTATTTACCATCGAATCCATAATTGTACTCTTCAACTTTAACATTGTCGCCAGATACTTCTGCTACCCACGCAACATGCGTAGATGTCCACCAAGCCACCGATCCTACTTTAGGATTCTTATCTACTTTGTAACCTCTCGCCATTGCTTCTGTTCCCCAACGATCAGCATTTCCAAAGCCACTTGGAAGCTCAAAGTTATTAGCTGTGCTTAATCTATAAGCGACAAATGAGGTACAATATCTAGTATACATTCTCCAATCATCAATCGCCCCGCCTAAAGGAAGATTTTTCCATTTAACAGGATAGTCATCACCTATCGTTGTAGCCTCTACTACTTCTGACTTAACGAATAAACTAACACCAACAAAACCACTCAAAAAAACAAGTAATGCGCTTACATATATAAATGATTTTAGACTTTTTCGTTTCATTTTTACAATTAATTCCTCTCTATCAGTTTAAGTGATGAATAAATATCTGTAAAAAATATTTATTCATCGTCTCACTTTTTTATTTTTTTGTAAAACTGTTGCAAAGCTTAAACAAACATTCAAAACTATTTAATAATATTGAATCAAATAAAATAAATTGACTTCTTAAACAGACAAACATAATTAATTATTTATTTTCACATAAACTGATATGGAGTGGTTCCAGCCATACCAATCATTGGATTAATTTTATTTTCTTGAATTTCTTGAATTGACAATACAGGATTTTCAGGTAATTGTTCTTCTTTCTGTGGTTCAGCTGGTGAGGTTGACTCTTCCCCTTCATCAGCAAATAGTGAAACCTCTTGTACCGTTGTGTCAACTAATTGCTCGTCTGTTTCTTTGATCTGATCGGCTTTCGTTGATTGCTGTTCAGTTTCATAAAAGACAGCTTTTGTTTCCGTTTCAGTAAATGGATGGTCTGCCGTTAAACCTTCTTCATAGGCTTCTAACTGAGTTCTAGTCGTTAAGGTCATTTGTTCTGCGTTCACGATTCGTTCTTTTAGCATCGTCATGCGACTAGCCGATTCGTTTTTGACACATGTTTCAAAAGCAGAAACCTCACCTAGTAGAATTAATAATTCTTTACTACGTGTCACTGCTGTATACAGCAAATTTCGTTGCAGCATTCGGCTATACTGATGAACCATTGGCAGTAACACCATGCGGAATTCACTACCTTGCGCTTTATGAATCGAACAACAATACGATAGCGTAATTTTATTCCATTCATTTCTTTTATACGTTACTTCATTATTATCAAACTGTAAAACCAACTCGTCCACTTTGTCCTCTGAGTCTTTGGCTAAAGTAATTCCGACGATTTCTCCCATATCTCCATTGAACACATTTAATTCTGGCGTATTGACTAGTTGCAAAACTTTGTCCCCGATCCGATAGACGGTGTCATTCCATTTGACTTCTTTTTTCTTACCATCATTTGGATTGAAGATTTCTTGCATCATCTTATTCAAGGCATCAATGCCGGCTGCGCCACGATACATTGGCGCTAAAACTTGGATATCTTGTGGCGTAAACCCTTTTGCTTTTGCCTTTGTGACGATTTGTCGAATGTATTCTTCAATATGACCAATATCACTTGCAAAGAACGAGCGATCCTTTTGATTTTTTTGAAAATCAGCAGGCAACTTTCCTTCTTTAATTTCATGGGCAAGAGGAATAATACTTGAACCGTCTCCTTGACGATAAATTTCGTTTAGCTCACATTTGGGAATTTCGTTAATTTGCAATAAGTCATGTAAGACTTGACCTGGACCGACAGACGGTAGCTGATCCTTATCACCAACAAAAATCACTTGCATGTTTGTCGGAATAGCTTTTAATAACGTATTGGCTAACCAAGTATCCACCATGGACATTTCATCTACAATTAGCAAACCACCTTCTAATTCTTTGGCGGTTAAACTCGGATTTTTTTCACGACCTGTCAAGCCTAACAAACGGTGGATGGTACTTGCAGGTAAACCTGTCGTTTCGTTCATACGTTTCGCTGCTCGCCCAGTTGGCGCCGCTAGCAAGATTGGAAACATCTCCTGCGTATAGTCTTTGAGATCTAATGAAAGGCCATTTAGTTCCGCAAACAACGAGACAATCCCATTGATAACAGTTGTTTTCCCTGTTCCGGGCCCTCCAGTTAAAATAAATAACGGCGATTTAATCGCTTCTTCAATCGCTGCTTGTTGCGAGTCGCCATATTGAATATTTAAACGTTTCTCAATCATTCGGATATTTTTTTGGACTTCTTCTTCCTCATAATGAATTTCTTTTTTACGAGAAAGTAAACGTTGAATCGAAGTACCAATGCCCCATTCAGAAAAATAGAGACTGTTCTCAAAAAGTTTAGTCTCTTCTTGTTGGATTTTTCCATGTTCGACTAACGTAATGATTTCATTGGCCACTTGATCAGGTGAGATTTCCACTGGGCGACTTGCTTCCAAGGTCCGAATCGCTTCTTCTAACAAAACATCTGCTTGAACATACGTATTGCCTGAACGAATAGAGTGTTCAAACACTTCATGTAAAATCGCCGCTCGAATTCGAACAGCAGAATCCGCCTGAATGCCGATTTGTTCAGCAATATTGTCCGCTCGTTTAAATCCGACTCCCTCAATATCTTCAACTAACTGATAGGGATTTTCTTGAATCACAGAAAGGGTTTCTTCTTGATAGGTTTGATAAATTGAAAAAGCTAACTGACTACCAAAGCCGTATCGATTTAGTCCCACAATCACTTGCTCCATCCCGTGATTCAAGCGAATTGTTTCGACGATTACTTGACGTTTTTTTTCATTTAAAACAGTAACTTCTTCCAAAACACTAGGATCATCAATAATTCGGTCAATCGCACTTTCCCCTAATACTTCAACAATTTTTTCAGCGGTTCGTTTACCAATGCCAGGAAATTTGTCACTTGATAAATAGTTAACCACCCCACTAGCCGAAGTCGGTCTTTCTTGCTGATAACTATCCACCTGAAACTGTCTGCCATAACGAGGATGGTCCACAAAATGACCAAAGAAACGATAGGGTTCCTCTTCTTGAACTTGGCCAAAACTTCCAGTTACTACAATTTCTTTTTCTAAATAATCTGTATTTGTATCGGTCACATTTACAAGAACGACTTTATAAAAATTACTGGGATTTTCAAAAAAGATTGCTTGTACAGTTCCAACAATAAAGGCTTTTTCTTCGTCCTCACCAAAAAGTGTTACCACTACAAGCCCTCCTTTCTGTTGTGTGCTTATTGTGCTTTTTCTTTAGCTAAAAAAGACGTATCATTCCATAACGTTAAGTCGTACGGCATGTTCCTTGATGCCTCTTTGGTTTCAAGGATTGAGAGGCTATTGTTTAACAGCCCGCCCATTGTCCGTAATTCTGATAATGGTTTACCAGCCATCGCTTGGATTGCCGCCGTCAGCGCTGCTCCGTGTCCGACAAATAGAACTGGACCTTCGTGCTGTTTCGCCGCTTCAGCAACTGTTTCTGAAATCCGTTGAATCGCTTGCTCGATTGGTTCACCATCAAAAATTGTTGGATCATACAAATCTAAACGATGCCGTAAATGATCTAATTCTTCTCCATAAAAATTACGCATTTCTTCAATATATTGTCCTTCTAGACGACCTAAACCTAATTCTTTTAAGGTATCTGTATAAACAATTTCAACTGGATGAGTCAATTCTTGTTGAATTCCCCGCGCAGTATTTTTGGCACGTAATAGCGGACTAGAATAAATTTTTTCAAACGGAATATCTTGTAAATATTGGCCTAATTGTTTAATTTCGTCATAACTAGTTGGTAATAACGGCGAATCTCCTGTCATTCCTTGAAATCGTTTCTGTTGATTCCATTCAGTTTTTCCATGTCGTGTAAAATATAATTTCATGTAACTTCTCCAAACTTCTTTATCTCTTCATATGTCTTTCTAGTTTATCACTTCCCTGCGAAAATATCCATGGAAGTTTCTAGTAATCCAAGCAAAATAAGCCTAGAACAAAAATCTAAATTGTTTTTTGTTCTAGGCTTGGAAATTGGGCAACAGTAAAAATAAAACCACTTTCTTCTGACATTTTTGAAAAAAGCGCTGCTGTTTTAACTTTTTTTAATCCAATTTATCATTTTCATAATGATGCGTCAGTTCTAAGTTCGGAAAATTTTGCTGACGTAAGGCTTCATAAACAATTAGTGCGGCAGTGTTAGAAAGATTCAATGAGCGCACATGTTCATCGTTCATAGGAATTCGGATACACTTTTCTTCGTTTTCTCGCATAAACGTTTCTGGTAAGCCCGTTGTTTCTTTTCCAAAAAGGAAATAATGGTCTTCGCCATCATTATAATTGACCTCACTGTATGTTTGGTGAGCAAATTTGGTTACTAAATGCAAGTGTTTGCCTGCCACATGGGCTAAAAAGGCAGCCAAATCTTTATGATACGTAATATTTACATCATTCCAATAATCTAATCCGGCACGTTTTAAGTGTTTATCATCTGTTGAAAATCCTAAAGGTTCAATTAAATGCAACGGTGTATTCGTCGCTGCACATGTCCGTGCAATATTTCCAGTATTTGCTGGAATTTGTGGTTCAAATAAAACAATATGGTTCGTCAACTATCTTCAGCTCCTCAAATATCAATCGTGTTCATTTTAGCATAAATTCAAAATAAATAGCGCCCACAATACTTATTTTCAAAAAAAACCGCATGACGCGATGATGTCAAGCGGCAGCTATTTTAACCAATAAAAAAAACGTACCGTCTCGGTGTCTAGCACGGCGAGTCGTTACGTTAGTGAAGGTCTCTTCACTAACTTTTATCAGAACAGGACCCTGATAAAAACCAATGAAAAAACAACTTGTAAGTAATATAACACCAATGTCACTTTATTGCAAGACTTTTTTAGGATTTTCTTCACAAAAAAGTCTATCTTTTACGACCTACTAACAAGCGGACGTCAATCGTAATTTTTTCCAACGGTCGCTGTTGTAGCTCGGCTTTAACTTCTTGAGAAACTTGCCACTCTAATGGCGACATTTCTAATAAATCCAACCGTCTTTCCTCGGGAATGTCAAAGCAATAAGTTATTCGTTCATCTACTTCCACAGCTAATTCCTCGGCAAAACGTTGGACTACTTTTTGATTGGAATAACTTTGTTTCTTTTCGTCATTGGGATAAAAAGCCGCTCGTAATTCCTTTAAGTAATTCTCTTCAGGAATAATTTTAATCACAGTCCCGTCAGCTTTTAGTACTCGCCGAAATTCTTGATAATGTGAAGGGGAAAAAATATTTAAAATCGTATCAAGCCCTTCATTCGCAAATGGCAAATTCGTTAAATCCGCCACACACCAAAACGCATCAATTGGCTGATTACTTGCTAAATAGATTCCTTCCTTTGATAAATCAAACCCGATTTTCAGTCCAGATAAGCCTGCTTGACTTAACTCAGCAAGAAAACTCCCTTCACCACAACCAACATCGACTACTGTTTTATTTTGAGGAAGATAGTGCATAATTTTGTTTAAAACAGGCGCGTACATGCCACTTTGAATCATTTTTCCTCGAGAAGTAAACATTTTTTTATTATATTCTGTCTGAACGCCATGATTTAGAAAGTATAGCGTGCCTTTCTTGGATAAATCAAATTGATGCCTCTGTTGACAAATCAGACCAACCCCTTCTAAATGCATTGGTTCATGACAAGTTGGACAGCGAAAAACGGCTGCTTCTTTTTTCAATAATTGTTGTGCTCGTTCAATTTTCTTTAACATTTAAAACTCCTTACGTTCATTAAATGAACATTTTCTCTTATAAAAAGTTGCACTCTTTTTTTCAGGGCTATGGTAGTAAGCAGAATTATGGTACAATGCCTGTGAAGAAAAAGCAAGGAGCGATAAGAAATGATTAAAGAATTCTGTGCCGAAAATTTCACTAAGATTCCCCAAGCCATTCAAAAAGGTGCGAATCGCATCGAATTATGCGATAACTTAGCCGTGGGTGGAACGACGCCAAGTACTGGTGTTATTGAAGAAGTCTTAGCATACGCTGGCGAACATTCTGTACCAGTGATGACAATCATTCGTCCTCGTGGCGGCAATTTTGTCTATAATGATATTGAATTAAAAATTATGCATACCGATTTAATCGAAGCAAAGAAATTAGGAACCGACGGCATTGTTATTGGCTGTTTAACTGAGGACGGTTGGTTAGATGAAGAAGCTTTGGACTTATTCATTGAAACGGCTGAAGGCTTGCAAATCACTTTCCATATGGCTTTTGATGCCTTGTCGAAAGAAAATCAATTTAAGGCGATCGACTGGTTAGCTGAGCGTGGTGTGACGCGTATTTTAACTCATGGCGGGCCAGCTGGTACCCCTATCGAAGACAACTTTGATCATTTAAAAGAATTAATTGTCTACGCAGATCAACGGATTCTTATTTTACCAGGTGGCGGTATTTCCACAGAAAACGTTCAAACTGTGATGGACACTTTAAAAGTCACAGAAGTCCATGGCACAAAAATTGTTTAATTTCTTGTATCTAAAAAAGTGAGGTAGCCGTCGTATTAACGGCTATCTCACTTTTTTGATTTCAAGCAAACCAACGAATCCTTTTACCTCAGTCTCATGATAAATAAGTGCAATTTTTTAAACAAAATAACGCATAAACATGCTGGCAATATTGAAATAAATTAATACACTGGTTAAATCACTTAAGGTAGTAATAAACGGGCCACTGGCAACTGCGGGATCAAACCCTAATTTATCCATTAACATTGGGATTAAACTCCCTGCTAAATTCGCCACAGTAATTGCACAGAGCATTGCCATCCCAATCACAAATCCAAGCGGAAGATTATGTTGCCACACGCCAACCACAATCATAATGGTTAAACCTGTCACAGCCCCCGTCACTAGTCCCGTGAGCACTTCACTTAAGATTAAGCGACCAAAATTACTATCCTTTTCATCTTTCATAGCCAAACGGCGTACCGCGACCGCCAATGATTGTGTCCCGGCATTGCCGGCTGTTCCGGTAATTAAAGAAATAAAAACGGCTAAAATACTCGCTTCGCTAACTAACGACTCATAATTACTGATTAACGAGGCCGTAGACATCCCTAAAAACAGCAGCGTAATTAACCAAGGTAATCGTTTAGAAGCGGCTTTTAAAGGGTTCTCACTAACTTCTTCAACGTCGACCCCGGCTAAACCAGAGTAGTCGCTAGCGGCTTCATCATCGATAACATCAATAATATCATCAACTGTTACAATCCCCAACAAATGATCATCATAATCTGTAACTGGCACAGCTAAGAAGTCATAGTCACGAATTGTTTGCGCGACATCTTCTTGGTCATCGCCAACATGAACTGAAATAACCCGTTCATTCAAAATATCAGCAATCAAGGTATCATCATCATTAACAATTAAATCCCGCAACGAAATAACGCCGACTAAATGATTTTCTTGGTCGACTACGTAAACGTAATAGATTGTTTCCGCCATGTCCGCTTGATTCTTTAAGACGTACATCGCAGAACGCACTGTTTGATTCGCCACAATCGAAACAAATTCGGTGGTCATAATCGCCCCAGCAGTTTCATCTTCGTAATGAAGTAACTCTTTAATTTCGCCTGCTTCTTCACTACTTAACAAACTAAGATATTTCGCCTTTTGACTCTTATCTAACATATTTAGTAAATCCACCGCATTATCGGTATACATCTCAGCTAACATATCGGCTGCATAACTTGGGCGCATTTCAGCTAAATAATCTTTCATATTCTCATTATCTTCTTCGATAACATCAAACATATCCGCTAGTTCTTTCGGAGATAGGTAATTGTATAAATGTTGTCGGTCTTTTTCATCTAACGATTGGTAAAATTGTCCTTGTTCATAAATGTGTAACGCTAAAAATAGCTCACGAAATTCGTTCATTTGTTGATTTTTTAGCGTTTCTAAAAGAAGGGCAAATTGCTCTTCCATTTCTTGGCCTTCATTCATCTTACACTTTCCCCTCCTGCCTCTTTATTATTATAACGTATCATCTACACTTTTCATATCCTCCGCTAGTGGGGAAATCAGATGAACCGTTTCTTTGGTAAAAGGATGAGTAAAAATTAGTTCCATGCAATGCAACGCTTGCCGCTCAATTCCTTGATCCATCTTTCCATGATACATCTCATCCCCTAACAATGAACAGCCAATTGCTTCAAAATGTACCCGAATTTGATGTGTTCGTCCTGTATGGAGCTGAATGCGCACAGCTGCTGCTTGGGCTCCTCTTTTTGCGAGCCAATATTCTGTACTAGCAAATTGACCTGTTTCGATAACTTGGCGTTTTAATAAAGAGGACAAGTCGCGCCCAATTGGCTTTTCAATCAATTGATGCTCGCTTAACTGCTCAATCGCTCCACCAACAAGGGCATAATAAATTTTTGTCACCTTTTTTTCTCGTAATTCTTGGTCAATTAAAGCATGAGCAAAGCCGTGTTTCGCAAATAACATCAGCCCAGAAGTATCTCGATCTAAACGAGTCACGACATGAATAACTTGATTCACGTAATTTTGACGCTTGTAATAGCCCTTAACACGATTCGCCATCGTTCCTGAAGGATGATACTGAGCAGGTATCGAGGCAATGCCAGCAGGCTTATTAACTACTAAAAAATGATCATCTTCAAACACAATTTCAATCGGTTCATCATCTGTTAATAATGTCTCATGTTCCGCTTCATCTGGAATCGTCATTTTAACGACATCGCCAGTTTGTAAAGGATAGATGGCATTTTGAACGGTCCCATTCACTTGAATTTTACCACCCTGAAATTTCACCTTTGCTAATAACCCTTTTGAAACACCTTGTTCCTTTAAAAAATATTTCACTTGTTGTGTTGTTTCTTTGTCATATGTCCATTGAAATTCCATCGTTTAATTAATCCTCACCAATAAAGGCATCTTTCACTCGATGCCAAAAATGCATGTGCCGATAAGAGGCAAAATGAATCCGTTCGTCTGCAATTCGATAGCAGACAGAAGCGATATTTTCTTGATAAATATCTAATTGGTCCACCGTGACAAAATAATCATCACTTTCCTGTAATTTAATCTCCAGCCACTCCGTATGTGCGATTACAATCGGTGACCCCAATGTTCGAAAGACACGATTGTTTAAGGAGGCGATTTCGGTTAACTGAAACGCATTAATGCTAGGATGCAAAACAGCCCCACCAATACTTTTATTATACGCAGTAGAGCCGGTTGGGGTCGAAATCGACAACCCATCACCACGAAATCGTTCAAACAGTTCATCTTTAATAAACACATCGCCCACCATCGTCCGGTTTCCTCGTTTAATTGTTGATTCATTTAATGCTAAAAAATGTTTATCTGGTTTCCCATCTCTAAACCGAATCCGCACATCTAATAATGGATAACTCGTACTTTTTTCACGATGAATACACAAACTCTCAACTAGTTCTTTTAATTCATAATCACGCCAATCTGTATAGAAACCCAAGTGTCCGGTATGTACACCTAAGAAACTTACTTCGTTTAACAGATGATTAAATCGATGAAAAGCGGAAAGAAGCGTACCATCTCCGCCGACTGAAATCACAAGTTCAGGTTGACGATTGTCTATTTGAATTTGGTTTTGCTCTAATAGTGTTGTCAGTTGTTTTGTGACTTGTTTCGATTTTTCTTCCGAGTTATGAACAATCGCCACTTTCATAAGCAGACTCCTTTACTGATTTTCTGGTGTTTCGTTTTTAATTTGCTTATAGTATTCGTTTTCTAGCAATCCACGGCCATGAGAGAAGTAATGTTGTGCTTCTTGAATTTCTTCACGAATAGATGACATTTCTTCATCTAATAAATAGGCTGCCTCTGCCGCTCGCTGAAGGCGTTCTTTCATTTCTTCAGGAAAGACACCTTGATATTTATAATTCAAAGAATGTTCAATCGTTGCCCAAAAATTCATGGAGAGTGTCCGAATTTGGATTTCGGCCAAAATAATCTTTTCCCCGGTGACTAATTGCACAGGATATTCCACTACCACATGGTACGAACGATAGCCACTTTCTTTTTTATTTTCAATGTAGTCCCGTTCTTCCACAATTTTTAAGTCTTTACGATTTCTTAAAAGTGCGACTACCTGGTAAATGTCTTCCACAAATTGGCACATAATCCGCAAACCAGCAATGTCTTGCATTTCTTCTTCAATCCGATTTAAAGGAATATGCCGAATAGCCGTCTTTGTCAAAATACTATCTACTGGTTTCACACGTCCTGTAACGAATTCAATTGGTATGTGTTTATCTTGCTCCCGAAATTGTTTACGAATACCTCGTAGTTTTACTTTTAATTCGCTGACCGCCTGTTCATATGGCGCTAAAAACAGCTCCCACTCTCGTTCCATGGTAGATCCCTCAATTTCCTTGAATTTCATTCACTGATTATTTTACCACAGTCCTCCCTAAAATAGGGTGTTATTCGCTATTTGATTTCCAAACGCCTTTCATTAGAAAAATTTTTCACAGAGAAGACCACTTTTCTTGACGGAAACCTATATAATATGTGAAAATTGGAGTGATTTAAGAAAGAGAGAGAACCCCATGAGTGAGCACTTAGAAATTGAATTTAAAACATTAGTTAGTCCGCAAGATTTCAAACGATTAATCGACCATTTTGCTATTCAAAAAACGGACTTTTTTACGCAAACAAATCATTATTTTGATACGGACGATTTTCAATTAAAAGCACAACGAATGGGCTTAAGAATTCGCGTATTAGCAGATCGTGGTGAGTTAACCTTAAAAGTTCCTGCGCCAGAAGGATTATTAGAAATCAATGACCCTTTATCGCTTGAGACGGCGAACCACTTTATCAAGAGGAATCACCTCCCTACTGAGGGGGCTGTGGCGAAGAAATTACAAGAATTAGGTATTGAAATCGCCTCGATCCATTTAATTGGTTCATTAAAAACAGCACGTGCAGAAAAACAAATTCCTCAAGGACTACTTGCGTTAGACGAAAGTTGGTATAACCAACAGCACGATTTTGAATTAGAGTTAGAAGTTACTGAAGCTGAAAGCGGCAAGCAAGCGTTTCAAACATTAATGGCTGATTTGAACATTCCCATTACGCTTGCACCTAACAAGATTCAACGCATGATGCGGACCACTGCCCCTTAGTATTCGAAGCACTGACGTTCTGGCACCTGTATTTGAAAAAGCATGGCATTGGAGGAAGTATGAATGGTTGAAATTTATTTGTTCGTCAATCCTTTAGGCGGCGTCTGTTTAGAAATTGAAAAAGAAATTATACAATTGTCTGTTAACGACAAGAAGAAAATACAATTGCGCTTTATTCCTTTATTAAATATGAAAACGATCAATGAATTTTTGAGTCGTCAACATATTCCGATTAATGACATTAAACGACGGAATCGAATTTTTGAAGATTTATACTCAGCCGCTCTTGACTATAAAGCAGCACAGTTACAAGGCCGAAAAAAAGGCCGACAATTGTTGATTGGCTTACAAAAAGCAGTAGCTGAAGACGGTCTAGCTTACTCTCCTGAGTTATCAGAAGAACTACTTCTAGCGGCTGGCGGGGATATTGATATGTATCGTAAAGACCGACAATCCGATTTTGTCAAAGAATCTTTCCAAACCGACCAAAAAGTTGCTCGAGAAATGGGGATTAAACAACACCCTACCGCAGTCGTTTACAACTATACTTGCGAGAACGATTTCGGCATTTTAGTCGAAAATTTTGAAAACATGGATGAAATTAAACAACTTTGTCGTGTTCATCCACATAACGAACCGTTGCTGAACCAAGGTGACGCAACCTTTGAATTTAAACGTCGCTCCAATTATCATTTTCCAAATGGACATTTACATTTATTATAAAAAAGATGCTGCGACGAAAGCTGTTAACCAATTATCTTAAGAGTTAAAAAGTGGGATATAAGTCATCTGGACTTATATCCCACTTTTTTGTCTATAATTTTTCAACCAAAGCTTCTAATTCCGTTAAACGTTCTTCAAAAACTTTCATTGCATCTTCGATATACGCGGCTTGTGTCATATCCACGCCCGCTTTTTTCATCACTTCAATTGGGAAGTCACTACTTCCTGCTTTCAAGTAGTTAAGATAATTCTCTAAAGCTCCCTCTTCTCCAGCTAAAATATGTTTAGACAATGCCGAAGCGGCTGAGAAGCCAGTTGCATATTGATAAACATAGTAATTGTAATAAAAATGTGGAATTCTCGCCCATTCGTAACTGATTTCTTCGTCTCTAACTACTTCTGGTCCATAATATTTAGCATTGAGCTCGCCATAATACTCACTCAAATATTCACTTGTTAATGGCGTGCCTTTAGCATCTTCCGTGTGAATAAAATGTTCAAATTCCGCAAATTGCGTTTGACGGAAAATGGTTCCCTTAAAGCCGTCTAAATAGTGATTTAAGACATACGCACGTACTTTAGGATCTGTTTCTGTTTGTAATAAATATTCTGTTAAAATATTTTCATTTGTGGTTGAAGCAATCTCAGCTAAGAAAATTGAATAGTCGCCATAAACATACGGCTGATTATTTCTTGTATAGTAACTATGAACACTATGGCCCATCTCATGGACTAATGTAAATAGTTGATCCAAACTATCATGCCAATTCATTAAAATGTATGGGGCTGTATCATAAGCTCCTGAAGAATATGCGCCGCTTCGTTTTCCTTGATTTTCAATCACATCAATCCAGCGACTTGAAAAAGCTTCTTTAACAATAGATAAATAGTCTTCACCTAGTGGTTTTAAAGCCTCAATTGCTTTTTCTTTTGCTTCTTCATAGCTGTAACGAATTGGTGCTTCACCTAGCAAAGGCGCATACAAGTCGTACATGTGTAATTCTTCTACGTTTAATAATTTTTTTCTTAATTTTACATAACGATGTAGCAAAGGTAAATGTTTATTTACTACAGCTACTAATGTTTCGTGAACACTTTCAGGGATATGATTACTTGCTAAAGAGGCTGCTCGAGCAGAATCATAATTTCTAATTTTTGCTTTATAATTATGTGTTTTAACATGTGCACCTAAAGTTGAGGCTAATGTATTTCTAAATTGTTTGTATACTTTGTACAAACCTTTAAATGCTGCTTCACGAACAGATGGATCGACACTTTCCATTAACTGACCATAAACGCCATGAGAAAGTTGAATCGTTTCGCCTTCAGCATTTTGCACAGTTGGAAATTCTAAGTCTGCATTATTTAAAATTGAAAATGTATTACTTGAGGCACCAAAAATTTCACTAGCCCCCGCCAGTAAAGCTTCTTGTTCCATCGATAAAACATGGGGACGTTCATCTAAAATATTTTGAATATAGTGACGATAAACAGCTAATTTCGGCTGCTCTTCAAAATATCCCCAGATTTGTTCATCACTTAATGTTAAAACCTCTGGGTCAAACCAAGAAACAGCTTCACTAACTTGTGCATATAAAGAACTAGCTCTGGCATATAAAGCTTGGTAAGCTGTATTTGTAGTGTCTTGATCATTTTTTAAATGAGAATAGACATATAATGTTTCCACTTTTCGATAGACATCTAAAACGTATTCTAACGCAGCTAGAAAAGCTTCTGCACCATTCCCTAAGGTACCTTTAAATGATTCTGCTTGATTTAGCTCTTCTATCAACTGATTATACGCAACATCAAAAGCAGCATCATCTTTAAAAATTTTGGTTAAATCCCAAGTCAATGGAGTTGGAACTTCATCACGTGTTGGTAATTGTTTAATTTCGCTCATAGTTTACTCTCCTTTAAGAAACGTTTTACTCATTATACTATCATAATTTAACACGTGTGACTAAAAAAATGTTGTTTTTTCACTTTTTTTAGCCAATGAATGAGCTTTTCAGGATCTTCTCTTAGGAAAATACTAGTTATTAGGTACTTATTGTTTACTTTAATTAACACATAACATTCTTGTAACCATCTCAATAAGTTATTTCCCACAATTTTAAAAAGCTTTTTTAAGCCAATATTCGGCAGTGGCTGCCAAACAAAGTTCCCTTCTTCCAAAAAAATAGCTTCCAAGATACGCCATAGTTCCTGTTTGGTCACTAAACGCTCTTCTTCGGTTTTTAGTGCTTCCCAAACAAGCATTTTTAAATGAATATCTTCTTCAGAAGAAGGTATTAGCTTCAATCCAGGATAGTAAAACCAAGGAGGTAACTGGAGAAGGTGACAACCTTTCGTGTATAAAAAGCTTTGTGTTCTAAGCAACTGAGCATTTCTGTAACCAAGTTGTTGCGTCAATTTTTGATAATAATCATGCATCAATTGGCCAGTGTGCCGTCTATCTGGCAGTAAATTTAAATTAGCGGTCGGTAGTCGGAAGATTTCTAGTAATTGTTTTTCGTAAAAATCCCATGATTGTTTTCTTCTATAAAATTGTTGACATTGACTCTCTTCAATATGACAAAGTAATTCTATTCGTTCTTGCTTCTTATTGGCCGACCATAAATAAAATCCCAAGGACTCCGAAAAGTAAAGGAATTGTTTCGTTAATTGCGTGAGCTTGTCTTTAGGCACTAATCGTTCACCTAAAATCCAAACAACTTGATAGCCATGAGTTTGATAAGTCTCCGTCCGTTCTACCAAACGTTTAATTGGCAATGGACTACATTGAATTTCAATGGCTATCTTCCCAATGAGTAAATCTGGGCGTTGCTTCAAGGTGGGTAAGTATGCCTCAACTTGGAAGGACAGCTTTTCGCGTAAACACTTTTCCGCAAAAAGCTGCTTCAAGCGGAGGTGTTCTTCTGTTTCAGCTTCTGCTTCGTACCAACAACTATTCTTTTTACGATGAGCAAAATGGGGTATTTTAATGGGGCCTGCCTTCAAAATGACCGATTGATGACACATTGGACACACAAAAGCTTGTTCGCTTCGTATCTGTGTTAATTCATCAATCGAGCAATCGATTAAAGAAAATAATTCTTGGTTGTCTGCCGTTAAAGCTGTTAACATGATTTTCACCTCTCATAAATAAACTACGCAAAGTTTCTTAATTTTCATCCAAAAAAAAAGCAAAAACTCGAAAGTTTTTGCTTTTTTGCTTAATCATTAAAGTAATAACGTGTTAATTCCAATGCACTGCGTTCCATAATACAAGTGCCATATTCGACTAAAGTATCCTGAGTGACAGTTGTTTTATGAGCAAATTCTAAAATCTGTGCAATTTCATTGTCAACATTTGTTTTTTCTAATTCATCGGTTAAGAACAAAACTTGTAAGTAATAACGATCGTTGTACGTGTATAAGTTAGTCAAAACAGATTGCATGAAGACTTCTTTGGATAATTGAATCATCGCTTCAAAATTATCTAATTCAAAGATTACATTTCTGTTTGTTTCATCTGTGGCTTCCATCTCGTCAAGTTCATCGGCGGCTGCTTTGTCTGCTTCAATTTGTTTGCGAATCAATTCGCTAACATCTGCATTGACTTCGCTCAGACCTTCTAAGGAAGACAAGTCGTCCATAGCGACATTCTTACTAATAAACAATTCTAAGCCATCATTTTTAGGCAAGACTTGGAAAGTGACTGCTTCACTACCTTGGAATTCATCTTCGACATCAACTTCTTCTAAAATACTATAAAAGAAATTTTCAACATCTTTGTGGTTTCCTAGTAAGTCAAGAAAAGTAATCCCTCTATCCGCCAGGTCTTCGTTGCCAATTAACACACGAATCGTATTTTCATTAATATGTTCCATTTCCATAGCG
This sequence comes from Enterococcus sp. AZ035, assembly GCF_050548325.1. Lineage (NCBI taxonomy): Bacteria > Bacillati > Bacillota > Bacilli > Lactobacillales > Enterococcaceae > Enterococcus > Enterococcus sp. AZ035. The sequence goes on from NZ_CP172958.1 coordinate 2,146,286, forward strand.
CTACACCTCTCTTTGCTTCAATCAGGAAACTTCTTACGTTCATTGTAGCGAAAACTGCACAAAAGTAAAGTGGAAAGTCTGTAAATCATCGGAAACTAGCGAACATTTTATAAACTTTGAACTTTTTTAACGATTGGTTTTTCGCTCCTTCTACCTCTTCATCTTAACGCAGTCTCTCTAAAAAAGATATTATTTTTCCTTGACTACGTTCTGCCAAATCAAATGAATACAAGTTCTAAATATGTATTAAAAAGCCAGAGATAAAAATCCCTGGCCCTAAATTCATATGAATCGTTCTTTATTACAATTAACAAATAAAGAACAAAATTTTATATTTTTTATAAACCTGCCATTAATTGTGCTTGGCGCAATTCCAGTTGTCGAACATCTCTTGGTAAGAATCGACGAATTTCATCTTCGTTAAAACCGACTTGTAATCTTTTCTCATCAATCATAATTGGCCGACGCAACAATCCAGGGTTTTCTTGAACCAACTCTAATAAATCTTGAAGTGGAAGCTCGTCCAAATCCATATTTAATTTTTGGAAAACTTTAGAGCGAGTAGAGATAATCTCTTCTGTTCCATCTTCTGTCATGATTAAAATTGCTTTTAATTCCTCAATATTTAAAGGTTCAGAAAAAATATTTCTTTCTTTAAAAGGAATTTCGTGCTCTTGCAACCAGGCTCTAGCCTTACGACATGACGTGCAACTTGGGGAAGTATAAAGTGTCAACATTGTGCATCACTCCTTTTCGCGAATCATCGCGTTTCTGAAACAGGGAACTTTACTGTTCCTCTATTTAAAACCAGTATACCTAATTTCTAATAAAAATACTAGGGGTTTTTAAACATTTTTTATTAACTTTGTTTATTTTTCCTTCATTACATCCGTGTAAAATTAGGGTTAATTTTTATGAAATTTTATGGATATTCGTTATGATTCTGTAAAAAAGTAATACAGTTTTCTATTTTTATGGTTGCTGTTATAATTTACTTCTCTTGGTGATTTTTTCAAGAAGTTCCCATGTATTTTTTTCTAATAAAATGTATAATAGAACTATTCACTATCTTAAGTCTAAAGTCAGGTGGTTATTTAATGAAAACAATTTTTTCTGGTATTCAGCCCAGTGGTACTCCGACAATCGGAAATTACATTGGTGCAATGAAACAATTTATCGAATTACAAAATGAATACAATTGTTATTTTTGTATTGTGGATGAACATGCCATTACCGTTCCCCAAGAACCGCAAAAGCTACGCCAGCAAATTCGTAGTTTAGCAGCTCTTTACCTAGCGGTTGGTTTAGACCCACAAAAAGCAACAATTTTCATACAGTCTGAAGTTAGTGCCCATGCAGAAGCTGGTTGGATCATTCAGTGCAATACTTCTATTGGTGAGTTAGAGCGAATGACACAATTTAAAGATAAATCGCAAAAAAATGGTCGTGCTGGCGTAAGCGCTGGTCTTTTAACATACCCTCCATTAATGGTTGGTGATATCGTGTTGTACAACGCTGACTTAGTGCCAGTCGGAGATGATCAAAAACAACACTTAGAATTAACACGTGATTTTGTGGAACGCTTCAACAAACGTTACGCCCAAAAAAATCAAGAAATTTTAACGATTCCTGAAGTAAAAATCGCTGAGCAAGGTAGTCGAATTATGAGCTTACAAGAACCAACGAAAAAGATGAGTAAGTCCGATACAAATGTGAAGGGCTTTATTTCAATGCTTGATGAGCCAGCAGTGATTCGCAAAAAAATCCGCTCTGCTGTAACTGATTCAACTGGTGTAATTGAATATAATAAAGAAGAAAAGCCTGGTATTACTAACTTACTAAATATTTATTCTGCTGCGACAGGTCAAACTGTTGAGGAACTTGTTCAAGCATACGAAGGCAAAGGCTATGGACACTTCAAAGCAGATTTAGCAGAAGCAGTAGTTGCCTTATTAGAACCTATTCAAGTGCGCTACCAAGAGCTTCTAGCTTCAGAAGAATTAGATATGATTTTAGATGAGGGCGCAGAAAACGCTCGCCTGGTAGCCAACAAAACACTTCAACGAATGAAAAATGCTGTTGGTTTGGGAAGAAAAGTTCGGCGCTAACTAAACATAATAAAAACCCGCGAAGTTTTATTCGCGGGTTTTTTATGTTCTAAATTGAGCATCGTACAAGCGACGATAGTGGCCTCTTTGCGCGTACAAAGTTTCATGTGTTCCATCTTCTAAAATTCCTTGGTCACTCACTACGATTATTCGATCAGCATGTTTAATCGTTGCCAGTCTGTGGGCAATAATTAATGTTGTTCGCCCGTCAGCTAACGAGTTTAATGACTCTTGAATCACTTGCTCTGTTTCTGTATCTAATGCAGAAGTCGCTTCATCTAGAATTAAAATCGGCGGGTTCTTCAAGAACATTCGCGCAATTGCCACTCGCTGCTTTTGACCGCCCGATAATTTCACGCCACGTTCGCCAATAATTGTGTCCAAGCCATCTGGCATTAGCTGAATTACATGTTCTAAATGTGCTAATTTCACCGCTTGTTGAATGTCTATTTCTGTAGCATTTAAATTCCCATAAGCAATATTTTCTCGTAATGTTCCAGGGAATAAAAACACATCTTGTTGAACAATTCCAATCTGCTTACGTAATGAAGCCAAGGTCATTTTCTGGATATTTCTACCGTCAATCGTAATTTCACCACTACTGACTTCATAAAAACGAGGCAACAGATTGCACAAGGTCGTTTTTCCTGAACCACTTTGTCCAACGAAAGCAACGGTTTCACCAGGTTGAATTTTTAAATTGATATGGTCTAAAACTTTTGTGCCATCTTCATAAGCAAATGAAACATCCTTATAGGCAATCGTTCCTTCTAAATGTGAAACAGCAACAGCTCCTGGCAAATCTTTGATGGACGGTTGTTTGTCCATTTCTTCCGTAAAACGTTTAAAGCCAGCAAATCCTTTGGGATAGCTTTCAATCATATTGTTGACTTTTTCAATCGGCCGAATAAAAATATTGGCTAATAAAATAAATCCTACAAACTGACCTTCTGTAATTTCTCCTTTAATTGTATAATACGCACCAAAAATTAATGAAAATAAATTTATCAGACGAATTAATAAGTAATTATAGGCGGAACTGACACCCATCACCTTATAAAAATATAATTTCGATTTTCGATACATTTGATTTAAATAATTAAACTGTTTTCGTTCAAACGGTTCATTTGCAAAAGATTGCGTGACACGTATCCCACTTACTGACGCTTCAATCCCAGCATTAAATTCACCTAAATTATCGTAAATATCCGTATTCGCTTTTGTCATTTTTTTATTAAAATAGCCTAGCGCAATCGTGATAAATGGCAATAAAATAAACGTAGCGATGGCTAATTTCACGTGAATGGTTAACATTAATAAAAAAGAACCTGCTAACGTCATAATCGTAATAAAGACGTCTTCTGGACCATGATGCGCCACTTCCGAAATTTCAAAAAGATCAGTGGTCAAACGGCTCATTAATTTCCCTGTTTTTTGATTATCATAATACTCAAACGGTTGTGTTTGCAGATGTTGATATAATTCTTCACGCATATCTGTTTCAATATTCACGCCTAACATATGACCAAAATAAACCACAATAAATTGTAAAAACGTATTGATTATATAAAATGCAAATAAGCCCGCACTAGCTAATGCAATGAGGCGAAAATCTCCTTTTGGCATAATCTTATCAATTACTTGGTTGACTGCTACTGGAAAAGCCAACTCTAACAGCCCCGCAAAAACGGCACACCCAAAATCCAAAATAAATAATCGACGATACGGCCGATAATACCCAAAAAAACGCTTTAACATAACTCCCTAACTCTCCCCCTTCATTCTCATTCATTATACGGAAAAAGACTGTCTCTTGCAAAATTCTAACTTCTATCAGAACATGTGTTATTTAAGTAACTTTGACTCAAAATCATTTTCACAAACTTTTCATTATCAGAATATTTTTTCATTTATCGTTTCCATTTTTTCGGTAAAAATAACTATAATTGTCTTTTCCCGCAAGGCTTTGATTTCTGTACAAAACCTTGAAATACAGTGAAAAATACTCTATTTATTTGTGAAAATATCGGCTACAATATAACATATGAAAAGTTTTGTAAAAAAGTTAAGAGGTGCACTTGTTAAATGAGAACCATTGTTTTTGATGTTGATGACACGCTGTACGATCAGCAACAACCCTTTCGAAATGCGATGACTAAAATTTTCCCAAACGTTGCGACAGAGGATATGCATGAATTGTATCTTCGTTTTAGACACCACAGCGATGAAACGTTTCCGAAAGTTTTAGCCAATGAATGGTCCCTAGATTTCATGCGGTTTTTCCGGATGAATGAAACATTAAAGGATCTAAACTATCCAGGAATTTCACAAGAAGAAGGAAAAATTTTCCAACAAGTTTATGAAGAAGAATTGGATAATATTACGATGCATCCAGAAGTTACTAAGCTTCTTGATACTTTACAAGAGAAAGAAATTCCGATGGGGATTATTACAAATGGTCCAACAGACCATCAATTTAAAAAAGTTAAACAATTGAATATTGAAAAATGGGTTCCAAGCCAAAATATCATTATTTCTCAAAGTACGGGTTTTCAAAAACCTGAAAAGGAAATTTTTGATTTAGCCTGTAATCAATTTTGTATGGAACCTGAACATACTTTATATGTTGGTGATAGTTATGACAATGATATTGTAGGCGCACGTAATGGTGGCTGGCATTCTCTTTGGTTTAACCACCGCTCTCGTGAACTACCAAGTTGCCAACCTGCATCACACCTTGCAGAAGTCACTTGTTTCACCGAACTTTGTCCGACTGTGGAGAAATTATTTAATCTTTAAAAAAAAAGCCGCTCTTCAAATTGAAGAACGGCTTTTTTTTATTTATTTTTTTGTTTTTTCAGACGTAAAATGATGAACAGGCAGATTATCAGTAAAAGGATCAATAAACCGATTAAGAGATAAATAAGTTTAGATTCCGTTTTTTTGACGGTTACATCTTTCTCATTAAATGTTTTTGCTTCCTCTTTTGAGATCGTAAATTCTTTCGTAAATTGCCATTTTTTTCCTGAGCCTTCCACAGTCATTGCCAATACATACGTCCCAGCTTCCATTTCATTTTCTTCATAAGGAATAGGGAAATTAAAAATTGAATTGGGCGCCATTTGCATATCTTCTTGTTCTTTCTCTAAAATAACGTTATTTGTTTTCTTATTTTTAACATTTGCCGTTACTTTCATTGATTGAAGATAGGCTGCTTCATGGTTTAACAGTGTTGCAGAAATAACACTGCGCGCATTTCTTTGTGTCGGTTCAACTTTCTCTAAAGACAATTCTGGTTGTACAACTGTTTCATTTTCTCGAAGTAAAACAGCTACTGTATAGGCATAGCGATTTTCAATTGCTAAGCCGTTTGTATTTTCTTTTTGCTTGTCTTTCGTTTCATCGACTTTTTCACTAAACGTGATCCCGCCCGCTAGTTGCCCTGAAAACTCTTCTTTAGGCATCTTCACTCGCAATTCAACTGCTTTTTCACTTTTAGCAGGCAATTCAACACTCTCACCGCCGTCTTTCAGTTGAATGATTTCTGATAAATCTGCTGGTGCAGATTTATCTAAAGCTGTCAACGACTCACCATATTCAATCACTCCGTTGCTGTTTGTTGTGGCCGACTTCACACTAACATCAATCACTAAATTTTCATCTGTACTATTGGCCGCTCGAACTTTCAAAATTTGTTCTTGGTCTGGTTTCATCATTAAATCAAAATATGTTTTTGTTTTATCTATTTGGTTTTCTGGAATTTCTGTTTCAACACTAAATCGTAATTCTGCTGCTGAGGTTTCAATCCCAAAAGCAAAGAAATAAAAACTTAGGATCATCAGAATAAAATATCTATTTTTCATTTCGCTCTACACTCCATTTCTATGTAAAGGAGAAAGGCTGAGTTCCCCTCTTCCTTTCTCCAAAAAGGTTCTTTTTATACTGGCGTATTAGCTAATGTCCAAGTAATTGTTGTTTTGTAGGCATCGTTTAATTTAACTGATTTACCTGGCACTTTTAATTGAACATCTTTCATTACTTGACGGCCGTCAACTTCAGCAATTGAACTAGCATTGCCGTATAAGTATGACCATTTCCCAGCACCTTGATCTGTTGCGGCTACCATCACGTTATGACTTTCACCAACTGTACCAAAAGTTACGCTCGCTAAACTTGTTGGTGCAGCGCTTTGTCCTGCTGTCACAGCTGAAGCGTTTTGAAAGACAATTTCAGTTCCTTCAAGTGTCTGACCTTTTGTAGCAGAAGTAAATGCAGAATTTTGTTTTGCAGATAAAGTCCAGCCTTCTAAAGTTCCACGATTATCTGTAATTTGAGCAAATAATGGACCCGTTTTTTCAACATTATTTTTATCTTTTAAAACTTGTGCTGATGCAAAATAGATTTCATCTTTTGTGCTGATGATATTTTCACCAAAGTTTAAACTTGAAGCATAGTCCAAGGTTAAGGGGCCTGTAGAACCTTCATCAACTGGTTTGTCAGGATTTACTGGGTCGATAGGTGTCACAGGATCTTTGCCGTCTTTGTCTTCTGGATCCACTACAGGATTTTTGCTGTTAGGATCTTTTTCATCTGGTGCTTTAAATTTTACAATAGCATCTGTGTCGCGATTAGCCACTTCCTCTGCTTGAACTGGTAGTGTGCCTACCGCGATGGTTGCTAAAATTAAGCTGCTTGCGATGGTCATTTTTTTCATGTTAGTGCTCCTTCTCTTCTATTGTTATAGTTTCAATAATTATACGCTTGGTAAATCAGCGATTGTCCATGTTAAAACAGTTTTGTATTGAACAGCATCTTTTGGTGTTGCTCCTGGTACAGTTAATGTGATCGCTGTATTTTTATCTACGCTTTCACCGTCAACTTCCACTTTTTCAATCCCACCGAACGCACTAAGCCAAGTTCCAGAACCTTGACCTTCAGCGGCAGACATCACATTTGATGAATCGCCAGCTACTAAAGTTACTTCATGCGCAGTTGGTGTGACTGCTTTGGAATTAGACACTGCTTTGTTTTGACTTAATTTAATTTCTGAACCGTCTAAAACTTTATTTAATGTTTCTTTTGTCGCTGTTAATTGTGTTTCTTGTTTAACTGTTAAGGCCCAACCGGCATTCGTTCCGCGTTTGTCGGAAATTTGTACATAATTTGGTTTAGGATTAGTCAAATCAGGACCAGAACCGTCTGCCAAGAAAAAGTATTGTGGATTTGCATAATATTTTTCATCTTTATTTGAAATTTTATTTTTGCCAAAGTCTAAACTAGAAGCATAATCGATACTTAGTGGACCAGTTGTTCCTTCATTTGGCTTATTGCCTGTGTCTGGTGTCGTTGGGTCAAAGGGTTCAACAGGTTTTTCGGTATCTGGATTCACTGGATCGACTGGTTTGTTGATAGAGGCATCCGGTGTAAATTCAACGATAGCATTTGATTCATAGTTTTTTTCTTCTGCATTCACTTCTGGTGCAATAGCTACGCCTAAAGTGATAGCTGGGATTGTTGCTAAGATAATTTTTTTCATTTTATTGTTCCTTCTTTCTTTTTTTTAAAATAAAACTAGCCATAAAGATGACTATTATTCCGAGATAATTAAACATTTGTTGCTGTTTAGTACCAGTTCGAGGTAAGAAGCCTGAGCCTTTTTGATCAACCGTTTTACTTGTTGAATGCTTCAATGATTCTCCACTCACTGCTGGTATTGCTTCCGACTGCTTGGGGAAACGCTGTGGTATCTTACCATCTGGTTTTTCTTTGTTGGCTGGTGGTTCATACTCGCCATAAAAAGAAACTTCTGCATTTGTCGGATAGGCATTTGTTTCAGCAAATACATCAACTGATGAAATCAATCCTAATAGCAATACACCGCTAACTATTTTTTTGATAAGACTCACCCCCTATTTTGCACTGCCATCAGGTACGTCCATCAAGTGCCAAGTTAGTTTTGCTTCGTATTCTTCTGCTTTGGCCGTCCCTCCAGGAACAGATAATAACAACTCTTGGTCATTTTCTTTCCATTGATCAGAAATATTTGTTTCTTGATGTCCATTGGCTTGGTTGTGAACAAGAATCGATTGGCCTTCTGGAATGTCCTGTAAGCGATGGTTGGTTCTAAATTTTAAAATATTCGGCAACGTAGCACCTGATTCAGATTTGAAATCTGAAGTAACGGTTAGTGCAAGCGACCAATTATTCCCCGTTTGACGAGTATCCCGTATCACTAATGGTTGATCCATGGAAACAATTGGATATTGGGTCGTGCTACTAGCGATTTGCAGCTCATTCCCAAAGGAAATCGCTGTGGGTACCGTTTTGAACCTGACAGAGCCAACCACAGTGACTGTTAGCGCTAATTCGTCAATCTTGTAGCCTTTATCATAGACTTCCACGACCAACTGCTGTTTTCCATAAGTTAGTTCTGGTAATAACAAGGCTTTTTCCTTAAATGTTTTAGAATTAGTGGTTGTTTCATCTGCTAATTTCTGGATTTCTTGACCCTCTTTTTTGACAATAAATTGTAATCTATTCCCAGCATCGACATCTTGCCAATAAAAAGGCAGGGCTGTTTTTTGAAAGTCATCAATATCGATTGTTTTTTCCATCGACTTTTCTATACGCTCTTTTGACCAAGATAGTTTCGTTTCACTTAAGAAAACTTCTTTGACAGGTTGGACGACTGTTCCAGAAAAGTTCCCTAAGTATGCTTTATCTGTTGATTCCCAGATATAAGAAACGCCTTCATGAGCTTTGGGTAAATTCCATTCAAACAGTCCTTTTGTAGCATCGTAACTTCCATAAGGGCTAATCGTCAGCGGTGGAAATAGTTGACCATCACGAGATACCACCTTATTTTTTAATTGCAGTGGTTTCCCAGCAATATAATCGACAGAAGATAAGATAATCATTTGATTAGATACATCTAGCCCTGTAATGGCCGTTAAGCCTTTTAACGGACTGATATCTGAAATTTGATTTTCTCCCACATCTAAAACTGTTAGATTGAGTGTTTTCTCTAACGGTGACAAGGAAGAAATTTGATTGTTTCTTGCATACAGTACACGCAGATTAGGAACAGTGCTTAAAGCTTCCAGACTAGCAATCGTTTGATTCATAATACTCAACTCTTCTAGACGTGGCTTATTCGCCAAGGGCGCAATTGTTTTTAATTGATTATTTTCCACATAAAGACGGAGTAGGTTATTTGCTTCCGTAAGCCCATCTAAAGTAGCAATCTGATTATTGGCAGCCCAAATGGTTTCTAAATTACGAAGAGAACGAAGCGGGTCGAAGGAAGTTACTCGATTATTCGGCGTGATTTTTGACGGATGATCTGTCGTATTTTGGATACTTAAATTTTTTAAAGCAGCCATTCCTTCAAGTCCATTTAATGTCGTTAATTGATTGTTCTCAACATACAAGCCTTCTAAATTAATTAATCCTGCTTGACCTAACGGACTAAGATCAGCTATTTTATTGTTTCTCATATATAAAAAACGTAATAGCTTAAATTCACCTTTAGCAAAAGGACTCAAATCTGTTACATTGAGTGAATCTTGAAAAGATAATTCTTCTAAGTTTCTTAGGTATTGAACTCCTTCCACATTAGAAACAACGACATTTTCTAAAATAACTTTATTCAGTTTATCCAATTCTGCTTGGGTGACAGTATTAGAGATCCGAGATTTGCTTAACTGTTTTCTGATATTTTCCGCAAAGGCTGGATCAGGAAATAGTGTACTGATAGGCGTCGCTTTATCTAAGACAGCACCTGCGTATAATTGGGGCATCATCAGTTGTGCTTCCGTTATCGCTAGTGCTTCATTTGGCGGCTCTTCACTTGTTTCAACAGTCGTTAACTCTTCTGATTGGGGAATCTCCGAACTACTGGTTGCTGAATTTTGCTCTTCTGCCGATGAAGTTTCTGGAATCTTTTCTTCTGAAACAGATGAAACATTTTCTTCACTGGAGGATGCGATTGTTTCGGTCGTTTCGGCGAAAGTTGTTACAGGAAGTAATAAACTATTAGCCAAAAGTAAGGCACTAACTGCGGAGATGCACATTTTTTTCATAAACTTCACCTCCTGATATTTTCTTAATTATAGTGAATATCAACTGAAAATGGGTTCAATTACGACAAACTGTCCAAATTAATTTGTATAGACAAGACAAAGAGCGCCAAATAGGGTTTTCTACCCCTATTTGGCGCTCTTTGTCGCTAAACACAACCAGAATGTATTATGACAAATTCTCAATTATGCCTAGTTTTCTTTTATTTCTTTTAAACTATCCTCTATTTTTTCCAATTGCCCAGCAAAAAATTCTTGTTTGGCTTTTGGTAAAAACAATGTGATAGATAAGAGGATTTGTTCTTTAAAGATTGACCAATCTGCGAATATTTCTTCATTGGTTAAAATCATTTCTATTTTTTCTGCTATTTTTTTCCAGAGGATCATTCGCCAGTTATTTTCACCCACTTCATATTCTTTAAACATGCTTAATACATGAAGAATATGGGGAACATTTTGGCTGACAATCGCCGCAAATAAAAAATCAATAATTACTTGCTCGATAATTTCTAGCGAGCGAATATCAATAATTTCCCGCTCATTGACAGATTGTAGTACACGAAAAAGTAACGAAGTTGGAAACGGCTGCAAGCCAACGTTTTTTTGTAATGCTAAAAATTTCAAATTAAAAATAGTATACACATCGGCATTAATTAATCGTTCCAGAATCTGATTTTCTAATGCAATAATCTCTTCTTTTGTCACAACTGTTTGAGGGTTAAAAAGATATTCCAACGCCAACATCGAATACATTACTTCTTGCTTTCCTAAAGCAAAAGACGATTTCTCATAATACGCCCGATAATCTGCAACGATTCGACTACTTTCTTGAAAATTTTTACTAAAGATTGCTTGATTAAACTGCTCCTTAGCTAAAACTGTTTTGGACATTGGCGTTAATTTTTCTGTCATTTCCATCGGCGAAATAGACAAGATTTCGACAATAATGGCTAAATCCGAAATACGCAATTCACTATTTCCTTGGACAAAGCGTTGATAACTTCGACTAGAAACACCATTTTCATCAAAGACACGCAGAGGAATATTTTTTCCTTTACGAATCCGTTCAATTTCTTCACCTAGCGGCCGATATTCCATATATTCTTTTTGTTTCAAACGAATTACTCCATTTCTCTTTAAATAAGATAGCAACTAAGTTGAACGGCTATTCTCCAATGCTTAAAATTGTGCGAATATCTTCTTCCGTCATTTTCGCTAATTGCTCTTCATTTCCTTGAATCACTTTTTGGAACAGCTCGCGTTTTTCTTGCTGTAAGGAATTCATTTTTTCTTCAACCGTTCCTTCTGCAATCATCCGCCACACTTCAACAACCTTTTTTTGTCCCATGCGGTGTGCCCGACCAGCCGCTTGTTCTTCGACTGCGGGATTCCACCATAAATCGTATAAAATAACTGTATCTGCACCAGTTAAATTTAGTCCAGTTCCCCCTGCTTTCAATGAAATTAAGAAGACATCTTTTTCTCCTTCATTGAAGGCATTCGCCATCGTTAACCGATCTTGAGGCTTCGTACTTCCTCGTAAATAGAACGTCTCTAAACCTAATTCATTCAATTCTTTTTCTAAGATAGAAAGCATACTTGTGAACTGAGAAAATAATAGGACACGACGATTGTTTTCTTTGGCAGCCACTAAAAAGTCTTTGACTTGTTCCACTTTGCCAGAACCTCCCGTGTAATCCTCAATAAACAAACGTGGATCGCAACAGATTTGTCGTAAACGGGTCAAGCCTGCTAAAATACTCATGCGATTTTTCTTGAAGGTCGCCTGATCCATTTGACTGACATCTGCTTGCATTTGTTTTAGATAGGCCAAATAAACCGTTTTTTGTTCTTCTGTTAAGACACTGTACATATTATTTTCAATTTTTTCTGGTAAGTCTGCGAGCACCGTTTTCTTGTCTCGTCGTAAAATGAATGGTTGAATCATTTTGGCAATTTCTTCCGGCTTAATTTCTCGAAAGGCTTTTTTGCCTGGGAACAATCCCGGTAAGATCATTTGAAAAATTGACCACAGTTCATCTAAATTATTTTCAATTGGTGTGCCACTTAATGCAAAACGTTGCGGTACTTTTAAACTTTTTAAGGCTTGCGCCGTTTTAGTTCCACTATTTTTAACCATTTGGGCCTCATCTAAAATCAAATAGCCGACACGCATTTCCTGATAAAGCTGAACATCTTGTCGCATACTTGCATAAGAAGTAATCAGAATATCTTCGGTGCTATTTTGTAAAAGCGCTGCTCGTTCTTGGCGGTTGCCAGAAACCACTTGAACATTTAAGGTTGGCGCAAAACGTTTGACTTCGGCTAACCAGTTATAGGTTAAACTTGCAGGTGCGACAATCAAAGCTGTCCCTTTCAAGCGCTCTTCTTCTTTTTCCGAAAGTAAATAGGTAATGGTTTGCAGTGTCTTCCCTAAACCCATTTCATCAGCTAAAATACCGCCAAATTGATAATGGCTAAGCATTTTCAGCCATTTATAACCTGTTTCTTGGTAATGGCGTAACGTTGCTTGTAAGGTTTTGGGGACTTGCGCTTCAAAGTTTTCTGGATGCGTTAAATCCGTGACCATTTTTTTAAAGGAATCTGAAAAATGTGCCCGCTCGTTGTCTTCTAATAAACTTTCGATCATGAGGCCTTGGTTTTTGGGCACATGAATGACATTGTCTTCTTGATGCATATTTTTTCGCAGCTTCGTTAAAATTGCACTTGTATGGAAAAATTCCTCTGAATCAAAAGCAAGAATTTCACCACTTTTTAACGTATAAAAAGCATCATTACGTAGCAGACTAGTCAATACTGCATCGATTTCGGTCTCATCAATGCCAGTGACATCAAACCGAATATCTAACCAAGAATCCCCTTCCGCAACTTCAATCGTTGGTTGATGATGCTGGGCATCTAAATACAATTCCCGTAATTTCCGTCCCATCCGAACTTCTCCTAATTGACGGAAAGCTGGAACTTCGGCTTTAAAGAAATAATACAAGGACTCTCCAGCAGGTAAGACTTTTTCAAAGCCTGTGGTTGTTTGCTGATAGGCAAACTGTTGAAATTGTTGCTTAATTGCTGTTTCTTTTGCTTTATCTCGAACGATTTCTTGATTGACTTCAGGTAATTGAGCATATTTCGGGTTTGTCGAGAAAATGACTTCTCCATAGTGATAGTCAATTCGAGCATTAATCCGACCTTTAATTTTCTTAAAAATAAAGACTGCTTTTAAAGGATGATGGACGACTAATTCTTCAACTGATTCTTCAACAGACACTCGACCAATTTTTTCCAATAATGGTAACACTTCACTAAATAAATCAGAAACTGTTTCTTTTTCATAAATAATTGACGGCTCTTCCAAGCGTTTCATTAATTGAAGTAACGTGGTGTAGATGGCTTCCTGCTCTTCTGTTAGTAAATAAACCGTTTGATCCGCAATCGCCCAGTGATAGTGGGCTAGAAACGTTGTAATAGGATTTTGAATAGTTAATTTGAAGCTTTGTTCCTCGGTTTTTTGCACTGTAAACGTAAGTGGCAAACTGGTTTCTTTGAACGTTAGATAGCGATACTTATGAGTTTGATTGGTCAATATAAACTGACCCGTTCGATTCATTTTTTCAACTAACGATTGACTGCGATCAATTGGTAATAATAGATAACGTTTGTCGATTTTCCCTTTAACTTGAATACCGTTTGCACCTAATAATTGGCTGGTATGATAAATTGCCGCAAGTTCTGTTAAAATTTCTTGAATCTCCATTGAAAAAGAATCATGTAGCAAGGTAAATTGGTGTTGTTTATTCACCATAAAGGTCATTTCTTTTTCATATGCTTGTAAAAAATCACCAATATTTTTCACAATATATGTTTTAGGTTTGGTGCCTTCCAAACCAATTTTTAAAGAAAGACCAATCGTTGATAATTCTGGATAGTAATTATTCGTTTCAATCACATCTAAATGAAATTCTAAACGTAAAGGCTGCAAGGGAACTTCGGCAGAAGCTTTGCTTAATTTGGCAAAGCCTTTGGTAAACATTTCAGCTGTTGATCGATTTGTTTTCTCAAAACTGACTGTTTGATTCGCTTGAATAATTCTTGACACGCCTCGTTGTTTCAGTGCCAGTTCAACTGCCACTGTATGCTTGCAATAGCCATGTTCCATCCAATATTGACATTCACAAACATCTTGTTCTTTGGCGGTACCATCCAATTCAACAAGATAAAGTTCTTCCCCTAAAACCTCAGACAACCAGATCCTTTTTTCTGGATTTTGAACGATAGATAAGACCCGGCCTTCTTGCATATATTCGCGCCCTTGTTCAACGATTCGCTCTGGAATACTCCATTTCATCGACTCACCTCCTCTTCTACTAAGCTAGCTGATAGTGAACGGTACTTTGACCATTCCCATTGCTTTTTATTTGTAATTGTTGTGGAATTCGTGCTTTTAATTCGCCAATATGACTAATAATCCCAATCATGCGGCCTTCATTTTCAATCGTTTCTAACGCCTCCATTGCCATTTCCAATGCTTCTTCATCTAAGGAACCAAAGCCTTCATCAATAAACAACGCATCAATTAAGACTCCGCCTGCTTGTTCTTGAATCACTTCTGCTAAAGAAAGTGCCAAAGCTAACGCTGCTATAAAACTTTCCCCGCCTGATAACGTGTGAGCGCTGCGCACCGTCCCTGAATTGTCATCATAAATATTGATTTCTAGCCCCGTTTGATTCCGATAACTACCTGCTTCGTGATTCAATTCAAATTGATAACGACTATTGGTCAGGCGGTCTAAACGCTGATTAGCGACTGTCAGCACTCTTTCTAAATACGTTTGTAACATATACCGTTCAAAACTAATTTTTTTAGGATTATTGCCATTCACCGTATCTGCCAACTGTTGTAGTGCAGCAACTTCCTCAAACTTGTCTTCAATTGTTGTTCTTTGCGCATTAATTTCTTGAACCAACTGTTGGTTGTTCAGCATTTTTTCATGCAGTTGATAGTATTTTTTTTCTTGTTCTTCAATTTGTTGTGTTATTTGTTCAATTTCTGTGGTGATTAAAGATAATTCTGGGAACGTATCACTAGATAATTTTTTCTCAATTTCAGCGAGTTGGATAGTCAGTTGGGTTTGCTCTTGTTCAAATAAAGAAATTTGTTCTTGCTGACTTTCTAGTGTCGGTACCTCTTTCAGCCACTCCGTCAATTGGTCCTCTGTCACGCCTTGTTCCGTTAAAACTGCCTTTAACTGACTCTCAAGTTGCGCGACTGTTTGTTGAAGTGTTTGTTGTTCTTTCTCCAAATGCGTCAGCGTACTTTCAAGGATCATTTCTTCTTTCTTCAAGGTTTCTCCTTGTGTCGTCACGTTTTCTTTTTGACGTTCAAATGCAGAGAGTTCTTCTTGAAGCAAAGTTTGTTGTTTGGTCATTTCTTCATATGTGACGGTTGCATCCAATAATTGGCTAGCAATCATTTGTTGCTGGATAGTGATTCTTTCCAGACTTTGTTGCTTTGTTTCTACTTGTTGTCGGAGCACTTCAAAGCGTTGGGAATTTTCAGCTACTTGTTCTTCTAGTTCCGCTAGATGGTCCTTTTCGACTGAAATTTCCGTTAGTTTTTGTGCTATTTGTTGTTTTTCTTTAGCTAATTGCGACTCAACTTCCGCAATTTCTGCAGGTGTTACTTGTGAAAAAGTTAGTCCTGTTAACGGCAACTGCAAGTCAGCAAACTGCGCTGCTAATTGTTCTTGTTCCTCAGTATACGCAGCTTCCTGTTCTTGTAATTGGCTTTCTTTCTGTTGCTTTTCCGCCCCTAATGCAGAGAGCGTTTCAGTAAATCGTTGAACCGTTTTTTCAACTTCCGTTAATTCCCGTTCCACTTGATCAATCTCTTCTAGGGAAACTTCTTGATGAGTTTGTTGCTTTGGATGTTCTAAAGAGCCACAAACTGGGCAAGGTGCCCCCTCTTCAAGTAACAAGCTTAATCGTTGGATTTGTAAAGAGGCCCATTGACTTTTCTTTGTCTGCAACTTCGTTTCTTCGGCGCTTTTTTGTTGCTGTTCAACTGCAAACCGTTGTGTCAACTCGTGCAATTCCCCTTGGTTTTGACTAATTTTTTGCCAAGCTTTTTGATTTTTTTGCCAACGTTCTACAAAATTTTGCCAATGATCTGCTACACTAGAACATTCAAAATTTGCTTTTTCAAGTGTTCCTTCTTGTTCAATAAATTGTTTGGCTGTCGCCACTTTATCCACTAATGTTGTTTTTTCCTGTTGGCAAGATTCATACTCTTTTTGAATGGCTTGATAATTGGCTTGTTCTGCTATTTTTCGTTGAGCTAACTGTTCATATTCTTGGTATTGTGGTAATTGACGTTGAATCGTTTGAAGATGTTCTTGTTTTTCAGCAATCAATGGTTGTTGTTCTTCCAACTCACTCAGGATTGCTTGCCAATCTGTCAATGCTTGTTGCGTTTCCATAAGAGCTTGTTGTTTGGACTTTGTTTCTTGCTCTTTTTGTTGTTTTTCGCTTCGTTTTTCAAAGACTTTTTCAGCTAAAGATTGCTGTTTTTGGCTCCATTTTAATTGCTGAATCTGTTCCTTTAACCGCTCAATGACGGTTTCCTGTTCAGCTTGTTTTGCTTTCTTTTCCAGTAATTCTTCTTTTTGCTGTTGCAAGTTTTGTCGTTCTTCAATAGCATAACGAACTTGCTCTTTTGCTTGTTTGGCTTGTTTTAAGGTTGCAATTTGTTCTCTTTCAACTAATAGTTGTTGCTGAGCCTCTTGTTGTTGGCTTTCTAATAATTGAAGTTTTTCAAAAAGTGTCATTGTCGGTTCAGGTTCTTCTGACCAATGCAACTGTTCTGTTTTCAGTTCAATTTTTTGCTGGGTTTCTTGAATCTCTTGATTGGCAATTTTTAAGCGTTCTTTTAAATTTTCGCTGAACAACTGATACAATTCTGTTCCGAATAAATTACGCAAAACCTTTTCTTTTTCATCACTTTTAGCAATTAAAAAAGTCCGAAACTCTCCTTGTGGTAACAATACAATTTGAGCAAATTGATTGGCATTTAAATGCAATAATTCTTGAATGAGTTCGTCCACTTCGCGTCTTTTAGAATAGGCTCGTAGTTCTTTCCCTTGAGCATCTTTGACAATTAAAGAAATTTTGGCACTTTGTTTACGGACTCCTGTGCCACGTTTTTTAAAAAGTTCTTGTTCGGGAAGGCGGTTCAGTTCATAGAGATACTCGTTATGTTTAAAAAGCAAAGTAACTTCAGTGGCTTCTGAGGGGTCAGCAAATGTGGAACGCATTTCTTTGCCTAAACGTAATTTCCCAGAACTTTCACCAAACAAAGCATAGCTCATTCCATCAAAAATCGTTGTTTTCCCAGACCCTGTTTTTCCACTAATTAGAAAAAGTGAAGAATCTTCAAACTTCGTAAAATCAATGGTTTCATTAATATACGGTCCGAAGTTTTTCAATGTTAAAGATAATGGTTTCATCCTATTACTTCCCTCTTTCTAATTGATTAAGTGTACTCAGTTCTTCTTGGACCCATTGTGCTTGTTGTTCTGTCAGGGCCTCTCCTGTCACATCGTTAAAAAAGTCATGCAGATGTTCTTCTGGTGAGCGTTGTTCTATTTGTACCACGTTTTTCTGATTTCCGCTGCTTGTTTCTCGACCATTCAAACGTTCCAGCCCAATAATTTTGGGGTAAATTTTTCGCAATTGATTCATCATGTTGGGGATAATCGCTCGGTCGGTTAATTGGACATGTAAATAATTTTCCCGATTCACTTCTTGATAAAAAGCGGGATCTGTTAACTGCTGAAACGAGCCCGTCAATTGTTGAATGTCTCGCAATGGTTTCAAAGCACGGAATTGAAAATGAACTTCAGCTTCTGTTTCAACAAGCCATACACCCTTTTCTTGTGTCATTTCTGATAAAGAAAATTTTACAGGCGAGCCACTGTATCGAGCATTAGGTGCCTGCAACGCATTTTTTCCATGTAAGTGGCCCAACGCAACGTAATCAAAAGGATCTAACAAAGCCGTCGGTACAACATCCAAACCACCCACTGTTAATTTTGTTTCAGAATCAGTTTTTTCACTGCCAGCGACAAAAAAATGACTAACTAACACTTGTTTTTTGTTGGGAAGAAAAGATTCCTGCATTTTCGCGACAACTTTTTCCATCGCCGCCTGAATCGTTCGAATCGTTTCATCTTCAAAATATAAGCGAGCCGCAATCGGTTCAAAATAAGGCAACAAATAAAATTGGGTATTGTCGATTTCAATTGGTTGAAAGGCTTGTTCTAAACGCGTATTCAAATGAAATTGCGTTTGGTTAAACCAAGGGCCTCCTGTTTCTAAACGAGTGCTGCTATCATGGTTTCCCGAAATAGCTAACACGGGGAAATGCTCTTTGAGATTCATTTGAATCATCATTTCATTAAAAATCTCGACTGCCTCAACTGCTGGAACAGAGCGATCATACAAATCTCCAGCGATCACAACAGCATCCACTTGCTCTTCTTTCGCAATTGCTAAGATTTGTTTAAAGGCTTCTCTTTGTTCTGCCAACAAATCAAAACCATGTAATTTTTTGCCAATATGCCAATCTGCTGTATGTAAAAATTTCATTTTTTCACCGCCTAAAAAAGTCCTTCTTATTATTATAACAAATTTCTGGTATTTTTTAAGAAAATCGGACAGAAGAATTAGATTTTTAACAAACTTTTTTCTTAACACAAGAAAAAAGACAGGGAGCATCATCTTTTGATGAGACTACCTGCCAGTAACATTCCTATTTTGTAGCGGTTTGTTTTATTCTTTTTCTGTTGATTCATATTTAAAAGTTGGATCAATTTCTTTGTCTAACTGATCAAATGCTTCTTGCATCCGACGTTCCACTTCAGCTAAACCGTCTTTATCCATTTTTTTAATATCGCTAATATCGATTGGCTCCCCAAAACGAACCGTTACTTTTTTACGTTTAAACAACTCTTTTAAAGTTAACGGACCTTGATAAACAGATGGCACGATAGGTACTCGCCCCATTTTAGCAATCAAGGCTACCCCGCCTTTTAATTCTGAGGAATGACGCGTGCCACTAGGGAACATAATCAAACTTAAATCAGAATTTTTTAAAATTTTGACAGGTGTTTTAATCGCGCTGGGACCGGGCTTCTCACGATCCACTGGAAACGCATTCGCATGTTTTAAAATGAAACGTAAAACAGGATTTTTAAACAACTCTTTTTTTGCCATAAAGCTAAACTTCTTAGGACTGCCAGCAACAGCTAAATACAGCGGTTCCCACCATG
The DNA here is from genome assembly GCF_050548325.1 of Enterococcus sp. AZ035. Taxonomy (NCBI): domain Bacteria; kingdom Bacillati; phylum Bacillota; class Bacilli; order Lactobacillales; family Enterococcaceae; genus Enterococcus; species Enterococcus sp. AZ035. Next base: position 2,165,816 of record NZ_CP172958.1, read on the forward strand.
TTCGATGCGGCGCAACTAAGACATAGTTTTGGTCTTTTGGTAATTTTTCTTTATTTTCATAATGTGCATTTCCATTAATCACAAATAAAATGACGCGAACCACGCCACGCATAAATGTAAAAAACATAATTTTCTTCCTTTCTTCTCTCCGCTTTCTAGTATGCCGAAAGCTCTACCTTTTGACAAGCTTTTTTTACGTCTATCAATCAGAGAAATAACATGTCCCCACTAATCTAGGGAACAGATTTTGTCATACGGGTTTAAAAGTAGTATAATACATGAACAATCAGATGAAAAGTTGGAGGTTCTTAATCTATGTTATTATCCGGCGAACGGATTGATCAATTATATGCGGATGATATTCAAATTATTCAAAGCAAAGAAGTCTTTTCTTTTTCCATTGATGCAGTCTTATTGGCTAATTTTCCGCAACTACCAAAAAAAGGCAAGATTGTCGATTTGTGTGCTGGCAATGGCGCGGTCGGCCTCTTCGTTAGTCGGAAAACAGCTGCAAAGATCGACCAAATCGAATTACAACCTCGTTTGGCAGATATGGGTCAACGAAGTATTCTATTAAATAAATTGGAAAAACAAGTAACGATGTATGAACGTGATTTAAAACAAGCGACAGAGGTCATCAAAAAAGATTCTGTTGATTTAGTATTATGTAACCCCCCATACTTTAAAGAACGACCAACTAGCCAAAAAAATCCAAACCCGCATTTAGCGATTGCCCGTCATGAAATTCACACGTCTCTTCAAGAAGTGGTCACTGTGTCGGCGGATTTATTAAAAACAAATGGTCGCCTCGCAATGGTTCATCGTCCTGATCGTTTCCTTGATATTTTACATGCCATGGAAAACGCCAATATTGCGCCGAAAAAAGCTCGGTTTGTTTATCCGAAGCCAGGCAAAGAAGCCAATGTTTTACTAATTGAAGGCATTAAGCAAGGCAAAAAAGACGGTTTTCGTGTGTTACCACCTCTTTTTACATACAATGAGAAGAACGAATACGAAGCAGAAATGAAGGCTATGCTGTATGGAGAATAAGAAATCCCATTATTTTTATGTTTTACTTTGCCAAGATGGTTCCTTTTACGGTGGCTATACAACTGAGCCAGAACGTCGATTAACCGAACATAATAGCGGAACTGGTGCAAAATATACTCGATTAGCCAAACGACGGCCAGTCAAAATGATTCATACAGAGAAATTTGAAACACGTAGCGCGGCCACCAAAGCCGAAGCCGCCTTTAAAAAATTAACGCGCAAACAAAAAGAACAGTATTTAAAAACCTTCCATTAAGTGACAATAAGCAAAAAGAAACAGCCATCATTTCATTGATGAAATGATGGCTGTTTCTTTCTCTTTTTAAACTAAGTTCTCGACAAAATGAATAACCATTTCGGCTGATTTTTTCCCAGCTTCATCGATGAATTCGTCAAAGCTTTGAGTTGCTTCGCCATCTGCTGTATCACTCATTGCCCGTACAACTAAGAATGGAATATTGAACTGTGAAGCGGCTTGGCCAATTGCTGCGCCTTCCATTTCGCAAGCTAAGGCTTCAGGAAACTCTTTCTTAATTTTGGCGATTTTCTCAGCGCTATCCACAAAAGTATCTCCAGTAACAATCAATCCTTTACGAATAGCTAAACCAGTTTTTTCAGCAGCTTTCGCAATTTCCATCCGCAAGTATTCACTTGTTTCAAAATACAAAGGCACACCACCAGGCAATTGTCCATAGGCATAACCAAAACCAGTGACATCAACATCAAAGTAAGCTAATTTGTCTGCAATGACTAAATCGCCGACTTTTAGTCCTTCACCGATACCACCAGCAGAACCTGTATTAATCACCATATTTACGCCATATTGATGAATCAATAAAGTCGTGGTCACAGCTGAGGCCACTTTACCAATTCCTGAACGAACCACAATCACCTCATGTCTTCCTAACGAACCAGAAACAAATAAAGCGCCTGCTCGTTCCCATGACATCGTGTCTGTCAATTTTTCTTTTAGAATTTTGACCTCTTGATCCATTGCTCCAATAATTCCAATTTTCATAGTGATTCCTCTTTTCTATAAATTCAAAACGATATACGCCACAACGGCTAATAAAATCGCTACAATAATAATTGCCTTGTTTAACCAAGTACTCCGTTCTCGACGCTTCGAGTATTCTCCTACTCGTGACTTGTTGATCGGTTTTTGTTTTTTCTTTTCTTTACGATAAAACGTCGAAATTTCTTTTTCTTTTCGCTTATACGCTTTTTCCGCCAGTTTCTGCTCTTCTTGCTGACGACGTTCCGCTTCTTTTTCTTCTGCTTCTCTGCGTTTGCGAAGCTCTGTCCGAGTGACTAACGGACCTTTGCTCATTGCGTGTCCTCCTTAAACTGTCTCTGCAGTAAATACAATTCCCAGTATTGTATAGCAAAAAGTGTTTTGGCATCACAAATCGTGCCTTTTGCCACCTCTGCTTTGGCTTCAGCTATTGTTAGCTCGTAAAGTTCCAAGATTTCATCTTCATCTTGAGGACGCGGATTTTCGACTTTCTGCAAATCCGTTGCCAAATAGAGAGCCAATTTTTCATTAGCAAATCCTGGTGACAGATACATTGAATTTATGTAGGTGAGCTGACCTGCACGATACCCAGTTTCTTCTTCCAATTCCCGCATAGCCGTCGTTTCCAGTTGATTTTCTTCTCCAGGATCAATTTTTCCCGCTGGAATTTCTAAAATCACTTGTTCCAAGGGTTTTCTAAATTGTTTAACTAAGACGATTTTTCCTTCTGCGGTTAACGGAATCATAGCTACTGCGCCTGAATGAAAAACCAATTCGCGTTTAGCAGTGCCGCCTGTCGGTAAAGCCACGTCATCCAAAAAAACATCAATAATCTTTCCTTTAAAAATTTCTCGACGTTGAAGTGTTTTTTCTTCGAAGTCCTCATAATTTAACATATCTTTCACCAACCTTTCTTGTTTATCATACCCTAAAATGATAAAAATCGCACCCCTTCTTCTCTAGTTAAACCCTTTTCAAAGAAAAAAATTTATTGCTTTAGAAAAAAATTACATTTTCGAAAAAAAATAGACATAAAAAATTCACAACTTCCTTGTATTATTTAAGCATACCAACAAACAACCCTAACAAAACACTTTTTCATTTTTAACTCCTTTCCCGTCCTACCCCCAATTAGGACGGGTCTTTTTTTGCATTTTATACTTTTTTTCTTAGGATTTCACTAAATCATAAAATACATCTTCCGCTGTATGTCTTTTCTCTCACAGAGTATGCTAAAATAACTATTGTAACGAGAGCTGACTCTTTCGAGGATTAGATAGATAGGAGGAACTATATAAATGAACAAATTAAATACAAAATTACTGATTGGCTATATTCTTTTAGGAGCCTTAATCATTGCTGTCGCTAGAGAATATGGCTTCTTCGCTTTTGTGATTCTGGTAGGCTTTTTAGTATTCGTTCTCTATCGAAAAAAGAAAAATGCCGCCGACAAGAGCGATCAAATGCCTTACTTAACAAAAGATAAAGAAGCCCATTATCGTGAGTTGGGGTTATCTCCACAAGAAATTGATTTTTTCAGAAGTACAATGAGCACAGCCAAAAAACAAATCATACAATTACAAGAAAACATGAATCGTTCAACTAAATTACGGGCGATTGACTTACGTAATGATACAACGAAGGTTTCTAAAGCTCTGTTTAAAGAGTTAGTGAAAGAACCTAAAAAGTTACACTTAGCCAATCACTTTCTCTATACACATTTACCAAATATCGTTGACTTAACAAGTAAGCATTTAGAAATCGAACAACATGAAGTAAAAAACAAACAAACGTATGAAAAATTAGAAGAAAGCGCACAAATCATTGACCAATTGTCAAAATTAGTTAAAAATGATTATGAGGAAATCGTTTCCGATGACTTAGACGATTTAGATGTCGAAATGTCGATCGCTAAAAGCAGCTTGTCGCAAAAAGCTGCAACTGAGGAATCACCTCAAGTAAACGAAGACCAGCAATAATCATTAGGGAGGAAAAAAAATGACTGAGCAACAACCCAAAGAAACAACATCTGTAACCAATACATTGGACGATTTATTAAGTAATCCATTTTCATCAATGGATGAACTAACACCAACGCAACAAAATGAACTATCTGAGTTAAAAGAACAGCAAGCAGCTCCTCGTTTAATTGATAAATTACCACAAGAACGTCAAGCCCAAGCAAAAGAATTAGCTTCAAAAATTGATGTCCAAGATTCACAAGCAGTAATTACCTATGGTTCAAATGCCCAAATCAAACTCGGCGAATTTTCGCAAGCGATGTTAAACCACGTTCAAGCACAAGACATTGGTCCTGTTGGTGATTCACTGACCGATCTAATGTTTCGTTTAAATGAAGCCAATCCCAATGAATTACGTGCTGGCGAAGGCAACTTTATTCAAAAAATGTTAGGTAAAGTCAAACAATCCGTTTACGAAATTACCGCCAAATATCAAAAAATTGGTGCGCAAATTGACAAAATTGCTGTCAAATTAACCCATGAAAAAGATGGTCTTTTAAAAGATAATGCCATGTTAGATCAATTGTATCAAAAAAATAAAGATTATTTTGATGCCTTAAACATCTATATTGCCGCTGGGGAATTAAAAGCAGAAGAACTACGGACGCAAATTATTCCTGAAGCCATGAAAAAAGCGGAAGAATCTGGAGATCAAATGGATGTCCAAATTGTTAATGATTATAACCAATTCCTAGACCGTTTAGAAAAAAGAACCCATGATTTACGCTTGGCTCGTCAAATTACGATTCAACAAGCCCCACAAATTCGTTTAATTCAAAATACTAACCAAGCTTTGGCTGAGAAAATTCAATCATCGGTGAATACGGCGATTCCGTTATGGAAAAACCAAGTAGTCATCGCCTTGACCTTACTCCGTCAAAAAGATGCTGTGACTGCTCAACGTCAAGTCTCTGAAACCACCAATGACTTACTGAAGAAAAATTCAGAAATGCTAAAAATTTCTGCAATTGAAACAGCAAAAGAAAACGAACGTGGCCTAGTCGATATTGAAACATTACAAAAAACACAAAATGATTTAATTGAAACTATCCAAGAAACATTACGTATTCAACAAGAAGGAAAAGAAAAACGCCAAGCTGCCGAAATCGAACTTGGCCATATGGAAGAAGATTTGAAAAATAAATTATTAGAATTAACACAATAAATAACGTCTAGAACAAACTTCTTATAGTACAAGCCTGGGACAAAAATCCAAAGTGATTTTTGTCCCAGGCTTGCTTTTCTTTTTACGCTTGAATATTGTATTTCAGCCACTTAATGATACAATAAAAGAAAACCATGTTTCTTTTTGAAAGGAGGAGCAATTGTGCCACAATTTGCTTCTAAAGCGGAAGAAAAAAATTATTATGAACGCCAAGCTAGCTTAGCAGAGTTTTTAACTTGGTATCATCAACAAGAATTACCTGAATATGAAAAACCCTCTTTAACCGTTGATATGGTTCTTCTTTGTTACAACAAGGAAGCTGATCAATTAAAAGTCTTACTGATTCAACGTAAAGGTCACCCCTTTAGAAACTCATGGGCGCTTCCTGGCGGTTTTGTTAATCGCAACGAATCTACTGAAGATAGTGTTTTAAGAGAAACAAAAGAGGAAACTGGTGTGGTGATTTCTCAAGAAAATATTGAACAATTACACAGCTTTAGTCGCCCAGATCGTGATCCTCGTGGCTGGGTCGTGACAGTCAGCTATTTAGCCTTTATTGGTGAAGAACCTTTAATTGCTGGCGACGATGCCAAAGAAGTCCATTGGTTCAATCTTGAACGGCATGGTCAACATATCACGTTATCTCATGAAGATGTGGAAATTACTTTAGACTTGAAAACAGCGGCCTCTCTTGGTAAAGATACATTAGCCTTCGACCATAGTGAAATTATAATTAAGGCGTTTAATCGTGTTGTTGATAAAATGGAACATGAACCGCAAGTGCTTCAAGTCTTAGGAAAAGATTTCACCATTACGGAAGCCCGTAAAGTTTTTGCGAAGTTCCTCGGCGTTGATTATCGCAGCATTGACCATTCAAATTTTAAAAAAGCCATGACACAATATTTTGAAGAGTTAGGTGAACGTCCCGTTGGCATTGGCCGCCCTTCAAAAATTTACCAATTGAAAACAACAACAGGTTTCTAAGAGGAGGGAATATTTTTTGACTGTTTACTTAAGAAAAGCAGAACCTTCTGATTTGCCTGACATCCTTGCTATCATTGAAGATGGACGCCGCACCTTACAAAAAAGTGGCATTCCCCAATGGCAAAACGGTGATGGCCCGAATCAAGAAATTTTAGCAAAAGATATCGACCAGCAAACTTGCTATATTTTAATGGTTGAGGATACCTTGGCAGGCGTTGGTGTTTTATGTTCGGAGATTGATCCTGCTTATGAAGCGATTTTTAATGGTTCTTGGCAACCTCATTCTCAAACTACGTATACGGCAATTCATCGTGTTGCTTTAAAAAGTTCCTTTCAAGGTCAAGGACTGGCCTTGGTGCTTTTGCGCTCACTGGTTACAGCCGCTCGTTTGCAAGGTGCTACTGATATTCGAATCGATACACATCCACAAAATCTCGCCATGCAGCACCTGATTAAAAAAGCTGGCTTTGTTTATCAAGGTGACGTGATTTTAGATGTTAACGATGGCGAACGTTATGCTTATCAGATGATATTGAAATAAAAAAGTTAGGGATAACTGCCAGATTGACAGCTATCCCTAACTTTTTACATCTTATGAACACTATGAGCGCTTTGAATGCCCTCACAGGCTTCTTTACAAGCTTGATTAATTAATAAATAAGAGGATTCTTTTTGGCGGATTCCTAATTGATATTTCAATTCATCTGTCACTTGGCAAGATTCACTTAATGCCTCTAACCAGAAAAATACTCCTTCTTTATACGTATCTAATCCTTCTAGCAAGATTTTCGTTGCTTCTTTATCATAATACGGCTCTAAATTTTTACGAAACATCATTTCTTCTGTAAAAAAACGATTCACATTATTTCGGCAAAACATATAAGTGTCACGGCCTCTCCGATGTGCAGCCTGATTACAACCGTATTCTTGAACTTCTTTAGAGATGGCTTTGAAAATTTCGTTGTATACTTCAATTCTTTGCATAATTGACAAAATGGTATCTGTATAACTAAACATAACTCCTTGCTCCCTTCCCCTTCTAAGTAACAAAAATTTGCTTGTTACTTTCATTATAAAGGGAATGTTGGGTTTATATCAAATGATACGCTGTTTCCTTGCTAAAATCCTTCGTTTTTTCCTTAGAAGAATAATAAGTAAGCGGATTATTTAATCTGTTATGTTCGGATTTTCTACACTTGGAAAATAAATTATTTTATAAAGCCATTTTCCGTTTTAACTGATGGCAACGGACCGGTCTGTGTATTACCAGGAACACCAATATACGTATTGCCGTTGATGGAAGTCATTTCGTTTTCCTCAGCTGCTTCATCTTGAACGGTATAATCACTTTGATATAAAAATTCACCGTTCGTATGGAAGACATAGCCGTCTTGATCTCGTTCATCTGGCTTTTCTAAATTTAAAGACACACGTAATTGATGACGGACATTTTCAATACTATCTGGATATAGTTCAACCATACTGCGCCCTTCATTACTAAAAGTGCGCCAGTCAAAAGAAAGCTGTTGTTTATCATAATTGGTCCAAGTCAAACCTTCTTTGACTAAATGAGTCAATTCATTGGAATCCACATCAGTTTGAATGTTTCCATTTAACGAATCAATAATGTCCATTATTTTCATGATTGATTGACCAGATTTCAACTTGTCTTCAACTGCTTGAATAATTTCTTGTTGTCGGAATCCACGCATAATATCGTTATCGCTATGTCTTTCACGGGCATAAGATAAAGCTTTCGTACCATCTAAATGCTGTTTCCCTGCATCAAAATGAATGGATCCTGGCCCGTCTTTGGTGACACCATCAAACGCCTGCTTGACATTGACATCTATGCCGCCAACTGCATCAATTAACTTAATAAAAGATAAAAAGTTAAACACAACGTAATGATTGATTGGAATATTCAATAATTTCTCAACTGTGTTAACAGAAGCTGTTGGTCCATCGTAGGTATAGGCGGCTTCAATTCGCTGCATCCCTTGGTAATTTTTCGCATCAATTTGAACAAAACTATCCCGTGGCAAACTTAAATAGGTTATTTTCTTCGTCTTGTTATTCACGGTAATCACCATCATAGCATCAGTCCTAGTTGTGCCTAATTTCCGTTCAATTGTATTGTCTAGCCCCATAATCAAAAACGATTGACTATCTTTATTTTGCGCTTCATTATAATCATTTTTTATGGGAACATAGCCTTTATCAATTGTTTTCTTTAAATAGCTACCCGCTACAGCAAAGTATGCTGAGCCGACTGTGACAAAAACCAAAATGATGACTAAACTAATTAAGCTGATTTTTCGCTTCCTACTCATTGGCTGTACTTCCTCTCTCTTGAAAAGTCTCCACCATCATTACTACTCCTCTAAACAGACAAGAGACAAGTCTATCTTACCAGTCCCCTTCAAAACTAAACATAGCAGAATTTATATAGGGGTATAACCTAGAGGAAACAAAAAAGAGAGGCTTGTTTGTTTATAAGCCTCTCTTTTTTGTTATTTATTTTTGTGTTCTTTTTTGAACAATTCCACCATTTTTTGCTGTGGTTTTGGAAAAACATAGTCTGAAAATTGTTGTGCTGCCACCCATCGCTGCGACTCTAGTGTGGCTAATTCGCCTGTATTTCGGCCATAAAAGACTAAGATATGCCATTTTAAATGACTGAAAATATGAACGACTTCGCCTAAGGCACGTTTTTGCCAGACAACTGTTTCATAGTCCGTAAAAAAGCTGACAGGTTCTTCAGCGACCAAAGGCTCTGTTACAGGCTCTAACTCTAAAGTTAATTGTTTTTCCGTTTCTGCTGGTTGCGCCAGTTTTTGCAATTGTTGAAATTGTTTTTTGCTAATTTCTTCAATCGGAAACAGCCACATATTGGCTAACAAACCGGTTTCAGGGCGTTGTTCTAATAAAAATTCTTGCTTTTTATTTTCAATAATAGTGCCGACATAATACACATCTTTCGGCTTAACTTTTTTTGATTTGACTGGATAAGCGGTCATTTTATCTGCCTGATAGGCCGCACAATATTGCTGAAGCGGACAACTTTCACACTTAGGGGAAGTTGGGGTGCAGACGGCTGAGCCTAGATCCATTAAAGCTTGATTAAAATCCCCTGGACGCTCACGATCGATGATTTTAAGCATCGCCGCTTCAAATACTTTACGACTACTCGCTTTTGCAATATCTGCATCAATTTCAAATAAACGGCTCACTACCCGCATGACGTTACCGTCAATTGCTGGTTCGGGGAGATTAAAGGCAATACTGCCAATCGCACCAGCCGTATAGGGGCCGATTCCTTTTAAACTCCGAATATCTTCGATTGTGTCAGGCATTTTCCCACCAAATTCTGAAACAATCTGTTGCGCTGCCACTTTTAAATTACGCGCTCGTGAATAGTAACCTAACCCTTCCCAAGCTTTCAACAACTTATCATCTGGCGCTTCCGCTAAATCTTGAATCGTCGGAAACCATTCCATAAATCGATAAAAATAATCAATGACTGTATCTACGCGAGTTTGTTGTAGCATAATTTCAGAAATCCAAATACGATATGCATCTGTATTCGCTCGCCAAGGTAAATTGCGTTTTTCTCGTTCATACCAAGCTAAAAAATCTTCCTGGAATGAACTAACTTTTTCGGGACTCCACGCCTCCCAAGGCTCTTTATTCGTCATGTTCTACTTCCTTTTCGCTAATAAATTGCTGAATCAAATCATAGTCAAACCCTTTTTGGAATAAGCTTTGTTTGACTTTTTGGACTTTTTTAGAAAAATCAAATCGCTGATTGGCACGCCATAAACGTTCGCCTTCCTTGTTTAACGCTTGTTGTTCTTGTTCTTCGTCCTTTTCAAAAGCTAAAGATTCCAAAGCTAGATCAATGATTTCATTTGTAAAGCCCTTTTGCATCAGATGCAGACGCGTTTTCTGAAGTGCATCTTTAAAACTTTTAGTTCGATAGCGTTTCATGGCTTTTTCTGCAGTTGCTGTGGCAACATTAAGTTGTTCATCTAACATATAAAAGGTCAAGCCATGCTGAATATCTTCTTCACTAATGCCTTTTTGCTTTAATTGTTGTGCCACATTTCGTGGTCCTTTATCACTGGTTCGCATAGCTGTCCGTACGTAACTTTCACTAAAAATTGCATCATCCAACAACCGCAGCTCTTCTAAACGTTGAACGATTTTTACTCGATCTTCAGGTTCAATTTCTTTCTCTTTTAAATAAGTAAAAATCTCTTTCTTTGAACGTAATTGATAGCTTAAATAATTCATCGCCATTTGTAACCCGACATCATAAGAACTGGCTTTTTTTATTTCTTCTATTAAAGTATCTGATAACTCTTGGCCTTTTAGCAGACGCTGCCGTACTAAAATATCTTCCGAGACACGCAGTTTTTCGCCTGAAGATAGCCAAAGTAGATAAAATTCACCTTTATCTTTACTAATTCGTGTGATTGTTGTCATCTTATTCTCCTGCCCCTCTAAATCAGAACATATATTCTACTATACCATAGAATCCTTGGAAGCCAAATAAATAAAAATGTGCTAAAATGGGAGGAAGTGAAAAATGTGAGATGACTAAAGGATGAAAGAATATGACCCAACAACTAGTAAAAAAAGGCCAACAAATTTCTTTAAAAATTAAACGATTAGGAATTAATGGCGAAGGTATCGGCTATTATAAAAAATTAATTATTTTCGTTCCTGGGGCGCTACCGAAAGAAGAAGTGACTGCCACGATCACAAATGTTACACCCAAATTTGCTGAAGGAACCCTTCAATCTGTCAAAAAAGCTGCTAAAGATCGCGTGGTCCCTCCTTGTCCTGTCTATGAAACATGTGGCGGCTGCCAACTACAACATTTAGCCTACAAAGCACAATTAGACTTTAAAAAAGATTTATTAAAGCAGGCGCTTAACAAATTTAAACCAGCCAATTATCAAAACTATGAACTACGAAAAACAATTGGGATGGATAATCCTTGGAATTATCGAAATAAAGCCCAATTCCAATTACGCCAAATCGATGGCCAAGTAGAAGCTGGTCTCTATCAAGCTGATTCACATCAATTAGTACCGATTGATAACTGTTTGGTCCAACAGCCTGCGACAACCAAGGTGATGAATACATTAGTTGATTTATTGAATGACTTTCAATTACCAATTTATGATGAACGTAAAAATAGTGGTATCTTTCGAACATTAATGGTTCGAGTGGGCATCCAAACTGGCGAAGTCCAAGTAGTGTTCATTACACAATCGCAGAAATTTCCACAAAAAGAAAAAATGGTTCGCGCAATTAATGAACAATTACCAGAAGTTGTTTCTATTATGCAAAATGTCCAAAATAAAAAAACCTCTCTAGTAATGGGTGATGATACCCTTCACTTATGGGGCAAAGAAAGCATTGAAGAACACATTAACGACGTTGTCTTTGATTTATCGCCGCGAGCATTTTTCCAATTGAATCCAGAACAAACGGAAGTTTTATATAATGAAGGAATCAAGGCCTTAGATTTACAACCAAACGAAACTGTTGTTGATGCTTATTGTGGCGTCGGGACCATTGGCTTAAGTTTAGCGAAACAAGCGCATCAAGTTCGTGGTATGGATACCATTCCCGCCGCAATTGACGATGCTAGATTCAATGCAAAACGACTTGGTGTTACGAACACACATTATGCTGTTGGAACAGCTGAAGACTTATTACCTAAATGGTTCAAAGAAGGCTTTAAACCTGATGCCATTGTAGTTGATCCCCCACGGACTGGTTTGGATCGTAAATTATTAACGGCCCTTTTGAAACAACCACCTAAGAAAATGGTGTATATTTCTTGTAATGTATCCACGTTAGCACGTGATTTAGTTCAATTAGCCAAAGTATATCAAGTAGACTATTTACAATCTGTTGATATGTTTCCACAAACCGCTCGTTGTGAAGTTGTCGTAAAATTAACGAGAAAATAAAAAAAGGAGCGTGGGACAAAAATCACTTTGGATTTTTGCTCCACGCTCAAAAACTGATAAACGGCGGGAACAGAACCAACACTACGCGTTGCTCCGATCTCAACAACTTCTAAGAGCTAAAGCTCTAAGAGTTGAAGGTCCTTCGGAAATAAGCCGAAATTGTTGAGAATCACGAAGAACGTAGTGATTCGATGATGAACAATACCTACTTGGTCTCCAAAAATTAAAAAGCAATTTTCGGAAATTTCTTCTTATTTCTCGGAGCTAAACGGTTCTGTCCCGACCTCCTTTAACTAATTAAACAATTATTTACTTAATTAGCTATTTTTTCGTCCGAAGAAGAATGAAACCACAGCAACTAAAATTACTGCCCCAATAATTGATGGCACAATTGCCATACCTGCTACGTGAGGACCCCAGCTACCTAAGATTTTTTCTCCGATAAATGAACCAACTAAACCGGCAACGATATTCGCAATCCAACCCATTGATTGACCTTTGCTTGTAAGTGCGCCAGCGATAGCACCGATAACAGCACCAACGATTAAAACCCATAAAGTATGCATAAAATAATTCCTCCTAAATGCTTTATCTAGCGAATAATTCGCTATGTTACTATTATGGACTACTTTTATTAGATAACAAAATAGTTTGCTTGTTTCCATGAAAAAAAAAGCAATAATTTCTGATAATTTCATTAAAAAAACTCAGAACAGGAGACCGAAGTGCACTGTTCTGAGCTTTTATTTAAGAAATTGTTGGTCGTTTTACTCGTTCATGTGCGACATCCGCTGCTTGAATCTCTTTATTATTAAAAGGTGTTAAGCGGAATGCCAATTGGAATTCTTCAAACGTAGTTCGGTATTTTTCTAATTGCCACTGGCCACAAGAGTAGCTACCTAGGGCGTTTTGTTTGTAATCGATATTTAAAACAACATACTCACTTTCTTGTAATTCATTGGTATGCTTAGCAACATCTAGCGCTTGTTCTTCAAAATAAGAAACACTAAAATTATATGAATCAGCCGCTGTTGCTACTACCCCTTGGCCGCGATCATCCGTGAATGCGGACCATTTAGTCGCCATGTGGTTACCATTGGCTTGTGGAACAACATAATTAGTGAACATTTCCGCCACTGTAGCATCATAAACGCCAAGTAAACCAGCTTCTTGTGAATCTACATAGTTTTCTCTCGGCCCTTTACCGAAATATTTTACTTCTGATAGAGACTTGTCTAAATGGAGAGTCACACCCAAACGTGGTAACATATCTGGCGCATTTTCAATTTTACCAGCAGGACTACCTTTTAAGTCGAAGAAAATTTCGCCATTTGGTGCAATTAAATACTGATAGGTACATTGATAATGCCAAGCACTGTTAGTCGTTCCGTTAATTGTTTTTACGATGACTTGGATAAAATCATCAACTTTTTTCCACTCAAAAGAACGGACAATTTCATGCTCTAAATGTAAGAAATATTTCTTCTTCATTTCATCAATAATTTCCATATCATTACTGATCGGTGCCCGCCAAAATGTAAATTTCGGCCCTCTATGCAATAATTTTTTACCATCTCGTGTCACATTCGTTAAGGCGCCCTTCACTTTATCAAAATTAATTGAAAAGTTTGGTCCTTCAATGTATAAATGAGGGCCAATTTCCTTTGCCATCATCGTGCCAACTGGTGTGATCTCAATCCCTGGTGTTGCAATTGGCAATTCAAACTGTGCGGTAGCTAATTCATGACCAGCAGATGCATAGGCAGTCGTTTCTTTCAATTGATATGAAAGAGTTAAATAATAGGCGGCTCCTGCCTTTTTAGGAAAATCTAAATGATAAGGTAAGTGCAGTCTTCCTTCTGCTCTAGCAGCAATTGCTGGCACTGCTACTGTCCCTGATTGAATCACTGTTTGATCTTCAGTAATTGTATAAACCAGCTTAAAGATAGCCAAGTTTTCAAAGTCAAACCGACTCAATAATGAGAATTCACCTGACAGAACGTCAATAGCGCTAGTTGTAATGGGTTCAATGACTTTTTTGTATTCATACAAGCTAGGAGATGGCGTACGGTCAGGCATCAACATCCCATCAATACAAAAATCTTTGTTACTTGGATCATCGCCGAAATCGCCGCCATAACGATAATAAACTTCACCGTTATCTGTTACCGATTCAATGCCATGGTCAAACCATTCCCAAATAAAGCCACCTTGTAATTTATCATGAGCATAAAATAGCTCTTGGTATTCTTTTAAATTCCCAGGGCCATTCCCCATCGCATGACAATATTCACATAAAATATGCGGTTTTTTTGAATTTTCAATAATCGTATTCATCAGTAATTCTCTAGTTGGGTGTTCCAACCACGTATACATTGTAGAATAGACATCCGTGACCTCTGCCTCAAAATCACCTTCATAATGAACCAAACGTGTTGGATCCATTTCTTTGGCAATACAGGCCATTTCAATAAAGTTATGACCAAACGCAGATTCATTTCCTAACGACCAAAAGAGAATTGATGGATGGTTTTTATCCCGTTGAATCATCCGTACCATCCGAGAAACATAAGCCGTTTCCCATTCTGGATCGTTGCTAATCCAATCATATTCTCCGGTTAATTCAAAGCCGTGACATTCCAAATCAGTTTCATCAATCACATACATTCCATATTCATCGCATAAATCATAGAAATAAGCAGATGCTGGATAATGACTGGTTCGAATGGCATTAATATTAAATTGTTTCATTAAACGAATATCTTTTTCAATTTCTTCACGACTAACCACTCGACCATTTTTCGGATTATAATCATGACGATTCATTCCTTTTAGTTTAATGGCCACACCATTGACTAAGAAAGTCTCACCAGATACATGAATATTTCTGAAACCAACTTTTTGCGGAATAACTTCGACGACTTCCCCTTCACAAAAAACAGTGATAAATAGTTGATACAAGTATGGTTTTTCAGCTGACCAAGCAGTGACAGACGGTAAACTTGCTGAAAATTCAACTGTACCTTGATTTCCTGCGACAGTCTCTTTAAGAACCGTTTTTCCCTGCTGATCCATCAACTCCAATTGAACTTGTTGTCCTTTGTCTTGCCAAAATTTACCCGTAATTGCCAAGTGGCCATTTTGATACGAATCATCTAAATCGGAAATAATAAAGAAATCTTCCAGCCCATTTTCTGGTACACCGAGTAATTCAACATCACGAAAAATACCACTTAACCACCACATATCTTGATCCTCTAAATACGTACCATCTGACCATTGATAGACTCGCACCGTTAAATCATTTGTTTCACCAATTTTAGCGTAAGGCGTAATGTCAAATTCTGCTTCATTTCGTGCACCTTTACTGTAGCCAACTTCATGGCCGTTCACCCAAACATGATAAGCTGAATCTACGCCACAAAAACGTAAAATGATTTTTTTATCGTGAAATGTTTCATCTATAGCAAATGTCCGTTTGTAAATACCTGTTGGGTTTTCCGTTGGTACATACGGCGGATTAATGGGAAAATTGTACCATAAATCAGAGTAATGCATTTTGCCATATCCTTGGACTTGCCAATTTCCAGGAACAGTGATTTGATCCATTTGGCTTGTATCAAAGTCCGTCGCAAAAAAGTTTTCTGGGCTGTATTCTGGCGCTTCTAAAAAGAGAAAATGCCAGCGTCCGTTTAAATTTTTGTATGCTTGTGTATATTTATTTTCATTTAATAACGCTGTTTCTTTCGAAGGAAAGCTCGAAAAATGTGCTCGTCCAGGCAACCGATTAATACTATCTACTTTATAATTTTCCCAAGTCTTCATAATCCATTTCTCCTTTACCAACTTCATTTTTTTCTTTTGTTTCATATCGTTTCCAACAAATCCAAGCAAAGCCCATAAAGACAATTAACCCAATGATGTTATACGCCAACATGCCCAGTGGACTAGCGGTTCCTTTCGGTAACGTGCCATTGATTTCTTCCATGATTAATTTTGGATCCGGCACAGTTGACATAAAGAATACAAAGATAAAAATGGCTAATAAGAAAATTCCCGCAATTAAGCCAAAGGTTCGATTACCAAAGCGGAAACTTCTCGGCATTGTTTCTTTTTTCCAACGAAGCCCAATATAGGCGATTAACAAGAACAAGACAGGCACTAATGACGTAGAAGCTGTCATATTAATTAACGTTTCTAAAAAGCTATCCATATTTCCAATTCCTAATGCTGGAATGGCAACTAAAATCGTCACAATAATTCCTTGAACTAACAAAGCATTGGTTGGATTTCCCTCTTCGTTCGTTTTCACTAGCCACTTACCGAAGACCCCATCAGGAATTTCTGAGAAAAATACTTTAACTGGTGCTGCCGTCCACAGAGCCAAAGAACCAAGACTTCCGACAAATAAGATAATTCCTACTAAGCGCACCATCATTGCTGCGGGAATATGGAAATACGTACCTAAAATTTTAAAGATATCGAAAATACCATTTGAAAAGTTTCCTTTTAAGACATCCGTTGGCACTACCAAACCTACAGCAACGGCACCAAGAATATACATGATACCGACCGCAATCGTTGCACCAATCATCGTGCGGACAAACGTTTTATTGCCGCCTTTAACATCCTTAATATATACACCGATACTTTCACCACCACCAACAGCTTGTAAAATCCACGCCATCGTCATGAAAAAAGTCCAATTAAAAGTTGGCATAATTGACGTCGTGGTAAACTCTTGTGCTGGTTCATTGCCAAAACCAAACACGACGACAAAGGCTAAAACCACAAAAGCTACGCCCATAAATAAACGAGCACCACCCGCTAAGCTAGTCACTTTCGAAATCCACGAAACCCCTTTAATACAAACCCATGTCATTAACCAAAATAACAGGATGGAAATCACTGCAATTATTTTAGTACTATGGTTTCCTTGAAAAACGTTTTGACCTAAAAAAGCGTATGAACCATAAATCAATGTATTCGGTAGTAATGAACAGAAGAAAAACAAGTTGACAAAGAAATACGACCAAGCGCCTAAAAATGCCCATTTAGGTCCTAGCACAGATTCCAACCAACTGTGAACACCTGATTCATTTTCAGAATTAGCAGAAGCAAATTCTGCAATCATTAGAATAAATGGTAAAAAGTAAAAAATAGAGCCGAATAAATAGCCTGGAATAGTTGCTAGGCCAATCTGAATACTGTTGTTAACAATGCTGGGAAAGGCAAAAACCGCTGAAAAAGTCATGAGCATCAATGCGACAGAACCTAATCGTTCCCGTGAATGTGTTGCCATTTTACTACATCCTCTCTTTATCAAATTAATTAGTACTCATACATTGTAAAACGCTTACAGTTTTTTAAAAATAAAAAATGTTGCCTATTTCTTGTAAAGATGTTGACTTTTAGAAAGCCTTTACATACTCTTATAAAGAGGTGATAGCATGCAAAATGTTTTTACAAATAATGTCAGCATCCTGATTAATGATCAACCTATTAGCCAAGAATTTCATCTTTATGAAGCTGGCTATGAAAAATGCCGTCCGACAAAACCAACTGAGTTTGCACCCATTAATTATTGGGTTTTGCATTATTGTAGCGATGGTGAAGGCTATTTTTCAACACCCTTTATGGAAAAACAACACATTACCGCTGGCGATTTGTTTATGATTCCAGCCAATTGTCGCAATATTTATTATCCTAATCGGCAAAATCCTTGGACCTATCATTGGGTCGGTTTTGTTGGAGATCTTTCGTCTCAGTATTTAGAAAAAATAGGCCTGACTACCGAAAATTGTATTTTAAAAGGAACTGTTGATAAGAAATTAGAAAGTTTATTTAAAAATATTTACCAAGAAGCGAAGAAACATAATCATTTTGGCAGTTTAAGTGAAAGCTTTCAATTGTTGAATTATCTAGAGCATCATTCCGTTACACAGCACGAAAATCAAAGCCAACAATTATTTAACCAAATTAAAATGGCTATTCACGAAAATTTTTCAAACAATCTTTCAATTAGTCAATTAGCTTCTGAGTATAACATTGATCGTAGCTATTTATTTAAGCTATTTCAGCGTTATGAACAAACAAATCCTAGTATTTATGTACAAAACTTAAAATTGCAAAAAGCCTGTTCTCTGTTAAGGAAAAGTTCCTTAACCATCACGGAAATCAGTTTTGAAGCAGGTTTTTCTTCACCTTCTTATTTTTCAAAATTTTTCTTCCAGAAAAAAGAGATGACACCTCGACAATATCGTCAACAGTTTTTGACTTAAAATAAATTGTCATTATTCTTAAATCTGTATTTTTATCCTTTTAAAAGATTGACGAAGTTTTCGCTATGCAGCATACTTGTCAATCTTTTATATAATGACTAATTTACTCGAAACTACCATTAAGCGAATACAGTACTTCTTTAACCAACACCTTTGAAATATTTTGACACTAATGTAATAGTCTCTACGGATCGTATTTTTGATAGATTAATAGTTTAAAATTTATATTTTTTATCACCTAGTATATATTCTTAAGCTTTTCTTAATATTTAATTGTTACAAAAATATTTCAAAAATGTTACAATAGGTAACGAAAGGAATGATTAAAATGAAAAAAATGTTTTTAGGACTCTTTTGTTTTGTTTCGATTACCACACTATCAGTTTCTAATGTATGGGCAGAAGATTCGGCTAATGAAGCTTCTGTGGAAAAGTCAACAGTTACTTCTTTAACTCAAGAAACTTCAGCAACAACAATTAATGCTTCAACTGATTCAACAGCACTTACAGCTGAAAGCGAGGAACTTCCATCGCTTCGTCAAACACTTCTTAATTACGTAGGTATGTATGGTTTAACAGAAACCTTGATAAATCGTTTATCTGATGACGAACTGGACTACGCAAAAAAAGTTTCGTTTCATTTTGTAAACCAAGACATCAGTGGAACAGCGAGAATGATTACTAAATTATATGGTGAGAAACCTATCCCGGAGGACTCCTACTCTACAGATTACTCAACATTAACGATTGATGACTTAAAAAATTATTTACCTCAAATTCGACTTTCGTTAATTTATGTATATGATTTAAATAGTGATGTTGTAAATAATTTAAGCGATCAAACACTCGTCGATTTAATTAATCAAGTCAAGGTAGACTACGCTAACCAAAATTACCCATCTGATGTCCGTGGTGATTATGGTTTAGCAGCAATGGCAGATAAAATAAAAGCAAACGATTATACGTCAATTAATCAAAGTGCTGAAAGTGTTTCTTCGGATACTACTAATACAGAATCTACATTACAAACAACTACGAGCAGTTCGAAGAAAGCTACTACATCAAGTTCAACCGAGCACAAAAAGGGGATATTTCCCAGTACTGGCGAAAAAAAATCAGTTTTATTTACTATCATTGGAATCATCTTACTATCTTTAGTTAGTATATTCATTATAAAAAATAAAAAGAAATAGACCTACTATTCAGTCACTATTTAAATAATTTGCTTTTTATCAAATAATATTGGTAACGAGAATTTATAGAAAATTATCAAATCCAGAGGTTAAGATCCTCTGGATTTTCTCTTTAGCTAGGAATGCTTATCTTTATTAAACGAAAAGATTATTTTGACAATCAATTCACTAACTTTACCACCATTTAAAAGCTTAATAAAAAAGAACCCTTGCAACACAAGGGTTCTCGAACATTCAAAAGTTGAATGAATTATTTTACTGTTACTGAAGCGCCAACTTCTTCTAAAGCAGCTTTTAAAGCTTCTGCTTCTTCTTTAGAAACAGCTTCTTTAACTGGTGCAGGAGCGCCATCAACTACAGCTTTAGCTTCTTTCAAGCCTAAGCCAGTTGCTTCACGAACTGCTTTGATAACTTTAACTTTTTGATCGCCAGCTGCTGTTAATTCAACAGTGAATTCAGTTTGTTCTTCTGCTGCTCCACCTGCTGCTGGTCCAGCTACTGCTACAGGAGCTGCTGCTGATACGTCAAATTTTTCTTCGATAGCTTTAACTAATTCGCTTAGTTCTAAGATAGTTGCTGTTTCTAACTCAGCAACGATGTTTTCAATGTTTAATGCCATTTTGAATTTCCTCCATTTAAATTAAAATTGTTTGTTTTTTATTGGTTTGAATTAGACTGCAATTAAGCAACTTCTTCGTTTTTCTCTGCCACTGCTTTGACAGCGTAAGCCACGTTGCGGACTGGCGCTTGTAATACAGATAATAGCATAGATAGTAAACCTTCGCGGTTTGGTAGTTTTGCCAACGCAGTAATTTGTTCCACTGAAGAAACTTTTCCTTCGATGACGCCACCTTTGATTTCTAATGCTTTTGCATCTTTAGCAAATTCGTCGATGATTTTAGCTGGTGCTACTACATCGTCGTTGCTGAATGCGACAGCAGTTGGGCCTGTAAAGACTTCGTCTAAGCCGTCTAAACCAACTTTTTTAGCTGCACGAGAAAGGATTGAGTTTTTGATGACTTTCATTTCTACGCCTGCATCACGTAATTGTTTACGTAAGTTAGTGACTTCTTCAACTGTTAAACCACGGTAGTCCACGATTACAACTGATGCTGCTGATTCAAATTTCTCAGCGGCTGCTTGAACTAGGGTTTCTTTTTTAGCGATTGCTGCTTCACTCATTTATTTCACCTCCTGATTTTGATGGTGGAGTTGGACTTGGTTTACGTTATGTAAAGTAGAAGAATCAAATGAAACTTCGCTCACTTCGTTCGCCAAGTATTGTTTTACATCGGCTTTTTTTCAAAAAGTCGTGTAAAACAACAAAACTCCATGCCACCGTAGACATAGAGGGACCGAATTGTATATAACTCAACAATTGTCCTCGGTAGGAAATTAAGACTTGCGTCACCTACTGTCTTCGGTACAGTTAATTATTAACCTCACTCACTTTACCATAGGGTAAGTGAGTGAGTCAAGAATTTTTTAATTATTTTCTTTCAAATTAGAAAGAAGCTTGGTCAACGTGGATTCCAGGTCCAAATGTTGTTGTTACTGAAATGTTTTTGATGTATTGACCTTTAGCAGTTGATGGTTTAGCTTTCAATAATACGTCGTTAATTGTGTTGAAGTTTTCAACCAATTTTTCGTTATCAAATGAAACTTTACCGATTGGTACGTGGATGTTACCAGCTTTGTCAACGCGGTAAGTTACTTTACCAGCTTTAACTTCTTCAACAGCTTTTGTAACGTCCATTGTTACAGTACCCGTTTTAGGGTTTGGCATTAAACCTTTTGGTCCTAAGACACGGCCTAATTTACCAACTGTAGCCATCATGTCAGGAGTCGCAACAACTACGTCAAAGTCGAACCATCCACCTTGGATTTTTGCAACCATGTCGTCGTCGCCTACGAAATCTGCACCAGCAGCTTCAGCTTCTTTAGCTTTTTCGCCTTTAGCGAATACTAAAACAGTTTGTGTTTTACCAGTTCCGTTTGGAAGCACAACTGCTCCACGGATTTGTTGGTCTGCTTTTTTAGGGTCAACGTTCAATTTGTAAGCAACTTCAACTGTTGCGTCAAATTTCGCGATGTTTGTATCTTTTGCTAAAGCTACTGCTTCTTCAACTGAGTAAGCTTTTGTAGCATCAACTTTTTTCAATGCTTCTTGCATTTTTTTGCTCTTTTTAGCCATTTTGTTTCCTCCTTGATTGTGGTTATAACGGTTGTACCTCCCACGTCTTTCATATCTTTAAATATGAAACGAACTGAGAAGCTACTTCTTTGAGTAAGTGTGGAATAAAAATTATTCTACGATGATACCCATGCTTCGTGCAGTTCCTGCAACCATGCGCATTGCTGCTTCAACGTCAGCGGCGTTTAGGTCTGCCATTTTAAGTTCAGCGATTTCTTTCACTTGATCGCTTGAAACTGTTGCAACTTTAGTTTTGTTTGGTTCACCTGAACCTTTTTCGATTTTTGCAGCTTTTTTCAATAAGACTGCAGCAGGTGGTGTTTTAGTAATGAATGTAAATGAACGATCTTCATATACAGAGATTACTACTGGAATAATCAAGCCTGCTTGGTCAGCTGTACGAGCATTGAATTCTTTAGTGAATCCCATGATGTTGATACCTGCTTGACCTAACGCTGGACCTACTGGTGGAGCTGGTGTTGCTTTCCCCGCAGGAATTTGTAATTTAACGATTTTTTCTACTTTTTTAGCCACGAAAATACCTCCTTAAGTTCTCGTGCGTGGTTAATGGGGTTGAGATTTCCCCTCCCACTCAACGTACATTTAAAACATACCCTATTACTATACAGGATTCCCTTTACTTTTTCAAGATGTTTTTATAATTTCAAGACAATTTTTTTATCCGTTATTTTCTTCATGAAATGCGCATCATGCTCAATCACTAGCATTGCAGGCTTCACAGATAAGATTAGCGCTTCTAATTGTTGATGATTAAACACATCCAAGTAATTAAGGGGTTCATCCCAAATATAAAGTTCAGCTGATTGAGACAATGATTTGGCTACTTCGACTTTTTTCCGTTGCCCCATACTCATTTGTTCAATTCGATTAGTGAAAACGGCGCGCTCCATCCCAAGTTTTCGTAAGTTATTTAAAAATTGGGTGTAATCTAACTGATTTTTCTCTGCAAATCCGGATAAAGTTCCTTGATTGTCTTCATAATCTTGGCGCACATAAGAAATGGTTAATTGGTGAGCCAAAGTGGCTTCTCCTTCTGAATCTCCAGAAAAATCCCCCAACAAATACTGAATCAAGCTCGATTTTCCTGAGCCATTTTTTCCTGTTATTCCGACAATTTCTCCCGCGTTTATTGAAAAAGAAATTGGCGTAAATAGCCAATTTTTCTCGTAGCCTAGACGAAGCTCTTCCACCGTCAATAATGTTTTGTGATGCGTTGGCTGATAATCCATTGACAAAGGATCAATATACTCAAGATCTTTTAATAGTTTTTCTTTTTCTGCTAATTGTGTTTCGGCACGTTGTTGAATGTGTTTCGAGCGCTTCATTACGCGCGCTGCCCGGGCACCAATGGCTCCTGTATCAAAAATCGCCCCGCTTCCTTTTTCTTTAGCATTGCCGTACTTATCACCTTCACGGTTCATCGACCATTCCGCTTTTTTACGAGCGGTTTCTTTCAAGCGATTGACTTCTTTTTTGATTTTTTCATTTTCTGCTAGTTCAAAAGCATCTCTTAATTTTTTTTGCTCTTCATAAATAGAAAAATTCCCTTGATACAGCGTCAATTGACTTTTTTCAATCGCCAAAATATGATCAACCACTTCATCAACAAATGCCCGATCGTGGCTGACTAAAATAAATCCATGTTTCTTTTTCTTCAAATATTCAGCCACTTGTTGTCTGCCAGCTAGATCTAAATGATTTGTTGGCTCGTCAATTAAAGGAAAGGCATTTTCTTCAATAAAAAGAAGACCTAATAAAACTTTCGTCTTTTCGCCGCCTGATAAAGAAGAAAAGGGCCGCCATAAAACTTCAGGATCAACGTTTAAAAGCGTTAATTCTCGTTCTAATTCCCACTGTTCAAAAGAAGTCACCTCTTGTAAGACATAATAAGTGAGCTGTTGTTCTTCTGCAACTGTTTGTGGAAAATAGACGAAATCGACTTGATGAAGAATCTCTCCTTGGTAATCCAACTGCTTTTGTAACAATCTTAATAAGGTTGTTTTCCCACGGCCATTGCGGCCAATCAATCCTAATTTCCAATTGGTATCCATCGTGATATTTGCCTGATCAAAAAGCAATACTTCTTGATTATCATAGGCAAAAGATAGTTGTTTTAGTTCAATTTTCGACATAAATATACCTCCATAAAGCAAAATTGATGCAGCTTTACGGAAATCAGCGGCATCAATCCAAGGTATACAAAAAGACCCGTGGCTGAATTCTTTAAGCTAATTTCCGAAAATCCGCACACTCCACCCGTTATAATCAGGCAAAGTTATACAGTTTCTCTAAAAAATTAACTTAAATTTTCAACGCACGAATCCCTCTTTTCGTCTTTTATTATCTAGAATTTAGCATCTCTTCACTGATTTGTCAACGAAGGCCCCTTGCTTTCATTCTGATAAAAATTTAAATTATTCGCTAAAACACAAGCGATTGCCTAGTTCCCCGCCATTTTTTGTGTTAGACTTCCAATGAAAACATATTCTAATGAAGAAGGTGCTGAAATGGAAGAGTTACGCTTTAATAGTGTTTTTGATATTATCGGACCTGTTATGATTGGTCCAAGCAGTTCTCATACAGCTGGAGCGGCAAGAATTGGAAAAGTGGTTCGCAGTATTTTTGGACAGCAACCTGATAGCGTTGACATTTATTTATATGAGTCTTTTGCTAAAACTTATCGTGGTCACGGAACAGATATCGCCTTAGTTGGCGGCCTTTTAGGTATGGAACCAGATGATGAGCAACTAGCCAATTCTTTGGAAATTGCTTATGAACAAGGAATGGAAGTTTGTTTTATTCCTAAAAGTGAAAAAGCAGACCACCCTAATTCCGTTAAAATTGTGGTTTCTTCTGGCGACCGAAAACTATCTGTGACAGGAATTTCAATTGGTGGTGGAAACATTCAAATTTCTGAATTAAATGGCTTCAAATTGTCTTTAAGTATGGGCACGCCAACATTTATCGTTGTTCATCAAGATGTTCCTGGCATGATTGCTAAGGTGACCAACATCCTTTCAGCTAGCGATATCAATATTAGTACAATGACCGTTACCCGAGAATCTAAAGGGGAAAAAGCGATTATGATTATTGAAGTTGATCAAGCCGAAGTCGGTGACATTGTCATGCAATTAGCTGAAATCCCTCATATATATAGCGTTAACTATTTTGACTAAATGAACGTAAAGGAGTAATACGATGTTTTATTCAATTGAAGATTTGGTAGCTCAAGCGAAAGAGTACCCTTCTGTGAGCGAATTAATGATTGCAACAGAAATGGCTCATGGCGGGTATTCTCGTGAACGAATTATTGAAACAATGGAAAAAAATCTAGCCGTTATGAAACAATCTGTCGCTGAAGGAATCGCTGGTGTTACCTCAGTAACAGGGCTAACTGGTGGCGATGCAACCCGCTTAAATGATTACATACATTCAGGCAACTTTTTAAGCGGTGAGACCATTTTACAAGCCGTGCGAAATGCGATTGCTGTTAATGAAGTTAATGCAAAAATGGGCTTGATTTGTGCTACACCAACCGCAGGCAGTGCCGGAGTAGTTTCTGGCGTCTTGTTGGCAGTTATTGATCGCTTAAAGTTAACCCATCAGCAACAATTGGATTTTCTATTTACCGCTGGGGCTTTTGGCTTAGTGATTGCCAACAATGCCTCAATCAGCGGTGCCGAAGGTGGTTGTCAAGCTGAAGTCGGTTCTGCTAGTGCAATGGCCAGTGCCGCTTTAGTTGCGGCTTCTGGCGGTACGCCTGATCAATCTGCTCAAGCTGTGGCTATTACGATAAAAAATATGATGGGCCTCATTTGTGATCCTGTTGCAGGACTTGTTGAAGTCCCTTGCGTGAAGCGAAATGCATTAGGTTCTTCTCAAGCCTTCATCTCAGCTGATATGGCTTTAGCGGGGATTCGAAGTGTCATTCCGCCAGATGAAGTCATCCACGCAATGTACCAAGTGGGACGCCAAATGCCACAAATTTTCAAGGAAACCGCTGAAGGCGGTCTTGCGGTGACACCAACTGCACAACGTTTAAGCAAAGAAATTCTAGAGAAACAAAAATAGAAATAACTATAGCAAGAAGCTTACAGAAAAAAATGTCCATTCGTTTTTTCCGTAAGCTTCTTACTTTAATAACTTGTTCCGCCTAAACCAACCACAGCGACAATTCCATTCATGACATCTTTCATCGTTTCACCTACAAATGAAACAGTTCTACCATCAATGCGTTTAATCATTGGTAACATTTCAATACGATCTGCTTGTGCTGTCGTCACACATTGCAATTTTACAGTTGCAGGTGTTTGCAAGGCATATCGGGGTAATTCAGACAACGCAAAGGAAGTTAACACCTGACTTGTAGTTGCTACTATAGCTTCCCGAACTTGTTGCATGGGTCTATTTTTGATTGCATAACGTCCCAGAGATTCTTTGGTGGAAACAAAGGGAACTTCGGGCATCATTTTTTCTTGAAAAAGTTGTTCCTCTAAGCCTGATTCACCGATAATTAAACCAACAGGGACACCTAATTCGCTAGCGTAAGCTGCATTAATTGTCGTTTCATTCATCGCTAAGTCGTTTATTTTTAAATCATAAGCAACACTAGCGCTATACCCATGATCCATATTCCCTTTTTGTTTACCAATACCGGCATGATAACCTAAGAAAAAGACTACATCATAGCTACTATCCAAGCCACTCATCATATAATCCATGCGAGGAAAACCGCTCACTAAGGAAATTCGTTCATCCATTTCTGCCAAGCGCGCATAAGCTAAATTCAATCCACGGCTATGCGAATCGGCAATAGTAATTTCTGTAATTTGTTCATTTTTGGCACTCTTTTGAATCCCTTCAATCAACCAAGCCACATGTTGGTGATATAATTCTCGGAATAAAACGGTGTCTTCTTTTTCCATATCAAATGTCGCAATACCTGCTAATCCTTCAATATCGCATGACACATAAATTTTCATTTGTTTCACTCCTTTGACAATGGCTGAACCAGTGCTTGAATTTTGTCAGCATCTAAATTTTTGATTAATTGAATGACTAATTCTTTCGCCGCTTGGTAATCTTGAAAATCTACATAGCAATGGGGTGTGTGAGCGTAACGGACAGGAATTCCTACAACAATCGTCGGGGCTCCTTGAACTTGTGTAATCGCCATGCCATTGGTTCCACCACCACTTCGAACAGAAACTTGAACAGGAATTTTGTGTATTTTAGCAATCTCTAGTGCATACTCTTGAAATTCCGGATTCGTAATCATAGAAACATCAAAATAACGTAACATCGGTCCTTTTCCCATTGCTGATTGAATCATCTCTGGCGTTTCTGCCGTATCATCAGCCGGGCAGCCTTCGAAAACAATAGCTAAATCAGGATTGACTTGCTTTGCGGCAATAAGTGCTCCTCTTTCGCCAACTTCTTCTTGTGCAGTTACTGTCGCAACTAACTTGAATGGAAGTGTCTCTTCTTTCAACTCCTCCATGACATCCACTAAGCAAGCACAGCCAATGCGACAATCAAAAGCTTTTCCTAAAAAAAGATCTGTCTGTTCGTTGTAACAGCACGTCACATCTGGAATGACCGGTGCACCAAGATCGATTTTGTACGTTTCAATTACTTCTTCTTTTGAGGTAGCACCAATGTCGATCGTCAAATCAGCAATGGTTAACGGCCGCTGACGTTCCTCTGGTGTCATAAAATGAGGGGGTCGACTAGTAACTACGCCTGGCAGATAGGTGCCTTCCCGGTTACGAATCCGAACTTTTTGTGCAGAAATCGTATTAGGGACCCAGCCACCTAACGGAAGAAAACGCAACAAGCCGTTTTCTTTAATTGCTTGAATCATAAAACCCACTTCGTCACTATGAGCATCAAAAAGCACTACTGGACCTTCACTTAGATTATTTTTCTTCTCAAGATATAAATTTTTAATGGCATCTAGCCGTTGAATAGTAAAATCTGCAGTTGCGTGTTGAAGGATTCTAACGACTTCTGTTTCAAAGCCTGAAACACCATTAGCATTTGAAAGTTCCTGAATTAATTGAACAGCTTGACTTTTTTTCATTTTTTCCCAACCTTTACTTATCACTGATAGAGACTGATTTGTAATAGCCTGAACCTAATGGACCATAGACTAAATTTTGGACAGAATCGGCCACTAAGCGTGCTTCTGTTAATTGATAAAGAGGAACTAGGGGGGCTTCTTCCGCAACCAATTGATCCGCTTTTTGTAATGTTTTCCAACGTTCTTCATATTTATTTGCATAAGTTACGTTTGCTTCTTGAAGCAACTGATCAAAGGTCTTATTAGACCATTTACCAAAATTATTGGAATTTTTTGATTGCAGTAAGTTTAAGAAATCGATTGGATCAGCATATACTGGCGTCCAGCCACCAACCACAATGTCGAAATCTCCGCTGCGACTTTTTTCTAAACGATTATTAAAAGGAACTGGTGAAACATTGACTGTTAAATTTTCTAAATTATCTGCTAAAGCTCCTTGAACATACTCACTGATTTTTTTAGCATTTTCTGTATCCGAACTTAAAATCGTTAGCTCCGCTTTTTCAATTCCTAATTCTTTTTTAGCCGTTTGCCATAACTCTTTCGCTTTTTCTGGTTCACTAGGATTTAAATCTCCTAATTCCTCTGCAAAATCTTTTTGCGTTTCTTGATTAGTGAAACCTGTTGGCACGAAGCCAAGTGCTTTTTTTGAGCCATCATTTAAAACATTTTTAGCTAAACGCTCAGAATTCAATGATAATGCTATTGCTCGACGTGCATTCTTATTTGCCAAAAGATCTTTTTGCGTATTTAATTGGATATAATACGTTCCAGGAATTTCACGAATTTTCAAAGCTGCATTGCCTTGTTCTTGTGCAACAATTTCTCCAGAAATTTTTACAACATCTAATTCTTTCCCTTCGAAAAGATTTTTCCCAGTATTGACTTCTTTAACTACTTGGACATCCACCTTATCTAGCGAAACATTCGCTTGATCCCAATAATTTTTATTCTTCACATAGGACCAAGTATTATTCGTGCCATCCCAACCTTCTAATGTGAAGGCGCCATTGTAAAGTGTTGACTCAGCTGATGTACCATAGTTTTTGCCCGTTTTTTCGACAAATGCTTCATTTAAAGGATAAAAAGCTGGTACCGCCAATAATTGTTGAAAATAACTCATAGGATAGCTTAGCTCTACTTCCAAGGTATGGTCATCAATGGCTGTTACTCCTAACTCTTCTTTAGATTTGCCACCGTCAACAATAGCACGATAATTTTTTAGCCCTTCAAAGTAATACGCTTGCGGGGAAGCTGTTTTTTGGTCCACTGTGCGCTTCCAAGAGTATTCAAAATCATTGGCTGTGATTGGCTCGCCGTTACTCCATTTTGCATCTTTTCGAATCGTAAAAGTATAGCTTAAACCATCATTGGAGGGCTGTACTTTTTCAGTTGCCAATGCTGGTTTCGCTTCTCCTTTTTCGTCAAAGGAGAAAAGTCCCTCCCCTACTTGGCTCATTACATCTGCTGCTGTATTATCCATTGCCAACGACACGTCTGCCGTTGATAATTCCGAATCAATCCCGACCCGTAATACCTGTTGTTCTTGCTTTTTGGTTTCTTTCCCAACACTTCCACAGCCCGAGAGAAGTAAAACCATGATTGCTGTCAAAGACAGCCTTTGCTTTGTTGCCCTTTTCATAAAAACACCTCATTTTTGTATTTTTTGATACCTTTTTCCCACAAAATTATTTATAATCTGATAAAGGAGGTTTGCTCATGAACTTAGATTACTTAAAAGAAACGTATCATTTAACGAAAACAGAAAGTCAGATTTTGTATTATTTGGATCAACAAAGTACGAATGCGGCCGATTTGAGTATTCGGGAAGTTGCCAAACACTGCTTTTCTTCGCCTAGTTCCATCATTCGTTTAGCCAAAAAATTAAATTTATCAGGTTATAATGAACTTATTTACAAATTAAAAGAAGCCCATTTTTCTCAGCCAATCCCTTTTGAAACAGCGCCTTCATTTGAAACAACCAACGAGTTTTGTCGACTGCTTGCCAAACACAAGAGTCATTTATTTGTTATTTTAGGTCATGACTTTTCACGACATTTGGCGGCTTACATTAGTGAAGTTTTCAATTTTCATGGCATCCCCAGTATCACAACAGCCCATACTCATTCGATAAATAGTCAAAATAATCAGAATTTTCTTTTTATCATTCTTTCACATTCTGGTGAAGAAAAATACCTAAAAGAAACAGCTCTGCTTGCGAAAGAGAAAAAACATCCTATCATTTCTTTTGTTGGCGCCAAAAATTCAACTCTTGGTCGACTGGCAGATCTCGTTTTTTCAACTGACTCTTACAGCCCGTTTTCAACAAGTGTCGCTCAGCCACAAATGTTTTTTGGCCAAACATTAATCACCTTTGAAGCCTTGATTTGTGCTTATTTAAATCATGAAGATTCCATTCCAATATCTCCTAAAAATAAATAATTTTATTTATTATAGCTGAAAAAAGCTATTTCGCTAGCCAAAGTATAGAAAAAGGCACATGTTCCATTTTTTATGGAACATGTGCCTTTTTGCTATTTTTTACTCGGCCATAGAAATTCAATTAGCAATTGATCTACTTCAGGATTTTCATGTAATTGGCTATGTTGTGCATTTTCTCCTTTAATAATCTGGCTAGTGACTTGAGTTCCTCGCTGTCTTAGCAAGGCGTTGACTGCTAAGGCACTAGATAACGGTACCGTTCCATCACTTAAATCTGTTGGACTTAATTGACCACCAATTAATAAAATGGGCAGTTTTTCTGGAACAACATTAATCATCTCTTGATAATCCAAATAGCGGCTACTTTTTTCTGTGGGGCCGTTTTCTAGTTCCGTTTCGATGGTTTGCTGTTGACTCGTATCAATAAAATCATTGAAAGGTGCTCCAATGCTGACGAATTTTTCAATTTTAGGTAACGATGTATCTTGCCCATAAGTTCCTAAATAACGTAAACCACTAACACCACCCATAGAGTGCCCGACAATATTGGCTTTGTTCACTTGATAATTTTTTTGTAAATAGAGTAATGTGTTTTTTATCCATTCTGTTTGATTCCATTCATTGTTTTTATTATCTTCAAATAGAACTTGAACACTGGGATTCGTCTCTTTGCCACTTAAAGCTCCTCGCTCTTTAACCACGGTCCCATCAGGTTTAACGAGTAGCACTAATTCTTGAGTTGTGGCACCTTGTTTCTCCAAGCGATGCAGTAACGAGCCAAACGAATTTTTAGTTCCTGCGTAACCATGAAAAAAAAGCGTTGGTGTTGTTGTGCGGTTTAACTCAACAGTTGCTTCTTTTGTGGCGGCTTGGTTGTCATCCTTCGTAGTTGCCCCAATTTGGCAAGCACTTAATAATAGAATAAGACCCATTAGCAAAGAAAAATAACGATATTTTTGGGCATGTTTCATTTTTTTCATTCCTTTCTGCGATGAACTAAAAAAGGGCTTGGAAAAGAAGTCAGTTGACTGCTTTTCCAGACCCTACAATCTGTATCAATCAGCTGAACAATAGTTTGTCAGCTTGTTTATTAATCAATGTTATCGACTTGTTCAAAGTCTAATTCTGTACTTGTTTCACGACCAAACATATCGATGTTTACTTTTAATTTTTGTTTTTCTTCATCGATTTCTGTCACAACACCTTCAAGACCAGAAAAGGCACCTTCGATAATTTTCACTGTATCGCCTAGCGCTACTTCTAAGTCTGATTGACGGGTGCTCATGCCAATTGAACGTAAAATGTGGTTAATTTCTTCTTGTAATAAAGGAGCGGGTTTACTACCGGCACCATGTGAGCCTACAAAACCAGTTACGCCTGGCGTGTTACGAACAATATACCAAGAATCATCGGTCATAATCATTTCCACTAACACATAACCAGGGAAAGTTTTATGAACGATTTCTTTTTCTTTACCATTTTTGACTTCTTTTTCTGTTTCTTCTGGTACAACGACACGAAAAATATAATCGCCCATCCCCATGCTTTGTGCACGTGATTCAATGTTTGCTTTTACTTTATTTTCATAGCCTGAATAGGTGTGCAATACGTACCAATTTCTTTCAAAAGTTTCCATTACTGATTCGGCTCCTTTAAATGTTTTAGTTTATTTTTTTCGAGCAAATAAAAAAAGCTCAGTTTCCCGAAGCTTTTTCTCGAATACTATTATAGCACCCCTCGTCGGGAAATACTAGAATTAATTATTTTAAAATCCAGCCAAATGCCGTTTGGATAACAGTATCCATGATAAAGAACAATGCTGCAAATAAAATAGATGTTTCAATTACAACTAATGTATCTTTACGCAATTGTTTTTTTGTTGGCCAAGTTACTTGCTTCATCTCATCAGCAACGCTGCGGAAAAATTTCATGTTGATACCCTCCTCTAAATCTATTTCGTTTCTTTATGTAACGTGTATTGATTACAATATTTACAGAATTTATTGATTTCTAAGCGTTCGCCACGTTTACCTTCACTAACGGATTTAGAATAGTTGCGAGAGCCACAAACGGAACAAGCAAGAGCTGCTTTCTTTGTTGCCATGTTCTTCGACCTCCTCTATTCACAAATTTACTTCTTAACAGTACCATTATTCGAAAAAGTTGTCAAAGTTTAATTTACTTTTTAAAGAAGCGCCGTGCCGATTCTTACGTAATTTTTTACCATTATCGCGAATACGTGCTTGATTTCTTTTATAAAATATCTGATTTTTCTTTATTTTCTATTTATTTTAACAAAATTGCTTTTATTCTGAGGTCTCAGCTATTGTTTTCTGCTAAGTTATGATATGATAAATTTATTAAAAATGAACCCTTAGGAGGCCTGTTTATGTTATTAAAATCTGTAGTTATTAAAAAAGATAATTTAACAACCGTCAATGAATCTTGTACTCTAGAAGAAGCTCTTTCTATTTTAGAAGACTCAGGTTACCGTTGTGTCCCAATTTTAGACGAATCTGGAAAAATTTTCCGAGGAAATATCTATAAAATGCATATTTACCGCCACAAAGCAAATGGTGGCGATATGAGTTTACCTGTTACCTATTTGTTAAAAAATGCCACAAAATTTATTTATGTCAACACTTCATTTTTCAAGGTATTTTTTACTATTAAAGAACTACCTTACATTGCTGTTTTAGATGAAAATAATTATTTTTACGGCATTTTAACACACAGCACCTTATTAAATATTTTAGCGCAATCTTGGAATGTAAAACAAGGGAGCTATGTTTTAACGATTGCTTCAGTTGGTCAACAAGGCGACTTAGCAGCCATTTCAAAAATCATTGCCAAATATAGCAGCATCGCCAGCTGTATTACATTGGATGTCGATAGTGAAGAATTTGTTCGTCGCACACTTATTACTTTACCAGCCGGCACAACTGCCGAAACGTGTACAGCCATTGTAGAACATTTAGAGCGGAAAAACTTTAAAGTTGTAGAATTGGAAAATTTAGAAGACGAGTAAAATTTACGACCTTTATCTTAGGATTTAAAGCTAGGGAGGCAAGTCAAAATGACTTACCTCCCTAGCTTATTTTTTAGACTTCTTCACCAATAATTCGAACTTCCGTTTGCAATTCAACATCAAATTTTTCTTTAATCACTTCTTGGATATGTGCAATTAATTCCACATAATCTGTTGCGGTTGCATGATCGATGTTAACAATAAATCCCGCATGCTTTTCGGAAATTTGAGCACCGCCCCATTTTAAGCCTTGTAAGCCAGCGTCTTGGATTAATTTCCCTGTAAAATGACCAACAGGGCGTTTAAAGACACTGCCACAAGAGGGATACTCTAGCGGTTGCTTCAGTTCACGAAGTTCCGTTAATTCATCCATTTGGGCTTTAATTTCTGCATGGTTTCCTTTTTCTAAAGCAAACGTTGCTTGCAAGACAATACAATGTAATTCTTGAATTTCACTATGACGATAACGGAAATTCAGGTCTTCTTTCGTCATTGTTTGGATAGTTCCATCTGCCAACAGCACTTCTGCAGACTGGAAAACATCTTTAATTTCCCCGCCGTATGCTCCAGCATTCATATAAACAGCACCACCGACACTTCCCGGAATGCCACAAGCAAATTCAAAACCAGTTAAATCAGCTGCTAAGGCTTCATAGGTTGTATCAATCAGCTTGGCACCAGCATCCACAATCATGGTGGTACCGGCTACTTTGATTTCTTTCATTTCTGTTAGCATAATCACGACATCGCGAATACCGCCATCACGAACAATCAAGTTGCTAGCATTGCCTAATACTAACCATGAAAGTCCTTGTTCTCGGCAATACGCCACAATCTCTTCGACTTCTTTTTTTGTTTTGGGTAAGGCCAACACATCAGCTGGGCCACCTGTTTTGGTAAAGGTTACGTTTTTTAATGGTTCATCTACTAATAAAGTAATTTCGTTTAATGTTTCTAACATAGCTTTAGTGTTCACGAAAGTTAGTCCTTTCTTTTCAAAATATCTGTCTTATTCTAGCATGATAGAAAGAAAGTTGCTAGTCCTCTTTAAAGAACATGCCGTTGTTGTTGGCGTAGCATTTCTTCACATAACGCATGACTTTCATAGACTTTTTCTTGCTTTAACTCTTGCTCTTGCGGTTTTTGAATGGCCTGAATGAAAGCAGTAACCATTTGGTAAAAACCTCTTTTTTCCAATGTTGGCGTCCAATCTCCCATCTCTTTTACTTGGTATTCTTCTTCTGTTTGGATGGTCAAATGCGTTAAATTTTCCAAGCGATAAGTACCTGTGGGGCTGGTGACTTCAAAAGTTTCTGTATTGGCTCCAGAGTGTAAATCCATGGAACAAACAATCGTTGTCTGTTCGGTTTCTAATTGTAAAATTGCTCGTTTTAAATGACCGTTTTCTTCCACTAATTTTGACTGCACCACGTGGAGCGGTCCTTCCGCTAAATAAACTGCGGTATCAACGACATGTAAAAATAAATCATACATCATAAAACTTGTTTCTCTCGTTGTATTGATGCGGTTTTTTTTAATAAAAATTGTTTGTTTTTCAGGAATATTTTTCAATACTTCCGTATAAGGGGCAAAACGACGATTGAAGCCAACCATCAGGCGCAGATTTTTGGCTGCTGCCAATGCTTGTAATTCTTTGACTTCAGCAAGCTCTTCACTTAAAGGTTTGTCCACAAAGACGTGAATACCGGCCTGTAATAATTGGCGAACGACTGCACCATGCACTTTTGTGGCTACATGGACAAAGCAAGCATCAATCTTTGCTTCAATCAATTCTTCTATGGTCCCAACGGTTTCTGTAAA
Source organism: Enterococcus sp. AZ035 (assembly GCF_050548325.1). Lineage (NCBI taxonomy): Bacteria > Bacillati > Bacillota > Bacilli > Lactobacillales > Enterococcaceae > Enterococcus > Enterococcus sp. AZ035. The sequence continues at coordinate 2,201,102 of NZ_CP172958.1, forward strand.
GCCATACTGATCAGCGATTTTTTGTCGTGTTTCTGGGTTCCTAGTCGCTAATACAAACTCTGCCAAGTGGCGGCATTCACTATAAGTTGGCAAATACGCTTTTTGTGCAATGTTTCCTAAACCAATGACTCCAATTTTCATTCGTTTGTCCTCATTTCTGCTCTTTTTACTATTTTATCATAGACTACTTCTTTCCAAAAATCAGTCATTTTCTCTTTTTCTTTTCAAGTATTTAAAACTTCTTTAAAAAGTATTAGAATAGAAGAAAGCACCAAGCGACCTTTTCTTTGGTTCTGGTTTGCACTGAAACGAGCAAAAGCGTTTCTTATTTGAAAGGAGTTTCAACAATGAAATGTATTTCTTGGAATGTCAACGGCTTACGAGCGGTTGTTAAAAAGAATTTTATGGATGTTTTTAATGAATTAGATGCAGATTTTTTCTGTTTACAAGAAACAAAATTACAAGCTGGGCAAATTGATTTAGAACTTCCTGGCTATCATCAGTATTGGAATTATGCCGAAAAAAAAGGCTATTCTGGCACAGCAATTTTCGCTAAAGAAGAAGCGTTAAGTGTTCGCTATGGCTTAGGTATCGAGTCTCACGATCAAGAAGGCCGCGTGATCACTTTAGAATATCCAGAATTTTTCATGGTTACTTGCTACACACCAAACTCACAAGCTGAACTAAAGCGTTTAGCTTATCGAATGACATGGGAAGATGCGTTTCGTGCCTATTTAAACGAATTAAATCAAGAAAAACCCGTCATTCTTTGCGGTGACTTAAACGTAGCTCATCAAAATATTGATTTAAAAAATTGGAAAACCAATCAAAAAAATGCGGGGTTCACGCCTGAAGAACGGCAAAAATTTACTGAGTTATTAGACAGTGGTTTCACTGATACATTCCGTTATTTTTATCCAGAAGCTGAGGGCATCTACTCATGGTGGAGTTATCGCTTTAATGCACGAAAAAATAACGCAGGTTGGCGGATTGACTATTTCGTTGTGTCAGAATCCTTGAATGAACGTTTAGTCAGTGCTAAAATCCATACAGATATTCTTGGTAGTGATCATTGTCCAGTGGAAGTTGTACTTGATTTTTAAGTGTTACTCAACGCGTTGAAAGGAGTTTTTTTTAATGAACTTTTACGCTTTTGACTTTGAAACAGCTAGTTATGATAAACATAGTGCCTGTTCCATTGCAATTGTTAAAGTAGAAAATAGTCGGATTGTGGATGAATTTTACACGTTAATCAAACCAGAAACACCTTTTTTCTGGCGAAATACGCAAATTCACGGCATTCATGAATCAGATGTTGTCAATGCGCCCAAATTCCCTGAAGTATGGCAACAAATTCAGCATTGTTTTCAACCAAATCGGTTAGTGGTCGCTCACAATGCAAGTTTCGATTGTAGTGTTTTGGCTGGCTGTTTAGATTACTATGGCTTAGAACAACCTAATTACCTTTCTTTATGTACAGTCAAAACGAGTCGCAAACTGTTTCCTGAATTTCCTAATCATAAATTAAATACCGTTTGTGAAAACCTCAATATCACTTTAAATAATCATCATGATGCTTTAGAAGATAGCCGTGCTTGTGCCGAAATTCTTTTACAGCAAGAACAACGATTTGGGGTTGAACCTTTAAAAAAATTAGTATTGGTGAAATAATCCAGTTCTTGTTTCCAGCGAAGGCGTTATCTCTTTCAGTGGCTAGTTGGCAGGAGATAACGTCTTTTCTTTTACATAACTTTTCCGCTAAAACAAAAATTTTTCAGAAAGGACGCGATGATGTATTCGATTCTTTACTTATTCACAGACTCTCTCAAAAATGCGTGGCGCTCAAAAAACCAATTTAGTACGTTGATTCTTATCTTTATTATTAGTTTTCTGACTTTTTCTGCTCTATTATTGACTTTGTTGTTTTCTCGATGGCTTTCACAAATGATTCTTCTTGATAATTATGCAGTGATTCCTCCCTTGACAATTTTCAGAGGTTTGGCTGGAATCAGCGCTGGAACACTCTTTTTCTTCCTGATTAGTTATATTTGCCGAACTTTCTTCCTAACTTTTTTAGAGCAAAAAAACGACTTACTGATCTTAGCTCTTTTAGGTACGAGAAAATTACAAATTTTAATTAGCTATGCCTTACAACCCATCTATTATTTGATTTTTATTTTGCCTTTAGCTGCTTTTCTAGCCAATAAGCTCATTCAACAGTTTATCCATGATTTTTTCAGCGAGGTACCTGGTTTAATGCATATCGATAGCTACATGCAAGGTATCTTTTTACCACTAACAGGAAGCCTATTGTTCATTTGCTGTTGTGTCTTTTTAATTCTTTTTAGGAAACTCAATAGCCTAATCAAAAGAGATACTTGACTAACTATGCGAAAAAAGTGAGAAATACGTCATCTCGACGTATTTCTCACTTTTTTGAATGGCTTAGGTCTTTAGGCTAATTACTTTTTTCCGCCTCTTTTAAGCCAAGGCTTCAATAATTTCGGTCATTGTTTTTGAACCAAAAATCATTTGTTCTCCATCAATTAGCATTGCTGGAACGCTCATAATTTTCTTTTCTTTTTTCAACTCTGGAAATAGACTAATGTCCACCATTTCTGCTTCCACATGAGGATTAATTGATGCAATACGTTGGCAAGCCGCCACGACATCGGGACAGAAATGACATGTTAGTGAAACAAAGATTTCTATTTTTCTTTTTGGCAATGCAAGTATGTTCTTTTGCAGACTTGCTTCTAACGGCTGCCCCTCGCTGCCGACATTATAAACCGCCAAAACCAACGAGTTTACTTCATGGCCACTAGGAATACCACTAAATTTAATTCCTGTATAGTTTCCTGCCGCATCTAAGAGCACAACGCTAGGCATTTTTTCAATCCCATACAGCAATTCTTTGGCTGACTCAGTATCTTTCAAAATCGTTTCTAAAGTAATCTTCTGATCCAGACTTGCAAATTCTGTTAAGAATGACTGAAGTTCCAATGATTTTTCATCACTTGCATCCAAAAACTGAAGCAATGTCACTTTTTTGGTTAGTTTAGCGAAAATACCGCTTAATTGTTGGCGCATACTTTCTGGGAACCACTGATGCTTACCAGTAACTTTCGCTGGCTGTTTTTCTTTTGGTTGCTGACTGCTTGTTTCAGGGGCAGATTGATTAGCTAATCGTTCAGTCATTCGCTTCGTTACAATCGATTGGCCCGCCTGTGTTTTTTGTTCTGTCACGTAACGTTGCGCATGAGTGGCGGCAATTGCACCGTCTGCAACCGCCGTCACAATTTGACGTAATTCTTTTATTCGTAAATCTCCTGCTGCATAAACTCCAGGAATATTGGTTTCCATATTCTCAGTTGTTGGCACATACCCACGGTCTAAGGCAATTTTTCCTTCAAAAATTTCTGTACTTGGTTTATTTCCAGCAAAAACAAACAGACCAAATGTACTGTCTTTTGGCGCTTCATAAACCGTTTCTTCTCCCGTCTGGTTATTGACAAACACAGCTTTTCGGACAAAATCATCTCCCGTAATTTCTTTCACTTCTATGTTATAAACAATCTTAATTTTCGGGTGATTTTTAGCCGCCTCCGCAGTTAATTTTGCACATGTAAAATCGGGTTCTCGGATAATCATCGTTACTGATTTACCGTAACGTGTCAAATAAACGGCCTCTTCCGCTGCTGCATAACCGCCACCAATCACAAAAATATCTAGGCCTTGGAAAAACTCCCCATCACAAGTAGAACAATAGGCCACGCCGCGTCCTGTAAATTCACTTTCACCAGGGAAACCAATTTTACGAGCAGAGGCCCCTGTCGCAATCAATACTGCATATGCTTGATAGGTTTGACTCGCCGATTGAACAGTTTTTATCGTTTGACTAAAATCAACATCAATAATCTCGTCGTTTGTAAAAGCTACACCGAAGTCTTGTGCTTGAATGCGCATTTCTTCCATTAGTTCTGGACCTGTTGTGTGACGAATCGCTGGATAGTTCACAATTTCAGAAGTCGTCGTTACCTGTCCGCCAATTTTGTCTTTTTCAATAATTAAGGTATCCATCATTGCGCGACCTGCATAGATACCTGCAGATAAAGCAGCTGAGCCGCCACCAATAATAATCAAATCGTAGATTTCTTCTGTCACTTGCTTCTCCTCTTTCTTCTGTGTTTCAGAAAAAGAGCTGAACAAAACATTTTCTCTGTTTTATCCAACTCTTTGACCTCTATTTACAAAGCGAATTTAAATTTTACCAACTAAATCTAAGCTTGGCGCAATTGTTTCTTCTCCTGGTTGCCAATTGGCTGGACAAACTTTATCACCATGTTCTGCTACAAATTGAGAAGCTTCTAATTTACGAACAAGTTCTTCAGCATTACGACCAATACCCATGTCGTTGATTTCATAAGATTTGATGTCCCCTTCTGGACTCACAATAAATGAAGCACGGTAAGCCATTCCAGAAGCTTCATCTAAAACGCCAAAGAAACGAGCAAGTTGACCGTTGGGATCGGCTAACATTGGATATTTAATTTTTCCAATCGTTTCTGTAGCGTCAGCCCATGCTTTATGCACATAATGACTATCTTCTGAAACAGAGTAAACCTCACAATTTAATTCCTGTAAATGCGCATAATGCTCTTGCATATCCCCTAATTCCGTAGGACACACGAAAGAAAAATCAGCTGGATAAAAGAAGAAAATACTCCATTTTCCTAAAATATCTTCTGTTGATACTCGTGTAAATTCACCATCGTGATAGGCATCACATTCAAAGTCAAAAAGTTTTTGATTAATTAAATTCATTGTCGTTCCTCCTCTGTTTTTTTACTCTTTAAGGATAACAGTTTATAATTATTCCGTCAATATAATAATTATAAACAAACGAGGTTTTATTAACGCATAATACTGTCCTATTGAGAATTTTCTGATTATCATTCTCAATTAGAAATAGCGAGATAACTTTTTAAATAACATAAAAAAGAAAGCGAATCATTAAAAGAACTTGCTTTTTAATGATTCGCTTTCTTTTTGTGAAGACATTCTTTAACTATCTAAAATAATCGTTTCTTTCTCTTTGGTAATTAAAATAACTCCATCACCAAGAGGAACTAAAGTAGAAGTTAAATCAGGGTGAGCCATGACTACATCTAAAAATTGGTTTAATTTACGATGAATCGCTCGATTTTTTTTCGGTACTTCCTCAGCAGGGTCTAAAATTGTCCCAGCTTGAAATACATCATCCACCATTAAAACGCCGCCAACTGGTAGCAACCGTAAACATTCAGGTAAAAATTCAATGTATTTTGATTTGGCACTATCCATAAAAATAAAGTCATAAGGTCCTTCCAACGTTGGTAGAATCTCAGCTGCTTGTCCTTCTAAAAGAGTGACCTTTTCTTCTAACTCTAGGCGTTGATAGGTTTTCTTCGCTTTTTTTATCATTACGTCAAAACGATCAATCGTGGTCACGTGACCATCTTCACCAACAAATTGGGCCATCAAGCTTGAAGAAAAACCAATTGCTGCCCCGATTTCTAAAATATTTTTGGGCTTTAGTTGTCCTAGCAAAAATTGTAGAAAAACTACTGTTTCGTGCGGAATAACCGGCACCCCTGCTTCATTGGCTTCCGCCTCCACTGCACCTAATTCTCCGGGAAGTTTCTTTTGTTTTGTACGCATATACTCAACCAATTCTGGTTTAACGACTGGTCGATGCATCATTTCGTTTCTCATCACTTTCGCTCCTTTTCGTTTCTTTATTATACGAAGTCCTTGTTCCTCTGTAAAGGATTGAAATAGGATTCTTATTATTTGTTTGAAAATAACATGCACATTCTTAACTTCCTAGCTAAGTGCGGATTACTTCTTGTAAGCACATTTTTTCTTTGTTTCCGCTATTTTTTATTAAGTTTTAATTAGAAAACGTCAAAAAGTAGCCCTCAAGAACATACCTATTGATTTTTTCTCGTTATTTCTTATAAAAATACTTCTACATATGTTAATATTTTCCCTTAAATCACTATTAATTTTTGCTATTTCAAGCCCCAAAACAAGCCTATAACCTTGCTAAAATAAGAAACGTCAAATTTTACTACTTTGTCTGTAAAAATTTGATATCACAAAAGAAAGGAAATCTTGTATACTCTTTACAGATAGTGATTTATAGTGAAGCACATAACCAAATTCCCGGACTTAACTTGGTTCAAGTACATATGCAGGCGAGCTATTTGATAGTTCCCTGATAAAAATCGTTTCGACGATTTTGCACATAGCACTACCTTTCTAAAAGCTAAAAATTATTTTTTAGCTAGAAAAAAGACAACCGTTTGAAACGGCTGTCTTTTTTTTTTAATAAATTAACCCAAGCAAATCTTCTTTTTCGATATTGCCAAAGTATTTTTTAACGTCAATTTGATCAATGGCTTCTTCTAAAGAAGCTTTATCATATTTCACGCCGGTTAAAATATCTTCAACATCTTTAATTTCACCAAGCCCAAAGAAGTCCCCAAAGATTTTAATTTCTTGAATGGCACCATCCGCCACGTTCATTTTCATTTCAATTGAACCAATTGGAAAACGATGGCGACGTTCTAAGTTAAATGCAGGTGATTTACCATAATTCCAATCCCAATTGCGATAGTATTGCTCTGAAATTTTGTTAATAGCCGCCCAGTCTTGATCAGTTAATTCATACGTTTTAACTTGGTCGATCGAATCTACGCCGAAAATTTTCAAAAGAATTTCTTGGCGGAATTCTTCCGTTGTCATCTCTTGTTTATCTTCAGATAAAAATGGTTTAATGTTTGTTACCCGTGAACGAACAGACTTGATACCTTTAGATTCGATTTTATCTTTCCGTACTTTTAATGTATTTACAACTTCATCAATATCACTATCAAACATTAAGGTTCCATGTGCAAACATGCGGCCGTTGGTAGCGTACATCGCATTTCCTGAAAACTTCATATCATTAATCACTAGGTCATTGCGCCCTTTTAATTCGGCACCTTCAACGCCTAAGTCGTGCAATGCTTGAATAATTGGTTGGGTAACTTTCGCAAAATCACGGAAAGAGTTGCCGTCATCTGGCATAATAAAACTAAAATTCAAATTACCATGATCATGATAAACGGCGCCGCCGCCACTTAAGCGACGAACAACATGAATGCCGTGCTCATCTACATATTCTTTGTTAATTTCTTCAATTGTATTTTGGTTACGGCCAATAATGATTGACGGCTCGTTAATGTAAAATAAAAGAATGGGCTCATCTAAAGGCATTTCTGTTAACAAATATGTTTCAATTGCTAAGTTCACTCGTGGGTCATTATTTTCATTCGGTACAAAAATCACAATCGGTTCTCTCCCTTGGTATAGTTACTTTTTTAAATCTCAACTGTTAAATCTGGTTGGGCTAATGTCACTGGAATTTCCGTTCCAGCATAGTTTTGCGCTTCTTCCCGTAGTTGTTCCAATGACCCATGCTGTGGTAAATGGGTCAACATCAATTGTTTGACTTGTGCTGCTTTGGCAATTTCACCCGCTTCTCTTGACGTAAAATGTGCATGATGTCGTTCATTACCTTCAAATAAGTACGTATCCGCTAAGAATAAATCGGCGTCTTTTGCAAAGTCTTCAAAACTTGCTAAGTAACCAGAGTCTCCTGTAAAGACAAAGACTTTGCCAGTCGCTTTTTCAACAATCCGCATCGCGTAACAAGTGACAGGATGAATCGTTTCCATGAAAGTAATTAAAAATGGTCCTACTGCCAACTCTTCTGCTTCAAAATACTCTTTCCCTTCGGAAACGTTAGGAAGCGTTAGTTCTTTGAAATGCATTTGATCTTGTGTATGGCCATATATTGGCAAAATAGGCGTCGGTTCCAGCGTTGGATAAAGCTGACGATAATATTGTAAAACACCTAAATCTGCGATATGGTCATGATGGTAATGCGACAGAATGACAGCATCTAATTTCAATGGATCTAGATAGTTTTCTAAACGCACTAATGTCGTACTGCCTGCATCAATAAGCAAATGAAAGCCTTCAGATTCTAACAAATAGGAACTCGTTCCTTCTCCTTTGTATGGATAAGCACCTAAACAGCCTAAGACAGTCAATTTCATGTGTGGACAACCTCCTTCAATACGATACTTCCATGTTACCATAAAATAACGGAAAAACGAGGTTAAAACGCTTAAATTTTCACAAAAAGACCAAAGAAAAAACCTGAACCCTTTGTCGAGATAACGAAGGATTCAAGCTTCTTTTTTATTCTTCGGCTAAACCTTTTTCTTCTAAGGCAGTTTGATAAAAACTAGCTAACGCTACATAGTTATAAGGAATCACCCATAATAGACCGATACCAATAGCTAAAAAGCCCACAATATACCAACCAATAAAAGAAAATTGTAAACATAAATATTGCCAAAAACGATTTTTCATTAAATATAACGCCTGTTTCAATGCCATCATAATTGGCAGTTCTGGATTATCAAAACGTAGCCACACAGCAAATTGAAAAACGCCACTCACAAATAAACCAATTAAAAAGATCAAGATAGTGGCAACGCCAAATGCTAGGAAAAAGGAAAAATCATTTAAGAAAAAGGCTTGGATTTCCTCTGGTGTAACTGTATTAAACATCAATTTGAAATACAAGGTTGTCCCTGCCCCAAATAAAATTGGTAACAAAAATAACAAACCAATTACACGTTCAAGTACTTTTTGAAGTAGGTTGACCACAAATAGCGGACCATAATATTTTCCTTGAAAAACACTCATTAAAATATTGACCCGCACCTTTTCACCACGTAACACCTTCAAGGCTGCGTAATATAGCGCATAACTTAACGCGAATAAAACAAAAATTTGCAGTAATACTGCGGCAAAACTACTTTGAAAAACTTGATTTTCACCAGAAAATAAATTTTGCACAATCGATGTTAAGAAGCTCTGTAAAACCACTCCTAAGAAAGTTAACCAAGCCATGATCCCCCATTGCCCATCAAGAGCTCTGCGAGCATTGGCACGATGTTGCGAATTTGTTACTAAACTCTTCATTCATTCCATCCTTTCTGAAACTAATAACTAGTCAATTTAGCGACTGTTTCTTTATCTAGACGTTTCACCACTTCTGTGACTAATTTGACTGTGTTGAAATAATCATCTTCATGAATAACTGAGGTATGTGAATGCAGATATCTAACAGGCACCGTGATGGCTAATGATGGAATCCCGTTGCGCGTTAAATGCATGCGACCAGCATCCGTACCTCCCCCTGTAATCACTGTATATTGGAAGGGAATGTTATTTTCTTCCGCCACTTGAATAACAAAATCACGTAATTTTTTATGCGGAATCATCGATGCATCATAAATCAAAATTTGTGGTCCTTCACCTAAAACAGAGTCGGCTTCTTTAGGTGTCATTCCTGGTGTGTCACCAGCTGTTCCTGTGTCTAAAGCAAACGCTATGTCTGGATTCACAAGATGCGTACTTGTTTGCGCACCGCGTAGCCCGACTTCTTCTTGCACATCACTGCCTGCAAATAAAATATTGGGGTGCCCTTCTGTCGCTAAATTTTCTAAAACTTTTAATGAAACGGCCGTACCAATTCGGTTATCCCACGCTTTTGCCAATAAAAATTTTGTATCATTCATGCGACGATAGTCAATATATGGTGTCACCATATCCCCTGGATGAATCCCCCATTCTGCAACTTGTTGATCGTTACTTGCACCAATATCAATAAACATATCTGCAATCTCATAGGGTTTGTTACGAACTTCCGCTGTTAACACATGCGGTGGTTTAGACCCAATGACACCATGGTAAACCTTACCAGTCGTGGTTTTAATCTGAACTTGTTGGGCCAACATCACTTGCCCCCACCAACCACCAACGGTTTGAAATTTTAAAAAGCCTTTTTCTGTGATTTGGGTAACCATGAAACCGACTTCATCCATATGCCCAGAAATGTAGACTTTTGGTCCTTCTTTATCACCAACATTTTTTGCAATAATACTGCCAAGGCCATCATATAAAAATTTATCCGCATACGGTGCTGCATACTTTTTAAATAACGAACGTACTTCGTCTTCATTCCCAGCAATCCCTTTAGCACTTGTTAAATCAATTAACATTTTTTCTTCTTTTGCATCCATAAAAATAACTCCCCTCAAAAACCAATTTTATCCATTATACCACGAACTAAAAAAATACTTACAAAAAAATAAATTGAGCAACGTTCTCCACTAAAAATAAACGAAAAAACAGCCTGCACGCTCGTTATTCAACGGCAGGTACAGGCTATTTTCATTGTTACGAAGCGTTTCTAGTCCGCTTCAGATAATTGGTACTTGATCCATCTTGCCTTCTTAAAATTGAGGTAAGACCAATGGATTTTGTTGTTGCCAATCTGTCTGATAAAAACGATCATCAATTTGATACGCTAACTTTTTAGACGCAGGTTGTTTCATAAATTCATCTACTTGACGATCAACAGCGAGCCAACCACGCCAACCTAAATGAATCGTGTCCGCCATAAAGTAGCGTTCATTACTACATGTTGAGAAGTCAGCAATGTTAGTAAACCCTTGCTCTTGAAGTTGATATTTCAGCTTGCGTGCTACTTGTTGCAACATATCTTGTGACAAGCCCGTATAGTCCGACCAACGTTTGTTAACAGGTGGGATTACAAATAAAACATCGACATTTTTTTCTGCTAACTGTTCTAACGCAGCTTGGAAATCACCATATTCTGGAGAAAAACGGTAATCCCATTTCTTTTGTGAATGAGCTAATTTCGGTAAAACTGGTTTAATCCGTTGGCGATAAAAACCGTTACTAATTTCAAATTTATTATTATTAATGGCTTTTGCCGCAATTTTTCCAGCTAGCTGATCTAATTCATTAAAATTATAAGTAGCAGGTAATTGTTTCATATCTTTTTCAACAATTGGTTCTCTGCTAACCATGCCAATTTGGCTAAACAATTCATCTTCACGATTCAAGAAACGGAGATTCATTATAAAATAATCTCGTTGAGAGCGTTGGGGAAGTTGCCCTGCCTGCAGATTTGCCAAGGTTTCCATTAAGACTTTGTCTTTTTGAACAACTGGAAATTTAGTCAAACGTTGTGCTAGATATTGGTCACCGCTGGTTAATTCGGTTAAATTAGCTAACCATTGATAGGTTTGTAATTGTGAATAGTGTGCACCAAAACTATCATTAGGTACACCCTTTTTGACAAACCATTGCGGAGATAAAATAAAGACCGCTTTCTTATTGGCAATCGCATCGCCCATCGAATGAATGACCATTGCTTGGGTTAATGACTGTGTGCCCGCTTCTCCTAGTAAAAACGGTCGGTAGTTCCGTTGATACTTTTCAGAGAGCACACTAGGGTGGAAAGCACTAAATCGACTTAATTCAGAAGAGCCAAAAAAAGGAACATATTTACCAGAAGCCACTGCTTTGTTTTTAATCACATTGCCTTTTAAAACGTTCGGTGCCATTGACGTTGATGCTTCCTTCAACGTTTTTTCGGAAGTTAAATTGATTCTGAACGGTGCAAAAAAGAACACTGCAACCAAGACCGCTGAACAAAGCACTGGACCTAAGATTCTGATTAGTCGTTTATTTCTAGACATTATTGTAAAGCTTCCACTTGTTGAATGATTTGTTTTGGTGTTCCCCATACTTCACGGTCAAAGTCTGATACAGGAACTTGGATTCCTAATTGTCCTTCAATTTCTACTAATAATTGAACCGTCGCTAAAGAGTCCAATAATCCTTCTTCAAATAATTGAATGTCTTGATTGTTCACAACTTCGTCTGTTCCTGTAATATCTTCTAAAATGTTTAATACTGTTTCTTGAATGTTCATTATAAATTGCCCCTTTATATTTTTATTTTTATTTATTTAAACCATAGTTTGTCTAAAAATCCTGAGAAAATCAGGAAGCTGACACAAACCGCTTGGAAAGTTAAAAAGACTGCAAATGCATGTGTAAATTTGTTTGATGGTATCTTGTCTTTATGTTTTTTCTTAAAACGTAGCCAAGCATCTGTTACACAAATTAGTGTTGCATGGTAGAGCCCATAAGCGATGTAGAACCACGTTAATCCATGCCAAATGCCCATAATTAAGAACAACGCAAAGTAACCAATATTAGAAGTCACAATCCGACTCTTAAAGACTTTCTTTTTCATTAAGAAAAACATTAAGCGCATGTAAATGTAATCACGGAACCAAAAAGATAAGGTCATGTGCCAACGATTCCAGAATTCTTTAATATTCCAACTTAGGAACGGTTTGTTAAAGTTCATTGGTGTATCATAGCCCATTAAATAACTTGTGCCAACGGCCAGTAAACTATAGCCTGCGAAATCAAAGAATAGATACAAACTGTAATTATACATATAGCCGACTGTCCACCAGGATAAACCACCTTGTGCCAAGGCCATTTTTTCCACATGTGGTAAAAAGACACCACCAAGATAATGACTGATAATAAACTTATATAAAAATCCTAGAAATAAATAAAAAATTCCTTTTTCTAAAAAGTCTAAATATTTCTCCGCACTCGGCGGGTTTTTCAAATCTTTTTCAAAGCGCCGATAACGATCGATGGGTCCTGAAGAAATAGTCGGGAAAAACAAGAGAAACTGAATGTAACGAAACGGATGATATTCTTTCATTACGCCATCCCGTAAATCCATGACCACTTGGACCGCTTTAAAGGTTAAATAAGAAATCCCTAAAAAGCCAAGTAAGGTTGTTTTGCCTGTCATGAAGGGAGAAACTTTCACCCAAACAAGCGGTAATATAGCTAAAAAGACAGCCAGATAAAAGACCCAACCTGCATTTTTATTTTTTCGATAAGCCGCATAGCCCCACGTTAGTAACGTTTGATAAATAACATATACAATCAGAGCGACTCCTTGTTGCCAAAATTCGCCACCAAAACTGATATATAGAAAGACCAGTGTCACGAGTGTTTGGTACCAAGGCCAACGTGTCCCTTTAATGGCTAAAGTTAAAATCATCGGCAACAAGGCCGCAATTAGCAGAACAAAGTAATACGGTGCATTATAGGGAATCATATGAGGAAAATTCATCATGTGGCATTCACCTCATTCATCAACCCTTTCCGATCAATTTTACCATTACTTGTCAAAGGTAATTGTTCAACATATACAAATTTTTGCGGAATCATATAGTCCATTGTCAACGTGGCTAATTCTTGTTTAATTGCCTTAGTTAATTGAAAATCACTTGAAAATTCATGTGCTTGCGGAACGACATAGGCAATTAATTGTTGGACTTTATTTCCTTGATATTTCGGCACAACGACTGCTTGTTTCACGTAGGAAACATTCGTTAAGTGATGATCCACTTCTTCTAACTCAATGCGGTAGCCATGCAATTTAATTTGAAAATCTAAGCGTCCCTCATACTGCAATAGGTTATCGACTAACTTTCCAGCATCGCCTGTGCGATAAGCTGGTACGCCATCTAATTGGAAAAAAGCTTCAGCTGTTTTCGCAGGATTATTTAGATAGCCTTTGGAAACACTTGGTCCAGCAATGACGATTTCACCAATTTCACCTGCAGGTAATTTTGACATGCCTTCCATAATATAAATTTGCGTATCCTCTTTCACATACCCAATTGGTAAACGTTGGACACTTTTTAAAACTTCTTGAGTGATTTCAATGGCACTAATCGCTACAGTCGCTTCTGTCGGCCCATACGTATTATAAATATGCGCAGTTGGGAAACGAGCGGCTAATTTCTCAGCCGTTGGTTTTGGTAATTCTTCTCCGCAGAATAAAAACGTGCGCAGTGCTGGTAGATGTTCACCATCGAAGCTTGGTTCCATTAGACACAATTCAATAAAGGACGGTGTTGAAACCCAGACGTCGATTGTTAATTGTGGCAAACGCGTAAATAATTGTTTAAAATCGTTAATGATTTCATTGGGTAACGGAGTTAATGAGCCACCTAACGCCAATGCGGGATAAATAGACATCACCGATAAATCAAACGAATAAGGTGCCTGTGCTAAAAAGCGGGCCCCTTCTTCTAAACCAAAATCTTGCAACAACCAATTCGTAAAGCTAACTAAATTATCATGGCTGATTTGCACACCCTTTGGTACGCCAGTTGTCCCTGAAGTGAAAATGATATAGTAATTACTTGCTCCTGTGACAGGCATCAACGCAGGCGCATGCCGGGGTGCATGCATCATCATTTCTGTTAATTCTTCCGCCGTAATTACTGGCACTTCGGTGGCTAATTCAGGCCATTCATGCACAGCAATCACTGCGGTTGGTTTGGCTACGTTTAGAATTAGTTCAATGCGTTCTTTTGGTGTATGTGCATCAATGGGGATATAGCTAAAACCAGCTTTCGATGCGCCTAAAAAACTCACAATCATTTCAAAATCTAATTCTCCGTATACGACAATCGCTGACTTGTCCGTTTTCAGCTCAGCTAAATAAGCGGCTAGATTGTCTGACTTTTCTTTTAACTCTCCATACGTAGAGACTTTTTCTTCGGTTAAATAAACAGGACGTTGGGGTTCTTTACGTGCCCATTCATCAATCGTTTGAATCATATTAATTACTTTTTCCATGTATAGCCGCCTCCTTAAAACTCGTTATAAATGAAGGTTCCTCCATTGATATTCTTGTAATGATAAAGATAAATTAATGCAATGACAATGAAAGAATAAAATAACGTTTTACCGATGAATTTAAGACTTTCGTTATTGAGAATTTTCTGAAAAGTTGTTTTCATTATCATTCACCTCCTAAGGTTAATCGCTATCCATTATTTTATGCTATATTTCAGCAAAGTCCATTGAAATTTCTTACAATTTAATAAAAAAACTAACAATTTCGTCACTTCTTAAATTTTCATGATTTTCATAAACGGAACTCTCATAATTTTTTCGCATAAAGAAACTGTAAAAACCGCTTCACAACGGCTTTTACAGTTTTTTAAAAATGGATGTGTCGAATCATCCGCGCATAAATGGCAGACGTTAAAATATAAAAAATTAGATAAACAATTATTAAGATTCCACAAGAAAGATATACTAACAAATATCCTGGACTCTTAATAAATTGGCTTAACAAATAAATAGCAAAGGTGGTATGCAAAATCCCAATGACCATCGGCGGAAAGAAAATCAAACTATTCTGTCGATAAATTTGCTTAGTTATCGCTTTACTAGAAACACCCATCCGTTTTAAAGTCACGTAATCTTGACGCTCACTTACAGCTGAAAACAGTTGTCGTAACATCAAAATACTGCCCGTAATAAACAACGCTAAAATTGCCACAAACATGGAGACATATAAAGTCAAGCCGTTAATTTTTCGTTCATAGCGTAAAGAGGCGTAGCGATCATTCATATTTAGCCGCCAAGTTTCTGTGACATCATCTTGCGTATTCTTTACCTCTTCGTTAGGCATTTGTTTGGCAAAACCACTCAACTGCTGGTTATTTTTTTCATACTTATACAAAATTGGCGCTTGCCATTCTGTGGCAATCTGTTTATTTACGGCTTCATAAAGTTTTTCACGGCTTTTCGTGTCAACATTTACGGCGTTAATCTGATACTGAATGGAATTTTTTGTCACTTTCTGATAAAGGGCATCGGAAACGACAATCGTTGGTAAGGAATATTGCAATAAAAAATTGCCTAGATAGTTAGGCAGCACTTGTTGTAGTTGTGCCTTCTCCCCTTCAACAAATTGCAGTTTCGATTCATAACGAGACATACCACTTAAAATATTGGTAAAGCTATCCATATAGATAACACTTTGGTCATTTTTTAAATGTAAATCGTTTAAATAAGGATTAATTTTTTGATAGTTGCGGTAGTTGGAGAAGGATAAAACATTAACTGCTTCAATCGTTTCTTGTTCCTCTTGCGCTTGACCAATTCGCAAACTGCGTTCAATTCCAGTAATTTTATAAGAAAGTGTCACTTCATTTTTTATTTTGGTGTCCTTCGCTTCATCGAGAACTTTCTTCAATTTAGGATAGCTTTCCTGTGAAACTAAAAAGTCCACGGGGCCATCACTGTTGACCGTGTGCATACTAATCGTATACACAAAAACCATCACGCCGATCCCACTCAAGGCTGTCGCAATTAATAAGGTCAAACCAGTGAGTGTTTTGCTACTTTTAAATAAGTAGCGTTTGGCATTGCCTAAAGTAATCATGCGTAAATCTTGGTAATACCATTTTTTTCTATGATTAAATAAGCGAATGATAAAATACATGGTATAACGGAAAAATAAATAAGTTCCCACCACACATAGACCCAAAATGATAAAAGGCGTCAACGTAATAATCATTGGAATCGAAATATCCAATGAATCATTTAATTGTTTATACACAATACCTGTCGCTAAATTACGAAAATCAAACGCGATAAAATAACCTACTAATAAACAAATTGGTCCTAAAATACCTAGAAGCTGCCGCCGTTTCGTTAAACGACTATAATTAATTTGACCAATTTTTTCTTGATGCATAAGCTGCGACAATGGATAACGATAAATCATCCAAATACTTCTTAAGCAGACAATCAAAATCATAAATGCAAAAGCTACACCGGTTTCAATAACGGAACGCCAAGAAATATAGAAGAAACTGGGGACTTCTAAAAACATAACTTTGGCTAAAATCATTGAAAACAACTTGGTGAAAATCACTCCTAAAATAATTCCATTAATTAGTGAAACAAAGCCTAAAACTAAATTTTCTACTAAAAAAATTAGTGAAACTTGGCTCTTTCTCAAGCCAATTAATCGATACAAGCCAATTTCTTGGCTACGTTTTCCTATAAAAAAACGATTTGCTGCCAACATAAAGCCCAAAATAATAATGGTGACTAAGGTACTACCGAGTCCTAAAGATCGCTTAATTTCGATATCACGGCCTGCACCTGCGACAAGAGGCTGGTTGTAAGCAATCGCACGGAAACAATAATAAACGACCGCTGCAAAAGTCATACTAATGTAATAAACCAGATAATTAGGTACATGAGCTTTTAAATTTTTTAATGATAGTTTAAAAATCATTTGCGCGCCCGCCTCCACCAATCGTTGCTTGCATATCTATCACACGATTAAAAAATTCCTTACGTGATCCTTGACGAACAACTTCTGAGAAAATCGCACCGTCTTTAATGAATAAGATGCGATTGCAAAAACTGGCCGTGTACGGGTCATGTGTCACCATCAAAATTGTGGCATCATCATGTAGATTAATTTCAGCTAAATATTTCAACAATTCTGTTGCTGATTTTGAATCCAGCGAGCCAGTTGGTTCATCTGCAAAAATAATTTTAGGGTTCGTAATCAAAGCACGAGCAGCTGCTACCCGTTGTTTTTGTCCCACAGATATCTCTGGTGGATAAGCAGATAAAAGCTCCTGAATCCCCAAAATCGAAGTCACATGTAACAAACGTTTATCCATTTCTTCTAATGAAACTTTTTCTACAGCTAAAGGCAACAGAATATTGTCCTTCACATTTAACGTATCAATTAGGTTAAACGATTGAAAAATAAACCCCATTTCGTTTCTTCGAAAATCACTTAATTGATTATCTCGCATTTTTAAAATATCTTGTCCGGCGATGCGCACGATTCCTGCGGTTGGCAAAATAATCGAGGATAAGACATTCAACAGTGTCGATTTCCCAGCACCACTGGGACCCATAATCCCCACAAATTCGCCTTCATCAACGGTAAACGAAATATTATCTAATACTTCTGTTTTATTATTTAAACGACCATATGTCTTGCTGACATGGTTTACTTCTACAATTTTTTTCATTTTTCTCGCTCCAACGTTTTGTTATTACTCTTATTTTACCAAGAAAAAATCTGAATGAACATCGTTTTATCTTACAATATCGTTCGGTAGTCAAAGAATAATTGGCATTTCGTGAATAAATCCGCAAACAATTATTATTTAATAATTGTTATTTTTTAGTGTTGCTTTTAGCAATTTGGCAAAAAACTCTTTGCTGTTTTTTAATTTGGACAAAGAATTTTTTTCACGCAAAAAAATTTGCTCAATCCTTTTCTTCATTTGTTTTCATATTTTTTCAAAACAGCGCAAGCACAATATATAGTGTTTGTCTAGTGATATTTTACTAAAAATACGCAATATATCGATTGAATTTAGCCGACCTTTGTATTAGGATAGTTACTAACGAGATATAAGGAGCTGGATAAAATGATGAAGATTACTGATGAAAAAGCCGAGGATGTTAATCTCTCAACAATTAAAGTCGTCAAACGAGATGGTCGTTTAGTGACTTTCGATGATCAAAAAATATACGACGCTTTGATCAAAGCTGAGCAAAAAATACATGACCAAGTCACTCCTTTGACACATCAAAAAGTCCAATCGATTGTTGCCGATGTCAATCGAGAAATTGCCGAACGTTTTACCAATAACGTAAAAATTTATGAAATTCAAAATATTGTGGAACATACTCTGCTATCCAACAACGAATATGCCTTATCCGAAGAATACATTCATTACAGAACCCAACGTGATTTTGAGCGTAGTAAAGCGACTGATATTAATGTATCTATCGGCAAATTAATTAATAAAGATCAGACTGTCGTGAACGAAAATGCCAACAAAGACAGTGACGTTTTTAATACGCAACGTGATCTAACCGCTGGGATTGTTGGAAAATCAATTGGTTTAAAGATGTTGCCTTCACACGTGGCTAATGCCCATCAAAAAGGCGACATTCATTACCACGATTTAGATTATCATCCATATACTCCCATGACAAACTGCTGTTTAATTGATTTTAAAGGCATGCTAAACAATGGCTTTAAAATTGGGAACGCTGATGTCGAATCACCAAAATCAATTCAAACGGCCACTGCACAAATTTCTCAAATTATTGCCAATGTAGCTTCCAGTCAATATGGTGGTTGCTCTGCCGATCGAATTGATGAATTATTAGCGCCTTTTGCGGAACGTAATTATGAAAAACATTTAGCAGATGCGCAAGAATGGATTGAAGGAGAAGAACGCCAAAAAGCATTCGCTCGGAAGAAAACGAAAAAAGATATTTTTGATGCCATGCAAAGTCTTGAGTATGAAATTAATACCTTATTTACTTCCAATGGACAAACCCCTTTTACTTCTCTGGGATTTGGTTTAGGTACCAACTGGTTTGAGCGAGAAATTCAACGGGCGATTTTACAAATCCGAATTAATGGTTTAGGGATTGAAAAACGAACAGCTATTTTCCCAAAACTGATTTTCACAATTAAACGCGGCGTCAATGCGCAACCTACTGATCCAAATTACGATATTAAACAACTGGCACTGGAATGCGCAACGAAACGCATGTATCCTGATGTTTTAAACTATGATAAAATCGTTGAACTAACAGGTAGTTTTAAGGTACCAATGGGCTGTCGTTCCTTTTTACAAGGCTGGAAAGACGAACAAGGTGAAGAAGTAAATGTTGGCCGAATGAATTTAGGCGTTGTGACCTTGAACTTACCAAGAATCGCTTTAGAAGCGCAAGGAAGCCAAGAAAAGTTCTGGCAAATTTTAAATGAACGTTTGGCGATCGTTAAAGATGCTTTGGTTTATCGGGTTGAACGTGTTAAAGAAGCTAAACCAGCGAATGCACCGATTTTATACATGTATGGTGCATTTGGAAAACGTTTAGCTACACAGGATGCCGTAGATGAACTGTTTAAAAACAAACGTGCCACGGTTTCGCTTGGCTATATTGGCTTGTATGAAGTGGCTTCTGCCTTTTACGGCGGTGCTTGGGAGGACAATCAAGAGGCCAAAAACTTTACACTGGATATTTTAAAAGAACTGAAAAAAAATGCCGACAACTGGGGCAACGAATACGGCTATCATTTTAGTGTCTACTCTACACCGAGCGAAAGCTTGACTGACCGTTTTTGCCGTTTAGATACTGAAAAATTTGGCATCGTCGAAAATATTACAGATAAAGAATATTACACAAATAGTTTCCATTATGATGTACGCAAAAATCCAACGCCTTTTGAAAAACTTGATTTTGAAAAGGATTATCCAAAATATTGTTCTGGTGGTTTTATCCACTACTGTGAATACCCCATGTTACAGCAAAATCCCAAAGCACTTGAAGCTGTCTGGGATTACGCTTATGACAAAGTTGGCTATTTAGGAACCAATACGCCAATTGATCATTGTTATGCCTGTGGTTTTGAAGGGGACTTCCATCCAACTGAACGTGGCTTTGAATGTCCAGAATGTGGCAATCATGATCCTAAGACTTGTGATGTCGTTAAACGGACTTGTGGTTATTTAGGTAACCCGCAAGCTCGCCCAATGGTACATGGTCGTCACAAAGAAATTTCCTCTCGTGTTAAACATTTAAAAAATTAAACTCGATTATTCTATAGAAAGAAGTTTTGCTGATGCGTAATCCGAAACCACAAGAATGGAAAACCGAAGACTACAGCCAAAAAAAGATTGCCGATTACAAAGCGTTCAACTTTGTTGATGGCGAAGGTGTACGCAATAGTTTATATGTGAGCGGCTGTCTCTTTGCTTGTGAAGGTTGTTTTAACAAAGCTGTCCAAAATTTCAATTACGGTACGCCGTTTACAGAATCTTTAATGAATCAAATTATTGAAGATTTGTCCCATGACTATGTCCAAGGTTTGACTCTTTTGGGTGGTGAACCTTTTCTGAATACAGATGTTTGTCTTAGTGTAGTCAAACGTGTGCGGGAAACATTTGGCTCAGCCAAAGATATCTGGTCTTGGTCTGGGTATACCTTTGAAGAACTACTTTTAGAAACGCCTGATAAGCTTGAACTACTCCATTCAATTGACATTTTAGTCGATGGGCGTTTTGAACTGGCAAAACGTAATTTAAATTTACAATTTCGTGGCAGTAGTAATCAACGGATTATTGATGTACCCAAATCACTTGCTGCTGGCAAAGCTGTTATTTGGGAAAAATGTCATGACGCCGAAACGTCTTATGAACAAATCAAAAAATCAATTTAAAAAAGTTAGCCCTTTAGCCATCTCTTGAGGATGTGTCTAAAGGGCTAACTTTTTTCCCATAAAGGTAAAACAATGTTTTCATACGCTAGTGGATCTAAATTCGTTAAAGTAATGCCTAATAAACGGATTCCTTGTTCTAAACCTAAAATATCTTCCCAAATTAAATTCGCTTGATAGAAAAGTTCTTCTTTTTTAGAAATATATTCAGGTAATGTCACACGTTTCGTAATCGTCGTATAGTCAGTATAACGAACTTTTAGGACTACTGTTTTGCCATGTTTTTGCACTCGTTGCAATGCACGCTCAACCCCTGCTGCTAATTGTCTCAATTGAGCCGTAACCTGCTCTTCCGTCGTTAAAGGGGTGCCGTAAGTATGTTCCTTGCCTACCGACTTACGATCTCTAGTCACTTGAACTGGCGCATCATGGATACCACGGACTTTACGATACAATGAATAACCCATTTTACCGAATAACCGAATCAACGTCATCTCATCTTGCTTGTATAAATCTGCTCCAGTAAAAATCCCTAGTTCATGCATTTTAGGCACTGTTTTTTTCCCGATTCCGTGGAAATCTTCAATCGGTAATGCTTTCAAAAAATCTTCGGCCTCTTCTGGTAAGACAACCGTCAGGCCCTTTGGTTTCTGGAAATCTGATGCTAACTTGGCTAAAAACTTATTGTAACTAACACCTGCCGAGCAAGTTAACTGCAATTCATGCCAAATATCATACTGGATCATTTTCGCAATTTTAATAGCCGACTTACTGTTGACCTTATTTTCAGTTACATCTAAATACGCTTCGTCAATAGATACTGGTTCAATCACATCTGTATAGCGGCGAAAAATTTCACGGATTTCTTGAGAAATTTCACTATATTTCTGATAATTACCTGGCTTAAAAATGGCACTTGGACATAGTTCATACGCCTTTTGAGCACTCATAGCCGAGTGAATACCGTACTGTCGAGCAATATAATTCGCTGTGGTCACCACTCCTTTGCCCCCAGTATCACTTGGATGGCGCGCAATAACTAACGGATGTCCTACTAGCTCTGGATGATCTCGTTCTTCAACTGAAGCAAAAAACGCATCCATATCTATATGTATAATTTTTCTCGACGTATCTTTTTTTAAGGGAAAACGTAATTCGCTCATCATTTTGATTCGCCTCCTCCCTCCATTATATACGAACGTCCGTTCTTTTTCAAATTGAAACTTCTTTATTTCAACCAGAAAAAGCTGAAAATCCGTGAAGTTATAAACACAGATTTCCAGCTTTTTAATTAAACAACCAATTGTTTTTGTTGATTATAGTAGCCTTTATAGGCAAGATAAGTTGCAATCACTGAACCAATACTTGTTGCTGATAGCAACATAAAAGTCACCATAATCTGATATTTTATCGCATGGACAGGATCAACGCCCGCAAAAATTAAGCCTGACATCATCCCAGGCAAACTAACAATTCCGACAGTTTTGGCAGAATCAATCGTCGGCGCCATCCCGGTTTTCACACTTTGTTGGATGATTGGTAAAGAGGCGAGTTTGATAGTTGCACCTAATGCTAGTTTCTCCATTACCGCTTGCCGTTGGTTTTGAAAAAGAGTATCTAAATTGCGATAGCATAAACCAATTGCCACCATCGAATTGCTGGCAATCATCCCACTGATAGGAATGATTTGAGAAGGAATAAATTTGATAGAACCAGAAAAAATCAAAATACCAATGGTAATTCCTGTACTACAACCAATTGCAATGAAAGAAATCAAAAAGCCCTTTTGTAATTGCTGGCTGCGTTTTTTTGCATTAAAGGCTGCGTTGGAAACAATCACCAAAACCATGATGAGCGTTAAAATCAGGTTATTGACTTGAAAAACATATTTTAATAAATAGCCGACTGCGACTAATTGAATGACTGCTCGAATCACACTAATAATAATATCTTTGGTAAAACCTAATTTTTCTTTAGTACTAATAATTAATGCGACCACTACTAGCATGGCTGAAAAAAATAAGGATAAATTATTAACTGCTAAATCCATCTGTCGGCGCCACCTTTCCTGCTACAATACGAATCACTTGCTGTGCTTGCTGAATTTCTTCGGTATCATGCGTGATACGAACCAGCGTGACTCCTTGCTCTTTGTTTAATTGGTTTAACAATTGATTGACAATTTGTTTGCTTTCTTCATCTAATCCCGTTGTAACTTCGTCTAATAATAAAACATCTGGTACAAAAATAATGTTTCGTAGCAAAGCAACCCGTTGTCGCTCACCACCAGAGAGTTCGGCTATTTTCTTTTCAAGATAAGCAGCGGGCAATTTCACTTGTTGGAGCAATGCCACGACTTTTTCCTGATTAAACGCTTCTTGTCTGACGGTAAATGGAAATAATAAATTATCATACACGGTTTCACCAAATAAAGTTGGCTGCTGAAAACAATAAGAAACCTTTTGGCGGTATGTTTCGATTGGCATTGTAGTAATTGGCGCTTCTTGATAAAAAATTTCGCCTTCTGTAGGACTTAATAATGAAGATAAAATTTTTAAAAATGTACTTTTCCCGCTACCTGAAGGACCAACAATTGTTGTATTGCTGCCTGTTTCAAATGACAAATCAATATCAGAAAGAATGCTACGACCATTTACTTGATAAGACACGCCTTCTGCTCGCAATAAATTACTCATGTTTCTCTCCTTTTTTAAATGGAATGATATTCTTTATATACTTCTTGTTTTTTTACATTTCTCAATTTGGCCACTTCTTTGATTGCCTCTTTTGAACTCCGTCCCTCTTCCTCCATTAAAACTTGTACATGTTCTTTGAGGGAAATAGCTGGCATTGCTGCTATTGTCTCTTTCTCACCAGTAAATCCGCTAACTAATAAACAACACTCGCCTTTTAGCGTATTTTCTGCTAAATATTCTGTTAGTTCTCCTAAGGTACCACGCAAATACTCTTCATGAAGTTTCGTTAATTCTCGACAAATCACAGCGGGGCGTTCTTGACCATAGACTTCAGCAAACGTTGCGACCGTTTTAGCAATCCGATAGGGGGACTCATAAAAAATCTGTGTCGGCCGCTCTTCTTTTAATGCTGATAACACGTCTTTCTGTTCTTTTTTCTTTCTTGGTAAAAAACCATAAAACGTAAATGGCTGTGGTAAAAGACCCGAGGCAATCAAAGCGGTCATTCCTGCTGTAGGTCCTGGCAAGGCAATCACTGCCAGTTCTTCTTCAAGACATGCTGTAACCAATTCATGGCCAGGATCACTAATTGAAGGCATACCTGCATCGCTAACTTGGGCAATCGTTTCACCACTCAGCAATCGTGTAATCAGTTGAGGAATTCGCTCTTTGTAATTATGTTCGTGTAAACTAATTTGTGGTGTTGTAATCTCAAAATGATTTAGCAATTTTTGTGTGTTTCTTGTGTCCTCACTAGCAATTACCGTTGCTTCTTTCAATATGTTTAAACAACGAATACTCATATCTTCTAAATTGCCGATCGGTGTTGGGACAAGATACAATTTTCCTTTTGTTGTTTGCTTATCAAAACTTTTCTGTTTTTGCATAGCGCATCCCTCATTTTCCTTTTTCGTTCTATAAATAGATAAAGGTTTGATTTGACAATCGATTGACTGTCAAACCAAACCTTTCCTTTTTATTTGCAGTGTTCCACTAGACTTAACGCGTACGTTCCCCATAAATAACATCAAGACAAAAGGCACATTCTTCATCATTTTCACGTCTTGAACCATATAAAATATTGCAGACATGGAAGCCCTCTTCATAAAGTTTTTCCAAATTCATACGTGATTTTGATAGCTCTTGTTTTTCAGTTTCAGTTGTATTTCCTGCTAACTTATTCAGTTCTTGGAGATGCTCTCGTAAGCGTTGGTTTTCGATTTCCAACGTGGTATTTTTTTCTACCAACTCATGGAGTGCTGCTTTAATTTCTCTTAATTGTGTCACGGAACTGTCTAAATCAGTTTCCAATGAATTTAATCCATCATAGAGCGAACGTTTATCCATTTTGATCACCTTTTTCAGCAGCAACTTTCGCAGTAGCTTCTTTGATTTCTTCGTAATCATAATCCGCTGCGATTTCACGACCATGCAGACGAACTTTGACAATCCGACTTAATAGATTCAACCCGACGACTTTGCCTTTGCCATCTGGTGTTATTACTTCTTTTCCATAATCTGGTAATTCTTTTTTAGCGGCTTCATATTCGTCGTTTTCGTATTTCAAACAACACATTAAGCGGCCACATAATCCCGAAATTTTGACAGGATTTAAAGATAACCCTTGATCTTTAGCCATTTTGATTGAAACTGGCATAAAATCTCCTAGAAATGTTGAGCAACATAGTTGTCTGCCACAAGGGCCAATGCCACCTAATATTTTCGCTTCATCTCGGACACCAATTTGACGTAACTCAATTCGCGTCCGGAAAATAGCCGCTAAGTCTTTGACTAATTCACGAAAATCAATTCGCCCATCTGCCGTAAAGTAAAAAATCATTTTGCTACGATCGAAGGTATATTCTACTCGCACTAATTTCATTTTTAAGTCATGAGCTCGAATTTTTTCATTGGCAATGCTTTTGGCAGCTTCTGCATCAGCCAAATTTTTTTGTTCTTTTTCTAAATCATTGGCTGTTGCTTTATTTAAAATGGGTTTTAGGTCCTCTGGTAAATCGTCTGAATCGACTGTTTTTTTAGGAATAGCAACAGTAGCTAATTGTTTTGACTGTTGAGATTCAACGAGTACTTTCTCATTATAAATATACTCAGATTTTCCAGGAGCAAAATAATAGATATGACCGGCTTCACGGAAGCGAACTCCTACTACTTCTACCATTTTATTCCTCCTAATCTAGTTCAAGTGAACGTCGCTTCAATCGGTTAAGGAACTTGCTGAAACAACTAAGTTCCTACTATATTATGAAACTGAATGCCACTTGGCACTTTTTTCCTTTATGATTTAGGGTGAATCATTTGGATAACTAATTGTTCACAAACATTTTGCCAACTAACATTGGCAGTCCATTTTTGGCGTGCTTTCAAAATTAGCGCCAACCGTTCCGCCTGCTCTTCCGTTATTTTTTTGGCTTGCTGTGTCGCAACACTTTCTTCCAATAATTGACGGTAATAAACCATTAGCAAGTCAAAGCTAAGCGCTTGTTGTTCTTTTTCCTTAAATACTTTGACCATTTTCTTCTGAACGTAGATAAATGCCTGTAAATCATTACTTTTTAGATAATTAAACCATTGCAAAATGATTTCCCTAGCTTCATTAAACCATTCATCTTGAGAGATTTCAACTGCTTTCTCAAAACTATTTGTCAGCTCAGCTAAAAGGGTTGCAGTCTTTTCACCAATCCCCTGTTTGATTAAGCGATCAATTAATGTTTTTTTGACTAATGGTTGAAAATGTAAGGTTTGGCATCGTGATTGAATCGTTGGTAAAATTCGAGAAAGCGAAGTGGTTTCTAAAATAGCTAAAATTTGTCCTTCTGGTTCTTCTAAAAATTTTAAGAGACTATTGGCTGCGCCGGTACTCATTTTATCTGCTTCTTGAATTAAGAAAACTTTTTTAGCAGTCTCGACCCCACTTTTAGAAAACTCCGCTTTTAATTCACGGATTTGGTTCACTTTGATGGTTTGCCCATCTGGCGCAATTCTTAAAACATCTGGATGTTCATTTTCATTAATCCGCACACAATTATGGCATTCGTTACAAGGCTGTTGATTTACTAAATTCGTACAAAAGACATGTTTCGCCATCCATAAGCCAAATTCTTGTTTTCCAGTTCCTGTATCTCCTTCAAAAAGATAAGCATGGGCAAGACGACCATGCTCAAAACTTTTTTGGAGTTGCTTGTACAGCAAAGGTTGCATTTGCTGTAGCTGTTGTGCTTCATTCATCTTAATATTGATGGAATCCTTCAACTGGTAAGACGAAGCAAGTAGCGCCGCCTACTTCAACTTCCACAGGATAAGGAATTTGGCCATCCATTGTGATATCTAAAGTCACAGGTGTTGAAACATATTGTTTTCTTGATTGACATGTTTCTTTAATTAAAGCTAATGTTTCGTCGACACGTTCATCATCAATCCCAATAATAAATGTGCTGTTTCCCGCTTTTAAGAACCCACCTGTTGAGGATAATTTTGTAGCACGAATATTGGCATCAATAAATTCGTTGGCTAATCGGTTACTATCTTTGTCTTGTACAATGGCTAAAATAATCTTCATGGTCTACACCTTCCTATAATTAAAAGTTTTCTGGATAACGTTCAATAATCGCCTGATACGTTGCTTCTACGACAAGTTCTAAACTCATCCGTGCATCAATCTTTTTGATACGTTGTGGATTTTCTTCTGCTAATTTCAAATATTCATGACGAACACGTTGATGAAATTCTAATCCTTCTGAATCTAAGCGATCAATTTGCTGTGTTCGATTTTCTTGAATCCGCCGTAAGCCAGTATCTGAGTCAACGTCTAAATAAATTGTAAAATCTGGTGAGACACCTTCTGTCGCAAACGCATTAATTGAAGCAATTGGTGCAATCCCAATTCTACGCCCAGCGCCTTGGTAGGCTAATGAGCTGTCAACAAAACGATCACATAGGACTAAATGACCTGCTTCCAAAGCTGGCAAGATTTTTTCCACTAAATGTTGACGACGAGCAGCTGCGTAAAGTAAAGCTTCTGTTCGCTCATCCATTCTGTCATTTCTTGGATCTAAAATAACTGTTCGAATCTTTTCGGCAATCGGTATGCCGCCTGGTTCTCTTGTAGTGACAATTTTTCGTTTTGACTCTTTAGCTAATCTTTCAGAAACTTCCTTCAAAACACTGGTTTTACCAGCACCATCTGGACCTTCAAATGTGATAAAAATACCCTGCACGTGTGAAAACTCCAATCAATTTTTACTTGTATCTATTATACTTCATCTTGCTCTATCAGTCTAATTGAAATCCTTATGTCCTATTTAAAGTGATGCATCCGCTGAAAAAAAAACTGAAAAAGAAGTACGGAAAAGCTTGAACTGCGACATTTTCTCACAGAAACGACCTACTTCGATTTCAACTTCTTTTTCCAACGATGTTTCTTTTAAATTTCTCGACGTCCTTCGACTGCTTTTAGCAAGGTTATTTCGTCTGCATATTCAATATCGCTGCCGACAGACAAGCCGTGTGCCAAACGAGTAACGGTGATTCCGGCTGGTTTAATGAGCCGTGATAAATACATCGCCGTCGCTTCTCCTTCAGTGGTAGCGTTGGTTGCTATAATGACCTCTTTCACTTCATCATCGTGCAATCGTTTGATCAAAGAGGCAATATTAATATCTTCTGGTCCTGTTCCTTCCATCGGTGAAAGCACCCCGTGGAGTACGTGATACAAACCTTGATATTCACGCATTTTTTCCATTGCCATAACGTCTTTTGGTTCTTCCACTACTAAAATAATACTACGGTCACGATTTTTATCTTGGCAAATTTCACAAGGATCTTCTTCAGTAATATTTCCGCAAATACTACAGAAATGGAGATCTCTCTTGACACTAATTAGCGCTTTTGCAAAAGCATTAGCATCTTCTTCTTTCATATCAATTGTATAAAAAGCAAGCCGTGTCGCTGTTTTTTGACCAATTCCTGGTAATTTCATATAACTTTCAATCAATTTTGCAATCGGTTCTGGATAATTCATGAGGCTTCTACAGTCCTTTCTTAGCAAGGCGTTTCTGTTATTACTGAGCGAGTTACAACAGATTTTGCGTCACTGAATATCTTATCACGCCCTGTCAAAAAAGCAACTGACAATTACTGCTTTCTAATACAAAAACAAGTCGTTAGTTACGAGCACTAAACGACTTGTTTTTGTATTAACCAATCCAGGTTTCGTGTGTATAGGCCATTTCCCAAAAAGCGTATTCCATCTCACTGCTGATAACAAAAGCGGTAATCATAGCTGCTTGTTCTTGTGATGAACTTTCTTCATATAATTGGTCTAACAGTTGGCGTTCCTCTTGGACGTGTTGGTACGCTTCCTCCCCAGCATAGGTTTCAATCCAACGTTGGTACAGTGGCTCTGGTGAGTGTTGTTTGACTAACTGTGAACCAATTTCTTGATAGAGCCAAGAACAAGGCAACATACTTGCTGCGGCCGTCTTAGGCGTTCCTTCAATAAGTTGGCGATACATATGAGAAACATAGTGATAAGCGGTTGGTGCAATCGGTGTCGCTGCAACTTCTTCTTCTGTAATCGCTAGTTCTTCAAAAAAAGTTTCACGAATAGTTAATTCACCCAACGCGAGATTTTCCGCATTTGTTAAGAGTAATTTTTTCAATCGAGGTTGTTGCGTTTGTGCCGCAATCAAGCGATAAAGTTGACTAAAGTGTTTTAAATAGTAATGATCTTGAATTAAATAGTAGCGAAAAATCATTGGACTCAAGGTTCCTTCATGTAACTCTGTGATAAAAGGATGCTGAAAACTCCCTTGCCAAGAAGCTTGCGCTTGTTCTTTGGCTTGTTCTGTAAATGTCATAGGTTTCTCCTTTACGTTAGAAAAATAAACAAATTGGTAAAAATGATGATCAAAATAGCAAGCCCAAGACTGACTTTTGCTGACACAAAATGCTCTTTTCGACTTCTAGTGGCTCCTTCTTCATAGCCATGGGCAGACATTGCTTCCGTATATTTATCTCGCCAAGAAACAGCAACGAGCAGTGTTTTAACATAAAGCATCGGCGACCAAAAATGAAACGTTTTGCCACGGAGTAGGCTTGCTTCTTTTAAATCATTAATTTCTCTTTTCACTTCCGGTAAGGCGTGAACCACCACTAAAATTCCATAAACAAAGTTTGGTGCTAGCCCCTTTTGTTCCAATAACAACAATAATTCTTCAAAATCAACGCCTACAGCAAAAGCTAGTCCTAAACCGGCAAAGGCATACGTTCGACTAAACAAAAGCCAGGCTTGTTGACTACTCGTACCATGCAAATAAATAGACCAAAACGTCCCGATTGCTGGTAAAAGTGGCAAGAAAAATAACCAAAGCAGTAAGCGGGATTTTCGCTGGCCTATTAAAAAAATGATACAACCCATAAAAACCGCCAAATTTGCCAAAATTGACTGAGAAAAAGATAATTCAAAGGTCAAAATAAGAATCAAAGAAGCATAAATTGCTGCATTTGTTTGCTTTATTTGCATGTGGTTCCCTCCTGCCAGATAATCAGTTGTTGCTGCAGCAATTCTATTCGATAATTGCTCACGCCAGAGAGAGGTTCTAGCCGATGCGTGACGATTAGAAAATCTTGTTGCGCACTTTTTTCTTTGATCCATTCAACAAAATAATTGCATGCTCGCTCATCTAATCCAGCAAAAGGTTCATCTAAAAGTAAACAGTCCAAATCTAAGCTCAGCAAACTAATTAATTGCACCATCTTTTTTTGCCCTTCACTTAGTTGAAAAACACTGTGCTCTAGTTTTTCTTTTAAACCTAAAAAAGTTAAGGCTTCCTCTTGTTTTCTTCTTTTTTCTGCTGTCATGTTCTGACCAAACAAAAGCTCTTCTCGTAAAGTCAACGTGACAAACTGACGATTGGCTTGTTGCACCGCTAATGTCATGTGTTGATACAATTTTTTTGAAGCCCGCAAGCGGCGGCCTGCCAAGAACATTTTCCCTTGATATTTTTGTCTCTGAACGATGGCTTTTAATAAGGTGGATTTTCCCGCCCCATTTGGCCCCGTCAACGTGGTAATTCCTTTAAACAAAAGCGCTTCTTTTTCTTCAAGTAGCACTCGTTTTCCCTGAGACAAACGAAAATTTTTCAATTGGAGCATTGGTTGTTTTACCACAGAAGTTGTAAGCTGAAATGTCTGCGGTTTTGTTTTGATAAACGTCAACGGTTGTTTTTCAAACTGGCCGTTTTTCAACGTGACGACTTGGTCCACAACATCAGCGTAATCGTTGAAATCGTGGTCGCACACCAAAATCGTTTTGCCTGCTTGATGGAGTCTTGCTAAAATTTGAATAAATTGTTTTCGAGAGGTTGGATCAATACTTGCAAAAGGTTCATCTAATAAAAGAATATCTGGGTTCATTGCTAGCAGAACTGTCAACGCCGCTTTTTGTTTTTCACCACCAGATAACGTCGCTAATTCTCGTGTGAATAAGGTTTGAGTCTGAACAAGTTGAAGCGCTGTTTGGATTTTTCGGTTCATTTCTTCAGGCGAGATTCCTAAATTTTCTAAAGCAAAAATCAGTTCTCGTTCCAAGGTTTTCATTGTAAATTGTTGACTGGGGTTTTGAAACAGCATGCCAATTTTTTGCGCCTTTTCACGAGTTGATAATTGTCGGCGTTCCATTCCTTCAATCAAAATTTCTCCTTGGTAATCAAGCGGAGCAAATCCGGCAATCAATCGTAAGAGCGTTGATTTTCCACTACCACTATCGCCAATTAATAAGGAAAACGTTCCTTGAGGAATTGCTAAATTTGTCTTTTCAAACAAGGGTTGTTCTCGTGAAAAGGACACAGCTTTTAATTGGATACTATTCATTTTGCCTTCACAGCTAACCCTTGCGCAGACTGATACATTCGTAAAATAACTTTCGTTAAGAAAATACCAAAGAAACAAATAGAAACGAACCGAACGCTAATTAAAGCAATGTTCATCCCCAGACCGTAATTGCCATAACCAAACTTAAAGTATTCATACACATAACTAAAAATAGTCGTCCCAATCGCACTATAAAATAACGTTAGTGTATCGTACCGTTTGTAGCGTGTCACAAAAAAGCCACTTTCACTACCTAGGCCTTGAATCACACCAGAAATTAATACACTAGGTCCGAAATACGAACCATAAAGCATTTCTGCCAAAGCGGCTAAAACTTCCGCCAAAACAGCACTTCCCGCTCGTGGAATCAGCATCGCTGCAATTGGTGCCACCATGGTCCACATTCCAAATAAAAGCTCATTGGCAAATGGACTCAGTCCTAATGGTAACAGCGCAGCATTCAATAACGCATAGAGGAACCCTGCCCCCATAAAAACACCGCCAAACAAAAAGGCTAAAAAAGCGAGTAAGACGACTTGTTGCAATGACCATTTTTTCAATAAAAAAACTCCTTTCTCTTAACAAAAAGCAAAAGGAGTGACTTAAATAAACCCTGATAAAAGAAAACACACTCATCCTAGGACAGAATGAGTGCGTGAAAAATCAAAGTAAATCGGCATTTCCCTGCGACAGTACTAACTGCATCAGGTTCAATGGGTATCATCTCAGCCATAACAGCACCCCAAATGTTTTTTATTAAAATGTACTTTTACTATAGCATAGAATAATTATAAAAACTAGTCTTGGCACTTTTTTCTTTCATCAAAAGCTGAAGAAATCAAACAATTTTGTAAGATAACTGTTAGGCAAATAAATGGTTGGTTTTTCTGGACTTTGTTATATTGTTCTTTATGAAAGAGAGGCGTTTATACTATGGGTAAAACATTAACTGGCTTTCACTTGAAAGTCATTGGGGTTATTTCAATGGTCTTTGACCATCTATTGCAATTTTTTAGTTTTTTAGGCGTGCCTGGTTGGTTCGGATGGATTGGACGAATTGCTGCACCTATTTTCTTATTTGAAAGTTCTGAAGGCTTCATTCACACAAGCAATCGGCGAAAATACATGTTCCGGTTATTGTTAGGCTTCTGGATTATGGGGATTCTGAACGGCATTTTAAATGCGTATTTTTCAACAGGTGGCTTAATTATCAATAATATTTTTGGGACGTTATTTTTAGGTACGGTCTACATGCAGTCTATGGACTATTTTAAACAAAAACAAATTGGTAAAGGGCTTCTTTGGTTTATTGTGCCTTTATTAATCAGTGCCCTACCTCTCGTTGTTTTTAGTTCTCCAGACATATTAAGCAACCCTGCTATCTTAATTGGTTTCCAACTTTTCAATCTGATTGTGCCATCACTAATGATGACAGAAGGTGGGTTTTTATTTGTTCTCTTGGCCGTAGCTTTTTATTTATTCCATGGCAAAAAGTGGTTACAAATTTCAGCAATTGGCGTTGTTGCGTTGATTTCAGCAGCCAGCTATAATTTCCAAGAACTATTCGGGGTGAACCACCAATGGATGATGATTTTAGCAGCGATTCCAATTGTTCTTTATAATGGTGAAAAAGGCCGTGGCATGCGGAATTTCTTTTATATTTTCTATCCAGCTCACATTGCTATTTTTGCAATTATTAGTTTCTTCATGCAACGTTAATTATTTTCTGCTTGACGATTGCCTAAAAACTGTTTACAATGCAACATGTAAACAAATCGTACAGATAACACGCAAGTTGCGTGTCGAGAGAGAGGCGGTTTCTATTCTTATAGAAACTGCTTCTATTTTTTTACGAAAAAATGAAAACTATAGAGGTGATTAAATGGAACAAAAAAACGTACGATTATTCCCTGCCGTTTTAGCGACAGGAATTATGTCTTTTGCTGGCGTATTAATTGAAACAGCAATGAATGTAACCTTTCCGACATTAACAAAGGAATTTGGTGTTTCCACCGGTACCGTGCAGTGGGTGACAACGATTTATTTATTAGTTATTTCTATCATGGTGCCCTTATCCAATTATTTATTAAAAACCTATTCGTTAAGACGCTTATTTATTGTTGCGAATCTTTTCTTTTTGATTGGTTTAGCGATTGATGTCTATTCGCCATCTTTCAGTATCTTGTTATTAGGCCGACTCTTCCAAGGGGCTAGCACTGGGATTGCTTTACCACTGATGTTTCATATTATTTTGAACTTTACCCCGCTGGAAAAACGAGGAACGATGATGGGGGTAGGCACATTGACCACTTCAATTGCTCCAGCCATTGGTCCAACGTATGGTGGAATCTTAACATCTTCCCTGTCTTGGCACGCCATCTTTTTATTCTTAATTCCTGTTTTACTACTTTCTTTGTTTATGGGATTATCTGCTATTCCAGAAATACCTGTTAAAAAAACCACCACTCTTGATTTGGTTAGTTTAATTGGTATTGCCCTGTTATTTAGTGGTTTGTTGATGTTTTTAAGTAAAATTGGCACATTGTTTGGCTGGCTTTCACTTCTGGCAGCCGTTATTGGCTTTGTTATTTTTTATAAACGAGCAACGACCGCTGAACAGCCACTAGTACGTTTGACAATTTTAAAAAATCCCGCCTTTGTTTTATTTTTATGTGGCTTTTTAGTTTGTCAATTCTTATTGTTAGGTATTTCCTTTGTCTTACCAAACTTTGTTCAAATCGTCCTTGGAAAAAATGCGTTTGTAGCTGGGCTAGTCATGCTGCCAGGTGCTACAGTCGGGGCCATTTTGGCACCACTTTCTGGACGAGTGTTGGATCAATACGGCGCTAAAAAACCTATATTATTTGGCTTAAGTTTGGCGACAATCGGTTGGCTAGCTTTAACAATTTTACTAGAGATGCCTGTTTTATTAGGATTCGTCGCTGGACATGTTACCTATATGATTGGTCTAGGTTTTGCATACAGTAATATGATGACGACTGGTATGAGCTTGTTAGAGGAGAAAGATTTTGGCGACGGCAATACGTTATTTAATACACTTCAACAATTTTCTGGCGCTATTGCGACGGCCATTGTAGCGACGATTATTAATATCGCTCAAGACCACGCAGATAATTTTGCTCAGGGGACAACGATGGGCTCCCTCATTTCTCTGATTTTCTTGTTAACCTTATTAGTAATTGTTTTAATTGCTTGCTGGAATTATTTCCGCAAAAAAGCTTAAAAAAAAGCAGCTGGTCAGTTCCATAGTAACCAGCTGCTTTTTTTAGTTTTCTAAAGATAGTTGTTTTTTTGTTCTTCTTGCTTCCGAATATAAAGTACGAACAAGACAGCAATTAACACGATAAAACCACCAAAAATCGGTGTATATGTTACTGATAAATGATCTGTGACCACCCCACCTGTCATTGAGCCGACGGTAATCCCAATATTAAAGGCTGCAATATTAAAAGCTGAGGCCAAAGTGATATCTTTTGGAACATACTTTTCCGCTAATTCTACAACATATAGTTGTAACCCAGGTACATTCATAAAGGCAAATAGACCCAACATCAAACTTGCTAATAAGCCTAGAAGACTGTTATCCATTAAAACAGTAATGAATAAAAAGACTAAGGACAGAATTAATAAGCTAAACATTTTTACTAACGAATCTAAAGGTTTTTTATTTGCCCAGTGACCACCTACTGTATTGCCAATTGCGACCATTACGCCATAAACAACTAAAATAATCACTACCGCGTTGGCTGAAAAGCCTAAATTTTCCAATAACGGTGACAAGTACGTATATGCAGCAAACGTTCCACCATAACCAAAAGCAGTAATTAGAAAAGAGAAAACGAGGGGTTTGTTCGTAAAAATCCGCGTGATTCCTTTTAAGTCAACCTTCCCTGGTATCGGTAAATTTTTGGGAACTAAAAAATAACTAGCAATCAGTCCCACCAAGCCAATACTGGCTATAAAAAGAAAGGACATATGCCAAGCTGTTTGTTGCCCAATAAACGTCCCTAAAGGTACGCCAGTCACTGTTGCAACCGTTAACCCCGTAAACATAATAGCAATGGCACTGGCTCGACGTGATGGCGGCACAACATCTGCGGCGATGACAGTCGAAACAGACATGAAAATGCCATGCGCCAATGCAGAAAGTATCCGCCCTACCAATAAAATAATAAACGTTGGCGCAAACGCAGCAATTAAATTCCCACTAATGAAAAGAAGCATAATCCCCAGCATTAATGAGCGACGATTCCATTTTCCTGTCAAAATTGTTAATAACGGCGCCCCAATCGTCACACCTAAAGCGTACAAAGAAACAGTCAAACCTGCTTGGGAAAGACTAATATGAAAACTTTTAACAATCATTGGTAATAAACCCACACTAATAAATTCTGTTGAACCGATTGCGAAAGCATTGATAGCTAATGCAAAGAGCGTTAAATTTGGTGAAATTTTCTTTTCCATTCTCTTCCTCCTAAAAAACATTTGAATTTCAACAAAAATTACTATATACTAAGATTGAAATTTTGATAAGTACCTACTTTTTTGTATCATAGGTACCTTTTAGTAACTTTTGGTTATTATCAACCTATTAAGGAGGAATGTTTTTTGGAAACTCGTACATATGCGATTGGTGTCGAAGCAACGATGGATGTTATTGGCGGTAAATGGAAACCAATTATTCTGTGTAATTTACGGCACGGCGCCATGCGCCCCAGCGATTTAAAACGCGGTATTACTGGCATTAGTCAAAAAATGCTGACACAACAATTACGGGAACTCGAAGAAGACAACATTATCGAGCGGAAAGTTTACAACCAAGTTCCACCAAAAGTCGAATATTATTTAAGCGATTATGGTCAAAGCCTCTCTGCTGTCTTAGATAACTTATGTAATTGGGGAGAATCCCACGTGGCTCATTTGCAAGAACAAGGCCAAGAAATTTATTTAAAATGTGAAGATTAGTGAACAAAACGTTTATAAACTATATTAAGAGGGAGCTTTAAGCTATTTAAAGCCTGGGGAAAAATCATTTTAGATTTTTCCCCAGGCTCTTCTTATGCTTTAATAACTTGAATATCTTGCGTTAATTGGGCCCAATGATTAGTAGGTCCGTGACCATGTCCAACAGAAATTGCTTGGCTAATGGCCCCTTGTATAAACTGTTTGCCAATCACAATCGCCGCTTCTAACGGCGTACCTTTTGCTAATTCGGCTGCGATACACGCTGAAAAAGTATCTCCTGTTCCATGAGTATTTTTCGTTACAATTCGTGGTGCACTTAGCCAAAAGCTCGAACCGTCTTCCATTAACACATAATCAGCCGCTTGTTGATTTGTGCTATGTCCGCCTTTCATAATAATATTTTTTGTGCCCAATTGCTGTAATTTTTTTGCTGCGGTCTGCATTTCTTGTTCTGTCTTGATGGTCGTTTCTAGTAAAACTTCCGCTTCTGGTAAATTAGGTGTCACGACCGTTGCTAATGGCAACAGTTGCTCTTTAATCGTTTGAACTGCCTCGGCTTCTAACAAATGATGTCCACCTTTAGCCACCATTACAGGATCGACAATCAACGGACCAAAATCAACTTTCTGCAAATTGCGAACAACAGCTTCGACACGCTCACTATCTGCTAACATCCCCGTTTTCGCTGCCCCAATTTTAAAATCAGCCGCCAGTGATTGGAATTGTGCATCAATAAATGAACTAGGAATCGGTAAACTATCTTGTACGCCATACGTATTTTGTGCCGTCAATGCAATGACAATATTTAAGCCAAATGCCTGCCGTGCTTGAAATGTTTTTAAATCTGCTTGCATGCCAGCTCCCCCACCAGAATCAGAACCAGCAATCGTGACTACTTGTGGGGTCAAATTATATTCGGTCATTTTCTCACCTCCAACATTCGCTCCGTTACACGCATCAACCCTTGAACTTTCTCGGTTATCTGTTCAGCCAGCATAATTTCACTGACCAGTGAAACACCAGCCACTCCCGTTCCCATAAGTTGTTCTATATTTTCTTCTTTGATTCCACCAATCGCTACAACAGGAATCGTGACTGCTGCGGCAATTTCAGAAAGTGTCTGCAAAGAAGTTAACGGACTGTCCTTAGTCGTTGTGGGGAAAATTGCG
The DNA here is from genome assembly GCF_050548325.1 of Enterococcus sp. AZ035. Lineage (NCBI taxonomy): Bacteria > Bacillati > Bacillota > Bacilli > Lactobacillales > Enterococcaceae > Enterococcus > Enterococcus sp. AZ035. Next base: position 2,238,945 of record NZ_CP172958.1, read on the forward strand.
CCCACGCCTAAATAATCGGCGCCCTCGTTTTCCGCTTCAACTCCTCGTGCCACCGTTTTGGCTGAAACACCTACGATTTTTGTGGACCCAACCAGTTTTCGCACAAGAGCAACCGGTAATTCATCATCCCCTATATGCACACCTGCCGCATCCACTGCCAAGCAAATATCGACACGATCATTAATAATCAACGGAATCTGATACGCATCTGTTACCGCTTTAACTTTCACTGCTAATTCGTAAAAGCGCCGTGTTGACACTTCCTTTTCACGCAGTTGGACCAATGTCACTCCACTGCGACAAGCAGTTTCAATTCGTTTTAAAAATTCAGTATCACTAAAATCATACCGTCCTGTCACCAAATAAACTTTCAATTGCTCTCTCATAGCACTCGTCCTTTCACCGCCTCAAACCAATCCTTCTCCTTCATTAAAAGAGATAACTGATTTAACGTATTTTGGCGAAAATCGGCCAGCCCTTGGCTCTTAGTCTTGGCTTTTTCTCCGCAAAGATTAAAATAGCTCACTGCGGCTACTGCCGCAGTCATTGGCGCGTTGCCTTCACCTAATAAAGCGGCAACTAATGCGCCGACTAAATCGCCCGTGCCAGTGAAACAATCCAACTCAGGAACGCCATTTTGTAAGACAATCACTTGCTCTTGGCTAACCAAAACATCTTGAATCCCTGTTGCTAAAAATACCGTCTGGGGAAACTTTTGCGTTTGTTGACGTAAAGCCTGAATCAGTTCCTCAATTGCTTCTTCACTTTGATCCAAAGGGCTGCCATCCACTCCTCTGCCATGACTCACCAACTGGCAAAAAGTCCGCATTTCTGAAAGATTTCCTTTCACAACGGTTGGCTGATTGTGCACCAGCTTTTCCCCGACTTCATTTCGAATATCACTGGCGCCATAACCGACTAAATCGACTACGGTCAGTTTATTCACTTGCCGAGCATAATCACTAGCTGCTAACAAGCTTTGCTCTCGTTCTTGTGATAAATGGCCTAAATTCAAAACCAAAGCACTGGTTTGCTGAAACAACTGCGGAAATTCCCGGGGATCATCTGCCATAATGGGCTTAGCATCAATATAAAGTAATGCATTCGCCATAGACTCACACGTAATTTCATTCGTAATGCACTGAATTAATGGTGCCGTTGTCAGTGGAAAAATCGTTTCAAACTTAACGCTTGTTTTCATAAAAGTACCCTCCTAAAAATAATTCCTGTGTTTGTTTAAATACCCGAGTTTCTTTCAGTTTTACTAAGACAAGCCAAGCAATCACTGAACCAATCAGTGTGGCACCAATAAATCGTGGTGTATAAATGAACCAATAAAAATTCTGCTTACTGCCAGTAAACCAAACCATTACAGGATAGGACAATAACGAGCCAATGATGCCTGTCCCAAAAATTTCCCCTAGCATCGACCAGCCTAATTTTTGTCCCCATTGATAAAATAAACCAGCAAAAAACGCGCCAAAAACGGCACCTGTTAACGCTAATGGCGGAATACCTAAGAATGTCATACGGATTAAGCCGCAGACAAGTGCCATGAGCGTTCCGTAAAGAGGACCTAATAAAACTCCGGCAATAATGTTCATGACACTGGACATAGGGGCCATTCCCTCAATTCGCATTAATGGTGATAATACGACGTCCATCGCAATCATTAAAGCTAGTAACGTAACTCTGTGGATTCGATTTTTTTCCACGTAAAAAAACTCCTTTCTGCGAGAAGCAAAAGGAGGCGCGACTGAAAAAGACAGAAAAACCCAACCACAAATAAACGTAGTTGGGTGCAATAATCGGTCAAAATTTCAAGACATTTCCCTGCGCCAGTCCTAACTGTTTCAGGTTCCATGGGTATAATCTCAGCTAATAGCACCCCAAATGTTTCTCTTCAATTGGCTTTAGTATAGCATAGTTTTTTGGAAGCGACTACTAAAATTGCCAAAGAGTTTTCCCACAAAAACAGAAAAAACGTCATGCCCAAAAAGTTCGATTTTTTGGGCATGACGTTTTTCATACTTTCGTTTGTCTTATTTTTTAGAATCCTGGCATTCCTTTGGTGTATTTACCTAAAGTTGCTTCGGTTTCTTTTTCAATTTTTACTAACGCATCGTTGACAGCCATAATGACTAAATCTTGTAACATATCAACGTCTTCAGGATCAACCACGTCCTCTTTAATGGTCAAATCTTTCATTGTGCGATCACCAGTAAAGGTCGCTGTCACAAGTTGATTGGTGGCTTCACCGATAAATTCTTTTTCATTTAGCGCTTCTTGCGCTTTGGCCATTTCTTTTTGCATTTTTTGTACTTGTTTCATCATGCCTTGCATGTTGCCCATTCCTCGCATCATAATTCCTCTACTCCTTCATATTAATCATCTAGTACTTCGACAAGCTCTTCACCAAACATAGCGATTGCTTCATCTACTACTGGATTTTCTTGTGAATGTTCATTTGTTACAGGCGGTTCGTCCGCTAGACGAGCCATTTCATTTTCAGGTTCAGAATGATTCAAACTGCCCTGATTTTGGTTAATAAAACTTTGTCTTAGTTTTGGCCAGCTTTCTCTAGTAATGCAGACCATTTCTGGTGTATAGTCCATCAAACGGCTTAAATTATTATTGAAAGCTAACTGCATCTCTTCATCGTCTGTTGCACGAGCACAAACAATCTCATAGTCAAATGCCACCACGATGCCCTTAGGACTCGCTGCGACAGGTTCACTAGCTTTGAGCATCGCTCGTTGAGTCACAGATAATGTTTGCAGTAAGTCTTCCCAGACATTTTTCACATTCATTAAATGTGTTCTAGTCGCTTCGTTTAAGACTTGATATACCCGTTCTGTGGGTACACGGAACGAACTTTTTGGCGCTTGTGGTCGTGCTTGTTGACGTGGCGCATCTGCTTCTTTGGCAGCTACACCGTGTTTCTTTAGTTCAGCCAGTTCTTTCTTCAGTTGCCCGATTTGATTTTGTAAATCTGCTAATTCTGGATTTCCCTCTGCACTACCATCTTGATTAGCTGTTTCTGGCGTGTTGTGTTTATTGGGTTGCACCGTTTTAGCTAATTTGACAGTGGCTACTTCCAAATAGATATTCGCATTGTTGGTAAAGCGGATCTCATTTTGTGTGTCACTTAAAATTTGGATTAGTTGGTAGATTTTTTCAGCAGGTGTTTGTGTAGCTAGTTCCTTAAATGCTTCTGTCAAAGTTCCTGCTTTTTCTGCTAATAACTTCGGTGCTTGCTGATACATCAGCAAATCTCGACAATATAATAACAAATCTTCTAAGAAACGGCGCGCTTCTTTGCCTTCGCCTAAAATACTTTCCAAGCCTTCTAATGCTCGTTCAACATCACCGGCGACACAACACTGAATATAATGATCCATCATTTCATAGGTTAGGCTGCCTGTCACTTGCATTGCATCTTCCAGTGTTACTTTTTCATCACTAAAGGAAATCGTTTGATCCAAGATACTCAAGGCATCTCGCATCCCACCTTCCGCAGCACGCCCAATCACATAAAGGGCTTGTTCCTCATAATCGAGAGCCATTTCCTGCATGATATGGGCCATATGATCGACGATATCTTGCGTACTAATTCGCTTAAAATCAAAGCGTTGCGTCCGTGAGATAATCGTTAACGGAATCTTGTGTGGTTCAGTCGTTGCTAAGATAAAAATAACATTTTGTGGCGGTTCTTCCAAAGTTTTTAAAAGTGCATTGAACGCGCCTGTTGATAGCATATGAACTTCATCAATAATATAAACTTTGTACTCGGCTTGTGTCGGTGCATACTTTGCTTTATCACGAATATCACGGATTTCTTCCACGCCATTATTACTCGCCGCATCAATTTCAATGACATCATTTAAACGACCTTCCGTAATGGCTACACAGGTTTCACAAACATTACAAGGTTCACCATCTTGACTATGTTTACAGTTAATCGCTTTAGCGAAAATTTTTGCGGCACTGGTTTTACCTGTACCACGAGGGCCAGTAAATAAATAGGCATGAGATGTTTTCTTTTGCACTATCGCATTTTTCAGTGTCTGAGTAATTGCTTTTTGTCCTACTACGTCATCGAAACGTTGTGAACGCCAGACCCGATAAAGTGCTTGATAAGCCATTTTTTACCCTCCCTTATTTTTCATTCTTATCTATTATACGTGATTTTTAGTCATTCGGCATCTTTTTTCTTTTAATGAGTCACTGGCGCAACCATTGCTAAAAAAGCCGCTTTTCCTTCACTTGTTTCTGCAAACGCACTGGCTTCTTTTAATCGCTGTTGATACGCTGAAGCGACAGTTTCAAGTGCCTGCGTTTTCTGGTTGTTCCAAGTCGTTAAACCTTGGACTTCTGCTAACGTTAACGAAGGCTTTGCTTGAGGTCGACTAAAAATTAAGTCCATGACATATAAAAGTTCTTTTCGTCGTGCAACGATTTGTATCTCATCCGTTGGCAGTTTCAGCATTTGCCATTGCTCAAAAATATCATTTGCGGCTTGGGCAACTTCTGACGCATTCGGTCCCTCTAGGCGAAATGTCGCAACTGGCCAATTCACCATTCCTGCGTTGATTAAAGGATAGTTAGCTAACTCAACATATTCTGAAATGCTCGCTTCGGCTAATGGAAATTGTTGCAAACCCGTTTGATAATAGACATGCTCATTTTGTTCAAAGTCAGCATCAATCCCAGCAAAATAATGAGGAAAGACCTCAACAATTTTCAACAATTGCTGAAAAGTCTTAATTGAACGTTTCGCTGACTGATGTTTTTCAAACGCAATCACACCTTGTTGCTGATATTGTGCCTGTTTTACAAAGGAAAATCCCCAGCTTTCGCCATCTAAGTTCATTCGAATCACTCGATGGTTCGTAGTCGCAGGAAATTGCTGACTTCCCTGGTAGCCTTCTGTTGCCATGCACCATTCACAGCGGGGATAGCTTTGTGCAGAGAGCGTTGCTTTTGACGCCTCACTGTGGACCTTATTTGCTAAAAAATCACCATAGACTGTTGAAAAAACAACAGGTTCTTCCTGTTCAATGACCGTACCGTTTTTTTGACAAAGTTGGTAAAAATACTCGGTAGCCTCTTGTGGCTCTTTGGCATAATGTTGTGCAAAAAAAGCATTAACCACAGAAGGTGGCGGTGTTAACAAATCCATCAATTGCACCATGAACTGTTCTTTTTGTTGCTCTGTTTTTACAAGTTGGTTGGCACTCGCAACTTGACACAATTGTTCCGCCAAATCAGCGGCGGGTGTTGCCACAGGCCGTATGTCTACTTCGCCTAATTCTTGTTCACCAATCATTGATAATAAACGGTTCTGAAGATATAAGCGATCCAATTCCATCCAACCACCTGCTTGAATAGCAAGTGTGGTAAAATCGGCAATCATTTGACTCGTGGTCATCGATTCATTCCTCCTATTACTTTTCTTGATATCCATGTGGATGAGCTTGATGCCATTGCCAAGCGGTGGCGATAATATCCTTGACCTCAGTTACTTCTGGTTGCCAGCCTAAAACTCGTTTGGCTTTTTCACTAGAAGCAATTAACGTACTAGGATCCCCTGCTCGGCGTGGGGCGATTGTCGCAGGAATTTCTTGACCTGTCACTTCGCGTGCAGCATCTAACATTTCTTTAACAGAATAGCCGTTGTTGCTACCCAGGTTAAAGACGTCACTTTCGCCGCCATTTTTCAAATATTCTAAAGCCAAAATATGTGCTGCAATCAAGTCTTCAATATAAACATAATCTCGAATGCACGTGCCATCTGGTGTATCATAATCATCCCCAAAAATACTTAGCTCTGCTCGTTGGCCCAATGCCACTTGTAAAATAATTGGCACAATATGCGTTTCTGGCGTGTGATCCTCACCAATTGAGGCATCTTTTTTTGCTCCTGCAACATTAAAATAACGCAAAGCAACATATTTCATTCCATAAGCGTTGTCGCACCATTTCATGATTTTTTCCATCATTAATTTACTTTCCCCATACGGATTTTTAGGATTCGTTGGGGTTTCTTCTGTAATAGGCATTGCTTTTGGTTCGCCATAAGTGGCCGCTGTGGAAGAAAAAACAATGTGTTTCACTCCGAATTCTTGCATAACTTCCAAGGCAATTTGAGTGCCGTGAACATTGTTATTGAAATACATTAACGGTTGCTCCACGGATTCTCCTACCAAAGAATTGGCCGCAAAGTGCAACACCCCTTCAATTGATTCTTTTTCAAAGACACTACATAAAAAAGCTTTATCACGAATATCGCCTTCATAGAAAGTCGCTTGTTCATGAACTGCTGAACGATGCCCCGTTAATAAATTATCAACAACCACAACGGCATAGCCTTTTGAAATTAATTGATCAACGGCATGTGAGCCAATGTAGCCTGCGCCACCTAATACTAAAATAGACATAAATACGCTCCTTTTACTCTCTAATTTCTTTTTCTATTGTACCATTAAATAAGGTTTACTTCTGAATTATTTCATTTTGTAAACAGGATTTAATTTGGCCATTTCTCCTTATTCATTTTTCCTATAAAAATACAGAAAAGACTTGGTAAATTTTAACAAATCTCTAAATTAGTCGTAGAGTTTATGAAAAATCATTGTAACTATTGGATTTTTTTGCTTTTTTCCGTCATAATAGAAACAAATACAATTTGAAAGAAGGAATGAACGATGAAAAAATTTGTATCAGGTATGTTAGTCGGTACTGCTATCACAGTTGCTGCTTTAGCCGGTGTGGCTACAACTATTAAAAAAACAGTCATTGATCCAATTGAAGAAAAAGAAGATATGATTGAAGAAAACCGTAAAAAAGCGATGCGTAAGCGTATTGCACGTTAAAAAATAGCTGTGACGTTGAGATAAAAAATCTAACGCCAAGAAATCAACAGAAGCGCTTCTGGCTCTGTTGATTCTCTTAAGCATAACAAGTGGTCATCCATCAAAGCGATGGATGACCACTTGTTATGCTTTCTTTTTTTACCAAAGGAGCTGACTATTTTTCTTAACTATTAAAAATAGTGGCAGCAATCCGATCCATATCGCGCATATTCCAAGGGTCCACACCAGGACGAGCTGCAGCGGCTGTTAACCAATGAATCCCTTCTGTTGGAATACCACAACTAAAAAGGCCTGTCGCCACCTGTCCATCTTTTGTGATGACTTGATTCGTGGCAGGCACAATCAAGAGTGCACCTGTTTTGACTATTTGACCATCGGCTAATGCCAGTTGATGGAGCGTAGCTAGCTTATCGGCTAACAACTGCCTCGTTAAAGGATTCAAACTTTTTTCATTATTGACTTTGGGAATGCGCGCTTCAATTAAAAAGTGACTATTATACCGATTTTCCGGAAACAAATTAGCATAAGTAATAAATTGACCCGCTTTCATTTCGACACGCATTTCTGGCCCCAGAATCGTGACTAATCCCAGTTCAACTAACGCCTGTAGCTCTTCTGTTCTTTCAACAGAAGGTCCCACTGACAAAAAGGTATTCAACGGGGTAAACCAATGCCACAACCACTTTTGACTCTCGTCATTCGTTAATAACCCTTCATCCAAAACAAAGCGAATCTGATCTCTTAAATCTTTTAAACTGTCTAAAGCAGTGGTCAAAGGACCGCTAAGATTGCCTTTCTCTGCTTCTTGAATATCCCATTTTAAATACTCTAGTAAAAACGAACGAAAACTTTCATGAGTGGTTTTCTTTGTTTCAGGATGTTCTAACGCTTGCCAATCAAACCAATCTTGTTTTTCAAAGTGGGCTAGGCTTTCCGGCGCTCCCTTGGTTTGAATAAACAGCTGTTGAAAGGCCTCTTTAGAAAGATGCGGATATTTTTCTTCGATTAAGCAAGTGTAATACACATATTCCACTTCTTTTTTTAAATACCCAAAAAACTCTGCACCTGTAACCTGTCCTTTTTTACGACATTCAGCTAAATACGTTTCGGTTAAAAAAACAGGCTGATAGGTTTCCCCGTAGCCTTTTTGATTATTCCCTCGAGGATGAGAAGGAAAACCGCGACCAGAACCAGCAATAATAATGGGCTCTCTTCCAGAAGGTTCATAACGTAAGCGGCCATTTTGACGAGAAAAAACACCCCCGCGGCCAATCGTCAAGGCAGATAAATAGTCAAAAAATGCCAAACCTAAGCCTTTTAACACAACGGGTTGTTTTGCAGGTATATTGGCAAGTGCCAATAAAGCATCCGCCGCATTTTTAGGAGAAGAATAAAACAAACGATGCTCCTTGGCGTAGTCCGCAAGCTCTTGTTCAACAGTCGTTAATTCATTTTCTTGGTGACCCAAAGCTAAAATTACTTTGTCTGCCGTAAACTCAATGGATTGAGTATACACATAATAGTTATCCTCTCCTGCCCGCACAGCAGTTACTGGCTCTTTAAAAAACGTCAGCGATGTTTGTTCGTTACACCTCGTGGCTAAATACGTATAAAACCATTTTTGGTACATGCCATAAAAAGCCCTCGAGCAGTGATCATTCGGTCCAAGGCGATGACATTCTTTCAACAACTCAAGATAATTATAGGGTTGTTGCTGTTGAATGTACTGCGCAGCTTCTGTTTGGGTCCATTCATAGAGAGTGGGGCCCTTGACAATTGGTCCTTCGCCACTAAAAGATTCATCTGTAAATAAAGTGACTTGACTAATCACGGTGTTCATTAATAAATAATTAGGTTGCTCTGCTCGCCAAATTTTCCCACCTGGACCGTATGGATCAAACAACGTGAGCTGAACATTTATTTCCGTTTTACGAGCCCATTCAATGACTCGTTCTGCAGCTGATAAGCCTCTGGGTCCAGCACCTACAATTGCAATTTTCATCCAATCACCTACTCTATTTTTCTAATAATTCTTTTAAGACAACCGCTTGATTATGCACTGTATCTTTCGCCCCATAGACCAGCGTGACTACTGGCTGATTTTTTACAATCGTCTGTAACTGCTTAAACGCTGTGGCAGTTGGCTCATGTTTCAATTCTTCTTGGTATTTTTGTTTAAACTCGGGATATTTATTTACTTCATGATTAAACCATTTCCGTAGCTCTGTACTTGGGGCCACTTCTTTGAGCCATTCATCTAACTTTTCAGATTCCTTGGATTTTCCTCGTGGCCAAATACGGTCAACTAAAACACGGTAGCCATCTTGCTCTGTCGGTGCTTCATATGCTCGCTTGATTTGAATCATCTGCCTTCACCTCTTCTCTTTATTGTAGCTCAAAAAGTGAGGACTGACAAAAAGCAACATCTCTATTAAGCTTTCCTATACAAAAAGAGTTGGTCTCAATGAAGACCAACTCTTTTTGTTATTAACTATTTCTCTTTTTCACTTTCCCAGTCCAGCCATCATAGCCGCCTTTTAAAATATAAATATCAGTATAGCCATTTTTGCGTAATAAATTAGCTGCTCGGATACTTAAAGCTTTCTTCTGATCATAAAGATAAACAGGTTGATCCTTACGAAGAGAACCAATTGTTGTTTTTAACATGCTGTATGGCATGCTGCGCGCCCCTAAAATATGCCCAGCATCAAATGTATCTTTCTCACGAACGTCAATCACTTGTGCTTTACGCATTGTTTCTTTAAATTCTTCTTCCGTCAGCATTTTTGCTGAACGTTTCACCATAATTTTCAAATATAATTCATTGAATACCATCGCTAGTACAATAACTAGCAAAATGCCATTGATTACCCATAAAATACTCATTCTAAAAAGCCCTCTCTATTTCTCTTTTGAAAATTGTAATGCTAGTGAAGCGGCACCAATGACGCCGGCCTCATTACCTAGCTCTGCTAATTTGATTTTTGTACTATTTCGAACTTGTGGGAAAGTAAATTCTTGGAAATATTTTTCGACACGACTACGTAAAAATTCTCCTGCTGCAGAAACACCTCCACCGATAACCACGCTATCTGGATTTAACGTGTTACCTAAGTTTCCTGTGGCTAAGCCTAAATAGAAACAAACACGATCCACAACCATTAAAGCAAAATGATCGCCTTTTTCAGCAAATTCAAAAACATCTTTACTCGAAACATCTTGTCCATCATCAATCGCTTGTTTCAGTTCAGAGTCACCTGCAAACTCTTCTGATAAATGACGTGCAACACGAACGACACCAGTGGCACTAGAAACAGTTTCTAAACAGCCACGTTTCCCACAGGTACAGTCAAAGCCGTTAGGATCAACCGTCACATGCCCAACTTCGCCAGCACAGCCAGCAACACCGTGGAGCAATTCTCCCGCTGCAACAATGCCTCCGCCGACACCTGTTCCTAAAGTAATAAAAATCACGTCGGGATTGTTTTCCCCCGCGCCCTTCCAACGCTCACCTAAAGCGGCAACATTGGCATCATTATCTAAGGCAAACGGAATTCCTAAAGCAGATTCGATTTGTTCTTTGACAGGCTGTACAGTCGTCCAGTTTAAATTATAGGCACCTACAACAGTTCCTTTTTCAATGTCGACACTTCCTGGTGTTCCCATACCAATTCCTACAAAATCTTCTTTTTTCATATTATAAAGATCTATACGGTGACGAATACTTTCAATAATTGATGGCACAATATGCTTGCCATCTTCTAAAATATTCGTTTCAATACTCCATTTTTGTTGAACAACGCCATCGGTTGTTAAAATAGCAAATTTGATGGTCGTTCCACCTAAATCAATCCCAATAATCTTCTTATCCATTTAGTCGATTCCTTTCTGCTTCCCTCTAGATTCTTCTATTCGATGCTCTCTTTGCAAAATATGCCGGGCCTGTAAATACGTATCTCGGTCTACCAATTGACCTTCATACAATTTTTTTAATTCAATCATCATTAACTCAATATCATAAATCCGTGCACCGACATAAATATACATCCCAAACTGTTTAAAAAGTTGTTGTACATCATATAACGTTTCCATACGAAAACACTTCCTTATTATACAGGTAAACCGTATTTTTTAAAACCCAATAACAGACAAATTACGACAAGAAAAATAAAAATTAACGTGGCCATAATTCGCTCGTGCTTATTAAATGCTTCTTCACGATTTGGAACAGCAAAAGCCGTCGCGACTAATAGTCCACCAATTAGACCGCCAACATGACCCATCATATCTACAGAGCTACTAAACAAGTTAAATAACAAATTAATCACAATAAACATTGAATAGCGTTGCACCATATACATAATCGCTGGATTGTCTCTAAAATGGCGTCCTAAAATAACAAATGCGCCGAACAAACCAAAAAGCGCTGTACTAGCACCCGCTGAGACACTGTTGGGTGTCCCAAAGGCAAAACTGGCGATATTTCCAGCAATCCCACTCAATAAATAAATTCCCAAATAGCGCCAATGCCCATAAATTGCCTCAACCTGTGCGCCGATATAATAAAGAGTAACCATATTCAAAATAATATGCATAAACCCAATGTGAAGAAACATTGGCGTGATAAACCGCCAGTATTCATGATTTTGAGCTACCAGTGGACGAACCATTGCTCCCCAATTAACTAAGTTTAAAATATTTTCTGATCCTCCAGTTAATTCCAATCCAAGGAAAACAATGATTGAAATACCTAAAAGGGCATACGTAATGAACGGCTGATTTTTTAGCCGTTTCAATTTCATTTCTGTTTGATAATTCATTCCATTCCTCCTATTGTATAAATAATTGTTCGATTGGCTGATCAAACGCTTCTGGTTGCCATTGTTCATGGAGTTGTTCACTGAAAACTAAACTACATGCATGGCCCGAAAAATGTTCCAAATAACGATCATAAAAACCACCGCCGAAGCCTATTCGATAGCCAGCACGATTGAAAATAATCCCTGGCACAATCAATAAATCAATCGCTGTAGCTGTTATTTCTGCCGCTGTTAACGGAGGTTCTTCCACGCCAAATGCACTGGTGTCATAAACCGTCTCTGGAAAGACTTGATAAAAGTGCATTTTGCCTCCTTTAAATGTTCGCGGCACCGCCACTTGCTTGCTCTCTTGCATGGCCCGTTCGAAAATTGGCTGTGTTGATAATTCTAGCGGTAACGACCGAATCATTCCGATCGTTTGTGCTTGTTGCCATTGCTGACTAGCAAACAACTGTTCATAGAGACTTGATTCTTTATGTTGTTTAATTTCTGGATGTTGTTTTAGCCATTCCAGGGCAGTTAAGCCCACTTTTCTCAACTTGTTTTTCTCCATGTACACCTTCAACCCCTTTTCTGTTAAGTTTATAGAAAGTGTTCTTAAAAAACAAGCTGATTCCCCTTTTCTCTTTGAAAAATCCCGTTATTTTTCTAACGTTTTTGACGCTTCTTTAAAAAAGTCAACAACCAAATCCATTGTTTCTCCTTTCACTAAATGCCGCTCACCGATTTCCGTTATAAATTGCGTATTTCTCGCATACGTTTTCCCAGACACTAATTGTTCAAAATCAGCCATGTCTTCATAAGGAATTTTTTCATCTTCCGTTCCATGCCAAAACAGCATCGGTCGTTCTTGTAGTCTTTCTGGCGTTTGTGATAAATCGTATTGATGCACCCAACTTAGCAACAGTGGCAAGTCTTTAGGTACAAAAATAGCAAATTCTTTCGCCCGTTGAATCACTCGCTGAATATAGCGCGCCGGATAGGGTGTTCCCATTAAGCAAGCAGCAGCTTGAATCTCAGGATGTTGGGTCATAAGAGCGCTAGTAGTAATACCGCCCATGGATACACCACCCACGCCAATCCAATTTTCTTTAATCAACCCTAATTTATGAAAATGATGGATAATTACTGGAAATTCAATTAAATTATATTGAATGCTACTCCAAAATGTAATCGATGGAATCGTGGAAATAGGTCCTGTTTTTCTTTCTCCATGGTTCATGGCATCTGGTAAAATGACCCGAAACCCCTCGTGTGCTAATTTTCTTGCTTGTGTTAAAGATAATTCTTTAGCTGATTGCCAACCATGATAGTAAACAATTAAAGGTAATGCTTCGTTTTTTTGCTCTTCTGTTGTCACTTCTAATGCTGGAATTTTTGCTATGTAGCGATGTCTAATACTGATTTTCATTCATGATTCCTCCATTATAAAATATCTTCTCTTATTTTACCGTTTTTTGATAAAACCTGCTCTTTATATGATTTATCAAAAAAATCACAAAATATGCGAATTCACATTTTCCTATTTTATTACTTTCCGTTATAATCATTTTATTAAATACAAAGGGGTGTTTTTATGGTTAAAATTGAGGAAAAAGGTAAAGTAACATTTGGACAAGCTTTTAAAGATTATTTTCGTGGATATGTTGATTTTAAAGGTCGGACCACACGTGCTGGTTATTGGTGGATGACATTGGTATTAAGCATTTTAGCACTTATTTTTTATATTGCCATTGTCGGCAAAGCCGTGTCAGCAATTTTAGCAGCTGAATATTTTGAAACCTATGATTTTGGAAACTTATTACCGTTGATGCTTTTTGCACTTGTTTTATGGTTAGCTTTATTATTACCAACGTGGGCAATGTGTGTACGTCGTTATCGTGATGCTGGGATGACAGGTTGGGGCGTGCTTGTTTTATATCTACTTTCTATTGCCTGTAGCTATACACAAGTTTTCTCTGTTATGTCAACTTTTAAATATGACGTTCAAACAGATACTGTGATAACAGGTGGCAGTCCCGTCTTCTTATTTTTCACTCTTGTGATTAGTCTGTTTTTCTTCTTACTAACAGTCTTACCGACAGATAAACTAACAACAACTAGCCAAAATAGCGTCTTACGCTTCTTCTTCCGTTACAAAGAAGTGAAGTAAGGAAAAGTTTTAAGCCTTTCTTTTAAAAGAAGGGCTTTTTTCTTATTTTAAAATCTTTATGATAAAATAAGAACTAGTCTAGCTAAAAAAATGGAAGGAGAAAATATGGCTACTTTTAAACGGATTCTGAATCTAGAAAATTATATTTTTACTTTTTTTATTTTATTTGTCTTTTACGGCGCAATTAACTCTCCCTATTCTCTGGTAAAAATTCTTTGGGAAAAGCCTAAGCACTTGCTTGTTTTACTTCCTCTATTAATTATTCTATTGTTGATTATTTATAAAAACAAAAAATTTCTTTACACTAAGATTCAAGCGCTCTGGCACTTAATAAAAACCCATGATCGTGTGGTTATTATTGGTAGTTTGGTCAGTTTATTTTTACTACAACTTTTACTCCTGACGCAGATTACTGTGCCGATTGGCTGGGATGTTTTTGACAACTTTCATAGTATTACCACTGAAAATAGGGATTATTCAAAAATCGTACTTTCTTTAAACCCCAATAACGAATTTTTCTTTTTCATGATGTATTACCTGAATAAATTTTTGCGTTTCATTGATGTAACAGGGAGCTGGAGCAATACTTGGTTTAGTTGGCAAGTGGTTAATTGCTTGTTTATTAATAGCAGTTTATTTCTCTTTTATCATGCCTCTAAGCGTGTCTTTAATCCATTAACGGCCTTCGTTGCTTACAGTTTATTTTTTCTTTCTTTCGGATTGTCTCCATGGTTACTCACGCCTTATACAGATACGGCCGTCTTATTGTTCATCAACCTAGTCTTTTTTGCATATAGCCTTTTTGACCAAGTTTCCCCTCCCTTCGTAAAATATTGTTTATTACTGTTTATTGGAATTGGCCTAGCTTGGTGTTTTTTAATGAAACCTTCGTCTATTATCTTTTTTATTGCATTTAGTTGTATCAAAGTGCTGCAACTTCTTTTAGTAAATCGGAACAAACAGTCTATCGTAAAATTAACCGTGGTTGCTCTCTTTTTACTGACTGGTTTCGCCAGCGCATATTATAGTTTTCAATTTTTTGTGGAAAAACAAACGATTACGGAAATCGATAAAGAGCAAGCCAAACCTTGGACACTTTTTGTAATGATGGGTTTGACTGGAACTGGCGGTTACAATGATGCAGATACACAAGCAGTAAATCAGTTGCCTACACAAGAAGCCAAAAAAGCTTATACCATAAAAATGATTCAAGACCGTTTAAAAAATAAAGGATTCTTCGGTTATCTTCGTTTTCTGGCTCAAAAAAATCGTCATAATACTGCCAATGGTGATTTTGACTGGGGTTGGGATGGCGGTGATTTAATCCCAGAAACACCTTCTAAAAATCGTTGGCAAGAACACTTGCGGTCACTGTATTATCCGCAAAATCAAAAAAGTAACTATCTACGAATTTATATGCATTTTTTCTATTTACTCACATTACTAGGTCTATTGTTCAGTATCCCTCTAAAAGATTCAAAAAATAACTACGCGATTTTAAAATTAGCTTTCATTGGAGCTATTCTGTATTTATTGCTCTTTGAAGGCGGCCGCTCTCGCTATTTAATCCAGTTTATGCCGTTTTGGTACTTGTTATCAGCGAGTGGTTGGCTGGGGTTGAGAGAGATTCGAAGATACAAAAAAATAGTAAAATAGAAAAGAGGATTGAGTTAAAAATGAAAAAAAGTTTGCTGGGGTTGATTGTTTTTTTATCCTTACTGACCCTTACTTCCTGCAGAAATAAAGTGACCACAAAAGAGCTAATGGCAAACGAGTGGGCCGTAAACTCCAACGTTGATGAAGTAGTAATGATTGTATCATTCAGCGAAGATACCGCTACTTTCAAAATCAATACAGATGAACACACATCAACTGCAAAAAATGAGTTGGAAAAAGCAGGCGAAGAATTAGGTAAACAAATTGCAAATAAAATAGAATACAAAGTCAAATACCATCTAAAAAACAATCAAATTCGTTGGGAAAATGAAGGAAAAGAAGTAGCTTACAAGATAAAAAAAGAAAAGCAAAATCTACTTTTCACTCCTACTAAGACAAACAATTCTGATAACCAAACAAAACTAGTTTTGAAACCTTACACAAAGAAAAGTATTGATTCTTCCACTCAAAAAGATAAAACGGAAGAAACCAGCTCTAATTATCAAAACGTCTCATCTGAAACAAACCAATCTACCTCTTCATCTACTACTAAAGAACCGCTGCCACAAGTTAGCTTAGCTGATTTTATAGGCGGTTGGGGTATTCCTCAAAGTGATAACTTATTTTTTATAAATGCTGACGGAACACTCACTAGCATAACTCAATCGAATGTTCCTCTTCAAAATGTAAGTTTTTCTGTGGATGAGAATGGTAATCAAACAATGACGTTTCTTTTGAATAATATGCCCCGAACAGTAACGAAAAATAATGATGGTACTTTAACTGTTAATGGACAAATATACACTTATCTAGGTAATATTACGTTGGAACAATTAATTGAAAGAAATAATCAAACTCAACAAGTTTTTGAACAATCTGAACAGCAACCACCACAAAACTCTGATTCTAGTGAACAAATACAAAATTCTAAATCAGACCAACCTATATACGATACGGTACGAAGTGGTGAAGGTGGGCGACAGTTAGCCGAAAGAAATGGTTTAACCTTGGAAGAATTATTAGCGTTAAATCCAGGCATTGAAACTTCTGTTTTTTATCCTGGTCAGTCATTACGAATTAAATAGAAATTTAGGTATACTAATAGATAATAGTCTATAAAAGTAGAACTGGACCATCTACCATTTACTTGGGATACCAGTTGATGGCAATAGTTTTGACGAAGTGGAACTAGACCTTGTACCTACTGGCTCAGCAAAAATTGCGACATTTGATATAGCAGTTGGGCATTGATTAACAGCATGCATATAATTTGATAATATGGAATATACACAAAAATGTCTAAGGAGCCTAACATTCTTTCAAGAAAGAATGTTAGGCTCCTTTTATTCAGACAATTTCAGCCACTCCTTGCGATTGCAATAGGACATAGTTTTTACAAAGACAAAATGATAAAGCAAACCGTAAGCTAGCCCTAACATATTTAACAAAATTCTTAAGTAAAGACTTGTTTCTAGCCCAAATATCATAGAAGCTGCCATGATAGCACCAACACAATTAAAAATCGTTTTACTTTTATAAGATGTGCATAAGCCTAAACAAAGTCCTCCTAAAATACCAAGTAGGTTCGTTGGTATATAAAATAACAAGATAGCCGATACTAGAGAACCAATAACGACCCCTATTATTCGTTCTTTTGCTCGTTCAGACAATTTAAACGTCTCATACCCAGAAAATAATGACGAACTAGCAAATGTTGCCCACATAAAGCGGTCAATCTGAAGGTGCGTTCCTATAAAAAGTAATAAGCTAATGCCTAAAGCGTAATAACCAAACCAAATATTTCTTTGATTAAAAAAACCATTTTCTGTAACCATCTGTATAAAAGTAATCTCTTGATCCAACTTTTTATGTTTCACATGATAAACAAAAGCTAAAAGTAAATAGGCAAACACTAATACAAAGAAAGTTTGTTCTAATTGCTGAAACGATTGATAGTGAACCGTGCCAACTAAATATAAGTAGGAGAACGTATACAAGCCCGGATTACCCATTTTAGGGTTTTTACCAGTTAAGAAAAACAATGCCAGCAAGCAGATAAAATGAAGACCCCATTGTAAAAATGATACAGAAATCAGTGAAATTAGTGGACTAACACCTAGAATTGTTAACACGATTCCTAAACTAAGCAAGGCCTGTTTTTCCCTGTAGCCATATGAGACGAAACGGATACTCAACAGCAAACAAAATAATACAATTGAAAAAGGCGCTACAGCTTTTCCAAAGAAAAAAGTAATCGTCGACACCCATAAAATCGCAAACGAAACTAATAAAATATCCCTTATTAACAAGGCGCGCCAAAAATATCTCCGCTGTTTTTTAGTGTCCGCTTGATGAATTTTTTGTTTTAAAATAAATGGATCTAACTGCAATAATTGATAAAAAGTCACCTAAAATCATCTCCTAAAAATCGACTCTTCTCAATTCATTATTCCAACTTTTCCTTCTATGAAATCATAAGAAAAGAAGTTGTGACGAACATTTTACTACAACTTTTTTTCTGAATCAATACATGCTTTATTTCTTATTCCAATACCTTTCCCGATACGATTTGCTTACTTCATAAAAAATAAGCCTAGAAAAAATCAAAACGATTAATTCTAGGCTCAAAATTAAATAACTGTTGAACAAAAGCTAGCGCTTTTTTACATAAACTTTTCCAACAGATCCATTTCTTTTTCTAATTCTTTTTCATCATACTTGTCATACTTACCAGCTTCGTGTGCAATTTTTTTAATCTCATGAATGGCTTTTTTTTCAACAATCCATTTCTTCATACTATGTTTTTTTGTATCCTCATCTAGCGAGCTCAACTCTTCTAAACTTGCATCCAATTTGTTCAAAACGTCGCAATTTTTGCTAATGCTTGCGCTTCTTTTTCTTCATAGTTTGACATAATAGACACCTCTTCTTAAGTATTTTTCTACTTTAAGTGTACGTCTCTGTCGTTTTATTTGCAACTAATAACTCAACTGCTTCTCGGTACGGAGGATAAGGGATTCGAACCCTTGCACGATGTTACTCGCCTAACGGTTTTCGAGACCGTCCCCTTCAGCCAAACTTGGGTAATCCTCCCTCTACATTCCATCTACAAATGAACATGTAATGAATCTATAGATAAAAAGCCTAGACCCTTACACAACAAGGATTCTAGGCTCTATCTAACTAAATTATTTAGTTTCACGGTGTAAAGTAACTTTTCTTTCACGTGGGCAATATTTTTGTTTTTCTAAACGATCAGGATTGTTACGTTTATTTTTATTTGTTAAGTAGTTACGTTCTTTACAAGAAGTACACTCTAAAGTGATGTTTACGCGCATGTTTTCCCCTCCTACTAATAATTGATCTTTCCAAGAGATTTCTTAGACTTGAATATCATACCATTTTTTTTGTCATTTGACTACCCTTTTGGGCAAATTTGTAAAGTAGTTCTACTTTACAAATTTTATTTTTTGTACATTTCCATATACGCTTCTAAAACTTCTTTGGCAATCGTTTGATTTGGTTTGGAAGCTTCATCATTTAAGTGTGGTAAAACAACGCTAATTGCAATTTCAGGATTTTCGTACGGCGCATAAGCCACCAAGTTACTATTAACCGTTGTATGGTTTACTCCATTAGCATCTGTTGCTTGCGTTTCGGCGGTCCCTGTTTTAGCAGCAATCGAAAACTTGTCTGATTTTAAACCACGTGCAGTTGTAAAAGGACTAGTTCCATTTACCACATTATAGAAACCTTGTTGAAGAATTCCTATCTGGTCTTCAGAAATATTCACCTTATTCAAAACTTTTGGTTCAATTTCTTTTAAAATTTTTCCTAAAGCTCCATTTTCATCATTGCCATAGATTCCTTCTACCACATGGGGTTGCACGCGGATGCCATTATTTGCGACAGTGGAAACGTACTGTGCTAATTGTAAGGCGCTATAGGTATCATATTGTCCAAAAGATAGGTCAAGAAGATTACCGCCTTGTGGCGCAGATGACGAATCCTTAAAGTCCTTGTTTTGAATTCCTGTTGTTTCTCCTGGTATATCAATTCCAGTTTTCGTTCCCATACCATATTCTGCAAAAGCTTTTCTTAATTCTTTAAAGACAGTGTCATCTCCTACTTCATAAGGGAAAATCATATTGGGATAATAATTCACACCCATCATTTTAAAGACTAATTTCATCATATAAGCATTCGAAGAATATTCTAACGCTTGCTCCGCAGTTAATTGCATGGTTGTTCCGCCAGAAGCATTCCACCAAGAAGCTTTTGGATTACTACCTGCTAGTAAAATAGCTTCATCTGTTAAAACGTCATTGCCTTTAATGACGCCTGTTTCATAACCAGCTGTTAAAGTACCTGCTTTCACAACTGATCCAGGAACTTCAGAATTCAAAATAGGTGCTAAAGGATTAGGTGTGACTTCTCCAGTTGCTAAATCATGATGAAATCCGGACATCGCTAAAATAGCTCCTGTTTGAGGGTTCATAGCAACGACATATGCATTTTCTGAGTATGGTCCAATGGTTTTGACTATTTGTGAATAGTTTCGTTGTAAAATTTCATCAACTTTGTTTTGGAAATTTGAATCAATCGTTAATTTTAAGTTGGAGCCTTTTTCCCCTTTGGAAATTGGGGTTTGTGAAACAATCTTTCCGTTATTGTCTAAAACGACTTCTGATTTTGCTTTTTTACCTTGTAGAACGTCTTCATATTGTTTTTCTAAATAGCTAGTCCCGACACGGTCATTTCGTGCATAGCCTTTTTTCAAATATTCATCGACTTCTTCGGCTGGCAATCCTTGTTTTTCAGTTGAAACGGTGCCCAACAGGCTACGTAATGCGCCACTTTGAGAATAATCACGCGTCCAATCAGTCCCTGTTGAAACACCAGATATTTCCGCTGTGTGTTCACCAATTGTCGCAATTTCACCTTCTGTTACCCCTTCATTCTTGATGAAGACCGTGTTCATTTGTGATGCTGCATTCATTCGTTTAAAAATCGTTACTGCTTGTAAGGTTCGGTCATCAAACGCAATTTCTTCAGGGGTGACTTTTTCAACTGCTTTGGCATATAATGTGCCTTCGTCCGTAATTTTGTTGCCTTTTTCATCTTCTTTATCTTGATCGGTTAAACGGGCTTGGGCTGCTTTTAAATTTTCAGGATTCGCTAACCAATAATCTTTTTTGTCACGATCCGTTAAGTTTGGATCAACTGGAACGTTAATAAGTTCGTTAACTTTATTCGCAATCGGTAAAATATCTTTTCCTTCAATATTTTTTCCTCGTGTGTAAGTGATTGCTAAATTGGCTTTGTTAGAAACCAAGGCTTTTCCTTGTGAATCATAAATTTGTCCTCGAGGGGATGGTGTCGTGATTTGCAGTGAAGAATTGGCAGTGATTTTTTTGTTAAACTCTTCTCCTTCTACAATCTGTAAATACCCTAAACGGACAATTAATGAAACAAATAAAGTGAATATCACAAAAAATAATAAGTTCAATCGAAAAGGAATATGTGGCTTTCTACCTCGTTGACTCTTTGCTGCGGCATCTGTTTTTTTTATTTTATCTATAAATGAGTTTTTCTTCATACCTCTAGTCCCTTCACTAAAAAGTTTCGCATTCTCATTGTAACAAAAAATAGTCAAAAAATCAGGATTATTCCCAGCTCTAAGGAAATATTTAATTATTTTTTTGTTAAAAAAAAGTCAAAAGGACTTCTGAATTCAGAAGTCCTTTTGACTTTTTCTCTTTTTTTAACGGCTGTAATTGTGAACTTCAGCAACCATGCTGTCAATGAAAATTGATAAATCTTCGACAGACGTTTCTTTGCTTCCATAACGACGGACGTTCACCGTTGCATCTTCCATTTCTTTGTCCCCGACCACTAATTGATAAGGTACTTTTTGGGTTTGAGAGGCCCGAATTTTGTAGCCCATTTTTTCGTTACGATCATCGACTTCAACACGTAAGCCTTGTGCTTGTAAACGTTCTTTGATTTCATAAGCATACTCAGAATGCGCTTCTACAGAAACTGGGATAATAGTTGCTTGAATTGGTGCTAACCAAGTAGGGAAAGCGCCTTTGTAAACTTCTGTTAAGTAAGCCACAAATCGTTCCATTGTTGAGACAATACCACGGTGGATAACAACTGGGCGATGTGTATTTTCACCATCTTCGCCAACATAAGTTAAGTCAAAACGTTCTGGTAATAAGAAGTCTAATTGGATGGTTGATAATGTTTCTTCCATTCCTAAAGCTGTTTTTACTTGAACATCTAACTTCGGACCGTAAAAGGCAGCTTCGCCTTCTGCTTCAAAGTAATCTAATTCTAATTCATCCATGGCAGCTTTTAACATCGCTTGCGCTTTTTCCCACATCGCATCATCATCAAAATATTTGTCTGTATTATTTGGATCACGATAGCTTAATCGGAAACGATAATCCGTAATGTTAAAGTCAGCATAGACTGCCACCATTAACTCCAAAGTACGTTTAAATTCGTCTTTAATTTGGTCAGGACGAACAAAAGTATGGCCATCGTTTAAAGTCATTTCACGAACACGTTGTAACCCTGATAATGCGCCAGATTTTTCATAGCGGTGCATCATCCCTAATTCAGCGATTCGAATTGGCAATTCGCGGTAACTATGAATGTCATTTTTATAAACCATCATATGGTGTGGACAGTTCATTGGACGTAATACCAGCATTTCGCCATCGCCCATATCCATTGGTGGGAACATATCTTCATGGTAATGATCCCAGTGACCAGATGTTTTGTATAATTCCACATCTGCCATAATTGGTGTATACACATGTTGATAACCTAAGCTAATTTCTTTGTCCACAATATAACGTTCAATTGTACGACGAATGGTTGCGCCTTTTGGTAACCAGAAAGGTAACCCTGAACCAACTTCTTGTGAAACCATAAATAAATCTAATTCTTTTCCTAATTTACGGTGGTCACGTTCTTTGGCTTCCTCGCGCATTTTGATAAATTCTTTTAAATCTTTTTTATCGAAAAAGGCAGTGCCGTAAATCCGTTGCATCATATGATTGTCAGAGTTTCCGCGCCAATAAGCACCAGCTACTGAAAGTAGTTTAAAGACTTGAATCCGTCCTGTTGAAGGGACGTGAACACCACGACATAAATCAACAAAATCGCCTTGATCATAGACAGTGATGATTTCATCTTCTGGCAAATCTGTAATTAATTCAACTTTGTAAGGATCATCAGCAAATAATTCTAACGCTTCTGCACGTGAGATTTCTTTACGAACGATTGGGTTATTTTCCTTCACAATTTTCATCATTTCGGCTTCAATTGCAGGTAAATCTTCCGCTGTCACAGGAGATTCCCCATTATCTGTATCATAGTAGAACCCAGAATCAATCGCAGGACCTACGCCAAATTTAATGTTAGGGAAAAGACGACGTAAGGCATTAGCCATTAAATGAGCTGATGAATGACGTAAAATTCCTAAAGCATCTTCATGATCAGGTGTCACGATTTCAAGCGAACCATCTTCTACGATAGGACGATCTAAATCGATTAAAACACCATTGAATTTACCAGCTAAAGCTTTTTTGGCTAAACTGTTGCTAATACTTTTAGCAACATCAAATGTTGTAATCCCAGAATCAAACGGTTTAACAGCGCCATCTGGAAAAGTAATGTGAATAGACATAATAAAATTCTCTCCTTTTAATTTTTTTGATTTGAAGCGTTTCATTGTGTTCCTGTTTTTCACAATGAAACGAAACAGCCACCTGTTCCCCTTGTTAAAAAACAAAAAGTCCTAGTATTCTAACGAATACTAGGACGAAAATATCGTGGTTCCACCTAATTTTGAACACAAATAATCTGTGTTCCTCTAGCGTGTTAACGGTGCGACCGCCTTTGTTTCAACAAAGGTTTCGAAAGTGGTCATCCCTTGTGCCAATCTGGAAAATTTTCAGCCAAGATTTTCCTCTCTAATAGATCGCGGGCAAGTTCAGTTGTCTTTCTCATCAATCATTTATGCACTTATTTAACCACTTATTTTCAGAAAAAGCAAGTGATTCAACAGAAATTCTCTGAAAACTTATTTTTTCCATTCGCCGCCTTGTGCATAGCGGTCTTTTTTCAATTCATTGACAATCACATGGATATTCTCTTTTGGTGCACCAGCGTTTTTTGACACAGCTTCTGTAATATCTTTGACCATATTAGTTAACTGTTCTTCTGTGCGGCCTTCAATTAATTCTACATGTACAAATGGCATCTTCGTTCCCCCAATTTAAATTGCTTGTTCTGTTTGTATCATAGAGCGGGATATGACGCTTGTCAATAAAAAATTGGAGACGTCAGTCGTTACGGTTGACGTCTCCAATTTTTACTTTTCAGATACACAGCTGGACCAAAGTGCGGTCTTGCCTAATATCTCTTTTTATACTTCTTCGCCGTAATCTACAGGTTTATCAAATTCACCTGGTGCATCATCATAGATATGTCCGTAGATAATTACCGGCATTCCGTCATAGGATACATCAAAGATTTTTGAAACTTCTGTTCCTGGCGTATTGATACAGCCATTACTACCAGCATCGGTTTTAAAGGCTTCTTTATCGCCATACTTATCCAATTTATGGTCGGAGTCATGAATCCCGATTTGTGTGACAACGCCCCCTTGACTTAATAACGGCATCCAATATTTTACTGGCACACTGTATCGAGAACCATCAAGCATTTGACCTTCTAAATTCACATCGGTTGTCCGATATAAAATTGTATGGAATCCTGGTACTGTTGCAGTTCCTTTGTTATATCTGCCAGTAATGACATCTGTGGTGACTATTTTTTTGCCATCAATGAAACAATACATTTTTTGATCTTTTAAATCAATTTCAATGTAATTATTGGCAATTTTACTATTTTCTTTGGTATCGCCAACCAACGGAGCAGTGATTGCATTCGTTTGTTCTTGGCTATTCAGCGCGTTTACTAGTAGTTCTTGCGTTTTGGCCCCATCAATCGACCAGCCATAACTTCCGTTGTTTTTAAAACGACGTGTCGTACCGTGAACATCTGTAAATAAAACTGGTTGATTAGCAGAACCATATGTTGTTTCTAATTGTGTCACCCAAGTAGTTAGTTTTTCTTTGTTGATTGTGCCATCATCATTCAGCACGTTTTGAATTTGTGTTTTATCAAAGGCTACTTTTTCACCATTAATATCAACTGTAATTGTTTTATTTAACTTGTTATTGAGCGTTGTCAATGTTGCCTTTAACGTTTGATCCTCTTTTGTAATTTCAGGGGCTTTATAAAAATCTTTGGCATTGTATTGATAGTTGCCTTTTCCCGCTTCAACATCCGCAATAATCTGCTGATTTAAGCGCTGTGTGTCCACTACTGTGCCTTGTTCTTCGGGAACAATTTCAAAAGTGCCATTGCCTCGACGGATACTCGCATTTTTGCTTGGTTTCCCCTCTGGAAAACTTAAAGTCGCTAATTTAGCTTCTAGTTCTTTTTTGAATGCCTCATTTAACGGTAGCTTCACCTTGCTACTGTGTAAATGGTCTTTTAAAAATTTTTGATCCAATTGGTATTTTTTAGGAAGTTGAATTTTTTCTTCTTTTGTCCCCGTTTGAACCACAACTTCTTCGGTTTGATTAACTTGCGCTAATTTTTCTTCTGCAGCATTTACATTTAACCAGCCTACAGAAACTCCATTTACTTTTGTAGTTGGTAAAAAGTGACTTTGAAAATAAACATAGCTGCCCCCAGCAACCAGAGCTAGTCCAACCAAAGAAGTAATAATTACTTTCTTTTTATTATTTTTTCCTGATTTTTGACGACGTGTATTACGCATTTGCATTTCTTCTTTTTTCATTTGTTCATCCTTTATATCAATAATTTTAGGTTTATTTTTTAGAGTCTAGGCAACAAACAACTGCGGTGATCTACAATCAAAAAAGGGTCCCTTTCTCTCGCAGATTAATTTTTTCAATTATACACTATTTTTACGTTGTTTTCAGCTTATTTTCCTTGTAAATCCTTTAATCTTAAAGAATTTGTATACTCTGTGACTTTTTTTGCTTCTTGTAAATGATACGTAAACTGGGCCATTTTAGCAAAATCCTGAGCGACGACGTCAAAAAAGGCTTGTGTCTTTATTAAGCTGTTCCAACAAGCTTCTTTACTAGAAAAATCCAGCAACGATGCTAATTGATCCATCGTGTCAGGAGTGACATAATTTTTCAGATACTTAAATTGTTTCCCAACAGAAATTGGCTCCGGTTCCTGCCAAGCCGCTTGCCAAGAAAGCAAGCGCAACAGTTCCTGCTGACAATATTCATAGAGATGTGTGACAGCGTAAAATAGTTCATTCCGACAAAGCCCCTTAACTACATACGTACTAACCCACCAAAATTCATTGCAACAATCGTTAAATTGCTGCTGATTCGGAACTGTTACTGTATAATTTTTGTCAGATGCTACAGGTAAAGGCGGCAAACTTTCATCTTTGTCTAACAAGATAATTGCTAAAGAATCTCCTTCATGCCAATTATCTTTTTCTGCGAGAGGACACAACGTTAAATCGATACGTTGGCCATCTTCAAATAACATTAAAAATGTTTCCCGCGTCTTCGGTTCTGTGGGAAATAAGGTCATTTCCTTGGGACGTTGCATAATTAATGGTTGACCAAATTTTGCTGTCCACGTTGCTGTTTCAAAAAACTCAGCACATGGTTCTACAATATAAACAATGTCGAAATCTTGAAAACTATCTTTTGGCGCTTTCACATTCGTGCGAGAACCCACCATTCCCACGGCTCGAATGTGTTCTTCTTGTTTTGCTACATCTATAATAAGTTGAAACATTTCTTCTTCTGTACGCATTCACTCGCTCCCTCTCTTCAAAAGTTTCTATTAAAACATAGATTTTTTTATAAGTCTTTTGTTTTCTATCGCTTTTTCTATGGTACTTCGTATACACTAACATTACAAGGAGGGATGTTTCATGCATTGGTTAAAAATAACAAGTTTATCCATTGTCAGTTTTGGCTTTTGTATTCTTTTGATTTTAGGTCTACTTATTTTTACTGGCAAAAATACGCAACCCACCGATAAACCAGATGCTATTTTAATTTTAGGGGCCCGTGTTTTAGGAACGTCTAAAGAAACCGCACTGCCCAGCCGTGTTTTGCAAGCTCGGTTAGATGTGGCTATCCCCTATATTAAGCAACACCCCGAGACACCCGTTATTGTTAGCGGAGGGCAAGGAGCAGATGAGCCGGCTACGGAAGCCGCGGTTATGAAACAATACTTGCTAAATAAAGGTGTTCCAGAAAAACAGATTCTCTTAGAAAATCGTGCCACACGCACCAAAGAAAATATTGTCAATTCACAAAAACTCCTTTCTTTTAAACGGCTAGTGATTGTTACTAGTGACTTTCACATGTACCGCTCGCAACTTTTAGCCAAGCGAGTAGGCATCTCAAATGTTTCAGGCATCACTGCGGCTTCTTCTTTTCCAAAAGATATCAAAAATTTTGGCCGAGAGCTGCTTTCTTTAGGCTATGCCTTACTCTTTGATTGGTAAAAGAGCGTCCTTCGCAAGACCATTTTGCGAAGGACGCTTTTATATTCTGTGGATTTGCTCACTTTTGTTCTCTTCTTCTTGTGTTTAAATTATAAAAATGATAACATATCTTTGTTAGCGCTTACAAACAATATTTATTTTATAGGAGGAGAAAGTTATGGGGCATCAATTGAGCACTCATTTTTTTAACAAGAAAACAGGGATTATTTCAACTTTTTTAAGTTTGATACTTTTAGTCGGTGGGTTACTGTTTGCACTACCTGCATTTGAAGTACAAGCAGCATCAACTGTTACACCTAAAACAGTCATGTATGTAGAAGTAAACAACCACGATTTTAACAATGTGGGAAAATATACTTTAGCTGGAACCAATCAACCTGCTTTTGATATGGGGATTATTTTTGCAGCCAATATTAATTATGACACGGTCAATAAAAAACCTTACTTATATCTAAATGAACGGGTCCAACAAACTTTAAACGAAGCTGAAACACAAATTCGTCCAGTTCAAGCACGCGGCACTAAAGTCCTATTGTCTATTTTAGGCAACCATGAAGGCGCTGGCTTTGCTAACTTCCCAACTTACGAAAGTGCGGATGCCTTTGCAGCTCAATTAGAACAAGTCGTTAATACGTATCATTTAGATGGTATTGATTTTGATGATGAGTATGCTGAATACGGAAAAAATGGAACGCCTCAACCAAATAATTCTTCGTTCATTTGGTTACTTCAAGCCTTAAGAAATCGCTTAGGCAATGATAAATTAATTACTTTTTATAATATTGGACCAGCGGCTGCGAACTCTTCAGCTAATCCTCAAATGAGTTCTTTAATTGATTATGCTTGGAACCCTTATTATAGTACCTGGAATCCGCCACAAATTACGGGGATGCCTGCTTCTCGTTTAGGTGCTTCTGCCGTTGAAGTTGGTGTCAATCAAAATCTAGCTGCGCAATATGCTAAACGTACAAAAGCGGAGCAATATGGTATTTATCTAATGTATAACCTCCCAGGAAAAGATTCATCTGCGTATATCTCGGCGGCGACACAAGAACTTTATGGTCGAAAAACGAACTATTCACCAACTGTTCCAACACCTTAATTATTATCTCGTGTCTACAAGCGCCAACATGTAAAGAGTTAAAAGCCAGCTTACTACAAGCTGGCTTTTTGGTATCTTGAGCGAATAGTTTTACACAAAAAAAGACCCGCCCTTTGGGTAAGGACGGGAAAGGAGTTAAAAATGAAAAAGTGTTTTGTGTTGTTAAGGTTGTTTGTTGATATGCTTATATCTTACAAACTAAATGTGAAGATTTTGTGATCATTTCATTCTTATTTTGCTACTTTTATAGGAATTAAATAGATTGCCACTAGACTATCTTTAGTTGCCTCGTGCATCCGTTATTCTGACTGCTCCTTGTGGTGATACTCTGTAAAAACCGACAGTCCCTGTCCCTCCATTTGCAACCATCTGTTTCGATTGGGATCTAAAAAAGAAGTCATTTCCATTCATACCCAAAAATCCAAGGTTCGTATCATTATTTTCTGCATCAGTCAGTGTCTTTCTAATATATGTCTCTGCTTTTTCTTGTGTATCGATGATTTTTGCCTCTTCATTTTGGTCTTGATTTTCCTCTTCAGAAGAACGATAGTAATACTCTTCCGCAGGATAATTTCCACTATCTTGAGTAATTAACAATCGTGGTTTCGTCTTATCCGATTGGTCGCCGTTAGGATTTTCAACACCAATTTTATATAATAATAACGCAGCACCAGTAGGCCCCCACCTAATACTTAAGCTTGTAATTGGTCGCGACTCATCAGTAGGTGAATCCTTCGTAATCATTCCTCCGGTATTTGTACTACCATCAGGATGAATGATCAAACTCTCTCCTTTACCATTTTTCCATGTTCCAGCTAAAGTAGTAAAATCGCCAGCATTAATCGCTGTAGTATCTAAATCAGCTACAGTTAGCTGACTATTGTTTTCATCAGCTGTCTGCTCTTCATTTTTCACTGATTCGTTAGACTCGACACTGCTGCTCGCTTGTTCGTTTGTCTTATCAATTGTTTCACTGGTTTTTTCATTCGTCTCTTCAACTTTAGAGGATGCCTCCGTTGAAGCGGTCACTTTCTTTTCTTTTGGTTCCCGACAAGCAGTTAATGATAAAACCGCTAGCCCGACAAAAAACGCTAACATTCCCTTTTTCACGCCTATTCACCCCGTTCAATGATCTATCTTACTAGACTATTGTACTATTAATTCAATTGTTTAGACAAATATTTATGGAACAGACAAAAGTTGAACCTGTCATTGAATGCTTTGTGTCACATGGACCTATCAATCAACTTTCTTTTTTCTATGTATTATATGAAAAAAAGTGAGCCATCAGTCAAAATGACCGATGGCTCACTTTCTAAATCTTAAAACAAACGAACAAATGGATTATTCAGGTAAATCTACATTATGATGAACTTTTTGAACATCTTCTAAATCTTCTAAAACGTCTAACATTTTTTCAAAGTTCGCTAAATCGTCGCCTTCTAATGTTACTTCGTTTTGTGGAACCATTTCTAACTCAGTAACCGTGAATTCTTCAATGCCTTTTTCTTTTAACGCTTCTTGTGCATGGTGGAAATCTTCTGGTTCTGTGTAAACGATAATTTGACCGTCTTCTTCAACAACATCGCGAACATCAATGTCTTTTTCCATTAAGTATTCTAAAATTTCATCCGCATCGTCACCAGCAAAGCCAATGATACCTGTATTATCAAACATGTAGGAAACAGCACCGCTGACACCCATGTTTCCGCCGTTTTTACCAAATGCGGCCCGCACATCTGCTGCTGTTCGGTTCACGTTGTTTGTTAAAGCATCAACAATGACCATTGAACCATTTGGCCCAAATCCTTCATAGCGTAATTCAGAATATTGTTCATCTGCTGAACCTTTTGCTTTTTCAATAGCGCGATCAATAATATGTTTTGGTACATTGTATGTTTTGGCGCGTTCGATTACAAACCGTAATTTTTGGTTTGCATGAGGATCAGGGTCTCCTGACTTCGCTGCTACGTAAATTTCAATCCCGAATTTTGCATAAACACGGCTATTGTTTGCGTCTTTGGCAGCTTTTTTCTCTTTAATATTTGCCCATTTACGGCCCATATTCTCACTTCGCTTTCTCTGATTTGTTGTTAGTATCTTATCCCTTGTTTATTATACTGGGGAAACTGATTTTTGTTAAGTATTTTTTAGGTATCTGGCGAAAATCGTAAGGGAAACCGACCAAAATTTTGTTCTTTTAAAGAAGAATCTCCCATCTGGTATAGTTGATTGGCGCGAATATCTAACGAAAGCATTGCGCGGTTTTCTTTAGATACTTTGGAAATTACCGGCAATTGAATCTGTGCTTTGGTTTCTTTTAGATAAGCTTGTCCCTTTGGCGTAAATCCTAGCACATGGAGATAACTGTTTTGCCAAACAGTTTCAACTTCTTCTTTGGTCATATTTAACAATATATAAGTTGCTAATCGTTGCAATCTTGTCCAAGTATAACGCTTCGTTTTCATACGTTCCATTAATTCGTGAAAAGAACCTGCTGCTTGGATTTGATCTTTTAGTCGATATTCAAGTCCTTCCGTCATTTGGTAAATGGCTTGTAACTCTTCTAACGAGGATTGAACAATTTTATACTTTAGGAAGGGCCAGTAGTTTTCCCATGAAATCATTGCCTGTGTTTGTAAATGTTGTGCGGTTATAGAAGGCACCGTTGGCAGTACTTGCGTTATTTCTTGTTGAAAAACACTTTGCCTAATCGCCGTGGCGCTAGCAACTTTCCCAGAAATCGTTGCATCATGAAAGCCCGCTTGTTTTCTAGCAATTGGGTAGAGCGTCATCGGGGTTGGATACGTGGCATTTTCCTTTGCATAACTCATCCCCAAAATATGATTAGGCGAAGAAAAATCGAACCTGCTTTCAGGATATACTTGACGAAAAACAGCAGTCATTTTTTGTGGATAACTCAATTGTTTGTCTGTCAATGTGTGAAACGTTTGATCAATTAAGGATTGGTTTTCTTGGACAAACTGGCCGAAAGCCGCATAATCAATTGCGCTTGTACTATCTGTTCCAAAACATAAGCTCTCACATTGCAACGCCTGCAATAACTTTATACCGCCTTTGGCAAAGTAATCCGCAGACTGTACCGACCAAGCTGTCGGCAATTCAATGACTAAATCCACACCATTTTGCAAAGCTTCTTCTGCTCTGGCCCACTTATCTAGTAAGGCTGGTTCTCCTCTTTGTAAAAAATTTCCACTCATTATAGCAATCACTACTTCAGCTCCGCTTTGTTGGCGAGCTTGTTGGGCATGATAGCGATGTCCATTATGAAAGGGATTATATTCCACGATAATGCCACAGGCTTTCACTCTAGCCACCTCCGTTATAAAAAAATGGACTTATCAGCAAAGAGACAAACGTTTTTAAGCGCTGTCCCAAGCTCATAAGCCAAATCTTATTAATCTCTTTGACAAACAAAGAACCAGCGTTCACTTGTTTCAGTTGGTGCTTCATCTGTAAAATCTGCATAAACTTTGACGTTCATGAAACCAGCACTTTCTAACATTCGTAAATAGTTATCTAACGAATAGGTTCGTTCTTGATGCAATTCATCATACCGAACAAAGTGCTCATCTGTTTCCTGTTCTTTCACAAAAAATGTTAAGAAATGTTCGATGCTGTGTTCTTTTTCACCAGCGTAACTATCCCATAGAAAAGCAAATTCTTCTGTTTGATAATGATAG
The DNA here is from genome assembly GCF_050548325.1 of Enterococcus sp. AZ035. Classification (NCBI taxonomy): domain Bacteria; kingdom Bacillati; phylum Bacillota; class Bacilli; order Lactobacillales; family Enterococcaceae; genus Enterococcus; species Enterococcus sp. AZ035. The sequence continues at coordinate 2,270,856 of NZ_CP172958.1, forward strand.
CTATATTCTGGAAAAACTGAATCAATTTTGTAAGTAGAATGAACATCAAAAATGAACGTTCCTTCCTCTTCTAACGCTTGATAAACTTCATCGAACACTTGTTGTACTTCTTGGCGATTAGCCATATAGCACAGTGAATCAGAAAAACAAGTGATGGCTTGGTATTGTCCCACTTCAGATAAATCTAGCATATTTCCCTGAACAAATTGAACTGGCACTTCTTCTTCAAAAGCTCGTTCACTAGCAATCATCAACATTTCTTCTGATAAGTCTAAGGCTGTCACATCGTAACCACTTTTTGCAAAATCAACTGCTAAAGCGCCTGTACCACAAGCCATTTCAAGAATTTGTTGGGTTCCTTGTGGGAGATGACGATTGGAAAAATCCAACCATTTTTGGTATAGGCTTTCGTCCATCACTTCGTCATAGACGAAAGCAAACGTTTCATAGGCCATTTTAGTCGACCCAAGCGCTTAGATCAACCATTGGGGCATCTGACCATAATTTTTCTAAGTTGTAAAAGGCACGTTCTGAAGATTGGAATACATGGACAATAACATCGCCTAAATCGATTAAAATCCATTTTCCGCCTTCTTTACCTTCCACACGTTTGACTTCTACTTGATTTTTGGCTTCTTGTTCGTTAATTTCATCAACAATCGCATTGATTTGACGTTCACTATTGGCTTGGCAAATTAAAAAATAATCTGCTAATAATGAAATCTCTCTTACGTCTAATGCAACAATTTCTTCTGCTCGTTTTGAATCTGCTGCTTTGACAGCAATTTCTAAAATTTTCTGGCTATCTATGATAGTTCCCTCCTAGTAATTCTTTCTTCTTTTATTTTTGATTAACGACCCATTGATTGTAGGTCTCTAACGTTTTTGGATAAATTTTATGTTCTTGTTCAATCAAATGTAACAAGGTATGTTTCGTTTCATAAGCAACCGCTGCATCTAAGTCAACAAGGGCAATTTCACGGGCTTCTTTCACACCTGGAAAATCACGTCCTGGTTCAATGTAATCTGCGACATAAATAATTTTATCTAGCAAGCTCATCTTAGCAGCCCCAGTTGTATGCACACGAATTGCCTGCAAGATTTCTTCGTCATCAATGGCTAATTCCCGTTGAACAATATCCGCCCCAACTAAGCCATGCCAAATTTCATTGCCATAGTTTAATAAAGCCAAATCAAAACCATCTCGGCGAATAATCAACTCGAATTCATCGTTTGGACGTTCTTTGGCGTAATCATGCGTCAAAGCAGCAATACTTGCTTTGGCTTCATCGACACCATATTTCGCTGCCAAGGCCACAGCTGTTTCCTCGACTCCTAACACATGGCGAAAGCGACGTTCACTCATTTGCATTTGAACTTTTTGCATTAATAATTCACGTTGTGCAGCATCATAATTTGTTATCCAGCTCATCTTGATACAGTCCCTTCTCTTGAATATAGTTTATCACATTCTCTGGAAGAAGATAGCGTGTTGAGCAACCACTTTTGACTTTTTGTCTAATCAAAGTGGAACTAATCGCCATCTGCGGAACATCGACCCAAATAATTGGATAGGTAGATTCCGTTGGATAATTAGGACGCCGAATGCCGACAAATTGAACTAAATGGAGTAAGTCATCAATCCGATGCCATTTGGGCAAGTATTCCACCATATCTCCACCAATTATAAAATAATAATCAGTATCTGGATTGGCTTCTTTTAAAGCTTTCATCGTATCATACGTGTAACTTTTGCCTTTGCGAATTAACTCAATTGGCTCAATATCTAAGCAGGGATTATCAGCCACTGCTAGTTCTAACATCGCTAACCGATGTTCACTGCTAATTGTTTTCTTTTCGTCTACATGTGGTGGTAAGTACGTAGGCATTAAGTAAACTTTGTCCAAACCTAGTTGATTTTGAACTTGATCGGCCATGACAAGATGTGCTAAATGAACGGGATTAAAATTACCACCTAACAAGCCGACTTGCTTTCTTGTTTGAAAACGTAACGGTTCCTCTTGCAAGAGAACGTCCGCTCCTTGACGCGCTTGTCTTTTTTCTCCCATTGTTCATCCCTCCAATATTAAATCTCTTTGACTGCTGCTGAAATTTTTTGATATTTTTCTTTACTTGATGGATTGAATAAGACCAACACGCGACCAATGATTTGTACCACATCGCAATGAATGGCTGCTGTTAGTTCTTCTGCAACCTCTTCTGCTACTTCATCTGTATTTTGTAATAACGTAATTTTAATCAATTCACGTTTTTCCAACGCTTCATCAATTTGTGTAATCATTGCGTCATTCAAACCACCTTTGCCTACTTGAAAAATAGGTTGTAAATGGTGTGCCTGACTACGTAAATAACGTTTTTGTTTTCCTCTAAGTTTCAAATTGTTTGCCTTCTCTCTAAAATTTAAATTAATGCTTTTCTACGTAAAACATCGACACCTTTAGGCGCCCAACCAGCGACTACACCAGGTTCTGTGACAGTAATCCAACCTAGACCAGCAAACACAATATCCGTTTTTTCTTTCACGGAAAATTCAAAGCGCACTAATTCAGGAAACTCAGCGACTTCATCGGCACGTGGGGGCTGCAACAAGCCACCAACATGTTTTTCATAAAAAGCATCGGCGGTTGCTGTTTTTGTTCGGTGTAAATTTAAGTCATTGGAAACGTAGGCAATGAAGGAACTTTTAGCACCTTGGACATAATCAAAGCGAGCCAAGCCACCTAAAAACAAGGTTTGTTCAGCATTTAATTGGTAAACTTTCGGTTTGATTTCTTTTTGCGGTGCAATAATTTTCAAGTCTTTTTTACCTAGATAATGTGCCATTTGATGACGGTGAATAATTCCGGGCGTATCGATTAAGAAGTGGCCATCGTCTAATGGAATTTCAATTTTATCTAGCGTTGTTCCAGGAAATTGTGATGTCGTAATCACATCTTGAACACCCACTGTTTGTTGAATGATTTGATTGATTAATGTTGATTTTCCAACATTGGTCACACCTACGACATAAACGTCTCGGCCTTCACGATATTTTTCGATTGTATCTAATAACTCTTGCATTTCTTGTGGTTTCTTGCCACTTGTTAGTAAAACATCAACAGGGCGTAATCCTGCTTCATGGGCCCGTTCTCTCATCCATTGAACCATTTTAGGTTTTTTTAATGATTTAGGCAAAATATCCACTTTATTACCAACTAACAACACAGGATTATCTCCGATAAAACGATGTAGTCCTGGAATAAGAGAGCCATTAAAGTCAAAAATATCCACTACGTTCACAATCAGTGCATCTTCTGTTCCTAAACCATTCAATAAACGTAAAAAGTCATCATCTGTTAATTGGACATCTTGAATGTCATTATAATGTCTTAAGCGAAAACAACGTTGGCAATAAACTTCCCCTGTTTCCATTCCTTTTTCGAAAGCTGTTTTTGGTGTATAGCCTAATTCATGAGGATTTTCCGTTTGGATAATCGCACCACAGCCAATACAATGAATTGCCTCTGTCATTCTAATCCGCCTCTCCATGTCATTTCTGGATGTTTTTTTGATAAGTATTTCATAATTTTCCGTTCAAAGAACCGATTGATTCTAGTATTCCAGCCATCTGTATCGACAATCGGTTGAACTAAAACATTGCGTATACCCGCTGCGTTAGCTCCCCGAATATCTGTCATAATCTGATCGCCGACCATTAACATTTCAGATGGCTTCAAGCCTAATTTTTTTTCTGCTAATTTGAAGCCACGTGCGGTTGGTTTCAAGGCACGTGCTACATAATCTAAGTCAAACTTTTCAACAACGCGTTTAATCCGGCTGTCTTTGTTGTTTGAAACAACGAGGACAGTAATTCCTGCATTTTTCATTTCTAATAACCAAGTTTTTAATTCTTCTGTTCCATCGGGATTATTCCAAGCAATTAACGTATTATCTAAGTCAGTTAGTACTGCCTTAATCCCTAGTTTTTTTAATTGTGCGGGGGTAATTTTATAAATCGCATCAATCATCCATGTCGGTTTATATTTTGAAAACATCGTGACTCCTCTCACTGACACTATGTAGTTTCTTCGATTTTAAGAGACTGAAACATAACTAAACAATTATGCTTCAGTCTCTACCTATTGTATTATACTGCATTTTACTGAAAATTTCTATAAAGGACGGTCGTTCCTTGTAAAAGAACAAGTAAAATAAAAGAAAAAATAAAAAAAGCCACCCATCAACCCCTGAAAAGTTCGTTGATGAGTAGTAACTTCTAATATTTGCGAAAACGTTGGTATCTTTTTTCTAGTAACGTTTCCGTATCTAATTTAGCTAATTCAGTTAATTTTGAAATGAACGCTTTTTGTAACATGCGATTAATTTTTGCTTGTTCCAGAGGCTGACCGTTCATAACTTCTGGAATTACTTTATCTACAATAGCTAATTCCTTCAGCTCTGTCGCTGTGATTTTCATCAATTCTGCTGCTTCTTTCGCACGACTGCCATCTTTCCACAAAATAGAGGCGAAACCTTCTGGCGAAAGAACCGCATAAATCGTGTGTTCCAACATCCAAACTTCATCTGCGACTGCTAAAGCTAAAGCACCGCCACTGCCGCCCTCACCAATGATGACTGAGATGATTGGCACTTTCAAATCAGACATTTCTAACAAGTTTTGCGCAATGGCTTCCCCTTCTCCTCGCTCTTCGGCACCAATTCCACAATAGGCACCAGCAGTGTTCACAAAGGTAATGACTGGGCGGTTAAATTTTTCCGCTTGTTTCATTAAACGTAACGCTTTGCGATACCCTTCAGGATTAGGTGAACCAAAATTACGTTCAATATTTTCTGGTAGATTTCGACCCTTTTGGATACCTACCACTGTAACTGGTTTCCCTTGCAAAGTAGCAACACCACCGACTACAGCTAAATCATCGGCAAAGTAACGATCCCCATGAAATTCTAAAAAGTCCTCAAAAATTGCTTCTATATATTCTAAAGTTGTCAAACGATCTTGGGCTCTTGCCAAGGTAACAACATCATTGGCTGTTTTCTTTTCCATGTTAGCGCCACCCTTTCAAAGAATGTAAACGTAACAAGTCGCTCAATCGTTGACGCAAAAGATTTCTTGGCACAATCTGATCTACAAAACCATGTTCTAAAAGAAACTCGGCCTTTTGAAAATCATCTGGCAACTCTTGACGAATCGTTTGTTCAATTACACGGCGGCCAGCAAAACCGATTAAGCTCTGAGGCTCTGCCAAAATAATATCGCCATCCATCGCAAAACTTGCGGTAACACCGCCAGTCGTTGGATCAGTCAATACCGTAAGATACAGCAAGCCTGCTTTGTTATGCCGTTGCAAAGCGGCCGAAATTTTCGCCATTTGCATCAATGAAAAAATTCCTTCTTGCATACGGGCACCACCAGATGCAGTGAAAATCACTACTGGTAAATGCTTTTCTGTCGCCCGCTCAAACAAGCGTGTGATTTTTTCACCAACAATCGTTCCCATACTGCCCATGATAAAATTAGCATCCATGATTCCAATTGCAACAGCATGTCCTTCAATTGTTGCTTCTCCCGTTAAGACAGCTTCATCTAGCCCAGTTTTTTCTTGCATTTTTTCAATTTTTTCAAGATAACCAGGAAAATTTAGTGGATCTTTTGTCACTAATTCACTGTCCCAATTGTGGAAACTCTTTTCATCAACGGTTATCGCTAATCGTTCCCATGCACCAATCCGAAAACTATAGCCACAATGCGGACAGATTTTTTCTGCACCCATTTCTTTTGTATACAGTGTTCGCTTACAAGAAGGGCATTTTGCCCACATATTATCTGGAACAGAAGGCTTCTTTGATGCATCATTTGCATCAGCACGATTTGGATTAATGCGAATGTAATTTTTCTTTTTAAATAATGCCATTTGCTTACTCCTCGTATTTTAGCGGCAAGAGCACAGCTCTTGCGGCGTTCTTTCTTTAATGATTGCTTTCTAGCTCCCAATTTGGTAGAAATGTTTCTTGTAAAAAGCTTGTGTCATAGTCACCTGTCAAAACATTGTCATGTGTAATTAAATCCAATTGGAATTCGGCATTCGTAATAATACCTTCTGTTACAATTTCATTTAAAGCCCTTTGCATTTTCATCAAGGCATCAAAACGATTTTCACCATGTACGATGACTTTCGCAATCATTGAATCATAATAAGGCGGAATTGAATACCCCGAATACATAGCGCTGTCTACACGCAAGCCCATTCCACCACTAGGCAACAAGAGATTTTGAATTTTACCTGGTGAAGGAGCAAAATTAAAGGCAGGATTTTCAGCGTTAATTCGGCACTCAATCGCATGCCCAGTCATGGTAACATCCTCTTGGGTATAGCCTAAAGGTTCACCTGAAGCAATTTCTAATTGTGCTTTGACTAAATCAATCCCTGTTACCATTTCCGTAACTGGATGTTCGACTTGGATGCGGGTATTCATTTCCATGAAATAAAAGTCGCCAGCTGGATCCATCAAAAATTCAATGGTTCCGGCATTTTCATAATGCACAGCTTGTGCCGCTCGAACGGCCGTTTCGCCTAACATCTGACGCTTTTCTTCAGAAATAGCAATCGATGGTGATTCTTCTAACACTTTTTGATTATTTCTTTGTAGTGAGCAATCACGTTCCCCTAAGTGAATCACATGCCCATATTGATCACCTAAAATTTGCACTTCGATATGACGTGCTGGATAAATAATTTTTTCTAAATACATATCATCATTACCAAATGCGGCTTTGGCTTCTTGCTGCGCTGAAGTAAAGTGTTTCGGTAACTTTTCTTTTGAAAGAACTTTTCGGATTCCTTTTCCGCCACCACCAGCAGCTGCCTTTAACATCACTGGGTAACCAATTTCTTCAGCAATCGTCAACGCTTCTTCGACAGAATTAATGACGCCATCACTCCCAGGAATAACAGGTACCTTGGCTTTTTGCATCAGTTGACGTGCGTTTATTTTATTGCCCATTGCATCAATCGTTTCTGCTTTAGGACCGATAAAAGTAATGTTGCATTCTTCGCACATTGAAGCAAATTGACTATTTTCAGATAAGAAACCAAACCCTGGATGAATCGCTTCAGCATTGGTAACAATCGCTGCACTTAAAACAGCTTGAACATTTAAATAAGAATCAGTTGCTTTCGCCGGTCCAATACAAATAGCTTCATCTGCTAACTGTGTGTGTAACGCTTCTTGATCCGCTTCAGAGTAAACAGCAACTGTTTGAACGCCTAATTCGCGACAGGCACGAATAATACGAACAGCGATTTCTCCGCGGTTTGCGATTAATACTTTCGAAAACATTTTTCACCTATCCAATCATAAAGGTTAATTCAGCCTCGGCAACTTTTTTTCCATTAACTTTTGCCACACCTTTACCCATTCCAGCAGAAGCGCGGACTTTTAAAAGTTCAACCTCTAAAATTAATGTGTCGCCTGGTGTTACCTTTTGTCTAAATTTTGCTTTATCTAATCCACCAAAGTATGCCGTTTTCCCTTTGAATTCAGGCATTGAAAGTAATGCCACGGCGCCTGCTTGAGCCAACGATTCAATAATTAAAACTCCTGGCAAAACAGGATTCCCAGGAAAATGACCTTGAAAAACTTGCTCATTAACCGTTACATTCTTTTTCGCTACAACGCGTTCCCCGGGAATGACTTCTTCAACACTATCTAATAATAAAAAGGGATAGCGATGTGGTAAAATTTCTTGAATTTCTGTAATTGTTAATTTCATGTTTTATTCTCCTTTAGCAACTCGGAATAGCGGCTGACCAAATTCAACCACATCTTCATTGTTGACTAATATTTCCGTAATCACACCGTCAACTGTCGCCGTAATTTCATTCATTAATTTCATCGCTTCAACGATACACACAACGTCACCCGTTTTAACAGTGTCTCCTACTTTGACAAAGTTTTCTTTATCTGGTGCTGGTTGTAAATAAACGATTCCTACAATGGGTGACGTAATTTCTTCTGTCTTTTCATTAACTGTCGGTGTATTGGTTCGCGTTTCTTCAACGACAGAAACTGTTTCAACAGGCACTGAAACTCCACTAGCGGCTACTGGTGTTTCTTGTGGTTGCGCCACTGGTTCTACGGCACTTCGTCCAGAAACTGTATTTTTATTCATATATAATTCAAACGAGCCTTCTCGTAAATCAAATTCGGTTAAAGTTGATTGATCAAATTGTGTTAATAATGCTTTTACTTCTTCTAACTGCATGTTAATCCTCCCAGCGTTTTAAGCAAATAACTGCATTGTGGCCACCAAAGCCTAGCGAGTTACTTAAAGCATAATCAAATTTATGCTCTTTGCTTTCGTTTAAAACAACGTTCACCGTAATTGCTTCATCTTGATTTTCCACATTAATGGTTGGTGGAATAAATTGATGTTGTAAAGCATTTAGGGTAGCAATTCCTTCAATTCCACCAGCGGCGCCTAAGAGATGTCCCGTCATACTCTTCGTACTACTTACATATGCCGTTTTTGCGGCATCACCTAAAGCCAATTCAATTGCTTTAGATTCTGCACTGTCATTGGCTTGTGTGCTTGTTCCATGGGCGTTAATATAGCCAATTTTTTCTGGAGAAATCCCCGCTTCTTCCATTGCTAGTACCATGGCTTTCGCTGCGCCGCTCCCATCTGGTGTTGGCGATGTCATATGATAGGCATCGCAATTAGCACCATAGCCAACCACTTCACCTAAAATAGTTGCGCCTCGTTCTAGAGCATGATCTAATGATTCTAAAATAAAGACACCCGCTCCTTCTCCCATCACAAATCCACTACGTTCTTTATCAAAGGGAATTGAGGCTTTTTCTGGATCAGTCGCCTTTGTTAAAGCGGTCAAGGAAGCAAATCCTGAAATACCGATTTCTGTAATAGGCGCTTCTGCTCCACCAGCAATAATGACATCGGAGTAGCCATGTTTGATATTGCGGAACGCTTCCCCAATTGAATGGGTTGCACTAGCACAAGCCGTCACTGTTGAAGTACAAATTCCTTTGGCACCAACACGTAAAGCAATATTTCCCGCCACCATGTTTCCAATCGCCATTGGAATAAATAACGGTGCCACACGTTCAGGTCCTTTGTCGTGCATCCGAATTACTTGATTTTGAATTGTTTCCAAACCACCAATCCCGGAACCCACCATGACGCCAAACCGATCCACATCTAGTTGACTGGTATCCAAGCCACTCATAGCCATTGCTTCTAAGGCCGCATAAATGCCAAATAACGAAAACTTATCCATGCGTTTGCCATCTTTTTTAACAAAATATTTTTCCATTGGAAAGTCTTTCACTTCAGCTGCTAAGGTGACACCTGTTTCACTAACATCAAATTTACTAATCGGTCCGATACCATTTTTCCCTGTTTTCAAACTTTCTAAAAAAGTCTCAGGTTCATTGCCAATCGGCGAGGTGACACCGTAACCGGTAATAACTACTCGATTCATCCTTTTGACTCCTTTCGTTTATCCGTGCATGACTAAGCCGCCATCAACATTCACGACTTGCCCAGTAATATAGGGACTTTTAGCTAAGAATATCGCTGTAGCTGCGACATCTTCGACTTGCCCAAACGTTTGTAAGGGAATTTGCGCATTCATTTGTGTTTTAACTTTTTCCGATAAAACATCCGTCATTTCTGTTTGGATAAACCCCGGTGCAATCGCATTGCAGGTAATACCGCGCGGCGCAACTTCTCGTGCCACCGATTTAGTAAAACCAACGACACCGGCTTTACTCGCAGCGTAGTTTGCTTGACCAACATTTCCCATTAAACCAGAAACGCTAGCCATATTAATAATCCGACCATTTCGTTGTTTCATCATACGTTTAACCGCTTGCTGGGTCATGTTAAAAGTTCCTACCAAGTTAATATCTAAACAGGCATTAAAATCCTCTTTTGTCATTCGTAATAATAATTTATCATTCGTAATCCCAGCGTTATTCACCAGAATATCAATCGAGCCTAATTGGTCAACGGTTGCTTGAATCATCTCACCCGCTGCATCAAAATCGGAAATATCTCCAGCAAGGCCAATACATTTTACCCCAAAGGCTTCAATTTCTTGTCGTTGTTCTGGCGTAATCTCACTCCGACCGTTTAAAACAATATTGGCGCCCTCTTTCGCAAAAGCCAACGCAACTGCTTTGCCAATCCCACGAGTGCTTCCAGTAATAAATACGTTTTTTCCTGTTAATTCCATTTTTTACCTCCCAGTAAGTGCTGTTAACGTTTCTGTTAATGTTGCAACATCTTCCACACGGTGCATTTCAATTGTTTTGTCAATTTTTTTAACAAAACCAGTTAATGTTTTCCCTGGACCAACTTCAATCATCGTTCCCACGTTCATAGCCTTCATCGTTTCGATACTGTCTTCAAAACGTACCGCAGACATGACTTGCTTTTCCAATAACGCTTGAATTGCCTCTTGGGGCATAATTTCGGCAGTCGTATTACTAATGACAGGAATTTGCATCGTTTGAAAGTTCAATTTTGCTAAATCCTGAGCCAATTTTTTTGATGCTGGTTGTAACAGCGCCGTATGGAAAGGGCCACTCACATTTAACGGAATCATTCGCTTCACACCAGCTTCTTTGAGAAGTGTCATCGCTTGATCAACAGCAGCAACCTCACCACCAATCACGATTTGTTGTGGTGTATTATAATTTGCTGGAGCCACAATTCCGAAAGCACTGGCTTCTTGGCAGGCTTTCTCAATTACTTCACGCTCAGCATTCATGACAGCAACCATTTTGCCAGTTCCTTGTGGTGCTGCTTCTGTCATGTACTGACCGCGCTTTTGGACCAAGGCCACTGCTTCTGAAAAGCGCAAAGCCCCGCTGGCAACCAAAGCGCTATATTCCCCTAAGCTTAAACCCGCTACGACATCAGGCGTTAGTCCTTTTTGTTGCAAAAGACGGTAAAATGCGACACTGACTGTTAAAATAGCAGGTTGCGTATATTCTGTTTCATTTAAACGTTCATTTTCAGTAAAACAAAGTTCTGCCATCTCATAACCTAAGATATGACTTGCTTCATCGAAAGTTTCCCGAACAATCGCTTCTTGGTGATATAATTCTTCACCCATCCCTTGATACTGGGCTCCTTGTCCACTAAATAAAATCGCTGTTTTCATACGACACCTCATTTTTTGTTAAAATTATTCACTTAGCCCCAACGCTGATTCATCTTATGTACAATCGCTTTGCATTCAGACATGAGTGAATCAATGATTTCTTGGGCTGTTTCTTCTTTTTTTATTAACCCGGCAATTTGTCCCGCCATGACGGAACCGTAATCCATATCCCCGTCAACGACAGCTTTGCGCAAAGCGCCTTGACCAATCTTTTCAAACATTTCTAAATCAGGTACTTCTTTTTGAAGTTCTTGCTTTTCTAATTGATTATATTGAGCAGTTAATTTATTTTTTAAAGTACGCACTGGATGGCCAAAATGTTGACAGGTAATTACTGCATCTAAATCACGTGCCTTTAAAACTTTCTGTTTATAATCTGGATGAACGTTGCATTCTTTGGCAATTAAAAAACGTGTGCCTAACTGGACTGCTTCAGCACCTAACATAAAGGCCGCAGCCATACCACGACCATCACCAATCCCACCTGCTGCAATCACAGGAATTGACACAGCATCAACGATTTGCGGTAAGCCACTCATAGTGGTTAACTTGCCAATATGTCCACCAGCTTCCATTCCTTCAAAAATGACAGCATCGGCACCAATTTTTTCCATTCTTTTTGCTAAAGCAACAGAAGGAACTACTGGGATTACTTTAATGTTATGTTCTTTAAAACGAGCCATGTATTTGGCTGGATTGCCTGCACCTGTCGTTACGACAGGAACCTGTTCTTCACAAACCAAATCGACAATTTCATCGGCAAAAGGTGAAAGTAACATAATATTGACACCAAAGGGTTGCTCCGTTAATTCTTTAACTTTTTTAATTTCTTTTTTTACGACTTCTTTTGGGGCATTGCCGCCAGCAATAATCCCTAATCCACCAGCGTTTGACACGGCACTTGCTAATGAAGCATCGGCTACCCAAGCCATACCGCCTTGAAAAATGGGATAATTGATTCCAAGCAACTCACATAACTGTTGATTCATTGATTTTATACGTCCTTTAGTTCTAAGATAAGTACACTTCATTCAAGTAAAAAAGGATTTTTCCGGCTTATTTACTTGTTTTTTTAGGGACTGGGTCATTTAGCAATTAAATGTCCCAGCCCCCTATTTTCATGTATTAGTTTGCTTGTTGTTTTTCTACATATGTTACTAAATCTTGAACGGTTTGGATGCCATCTTCTGTTTCGATTTTCACATCAAATTCATCTTCGATTTCGTTAATGATTTGGAATAAATCTAAGCTATCCGCGTCTAATTCTTCTTGAATGTTTGTAGTTAATTGTACCTCTTCAGCATCTTTTCCTAATTCTTCTACGATAATTGCTTGAATTTTTTCAAATACCATGTGTATATTCCTCCAAAATAGTCATTTTCTTCATTTATATGTGAACAGTTTTTTACAGCGTTAGGAGCAGTGAGCCCCATGTTAAGCCGCCGCCAAATCCTGTTAGCACCACGCGTTGTTGGGAACCTAAAATTAAGGTCCCATTTTCAACTGCTTCATCCAACAAAATAGGAATGCTAGCAGCTGAGGTATTGCCATATTTATCCATATTCGTTAAAAACTTCTCGCGGGAAATCTTCGTCTTACGTGCAATTTTATCGATAATGCGCACATTTGCTTGATGTAGTAGAAGATAATCCACGGTTTCGTCCGTCACGAGTGATAAAATATTTTGTGAAACATCTTTAATCGCAAAATCAAAAATACTACGTCCTTCCATCTGTAGCGTCTTACTAGCCTGCTCATGCCCCTGATAAAAAGGACTTTCGTTGATCGTGTAGCCTGACGTTAAAGCCGCCCACCGTTGTCCATCTGCTTGTAATTTTTCATTTAGAAAATGCGGTGTCTCAGCCGCTTCAATCAAGACGCCGGCAGCCCCATCACCGAAAAGCACCGCTGTGGAGCGATCGGTCCAATCCAACATTTTGGAAAATGTTTCGCCACCAATTACTAGACCTGTTTGATAACGACCACTTAAGACTAGTTTTTCTGCCATGCTTAAGGCATAGACAAAACCAGAACACGCTGCACTGATGTCAAAAGCAAAAGCCTCAGTAGCGCCAATTGCGCCTTGCACTTGGCAAGCAACAGAAGGCATATTGAAATCTGGTGTCACTGTTGCGACTAAAATAAAGTCAATCTCACTTGCTTGCTTTCCAGATTTTTCCAATAACTGTTTTGCGACTTGATGACATAAATCAGACGTATTTTCTTGCGTAACAATGCGACGTTCACTAATGCCTGTTCGCGAATGTATCCATTCATCAGAGGTATCCATCATTTCACTCAGTTGGTGATTCGTGACACAATTCTCTGGAACATAACGGCTTGTACAACTAATTCGTGCATAATTCTTCATGGGGATCCTCACTTTTTATTTGTATTCTTGCAAGAAATCATGAAGATTTTTTAGTGCTCTTAACAGCGCTTGTTCTTCTTCTTGCTCCATGCCTTTCAAAATGTTTTTAACCATTTCACGATGAAAATGCTGATGGACTCTAAAAAGTAATTTTCCCTTTTTGGTTAAGCCAAGCTTTACTACACGTCGATCATCTTCACTACGCAAACGTTCAACATAGCCTTTTTTAACTAAGTTGTTAATCGCTACAGTAAGTGTTCCGACGGTAATTGACAGTTCCTTGGCTACTTCTGAAGACGTTTTTTTCTTGTACATACCAATTGCTTCGATTGTGTGCATCTCCGTAATGGATAAATCATTAAATTGTGATTTTTTCAATTCAGATTCTTCAATCGTTAAGATGTCATTAAAGACACTGACTAAGTAATCGTTGACTGTTTCTAAATTAGGTTCCATTCTGTGCACCATCCATATACTTTGATTATCAAAACATTTGATGTTCAAACTATATCGTAAATAAGCAAAGAATGCAAGAGAATTTTCTATATTTTTAATGAAATATTCTTCAAATATTTCAAAAAAGGCGCATTTTCAAGGGACGAGGCTTTTAAAAAAAGGATCAATTACTTTGATACCCAAACTATTTTCACAGAAAAAGGAAAGAAGTGCAACTAAAAAGCATCACTGGCACTCCCCTGATTGAGAAGTGCCAGTGATTTTTGTTATATAATTCTTAAACTCCCACTAAGCTATTGCTACAACTTGACTGGATAATACGAGAAGAGAGTGAACCAGAAGCTTTGGTGCTTCTACTCCACTCCCTTATTAAAATGTAGGACGATTAATTATTGAATTAAGTCGTAAATTTCCATTGCTACAATATCGATGTTATCGAATTGATAGCTTTGGTGCGTATCAGATTCTGTTAATTCAAATGTTTCTGTTGATTTATCAAAACTTACAATACATTTCTCTACGCCTTCACGTTCAAAGCGGCGTACTTGTACTTCATTATCTGCTGCTTCGATCATTGCTTCCAGTCTCTTAATAATCGCCACAAGTTGTGAATGTTTCATCAGTGGGCCTCCTTTTGCAAACTAGTTCTGTACCATTGTAACAAAACATTGCCTAACTTGCATGATTTTTCGTCATTTTTTTTGATTTTTTTGTTGTTCTTTAATTTTTATTCGTTGGTTGCTTGCCATCTGTCCACCAAAGCTTAATTAAGGCCTGTGTGCCATCATTTTCAAACCCTTTATCTGCAAGGCTTTCATATAATTCTGTCGCTTTTTGCGTCGCTGGCAATGGAAGGTCAAGTTTTTTTGCTTCATCTAACGCAATCTTTAAATCTTTGATAAAATGTTTAACAAAAAAGCCTGGCGTATAATCTTCTTTTAAAATACGCGGACCATAATTACTTAATGACCAGTTCGCAGCACTACCACCACCGACTGTTTCCAGAACTTTTTCTAAAGTTAATCCTGTCGCATTTGCATAAACGAGCATTTCAGTCAACCCGGTCATTGTGCCTGCAATCATTAACTGATTCGCCATCTTAGTATGTTGCCCTTTTCCAGCTGAGCCGTGTAGCATAAACGTTTTACCAAATGTTTTGAAAATTGGTAAGACGGTCTCATAACTTTCTTGATCGCCACCAACCATAATTGTTAAAGTACCATTTTTAGCACCTAAGTCACCACCAGAAACTGGCGCATCCAACGCATGAGCACCCCCTTCTGCTGCTTTTTTGGCAATCTTTTCAGCCAAGGTCGGCGTACTTGTGGTTAAATCTACTACTATTTTACCTGTAAGATCTGCTTGAAAAATCCCTGTTTCATTAAAATACACGCCTTCAACATCTGAAGGAAAGCCAACCATTGTAAAAATGATATCACTCGCTTCCGCAATTGCTTTTGGCGTATCATACCAAACTGCTCCTTCAGCAACTAAATCATCTGTTTTACTTTTTGTTCGATTGTAAACATTGACAGATAAATTGTTTTTCATCATGTTACGAATAATTGATTTCCCCATGACACCCGTTCCAATAAAGCCGATTTTAGACATAGTAGCTTCCTCCGTTCTTAAAATAAAAAACTTTCCACCTTCAGTATAAACGAAGGAGGAAAGTTTTGCAGTTTATTTTCTTAAAGATGTAAATTTTACTTTAATTTTTTTAATTGAGTCCGCATTTTCTTTTTCCATTTGAAGTTGATCAAAGTAAATCAATGTGTCTTGATAAAATTCAATCATTTTGTTGCCAAAGTTTGTAGAAGAAATTTCAAATAATTTTTCATCTAAAATAGTTTGGTCCATTTTAATATTTGCTTGTATATAGTCAATCAATGTTGGGGCAAAATCACTGTCTGTCTTAAAAGTTTTGCCTAAGCTTTCATGATCAAATAAATTATTTAAATAGGCGTTCCCTTCTGCAACACATTGAACGCCAGCGGCCATCGCTTCTGTATAAGTTAAGCCTTGTGTTTCCGACGTTGAGGCGCTGACAAAATAGTCAGCAGCTTTATAATAAATCGCGACTTCTTCATTTGGCACTTCACCCGTAAATTGAACGTATTCACTAACTTCTAGTTCTTCTGCTAATTCTTTTAAATCCTCTAGATAGGGACCATTTCCAACTATTACTAAACGAGTTTGTGGTAATTTTTCAATAATTTGTGGTAACCCTTGAATAATTGCTTGAATATTTTTTTCATAAGAAATTCGACTTAACGATAACAACATAATCTGTTGCTCTTCAATACCTAGTTGTTGACGCATTCTAGCGATCATTTCTTCAGTAATATCGGGACGTAAAAACTTATCAATTTCGATCCCTGTTGGAATAATTCTCATTGGTGCGGTCACTCCATAATCCCGTAATTTTTCAATTACACGTTCACTGGGACAAACAACACCTGTCGTATGATTTGTAAACACTCTTGAAAAGAATTTAACATGTGATGGACGGACAACTTTTCCTTTAGCAATATAATGTAAGTAATCTTCATACATCGTATGATACGTATGGATGACAGGGATTTTCATTTTTTTCCCAACCATTTTC
>NZ_CP172958.1:2292500-2750509 GCF_050548325.1 Enterococcus sp. AZ035
TATTTGATTGAGAGTAGACCTCTCAAAACTGAACAAAGTAAAGACGAAATGTGTATTTCCGTAATATTCCTTAGAAAGGAGGTGATCCAGCCGCACCTTCCGATACGGCTACCTTGTTACGACTTCACCCCAATCATCTATCCCACCTTAGGCGGCTGGCTCCAAAAAGGTTACCTCACCGACTTCGGGTGTTACAAACTCTCGTGGTGTGACGGGCGGTGTGTACAAGGCCCGGGAACGTATTCACCGCGGCGTGCTGATCCGCGATTACTAGCGATTCCGGCTTCATGCAGGCGAGTTGCAGCCTGCAATCCGAACTGAGAGAAGCTTTAAGAGATTTGCATGACCTCGCGGTCTAGCGACTCGTTGTACTTCCCATTGTAGCACGTGTGTAGCCCAGGTCATAAGGGGCATGATGATTTGACGTCATCCCCACCTTCCTCCGGTTTGTCACCGGCAGTCTCGCTAGAGTGCCCAACTAAATGATGGCAACTAACAATAAGGGTTGCGCTCGTTGCGGGACTTAACCCAACATCTCACGACACGAGCTGACGACAACCATGCACCACCTGTCACTTTGTCCCCGAAGGGAAAGCTCTATCTCTAGAGTGGTCAAAGGATGTCAAGACCTGGTAAGGTTCTTCGCGTTGCTTCGAATTAAACCACATGCTCCACCGCTTGTGCGGGCCCCCGTCAATTCCTTTGAGTTTCAACCTTGCGGTCGTACTCCCCAGGCGGAGTGCTTAATGCGTTTGCTGCAGCACTGAAGGGCGGAAACCCTCCAACACTTAGCACTCATCGTTTACGGCGTGGACTACCAGGGTATCTAATCCTGTTTGCTCCCCACGCTTTCGAGCCTCAGCGTCAGTTACAGACCAGAGAGCCGCCTTCGCCACTGGTGTTCCTCCATATATCTACGCATTTCACCGCTACACATGGAATTCCACTCTCCTCTTCTGCACTCAAGTCTCCCAGTTTCCAATGACCCTCCCCGGTTGAGCCGGGGGCTTTCACATCAGACTTAAGAAACCGCCTGCGCTCGCTTTACGCCCAATAAATCCGGACAACGCTTGCCACCTACGTATTACCGCGGCTGCTGGCACGTAGTTAGCCGTGGCTTTCTGGTTAGATACCGTCAGGGGACGTTCAGTTACTAACGTCCTTGTTCTTCTCTAACAACAGAGTTTTACGATCCGAAAACCTTCTTCACTCACGCGGCGTTGCTCGGTCAGACTTTCGTCCATTGCCGAAGATTCCCTACTGCTGCCTCCCGTAGGAGTCTGGGCCGTGTCTCAGTCCCAGTGTGGCCGATCACCCTCTCAGGTCGGCTATGCATCGTGGCCTTGGTGAGCCGTTACCTCACCAACTAGCTAATGCACCGCGGGTCCATCCATCAGCGACACCCGAAAGCGCCTTTCACTCTTATGCCATGCGGCATAAACTGTTATGCGGTATTAGCACCTGTTTCCAAGTGTTATCCCCCTCTGATGGGTAGGTTACCCACGTGTTACTCACCCGTCCGCCACTCCTCTTTCCAATTGAGTGCAAGCACTCGGGAGGAAAGAAGCGTTCGACTTGCATGTATTAGGCACGCCGCCAGCGTTCGTCCTGAGCCAGGATCAAACTCTCATAATAAAAGTTAGAACAATCTTACGATTGTTAAGCTCAATTTGTTTGCTAGCATATTGCTTGCTTGTTAAAAATGTTTGTTGTCTTGAATTGAATCAAGACGCCCTACACATTTGGTTCGTCTATTCTTTGTTCAGTTTTCAAAGGTCTACGTTACCTCGCAGCAACTTTTATATCATAACAAACTTTCGTTTGAATGTCAAGAACTTTTTTTAAAAAAGTTTTTTAAGTTGTTTCGCTCGGTTGTTGTTGTCTGTTGTGACAACTTCTATATCTTATCATCTCGTTCGTTATTTGTCAACAACTTTTTTGTTGTTTTTTCAAACTTTTTTCGAGAGATTCGAAATCAAGAATTGTTATTTAATTATTGATTTCTGAATCGCTCAGCTGTGTGACTCGCCTTGCGACATGTAATAATATATCAAGATTTTGATGTTTGGTCAACACTTTTTTTCAAAAAAATTAAAAGAAGTTTTCAATCTGTTTTCATTCTTTTCAATTATTTCGTTTTTAAACTTTTTAAATCCTAATTGTCTATCAAAACAGTTTAATTCCTTACTAAAAATCGAACAATTTGAATCATATATTTGAAATAGTTCGATTAACTTTTTTACGTACAACATAAAAAAAGAAAGAATCTGTTCAATTATCGACAGATTCTTTCTTTTTTGTTTAAAACATTGGGACACCTTCAATATGATATTTTGACCAAATCGTTTTTAATTCTGCAGGCGCTACCCATGTATAGTCTTTATCCATTTCATTTTTAAGTGCTTGTTCATCCATCTCGAAGACAAACAGCGGAACATTTTCTTTATTGATATGCGCGTTAGTTAATTCTACTAAGCTAATTGAAGTAACGTCCAATTGAACCTCTTCTTTGAACCATTGTAGCATACTAGCTAAACCCGTCATCTCATCAGAAACTTTTGCCATCGCAAACTCAATCGCTTCACCTATTGGATGCATCAAAAATTTTTTACTACCATCGTTTAAGTTCAGTATGATTGTTCCAGCGACTTTTTTGTTAGACACGACATCCACCTCAATTAATTTTTAGATTCACTAACAAAAGAAATTGTAACACACTTTCTGAAAAAATACAGAATTATTTTTCAAGCAACTTATCCATTGCTTCATCAATCCATTCTGGAAGTTCTTTGTCTAAGGTTGCAAAGCCAATTTTTTTATTCTTATCCGTAAAATATTTTTTGCGTCGATGGTTCACTGAATGAACTTTGTCTTCAAGGGTTCGTAAAGATAAGCTAATCTTTTGAGAATATTCATCAACATCAATAACTTGAACGGTTACTTTTTGTCCAACGGTTAAGAGTCCATGGATATTTTTGGTAAAGCCAGCTTGTACTTCCGAAACATGAATCAGTCCTTGTGTTTCTTCGTCTAAAGAAACAAATGCGCCATATGGTTGAAGTCCGGTAATTGTGCCAGAAAGTACCATACCAATTTTGTACTTCATCAAATTTCCTCTTTTCATACGATAAATTTCTTTTTCCGTTTCTACTCATTTAAAATAATAGCATTTTTTCAACGTTTGTGCATTATTTCTTCCCTAGTTGTTAAAACTATTGTTTCATCTTTTAAGCAAAATCTACTATACTATAGGAAGTAAGACTTTATATAGAAGAAAAGGAGTTATCTTATGTTTAATTTTAATGAAACCATTGATCGTCGCCACACGAATTGTGTTAAATGGGACACCGTTGAAACGAGTTACCACGAAAAAGATTTACTACCTTTATGGGTTGCTGATATGGATTTCAAAGTACATCAGCCTATTCTTGATGCCTTGTCACAAGTTATTGAACAGGGCATTCTAGGATATGCGATTGCACCTAATGAACTGTATCAAGCAATTCAAGATTGGCAACGGCAACACCATCAATTGATTGTTGAAAAAGAAGAAATTTTGTTTAATAGTGGCGTGGTACCCAGTTTGGCCACAGCCGTTCAAGCGTATACAGCACCTGCTGATTCTGTCATGATTTGTGATCCAGTCTACCCCCCTTTTGCAGATGTGGTAAAACAAAATGAGCGTAGACTTGTGCGCCATTCTTTACTAGAAGTTAACGGACATTATGAAGTTGATTTGGTTAAAATGGAACAACAGATAATCGAAGAAAAAGTGAAACTGTTACTTTTTTGTAATCCCCATAATCCTGGTGGACGTGTTTGGACAAAAGAAGAATTGCTAGCAATTGGCCGTTTATGCCAAAAACACCAAGTAACTGTGGTTAGCGATGAAATTCATCAGGATTTGATTTTCAAACCGCATACCTTCACTTCCTTCACTGTCGCTGATGAAACATTTAAGGAATTCACTGTTACCTTAACAGCGGCAACCAAAACCTTTAATTTAGCGGGGATTAAAAATTCAATGCTGTTCATTCCTAATGAAAAACTACGGCAATCTTTCGTATCTTTACAAGACAAAAATCATCAAGGCGGCATCAATACTTTTGGCTACGTTGGAACGGCAGCTGCCTATCAAACAGGGGAAGAATGGCTAACGGCGTTACTTGATTATTTAAAAGAAAATATTGATTTTGCCCTTTCCTTTTTCCGTGAAGAGCTGCCTAGCGTTCGTGTAATGGAACCTGAAGGAACCTATCTTTTATGGTTAGATTTTAGTTCTTATTCGCTAACGGATCGGGAACTTCGCGATACCTTAATTCATAAGGGGAAAGTGGTTTTAAATCCAGGAATTAGTTTTGGTCCCCAAGGTTCTCAACACATGCGTTTAAACTTAGCTTGTTCAAAAGAAACTCTCGAAGAAGGCCTTTTACGTATCAAAAAAGCCTTTAATTAAAAACAGCTGTCCTAGTTTTTAGGACAGCTGTTTTTAATTCTTTCTTTTGCGTTTAGCTAAATAAACTCTGACGAACCAGATACCTGAAAATAGAAGTAAAATTTCTCCAATTATGATTGTATAAAATCCTGGTTCATGAACGATTCCTTGCTGATCTACATACGTAAAAAACGTTCCTATAAATGGGAGTATTACTGCAAACAAAGCCAAGGCCATTGGATATCTGTATTTTTCTAACAAATTCGCTTCCTCTCCTTCTATTCTTTAATTCAGTATCCTATAAAGACTTCATTAAAAGAAGCGATTTGGATGCTTTTAAAAAAAAGTTAGTCGTTTTAAGAAAAAAATAAAGAGTACCAACGAATTTGTCCCTCGTTGGTACTCTCTTTTTCAATTGGTTAAACTTATTCACCAATGATTTCAACTGTGTCCATCACGACGTCAAATGTTGGACGGTCTTGGGCATCCCGTTGGACTCCACCAATTTCATCCACTACATCCATACCATCAACAACATGACCAAAAACAGTATGACGGAAGTCTAACCAAGGTGTTCCGCCTTGTTTGTAAGCTTCAATAATTTCTTCTGGAAAACCAGCGTCTTCTAACTGACTCATCATTTGAGCTGGAACATTTTGATTAGTAACAACAAAGAATTGGCTACCATTTGTGTTAGGACCAGCATTTGCCATTGACAATGCGCCACGCAAATTGAAAACATCCCGAGAAAATTCATCCTCAAATGCTTCTCCATAAATACTTTCGCCGCCCATTCCTGTTCCGGTTGGGTCACCGCCTTGAATCATAAAATCAGGAATCACACGATGGAAAATAACGCCATCATAGTAGCCCTTTTTCGCTAATTCAACAAAATTTTCAACCGTTTTAGGCGCTTGTTCTGGGAATAATTGAACAGTGATGTCGCCTCGGTTTGTTTTAATGACCGCTTTTGGGCCTTTAGCATTTTCTAAATCTAATTGTGGAAATTGTGACATGAGAATGTCCTCCTAGATAATTATTTTATAGTTCCATCATATCGAAAAATGCTGAAAATTGCTATGATCTTTTTCCAATGATTAAAGAATGCTTTGATTCGTTAGCCAAACTTGCTTTTTTTGAAAAGCCGTGCTATTTTGTGAAGTGTTCGCAAAACGATCAATAGTTGTCTCAACCCTAAATGAATTAGGAGGAATTTTCAAATGTCTGATGAAAAAGATATTTATGATTTAACGATTATCGGCGGCGGTCCTGTTGGATTATTTGCCGCTTTTTATGCGGGAATTCGTAAAGCGAAAACGAAAATCATTGATAGCCTGCCGCAATTAGGTGGTCAGCTAACAATGCTGTATCCCGAAAAATATATTTATGATATTCCTGGATTCCCTGCTATTAAAGCCGGTGAGTTAATTGCCAATTTGGAAAAACAGATGCAGCCATTTCAGCACGATGTTTGCTTGGAAGAAGAGGTCACACACCTTGCACAGGAAGCAGATGGACTTTTGCGCTTAGACACAACTAAAGGCACACATTATTCTAAAACGGTTATCTTTGCGATTGGTAACGGCGCTTTCCAACCTCGACGTTTAGCTATCGAAAATGTTGAAGCCTTTGAAGGTGAGTCAATCCATTATTATGTGACTGACATGAAAAAATTCGCTGGCAAAAAAGTTGCGATTGCTGGTGGCGGCGATTCCGCAATTGACTGGGCTTTAATGCTAGAAAACGTTGCAGAAGAAGTATCTATTATCCATCGTCGCCCACAATTTCGCGGCCACGAACATAGCGTGGAACAACTGGAAAAATCTAGCGTTTCTATCAGAACTCCTTATATCATTAGTGATATTTTGAAGGAAAATGAAACGTTCACAGGCATCCAATTAACGGAGACAAAAGGTGACCAAACATTGGATCTCCCTCTGGATGATTTAATTATCAATTATGGCTTCACTTCTTCTTTAACACACCTCAAAGAATGGGGATTAGACGTTTCTAGAAATGCTATTAATGTTCATTCCGATATGTCAACTAACATTCCTGGTGTATACGCTGTAGGGGATATCTGTTTCTATGAGGGAAAAGTGAAATTAATCGCTACAGGATTTGGTGAGGCACCTACTGCCGTAAATAATGCTTTACATTACTTACGGCCCGATGCTCGACGTCAACCAGTTCATAGTACAAGTTTATTTGAAAACGGCGTACCTAAATAAGGTTAGCACTGGACTTTAGCAGTTTTTAAGCCAAGGACAAAAATCTAAATCGGATTTTTGTCCTTGGCTTTCTGCTTTACTGAAAAGCCTTTCTTTTTCTCTTTTAAATTTATTTTTGATACAATAAAAAGTGCTAGGAGGAAGAAAGATGAACCAACCAATTATTTATTTAAATGAAGTATTCAACGAAGAACAACTGGAACAAGTGAAAGCTGTGGCGCCCAATTATCTAGTTAAAACATCTACCGATCATTTATCCTCTGCTGAAGAAGAGGCAATCGAAATTATGTTAGGCTGGCATAAAGAAATTGGTCCGCGTTTATTAGCCTCTGATACTAGTCACCTAAAATGGATTCAGCTCATTTCTGCTGGTGCTGATTATATGGATTTTGATAAATTAAGAGAAAAAGGCATTCTGTTGTCTAATGGTAGCGGAATCCATAGTGTTTCTATCTCAGAACATGTTTTAGGCGTTTTATTAGCACATACCCGCGGACTGCAAGAAAGTATCCAACAACAAATGCAACACACATGGAATCAAACAGCCCCTTCCTATCAACAACTTTCTGGGCAAAAAATGTTAATCGTAGGCACCGGGCAAATCGGACAACAATTAGCTAAATTTGCTAAAGGTTTAAATCTTCAAGTTTATGGCGTGAATACCTCTGGACATGTGACGGAAGGCTTCATTGAATGCTATTCACAGAAGAATATGAGTAAAATTATCCATGAAATGTCCATTGTTGTGAACATTCTTCCTTTGACTGAAACAACAAAACATTTATACAATCAGGCACTTTTTGAAAAAATGGCTCCTGAAACAATTTTCGTAAATGTTGGTCGCGGCGCCTCAGTAGCAACGAACGATTTGATAACTGCCTTAAACAATAAAACCATTGCTTTTGCTGCCTTAGATGTCTTTGAAGAAGAACCTCTTCCCGAAGATAGCCCTTTATGGGAGATGCAGAATGTTTTATTAACACCTCATATTTCTGGCATGACACCGAAATTCAAATCAAAATTACTGGCGATTTTTATTCCAAACTTAAATCAATTTGTGACGGATCAGACCCTCGTCAAAAACCAAGTTTCCTTAAAAAAAGGCTATTAACTCAAAAAAGGCCTTCAACCATCTTTCAAGTAATTGCATGGTTGAAGGCTTTTTTTGCTATTTTTTACCAGATAACCTTGAAGTTATCATTTGTCGACGCTTGAATGATTGGATGTTTTTTTAAATATTCTGCAATCAGTTCCGTCATATCAATTTGGATTTCTCGAATAATTTTTTCAGGTTGGAACATTTGATAGTTTCCGCCACCGACTGCACGGTATTGATTTGTCACGATTTCCAAAACATCTTCTGCTTGCACTGCTTTGCCATGATAATTAAGTTTCGTCACTCTTTCACCAAACGGTTGTCTTAAATCAAGCGTATACTCAATGCCTTCATACATATCATAATTATAGTATTGTGGTTTTGGATCGACATATTTCGGGTTAAAAATTGGTTGGCCTTTTTCTAACACAAAATAAGTAGCGCTTTGTTCTAACGCTTCACGGAGGTCTTGTCCAGTGACACGCAATACAGCCAAAGTATTTGGATAAATATAGTTGGTAATGATATCGCGCATCGTAATTTGGTTATTAAACCCTTTGCCTTCATTGTTAAAAAGTGCAGTCCCTGAAATATCCGTTCCGCTTGAAGCCATTTGGACGTTATTAATAAATTCTATATATGGATGTTCTTTGAGGCGTACGGCATTCGGATTTTGAATCGTCATATCCCCTTCCACATTTCCCACTGGTTGATCAAGCCACTCTTCTACCTCGTCATGTAACGCTGTTGTCAAAGCTAAAACTTCTGCATCTGGTTGTTCGTTTCCAACAGGATGAATAGCTGCGTCACTTCCAATAACGCGATAGCCTTTAGCCATAGGTTCAATTTCTAAAGTAATTTCTCCAACAAAAGCTCCTCGAAAACCTGGTTGAATCACAGGTATTCCATTCAGTTTTGTAGCAATTTCTCGATGTTGGTGACCAGTGACTAAGGCATCAATCCCAGGAACTTTTTCCAATAAATCGTAGCCTTCATTTTCTCCTGTTAGTAATTCCGTGGGTTCCCCTGTTTCTAAATCTTTTTCAAAACCGCCATGGTAAGCGACAACAACTAGGTCTGCTTCTTCCCGCAGTTTTGGCACGTATTCCGCCGCTGTTTCAACGACACTTTTAAACGTTAAATCTTTGACTGTTGCCGGCTGTTCCCAATGAGGAATATATTGGGTCGTCACGCCAAGGATGGCTACTTTAACCCCTTGTTTTTCTATGATGACATACGGCTGACCGAAATAAGGTTGTCCATCTTTACCAAGAATATTGGCAGCTAAAACTGGCTGTTGATAACTGGCAATCGTTTCCTTTAAATAATCTAAACCGTAATTAAATTCATGGTTGCCTAAAATGCTAACATCATAATTCATTTGATTAATGATTTTAGTGATGGCTTCCACTGAATGTGTTTCTGCTTTTCTTACGTAGTAACTAAGCGGCGAACCTTGAATAAAATCCCCATTTTCAATTTGAAAAACTGGTCCTTTGGCAGACGCCCGTAACTTTTTCAGCATGGTTGCTGCTTTTGCGGTTCCAAAAGGCAAATCCATCTTTTTTTCACTATAACTTGTCGGCATAATATACCCATGCATATCACTTGTTGCTAAAATTTTTATTTGCATTTTGTTTCTCTCCTTCTTCCGCCCAAAAGAACAGGAAGGTTAGAACACGAGCCATAACGACTCAGATCCCAACCTCCCACGTCTGTTTATTTATTGATTATTGGTTCCATGCTTGTTCAAATTGTGATGTTGCATCTTTCAATAATTTTTTCGTGTCTTTATTTGATGAAGCAAAAATACTTTCCATAATTGTCCGCATTTCATTATAGGCTGAATCAGCATTTTCTTCTACTGGGATAGCGAATAAATCTTTTACTGCGTTTTCAAGTTGTGCAGGTACTTTGGTTGTCTTAGAATTTTTGTACTCATCACTGTGTAAAACAGATTCTAAAATTGGCATATAACCTGTTTGTTGTGCCCAGTACAATTGTGAATCAGGAGTAGCTAAGAATTTCATGAATTCAAATGCCGCTGTCCGTTGTTCTGGCGTAGCACTATCGAACATATAAATATCTGTTCCTTGTTGTAAGTTGATTTTTTCAGGACGTGGTGCAACACCGTATTCATAGCCACCAGCTTCAGCATCTTTTTGAACAAAACCAGCACCAGCAATACTACCGACAAACATTGCTACCTTTTTGTTTGCAAATGGGCCAGATAAATATTTATCTGAACCAGCTGTGCGGAAGTAACCTGCTTCGATACCATCACGGTAATAGTCCACGACTTCTTGTGAATCTTTGCTTGTTAAATCTAAGTCTTTATTAAAATCAACGCCTTTGTTTTTCATTCCAATTGCGTAATAGTTATTTAACGAGTCAAAACCAGCACCAACGACTTCTTTGTTGGATTTTTCGTAAATTGTTTTAGAAGCTTCTTTTAATTCCTCTAATGTTTTCGGTACTTCAACACCATATTCTTTCAACAAATCAGCATTATAGAATAACATTTCTGTCGATTTATTAAATGGAATGCCGTATTGTTTGCCGTCGATTTTGGCGCCGTCTAACAATACTTCACGAATTGGCTCTGCATCTTTCCAGCCGATTGTGTCATCATCCATATATGGTTTTAAGTCCACTAACATTTCATCTTGTGCAGCATTCCATAACCAGCCTGGGTACGCTTGCGTAATTGTTGGTAAATCTTTTGGTGAAGTTAAAGTCGAATTGATTTTGGCTTGTAAATCAGGGTAAGCAGATTGATTTTGTAATTCCACTTTAATTTTTGGATTTTCTTTCATGAAGTCTTTCGTTAATTTTGTTAACGCTTCTTCTTGAACCCCATTCATTGCATGCCAGAAAGTGATTGTCGTATCTTCCTTCACTTCTTTCACAATATCGTTTGATTCTTTGGCCCCATTACCGTTACCACAAGCCCCCAATGCGAAAATAGCTGCGGTTGCTAACACTGTTGTTGCTAGAGTTTTGAACTTCATTTTTTTCTCTCCCTTAAAAAAATTTATAAAACAATTTGCTCGCCACGTTCTGGCAATATTCTTTCACCATACGGGTTTTCCAGTTTTTCTGGTTTTAACGTATGGATTGGAACCAATACTTGAGGTTCAATCAATGCAATAATTTTATCCAGATCTTCTGGAATTGCATGTCCTGAACAAGCTAAACGGACAAAAGTAATGTCTTTTTTAGCCAACAAATCTAAAAACACGCGATACTGTGGATCAAAGTCTCCTAACGGTTGTGCATCACTGTGAATGTATAAACTACCTTCTTGGAGGTTGTCAAACTGGTTCACAACTTGCCACAAATAGTCTGTTTTGTCCTTTAGTAACGTGTCATACGGGATTTCTAACGCTGGATTCAATTCTGGTATTTTACCAGATTCAGCATAATAATAACGAACTTCTATTCCAAATACTTCAAGTAACAACGCAGCCATATTTGCTTCTAAAACGACTGTACGTGGTGACTTTTCAATAATCTTAGCAAAACGTTCCACGTTTGCTGGATAACCATTAAAGGTAATTTGTCGATTCGGGTTTTCTAGTTCTAAACGAACCAAGTGCTGAACAAGATCTTCTTCACTGACAACCGCTATTTGGGCTGGATCTGGTTCACGTTCTGGGAAGCTAATGCTTACGCCTTCCATCATTAATAATTCAGTATGTTTGGCTTTTTCACAAAAAGCTAAAGTCTCTTCACGATTATGGCCATGTAAGCGCAAATCACCTGTGTATGTGATGAAATGGTCAGGCGTGCGAATCAGTAATGCCGAAGCACCGTACGCATCATGATCAACAGGCACGATTTCCACTGAAATTTCGCCAACTTTAATCACATCGTTTTTATTAAGACCAATCATTTCTCGGGTAAAATTCTTTTCTTCAAACGGTGATGGAATCAAAAAATCACCTTTTCGATTTAAACTATTTAGAATCATTTTCGTTTCTTTTAGGGTGTACAACGGAACAGCTGGGTCTAAATAATTAATCATGCGTGAATGATCTAAGTGGGCATGAGATAAGAAAACAGCTGTGTGTTGATACTCTTTGTCTTCTGCACCATGATATTCATAACCTAAACGTGGATCATATAAGTCTTTTAATTCTGGCACTAAACGATTATTAATTAAGGTTTCAATGTGATCATCGGGCAAATCTAATTCTGGTCGAAATTCTGTACCAAAATCAAAGAAGATGTGGGCATCTTTATACGCCACTTCAATCACGGTTCCTCCAATTGTTAAAATGCCACTGTGAAAAGTCACAGTTGTTTTAGCCTTTGATTCCATTTTTTGCAACTCCTCTGATAATTTCTTTTCTGAAAATCAAGTAAATAATTAAAATTGGAATAACGGTTAATGTTGCAGCAGCCATTTGTAAATGTACGTCACTACCGCTCTCTGTCGCAAAGGCCGATAGTCCATTATTCAATAGACGGTATTTTTTCTCGTTCGTCACCAACAATGGCCACAAGAAAGAATTCCAACTAGAAATGAATGTTAAAATCCCTACTGTTACCAACGCTGGTTTTGACATTGGTACTAAAATACGCCAAATATATTCTAAATCACTAGCGCCATCAATCTTGGCAGCCTTGTAAAAAGTATCAGGAATACCTTTTAAATACCCGTTTAAATAGTAAATATAAAAAATACTAGTTAAAAATGGAATAATTAAGGCGCTGTAAGTATTTAACAAACCTAATTGCGCAATCGTTTGATAATTGGTAAAGATAATAGATTCATATGGAACCATTAACAACGAAATCATCAAAGCAATGACCACATTTTTAAAACGGAACTTCAAACTCGTTAACGCGAATGAAGCTAACACGGCGGTGACTACCGTAGCAATCGTTGTAACACCTGAAACAAAGACTGTGTTCAAGAAATACCGAAGAAAGGGTGCTTTTTGAAAGACCTCTGTGTAGTTTTGCCATTGTGGTTGTTTTGGAAACATGGTTGGCGGCATGCTGGTCGCTTCAGAGTAACTCATTAAACCAGCTAAAATCATATAGACAAATGGAAATAACGTAATAACGGCTAAAATGCCTAAGAAAACAAATGCGATAATCGTTAAAACTTTTTTCATTGGCTTATTGCCCCACTTTCTTTAAGAGTTTATTTTGTAAGAAAGTGACCACTAAAATAATCACAAATAAAATCACTGTGGCGGCCATCGCAATTCCGGGACGCCCTGCAATGTGGAATTTGTCATAAATATAGTACACTGCGGTTGTGGCACTATTGGCAATCCCCGCACGACCACCGAATAAAGCATAAACTTGTGTATAAACTTTAAAGGCGCCAATTAAATTGACCGTTAATAAAAAGGCAATGGTCGGGACTAATTGCGGAAACGTAATACGTCGGAAAATTTCGCCGTCTGAGGCACCAAACATTTTCGCTATTTTAAAGTGTTCTTCATCAATATTTCTCAAACCCGCCAACAAAATAATAATATTAAATGCTAAACTCGTCCAAACCCCAAAAATAATCAATGTTGGCATACTCATTTGAACATTATCTAGCCAGTTGACAGAAGGAATGCCGAAAAAACCTAAGACGTAATTGACAATTCCATAATCGCCATTAAAGAAGTAACGGAAGACAATCCCAATGGCAATCGTACTCGTTACATAAGGCATAAAGAAAATCGTTTCAAAGAAACTCTTATGTTTAACTTTTTCAAAGATAATCCAAGCAATTGCTAGGGAAATTATCAAGGCAATCGGTACCACAGCAAATGCATAGAGCGCTGTATTTTTTAACGCTTTATAGAAGATTGGATCATTCAATACACGTTGATAATTTTCTAAACCAGCGTAGCGTTGGTTAATTAAGGAACCTTTTTGGAAGCTCATCCACAAAGAACGAAACAGCGGATAAACGCTAAACAGTAAAATGATTCCTAATGATGGCAGAAGGAAGAGCCATGCTTTTGGTTGATTTTCTGGATTGTATTTTTTCATTAGTAAACCCGGTCTCCCGCTTCGTTAAAGATAAATACTTTTTTATATGAAAAATCAAAAGATAAAGTGTCTCCTTCTTCAATCGCTTCTTCTACACTTACAATTGATTTCACTTGTTCATTTCCTAATGTAAATCGTAAAATACGTTCTCGACCAATCAATTCCACTAAATCTGTCGTTGTGGTAAAGAGACCTGTTTCAGTTGGTACCACATCTTCTGGACGAGAAGCAAACGTATATTTCCCGTCAGTCATTGGCATTTTAAAGCGTGCTTGCTCAAAACGCTCAAGCGGAATTTCAAAACTTTCATGGTACATTTTGCCGTCTTTCACTTCAACAGACAATAAATTAATAATTGGGTTACCTATGAACTGAGCAACAAATAAGTTATTTGGTTCTAAGTAAAGGTTTTGAGGTTCATCATTTTGTTGAATAACCCCTTCGTTTAATAAAATAATTTTATCACTGATTGATAGCGCTTCCTCTTGGTCGTGCGTTACAAAGATTGTTGTAATGCCTACTTCTTTCACCAAGCGGCGGATTTCTTCACGAATTTTCAAACGCAAACGTGCATCCAAGTTACTTAAAGGCTCATCTAATAATAAAACATCTGGTTTTTGAACTAACGCCCGGGTAATCGCAACACGCTGTTGTTGACCACCAGAAAGTGTGCCTGGCTTTTTATGGCTTAACTCTTCAATATTCGTTAGTTTCATATATTCTTCGGCAATAGCTTGTGCCTCTGCCTTGGGAACTTTCTTACTTCCTACCGTCAAAGGAAACATTACGTTTTCTAGAACAGTCATATGTGGATATAAGGCATAGTTTTGAAAAACGAACCCGATGTTCCGATCTTTTGGTGCTGTTTTGACAACCGATTGCTGTCGAAACTGAATATCTCCATCACTTGGATGCAATAAACCTGCAATTAAGTTTAAAATTGTGGATTTCCCACACCCACTTGGTCCTAACAAACAAACCAAGTCCCCTTGCTCAATCGTAAAATTGACCGATTTTAACGCTTCAAACCCATTATCGAATACTTTTTTCAAGTCGATAACTTCTATCATGACCCAACCTCCAAAAAAACATTTAATAGCATACCTTTTGATTTTAACATTTATTTCTTGCAACCGCGAGAGCAAAGCTGTTTCATTAAGATAAAAATAGGTAAAGTTAATGTATTTTTTATGTAAAAAATGTTGTTTTTCTGAAAAGTCTATTCACACTTTTTTTAATGCACAACAAAAAAGCAGAGAATTTTTCTCTGCTTTTTTGGTTATTTTTTAGAATCTTTTTCTGATTCCTTTACAATATAAATTGGTCGTTTTTTCGTTTCTAAGAAAATTTTGCCGATATATTTGCCAATAATTCCTAAACATAATAGTTGCAAACCACCTACAAAAAGTACAATACAAACCATTGAAGGCCAGCCGCTTGTTGGATCACCATTAACTAATGTTCGAAAGATAATCACTAACATTGCTAGTGCAGAACCAATACACGAAAAGGCGCCAACGTATGAAGCGATATTCAATGGTGTTTCTGAAAAATTGACAATCCCGTCAATTGAATAACTTAATAGACTCCAGAAAGACCAAGAGGTTTCTCCAGCAATTCGTTCTCGATTTTTAAATTCAATATATTCTGTTTTAAAGCCGACCCAGCTAAAGATCCCTTTTGAAAAACGATTATACTCAGATAACTCTAAAATCGCATCGACCATTTGCCGGGTCATGACACGAAAGTCACGGGCACCATCCACCATTTCCGTCTCAGCAATTCGATTAATGAGTTTATAGAACATCCGTGCAAAAAAGCTACGAATGGGCGGTTCGCCGTCTCTTGTTACGCGTCGTGTGCCAACACAATCTAAATCTGTACTGGTTTCAATCATCTCAATCATTTGAGGTAATAACTCAGGCGGGTCTTGTAAATCAACGTCCATGACTGTCACTAAGTCACCTGTTGCTTCTTTTAAACCAGCGTATAAGCCTGCTTCTTTCCCAAAATTTCGTGAAAAAGAAAGATAACGGACCTTCTCTGGATGTTCGCGATAAAGCTGTCTTAAAACAGCTAACGTATTATCTTTTGAGCCATCATTCACAAATATATATTCTACTGAATGAGACAGTTGCTGGCTAATTTTTTCTACTTCTTCAAAAAACAGCGGAATCGCTGCTTCCTCATTATAACAAGGGACAACAATTGATAACATTTTATTTCCTCCACACTTCAGTTAATTATCATTATACCATATAATAGCCTTATTAAATAACGATATCCGACTAAAAATAACTTAAATAGAAAGAACCTGAGAAAAAATCCAAAACGATTTTTTCTCAGGCTGACTAGCGGTTAAACGAAAGCAACAGAAATAGTCCTACGCACTACTTCAGCCTCTTTTGTTTAGCACTAAAATTATTTTGTTAAATCTTCTTGGTTTGCTTCAAATTGATAACGCGGTTCATCATTCTTTTCATCATAATCAACAATCAAATCATACCCTTTAAAGAACCAATCATCTGTTTCTTCAATAAAATAGGTAATCCCATCTAGGTTCTCTTTAATCATTGGCTCATCTGGCGCTTCTACAGACATCGCAATGGAAAAACCATCATGAACAGGTGTTTTTCCGTAAATTTTTCCGAAAAAACGAATGCCTGTCTCAGGCTGAACCCCGGTTTCTTCTTTAAACCATTGTTGGGCTTTCGGTGTCACTTCTAATTTCATTCTTTGTTCCTCCTTCACATCTCTGTCGCCATTTATTGTAGCACAGCGCAGTGCTTTTAGAGAATAAAGTGCTTAGCCATTCATTTTTTCATCTAATAAATCAACGTCTGCGGTATCACCGATAACTAATAAATTGTCGTTTTCTCGAACAATTTCAGAAGCATCTGGCGAAGCAATTACTTCTGTTTTCGAGCGGCGGATCGCTACCACAGTTAAACCAAATCGTTGACGGAAATTTAATTCTGCTAAGGTTTTATTGTAAAATTTAGGATTGGTGACCCGAACCTCAGCTAATGAAAATTCGCTAGATAATTCAATATAATCTAAAATATTGCGTGAAACAAGTTTGTGAGCAATTCGAATACCCATATCCCGCTCTGGGTGAACGACCATGTCTGCCCCAATTTTATCTAAGACACGGGCATGATATTCATTGACTGCTTTGGCCAAGACATTGGGAACCCCCATCTCTTTAACCATTAGTGTCACTAAAATACTCGCTTGAATATCTTCACCAATTGCCACCACTACGTGATCAAAATTCCGAATTCCTAAAGAACGCAACGTCATTTCATCTTGGGCGTTAGCCACCACTGCATGCGTTGCAATATTCATATATTCATTGACACGGTCTTCACTGCTGTCAATGGCCAAAACTTCTTGACCAGCTTCCACCAAAGTTTGGCATATGCTGCCGCCAAAACGTCCTAAACCAATAATTGCAAAATTTTGTTTCATTTCTTCTGACCGCTCCTGTCTGTTCGTTAAAATTAGTATAACAAATCCATAAATAAATTCCTAGAAGGATTTCCTAGAATTTATTTATGGATTTATCTGATATTTATTTGGCTAAACCATGTTGAAAAGCATAAATCGCCGCTTGGGTCCGATCATCCACATCTAGTTTTGCTAAAATGTTTGAAACATGTGTTTTAACTGTTTTCAAAGTGATAAAGAGTTCATCAGCTATTTCCTGATTACTTTTACCTTGTGCAATCAACATTAAAATTTCGTGTTCCCGGTTTGTCAAATCTTCGTGCAACACCGGCTCTTGTTTTTTTGTTAACCGTTCCATCATCTTATGTGTCACTTCAGGTTCCAACACACGCTCTCCGCGATAAGTCGCCCGAATTGCATCAGCAATCTCATGTGCTGTTGATGTTTTTAATAGGTAGCCCGCTGCACCAGCTTCAATCGCCGGATACACTTTTTCATCATCAATAAAACTCGTCACAATAATAATCTTGGCTTCTGGCCAATCTTTCAAGATCGCTTTTGTTGAATCAATGCCGTCCATTTCTTCCATTACCAAATCCATCAAAATAACATCTGGACGTAGTTCCAATGCTTTTTCATAGCCAATCTTACCATTTTCTGCTTCGCCTACGACTTCTATATCCTCTTGAATAGATAAATATGATGAAACGCCTAAACGGACCATTTCATGGTCATCCACTAACATTACTTTGATCACTTGCAGTTTCCTCCTTTATGACAGGAACTTTAATTTCAACGCTGGTTCCCTGCCCTTTAAAACTAATAATTTTAACTGTACCGCCCATGCCGACAACACGTTCTCGAATATTATTTAAGCCATAACTACCGGCTTTATTACTTTGTTCCTTCATATCAAAGCCGACACCATCATCAACAATACGCAATAACACGTTTTTATCGACTTGGTGTAAGTATACCTCTAATTCCTTTGCTTTGGCATGTCTTAAGGTATTTGAAAGTAACTCCTGCACAATTCGGAAAAGATGATCCTCAATGCTGCTATTTAAATGAACATCTTCAACATCCCAAATCAATTCAATTTTAATTTTTGTTTGTAGTTCTTTCAGTAATTGTTCAATACCTTTACGCAAACTTTTTCCTTCTAGACTGATAGGACGCAAGTGCAATAGTAGCGCGCGCATTTCCGATTGAGAGGCATTAATGATTTCTGCCACCATGGCTAGTTGTTTACGATATGGTTCCGGGGTTTCTGTTCGTTGTGCTTGTTCATTTAAGGCAGACAACATCATCATGGCTGCAAAAAGTTGTTGACTGACTGAATCATGCAACTCCCGCGCCAAACGATGCCGCTCGTTCTCTAAAATCTCTTCTTTTGTTTGCCCATCCATTAATTGCGGTCGACTGTTTAATAATTGCAATTCTTTAGACATCTCTAATAATTTATTTTTAATCGACCAAATATCTTGTTCGACTTCGGTTAGATAATGGTCTTGATTTTCACTGGTCGTTGGTTTGTTTAAGACTGGACTTTCATAATTACCGTTGGCCAATAACCGAAGTTTTTCTTCAATCCGTCCATATTGCCCTTTTTGAACCAATGAAATCAGTAAAAAGGTCAATAAGCCTATTAGTAAGGATATGAGAACAATGTGCACAATTAGTGGTAGATAAAAGACTTTTCTCTGAAGAAGCTCTAATAGCCACCGGTTTTGTTTAATCGAATGAAAATATGAAAACAATGTAATTAAGATAACAATAAAGGTGCTAAGGGACGCATATAATGAAATCATGCGTCTTGAAATCCGATCGGTCATACACGGATCACCTCAACATCTCCTACTAAAGTGTTCGTCATAATTTTCAAACGACGAAGATTGGTATCATAATCATTGCTGTAAATTTTTAATGATTCGTTTTTCAATTGATATTTTTCTTCTTCAAAACGTACCGTTCCGTAAAAAGTTGAATGTTCTAACAAAATAGCTACACCTAACGGCACTAGAATTCGCGTGCGGCCAAAACCTTTACGAATAATAATAATATTGTCTTCTTTCGGTAGTAGCGTATTACCTAAATCAATAATGGTGTCCCCAGAGATTAAATCAATATTGATGTCGTCCCATTCATAGATATTGTTACCAATGCGTTCGTTGGCAAACCAGCGGCGTTTAAATCGTTTGCCATTTTTAGGTTCTTTTGCCGCCGTCTCCACCATAATCATTTGTTTTTTACGCCAAGGTGCTCGCTCAGCTATATCCACGCCTGAGATCTCAAAGCCTTTTAAGCCGATAAAGAGTACGCCAAAAATCAACATAAACCAAACAGCCGTGCTGTTCATTGCACCAATGACAATAAAAACAACGCCGAGGACGAATTGAAAGTTGTTAAAATGTGTTTTAGATGCTTTCCTGGAAACATAGGCCACAAGTAAAACGCCAATTGTTAATAAAACAGCTAATCCAGGATTATGTACAATTTGCCATAACGCCAGAATAAAAAGTAATGCTTCTGCGACGATAAAAAAGCGCCAAGGGTTATTCATAGATTTGCCTCCTCCCTCTGTCATTTATTTTACTCGTTTATTTTATTTAATCATAGTGGTTTGCGCCTCAGGTTACCATAGGACTTTAGCCCTAAATGTCATAGATTGCGAAAGGACAGGCCTTGGAAGCTGCCTGCCCTACTCAATTATTTAGTTTGCTTCAACTTTTGTAATTTTAACTGTCATGTCGCCACCAGGGGTTGCAATAATCACTTGATCGCCTAATTGTTTACCAATTAAGGCTTGCGCAATCGGTGAATCGTTAGAAATTTTACCAGAAAATGGATCGGCTTCGGCACTTCCTACGATTGTGTATTCCTCTTCTTCTCCATCAGGCAATTCTTGGAAAGTAACTGTTTTACCGATGGAAACTTCGTCTTGGTCCACGCCATCATTGTCGATAATTTCTGCAAAACGAATCATATTTTCTAACGTTGTAATACGTCCTTCAACGAAAGCTTGTTCATCTTTAGCTGATTCATACTCTGAGTTCTCTGAAAGATCCCCAAAGCTACGAGCGATTTTAATACGCTCTACGATTTCTTTACGTTTAATTGTTTTTAATTCTTCTAGCTCTTGTTCTAATTTTTCTTTTCCTTCAAGAGTCATTGGATATACTTTTTCTACCATGTTAATTCTCCTTTTTCGCTTAACGATACGTAGTTCTTGGTTGGTTATTGAAAAAAATTCCGCTTTCAATCCACAAAAGAGTACCACGCTTTTTCTAAATTGTAAATATAATTATTGAATTTTTGTGATTTTGCTAAATTTTATTTATATAAATTTCTAGTTGCTACTCTTTCCCTCTGCTAAACAGATTACTTTTTGAGTATCTAAAAGCTTGGTGAATCATACAAAATTGATTCACCAAGCTCTTTTATGTTTTCATTTTATTCACTACTTGAATTATTGACATACTGATCTACTAATACTTGATGTTCTTCATATGTTTTTGAGAAGTAGACTTTTCCTGTAGAAATATCTGCTACAAAGTATAAATAGTCACTTGGTGTCGGATTCAAGACTGCTTTAATTGACTCCTCACTTGGGCTATCTAATGGTCCTGGTCCATAACCAGTATTTTTATACAAGTTATAAGACGAGTCCACTTCCAAGTCAGCATACGTTACAGTTTCTTTGTGTTCTCCTAGAGCATACAAAATAGAAATATCTGATTGGATTGGCATATCGGCAGCCAAGCGGTTAAAGAATACTTGCGCAATTTGTTTGCGGTCTGCTTCTTTGACTCCTTCTTTTTCAACCAATGAAGCTAACGTTAAGACTTGCTGATTGGTTAAATTCTTTGCATGAATTGTCGGCGTATATTGTTCCATTACTGTGTTCATTTTAGCAATCATTTGTTCGACAAATTCAGGAAGTGTTGCTTTTTTGTAGTAATCATAAGTTGCCGGGAACAAATAGCCTTCTAAGCGATAACGAACACCTTCTGCAGTTGCAGCACTTTCAAGTAAATCAGGATACTTAGCTTTCATTTGATTGAAGAAGTCTTCGTTTTTCATTAATGCAATGAAATCTGCTTTCTTGAAATCTGTATTTTTTTCAATAGCTTCGCCAATTTTATCTATATCGTAGCCTTCAGGAATCGTTACTTTGCCATCTGCAATTTTAGTTGGTTCTGGCGTGCCTCCTTCTTTTAGCATTTCACCAATTTCATCGAGTGTCATGCTTGGAGACATTTGATAATAGCCCGCTTGAAAATCTGTTAAGTTTTTAAATTTTACGTAGTAGTTAAAAACCATTCCGCTTTTAATGACGTTGCTTTCTTCTAAAACCGCAGCAATTTGCTTATTAGAAGATCCTTCTGGGATATGCACTTGAACAAGCTTCTTATTGTTCTTGTCTAGTGGTTGTAGCCCAGCGTCTACATATTTATAAAAAGTAAACCCAAAGATTGCCATCATTAAAACCAATACAGAAACTACAATTAACACGATACGACCGACTAAACGATCTTCTTTTTTACGTGTTTGTTTTTTTGTATTTGTTGGCTTTTCGTCTGTTTCAATCGGGGTTGGCTCTTCGACTGTCTGTGTTGTCTTGTCTTTCCCACGTCTTCGAGCAGCTCTAGAACCTGCACGTGTTTGTGTTGTGCGGCTCGCTGTTTCTTGTGATTCATCAGATGAAGGTTGGGGAGACCTATCATTTTTTTCAGAGGAATCAGGTTGATCGCCATCATTTCTACCTTTTAAAGACCCAGTTACTTGATCTCTAAGCGAAGATTTGGGATCTTGGTTATTTTGGTTATCATTAGCCAAAACTAACCCTCCTTACTATTCTATCGTTTATGACTGAAACTATTATACATGAAACCTCTTTAAAATTAAATGTTTTTAATAAAAAGACCGTCATTCCCCGATAAAAAATTCATCATTGACAACGTTTAAAGCCTATGATGGCGCTTTTCTATTGAAACGATAATAAATCT
The DNA here is from genome assembly GCF_050548325.1 of Enterococcus sp. AZ035. Taxonomy (NCBI): domain Bacteria; kingdom Bacillati; phylum Bacillota; class Bacilli; order Lactobacillales; family Enterococcaceae; genus Enterococcus; species Enterococcus sp. AZ035. The sequence continues at coordinate 2,314,728 of NZ_CP172958.1, forward strand.
TAAAATCCTCCTAAATTTATCGAAAATCCATTTTCTATTAAGAATTTTGTAGCAAAATAGCACCTAAGTCTTTAGGCGATTGTACTAGGAATGTCGCTCCCGCCTCTTGTAATTCTGTTTCTTCACCAAATCCATACAAGACACCTATACTATCTAAGCCATTTTGTTGAGCACCAAGAATGTCATGGTTGCGATCACCAACCATGATAATCGCTTCTTTGGTTGGGTCTAATTGAGCTTCCGTTAATGCATACTGAATCACATCTGCTTTTTTAGAACGATAACCGTCCATACTCGCTCCATAGATGCCTGTAAAATAACGATCTAAATCAAAATGAGTAATAATCTTTTTAGCAAATTCTTCTGGCTTGGAAGTCGCAATGTATAACTTTGCTCCCGCTTCCTTTAACCTTGTTAACACTTCTGGAATCCCTGGATACACATGGTTTTCAAACATACCTTTTCTCTGATAATACACTCGATAATGACCCACGGCTTGTTGCGCTGCTTCAGCTGAAGGCGCCATGTGCAAAAACGACTCATATAGAGGCGGCCCTATGAAAGAACGTAACGTCTCCTCGCTAGGAGCTGGCCAGCCTAATTGTTCTGTTGCGTATAAAATAGAACGCATAATGCCGCTACCAGAATCCGTAATTGTGCCATCTAAATCAAATAAAATCGTTTGATACATCTTCACTTCACTACTTTCTAGCATTTTTTGTCTAATTGATTCTTCAAAATAAGATACGCAAAAGAAGCACCTTTTCAGCGCTTCTCTGCCTTTTTATTTATTTTGCTGTAAACGTATCTGGTTTTTTATCTGATTGCTGCATTTCATAGGCAATGGCTTCAACGATTCGGCGGCTAGCTTGACCATCCCCATACGGATTTTGTGCATGCGCCATCGCGTGGTAAGCATCAGAATTAGTCAATAATGTTTTCGCCTCTTGATAGACTACTTGTTCGTCTGTACCAACCAATTTCAATGTTCCTGCCGCTACGCCTTCTGGACGTTCCGTTGTATCTCGTAAAACTAAAACTGGCACACCTAAGGAAGGAGCTTCTTCTTGCACACCACCAGAATCAGTTAAAATTAACGCACTTTTCGCTGCAAAATTTTGAAAATCTTTGACATCCAATGGTTCAATTAAATGCACACGAGCTAATTCACCTAAATGTTCCGCTACTATTTCACGGACTTTGGGATTTTTGTGCATAGGGAAAATGACTTCAATTTCTGGATGTTCCATTACAAGTCGACGAACAGCTTTAAACACATTTGCCATTGGCAGGCCTAAATTTTCACGACGATGCATTGTAATTAGCACGATGCGTTGGTCTGTAGGGATTTTTTCCAATAAATCATTTTGATAGTGGGCATCAACGGTGTACGCCATCGCGTCAATCGCTGTATTGCCAGTCACATAAATATGTTCTTCTGGATGATTTTCTTTGATTAAATTGTCCTTACTTTGAGTGGTTGGGGCAAAATAAATATCCGTTAACACATCTACCAGTTGACGATTCATTTCTTCCGGAAACGGAGAATATTTTTGCCAGGTCCGTAATCCTGCTTCCACATGTCCCACCGGAATCTGTTGATAAAAAGCAGCCAATGCAGCCGCAAATGACGTGGTTGTATCGCCATGAACCAAGACAATATCCGGCTGTTCTGTCACAAGAACCTCAGTTAATAAATTCAAAACACGACTTGTAATATCTGTTAAGGTTTGCCCATCTTTCATGATATTTAAATCATGATTCGGTGTAATTTGAAAATCTTCTAACACTTGATCCAACATTTGGCGATGTTGCGCTGTTACGACTACTACAGAGTCAAATCCTTGACTTTGCTCTTCTAAAACTTTGATTAAGGGCGCCATTTTGATCGCTTCTGGCCGTGTTCCAAAAACCGTCATTACTTTAATTTTCTTCATCATTTTCCTCCTAATTCTATGTTAGTTTCGGGTATTTTTGTTGGCGAAATTCTTCTGCTCGTTGAACGTAATGTAAGGCGTTCGTATGATTACTGGCTATTTCTGCTGCCGTTAACGGACGGATAACCTTCGCGGGTCGACCAAATGCTAAAACATTTGGCGGGATAATTTTGCCTTCCGTCACTAAAGAACCCGCACCAATCAGGCTGTTTTCTCCAATAATAGCATTATTTAGAATCGTTGAACCCATGCCAATCAAAGCACCATCACCGATTTTACAACCGTGTAACATGCATTGATGGCCCACCGTTACATACTTGCCTACAATTGTCGGGGCATCTTCATCAACATGAATAATCGTGCCATCTTGAATATTACTACCTTCACCAATGGTAATTGTGTTACTGTCACCTCTTAAGACCGACTGAAACCAAATATTACTATCCTTTGCTAGTTGTACGTTTCCATAGACATCTGCACTAGCAGCAATAAAATACTCTTTTTTCAAACCCTGTCACCTCTTTTCATTAAGTATAGACAAGAATTCCTCACTTTCATAGTAAAAAAGACAAGAAAAGAGCGTGGGACAAAAATCACTTTGGATTTTTGCTCCACGCTCAAAAACTGATAAACGGCGGGAACAAAAGCAACTCCTTAGGAAATAAGCCGGAATTCTCCAAAAATTACAGAACAATTTTCGGAAATTCCTTCTTATTTCTCGGAGTTAAACGCTTCTGTCCCGACCTCTTTTTATTCCTCATAGTCGCCTTCTTCAGCAAATTGACTATTGTATAGTTTTTCATAGAAGCCACCTTGTTCCAGCAACTCATGATGCGTACCTTTTTCAATGATTTCTCCTTGTTTCATAACAAGAATTAAATCAGCTTCACGAATAGTTGATAGACGGTGGGCAATAACGAAACTCGTTCGTCCTTCCATAACACGATCCATTGCTTTTTGAATTAAGGCTTCCAAGCGTGTATCGACTGAACTAGTCGCCTCATCTAAAATCAAAATTTTCGGATCAGAAATTACCGCTCGGGCAATGGTCAACAATTGTTTTTGACCAAGGGAAACGTTATCTCCCTCAGAATTGATTTCCATTTCATACCCGTCTGGCATTGTCCGAATGAAGTGATCCACATTGGCCGTTTTCGCTGCATCGACAACTTCATAATCCGTGGCATCTAACTTCCCAAAACGAATGTTATCTGCAATGGTACCTTTATACAACCAAGCATCTTGCAATACCATTCCAAATACAGATCGGACATCACTACGGTTCATTTTTTTCGTGTCAATACCATCAATTTTAATGGCGCCTTCTGTTACATCATAAAAACGCATCAGTAAGTTGATTAAGGTTGTTTTCCCAGCGCCAGTTGGTCCCACAATCGCAACCATTTGGCCCGCATCAACTTTAAAGTTCAAATTACGAATTAACGGTTTTTCTGGGTCATAACTAAAGCTGACATTTTCAAATTCAACAGAGCCTAAAATAGGTTCTGGTAAAGGAACATCTTGTTCGTTAAGTTCTTCTTCTGGTTCATCTAGGATTTCAAAAATCCGCATGGTCGAAGCTGAAGCGCTTTGTAAAGCTGCAGACAACTGCGTAATATTCCCCATTGGTTGGCTAATTTGCCAAATATATTGAATAAACGCTTGTAATTGCCCCACTACAATCACACCAGCAACCACATAGTAACTACCAAGGACAGCTACCCCGATATAGGTCCCATAAGCGGTCATCTGAACCAATGGCAACATTAATCCTGAGATAAAGGATGCTTTGAAACCAAAACCATTTAATCGATGATTGACTTGTTTAAAGCCTTCAAGGGTTTCTTTTTCCCGACCATATAGTTTTAAGACACTGAACCCAGTCATATTTTCTTGGACATAACCATTTAAGTCTCCTAAAGAATTTTGCATTCCTTGGAAATATTTCTGGGAGATTTTAACAATTGTTTTGGAAATAATCAGAGACAACGGAATCATAATCACTGAAAAAATCGCCATCAGCGGATTGATCAAGAACATCATCACTACCGCCATCACAATCCCTAAGACTGCCGAAACAATATTAATAAAACTTTGTTGCATCGCATTGCTGACAGCATCCACATCGTTCGTCACCCGTGACAAAATATTTCCTTGTTGGTTCTTATCAAAATAAGAAACTGGCAAACGATTGATTTTTTCTTCAATATCGCGACGTAAATCGCGCATGGATTGTTGAACGACATTCGTCATTAAAAAGCCTGACAAAAATTGTGCCACACAATAACCTGTTCCCACAACTAAAATCCAAATTAAACATTGGATTACATAATCAAAATTGATTGATTCACCGGCCGCAATATTACGGCTAATTTCTGTCGTTGGTAATCCAGTCAAATAAGGCAACGCTGCATTAAAGGCAACGGTTAATATTGTAAATAAAATAACTAAATAAAACGTCACTCGGTACGGTTTAATATAGCGACCGATTCGTTTCATAGAAGAAAAGGCGTGTTTCATGCTAATTCCTCCTCTGACAATTGAGAAGCCGCAATATCATAGTAAATTGGACAAGTCTCAAGTAATTCACGATGTGTGCCAATTCCGACCACGTCGCCTTCGTTTAAAACAACAATGCGGTCCGCATGCATAATTGTTCCAACACGTTGTGCCACAATTAAAACAGTGGATTCTGTTGTTTCTTTTTTCAGACGCGCTCGTAAATTTGCATCTGTTTGATAATCTAACGCAGAAAAACTATCATCAAATATATAAATTTCCGGATTGCGAATAATCGCCCGTGCGATAGCTAAACGTTGTTTTTGACCACCAGAAAAGTTCGTGCCACCTTCTGAAAGAGGTTCATCATAGCCTTGCGGTTTTTGTGAAACAAATTCTGTAGCTTGAGCAATGTCAATTGCTCGTTCCATTTCTTCTAACGTCGCATCTTCCTTACCGTAGCGAAGATTATCAGCAATTGTACCAGTAAAAAGTAACGCTTTTTGTGGAATATAGCCAATCTTATTGCGTAATGCACTAAGTTGGTACTCTTTTACGTTCACTCCATCGATTAAAATTTCACCTTCTGATACATCATAAAACCGTGGAATCAATTGAATTAATGTTGATTTCCCACTACCTGTGCTCCCAATAAAGGCCACTGTTTCACCAGGTGACGCCTTAAAACTTACATTGCGGATGACTGGGCTTTCCGCATGTCCAGGATAGGCAAAGGTTACATTTTTAAACTCTAGATAGCCTTTAGTAGCTGTTTCTGTTACGCCTTCTTCTTCACGAATAGCTGGTTCCATGTCTAAGGCTTCTTGAATCCGTGAAGCCGAAACCGCAGCCCGCGGATACATCATAAAGACACTGGCAAATAACATAAACGAGAACAGCGCATGGAAAATATATTCAATAAAAGCAATTAAATTCCCAACTTCTAAATCCCCATGGCTGATTTGAACAGTCCCGCTCCAAATGATTAAGACCATCACAATATTAAATAAGAAAAAGAACCCTGGTTGGGCTGCTGCCATTAAACGAAACAGACTTTTTGAACTTTTAGTGTAAGTTTCATTGACTTTATTAAAACGAGATTCTTCAAATTTTTCATTAACAAATGCGCGTATTACCCGCAATCCAGAAAGATTTTCTCTTAAAATCCCGTTGATTCCATCTAAGTTCTTTTGTTGCTTTTTAGATAACGGTTCTGACAAACGAGCAATCCCGACAACGGCTAGCAGTAGAAAAGGCAAGGCACCTAAAACGTACATTCCTAACGACGGACTCGTCCGCATCACCATGTAAAGACTGGCAATAAACATCACTGGCGTCATAAAGCCAAGACGTAAAATATTTCCCATGAAGAGCATAATTTGGTATGCATCATTGGTAGTTCGCGTAATTAAGGAAGAAACCCCAATACTTTCATATTCACTGTGTGAGAAAGTTTGAATCTTTTCAAATAAATCATCACGAATATCACGAACAATGTTTGTTGTAATTCTGGCACCAAAGTACCCCAGCAAAATATTCATTGCGACACCAATAATCGTAATTACAACCATCCAAATCCCTTGCTGATAAATATAGTCCATATCTCTAGGAATAATTCCTTTGTCAATCATTCGTGCTAAAATGGTCGGCAAGCCTAATTCAATCAAAATAAAACCAAACACACAAATAAAATCAGCGAAAAGTAATTTCTTATAACGCATTGTGTAACGCCACATTAACTTCAATTAATCATCTCCTTCTTATCTTACTTTAAATTTTCTAGTACTCCCACTGTATCAAAAAGAAATCGGTAATACAAGCTGTCTGGCTAGAAAAAACAGCCTTTCTCTTTCTATCCTTTCTCTTTTAGATTTTCTAAAAAATAGATAATTTTAATGATTTACTTATACGATTAAAATTGCTACTTCCTTTTGATTGTGCCATAATTGGGAAAAACTGAAAGGACCCTTTGAATGAAAAAATTATTCTTCATTTTTCTCGGTTCCTGTACGTTTGCTTTAGGCACGTTAGGAATCTTTTTGCCGCTTTTACCCACCACTGGTTTTTATTTATTAACGGCCTTTTTTTGGATGCGTAGTTCAGATAAACTTTATAACAAATTTTTAGCTTCTTCTTATTATCAAAAATATATCCAAGAAGCCTTCTTCGAGAAAAAAATTACTCGTAAAGGTAAATGGAAACTATTTATTTCCATGTTTCTTTTATTTGCCATTCCGTGTTTAATTGTCCGAAATACGTTGATGACTACGACTTTAGCGATTGTTTATTTAGCTCACGTGATTGGCTTAAGTTGGTATTGGCGTCCTAAAAAAAAGGCACTCGAACTTGATCAAGAATAAGGTGAAACAAGAAGTTTGTTTTTTTTAAAAGTCCAGTGAGTGTTTCTATACTTCCTTATCATTCTATGATAAAATAAGCTTAATTGTTGTTATTCACAACACACGGGACGGTTGAAAAAAGAACACATAAAATCAAATACCCAGAATGAAGCAAAGTCGAGGCTTCATTTCATCATTAACAGATGTTTTTGATGAGCATTCTTTTTTAGGTGATCAGCACCTCGTTTTGTTGTGTTTAATTTTCTGTCTTAAAATGAAAAAAACTATAAATTGCTACTATTAGTAGCTGAAGGAGAAATGAATCGATGATTTACAAAGTATACTATCAAGAAACAAAAATCAGAAACCCAAAAAGAGAAGACACAAAATCTCTTTACATGGAAGCCGATAGCGATGTAATCGTGCGCCAATTAGTTGAAGAAAATACCCCATACAATATTGAATACGTTCAATTATTAGACGAAAAACATCTTGCTTACGAGCAAGAACATGCGGACTTCACTCTAACGGAGTTTTAACATGAAAGTAAACATAAAAAATAACGAAACTGGCGTTTTTGCAATCGGTGGTTTAGGCGAAATTGGAAAAAACACATATGGGGTACAATTCCAAGATGAAATTATCATTATTGATGCTGGGATCAAATTCCCAGAAGATGATTTACTTGGGATTGACTACGTGATTCCAGATTATAGCTACATCGTTCAAAATTTGCATAAAGTCAAAGCACTCGTTATTACCCACGGTCATGAAGACCATATTGGTGGCGTTCCTTATCTTTTACGTCAAGCGAATATTCCAATCTATGCGGGACCACTAGCCTTGGCTTTAATTACCAACAAACTAGATGAACATGGTTTATTGCGAGAAGCGGAATTACACGAAATTAATGAAGATACGGTGATTCGTTTTAGAAAAACAGCGATTAGCTTTTTCCGGACGACTCACAGTATTCCTGATGCCTTGGGCGTTGTGGTTAAAACGCCTTCTGGTAACATTGTCGCAACAGGTGACTTTAAGTTTGACTTTACACCCGTTGGCGAGCCAGCCAACTTACACAGAATGGCAAAATTAGGTGAAGAAGGCGTCCTTTGTCTTCTTTCGGATAGTACCAATGCTGAAATACCCACCTTTACAAAATCCGAAAAAACAATTGGGACCTCTATTTTAAAAATCTTTGAAAAAATTGATGGTCGGATTATCTTTGCCAGTTTTGCTTCAAACATTTTCCGTTTACAACAAGCTGCTGACGCAGCTGTGAAAACCGGTCGCAAAATTGCTGTTTTTGGTCGTAGCATGGAAAATGCCATTGTCAATGGCGAACGCTTAGGCTACATCAAAGTGCCAAAAGGAACGTTTGTCGATGCGGCGGAACTGAACCAATTGCCAGCAAATGAAACAATGATTTTATGTACTGGCTCTCAAGGAGAACCTATGGCCGCGCTTAGTCGGATTGCTAACGGTACACACCGCCAAATTAGTATTCAACCAGGCGATACGGTTGTTTTCTCAAGCTCACCAATTCCTGGGAATACGACAAGTGTTAACCGTTTAATCAACTTATTATCTGAAGCCGGTGCGGAAGTTATCCACGGAAAAATCAATAATATCCATACTTCTGGTCACGGTGGACAAGAAGAGCAAAAATTAATGCTTCGTTTGATGAAGCCTAAATATTTCATGCCTGTTCATGGTGAATTTAGAATGTTAAAAATCCATGCTTCGCTCGCTCAAGATACAGGGGTTCCTGAAGAAAATTGCTTTATCATGGGCAACGGCGATGTCTTAGCTTTAACGGCTGATAGCGCACGTCCTGCTGGTCACTTCAACGCTAATGACGTGTACGTTGATGGAAATGGTGTCGGTGATATCGGGAATGTTGTTTTACGGGATCGTCGTATCTTATCTGAAGAAGGTTTAGTTTTAGCGGTAGCAACAGTTGATATTAAAAATAAAGAAATTATGGCTGGTCCAGACATTCTTTCCCGTGGTTTTGTCTACATGCGTGAGTCTGGTGATATGATTCATGAAGGCCAACGTCTTTTATTCAATGCTCTACGTGAAGCAATGAAAGATAAAAACTGTACCGAAGCAAAATTAGGCGAAGCCATGACGACCGCTTTACAGCCTTTCTTGTTTGAACAAACAGAACGTCATCCAATGATTCTGCCAATGATTATGACTGCCACAGTTAGTGATCAATAAAGCTCTCATTTAATAGAGAAGAAAAATGTTTGTCCATTTTTCTTCTCTATTTTTTCTAACAAAAAAACACCTAACGCATGTTAGGTGTTTTTGGATTATTTTTTATTAGTTTTTTTCTACGTTAACTGCTTGAGGGCCACGGTCTGAATCTTCAACATCAAAAGTCACTGCTTGACCTTCTTCTAAAGTTTTGAAACCATCACCTTGGATAGCTGAGAAGTGTACGAATACGTCGCTTCCGTCTTCGCGTGAGATAAACCCAAAACCTTTTTCTGCGTTAAACCATTTTACTGTTCCTTGTTCCATTCTTTTGTTCCTCCTCGTGCATTTGCACATAAATAGTCGTAACTTTGCTCGCTTCCAATAGAATATTTAAAAAAATTTAAAAAGTCTACATAATTCCAAACAAGATTACCCTTTCATTTTACACGTGATAAAATATTTTTGCAAGAATTGTCCTCATTCTGAAGCAAAAAAATTCTCTTCTCTCAAACTAATGTATCCGCTATCACCAACAATAATATGATCCAACAATTGAATCCCCATCATTTCGCCACATTCTTCCATTCGTTTGGTAAATTGAATATCTTGTGGAGACGGTGTCGGATTGCCAGATGGATGATTATGAGCTAATAGTATGCGAGCAGAAGAATATTTAACCGCTTCCCGAAAAATTTCGCGTGGATGAGCAATACTTTGATTCAGTGATCCTTTGAAAATCGTTTTCTGTTGGATAATGTCATTCTTGGTATTCAAGTAAATACAAATTAAATGTTCTTGTTGCAGCCCCTTCATCTCTTGGAGTAATCGTTGAGCGACTTGTTGACTGGACATAACTTTGCCAAATTTGATTTGACTACTTTGATAAATTCGACACCCTAATTCAATGGCCGCACGTAATTCAATGGCTTTCACTTGGCCAATGCCTTTAATAGCCATTAACTCGTTCAACGTAGCTTGCTGCAAATAAGAAAGTTGCTTAAACTGTTTTAATAGCGTTGCGGCAACAGTCATCACGTCTGCTTCTTTTGAGCCAGTTCGTAACAGAATCGCCAACAACTCTTGATTCGATAATGCTTTTTCTCCTATCGCTAAGAGCCGTTCTCGTGGTAAACAATCACTCGGCATCTCGCGAATAAACAGATCCGATACTTGCATAAAAAAACCTCCTTTGCTAGTCATTAATAAACTACGCAAAGGAGTGTTGTTTTTATTATTTTAAATAATGTGGCGCTTGATGTAAACTCTCCAAGACATGTAATGTTTTCTCTTGGATAACTTCAGTTGGTTGCAATAAATCAGGTACCATGATCACTGGAATGCCCGCACTATGAGCCGCACTTACCCCATGAAATGAGTCTTCGAAAATCAAGGTTTTCGGGGCTTCTGTTCCTAAAAGTTGACGAGCTTTTTGAAAAATTTCTGGGTCCGGTTTTGCTCGTTTAACATCCTCTGCTGAAACGATCCCTACAAAACGATCCTGAATCCCAGCATGGCTTAATAACATTTCAATTGCTGGACGGACGTTACTTGAAGCAACTAATCGAGGAATTTTTTGATCATCTAAAAAGTCGAGGAATTCCACCACCCCTGGTTTTAAAGGGACGTTACCAGATTGAAACTCTTGCAAGGTATCATCATAAGAACGGCGGATAAATTCTTCCACTGTGTCATGACCATAGGATGCATAAATACGTCGGTAATTCTCTTGTACTTCTTCATCGGAAATCCCAACATAGTCTAAATAGACTTCTTTACTATATGGTAACCCCATTGCATCTGCTACTTTTTGAGTAGATGTATAGTAAATCAACTCCGTATCAAAAAGCAACCCATCCATATCAAAAATTACGCCATCAAATTTCTTCATCATTTCCTCCTATAGTTAAAAGTAATTCTCTTACTTGAGAAACAAAATATAATGAACCTGTTACTAATAATAAATCATCTGTCGACATTTTTTCTAAAATTTCGCCTAAGCCAAATTGCCATAAAGACACAATTTCTGTTAAATCGTCTTCATATTTTTCCATTTCTGTAAGTGCAATAGCTTTAGGATAATCGAAGCTAGTTAAGTAAAGATGCGCATTCGGTACTTGCTTTAAGTCCTGAATCATCTCATCCACATCTTTAGTTGCTAAAGCTGAAAATAAAATATGAATCGTGTGTTGTGGAAACTCTTTGCGCAAGTTTTCAACTAAGCGTTTTACTGCATGATCATTGTGGGCACCATCTAAAACAATCAACGGTTCATCACTAAGACGTTCCATTCGAGCTGGCCATTGCGCTTTAGCTAACCCTTGAGTAATGTCTCGTTCTTTAAACGGCAAATGTTGTAGTTGGCAATACTTGTCAAATAATTGAATAGCTACCGCCGCGTTTTCTACTTGGTGACGCCCCAACAAGGGAACTTTAATTTTTGTCAGTTTGCCCATTTCTCCATAGAAATTAAATACTTCCCCCCATTGTGTATCAGGATGTAGATATTCCACTTGATACTCTTTGCCAAAACGAAAAATTGGACTCTGTTTTTCTTGTGCGACTTTTTCAATGACTGCTAGCGCATCAGCACAAATATTGCCTGTTACTACTGGGACTTTTTCTTTAATAATACCCGCTTTTTGATAGGCAATTTCAGCAATTGTTTCACCTAAAATTTCTGTGTGATCCTTCCCAATTGTCGTAATTCCCGTCAATAATGGCTTCACGACATTGGTGCTATCAAGTAATCCACCTAAGCCAACTTCAACAACGGCGATATCCACTTGTTCATTCACGAAATAGTCCAAGGCCATTCCTGTCAATGTTTCGAATTCTGTAATTCCAGCCACTTCAGTGATTTGGTCTAATTCTTTAATGATTGGTTGATACTTTTCCACATAGGTAATCAATTGTTCGTCTGAAATTGGTTGACCATTTATCGCAATTCTTTCATTAAATGATTCAATATAAGGAGAGGTAAAGGTTCCGACTTTCAAGCCCATTTCTTCTAATAGACAGCGTAAATATGTCACGGTTGAGCCTTTACCATTGGTTCCTGCGATATGAATCGTTGGCACTTTGTTTTCTGGATGATCAATTTTTTCTAATAACGCATTGATCCGATCCAAACCAGGTCTTGAACCAAAGGGTAACCGGCTATGAATCCATTCAATGGCTTCTTCTATTGTTAATTGCATCTTGTCCAACTCCTTGTCTTCTTCTACATTATAACTAAGTTAGGTGACTTTTTCACTAATAACCAATTGAAACTTTTTCTTGAAAACTTTTTGCATTTTTCATAATTTTGCGTTATTAGCGGATACATTAATGAACTTATGGTAAACTAACATTCTGGATGGTTCATTCCAGCCAGCCAATTAAAAACTATTTTTAGAGCGTTCAACACGCTTATTCATGATTTTTTTATAAAGGTGGACTTATTTTGATGAAAAACAAATCGAAGCTTTTATGGTTAGGAAGTTTTTTCTTGCCGTTTTTACTTCTGTTGCTTGTATGGATGACATTACAACTTGCGCCTTTTGGTGACAACAACTTATTAGTTAGTGATTTAGGCACACAATACATGCCTTTCTTGAGTTTTTTAAAACGCTCTTTTCACGAGGGAATAACTACATTCTACTCTTTTTCCAATGAGATTGGTGAATCGATTGTTCCTTTGGCAGCCTATTACTTACTGAGCCCTTTTAATGTGTTGGCTTTCTTTTTTCCTTATGAACAATTACCTATAGCAATTTTATGGATTATTACCTTAAAACTTGCCTTGATGGGCACTACGATGTTTAGCTATTTAAAATACACCTATCAAAAAGTTGATGGCACCACGTTACTTTTTTCAACGTCCTATAGTTTCTGTGGCTTTGTCACCGTCTATAGCCAAAACTTTATGTGGTTGGATGCACTGATTCTATTCCCGCTTATCTTATTGGGACTCCAACGTTTATGGGATCAACGCAAATGGGGCTTATACAGTATCACCCTATTTTTAGCGATTGTGACGAATTACTACATGGGTTATATGATTTGTCTCTTTGCTGTTTTGTACAGTATCTATTGGTTCTTTAAAAAGAATACCCAAGCCCATGCTATTCGGCAATTTTTTAAACAAAGTCCGTTATTCATCCTCGTTTCTTTTTTAACAGGAACCGCAACTAGCTTTTTATTATTACCTGCAGCAGAAGGGATGCTTTATACAAAAAAAGCAGATTTTGATGTCTCGACGTTCTTTTTAACGCCTAAGTTCAACACTTCGTTTTTCTCGCAATTAGGCTTAGGTTCTATTAATTATGAGTTGCGTTTAGACCATTTACCAACCGTTTTTGCTGGATTATTTGTGACACTCCTCTGTGTTGCCTATTTTCAAACGAAACAAATTGCGTTAAAAGAAAGAATAGCTTCAGCAATTCTTTTATTCATTCTCTTTTTAAGCTTTTGGTTAGAAGCCTTTAACACTGTATGGCACATGTTTCAAAGCCCAGCTGGGTTCCCTTACCGAAATGTCTTTATCTTTAGCTTTTTATTGATTGTCTTTGCCTATGAAGTTTGGCTTAAAAAAGTGACCATTCCTTGGACCGCACCTATTATTTTTAGTCTGCTGTTAGTCATTGGCTACGGATCTTTGTATTATGGTCCACAAAAGAATCTCTTAATTTCGATCAATTATTTATGGCTAAGTTTACTTTTTATTTGGTTGATTTTCTTTTGCTTGCGTTTAGCACACAAAAAGGCCTTAAGAAACTATGTAGTCGTTGCTTTATTCTTACTGGTCAGCACAGAATTAACAACGAATTTCTGGATTTCTTTTAAACACATGCCCTTTGGTAGCCAAGCAACATTTGCCCAAGATTACCGAAAACACAGCCAATTAATCGATGAAAAAATGGCCTCAGCACCAGAACTTTATCGCATGAAACAAGTCATTCCTTCCAAAGAAACAGGGTTCCGTGAAATCAATAACGGCTACAACAATCCTTTACTTTATGGCTATGCTGGCGTTTCTAGCTATACTTCGACTTTAACTGCCACTACCCAAGACACATTAAGTGCGCTAGGTTTATATCGAAAAAATGATCGCCGGATTGCCTATGTGGATAATTCACAACTAACCAATTTACTTTTAAATGTGAAATATGACTTTTTACCAATTGAAAAACCTACGAGTGAAAAATTGCTAAAAACAGTTGGTTCCACGAAAATCATGGAAAATGATGAAGCGATCGGTATGGGCTTTTTGGCGCCAACCGCATTAACCAAGTTAAAATTAGCAAAAAATAATCCTTTAGATGCCCAAGAAGAACTCCTGCAAACGCTCGTGCCGACGGATAAACCTTACTTTAAAACAGCTTCGTTGATAAATGAACCTCATCATACCAACGAAACAATTGAAGCAACCTTTAAAGTGAATAGCACTGGTGACTTGCATCTTTATATTCCGAATTTAAAATGGAAAAAAGTTACACAATTGAAGGTAAACCAACAAGTTATCTCGACGCCGATTTATATTGCAACCAATCAACTGTTCAATTTAGGGCATTTTGAAAAAGGAACTACCGTGACCCTGTCACTAACTGCTGAACAAGTGGTTGATTTAACCAATTGGCAACTTCAAACTTTAGACCAAACAGCCTTTAATCGTGCGGTTGACAAATTACGCCAACAAGCTCTTCACGTGAATGCAACTAAAAAAGGCCATTTAAATGGCGCACTGAATGTACCTGGAAATGACACTCAGTTACTGTATACGTCCATTCCTTATGACCAAGATTGGCAAGTCAAATCGTCGCTACAAAAAGAACCCCTAAAAACACAACGCATTCTAGGTGGCTTTTTAGCTGTTGAAGTCCCAGCTGGCAAACAGCAGTTAACCTTTGCCTATCATCCAAGAATGATTTATCTCGGCACTGCCGTCAGCGGAACGATTTTACTGGGAACGGCTGGTTATCTTGGCTTTAAAAAATACCGTCGAAAACGTCAGGAGGCCACTCATGACTAATCAGAAAAAATTTTTAAATGGACTCATTCGGTGGTTACCCCTAGTTGGACTGGTGCTTTTCTTCGGCTTAATTTTATGGGGATATTCCAGAGGAATTTTTCATTCTGTTGCTTCCTTGCAAGCTTTTATTAAACAGTTTGGTAACTATGCGGTTCTGTGTTTCATTCTTTTACAAATCGTCCAAGTGATTATCCCTATTCTACCTGGAGGAATCTCTTCTGTTGCAGGAATGTTGATGTTTGGCAATTTGCAAGGACTTTTGTATAGCTATCTTGGATTGATTATTGGTGAGTTTATTGGCTTTTTACTGGTTCGTTACTATGGACGTAGCTTTGTAAAAATAATCCTTTCACCCAATAAATACAAAAAATTTGAAGAGATTTTGGACAAAAATGAACACAATGTCAAAAAGCTCTTAATCTTTACTATGTTAGTCCCCTTCGCTCCAGATGATATTGTTTGTTTAGTGGCGGGAATTACAGATATTTCTTTAAAAGAATTCATGAAAATTGTTCTTTTATTGAAATTCTGGTCTGTAGCTACTTACAGCTATTTAATGTTGTATTTGTTTCAATTATTTGGCAAATTATAACAAAAAGACAACAAAACCAACGTTGGTTTTGTTGTCTTTTCTTTTTTAGATTGAACGTAATTGGGCAATCCGTTCTTTGACAGCCTCTTGTTTTTCAAGGTAGTCTTTTTCTTTTGCACGTTCTGCTTCCACGACCTCATCTGGTGCGTTTGACACAAAACGTTCATTTGAAAGCTTGCCTTGCACACGTTTGACTTCTTTTGTCCATTTGTCTAATTCTTTTTCTAAGCGAGCAATTTCTTCCTTGATATTAATCAACCCAGCTAATGGTAGGAATAGTTCTGCGCCTGTTAATACAGCGGACATGGCTAATTCTGGCGCTTCTATTTCACGACTGATGACTAATTCCTCTGGGTTACAGAAGCGTTCCAAGTAGCTAGTATTAGCTGTTAAAAATTCTTCTACTTCTGTATCGTTTGTTTTAATTAACAAAGTAATTGGTTTAGAAAGTGGTGTATTCACTTCTGCTCGAATATTCCGAACTGAACGAATGACTTCTTTCAGAACTTCCATTCCTCGAGCTGCTGCTTCATCGTTAAATTCTTCATGCACAACTGGATACTCTGCCACAACCAATGACTCACCTTGATGCGGAATTTTTTCCCAAATTTCTTCTGTTACAAACGGCATAATTGGATGCAATAAACGTAAGATTTGATCCAATGTGTACACCAAGATGCTCCGTGTTGTTTGTTTAGCTGCTTCATTTTCTCCGTAAAGAATCTCTTTACTCATTTCAATATACCAATCACAGAAATCATCCCAGATGAAGTTGTATAATTGGCGACCTGCTTCACCGAATTCAAAACGATCAAATAATTCTGTCACACGGGCGACTGTTTCGTTTAAGCGCGTTAAAATCCAACGATCAGCGACAGTCTTTTCACCACTAAAGTCAATATCTGCAGCAGTCATACCTTCTACATTCATGATAACGAAGCGACTTGCATTCCAAATCTTATTGATAAAGTTCCAAGAAGCATCCATTTTTTCATAACTAAAACGAACATCTTGACCTGGAGCTGAACCATTTGATAAGAACCAACGCAATGCATCTGCGCCATATTTTTCGATGACATCCATTGGATCAATCCCATTCCCCAATGATTTACTCATTTTGCGTCCTTGCTCATCACGAATTAAGCCGTGAATTAAGACATTTTGGAAGGGACGTTCACCTGTAAACTCTAAACTTTGGAAAATCATACGACTTACCCAAAAGGCAATAATATCATAGCCAGTAACTAATGTGCTTGTTGGGAAGTAACGTTGATAATCTTCGCTTGCTTCGTCCGGCCAACCCATCGTTGAAAATGGCCATAAAGCAGAACTAAACCATGTATCTAAGACGTCACTATCTTGAACCCAGTTTTCACTGTCGGCTGGCTCTTCCATCCCAACATACATCTCGCCCGTTTCTTTGTGATACCAAGCAGGAATTTGGTGGCCCCACCATAATTGTCGCGAAATAACCCAGTCATGAATATTTTCCATCCAACGTAAAAATGTTTGATTGAAGCGTGGTGGATAAAATTCAACAGCGTCTTCTGTTTCTTGATTTTCTATTGCTTTTTCAGCTAATGGTCCCATTTTTACAAACCATTGGGTCGATAAACGTGGTTCCACGACAACGCCTGTTCGTTCTGAATGGCCCACGCTGTGATTCATTGTTTCGATCTTAATTAAGCGACCTAGTTCTTTCAAGTCAGAGACAATCGCTTTACGTGCAGCAAAACGATCCATTCCTTCATATTTTCCAGCCAGTTCATTCATCGTGCCGTCTTCGTTCATAACATTTACTCGAGGTAAGTCATGACGATTACCGACTTCAAAGTCATTTGGATCATGGGCAGGTGTGATTTTTACAACCCCTGTTCCAAATTCCATATCTACATAGTCATCTGCAATAATTGGAATTTCTTTATCTACTAATGGCAAGACAACTGTCTTACCAATAAGTTCTTGATACCGTTCATCTTCTGGATGGACCGCAATCGCCGTATCTCCCAACATTGTTTCAGGACGCGTTGTCGCAATTTCAACAACGCCAGAACCATCTGATAATGGGTAGCTCATGTGGTAAAAAGCTCCTTCAATATCTTTATGGATTACTTCAATATCAGACAATGCTGTTTTCGCTTTTGGATCCCAGTTAATGATATATTCACCACGGTAAATCAAATCTTTCTCGTAAAGAGAGACAAACACTTTACGAACGGCCTCAGATAGCCCTTCATCTAAAGTAAAACGTTCACGGCTGTAATCTAAAGAAAGACCCATTTTTGCCCACTGTTCACGAATGTGAGAAGCATATTCTTCTTTCCATTCCCACACTTGATCAACAAATTTTTCACGACCTAAGTCGTAACGTGAAATTCCTTGTTGTGCTAGTTTCTCTTCTACTTTTGCTTGCGTGGCAATTCCAGCATGGTCCATTCCTGGCAGCCATAACGTATCAAAGCCTTGCATTCTTTTTTGGCGGATAATCATATCTTGTAATGTTGTATCCCAAGCATGCCCTAAGTGTAGCTTCCCTGTTACATTAGGTGGTGGAATAACAATTGAATAGGGCTTCGCTTTTTTGTCGCCACTTGGTTTAAATAAATCTTGATCTAGCCATTTTTGATAACGGCCAGCTTCGATTTCTGTCGGTTGATATTTCGTTGGTAAGTTTTTTTCTTCTGACATTTTTTCCCCTTCTTTCTTAAAATACGCGATTTGGAGCGGTAATTATTTTACAAATGAGTTTTTTTGGGCTAAACACTAAAATACGCCCTAAAATACTTTCGTATTTTAGGGCGTAGATTCATCTTATTTACGCGGTACCACCTAAATTGCATTTGAATTGAATTCATTCAAATGCCACTCATTCGTGAGATAACGTTCACGAAACGAATCGTTCTACTAACGTACTGTGTTCAAACCATTGACTCACAAGCTACCTTCTCACTGGTTGTGTAAAAGTCTTGCACCTGAACGACTTTTTCTCTAAAACGACGCCAATGATACTCCTCTTGTTCGCTGTCTTTGCTTCATTCTACAATGAAGCGCAAGCAAAGTCAATTTGTAATCTAGAGGGATTACACTTTTTTTGCAGCTTCTAACGCTTGTTGATAATCGGGTTCCGACGAAACTTCTGAGACGATTTCTTCATAAACTAACGTTCCTTCTGGGTCAATCACAAAAATAGCACGTGCTAAACGGCCCATTTCTGGAATATACAAACCATAAGCTGCACCAAATGAGTCTTCAGTATCATGAAGCATTTCCATTTCGACACCCTCAGCGGCACACCAATTTGCTTGTTCTTCAACTGTGTTATTGGAAATCGTGATAATCTGAACACCGTCTAATTTCGCCGCTTCTTGATTGAAACGTTTCGTTTGCAGTGAACAAACACGTGTGTCGATATCAGGAACCACACTAATTAAAACCGTTTTACCTTTATAATCTGCCAAGTTGATTTCTTGGTTGTTTAAATTTTTCAAAGAAAAGACGGGAGCTTTTGTGCCAACTTTAGGCTGTTCACCTGTCAATTCTAATACGTGCCCTTTTCTTGTAACATTCATTCTGAAATCCTCCTTTTCCACTTTCAATAATAAGTATAGTAGAGGATTTTTATGAAGACAATTTTATTGCTTTGGGCTATTTGCTAGTGAAAAAGTTTCATTAAAATAAATTAGTGTTTGCAGTTCCGTTGTTAAATCAATATACTGCACACTAACGTTGGCTGGCACACTGACACGGTCTGGCGCAAAATTTAAAATCGCAGTCACACCCGCTTGTACAATTTTGTCGATGGCTTTTTGGGCATGGTGACTTGGTACTGTAGAAATGGCTACCGTGACCCCTTCTTGTCGAACGAATGCTTCTAACTCAGACATATCATGAACTAATAATCCATTAATCGTGGTGCCAACTAAAGCTGGATCATTATCAAAAGCACAGACAATATTCAAATTCTCGTTGCGTCTAAAATTATTTTTTAATAATGCCTTGCCTAAATTGCCACAACCAATCAAGGCAATTCTTTTTTCTTCTTGCGTATTTAAAATATTACTAAATACCTCAATTAAATACGGCACATCGTAACCATAACCGCTTCGGCCCAGTTCACCAACGTGGGAAAAATCACGCCGAATCGTTGCAGAAGGAATCTGGATCATTTCACTAAACTCTCGTGATTTAATGCGTTTAACACCAGAATCCCCTAACATTTTTAAATAACGTAAATAAACCGGCAAACGTTTTGCCGTTGCTTTAGGCATTTTTTTCTCCATCCTCTGTCCTCCTTGTTACCTACTTCACATATTCAGTTTATCACGGTTCCCCTCTCCGAGCAACTTGTTTGTGAAATAAGTACAAAATAAATACAGTGACGTCTAAGCGACCGTCACTGTATTTATTTCTTATAGGAAATCTGCAAATTCGTCTTCTTGTTTATCTTTCGCTGTTTCTGCTGAAATCTCTGTAATTTTGAGTCCTTCTAAGGCCCGAGCCATTAAACCTTCCAAGTCTAAGCGCGCTTCATAATCTTGCGCTTTATCCAAGCGAGGTCGCGTTTTCGGTTGCGGTGGCGCAAAAATTGTACAACAATCTTCGAAGGGTTGGATGGCTAATTCAAACGTGTCAATTTTTTCGGCAATTTCGATAATTTCTGTCTTATCCATTGAAACCACAGGTCGAATTATCGGTGTTGAGGTAACCTCATTAATTGCTACCATACTTTGAAGTGTTTGCGAAGCCACTTGTCCTAACGATTCACCGTTAATAATGACTAAACCTTTCCGCATTTCACGAATTGCATCTGTTAAGCGTAACATTAAACGTCGTGTAATGGTCATTAAGTAGCCTTGGGGAACAACTCGTTTTATTTCTTCTTGAATTTCTGTAAAGGGCACTTCAATAAATTGAATAGTTCCTACATAAGGGACTAATTTTTCAGCTAAATCTTTAGCCTTTTGTAACGCTTGTTCACTTGTATAAGGCGGACTAGCAAAATGGACAGCTTCCACTTCCACGCCACGTTTCATAGCTAAATAACCTGCAACTGGTGAATCAATGCCTCCTGACAACATCAACATACCACGACCACTGGTGCCCACTGGCAATCCACCCGCACCACGAATCGTTTCATAAGATAAATACGCCGCATCTTTACGAATTTCAATTCTTAAGTTAATATCAGGCTTTTTCATTTGTACCTGAATTTCCGGGATGGCTTCAATAACAGCCCCACCTAATTCTTGATTCAAGCCATTTGAATCAAGTTCAAATGAATGGTCCGAACGTTTAGCAGTAATTTTAAACGTCTTACCTGGCGTATAAACTTCCCGAACAACCTCTTGAACCATTGCACGAATCGCTGGCATTTCTTTTTCAATACGAATACTTGGCGAAAAATTTTGAATTCCAAACACTTTACTTAGTTTTGGAATCACTTCTTCACTATCTTCCCCATTTAATAAAATATGCATTCTATCTCGATCTGCATGGATTTTCAATGCTGGAAAATCAGCTAACGCACGTTTCACATTTTGTGCTAACTGCATGATAAACGTTTTACGATTTTTTCCTTTAGTTGATAATTCGCCATAGCGAACCATAATTTCTGTATATTTCACTTTCTATTAATCCCTTTCTAAATCGCTTTAAAACAAAGCTTACAATTAGTTTTCATTATATTTGCTAACAATAAAGCTAACAATTACTATTCTAAATTTTTAAATCAGTTAATTTCTTAGAAACATCATTCATTCTTCCATTATAAAGGTGCCCATATTTTTCTAAAGTAGTTGTTATACGACTATGACCCAATCTTTCCTTAATAACCAGTGAATCTTCCTTAAGGGCAATTAACATAGAAGCATGAGAATGTCTTAAAGCGTGTATCTTAATCACTGGCACATCTGCTAAGTCACAAAGTTTTTTAAGCCAGCCATGCGTTGTAGACTTAGCCAATGTTCCACCATCTATAGAAAATATAAGGTTTATTTTTAAAGGAGATTGCTGTTCTCTCCATATTTCAAAAAGCCGTAGCGTTTCATCGTCAAGAGATACGGTTCTAATACTACTTTTTGTTTTTGGCGTTGTAGTTCTAAACTCTCTTTTATTTTTAACAAGCATCGTCTTATTAATATAAACAACTTTACTGTCAAAATCAACATCTTCCCAATTCAAAGCTAAGGCTTCACCTAGCCGAAGACCTGTCATGAATAAAAATCTAAAAAACATTTTTTTAAA
This sequence comes from Enterococcus sp. AZ035, assembly GCF_050548325.1. Taxonomy (NCBI): domain Bacteria; kingdom Bacillati; phylum Bacillota; class Bacilli; order Lactobacillales; family Enterococcaceae; genus Enterococcus; species Enterococcus sp. AZ035. Next base: position 2,336,556 of record NZ_CP172958.1, read on the forward strand.
GAACAATAAACTATCGCTTTCATCACTAAGCAGCATTACTTTTTGCATATCATCTATAGTCCAAATGTTAACTTCTTTCTCTTCAACACGAACTCTACTTACTTTTTTTGATATATCTTCATCAATAAACCCAAAAATAAAAGCTCGCTCAAATACGGATTGAATATTACAAATGATCAAATTAATATACTCTGGAGATAAACTTTCACCTGTTTTAGTTCTATACTCACCAGATAAATAATTAATCAATTTTTGTAAATCAACCGTTTCAATAGTATTTATCTGTACCTCATTAAAGATAGATAAATGATTTTCAATTATACCTGTATTGGTCTTAAAAGTACCTTCCTTAACATGATTTTTGTACCAGCATTTATAATATTCTTCGTAAAAATTACCAAATGTAATCTTTTCACGTTTTTCTTGATAATCAATCATAAACTGATTATAAGCTTTTTTTGCCTCCTTTGCTGTCTTAAATCCACGCTTAAATTTTTGTATTCTTTTCCCTTTTAAATCAAAACCCAAACTTGCAACAAAATAATACTTACCTGTCTTTTTGTCTTTATAAACATTTGATGTCTTTGCCACCTTTATTAACCTCTATTCCTAAAATTTCTTCAACTACACTCACAGGAACACAAGAGATTTTCTTACCACTATAGAAGTGGCAACCTCTTTCTACTAGTAAAGCTTTGGCTTCACGAATAACACGTTGTGATTGGTATGGAGAAAATCCAAGGCTAATAATGTCTTTTTTTGTCACAGTACTTAACATTAATAATACCATCTCCTTCTATTTAATTACATAAAAAAAAGCAGTACTTAATTAGCACTACCCTATGTCAAATGTTCAATAAAATTGAATTTCTATTTAAATTTACCCGACTTGTAGATAACTTCATAGTTACCACTAGCTTTCATATCATCAAAAGTTGCTTTACTTTTTGTACTATCTAACTGCTTATCTTCATCATAATAATAAAAATACTCCAATGTACTAGGCTCATCTTTAACAGGAACCCAAATATCAGCCAAATAACGATTAGTGTCTTTATCTTTATACATCAAAAAACTAAAACTATCTTCTGAATGCTCATCACCATATGCAGAATCTCTAATTATAGAGTCTTTAAATTCTTCACCTGTTTTATCTAATTTAGAACCACAGGCAGATATCATAAAAATTGCAACAACCATCAACACAATTGAAGCTGCCTTTTTCATTTTATCATCTCCTAACTTATATAAACGTAACACTATTAAATAAAGCAAAAAATTGTATATCAAAATTAATACTCTTGTTTCACTGAGTTATAGGTAATTTCTGCTATCTTATTCCCTTTCACTTTTGCCAGTAAAAGTACCCTTGTTTTTGTTCCGTTTTGTTCACAATCAAGCAAGACTGCGTATTCCTTTTTATCATTTTGATATATTGAACTTACTTCACCTTTACTTTCCAATTTTGCACCAGTTTTCACATCAATACCATTTTTCTTTATACATTCAGCAGTCATTAATTTCTTCAAATTTTCGTTACGATCATTGATACTAGAAAAATTAGCATAAGCATTTCCAAAGTCCTCTACCAACTGGTAAGTGTTAGATACCTTTTCTTCCGTTGATTTATCCTTACTCTGTATAGACTTGGTACTACTTTTTTCAGTTACTTCACTTCTTTTCGTAGTATTTATATTATCAACTGGTTTCATAGTCACCGATTCAGTTGTTGACGAAGCCACCGTTTCATGACCTTTGGTATTTCCTCCACAAGCAGAAAATATTAATCCAACACCTAATACTAAAACTACTAAACTTAACTTTTTCATTTTCTACCTACTTTCTTTGAAATGCGTTGCACTTCTTTAATATACACAACCTTTGAAAAAATTCCCTCAGAAAATTTAACACGATACTCTTTATTATTCACAGCTACTAAAAAACCATCTTGGTACTTTTGAACTGCAAATTCATTTTTTCTACAGTTAAATTTCGAACAGATTTCTTTTATCTGACGATTAGTTAAACCACTTTTCTTACTCAAAATCATTCATAATTCCTCCTACTTCCTTACTATGCTGGTCACATGTGGAAAATCTAATCCCCAAGTCCGAGAATACTTAGCAACAATTTGACCTTGTTCCGCATTTTGCTCGTATGTTGTAAATTTTCCTTTGCCTTCTACTCCTGCAACAACACCAGTATGTCCATAAATACTAGTAGCCACACCACCTTGTCCAAAATTAATAACATCTCCTGCTTTAATATCCGAGTAGTTTGGATTCTTTATCACTTTCCAACCTATTGACGGCCAATTGTAATCGTTACCAATCTCACTCGCAAACATATGTCCTGTACCCATCATTTGAAAACCTCCTTGTTTTTCAACAAAAAAAGCAGATAAGCCATAGCACTGCCCACCATTAATAGTTTGTCCCAGTACATTTTCTAAAATATCAATTTCTCCTCCACCAATATTGGCTGAACCTCCGCCCATCGAACCTGTAGAAAGTCGCTTATACCAATTATTAGCACTAGTCTTTCTGTTTACTTGTTCTACAGGATCATCTTTTGTTCCAGCTCGTTCCCACAGCTTCAAAATATCTACCGCAAGTGTATTCACATCTTTTGATTTAGACATTCTTTTAAGTAAGTCACTATCAAAACCATCCTTATTCCACGCAAAATCCATTTGTAAAGCTACTGATTTCCATTCCTTTTTTTGACTTTTTGCAAAATTTAATAAATTAACTCTTCGTCCTGAATCCCATTGTCCTAATCCAATTCCATAACCGCCTAAACTAGCGTTATAAGCAATAGAAGGATTAAAAGCCAAATCACTTTGAATTCTAGCAGGATTTAATCCACTTTCATGTTCCATATTGCCAATCCAAGCGGCTGCAAACTGCAACGTTCCACCGTTTGACGTCACGTAGTTAGAAACTTCTAATGCTACTTTTTCCTGTGGTGTAGCAGGCTGAAACTGGGAAGAATCTCCACTTTCACTAGAAGAAAATACACCTAAAAATAATAAAAAAGGAAGAATAAAGACAAAGCAACTAGCAATTAAAATCTTATTTAAGTTCTTCATGTTCTCTCCTTTCAATAAAAAAGAAGACTGATAAACATTTCATCAGCCCTCTACAACATCAAAATTATATTCTTCCGTGTTCACACTACCAAAAAATTGTTCCTCTGTTTGTTCTAAATTATTGAAGTTTTCTTCTGTTTGGTAAAATGAATAAACGTTATTTAATGAATCATTGTTGTTTGTGATTAATTCGCTATCCTCTCCACCATCAAAAAATGCACGTTCTTCACGAGCAAATGCCAACTCATCGAAATTATCAACCCTAACATTCAAATTGTCCGCTATTTCTTGCTCATCAAGTTCTTGAATTGGCTCTTCTCTATCATTTTCACTTGAATCTAAACTTGAATCTAAACTATCAAGTTCATTTTCAATAATTGGCTCTAATTCAATATTATTTTCATCAGCTAAAGAAGTATCAGTATCAAAATCAGATACATTTTCATCTAACACAGGAACATCAAATTCTTCTAAAGAATTATCCATTTCATCATCTGTTGAATCTTCAAAATTATCCACTTCATCAGTTAAAGCTTTATCTTCTATTTCTTCTAGTTCCTCATTATCAACATTGGTTGGCTCTTCTACTTCCGCAATTTCTTCGTCGGGCAACATATCGTCTTTAAATGGTTGTTGTTCTTCTTGAGTAGAACGATTCAATAATGAATTCAATCCTGTTTTAACACCAGCAAATTGCCCATTATCGTCAATAAAATGGTCTTTGGCTAAGTTCAATGCCTTGTCATGTTTTGGCATTAAATGACTAGCACCATCAGCAGCCAACGCTAAATTCCCAGTGGAAGCACCTATTCCTGCTTTCACTGCTCCAACACCAATTTCACCTGTACGTTCAACCGTTTCTTTTGTTTTTTCATTCATTTTTGATTCAAAAGAAGGTTGTTGAACTTGACCATCAGAAAAGAATGATAATATTTTATATCTGCTTTTCCAAATTTTCCGATACAAAATAATTTTCACCAATGCAGTAACAATTAATGTGCCTAAAAGAAAAACACCACCAGACATCACCATTAATAAACTACTACTTACTTTATCCATCAATCCTAAAAACGCTTGGTCAATTAACTTATTGACCCAAAACAACACAGACAAAAAGATACCGAAAACTACAGGTAAAAATAAAATGCCAATTAATGATTTAAAAAATTTAAACATCATCATTTGACACCGAGGGAAGAAAGACACCAACGCAATAATCGGAAAAACAAAAATGAGTAAATCAACAATGATTTGAATTACATTGAGCATAATATTAATATACGTGACAGGCACTGCTAAGACTGCTAAATTGACTACACCCACACCAACGCCAAAAGCTTTTTCCATTGTTTTTGCTCCGTCCTGTGCGAAGTATGGATTATCTTTCTCATTATTTTTTATATAGGTACTTCTTTCATCCTCAAACTTTGCTTTTTCTTTTTTAGACAATTTAGGTTTTTCTAGTAGTTTACTTTCGTCTAACTTTTTACCATTTTCCATTTTCCCATCAAGTGAACCACTATTTACAAAATTAAATGTTTGTTTTACTGTGGCATCAAAAATAGGGCTTTGGTATACTTCTCCATCTTTAGAACCTTCTGTTCCTAAATTGGCACTTGTAGTAAACGTACTTTGTACTCCTTTAGCAATTGCGTTAGTTGATTGAATCAAGAACGTTGAGCCACTTGTTGTGCCTGTTGACGTTGATACAGAGCCAAACCAAAAACCAAATAAAACAACAACTGCTAAATAATGAAGGAATACTTTTGAAAAGCTTCTACGACTGGAAAAGAAATGATAAAGCAGATAATATGCACTTACAAGAATCGCTAACGCAAATAAAGAACTACCTCTAAATCCCTTGCCACCAAAGTCATTTAGGACATCTTTTGACATATTCAATACTGTTTCTTGTTTTCCTTCAAAGAAACTAGATTGATTTAAGACGTTCTCACAAAAAAGGAAAAAAGAAGCAAACGTTCGTAAGATAAAGAATGGTATATCTACAAAGAACCAATTTACTACTTGCCATCCTTCATCCAACAAACCACCATCAACCGTATACGCACTATAACTGTCAATTAGATACTGCATCTTCTCACTTCCTTCCTATGCAACAAAGCGATTCTCCATTTTAGAAGCTTCTGTATCATCAACAGTTTTGAATAGTTCCAACCATTCCTCAAAAATTACATGAACAACAATTCGATTGGTTTGACCAAACATATCCTTCATTAAGCACTGACCTTGAACCATATTTGAGACCCATTTCATGTTAATTTCGTTCACTGGTAAATTAAGATATTTCAAAACACCTTCTCGATTTTGTACTTCATCAAAGCAAATCACTGTTCCAAAACCAGTACCATCTTCACTATCATCCAAATCATTTGTTGATTGTGTAATCAATACTAAGAAATTATTAAACGAACGGCCAATACGTTTCATAGATTTCAAAATTGCTTTACCTTCAGGAGAAGATTGAAAAATCCAAGATTCATCAAAGAACGTCACTGTTTCTTCTTTTGGATTTCTTGAACCAAACTTCGAACAAAACGTTCCTAAAGCAAACATCAGTGTAACTGACGACCGTTTATTTTCATCTAACTTTTCATTTTTATCAGTTGGTAAATCTAAGTCCTCGATTTCCAAAATGGTTACTTTTCTATCGAATGACAAACCTTCCACTTCTCCATGAGAAAACGCCAATTCTAAAACAGACCCTTTGATTGTTGACAATAAAAATCTCCCCATGTCTTTAACATCCGAGATTTCACTCTCAGCTAACAATTCAATAACATGCCAGAATCCAACTTTCTTTCCTGCTTTTCGTTCAGAAATTACTTTTGTAATAGCTTCATTACTTGCTGTTTTCTGTTTTAAGTTCCATGTACCATCATAAACATTCGTTATCATCGCTTTAGCGGTAGACGTGGCTTCTGTTTCATTAAATAGAACAATCGGGTCAAGGACGCCATGGTTTTTCGTATCACGAACATCTAAAGTGACGAAATTAAAGGACTTCACAAAATCAACATCTAAAGGATATTTCTTTTGATATTCAGGGGCATTGATTGTATACATAAATTGCTTTCGCATTTCTTTTTTCGGATCAATGTATAACACTCTGTCTTTTAAAAGTGCCATTTGCATAAACAATGTTTTAGCTGTAACCGATTTTCCGTTCCCAGTATCGCCAGTTAAAGCCCAGTGGGGATTATTTGTTTTCTTCCCATCAACATTTTGTTTATTCGCTAGTAACATATTCATAAAAATTAAATTTTTTGAACTGGAAATAATAGATTTTCTATCTTCTTTTTCTTCTAAAGTTGTATCAATACGTCCAAGGTAAAAGCCTAACTTCGTACCTGCATGAAGTGAAGTAAAGAAATTCAACTCGGCAAACGATTCAATTGTTGACGTGTGTTGCCAACGAGAAGTCTGCATGCGGATAAAATTACCAAACAAAGTGGATTGAAATAAATAAGGATTATCAAACGTTGCTTTAATAAGTGGAATATCTAAACTATCAAAACGATTGATTAGATATTTTTTTCTTGCACGCATTTGTTTTTTTGTACTACCACTAACAACAACCACTGCTTTCCAGTCAATAATATCCACACCATCATCAATTTTTTGGTCTAAATCGTCTAGTGATAATTGACCTTCAACAATCTTTCGTTTTTGTTTAGAACCAGCTAAGTGTGCTTCCTGCATGATATTCTTAGTGCGGGTTCTTGCACGTGACGAACGCCCAGACAGTGCCAATTGCCCTTTACTTTCTGCAAAAGTCGCTTGAATCTTCACTTCAACTGGGAAAGGCATTTTTTGAACGACCTCTAAAAAATGATTACCATCAAGAAAAACACCTACATCTCCCATTGGAAGGTAGGATATATAGCTTTCGCCATAATCACAATTTAAATGAAGCCCTCCACCGAACAATGGTTTAATTTTTGTTGCCATTAAATTATCTAAGTTTTGACTAGAAAGAACATCTTGTCGCTCATGTGGAATATTTTTTAAAAATTGATACGCTTGATAATAGTACAATTCATCTTCCGATAATCGTTCAATTAACAATTCAGATAAATTTTGGTAGACTTCTAATTCTTGCTCTCGATAATCTTTTTCCCAACACTCCGACAGTTCTACATCAAAACCTAAGCCTTTGACAAACTTTTCCGATACGTTGCTAATTGAGTTAGTAACGGTTTCTTTTAAATCAACAGCGAGATCTTTCTTGATTAAAGGCACACCAATAATCCACGTATATTCGTAAACCATACCCATTTCTTGTTCTAAAACCATTGCCGTTTTCATTAATTTATCTACGCCTACTTCATAATTATTAGAATCTATTAAAGAGCGCATAGCACCCATTTTCCCTCGAATGTCGGCATTAACTGGCAAAAGGTTAATTTCAAATCCATCATTTGCTTTTAAGCGATTTAACGCACGAGCAACTTTTCTTTTCGTTTTTAATTTCTTTTCAACATCAGTCAACATTACCGTTTCAGAACGAACACGATAGTAAGCTATCGCTGTTTTTTCTTGTGTTAAAACAATATTTCCTTTCATATGATTCGTTAATGGATATTCTAATTGCATATTTTTTCCTTTCTTGTTGATTTTATTTTAGTAATTAACATTAAAAATGATTTTTCAGAAATTTCTATATATTATTGGACAACTTTTTTTCATTCAGTTATTATAAAATAAAGCTATATTTAATATAGCTTTTAAATAATAATTGGAAAGAAGGAAAGTGTATGAAGAAAAAAGTTTTTTTAGCTTTAACTATTTTCGCAATGGTAACACCTTTTATTTTTAGTTCAGAAGCTAGTGCCAGAGAAGCTGAATTTGGTAGCTCTTGCCCTGGTGGTTTTTATTTTAAAAAAGGTGGTTGGTCTACAGGTGGAAAAAATATGAGCGGTGGTTATTGTGTTCCTTTAGGAAATATGGGAAACATGAATAACAAAATTTGGTAATTAAAATGAGAAAAGAAAATGTTATCAAATCCTTTTTATACATTTTAACTCCTATAATCATAGGTACCATTATTTCACTTTTCACCAACGCTCCTATTTTCCTTATAGCGGGAATTATATATATTATTTTATTACTGTTTTTACTTCCTACTTTAGACTTTGGAATTACTGATTTTAACGCAAAACAAATTAATCCTAGCTATAGACCTGAAAGAAAAATAAATAAAAATGAAAGTATTGTTACTGTGCTACTTTTAGTCATCGGAATAATAGTCTGTGCAGTCATGCTTTATTTAAAATATAAAAATTCATAATTTAGACATAAAAAATAAGGAGCTAATGCTATGCGCTCCTTGTTTTTTTTATTCATAGATATAGTGCGCTTTTTGTACTAACGTTTAAATGAAAACTCTTCTATTTCTTTTACTCGTTCGAAAGCTACAATTGGTCTACTATCTAACACATAATTTTTCACATAGACAAAACCATCTTTTAAAAAACCAAAGCCTGTTTTTCCTTCGAATTCCTTTTCGGAATACCAACGAGCAACTTTATTCGGCACCAACACCATGATTAACAAATTTAAGTTAATTCCTAAAATTTGTGGTAATGGTACTTCTTTCCAAAACAAGCCAGTTAACACAATCCCTAAGAATAGAATTAGGAGATAGGATAGACTAACAGGTTGTGCAAATACCCACACCACTTGTCCTTTAGGCGACTTAATAACTTGCATTGAATAAGGGGCTTTTAAGCCCCTTGAATAATCGTAATATTTCATATACTCACCTACATCTTAATTCCAACTAAACTTAATACCCATTTAACAACTGCAAAAATATTTTTTCCTTGATTCGTCGCAAAGTCCTGTAAAATTAAGGCAATGACAATTACTGAACCAATTTTTGCCCATTCGGCACCTTTCCAATGTTTTAAAATCAAGATAATCGCACCAGCCGCTAAAATTGTAATAAAACCTGTACTTAAAAAACTACTCAAATTGCCTGTATTCATTAGTCATTTCCTTCTTTCTCTGTAAAGTAATGTTTCATCGTATTAATAAAATAAGAATTCTCCGTTTTAGATAACCAAAGCGAAAAATCCTCAGTATGCGTTAATTTTGTTGTTTTATCTGAAAAAGTGACCGATACTTGAACCCCTGTTACACCTTTCTGCTTTGTATCAAAAAATTTCATATCACCAAAATCTATTGAAACAAATGAGTCTTGACCTGCTGTCGTTGTTGGATTTTTCATTAACAACATTAATTCTTGTTTGTTCCCAACTGAATATTTTGTAAAAAACATCTTTAAAAATTTCTCTATAGATTGTTTTTCTTTCCCATCAACATCTATTGAATTTTCTGTCTGTTTTAGAGGTACTGTTTTTCCTTGTGGTAAACTACTTGCTACAAAATAAGGACGTCCTACAATTGAAAACAAATTGTCTTTTACTTGAATTGGTAAAACCATATTCTGTGTCACATTTTCAGTCTTTTTATCTTTCTCCCATTCATAACTCACATTTAGATAAACCAAATAACAATCTTCCATTTTCTCTATACGTGATAGAGACGTATTTTTAAACGTACGCAAGACATTCCCTTGTAGGTTTTCTGTTTCATCAACATCTTTTACATCTAGTGATAAATATTTAGATAATCGATCAATACGAGCCTTTTTCGCTTCATCACTTGCTTTCGAATTATAGTTCAAATACTCTTTCGCAAAATTTTCGGTATAAAAAGAGAGGGCTGAATAATCAAGCTCCTCTCTATCAACTTTATTCTTTTTTGATTGTTCGCTTAACGTATCCACTTTTGAATACAAATTGTCTACATTACTTGCCATCACATTGGCCCGAATCGCACCAACTCCTGACATCACCAGTAAAACACTAGCGCCAATTAACACAACCTGATTCGCTTTCTTTTGAGAAAAAGTTTTAACCTTTGGTATTTTTTCTTTCTTCTCTTTCTTTTTAATTTTCTTTAAATTCATATTCCCCTCCTACTCTTAATAAGCCCAAACAACTTTCAAACGTTTTTAAAAAAGTAGATTTAATCGCCTTTTCAACATAAACTCTCTCTCTAACATGCCCCTTATGTGTTTGAAAGCCTTCTTTATACAAATAAAAATAATACGAATTGTACATTTTATCCCCGTTAGGCTTTCTCAAATATTGACCTTCTGCCATCAAACTAGTTATACCGCCATGAAAAACGTATTGCGCAACAAATTCCTTCTTAAAAGGTACTTCATCAATAATAATCCCCATTTTAAGTAAAGAATTTTTATATTCTTCCATATAAACAATATCTGCTTCATCAATTGGCATTTCATCAACTATGAATCCATGCAAGCGAAGCATTTCAGGAACTGGTACATTTGAATACCTTTGGTAAAATTTACTATGCTCTCTAAAAATTGGCATAATATGTTGATTCATAAAATACAACTCCTTTCCATTTTTCTGTAATATTTATGGTATCTTTCCATAAATTCTCCCCTTAACTCTTCCAAGCCTTGGGTAACTGCTTGTTTAGAACGACTTATCATTAGTTCTTCATAACCCATAGGAAAATCATCATGTGCGATAAAATAATTAATAGCTATCTTCTTTTCTCGTCCTAAAATATAAGATAAATCATCGGATCGATACTTTTCTAATGGCATTTGCTGTTTGACCATTTGTACGTGTAGACCACAAAATTTTTCTTCACTAATCACATCATATTCCACTCGAAATAACTTTAAACGGTCAAGGAAATTTCTTTGAACAATCCTACCCAGTTCTTTTTCATCAGGCGGATACCCCTTCATTCGTTTATATGTTTCATAAAATAATACAGCGATTTTCTTTTCACATTCCAAGAGTTTTTCTTGTTTAGCTGTTATTTTTTCAGGATTATTGGATTTGAAAATTAATGACTTAAAATCAAACATGTACTGATTGACAAATTCTTCTTTTGACAATTCCCTTATTTTTTCAACCAACTTTTTCCCTCCTCTAAACTAATTCCGCAATCACAATAATTCTTCCTGTTGTTTTTGTGGCTTGGTCACAAGTTATTAAAGTTAATGTTGGCTTTCTTGTTAGATTCAACATAGTTGTATCAGTCATATCAACATGCTTTTGTTCTTTTACCTTATATGTGAACGAATGTCCTTCACGATCATTAAGTTTGACCAAATCTCCTACAGAAACTTTATTTAACGAGGTAAAAAGTAATCCTTCATATCCAGCATTGTGAGAAGCTAAAGCATAATTTCCTTTTCCCATCGTTTGTTTTGATAAAACAGTACACGCTCCATAAAGCATATTGTCAAAACTATCACCCATTAAAATAGGCAATGTTAATTGAATAGAATCAATTTCAATAGACCCCAAAACAGAATCCGACACTTCATTAAAATTTACTTGGGCACTTTGAATCGTTTTAACAGACGGACGTTCGCCTTCGGTTAAAGAAATCACTGTTGGAATAGGTGTTTCTTCTTGTACTTCCGTACCAGTAATAACATCTACTTGATTACTTTGAACAGTTTCACTAGATTTTGTCTCTACATGTTTTTTTGGCTTTTCTGCTTCCTCTAAGCCACTTGATACCATTGTATTTATAGCTTCTTTCACTTCTTCTTTTTGTTGGTTTTGAAAAAGAAGGAATGAAAAAAGAGCAATGAGAATAACTCCAATTGCTCCAACAAAATATTTGTTTTTTTCAATCCATTTTTTCATTAATTAGCCCTCTTTGCTATCTTTTTGTCGTTTCACTGCTACGACCACACCAATTAATGAAATTGCAATCATTGTAGCTACACCTGCACTTGTTCCAAAATCCATATTAGTATTTGGCAATACTTTTGGTTTTTCTTGTGGAGTTGTAACATTCACTTTGTTAGAATCTGTCGGTTCATCATTAATCACCAATTGTGCCAAGTTTGGAATCATAATATCCCCTTTATCATCGACATATTGCGAAAAGTCTGCGTCTTTCAATTTCCCTTTAATGTACACAAATAATTGTTTTTCTTTTAATTTGTTTGGTTCATTGGCAGTCCAAGAAACTTTTTGTGTTTTTTCATCAACACTAATTTTCCCCTGATCCGTAATATCTGTCCCATCTGAAAGAGTGACTTTCACTTCTTTATTCGCTTCCAATACATCTTCTAAATCATCTTGAATCACTAAAGATGTCATATCTTTGGTGTTTGGCACTTGTACATCTAATTTGAATGTCACTTCATCGCCCAATTTGGCACTGGTCAAATCCACTTCTTTATCGCCTTCAAGGATTTTCTTAGCGATAGACGGGTCTTTTGGTGTGACAGTTGTATGTGTTTCATCAGTTGGCACTTCTTTGTTGTTTTGGATAATTTTTGCTTTATTTGGAATTTGTAGTTTGCCATCGACAAGGTACTTATCTAAGCTAACACCTTCACGGATTTTTGTTTGAAAATTGAACTTGTATTCATGATTGTAGAAATCCGCTGTTTTTAATACGTCTGCTTTTGCGACCATACGTACTAAATTACCTTCATGCTTCGCTTCAAATTTATTGGTAACGTCCTTTCCTGCTTCGTCCGTGACTTTCACATCAGACACACGTTCTAATTCAGGAACCAGCTCGTCTTGCATTTCGTAATTACTGTAGTAGAATTCTTTCATTTCATCAGGAACTTTATGTGTAATCGTATAGCTATATACTTCGCCTAACCCTTCTAAGATATTCTTATCAACATTTGTTTCATCACTATCTGTCACTGTTTTAGTAGGAATCATTGGCGCTGTTCGAACTGGTTTTTTAGCACTATAACCAAAATAACTATACTGGTTATTATTTTTTGGCGGTAAAGGATACCCTAAATTCTTTTCACGTGTCGCGAAGTCCTCACTATATGTGAAGTCGAATCGAGAACGATTAGAATACAAAAACGTAAAATCACCACGGTTATCGCCATCATCTAAGGGAATGTCATCAGAATCATAAAAAGTTTTTCCACCGTCTTTTTCTTCTTTATATTTAACAATTGTATCTTTCGTTGGTACGTACAATTTATCGATTGCTTTGTACGAATCTTTGTCAATCGTCATTCCTTGTAAATTATCAATATCAATCCATGAATAGTAGCCTGAAACTGGCTTTTCTTTGTCTGTGCCATGTTCTAGGTACGTCCATGTTTGTTTCACCCATGAGAAACCACCTTGGTAGGTTGCAATTGCGGATACATTGTTAAAAGCAACAATATTATTTGACACCATATTTTGTGCATTTTTATATTGTTCCCAATCTTGAATGGTAATTTTTAAATCAATTGGTGTCCCATCATCAGCTGTACCTACGTTGTTGTAACGAATCCACGATTGCCCTTTCTTCGTTTTCGTTACATCAAGACCGATTTTCCCGTCCCATTTTTGAGGAGGCATATTAACGTAAACATCATTCGTCCACCCACCACCACCTGTTTCAACCGTAGTGACACCTTTAATAAACTTTGCAATAAAACTATACTTTGAACCAGCTTCATCATCTGGTGTTACCACAGAAGCATTCGGCGCATTAATGATTGAGTTAGAGCTTACATTTGCACGTTGAAAAAAATCTGCTCTCACTGTTTGTGGAACTTGTCCGCCTTCTTGCCCTTGAACCATCATTGGCATTGCCATGACTGCTAAAATGATTGTTGTTGCTAATCCTTGAATAATCGTTGTTTTCTTCAAAATATTTCCTCTTTTCATTATTATTTTTTTGTATAAAAAATAGCCACAGAATAATTTCTATCGCTTCATCACAGATTCATTCAATTAAATATATTAAGGTGCACGTTCTGTTTTCAACAAAACACCTAGCATTTGAAAAATTTAAAGCATCTCTTTTACTTTACCTTCCACAATTTCTCCTTCAAACCATTCTGCAAAGTCTTGTTTAAATCCATCTACACTATACACTTCTTGTAATCCAACTTCTTCTCCATCCGTTGGATCTAAATAAGTTGGTTTATCCTTTGGTCTAGCGTAAACCCCAATCCATCTTTCAAAATCACCTTCAAATGGACTGTCAACAATATACCCTTTCTTTTCTAACAATACTCGAGCTTGTTGTTTTAATTCTTCACTGTTTTTAGGTTCAAAATATTTATATTTCTCTTTAAAACTAGAAAATTCTGAAAGCTCTTTATCATATATTTTTTTTACACTAAAAAATTCTTCCCAAATTGCTTTCTCTTTAACCGTCATTAATTCTTCATAAGCTACATAAGTATAACTATATCTTGAAATTTCTTTTAAAAGCTCTTCATTAGATTCTAAAAGCTTTTCAAAGACTGTTTTTAAATAAGGAATAATCAATTCTCCTTGTTTATCTAATTGAATTATTTTTTCTTTTGTTTTTTGTATGTCATTTCTAGTTTGTTTCATTTTCCCAGTAATAGTAATTGCTACTTTAGTGTTTTGTTTAATACATTCTCTGCCCATATACATAAACTCCTTTCAACTACAATATTATCTATTAATAAAGAATCAGCATCAGAACGTTTTCTAAATTCTTCATCAACATTATTTAGCTTTTTTCTCTTTCTCATCGAATAGAGTGAAAAAATAAATATCTCAAAATTAAGTACTACTAAAACAAAAGTAATTAGCAATAAATCAATTGTATCCATATATCCCCCCTTAATCTTTAAAATGGATATGCTTCTTCTAAATCAAATTCTTGTTCCATATAAGACCGAACACTATTATTTTGATTAGTATCAAACAATAAATCTTTCGCATCAACACACACCATTTCAATAATTTCCTCGTGTTTCTCCTTTAGTTCTGCTAAATCGATACGTTCCATCAGCTCATTTGTTCCTAACAGATTATCAATCTCTTTAATCATCTTTAATGAAGGGGCTAAATAATTTGATAACCACCGAAGTGTTTTTTCAATAGACGGTTTTTCACCTTGAATAGATAATTTTAAGCCTTCCAATTTATCAACAACATCATACCAAGATTTACAATAGACCTTCATATCATCTTCAATGTCATATACAGTCAAAGATTGATTAATAATTTCTTTCACTAACCAGTCTAACGACTCACCGCTTGATAGAAAATATTCTACAAACAAAAACGCCTTTTCATCTGAAAGGCGAATTTCATATCGATTTTTAATTTCATATTTTTCTCTTGCTTCCTCAACACTTACACTTTCTTTTCTTGCTAACTCGTAATCTTTTTGGTAAAAGTTAAAATATAATGGCGATTGACGACTGCCAAAATAAAGAGACAAACCTTTATTTACCATTTTTTTATTTTCATAAGCAAAGCCCCCACTAAAATCAAAATTCTTAAATGTAGTATCTACAAGCCCTTGCTCCATTTTTTCTTTCAAAACATATAAATCAAAATTTTCTTGTCCTTTCACAATCAATTCATCAAGAGCAATATCAATTCGTGTAATTTTTGTATCTACCAAAATACCTTGACCGAAAATATCGTCATCATAAAGAGAGCGAAAAAATTCTGTCCACGATCTATTGTTATCCTCTTCAAAAATTTCTTCTAGTTGCCGACAACCTTCACCAGACAAGTCCAACATAATTCCCATATTAACGTTTTCTGGATTCCGAAAAATCCGAATAGAGCTATATGAAAATGTTTCTGTATAATGATAAAACCCTCTAGGTTCATAAGTAAACCAGTTCATATCCATGTGCAACAACTTCTCAATAACTGTCCGAACATCTAATGTTTTAAATCGTATTCTTAAAAAGTCAATTTTTGCTTCTACCGAAGCGTGCCCACCATCTAAGTTCAACACATCAATAATCTTTTGTTCTAACTCTTTAGAAATAACACGTTTTCCAGATTCTATTTTTGAAATTAACGAACGCTCAATTCCTAATTTACTTGCCAATTCTTGCTGTTTTAATTTTAGCTCTTTTCTATACCGCTTTAAATCAACACCTCTCACTGCTTTAAACCTACTTCCAAAAAATGTGACAACTTTAGTCGAAAAATGTGACAAAATTATAATCGCTCAATCCCTTGTGGGACATAGCGTTTAAGTAACTTTTTTATATGGTATATTAAATTCTACCCCCATGTTATAAAACGGGGGTAGAAACTTTCGAAGTGGGTCAAGCCCACCTCACGACTAGAAGTATTTGGGATATACGTTGCTACTTTTGTTAACGATAGAATAGGGGCGGGCGCCTTGGGGCGCCGCCCCTATTCTATCTACAAAGCACGCAACAATCCCTAGCAACTTCTAGTCTACTCTCCTACCATTCCTTGCTTCATTTCTAAAACTTTCAAGCGTTTTTTTATCTCTGCATTATCTGATAGTACATCCTTTACTAAATCGATTAGTTCTTTCACTGTTGCTTGATTTTCTCGAAAATCTGCTTTTGTCATTGAAATAGTTTCATTCTTCTTTTTCTCTTCTTCTGACATAAAAACATCTGAAATAGCTATATCTAAAGGAACATTTTTACTTCTTAGATCAATTAATTTAAAAAAAGATTCAACATCATTAGAACTGAAAACTTTAAACGAATAGGTATAACCTTTAGAATTTTTCGTATATTTCCTTTCAAATTTTTTATCTGTTAATCTCTCTATTTTATTCGCCCAGCTTTTTAATGTTTTTAGTGCAATCTTATTTTCAAGTTGTAAAATCACTTCCTCAAACGAAAACATACTTCACACCTACTTACCAAACATTTCTTTCCAAGCAGAATTCATATACTCCTTAAATCTTGTTTCTAAATACTTATCAACTTCTTGTGATGTTGAGAATTTCTTTTCCTCAACTGGTCTATCTTCATCATAAACCGCTTCTGCTTCTAAAATAGAAGTCACTAAAGACTTATAATCAAGCAATCTATTATCATCTGAAACTCCTTCTTTTTCTGCTCTTCGGTCAATTTCTTTAATTATTTTTTGTTCCTTCTCTTTTACATAACTTAGCATTTGTCCTTGCGATTTAAATTTCACTTTCTTTTTCCTCCTTTTTATTCAAAGCAAAGATTACTTCTTCAACAATTTTAGTTCCCTTATTTTCTATAAATTTTTCAAACTCAACAGGATCAGTTAATTTTTTTATTCGCTTTCCATTAGAAAATCGAACTAATTTTGCATAGCTTTCTGATTGTTCATAGAGAATGTCACGAATACGTGTATCTAAATCAGGCTTTTTATATCGTTTCTTGACTTCAACATATACTCGTTCTCTAACGTGTTTGATTATTTCATTAGAATCCAATAAAAAGCTCCTTTCTTATTATCCAAATTTTTCACTTAACTTTGCTAACTTTGCTTGCCCCGCTTCTAACTCTTCATCAATTTCAGCAAGGGCTTCTTTATCCACATGTTTTGATATTTTTTGAGATACTTCTTCTTGAACTTCTTTTGAAATATCTTCATATCCTAGTTCTTTAGAAATCTTGATAAATTCCTGAATGAAGTCAAAATCTTGTGGTACTTGCGGGCTATAAAATTCTCTTGCTACTGAACCTCCTTGTGCAACATAACCACGACCATAGACTTTTTGACCGTCAACTTTTTCAACATATTTAAAGTTTTTATTTTTATTTTCATCACCAAAAATCATCAAAATACCTGTTTCTGAAAGACGGCCAACTGACATTCGAAACATAAAATTATCACGTAAAGCCGTTTTGATAAATTCACCATCTGGACGTTGCATTGCAACGATAAAGAAAATCCCTGCTTGACGAGCTTTTAAAATAAGTTGGGTTAAATATTCATCTACATCGCCATCAAGCGCATAGTCATTCGCTAATTCTGCTTTAAATGCTGCAAATTCATCAATCACAATAAACTTAGGCTTTAAACCATAGTACGCATAATTTTTACCCATTTTGTAATCAGGGCTATTATTCATCATTTCAAAACGTGCATTCATTAATTCAACTGCATTTTTCAAGCAATTAACAATATCTATTTTTCCTGTATGCACTTTTCCTGCAAACATTGGTAACTTACCTAGTGCCATCAAGTCAGAATTTTTTGGATCACAAATTTCCATTTCACCCACACGGCAAAGTGCATAAATTAGAGATAAAATGGTAAAAGTTTTACCTCCGCCAGTTCCACCACCTAATAATAAATGTGGGTCTTTATCAAAGTACCAATACAACCCTTTCATTAATTGAACCTTTCCTTTATCAGCTTGCATATCCTTTATCCAAATACGCTTATTGTAAACATCAGAAGCTAGTTCATAGGTAATAAAGCCTTTTTCATCAATTTTATTTAAATTGTCCGCATGAAACGCTGTTTCCAAAAAACCACCAATGGTTTCAAATTTTTCCTGAAATTTATTACCTGCTGTTTCAAATGAAACGAAAATACTATTTTTTGCAGACTTATAATAAATTTTTGGGAACTTTATTTTTTCTTTTGTTTTACCATCACTACCTTTAACTTGCTTCTTCGTATAATAGCCATTGTCGATAATCATACGAGCTAACACTTGACGTTGTTCTACTTTAGAAAAATAGCCCGAATTGATAATTGAAGCCTTAACAAGCAATGTAATTAACACGATTGAGCCTATCGAGACACCTATAATGATTAACGCTGGTACAATATATATTTTCCAATCAGCTGGATTTGAAAGATATAAAGGATACATCCATTTATAGCCCACAAAATAGCCTAAACAAGCAAAAATTGGCATAAAAAATAACACTCTATAGAGTGCCAACAAATTTCTTGAAGAATAACGAATTCTTCTACCTCTATATCTAAATAATTTTTTTACCATTTACCTACCTTCTTTTTTTAACCGTGCTAATTCTTGTCTACAAAATTCTTTATACACTGGAATATATTCTGTAGCCATTCGAAAAATCTGACGTTCATTCATTGTGCTATACGAATGTGCAAACATATTCCTCATATTCCTAAGTCTTTTCCAATCAACTTTACCACTATTTTTCTCTTTAAATTCTTCTGAAAAGCCACTGTTCCCAACAGTATATTCACCAATTTGCATTAAACACATACTGATTGCATTAAAAAACACTCTATCATGATAGAAGGTTTCATAATCCCTTCCAAAACGATTGAGTGTCTGTTCTATATCTTCAATGTAGATCAGCGTTCCTCTTAACAAACGTAAATCCTTTGCTGTACTATCTCTCAAATACCTTTACACCTTCCTTTAAAATGGTAGCTAACAATTCTCTTCTTTCAGGTTTATCTTGTGTATCAACAAGAGTTTCTAGCTCCACTAAATCAATATCATGCGCTACAGCTTCTTTTAATTCTTCAAAGAAATCTCCATACAAATTCCAATAGGCTTCTTCCGATTGTCCTGTAATATCTACAGCAAAATCAATATCACTGGTTTCTTTCGCTTCATTACGTGCATAAGAACCAAAGACATAAACGACTGGTACATTGTGTTTTTCTGCTACAGGTTTCACACGCTCTTTAATTTCATTCATTGTCATCACCATTTTTCTCACCTCTTCTAACGTCTATTCTAAAGCCATTATAAAGCATTCAAATTTTACAATCAATTCACTTTACTTGTGTATTCCTCAAAGAAAACACCCTTATCAAAATCTTCATGCAGTTTATTATTATATGCTTTAACTAATTGTTCTAAAAAATTATCTAACAAGTTTAAAACAGCTTCATCACATTCAAAAAATAAATCATCTAACAATAAAAACTGGATAAGATACTCACTAGTTTCGTTATAAAGTTTTAAATACAATGTACTATAATAACTAAAACTTTGCCACATACGATAGACTCTAATTTTTCTCTCTAAAAACCTCCTATATTTTTCTTGTTTTACACCCATTCTTTCCGCCAAGTCTAACACTACTTCTCCGCCACCCCCTTTCAATAATAAATTTCCTTCAAATTACCACTTTCTTTATGAAGAAAAATCACACTACTCTTCAACCGTCTTTCTACTAACCAATTTGTTGGATTCAATCGGCAACTTTTCAACAACTCTTTTTCTTTCCTAACTAGGCGTTTCCCTTGTTTCATTTAACCTCTCCTTTTCTTTATTATTAATGTCTATTAACAAATCTTGTTAACACAAATTAATAGTAAAAAGGGCACTCGTTAGAATGCCCTTTTTAGCTGTTAAACGGTGCTACCGATTCCTCTGAATATGATATTTACTTTCGTTTCAATTCCCACATCCAATTAATTTTTTCAGAAATTTCTGGTTCAGTGGTAAAATATTAACAAAAGGAGGTGTCCTATAATAATGCTAAAAACAATTGAAAAAGCATGTGAAATAGACATGCAATCCGTAACAATTATTCTTGCCAACAACCAAAGACTCAAAATTGAAAAATTCCAATCAATTATTGATGATAAAATTTTAGAATTTATCAGCTCCAATATTCAATACTACATTCCTGAAAAAAGTATTCTCTATTTTACAACGTCTTAAGAGACACCATTGTTCGTTGCATTTCATGATCTAATTTAATCGAAAGATAATTTAGCGTTACTTTTGCTTGTTCAAAGGTAACGTTGTTTTGTGCCAAAACTTTATATAACTCATCACCTATTTTTTTTAATTCTTCCCTTTTACTCATTAAATCTACCTCAATCTAATATTTATTTTTGCTCATTTGCTTGATTCTTATTTTCTTTTTGTAGTGTAGGTTGCGCTGGTTTAACAGCTCCTACTTTTTTAATACCCACTGCACGGACTTTAAACGCTTGTTCTGTTTGTACATTGTCATTAAAACCTTTGTAAGCATTAAGCCATCCACGAGCTGTTACATTTCCAGTCAACTCGATTTCATCATCATAATTGATATCACTAACGTCATAGCCTGGATCAATCGCAATTTCTACTTGGTCATTTAATTTGCTAGAATAAACCGTTACTCGTTGTTCACGAACATCGTCAGTCACATTTCCTTCACCATCACGTTCATTAATTGCAACTACTTCTAAGAAATTCATCGTACCAAATGTTCCTACTACATCAAAATTTTCAATCGTGTTATTTTCAAATGATAATCCCATTATTTATTACCTCCAACTACTTCTAAACGTTTTGCATAAACTACCATGTCAATTGAGCGACTATTTCCAATGTTATTCCGTTTTACATTGATTCGTGCTACTGGATCAATTAATTTTACTTCTTCACGGCCATTCAACATTTGTGAATTTCGTAAATGAGGAACAAAAATCTCAAAATCACGTTGCTTTTCGCTTGAAGCGGTGAACACACGACCACGAACAGGTGCTCCATTTACATAAATATCACGTTCTGTTTTATAAACAGCTTTAATTTTACTTCCTAAATTTTTATCACTTAATGCAATTTCTTGAATTCTATTTGCCAAAATAATTTCCTTCTTTCACTAATTTTTATACAAAAATAAACAGTCAACCATTGACTGCCTTTCTCTCTTTATGCAATTCTTCTTATTAACTAAAAAATACAACTTGACAAGGTTTATGATAACCTGTCATTTTATATGTTCGTTGTAAAATCTGATTTTTTAATAATCGACTTTCAATTGTTAAGCGTTCCATGTTTGTTAACTTAACCGCACTCTTACCTAACTTCTTACGTTCTAAGTTATAGCTCTTTTCTATATCCGAAATAGAAAAAGTTTTTTTCTGTCGTTTCATACGTTCAACAAACTTCTCAACAAAAAGTAATAGCTCTTCTTTCATTTTTATCCTCCTTATTCACTTAATAACAAATTCTGTTCTTTCATTTAAAATAAAAAAGTACAACTAAAATAATACAGTTGTGCTTACTAAAGTTAATATTGAATATTCTTTTAGAAAAAATCTTTTCCACGCTTAAAAATAACAACTTTAATTGTATTTCAATTTTAGATTCTTACGTTCATCACAATACATAGAATCATCTTCAATGGCTAGTGACTCTTACATTACATCACATCACGGCACATTAGATAGTACTGTAATATACGGTGTACAGCTCTCCTCCTTTTATTGAGCTTGCATAGATTTTTTTATTCAATCTAGTTCAGCAACTATTTCCAACGTGTCTCACGACATGGTTATTGAAAATAATCTGACAGCTCTGCATTAATCTGTCATCAATATGGCTCTAGTTAAAGATACTACTGCCACCTTGCGTCCCATTCAACGGCTGGTACGCACCACCTCAACAAGACTTACAACCTCGAACAAAAATTTCATTCTTGTATTATTTCGTCAAATCGCTTAAAATAAATGTGTCTAGTATTTATATAAGTGTTTGCGAAACAGAAATTCATTTTCTCCTCGTGAACGCTTTTTGTTTATTTAATTATGATTCGTAAAAGAACCAATAGATTCTATTTCGAATCTTTATGAACATAGTGTAATATTCTATAAAAGAAATGTCAAGATTTATTTCAGATTTTTTTAAAGATTTATTTTAAATCCATGTTAAACTGTATTAAATCAATAGATTGAAGGTGACTATTATTAAAACAAATGAACGTTTGAAACAACTACGTGAAAATAAAGAATTAACTCAAAAAGAATTAGCTGATTTACTGCACATGGATAGAAGTGTTTATAATAAAATTGAATCAGGTGCTCGTCCCATTCGTGATAACGAACTAATTCAATTTGCGGATTTCTATAATGTATCAACAGACTACCTTACAAATAGAACTAACAATCCCATTCCCCCTGAAGAAAAAACAAATGTGGGACAAAATATCATCTCACATTTTCGTCTTAATACTTCTGATATGGACATAGAAGATATAGAAGAATTAGAAGAAGAATTAATCGACTTTCAAGATTTTCTTATAAAAAAAGCAAAAGAAAAAAAGGAACGTAACAAAAAAAATTGATTGGACTGTTGTTGGTGGATTTTATTAGTAAAGAACTCTATTTTGAAGCATTTAATTTTTCGAACGAATTAATAAAAGAAGTATCTTACTACTCTTCCAAAAATATTGAACAAGTTAAATGCTTTGATATTGAAAAATATGTAAAAGAAGTTGAAGATGTTGAATTTGTTGAATACACGTTTCAAAAACAACTTAAAAGACGGATGCTTGGTTCAATCTCTAAAGTAGACGATGAAGTCATTATAACAACAAACAAAGAATTAATGTTAGAACGAAAAAATTTCACTAAAATGCATGAGGTTATGCATTACTACATAGATATACCTAAAATTAATAATGCAACTCATACTTTTTCTGATATTCTTTTGAAAAATGGTTACTTGATGGAAGATTTTCCAAAAGAATATCGTGCTAATGTCGGTGCTAGTATGTTAATGGCAAATGATCAAGCATTGTTTTACGCATTAAAAAAATTTTATTCATTCGAAGAAATTGCACAATACTTTTTTATGAGCAAATCTGCATTAAGAAATAGACTCATCGAGCATCTTATGTATGTAAATAATTGTACTTTTGCACACGCTAATACACTTTTTAACAATTATTACTTTCATAAAGAAACTGATATCTACAGATTTATTTTCAATTAGTTTTTATTTTTAATGAATCATAAAAGGAGTGTTATATAATGGATAAAAACGTGGAAAAAAAATGCCCTGTAGAGGCTTTATCTAATATACTTGGAAAAAAGTGGGTTCCCCAAATAATAGAATCCCTAAACGGAGGATCTATGCGCTTTGGAGAAGTTTGCCGATTGCTTCCGAATAGTTCTCCAAAAATGATCAAACAACAACTAAAACTTTTGGAAGACAATGAGATTGTTAAGAATGAAAAAGAAGTTTTCAATAATACTACTTCGTCTACTTATTATTTGTCTGAAAAGGGAAAAGATTTAGCAACTATTGTTTTACAAATGAAACTATGGGGTCAAAGAGAATTAGATTGTACAAATCTAAAAAATTGAAGTTCATTTCTATGGTTATGAAATGAACTTCAATTTTTTATTTTAGTAAATCATTTAAAGATTCCGACATAGTAGGATGGGTATACACTCTATCACGTAATACTTTATAGTCCATATTAAAATCCATTGCCAACGAAATAAGATTTATTAATTCATGAGATTCTGCACCATATAAAGAAGCTCCCAAAATCTTTTCAGTTTCTGCATCTATTATTACTTTAAAAATTCCTACTGTCTGATCAATAATATGGGCTTTAGGTATAGCTTTTACAGGTAAACTAAAAACTTTATAGTTTACTTTGCTTTTTTCTAGCTCTTTTTCTTTTATTCCAACACTTGAAAAAGGTGGTGTTATAAATACACTGTACGGTATATTACCTCTATTCATAGTATTTCTCTTTTTGTCACCATAAAGATAATCCACTATTATTCTATAATCATCTAAAGAAATATAGGTAAATTGTAGACCCCCTTTTACGTCGCCTATTGCCCAAATATTTTCCACAGATGTTTTTAAAAATTCATCTACAACAATAGCCCCATGACTATCCGTTTTTATATTTGTGTTTTCTAATCCTAAGGCATCTGTATTAGGTTTTCTACCTGTAGCTACAAGCAATTTAGACACTTCTACTTTCTTTATTTTACCAGCTTGAGTATATATTACTTCAGTATAATTATCCTTATCTATGATATGGTTTATAGATACGCCTAACTGAATATCAATTCCCTTATCTAAAAAATCTTTATATATTAATGTTGAGATATCTTCATCTTCTCTAGGTAAAAATTCAGAGCTAGCATCTAAAATACTAACTTTGCTTCCATAAGAATTAAACATTGATGCAAATTCTAACCCAATGTAACCAGCACCTATAATAACTATTTTTTCTGGTGCTATTACTTGTTCCATAGCAGTTGTAGAATCTAAAACATTCTTACTTTTATTTAACCCATCTATAGGTAATTTGATAGCTTTTGAGCCCGTATTAATAAAAATACGTTCACCTTTAACTTGTATTTTCGTATTATCTGTCTTAGTGATTTGTATGATTTTATCTGATAAAAATTTAGCTTTTCCATTTAAAATAGTTATATTCTCTTCCTCAAAAAGGTTATTGTAATTTTTTTCTCTCAGCTTACTTGTCAAACTATTTTTTATTGAATGTGCCGTTGACATATCTACATGTTTTTCTCCATTAATTATTAAAGATTTTGATGGTATACATCCTACATTAATGCATGTCCCTCCATACATTAGTTCAGATTCTTCAATCA
The DNA here is from genome assembly GCF_050548325.1 of Enterococcus sp. AZ035. Taxonomy (NCBI): domain Bacteria; kingdom Bacillati; phylum Bacillota; class Bacilli; order Lactobacillales; family Enterococcaceae; genus Enterococcus; species Enterococcus sp. AZ035. The sequence goes on from NZ_CP172958.1 coordinate 2,361,780, forward strand.
TCAATACCTCTTCACCACGCATAGCAATTTCTTTTGCTAGTGTTTTCCCTCCCTTTCCAAAACCGATAATTATATTTTTATATTTGTTCATAACAATCACTTCCTTTCTAAAATAATTTTATAAGGTTTTATTAAAGCTAGCAATTAGTTACTTTAAAGTAACCATATGGACCTATCTTTTTAACTCCTTTAATCCACATTAATTTCAGTGTCTAGCATTCTATTCATAAACCATTCCACTTGCTGTGGTGCGTCATGATCAAAGAAAGCAGATTCTTTCATGTCTAAATTCGCTATCTTTTCAATGTCTCCTTTTGAAAGCTCAAAATCAAAAATATCAATGTTTTCAGCCATTCGTTCAGGATGGACTGATTTTGCTAAAGCTACAATCCCTCTTTGCATTAGCCAGCGAAGCACAACTTGACCAATTGACTTGCCATATTGCTCACCGATTTCTTCTAATACTGGATTTTTGAATAGTTCATGGCGGCCTTCTGCAAATGGTGCCCAAGCTTCAACTTGTACGCCATATTTTTCATGCCATTCCTGATCTTCAATTCGTTGATTCCAAGGATTCACTTCGATTTGATTGATTTGAGGTTTCACCTCATTCAACCCAATAAATTCAATCATTTTAGCTGATTTGAAATTTGAAATTCCTATTGCACGCAATTTCCCTGCTTTTTGAGCGGCAACCATTGACCGCCATGCACCATAAATATCTCCATATGGTTGATGAATAAGATAAAGATCAAGATAATCCAATCCCATTACTTTAAGAGAATGTTCAATCGTTTCCTTAGCTTTGTCCTCTGATGCTTGAAGAATAAACAATTTAGAGGTAATAAAAAGTTCATCTCTAGTGACCAGATCTTCATTGATGGCACGTTTGATTCCCTCACCTGTTTCTTTTTCATTTCCGTAAATAGAAGCTGTATCGATCAGACGGTATCCTGCTTTAATGGCTTGATAGACTGCTTCAGCTGTTTCTTCTAATGGAATTTGATACACACCAAATCCCAATTGAGGCATTTCTACATCATTATTCAAAGTAATTGTTTGCATATTGTTTTCCTCCTCTAATTTCTTTACATGTTCTATCCTAAACCTTAGAGTTAAATACATAAAAAGAAAAAAGTTTTATTTTTTTCGTTCCCATAGTTTTTCGACTTTATCAGGATCCAATTCACCAGCTTTAAATTTTGCAATATGATCCTCGTATGTTTCTATCTTGTACACAAGTAATTCTCTAGTTTGTTGCATTTCCTCTAGCTTTTTATCTAATTCTACTAACTGTTCTTTTAAAATATGCTTCTGCGCATTTTCTACATTTTGTTTATCTCTAAGTTGTGCTAAAGTTGAAAATTCAATCAAAGATTCTATAGATAAGCCTGCATTACGAAGATTTTTTACTAAATAAACCCAATTTAAATCTTTAGTTTTATAGTCTCTATATCCACTACTGTTTCTTGATACAGGAGGTATTATTCCCACTCGTTCATAATATCTTAACGTATCTACTGTTAAATTAAACATTTCTGCTGCCTGTTTTATATTCATTATTGTCTTTACCTCCTTACTCTAAATGTGAAAAATCATGATTAATAATCTCTTCTAAGTAAAACTGATCATTCTCAAAACAAAATTTCATAATACTACAGTTACCAATAGGAGCTTGCGGTGTAATATCACTTAAATGCGCCCACTCTCTTATAAATTGCCTACAAGCTGCTCCATGTGAGACTACTAAAATAGTTTTACCTTGTTCTTTCTGCATAATATTTACTAAGCATTTTGTTACTCTTTTTCTAAACTCTATTTCTTCTTCACCACCATATTGTACAAAAAAATCTCTATAAGGTAATGGTGGATTTAAATATTCATGCTCCGCTTCTAATCTGCCAAAATTCCATTCTTTTAAGCCTTTATGCCTCTCATAGTTTATTTCTGTAATTAATTCTAATGTATCTGAAGCTCGTTCAAGAGTAGAAGTGTGCGCACCATCAAATACAATACCGTTTTTTTCAAAAAATTCTTTAGCTATCTTAGCTTGTTCAATTCCTTGTTTTGTTAAAGGAGAATCGCACCATCCTTGAATTTTTTTTGTTGATTGAACAATGTTTGACCATGTCTCATTAAATAAAGTGTCTTTTTCATCTATCTAACTCCCTACTATCTATTTTTCATCATTATAAACCTTGAAGTTAACTTCAAGGCAACTGATTATGTTTTAAAATATATATCTATAATTTTTCACACAATATTAGCTAAAATAGAAAGTCTATTAATAAAATTTTATTAGATATTTCCGTTGAAATTATCTATAAATTTAATTTATACTATAGATAAATTAAAAATTCTATTCGGAGAACAAAATTATGAAAAAAAATCCACAATTACCTATTTGTGATGTAGAAACAACAGTTAAACTAGTTAATAGTAAATGGAAGGTCTTGATTATCCGGGATTTAATGACTGGTTCCAAAAGAAATAGTGAGTTAAAAAGATCATTGAGTGGAATTTCACAAAAAGTTTTGACAGCTAGTTTAAAGTCAATGATTAAAGATGGCCTTGTTGAACGTATTGATTTTAAAAAAAATCCACCCCATGTCGAATATAAATTAACTAAACTAGGAAATACATTATTACCTGTAATTGAATCTATGAGAGAGTGGGGAGAATTTTACAAAACACAAGTTAACATATAGTTACATTTTTGTACCTACTTCTCATTCTAAAAAAAATAAGCTATCCTTATATTATAGAAAATTAGGGAGCGTGAAAACATGGATATAGAAATGTTTGATTTTGAGCAAGTAAATGTAAATGCCAAACTTACTACTTTAAAAAAAGATATTGTTTTAAGAGTTGTAAAATCAAATAAAATAATGGAATTTGATGAAAATACCTACGCTAAAGTAACTAATTTTTCTTTTCATAATGGTATAATTGAAGTAAAAATGTTAAGTAGGTTATTGTCGAATGCTCCAAACTTTGCTCGAGGTTTTATCGGTATTGCATTCAGGATAAATGATGATGATTCTAAATTTGAATCTTTTTATATACGCCCTACCAATGGTCATAGCGAAGATCCTATAAGAAAGAATAGAGCAGTACAATATTTTTCATACCCCAACTATACCTTTGAATATTTTAGAAATCTTAATATAGCGGATTATGAAGGTTCAGCTGATATTAAGCTTAACGAATGGATTACTTTAAAAGCCATAATTCAAGAATCTAGAGGTGAATTTTATATAAACAATAATGAAACTCCTTCTTTGGTTGTAGAGAACATGAAACTTGGGGAGGCTGCTTCTGGTAGTATAGGATTGTTCGTTGATATCGGTACAGAAGCGTTTTTTAAAGATTTAAAAATTATAAAATTCGATTAAATAATAACAATTGCATGCAATAAAAAAGTCTGAAAAGCATTAACAATAATGTTCTCAGACTTTTTTTATAAACAGTTCAAAATATTCATTACATTGATTATTAACATTTAAATTACTTTAATGTTCTTACATTTTATGCTCTCTTTCAGGATTTTTTACTAAGTTAGCTCCTAATAATCCAAATAGGGAAGTAATAATTAAGCCAACGACCATTGCAACAAATCCCCAAATAGATGCTTTAGCTGTCGTGTTTGATGCATCCTCTGCCGCTTGTCTTGCTTCATCGATTGATTCTTTCAAATCATCTTTAGCTTTATCTAAATTAGTACGTGCAGTGTCAATTTGTTTTTGCGCTTCATCACTAGCTGTTTTTAATTCATTGTAAATATTATCTGTTGCTTGTTGAGCTTCTTCTTGAGATAAGTCGCTATTTTTCGCTACAGCATTCGCAATCGCGTTTTTATCTACGGAATCGCCAATTTTTTTCGCTTGGTCTTGTAAAGAATCCGCTGTAGAATCAAAAACCTTATCTGCATTTTCAGGATTTTTTATAATTTCTTTACCAGCATCTTTGATTTTATCAGTCGCTTCACTCATTTGATCTTTTAAATAATCTGGTTGAAGTTCTGGAACATCCGTATCTTTTAAATATTTATTTACATTATTTTGTAGTTCTTGTGTATTGACCGTGCCAATTTCATCAGTTACTTTATCAAAACCTTTTGAGATCGCATCGCCAGTAGTAGAAGCAACTGCCCCAACACTATCCCCTACACCAGAAGCAACATTTCCTAAAAGGGAACCGATTGCTGAAAATGTACTAACAGCTGTATAACTCACTAAAAGCATTACTACAATCATACTTGTTGCCCATGTTAAGAAACCGTGCAATAAACCAATTCTTTTAGCCGCTACACCAGATACAAATCCTGCAGCCATCAGAGATAACACAATAGTAATAATCGACCAAATAATGAGTCCAGTCCCAACTCCATCTAAAGGGTTACTTGATGTCGGTTTTAAAGTACCGAACCCAATCGCTGATCCAATAAGTCCAAGAGTCATAAAAATAGATAGAAATGTAATTACTCCAGCAAAAACTGATCCCCAAGAAATGTTTGTCCCCGCTTCATCGTCTGTAAAATAAGTTCTGAATCTTGTATTGCTTTTTTTCATTTTATATATCCTCCTAATTTTTATTTACAATAAAATTTTATAGGATGTTATTTATTTATACAAATATTTTGATTTCCTATAATTATAAACTATTATTTAAAAACATTTATTCAATTTGTTTTATGTGATAAATAACCTGTTATAATTTAATAAACTAATTACGCAAAAAAATTATCCAGTATAATTACTAGTTAATACTAGTTTGCATAAAGTTTTTTAGATTTTAATAATTCATTAATAGTAACTATTTATCATTCATGCTTAGATCCATATAATTTGTCATATCCAATCACAATTGTTTCATTTTTTTCTTTATGACCTTTGATGCTGTCCAATTCTATAATTGCTGAATTGGTCAATAAATCTTTTATCTTACCACTTCTTATTTCTTTTCTATACATAAAAGACACATGTTGATTTTCAGAAAATTGTTTACTACTTTCAGAAGGCACACTTGGTTTCCATCCATTAAATCCCATATAATTTCCTCTTTTCTGTAATTTCAAATTCTTTCATACAATAAATATTAAAAAATAACGGATCAAAAATTGATCCGTTATTACTCGTAATTAAGCTTTTGCGATATTAGTGGCTTGTGGCCCACGCGGACCTTCTTCAGTATCAAACGTTACGGTTTGTCCTTCATCTAAAGTTTTAAATCCATCTGTTTGGATAGCTGAAAAATGGGCAAATACATCATTGCCATCTTCACCTGTAATAAATCCAAAACCTTTGTCTGCGTTAAACCATTTTACTGTACCATTGTTCATGTATATTTCCTCCTAGTGCACTAAATCATGCAAATTATTGCAAAAAATGTTGAGTGGTAAAAGGAGGAGTATAGTTTTTAGATGTATAACTCAAATTACTTATCAAAATTGATTACTTGTTCACTATAACACATTAATAAGGAATAAACAAAACTAAGTCTTCTTGAAATAATTTAGATAGTACTTAATTCGAATTTATTAAGATTCAATTACATTTAGAAATAAAAGTAACTAATATGAAAATTAATGTTAGAATTTACTTGTATCAGAAAGTAGGTGTTCATATGAATACTAATTTTTTTCCAATAAAAGTTTACTCTTTAAACTACAATCTATATTCTTCACGTTCAAAAGCTTTTTTAACAAAAAAAATAAACAATAATCAAACAGTTGATCCTTTCTATGCCGTTTTAAATTTAAGGGAGATAAAAAATATTGAATTACGTTTATCCATATTAGATATTGATATTGATAAATATAAGAGCCTTGATCACGCAATTAATCGTTGCAAGGAACTCATGTATATGTATAAGTAGTAAAAAAAATTTTATTCACTAATCGAATAGATTTTGCTCTAAAAACACTATTATTTGCCAATAGTGCTTTTATTTTAGACTTCATTTATATTAATGGAATTAACTTTATTCAAATTATAAACAACTAAAATAAAAAGAAGACCAAAAATCGTAAAAAGATTTTCAGTCTTCTTTTTTATGATTTTTAACCCTTATGTCCTAATCTCTTTTACTCACTTAGTCGTAAAGCGTCCTAAGTAATCAACGTTGAAATCAAAGTTAATTCCAGGAACAAAATCAAAAGAGCCTTGACTACTCCATTGCCAAGCAGCTGTATCTGTGTGTAGTAAGTTATTAGCACTTGGGTTCGCCGGCCATTCTGCCACCCAACTATTTTCTTTACCTAAAACGTCATATTCCATCCAATTATTATTGAACCAACTAGCGCTAGAATAATGGACAACATTTTTGAAGCCACGTTTTGCTAATTGATCTCTAAAGTAGACAGAAACTTTTGTGGCATCTGCATTAATCATTGGCGTTGTTTCTGCATCATTAACCATGACACTATTTGGGGATATCCCTAATTCTTCTGCGTAATCCGCATAGTAATCGGCTTGATCAATTGCTTCTTGTTGATTTTCAAACCAAGAAAAATGATACGTTGAAACAGTTAGACCTGCTTTTTTGGCATTGGTAATTTGACTAGGGGCTAACGAGTTTTTGTAAGTTGTTCCTTCGGTTAATTTGACAACTACGCCTTTAATTCCCATGTTTTTCATCTTTTGAAATTGTTCTACAGAAATCTCTCCATTATGAGAAGAAATATCAATAAAATCTACTCTCGGAGGTGTTTCGCTGAAGCTACGTTTACTTCTTAACAAGGATTGGTTGACAGGGTCATTTTGAGCAAAACTTCCTAATTCATAGTTACTCGCCACAATATTTTTTGCTTCTGCTGGAACACTCGTTATAAGACCTCCAAAAGTTACTCCTATTCCTAAAATAAATAACTTAGCTGAACTTTTCATTTAACCATTCCCCTCTTTTTTGTTACATGTTAAATAATTTATAACACTTATAAATTATTTTGCACTTAATAGAACTCTTTCAGAGCCTGTGTTTGTCTTAACATTGATATCATACACTAATGTTCCGTCTTTTTTTTCTAATCGCCAATCCAATACTCGTGGAGAAATCCCTCCCACCTTATTTTTAGCTTCTTCTAGAACTTTTTTTGTAGATTTAATCCCTTCAATCTCTTTTGCATTAAATGTTTCTTTATTACTCTCTCCACCGCTAGTAATGCTTTCTTTTTTTACTTTTTCATTTTGTGGATTTATATATATTTTTTCAGTCTTGTTAACAAACATATACTCATATTCTTTAGAGCTCTCACCAATGTCAAAGTTAATAGACAGAATTTCTGAATTATTCGTATTTTTTTTGTAAATATTTGCTGCGTCTTCAACAGTTACCTTATAGTTTGTGTTTGTTACCTCATCCTTACCCAATCCACAGCCAGTAAAAACAACGATCCCTCCTAACATTGCTACGACAAAAAAGATTCTTTTTAAATTCAATACAGTCAGCTCCTAACCTATATTTATCATGATATTATATCTAAAAATGGTAATTAGTTTTATTAAAGTTTGATACTTTATAATTTGTAGTAATTTCTCAAACTATAATTGTCAATCATCATTGTAACTTCTTCTTTTGTCTTAGGATTCACTTCTTTTAATTCTTTAGCTAATTCCTCGAAATTTTTTATAGTTCTATAAGACATATTAGTGAATATAAGGAATGGATCTATCTCTTGTTTTACACGATTCCGATATTTGGATGCTGTAGTAGTAGATATTCGTCCATTAGACATTTTTTCAATAGAATAAGACGAGATCATTGGATTCCTGAGTAATTCAATAATATCTTTTTTCATACACATACTTTTTTAGTCCTTTCTTTAATAATCTAATTGGAAGTTTATATAAAATAAATTTTATTTATCTATTTTAAATATTTTCCATTTACTGGTGCCTGATAGACAAGATCACATACATCCAGAAGAGAAAATAAATTTCATATTTTTATAGTCACTTATTATTTAAGTTACTAATAATCAATACTCATTTTCAAAAATAGTCATCATGATTTTCGCAATGTGCCTTAATCCCGATGAAAATAATTGCTATCATCGAAACAAATTTTAATGATAGTATGAATAACAACCTAAGTTCTCCTTTATCTATTTATCTTTCAACATGTTTTATATCAACTTTCCTTAATTTCAAAGTACTTAATCTTATTAAAATATATTCAAGGTGCACTTGTCTATTGAACAATATGACATTCTGCTAACAAAAATGAAAGATTGACTCTAAGTCCATACTAATAGTTTTGCTACAATATTTTGAAATGAACTATTCCTTGATACTATAATTTCAGTAGAAAGTGGAAATACATGAAGTACATCTTTTATTGTTTTTCTCAAAAGTATTACCAATTTAGTTTAAGAATAATAACATATAAAATTCAGGATTTAACGACTACAGACACTCACTCATAGATTTCTTTATATGGGTTAACAAATTTTAATTCTGAACTGTTCCTATTGGCGAAGTAGAAAAGAAAGAATGGCAAATAAGATAATATGTGCAGGGTAAAAATAATAGAAGAAACTTTTTAACCCCTTTCCTTTTTCTCCGTTATATAAAATAATAGGAATTGCTGAGAAGAACATCATCCATTGATAGTTACTAGAAAATAAATCTGAAAAACCGTTTGCTGCTGCTGAAATAAAAGACACAATTCCTAATGATAAAACCTGAAAGTGTTTTTTTGCATGAAATATATAGAACAATACTCCTAATATTACCATCAAAAACCCACCTTCTGTAACAAATAAAGATGGTAAAAATAAGGTGTATAGTTGTAAACTAATCATCTTTATCGTACTCATTTCACCTATTGTAAATATAAATGAAATTAATCCTATTAAGATAGGAATGATGAACCAAAAGAAACTTGCAACAAATTTTCTTTCTTTAAGATATGCAATAGATTGCATATAAACTGTTCCTAAAAATAATGTACTAAAAACATTATTTGCTATAATTTCTCCATTAACCACAAAGTATTGATTCAATACTAGATTTATTAAATTCATTATCCAAAAGCCTACGAGTAATCGCAACATATATTTTTTTCGATTACTCGTATGAACAAAACCTTCAGAACTTTCAAATAAAAAAATAGGGGCGGTAATTCTTCCAACCCAATGGAACCATAATGGAACTCCTAAAAAATTGAAAAATTCTGCTAAGTGATCAATTACCATTGTAATCAATCCGATAATCTTTAATTGAAATCCTGTTAAATATTTCTTCATATTTACAAGCCTCACTATCAGTTTCTCAAGTCTATCAAGAAGTTGAAATTCTAACTTCTTGATAGCTTCTTTACTTACATTTATTTCAAAAATATATCTTTGTTCTTGATCATATATATTATTCGTTTAAATGATCTTTGTTTCTAAACCAAGTCGCCATTAACACTTTGTCCTGGTACATCTAGTAGTGTCCAATGCAATGTTGATTCATAATTGCCTTTTTTATTTTCTGGCGGAATGGACAAAGTTATTTCTTTTGTTTCCAATTTATTTTTCCAACGACCTTTACCTTTTGTTTTTGTTCCATGCATTAAAATACTCGCTTTTCCATTTGCTTCTAATTGACAGTCATATTGAGTAGGTTCCTCTGTTTCTAAATCAGATTCTAATTTTCCCTTCGGAATATACAAGCTCACTCCTTTCAAAATACTTTTACTATTCTTTTTATCTAAAAACGGAGATAGTTCAACTTGTAATTGCCAATCTTTTCCCATGATTGAAGGGGTTTCTAAGTCAATTGTTGGATTTTCTTTCTTATTAACTACTGATTTATTTATTGATACAAGAATGTGATCTTCAAAGTCAAAGTACGGCACCTGTTTAATAGTAAATGGCTCTTCTTTTACGGTTACTGTAATTTTATTACTATTGACCCACTTGTTGTATGCATTTAGTACCGCGATTTCTACAATATGCTTTCCCGGTTTACTAGTATCTATTTCTCTGACTTTTTCTTGACCATCTATCCAGATACATTCTACTTCTTCTGGTTTAATGGGATTTTCATCTTTGTCTACTACATTTTTGAAAACACTTCCTAAGTCCCATTTCTGCCCTACATATAACTCTGTGTCTTTTAATTCTGCTTTTGTTTGGTCTTTTTTTACTGTAACTTGAGCATAAGAATACACATTTTTCAATTTACCTTTAAAAGTATATTTAATTTTGTAAATACCTGGTTTAGATGTATCGACTTCATTAGCATTTTCAACAGTAACACGTGAGTCTTCATATGGAAAAAATTTTCCCTCTTCGTCCGTTGCAGTGACAAAATTATCTTTAGGATTCCATTTTTGACCAATATATAATGTACTAGATTTTGTGCTGATACTACTCCTGTCTTTCTTAACGGTTATCTTAAAGTACTGTGAATTAACCATTTTAAATTTCCCTTTAAGAAATAACACGGCACTATAAACACCAGGTTTTTCTTTATCCTGCCCAAACGTTCTAAAAGTAATACGTGGATCATTCCAATAGATAGGATTTCCTTCTTCATCTGTTGCACTTAGAAAACTATGTTTAATAATTGAATTCGGATCTCCTTCATACATTGTAATATCTTTTGCCTTAATACTTGTCCTATCTTTTTTTACTATCACTTTAGAAGATCCCTTTACATCACCTTCTGAATATGAATATGAATATGAATAGCCAACCTCTGCAGTACTGCCTACCTTGCTTGTATCGATGGAATTATTTATCCAGTAAAACTTTACTTTTTCAAAAGGTGCACTATTTCCATTTTCATCTATTAACCCAATAAATATATCTCTAAAACTAAACTTGTCTCCTTCAATAACAAAGTAAGGGTCCTGTACCGATATTACTGGAGTCTGTTTAAATATATTATAAGTACTGTCTTCATACTTCTCTGACTGTTCTGTAGTTATAATGTTAGCTGTTTCCGCAAAAGATACTGTTCCATAAAAAAAAAATATATAAATTAATATACTATATAGAGTCTTTCTCATCTTTCTCTTCACCTCAATTCAAACAACGAATAACTACAAAGTATTGATTCAATACTAGATTTATTAAATTCATTACCCAAAAGCCTACGAGTAATCGTAACATTATTTTTCCGATTACTCGTATAGATGAAATCTTTCTGAGCTTTCCAATAAAAAATAAGGGGCTTAATTCTTCCTATTCAATGAAACCATTGTGGAATTCCTAAAAAACAAAAAAATTCTGCTAAGTAATCAGTTACCATTGTGATTAATCCGATAATCTTTAATTGAAATCCTGTTAAATATTTTTTCACATTCAAAATACTCACTATTAATTTTTTATACAATATTTCATAACCGTAAATTGTAGATTGGACTAACTTCTCTAATTTTAATATTTAGTCTTAAATAAACTAGATGCTTCTTCCGGATTCCATGAACCATCTCCATAATTGTAATGGGTCACTAAAGAAATATAAATTTTACCTTTATATGAAACAATATCACCTTTTGTATATAATTCAGGTTTAGTGAATGAACCAACTTTAAACTCTCTTAAAGTTTCAGGATTAGAATTACTTGACGATTTTGTAGATACTGTAAGTTCGTTACTCATGTCAGATTCAATTCCGTCGTTACTGATTGCTTTTACTGTATATTTATATTTTGTAGTTGCATTTAAACTTTTATCTTTATATTGAATATCAGATGTTTTACCAATTAAGTTATCATCTCTGTATACTAAGTATTCTTTAATGCCAATCGGATGTGTCGACTTATTCCACATAAGCGAAATTGTACTATCTGTTTCACCCATCGAGTGCAATCCGCTAGGTGCAATTGGTTTCTCTTGAGCGTCTTCGCTAAGGGTTTTAGCAACAATCTGATCACTTTTCTCTGATAGTTTTTCTGCTTGACCAATTGCCTGAATTTTATATTTATATTCAGTTGATGCATTTAAATTGCTATCTTCAAATAGATTTTCTTTTACTGTAGCAATTTTAACTCCGTCTCTATAGACATTATACTTTTCTGCTGTAGTTTGAGCATCCCAAGATAATGAAACAGTACTCTTAGTGACATTTGTTACTTTTACATTTGTCGGTTTGCTAGGAAACACAGGAACTTCAGAATTTTTAACATTTACATCAATCACGTTGTAAAACGCATTAGACGTATCTGCGACGTCCCAAACGGCTAATATAACGTGGTATCCCATTCTGTTTTGAGGAACATTAATTGTATGGCTTAGATTGTTTGATGCGGATGATCCATCATGCTCAATTGTTCCAATAAGTTCAAGTTCATCTCTATTCAATGGTGCATTCTGATTCCACCCAGATTTAGTCATGTAGTAATGCCACTTTGTTGTTCTGTGAGGCGCTGTGTAGTGCCAAGTAAATGTATTAACTCCAGTGTTAATATCAGTTTTCTTCCATCTGTCGCTTGATTGGTTATCTAGTACAAAGTCTCCGATTTGTCCGAAGCCGCCATTGGCAGATGCAATACGGCCATCTGATGGTCCTTCTTTGGGAAATCCTTTAGGTGCTTCTAATGATTGTGGATTAGTAATAACATTTCCATACATATTAAGTGCAGCTGTCCACCCCACAGCTTCTTTGTCTAACTGACCTTGGTAACCTCGTGCTGGAGGGGTTTCTACATATCCATGTGCTAATGCAGATTCTGAATTTAAAATTAGCCCAGCACCCAATAAAATTGATGTTGCAAATAGACTGTTTAATAATTTTCTTTTGTTCATCTTATTTCTCCTTTTGATATTTGTTATAGTTGGTTTAGTAAATTATATCCAGATGAAGTAGTTATTTTTTTATTATCCAGGTACATCCAATAGTGTCCAATGTAATGTTGATTCATAGTTACCTGTTTTATTTTCTGATGGTATAGACAAGGTTATTCCTTTTGTTTCCAATTTATTTTTCCAACGACCTTTACCTTTTGTTTTTGTTCCATGCATTAAAATACTCGCTTTTCCATTTGCTTCTAATTGACAGTCATATTGAGTAGGTTCCTCTGTTTCTAAATCAGATTCTAGTTTCCCCTTTGGAATAAATAAGCTCACTCCTTTCAAAATACTTTTACTATTCTTTTTATCTAGAAACGGAGATAGTTCAACTTGCAAATGCCAATCTTTGCCATTAATTGAAGGGGTTTCTACTTCAATTATAGGTTCTTCTTTCTTATTAACTACTGATTTATTTGTTGATACAAGAATATGATCTTCAAAGTCAAAGTATGGCACCTGTTTAATAGTAAATGGTTCTTCTTTTACTGTTACAGTAACTTCATTACTATGTGCCCATTCATAAGCATGGCCAACGTCAGCTGCATTTCGTATAGCAATTGAAACAGTATGCGTACCTGGCTTATTAGTATCTATCAATTCTTTTGTTTTATTTTCACGTAAATCAATTTGTTTTCCGTCTATATATACCCAGGGTACTTGCTCGAGTTTAATTGGATTTCCGTCTTTATCTATCGCATATTTGAAGACACTTCCTAAGCCCCATTTCTGACCTACATATAACTCTGTGTCTTTTAATTCTGCTTTTGTTTTGTCCTCTTTTACTTTTACTGTAACTTCATTACTATATACCCACTCGTCATTTGCCTTCAATATAGCAATTTTTACAGTATGCTTACCCGGTTTACTGGTATCTATTTCTCTTGTCTTATTTCCATCTATCCAAACATAGTTTACTTTTTCTGGTTTTATTGGGTTTCCATCTTTATCTACTACATTCTTAAAGACACTTCCTAAGTCCCATTTCTGGCCTACGTATAACTCTGTATCTTTTAATTCTGCTTTTGTTTGGTCTTCTTTTATTGTTACTGTAACTTTATTACTGTAGCTCCACTCATTATTTGCCTTCAATACAGCGATTTGTACAATATGCTTACCTGGCTTACTGGTATCTATTTCTCTTGTTTCTTGATCATCTATCCAAACATGTTTTATTTCTTCTGGTTTAATGGGATTCCCATCTTTGTCTACTACATTCTTAAAGACACTTCCTAAGTCCCATTTCTGGCCTACGTATAACTCTGTATCTTTTAATTCTGCTTTTGTTTGGTCTTTTATTGTTACTGTAACTTTATTACTGTAGCTCCACTCATTATTTGCCTTCAATACAGCGATTTGTACAGTATGCTTACCTGGCTTACTGGTATCTATTTCTCTTGTTTCTTGATCATCTATCCAAACACGTTCTATTTCTTCTGGTTTAATGGGATTCCCATCTTTGTCTACTACATTCTTAAAGATACTTCCTAAGTCCCATTTCTGGCCTACGTGTAACTCTGTATCTTTTAATTCTGCTTTTGTTTGGTCTTCTTTTACTGTTACTTTAAATGTAGAGGACACTTCTTTATTTTGTTCTTTATTTTGTCCTTTCAAAGTATATCTGCGATAGTAGACACCGGGTACGTTTGTATCAATGGATGCATTATTAGTCTTAATTCGATCATCATTCCAATAAACAGGATCTGAATCTTCATCATTTGCTCTCACAAAGTTAGTCACTGGATCCCATATTTCTCCTTGGTATATTGTACTATTTTGTGTTTGCAAGATTAAATCATATGCAACTTTAATAGTTGCACGATAAGTTGTAATAGGGTCCTTTTCCCAATATAATAGAGCTACTGCTGTATTACCCTTTTTGCTTGTGTCAAGGGCTTTATCCTCCCATTTATATTTAATTTCACTAAAAGGAACCTTAAAACCTTCTTCATCCGTTGCATCTAAAACAACCTTTATGTGATTAAAAACCTCTCCTTCATCGATATAATACGGATTTATTATTTGCATATCATGAAGTCCATAACGAAGTGTATTGTCATAAGATTCTATTATTTTTGCTTGAGTAGATACGGTCTCTATTTCCGAAAAAACCACCTCTTCTTGTTTAATAGAAAAAATCAGCACAAATAGAAGTAGTATAAATTTTTTTCTCATATGAGTAGTTCTACCTCACTTTCTCTTAATTATTTTTAACAGTAAATAGATAATAATCCCTACAGTTAAAATAAGCATGAGCGCTAAAACATACACTATATAATTATTTTTATTGGTTGAATCTTTTATATTGACTGCGTCTTCATTATATTTTTTTACATTATCTTTTATCTCAAGCTCTTTAGTAAACGACCACTTGTGACCTACCTTATCAACTGCGTTTAATTTCAATCTATATTTACCTGGTTGGAATGCTTGATTGTCCCATGAAATTGGAAAGTTATAGTTTGAGTTTGGAGCCATTGATTGATTTTTTTTGACCGTTTTATGAAGGACTTCTGTACCATTTTCTTTATAGACTTCAGCGGTAACAGTCATATCTGTAATCATTGTCGCAGCCGTATTTTGAAGATTCGAAAACAATGTCGTTCGATAATTATTTAAACCAGGCTCCACTGTGTTTAGTTTTAATTCTGGCGTTACTTTTTTCTCTGTTTCTGTCAGCTGTAACCCGATGACATAAGAATAGTCATTTTTGATTTGAACTTTCTGATTCGTAGAAGCTTCTTTATCTTTCTTATGAATATGGAAACCGCCTAAAAGAATTCCTTCAAATTTTTGTTCAGGCATTGTGATAGTATAGGGTACTTCTTTTTTTTCTTTACTATTCAACTTTACGGTTTGGTCACCTGTGATAAGTTCTTTTAAATCGTAAGCTAAACTACTATCTTTTCTTTCTTTTGTTCCTTTATAATCAATGACACCATTGTCATTCGTTTGTGCTGCATGATAATTCACTTCTAATTCAATTGGGTTTTCGGAATGGTTTTCAAAGGTAATGCTGATTGTTTGCTTTTGTTTAGGTTGCATGAATAAATCGAAATACGTATGTTCATCGTTTCGCTGATTTTCTGGTAAGTTTGCCTTGACGCTATATGCCATATCCGCTGCATAGGCTCCATCGACCGGTAATATTGTAATAAAACAAATGATACAGAGTGAATAGATGATTTTTCTCATAAGTTATTCCTCCTATGTTTTCTTCTCATTGATAGAATAATAGCACTTAGAAAAAATGCTAACATACCCAATATAAATAATAGTCCACTCATTTTTGAACCCGTACTAGGCAAAAGTGTTTTTGAACTTCTATCAAAAGCCATCTTCTGAGAATTTTTACTTTCCGTCTGTTCTTGCTTCTCTGAGCTTTCTACAAATGTAATTGTAACTTGACTCTCAGCATTTGATTTTTGTTGTGTATTAGAAGCGTATCCATCCTCTTTGATTAAAAATCCACTTAATATAACTAAGAGTACTACTAGCTTTTTCATATTTATTCACCTCTAACTAATCTATATGATGTATGTAATTTACTCTCTAAAGCTAATAACTAGTTATTAGCTTTAGAGAATCTATTTTATTAAGCTGGTGCATCGGTTAATTCCCAACGGATAACGCTTGAATAGTTTTGTTTAGCTTTCGCTGAACCAGCTGGTACTTTTAATTGTACATTCGCATTATCATCTTTTGTTCCAGAAAATACATCTAGCCAGGTCCCCATGCCTTGATCTGTTCCCGCTTGCATAATTACTTGCATGTCTTTGTTCAAGTTGACATCATATCCTAGAGGTTTTTCAGACACATTTCCACTTATTGATTTAATGCTACCGTTTTTTAAAGAGAGTTCTGCTCCTTTTAATATTTTTGTCTTATCTTCATTGCTAAATTCATCAATAGATGCTTTTAGTGTCCAACCAGCTCCAGTGCCTCGCCGGTCAGTTACCTGTACATAAGGATGTTCTGTCTTCGCATTATAAATAGCTTCTTTCTCTTTAATTTCCTGTTCTCCGAAATCAATGCTAGAAACATGATCAATTGTAAGAGGTCCAGTATTTCCTGTACCAGGTACTTCTGGGTCTGGATTTGGTTTTTCCGGATCAGTGGGATCTACTGGGGGTATCGGTTCAGTAGTTTCACCTGCAACTGTCTTTACTGTACTTTTTGATTCCGCATCACTTTTCATTTCCGCATGTGTAGTTTGAACGCCAACGAAAAGTGAAGTAATAAGTAAACTGGTTCCTAAAAATAGTTTTTTCATACGTATATTTCTCCTCCTGTTTTGTTTGTCTTTTAAAAGTGCTAAATGGTTTTCACTCTTTCTTTGTATGGACAAGAATTATCCTCAAAATAACTTGTCTGTCATAGCATAGTTGTTCGCTACACATAATGACTTTTTCGTGTGTAATTTATTTTATTCCTCCTTTACTTTAATAAGATAACCAAACACATATGTCAGTTTGTACTTGCTTCAAAAATAAAAATAGGGGGAATTTTCTTATACATCTACTATGGATAGAGTAATATTTTGTGCTTACACACTGGACATATATGTTTGGTATACACCTATTTATCCTTATGAGATACAGTATTTAATGATAGTAACTGCCTAAAATCATAGTGTTGACTTATTATTTACTTGGTATATGAATCTTTATCCTTTATCAAACAGTTGCCTAAATAAATAGATGATTATGTGTATACTGATACCTCACAAAAAAAATAGCATCTTTTTCCGCCAAAGTCTTATCTTGTTTTTTTTAGTTTTGTTACTTTTTGGATAAAAACCTGTCTGATAGTCTAAGTCGAAAGACTAGTCTTCTGTGATAACTAGTAAGGTGCAGCTGTATATTGATACACAAAAAAACCTCAAATTTATTAATTGAGGTTTCGCTTAAATTTATTTAGTATTTAAAATACTGTTAACATATTCAACGATGGAAGAACACCAAGTATGTGGATCTAAAGCATGACGAATTAAAAAATAAGTTTTTTCTTTAAAAGAGATCGAAGGGGTATCAGAAATAATAATATCTGCCAATTCATAACTTTCCACTATTTCTAAAATTTTTGTACTATATCTGTGTTTTAATGCATTTACAACAATCATTCTGTCTTCTGAATGATGTTGGAATTCAACGTATATTTTTAGAGGCTGTTCCACAGCTAACTTCACATAACTAGTGACTAAAGGAATTAGGCTATATTTTAATTTTGCGTATGACCTTTCATTTTGATAACCATAAAAATATTTATCAAATAATACTTCAACACGCCTATCAACAACACCTTTAAATTCTACAGTATGTCTCTCAAACATAAACTGGTGCAACCCTAAATGATGAACAACAACTAACCTTTTACATAACGTATATAGCAGTTCATAGTAACAATCTTGAGATATCGAAAAGTTTTGTTTTATATCCTCTAGAAAATACATACACGTTTGTATGATTTCATTTTTTTCAAGTGTCGTATAATTCTTTCCAACTAGAATTTTCTGATTTCTATCACGTAATTCTTGTATGAAATAATGAACCATGAATAAGAAATGAAGGTTTCGATCATCATTTAATACGTCGATAGTTTGATTTATATAAAATGGAAATTCACCATCGTTATCCATCAGTTCACCTATTTCAATAATATTTTTAGATAGGAAAAATAAGGGGTCCTTAACGTGAGAGGTTATTTTATAGATTGCTAAAAGATTCAAAATTTTATCTCTATTACAGTCGCTGAGTAACTCTAAGCTATCTAAAATTTTTGTGGGCTGGTAAGACAACACCACTTCTTTTTCACTGTCTTGAAATACCCAATCATTTTCATGGGAAACCAACATGACTAATAAATAGTGGAAAATTATTTTAGAAGATTCCCTCCCCTCAAGATAGAGATCAGATTTATTAACTTTCACTAATTTTAAATCTGTTTCTAAGTAATAGAAAAAATTTTTCAATCTTTTTATTATTTTATAAGTATAAGAATCACTATAGAACAAGTGATCAGCTAATTCTTGCAAACAAAAATAGCGTTGCTCTAATACGAATAGCAATGCTTTGTAAACACTTGAAGAAAGTAAATATTTTTTTCTTAACTGCATAAGCAACATTGTATAAGTTGCCTCATTTATTTCAGAATTAAATGAAACAAACTTATCTTTAACTACTATTATATTGTTAACCTTATCAAAGAAGTGAAGGCTTTTGACTTCTTCATCCAATACTTTTAGGACTCTCTTTAATTCATTTTTAGAAACTTGGCAGAGGTTTTCCAGCTCATTCATTTGTTTGCCTCTAGGATACAGATTATAAACTACAACCAAGCTCTTTAATTGCGTTTGGCTTAATACAAGATTTTTTAATTTATCTAGTTTCATATAAATTCTCCTTCTTATCAGCTATATTTTGAGTTGTATATACCAAAAATAAGATTCCAATAAAGATAGGATTCAAATACGAAGTACTAAATCAACAAAATTTTAGAACATCAACCACTATACTTGATGTGTAGTCCTAATACAATAGATAAAAAGATTTAAACATATATCAATTTTGTAAGTTATTTAAATGAGACCTAATATTATTCATACTAAAATACACGATTGAACAAACATTAAGAGTGTATGTTTGTTCAATCGTGTACGGATGATTTATAGTTAATCTTCTTTTGAAAAAAGGAAAATATTTACATCCAAAAATTATACATAAAAAAACATTTAAACTAAATTAGAGAAATCATGATTTATCGCTTGTAAAAATACAAAACTATTATTTTTATACCCAAACTCTAAAATACAACAATTTGAAAATTTTATCTTCGAAACTTTTTCATACGCTAGCCATTTTTGAATAAATAGATACATAGCTCCCCCATGGCTAACTGCCAAAACGTTCTGATTGTTTTCTTGTTCCATAATTTTAGTAAGTCCTTCGTTTATTCTTTCCTGCACCACTTTTGAAGACTCTCCGCCATAAGGCACAAAAGAATCACCATATGAAGTTTCCCCAATAGGTCTTTTAGGGTTTAAATATTCTCTTTCTCCTTCAAATATACCAAAATTCCATTCTTTTAGTTCCTTCATTCGCTTATATTTTTTATTTCCTATAATTATCTCTAGTGTATCTGATGCACGCTCTTGTGTAGAGGAATAATAAGCATCTAATTTAATATTACGATTTTGGAAGTACTCTTTTGCAATTCTTGCTTGTTTTATTCCTACTTCAGTCAAAGGTGAGTCACTTGCTCCTTGAATTTTCCCTAATTTATTAAATAGCGTTTCACCATGTCGCATAAGATAAAGTTTCTTCATATTATCAGTCTCATCTGCTTTTGACTTTGTTGTTTTATCAATCATTACCATCCTCTTCCTTATCTATTAATTTTAGCATACGAGCGGGAACGCCACCTACTACAGTGTAGGGTGGAACATCTTTTGTGACGACCGCACCTGCTGCAACTACTGACCACTCACCAATCGTTACACCTGAAGTAATCGTAGCATTTGAACCAATCCATACGTTATTTTTTAACACAATTGGCGCATAATGATTTTTACGTTTATTCTTTGGAAATAGGTCGTGATTAATTGTAGCAAGTACTACATTATGTCCTATAAATACACCATCACCAATCACAATCCCACCTTGGTCTTGGAAATGCGTCCCTGAGTTTATAAAGACATTTTTGCCAAGTGTAATGTTTTTACCAAAGTCCGTATAAAAAGGTGGAAATATACGAAAAGTTTCATCTACTTTTTTTCCAATCAAGTAACTCATAATTTCTCGTAATTCCTCTTCTGAATGATACTTGGTATTCATTTCTATTCCAATTTTTATCGCTTCTTGATAAAGCTCCTCAGCATACGCATCTCGCTCTAAATCAACAGGAGCATCACTTCTGTACCCATTAATAACATCTTCAATACTTACTTTCATTATTAACACTCCTTTAGACTATCATAAAATTCATTTTTAACAGGCTCTAGCCATTCGTTTGATGTTTCTACCCCAGGCACTTCAATCGCTAAGTGGCTAAACCACTGATCTTTCTTTGCACCGTGCCAATGCTTTACATTGGCAGGTATTGTAATGGTATCCCCTGGCTTCAAGCTTTGTGCTTCTTTTCCTTCTTCTTGATACCAACCTTCACCATCTACGCATATCAAGATTTGGCCTCCTCCTGATTTCGCATGATGAATATGCCAATTATTACGGCAAGCTGGTTCAAACGTGACATTGGCAATAAACACTGTTTCTTTTGGATCAGTCAATGGTTTCAAATAACTTTGACCAATAAAGTATTCTGAATAAGCTGTGTTTAATTCCCCTTGACCAAACAATCCCCCATGTTCTTCTTTGTTATGGTCCTTCACATACACTTCTTTCGCCAATCGAAACGCTGCCCAAGCATTCGGCCATCCTGCATAAAATGAAAGATGTGTTAATAATTCAGCCATTTCTGTCTTAGTTACACCATTTTTCCGAGCAGTTTCCAGATGATAGTTCAAAGATGAATCGATAACTCCCTTTGAAATGAGCGCCGTTATTGTCACAATAGAACGCATTTTCAAAGAAAGTTTATCTTCTCTTGCCCATACTTGACCAAACAACACATCATCATTCAGCTCAGCAAATTTGGGTGCAAATTCACCTAAAACATCTCTTCCAGCAGTTTGTTTCTCAATCATTTACAAATTCCTCCTATCTTACTTCCAAATTTTGATAAAAAAATTCGGTCATTTTATCAAATGGAATGATGTCTATTTTGTCGTAGAGATCAGTGTGTGTTGCTTTAGGAATAATTAGCAACTCCTTGTTATCTCCTTGCAACTTCTTAAAAGCGTCTTCTGCGAAATATCGAGAATGAGCTTTTTCACCATGAATAATTAACACCGCACTAAAAATCTCATCACTATAAGACAGAAATTTAGTATTTAACAATGAAAGAGCAGACGTCATATTCCAACCTTCATTTGAGTTCAACGATCGCTTATGATAGCCGCGGTCTGTTTTGTAATAATCGAAATAATCTTTAATATAATAAGGCGCACTTTCTGACAAACTATCTGGAACACCACCCGAACGAGCATAATCCCCATTTTTGAAATCTTCAATACGTTGTGCATTGAGTTGTTGACGCATTTCATATCGACCATCTACATCAATAGAATCAAAATAACCATTAGCTGTTACACGAGACATATCATACATAGTCGAAACAACGGTTGCTTTTACTCTTGTATCAATTGCAGCTGCATTTAGTGCCATGCCGCCCCAACCGCAAATACCAATAATTCCAATTTTATCCTGAGCAACATTTTTTTGGACCGACAAGAAATCAACAGCCGCTTGGAAATCCTCAGTGTTAATATCGCCAGAAGCAACATTACGTGGGATCCCTCCACTTTCTCCAGTAAATGACGGATCAAAAGCTATCGTCAAAAAGCCCCGTTCTGCCATTGTTTGAGCATAAAGTCCTGATGATTGTTCTTTAACTGCCCCGAACGGACCGCACACAGCAATTGCAGGAAACTCTTCCGCTTGTCTTTTTGGTTCATATAAATCAGCAACTAGAGCTATTCCAAATCGATTAGTAAAAGTCACTTTACGATGATTAACCTTATCGCTTTTTTGGAATACCTTATCCCATTTTTGAATCATTGTAGTATCTTCTAGCATCCTTGCTTTCCCTCCTATAGTTGACATTTAATTTTTTTAATAATACAATCTTACTACCTAAACTTAACTTTAGGTCAAGTCTGATTATAAAAATTTTTCAGGAGGAGCTATGACAGCATATTCAATCGGCGAAATATCAAAAATGTTTAACATTCCAGTTTCAACTCTCCGCTATTATGATAAAGAAGGATTATTTCCTGAAATAACGCGTGTTTCCGGTATTCGAAAATTTTCTAATAACGAAATTGAAGCTTTAAGAGTGATTGAGTGTTTAAAGAAATCTGGATTAGAAATTAAAGATATTAAACAATTTATGAAATGGACAAAATTAGGGTCAGAAACTTTCAAAATTCGAAAAGAACTATTTGAACGACAAAAAGTAAGCGTAGAAAAAGAATTGCGACAAATGGAAAAAGTTCTTGATATGATTAAATTTAAATGCTGGTACTACGATGAAGTCCTTAAGCAAGGGAACGAGGTGGCTGTTAAATCAAAAATTCCAAATAACTTACCAAAAGAGGTAAAACTTTATTACGAAAACTCTCATTAATTTGAAACGATTGTACATTTAATGAGTTAATCTAAACAAAAAAACAAACGTTATTTAAATTAGTAGAGTAGATTTGTCACTAGCACTTTAATTTTCATAGACTACACTATTTAACTAAGTTCAAAAAGCAACAACTGCTAGCAGCAGAGCTAACAATCGTTGCTTTTTGAACTTATTTACTATACAAACAAAAACATTAAAAACCAGTATTATCTATACTTTCCAAAAAAACTACTATACAAAAACATAATTATTTTATATTTACTATAATTTAAACTACAGTCTGAGCTTATTATAATTCATTCTTTTATCGTACAACATTAAATATTCTAAAATGATGACACTACTTCTTACAGTTATATTTCAAAAACCTTGCTAACTGATTTTAATACTACTTCATCTTCTTCATGAGTAGTTAAAATAATACCCTTATCTTCTGATATCTTAATATCTATAATCTTATATAACATTTTTTTTCTTTTCTTATCTACAAAAGCAAACGGTTCATCTAAAATATACCATTCTCTTTCTAAAGACATCAAAATAAGAGCATAAAGGAACTTTTTTTCCCCTCCTGAAAGCATTCCCCATTGTTTTTTAAGCAACTTATCAATATCTTCACGCTTAAGAATTTTATCGCTTAATTGATAAAAAGATTGAATACTTTTTTTTCCGTCCAAACCATAACTAAATTTCAGAAAGTCCATTCCTGATAAACGATCAGAAAAATATATGTTTTGATTAATATATATAATACTTTCATTCCCCTTAATTACAGTTCTTTTTGCCTTTTTTACTCCTGAAATGTAATCTAATAGTAAGGTTTTTCCGTTACCATTATCACCAGTAAATAAATTATACTCTTTTAAAATATTCATACTTATTTTTTTATCTACATAAGGAATATTTAAATCCTTTATTTCGATCATAGCTTTACCTTCTTTCATTTGAAATCGGTTCAAATTTAACTATAGAATACATACTAATAAAAACTAAAAATATTGAAAAAGTAACATATTTGAAGACATCCATATTTTTATGTTCAATTAAAACATTAGATAAAATTGACAGAGGGTTATATTTATTTAACTCTATATTCGTATTTAACAATATAAATAAACCAAAAATTAGCATTGTAAATATTGAATTTATAGTATTAGCATGCACTTTTTTTATTAGAGTTAAATTGTAACTAAAAAATGCAACTGGTAAACACGCTATAATAGTAATAAAGCTATATAAAAAAAGACGGAGAAACGATAATGGTAGTAAAATAACCACAATTAAATTAAGTAAGTTTACACTGATAAAGCTAAACATAATTTGCGTCAATAGATTGCCTAAAAAAAATGCCCAAGGTGAATTATTTATTGAAAAAATTGTTTTTAAGCTTCCATATTCCTTTAATTGTAATGCGTAAACTCCTACTCCATAAACATAGGAACAAACAACAATATATACCCACCAATATGCCAATTCCCATTCATTTGTTACACTTCTATAATTCATAAAAAAAGTAATTACAGGTAAGGCTATTGACCACAATAAAGGGATTTTATCTTTCAGTAACATTTTAATATTAAACAATGCATATGATTTAACTGAGATAAACATTTTCACTCCTCCTTACGGAAATGGTAACAGTTCTGAAAAATTTTTTCTTTTTAATTTTAATATATTCTCTATATTTAATATTATTTCTTTCGAAAAATTTCTTGGTGCCATGTTGGGAAACCACTTTGGGTCAAATACCTTCACTACTTTCACATTCTTAGCATGATTATTTTCAAACATTGTAATATACGGAGACATATTAAGAGAATTGCTTATATTTTTGATAGTAAATGTATGACTTACTTTTTCTGTTTTCTCTTCATTATTCAGAATAACAAATTCACTACCTTCAAGATATGCATATAAATCTTTAACTTCTTTCGAGCTCAATCTATCAAAATAGTCATGATAAATGTCCTTATTGTCAATTACTAATCCAGAGCCTTGACTAACTTTTCCTTCTTTATATTTTGAATGCGATGTAGCAAAATATTGTAATATTTCTTTTTGTGATTTTATTACTGCTTTTCTTGCTGATTGACTAGTTCCCAATCCCACTGCTTTGTATTTTTCACCATATCCAACGGCAAGTACTACGTAAAGGTTCTTACTTAAAGATATATTATAATATTTGACATTGTCTAAATAATTAGTCAAATATCGATCTATTTTTTTTATTTCTTCTATCTTATCTATATTTAATTGCTGAGCCTTAGTATGAAACAAGAAGTTAGTAATATAGCTCTGTCTTTCAAAGAATTCTTTATAAGCTGTCCATATCAATGGCTTTGATTTTTTATGCGAGGCCATACCAGAAGAATCAACAAAACTATTCTTAAACAAAATCATATCAAGATTAACTTGTTTAATACTTCCATCAACTAAATTCGTAGCAATAACCGTATGCTCTTTTGGTGAATTTTCGTTGATGAGTGTTTCTCGCTCCAAATACTCTCCTAAAGTTGAAAGAATATGCTGCCTTTTATTCTTTAAATCAACCTCATAGGCTTTGATAGGTCTTTTAGAATATTTTTCTATATATACGTTATAGTGATGTGACATAAATAAATCCTCATTTAAAACAAAATTCACCTTATTTCTTAAAAAACCTTTCAAAAGTATTCTCCTTTCTATCATTGGATAGGACAATCAATAGAATAATCAATTAAATATCTCTTAATAATCTCTTTATCTTTTTGTCTTTCAATGTTTATCTTAATTGGTACAGAATTTAGTAACTGTTTGGATATACATTTTATTGTTTTAACTCCTCTATTTATGTCATCTCCAATTACGGATATCTCAACATGGTTAATCCAATCAGCAGTTTCAATGTATTTCGTAGCTTGTATAGAATCTTTTGTGATAACTTTGTATGTTTCATCCATAAACTTTACTTTTTTTAAAATTTGTTTATGCAATTTATCAGAAAATTTATTTGCTTTTGCTAAGGGATTATTAAAAGTTTGCCACTCTATTCCCTTAGCTTCTTTCAAGGCCAAAATTAGAGATTGTTCCATAGTAATACTACAACATACACCTGAGGTTAGTAATTTCCCTTCTAAAAACCCCATCACGATCACTGTTGAATAATTACTAAGTTCACGAACTACATAAATTTTAAACATATTTGAAATAAAATTATAATCATTAATTAAGTCATGAATTTCTTTATCTTGTTTTAACTTTTCCCCTTTCAAACCATACCAAAAACAAAATACTTCATTTTTCTCAATCAATTCTGTTAGTGCCTTTTGGATTATTACTTCTGAAAGTTTTCCAGATGAAGTTCCTGTCGTATCATTAAATCCGAACTCATGATTTCCATATCCAAATTCTGAATATTTTCTGCTACTTACAATATTTTTTTCTAAATTTACAGAAGAAATAGTTTTATTTGTACTTAATGGTATCCCTAAGAAAAGTCTTTCTAAATATTCATTATAACTTTTAATAAGTGATAACTGTTTATTTTCGTCAACTGAGAAAGCACTACCTGCTGTCGTTCCTTGCTTAATCTTGACACGTGAAAAATTCACATATCCAATATTTATATTTGATAAAAACATATCACTTTTCACACCGTAGGAACTTTTATTCGTGAATATCATTAGTTAACACCTCTAAAATTAAAGTTTCCATTAACAAGCATTTTCTCAAGTTTATACCTAATCCATTTGTCAGTTGTTGCTCTGGTACTAGCATTTCGTTTATTATTATGTTTTTTTCTTTACTAATCGCTAATTGACTGCTTTTAGAAACATAACCAATTTCTTTTATACCATTTGTGTACGCCTTTTTTTTATATAAACAAATTGCATCCTCTATGTTTAAAAAAAAAGCTAATATCAGTTTATCATTTACTATTTCTCTAATCTTAGTTACATCAGTTTCATATAGAATCAAAAAATTATTTTTAAAATCAAAAGAATAACAACCAGTATTTACATTCCCTATTTTTTTTGTTATGGCTAGTATTGGCATACTAACTTTATATATAAAGGAAGCATAATTTTTTTGTAAATCACTAACTAACATTTTTATAAAGACAGGTAACTCATCAAAAGGATATACCGCTAACCTAATATCCGAGTATTTCACATTATAAAGACCTAAAACATCGCTCAATTCATCTAAATTATTCTCTTCTACTTGTTTATTCACTACCCTTTGTTGATATTTTAACGTATCAATTAAATATGCTTCATCTAATAGTACATTCTTATATTCATTCCAATAATAATCACTCATAGCAATCACAATACCCCCAATGATAAGCAATATCTTTTGTAACTAAATGATTATTTAAATCAATAGATAAAACTTCATCTAAGTCACATTTCATTAAATCGCTATCCAAATTCCTCATTATGGTATAAACTATCGTAAAATAATCATCCTTTTGCAACGGGTATTCTATAGCAAAATTTTGTGATTTTGTATAAAGTAAATCTATAATTGTCTGAAAATTAGCTGTATCAGAAGTTATTTCTCCTCTTAATTGGCTTTCTAGTTCAGAAAAAAAACATATTGGACATGGATTGTACCATTCCCTTTTATAGAAATTCGAAAAATAAATATGATGATTATAGCTAAAAATTATTTTAATGACTACATTCTTTTCCTTGGCTATATTTACAATATTTTCGTATTCTTTAAAATTGAAAGCCTTTAAAAATACTATAAGCAATTTACCATCCATATTTTTAGATTCTAAGTGGGAAATACTGCTCTGATGACTAATTGTAAATTTTTCGGAAAACACGTAATCGAATAATTCAGAAAATTCAGAATCATCGGTATATACCAAAACCTCATTAACCTTATTATTTTCTATATCTAGCTTTTTAACTAATTTATTTTCTTCTAAAAAGACCAGTACATTATTAATCATGTTGCTCCTAAAATAATTGGATAATAGAGATTCCTCAAAATTTATTACTTCATTTTTTTCTAAATCTTTTAACATTCTAACTAAATTTTTATTAGTAATAATTATCGAAGATAGTTTTGTTTGAAAGAATGTTTCTTTTTCACTAAGATCATGCCATATAAAAGGGTTTACTTTATACATTTTTTCACTCCTTTTTACTTGATTATGTAAAGAGGTAAGTGCGTCCACTTACCTTATGAAGTTTCTATTCTTCTAATCCTGTGGCACCCCCACAACAACAGCAGCAACAACAACAGCAGCCACCGCCACCGCCTCCACCGCCGCCTCCACCTTTAGAGACAGTAATGTTCTCAACGACTGAACCATACCCAAACCCATATAATTCAGTTTCTTCATTAATTGCATTTGGGGTTTTTTGCGACACTACAACTTCTTCAACATTCATTTTAATACACCTCCGTTATAATTTTATCAATATTGATGAAATTATTTTACCACTATCCAATCGTTTTTCAAGCAAAAACTCATCTTATTCTAATTAAAAAACGTATATTTATACTGAAAAATCTAAAAATCTTTGATTAGACAACAAAAACGAAAAAATTAATAACAAAACAACTATCATTAATTTTTCTATTTTTATATCAATGAAAATTCTAACAAAAATAATTTTTAAAATAATTATTTTATCACATTGGAATTATAATATACAATGCATATTCGCATATTTTTGGATTTTACCTCTTTAATAACAATTGTGAATACCTAGTTTTATGAATTGATACTTACTATAAGGAAAGCATATTGTTTAATACCAAAACATATTTAAGTATTTAAAAAGCAACAACCGCTAACACAAGAGCTAACAATCATTGCTTTTTGAACTTATTTACTGTACGAAAAAAGACATTAAAAACCAGTATTCTCAATACATTTCAACAGAAACTACTACCTGAAATCATAATTTCTGTATACTTCACTCAATTAATTCCTCTCTGTTCCTGTATCTTCACAGGTCAATGTCTTTGCAAATTATACATCAAATAAGGGGCGTTTTTCTAGTGCTTAGTCGAAAAAAAATAGTTGATTCATAAGTTCATTGTCTTATGAATCAACTATTTGATAACTTTCTCTCTTACTTATTGCGCATTCAGGATCCACATGAATCCGACAAAAACAAAGAACAAGCCATACATAATTGGCGAAACTTCTTTCCCACGTTTTGCCGCAATCATTGTAATTGGATAGAAGATAAAGCCTAAGGCAATCCCATCTGAAATGCTGTATGTCAATGGCATTCCTAACAAGATTAAGAAGGAAGGAATCGCAATTTCCATCTCGTTCCATTTAATTTTGCTTAAGGATTGTGCCATCAAAACACCAACAATAATCAACGCTGGTGCTGTAACTTGCGAAGTGACAACTGCTAACAAAGGAGAAAATAGCAAGCTGAAAATAAATAAAATCCCTGTTGTAATAGCTGTGATTCCTGAACGACCACCCACAGCAATCCCCGCAGATGATTCTACATATGCGCCAACTGGCGATGTCCCTAGTAGAGAACCAGCTAACATCGCTGTTGAATCAGCGGCTAAAGCTTTCCCCACACGCGGCATTTTATTGTCCTTCATAAAACCTGCTTGATTGGCTAAGCCCACCAACGTACCAGCGGTATCAAAGAATGTTACTAATAGGAACGTTAAAACCACGACCCACATTTGAATCGTATTGATATCTTTCACATGTCCTAACGCCACTAAAAATGTTGGTTCTAAACTTGGCGCGCTTGAAATAATCTTATCAGGCATTGGAATAACGCCTGTCGCTAAACCAACAATCGTTGAAATCGCCATCCCAATAAAAATACCACCAGGCACTCGACGAACTAACAAAATTGCAGTTACGACTAAGCCGACAATGGTGACCCACGTTGAACCAACATTCAAAGGTCCTAAGCCAACGAGTGTCGCATCATTAGCCACAATTAAGCCACCTTGGCTTAAACCAAGAAAAGCAATAAACAACCCGATCCCACCTGAAATGGCAAATTTCAAGTCTGCAGGAATTGCATCAATAATTAGCTCGCGTAATTTAAAAATTGTAATTAAAATAAATATCAATGAAGCCACAAAAACGCCTGCTAATGTCGTTTGCCAAGGAATCCCCATACCAACAGAGACTGAATAAGCAAAAAATGCATTAATTCCTAAAGCTGGTGCTGTCGCAATCGGATATTTCGCCAACACACCCATTAAAATACAACCTAAGGCACTCGCTAAAGCGGTGGCAGTAAAAACAGCGCCTTCGTCCATGCCAGAAGCACCAAGTACGGTTGGATTAACGAACAAAATATACGCCATTGAGATAAATGTGGTGAAACCAGCTAACATTTCTCGTTTCATATTCGTATTCAATTGTTCAAGTTCAAAATATGAACTTATTTTTTCTTTCATGTTCCGTCCTCCTAAAATCTAAACATTTTACAATGTTCGTAAAATATTCAATTTATTAATGAAACAACGTGTTTAATCATATAATAAACCAACAAATAAGTAAATATCAAATTCTAAATTCTGTAAAAAACGAACAATCACGATTTAAAAAAAGTATTCCTTTCTAGGAATACTTTTTAAATTAAATCGTTTGTGTGGTCGGGCGAACAACCATTTCACTGATTGACATACGATCTGGCGTGTCTATGGCAAAGACCACCGCTTGCGCAATGTCTTCCGCCTTTAAGCCCCAACTTAACTGTTCTAGATGTAACGTTTCAGCTACTACTCGATTAGAAATTGTTTGATAAAGTTCTGTTTGTACAGCACCTGGTGAAATAATCGTTGATTTAATGTTATTCTCTCTTTGTTCTTGTCGCAATCCTTCCATAATTGCTCGAACAGCAAACTTTGTTCCACAGTAGACAGCCGAATCTGGATAAACGACATGTCCTGCCACAGAATCAGTAGCAATAATCTGCCCTGATTTTTGTTCAACCATAATTGGAAGAACTGCCGCAATGCCATTTAAAACACCCATAATATTAATATCTAGCATTTGACGCCATTCTCCTTTTGGTGCTTCAATAAGAGGCGCCGTTGGCATAACTCCTGCATTGTTAAAAAGAACATCAATTCGTCCATATTTTTCCATTGTAAGCTTGATTACACGCTGAACTTCCTCTTCTTTCGTTACATCTGCTTGTTGCACGAGAATCGTTGCTTCAGGAAGTTCTTTTTTTATAGCAATTAAACGTTCTTGTCGACGTGCTGCAATGACTAACTTCGCTCCTTTTCTGGCAAGTAAACGGGCTGTTGCCTCACCGATGCCACTGGAAGCGCCCATGATAACAATAACTTTTTCTGATAATGATTTCATTATATTTACTCCTTATCTTCCTGAATCCAACGAATAATTTTAGCTGGTGTTCCTGCAACAATAGCGTTAGCTGGCACATCTTTAGTTACAGTCGCATTAGCTGCTACGATAGCATTTTCACCAATCGTAATACCTGGTAAAACAGTGACACCCGCGCCTAACCACGCAAATTTTTTAATGGTAATTGGTGCTAGCAATACACCTCGCCGTTTCATTGGCAGTTCCGGATGATTGACACTTAAGAGATTAACGCGCGGACCAATTAAAACATTGTCTTCAATTATAATGCCCCCTAAATCAACAAACATAGCTGCCCGATTAATAAAAATATTTTTACCAAAATGTATATTGCGTCCAAAATCTGTATAAAAAGGCAATAAAATCGTAACGGTTTCGTCAATTTTGTCTTGGATAATCGTGGCAAGAAGATTCCTTACTTCATTATGTGTATAGGCTTGTTGATTTAATTCTATTAAATAGCGACTATTTTCCTCTTGAATCTGATGAATAAGTTGAAATAGTGGTTCATCTTTATCAATGCTACCTGTTGCAATTAGTTCTTGGAGATTTTTTGTAAGCATTCCTAATCGCCTCCTTTTGCTAAATTTATCGTAATACGTGACAACTCCTCTGTCTAATACTTATAATAAATAGATAAGTATGCGTTTTAGTTATAGGAGGGAAAGTAATGGAATTACGAGTGATTCACTATTTCTTAGCAGTGGTCCAAAAAAAAACGATTAGTGGCGCAGCCAAACAATTGCATGTAACACAACCAACATTATCTAAGCAATTAAAAGAATTAGAGGAAGAATTAGGCGTGACATTATTTATACGAGGAAATCGACAAATACAATTAACACCTGAAGGAGAATATTTAGCTAAACAAGGGCAAGATATTTTAAGCTTAGCGAATAAAACAGTCACCAACTTGTCGCAAAATGAATTCATTAATGGCGAAATCACGATTGGTGGTGGCGAAACAAAAGCTATGTCTTTTTTAGCGAATGCACTACAACAAATAACAAGCCAGCACTCAGCTGATATTCACCTTCATTTATACAGCGGGAATGCAGATGATGTAATAGAACGGCTAGACAAAGGATTATTAGATTTTGGTTTAATTATTGAGCCTGCACCTAAACAAAAATATAGCTATTTAACATTACCAGTTGTAGATACATGGGGCTTAATTACTGTAAAGGACCATCCCTTAGCCACTAAAAATGTTATTACTGCAGCCGATTTAAAAGAAGAACCTTTATTTATTTCTCGACAAGCACAAGTTCCGAGCCAACTCTCTGATTGGCTCGAAGCAAGTCTAGATCAGTTCCGAATCGTTGGGACCTACAACTTACTTTACAACGCTTCACTGATGGTAGAAGCTGGGCTAGGTAGCGCCCTAAGCATTGATGGTATTCTAGAAACAAAGCAAACAAATTTACGTTTTATCCCGCTATATCCTGCTTTAACAGCCAAAATTAGTTTAATTTGGCGCAAAAATACGGTTCTTTCCACAGCTGCTGCATTATTTTTAGAACAAATAAAAAAAAGTATTCAACGCCCTGAATAATAGGTCGTTGAATACTTTTTTAAATCATCACTGTGATCGTAGCTGCTGCCAAAATCAAAACTAAGCCGATAATCGTTACGGTCATTTCCTTGGCTGTTTTCTTTTGACCTAAGAACCAAATACCTGTCAACGTTGCAAGCACAACTGATGTTTGGGATAGAATAAAGCCAGTTGCCAAGCCGTTCATATCTGGCTGCGCTGAAATTAAATAAGTTAACGCTGCAAAGGCGAAGAAAAAGCCTGAAAAAATTTGTTTGTAAGAAACAGCTTCTATAAATGGGGATGTTTCCCCACCCTTAACAGTGACAACCGCTGAATAAATAACTGCGACAATTACCATGCCTATTGCTTGTGGTAAAAAGGCATGCATGCCATCAATTGCCGTCGCTTGGGGTGCTGCAGAGTACGCCCAATAGCCGATTTCACCAACGGCTAATAGAAGAACTGCTTTTTTCATAATCCCAGCACTCTCAGCGGACTCCGTTTCCGACCAGACCGTCATTTTGGCACCAATCATGATTAACACTAAGGCAAATGCGCCTAACAATTTGGCTGTCGCACCTGGCCAGTTTCCTAAGAAAAAGACACCCCAGAGAGAAGCACCTAAAAGTTGGAACGCGGTCGTTACTGGCATGGCACGTGATGAACCAATCATCGTGAAGCATTTAAACGTAATGATTTGCGCACAGGCCCAACCGACACCAGATAAAATTGAAAAGAATAAATCCATGCCCGCTGGAAAAGCCAAACCATTAATCATTGAAAAAATAGCGGCAAAAATCAATGTTCCTAAACTGGTACCGAGAATTTGATTCACTGGACGACCACCAATTTTGGAAGCGATTGTTGGGAAAAGCCCCCAACCTAGAAGCGGTCCTAAACCGATTAATAATGCAGTCGCATTCATCTCTATTTCCCCTCTCTCGTTTAAAAGACAACGTTACTTTCTAATAAAATATTTGCATAAGGGGTCATTTCCCCTGTCCGAATAAATGCATGGCAGTTGTTTAATTCTTGTTTCATTTCTGTATGAGGAATAAAACTGATGGGAGTTTCTGGTAAACGAGTTTTAATTGCTGTCAACATGTCAGGATTTTCTGTTTTAATTTCTTCTGCTAAATAAATTCGTTGAACTGCCAATTCCTCAAGGACATTGTTTAAAACTTCCATAAAACTAGGTACGCCATTGGTAACTGCTAAATCAATTTTTTCTGTAGTCCGAGGCACTGGCATGCCTGCATCACCAATACTTAATTTATCAAAATGACCCATTTGTGCGATAACGCGGGAAATATCTGAATTAATAACTTTTGTTTTTTTCATGTCGCTCGCTCCTTTTTATTTGTCTGCCAATTCGTGTTGATAAGGAATCGAAGGTTGGGCTCCAAAACGTTGAACAGTCAACGAGGACGCCTTGTTTCCATAGCGAATAGCTTCTTCCAAATTGCTAAAATCTTTCTCTAATATACTACTTAATGCGCCAATAAAAGTATCGCCAGCAGCCGTTGTATCAACCGCTTTCACTTTAAAAGCAGGCACAATACCACTTCGTCCATTGACGTCATAAAAGGCGCCTTTACTACCTACTGTAATAATTACTGCTTCAATCCCTAATTGGTGAAGTGCTTCTGCGGCTTTACGCATACTCGCTTCATCTGTGATTTTAATGCCTGTTAAAATTTCAGTTTCTGTTTCATTTGGTACAATCATATCTGTCACGTTTAGTAATTCTTCAGGAACTTGTTCTAACGCAGGTGCGGGATTTAAAATCGTTTTGACGCCTGCTTTTTTAGCAATTTTAAACGCTGCAATCGTACTATCAATCGCACTTTCAAATTGGGCAATCACAAAATCACTTTTTTCAATAATTTCTTGATGTTCCTGTACTTGTTTTGGCGTAAAGGCGTTATTGGCTCCCGCGTAAATCATAATGCTATTTTCACCAGCGTTATCTACCATAATAAAGGCTTGGCCAGTAGCTGTTTTCTCTAAAGTG
Organism: Enterococcus sp. AZ035; assembly: GCF_050548325.1. NCBI lineage: Bacteria > Bacillati > Bacillota > Bacilli > Lactobacillales > Enterococcaceae > Enterococcus > Enterococcus sp. AZ035. Next base: position 2,396,695 of record NZ_CP172958.1, read on the forward strand.
GTGACTCCAGTTAAATTAATTTCATCTTGACTCATTAAATCAGTCATCATAGCTCCAGCGCCATCATTTCCCACAGCACCAATAAAATATGTTTCTGCGCCTGAACGTTTCGCTGCGACTGCTTGGTTTGCTCCTTTACCACCACCCGCTGTAAAATGTTCAATGGCGTGAATTGTTTCGCCTGGTTTAGGCATTTCTTTGACTCTTAATGTTGTGTCTAAATTGATACTTCCGATAATTGTAACCGCGTTCATTTTCATCCACCTCAATAAAATTTATTTTTTCATTCTAATTAAAACGTTTTAGTAAAACGTTTTAATTCCACAACAAAAATATAGCACACCTTGAAAGCTATTTCAAGGGTGCTGTCGAAAATCGTTCAATCAGTTGAACCGGCAAGGTTTGCTCCTCCCAATCTTTTGCAGGCTGATGGATTCTTTCCAATAATAAAGTCGCCGTAGTTTGCCCCAATTGAAAAACAGGTTGAGCAATTGTTGTTAGCGGCGGCGAAACATACTCGCACATATCAACATTGTCATAACCAATAATACTATAATCCTCAGGAATTTTTTTGCCCGCTTCTGCTAATCCTCGATATAAACCAAAAGCAATTTCATCATTGATAGCAAAAATTCCGGTGCTCTCTGTTTTTAAAATTTCAGGGACAGCTTGGTAGCCGCCGGTTTTTGATAATTCTGTTTCGATCAACTGGACCTTTTCCGTATAAACAGAACAAAAACCTTTTAACCGTTGCTGAATATTGACTGGCGCATGTGGTGGCATTACCACGACGACCTGTTCATGTCGTTGCTCTTGTAAATGCTTTGCTGCTAGTTGCCCACCTCTATAATCGTCTGTCAAAACAGCGTCGCTAAAGCCTTCTGCTTTTTTTTGGTCAAGTACAATAAACGGAATCTTTTTCGCACGTAGCGTTTCATTAATCGTTTGATTGGAAATTTCAGAACTTGCAATCACAAAACCATCGACACTACGACGAATCAACTCTGTTAAATATTCATGTTCTCTTGTAACATCTTGGTCCGCATTGCATAACATCAGTATAAAATTTTCTTTGTATAAAACACTTTCAATTCCTCGAATCAATTGCGCGAAAAATGGGTTGGTAATATCAGGTACGATTACGCCAATCGTCTTACTTTTTTTCATCACCATACGTTGCGCAAAATAGTCGGGCTGATAGTTTAATCGCTCTTTTGCAGCCAATACTTTTTCGACCGTTTTCCCACTAAACCGTGCCCCATTCCCGTTTAAAATTTGTGAAACGGTAGTAATGGAGACACCTGAATCATTGGCAACATCTTTAATTGTAACCTTTTTATTTGTCATCCTACTTCTCTCCTTGCCGTGAACGCACCCATTCACCGGACCTCTTAATCTCATTTAATTTACTACAATCATTTACTTTACGCAACCACAAATAAATACGTACATTCGTTTAAACCGTCCTTTCATCCCTTCAACAAATTTCGTTGTTCTACTTTTAAAATGTTATACTGTAAAAAAAATGATTTACTTTTTGCTGAATGGAGGGCTTTAATTGAAAAAGAAATCGATTGGTTTGTTGTTAGCTAGCGCATATTTGTTTCACGCACGTTCTCGTCAAAAATCCTTAAAAGCCTGTCTTTTTGAAGATTCTTTACGTCTTTCCCAAATTGCTCGTCTTGAACGAAATCCGAAAGTCACCAAGGCTTTTTATCATTGGCAACGATCATTAAATGAACAAGTAACTTTGCCAAAACATTTACGTCATCTTTTTCCTCTTCAAGAAATGACTCAATTTCCTACGATGTATCGCATGTCAAACTCCGTTATTGCGCCTACCAAGAAAGCTGTACTATACCTGCACGGTGGGGGCTTTACATTGAATCTTGCCTATAGCCAATTAGACTTTAGTTATAAACTAATTGAAGATCTCCCTTTTGCAACAGATTATTTTATCCCTGTATATCCATTAGCACCAAATAAGTCTTTTGCTGATATTTATAATCATTGCTATGCTGCTTACCAAGAAATTTTACAGCATTATGATCCCGAAGATGTTATTTTATTAGGTGATTCTGCTGGTGGTACATTGGTTTTAAACGTATTGCAGAATTTAGCCATCGATTTCCCTGAACGCTTACCCAAAGCTGCTGTTTTAATTTCTCCTTGGTTAGATGGACATTTAGACATTCCCGTTGCCAAAAGTTATCAAAAAAAGGACAAAATGATTGGCATGAACTATTTACAATTAATTGCCCAAGAGATTGACGACACAGCCAATCACTCCACGCTTTCTTTAAATTGCTTGTCCTTTGATTATCAAAAATTTCCGCCACTTTTTTTCGTGGGCGGCACACATGAAGTTTTTTGCCCTTCCTATCACCAATTTTTAAAACAATTAGGGCCACGACCACAAGATACTTGCCGATTGGTGCCTGGCATGCAACACGTTTTCGCAATGAAACAATACTTGTCAGAAGGACGACAAGCGCGGAAACAAATTGCACAATTTATCCAAGAACAATGGTAAAAGGCAAATGGGACAGAAGTCAAAACGACTTCTGTCCCACTTGCCTTTTTAGAACAAAACACTTAGTTTTCTTCGGCGACTTTTTTCTCCCGCATAGTCAAAACAGCGCTAGCCAAAAGGACAACCACTACAAAACCAATGATTCCTCCTACTAAAAGACTCGGACCTGCCTCACCTAATTTGCCTAAAAATAGGCCTGGGATTAAATAATCTGTATCCGCAAACGTTGAGGATGCTAACTGTAGATCACCCAAGACTGGTAAAATGAATAACGGTAACCAACTAATTAATAAGCCATTAAACGCAGCCCCTAAAATCGCTCCCCGACGTCCCCCTGTGGAATTTCCAAAAACACCTGCCGCGGCACCACAGAAAAAGTGCCCGACAACGCCTGGTATAATCACAGTGGTATTCAGACCAACCATCGCTAACATTGAAATAGTTCCCACAATAAAGCTCACAAAGAACCCAATCAAGACAGCATTTGGCGCATAAGGAAAGATAATGGGAACATCAAGTGCTGGTTTAGAATTAGGCACTAATTTTTTAGCAATTCCTTGGAAAGCTGGCACAATTTCTCCTAAAACCATCCGCACACCCTGTAAAACCACAACGAAACCAGCCGTAAAGGTTCCTGCTTGAATTAATGAAAAGATAATCGCATTTTCGCCATTGCTTAACTCATGCTCGACATAACCTGTCCCAGCCAGCAAAGCCAAAATCACATAGACAATCGACATCAAAATCATAATTGAGATGGTTGAGTCTCTTAAAAAACCAAAACTTTTAGGAATTTTAATATCTTCCGTTGACTTTTCTTTATTCCCAAAGACTTTTCCAATAAAGCCACTTGCCGCATAACCAATATTCCCTGTATGCCCCATTGCTACTTTATCATTTCCAGTAATTTGTTTCATAAAGGGCTGACAAAGAGCAGGTGTCACTGTTAATAAAGTTCCTTCAAATAAACCACCTAAAAGAATCATTGGCAAACTAACGCTAAAACCGGCCCCCACTAAAATAACGGCTGTCAAACACGAAACGTACATCATCGCTTGACCTGTCAAAAAGATATATTTAAAACGTGTAAAACGCGCCAACAGAATATTAACAACCATGCCTACCAACATAATCAGAGCAGTTGGTGTCCCATATTGTTGCAAGGCAATCGCTACAACTGCTTCATTACTAGGTACCACGCCTTGTGTATTTAATGCGGTTTGGAACATCTCCGCAAAGGGCGTTAATGAGTTCGCTAATAGCCCTGCGCCACCAATTAAAACTAAGAAGCCGACGAATGTTTTCAACGTTCCTTGAACAACATCAGAAAATTTCTTTTTCTGTAAAACTAATCCCAACAAAGCAATTAATGAAACCAGAATCGCTGGTTGGCTAACAATTGAAACAAATAAATTCAATAAAGTTTCCATGTTTTTCCTCCTTCTTATTGATGTGCAATGCCATTGTCATCTAAAACTTTCAAGACTTTCTCCTTCGTTTCATCGTAATCAATAATCGCATTTAAAGGAATGATTTTTTCATCAGGAATTGACCCTAAAGCATCTTGCAATGTTTTTTCGACAAAGAAGTAATCAGCCATATCGCCACTGGCACTCCCGACATCTGTGTGATCAATTTGAAAACTATCTGTATCAACACCGACTTCCTCTAAAATTTGTTGGATATTCATTTGCACCATAAAACTTGTTCCTAAACCACTTTGACAAACTGTAAAAATCTTCATCTTATTTCTCTCCTTCTTGGATAATTGATAGTATTTCTGGGACGGTTTCAGCCGCCACTAAGCGATGTAATGATTCTTTTTTTGATAGAATTTTTGTCAGACTAGATAAGGCCCGTAAATGTGTTTCGTTATCTGAAGCAGCTAAACAAATAAAAAGGTGAATTTCATGCTTAGGATCTTCTAATAAATCGACACTTTTTTGGATTTTTAGTAATGACATGCCTAACTGATTAACGCCATCTTCTGGTCGCGCATGAGGCAATGCTACGTCTGGACAGATATGGATAAATGGCCCAAACGATTCAACTTTTTGAATCATTGCATCAATGTACTTTTCCGTAATACTGCCATTTTTTAATAACGGCTTGGCAGCTTCTGTAATTCCCGCTCGCCAGTCTGCAACTTCAGGCAGGACTTGGACTGTTTCTGTTGTTAATAATTCCGATAACATTGGACGCAGATCCTCCTCTTTTTCTAAAATTTTGTTCATTTTACGATGCAAGACACGATATAACTGCGCTTCTGTGACTCCTTTTTTTAAGGAAATATAAGGTTTTAACGCATCTAAAATATCTTTAACATCTGGCATGGAAATACCTGGCAATAGCCAATCTGATTGTACTTGGTGCATCAATTGATTTTTCTCCAAAGAGCTCATAATGGGCTTGGTAAGATAAACCTTTTTGGCTGTTTCAATAGGGACCGTTGAGAAAATGATGTCATAGCTTTTTTCAGATACATTCTCTATTTCCCTCACCGCATTTGTTTCTTTAAATTCAATCATTGGAAATAGCCGACGCAATTCCGATTGCAAAATCAACGAAGAACTGATGCCACTGGGACAAACAATTAGCGCTTTTAGCTTTTCTTGCCGCTGTTCATTTTTTTGCCCGAAAATTTCTCCACCAAATAATATGGTAAAAAAACCAATTTCCTCTGACGGGATTGACCGTTTCGTTAATTTTTCTAAAGGAGCTAACGCTTGTTCACAAAGATGATAAAGCGACCGATACGATTGTCGAATATCCTTGATTAAAACATTCGGCAAGTAAAAGCCATAGTTAATTCGAAAATAGGCAGGAACCAGATGATAATACACATTCATGAGCAATTCACGAGGCTGCTCAAATTGAACGACGGCCAATAATTCCATTTTCCGAATAATTTCACCAGAAATATCTAATAAAAACTCTAACTTCGTATCTCGCAATTCTCCTTGCAAGGCTGTCATTAAACAAATCGTGAAAAAAAGACTCTCGGTTTCTACATTCGCCACTGGCCCAACTAAATCACTTAAAATACGACGACTGACGGGATAAGCCCGTAAGGACTGAATTAACTGGTTCTCAGGCCAGACGACTGTTCCATATTTGCCTAATCTTTTTTGAGAAAAAGCAAGAAAGTAACTAATTTCATCCAATCTGCTGGGTACTAGTTGAAGCTGCGCTTCCTGGACGGCTAATTGAATGCCGTCACGCATTTTTGCGTATTGGCTCATTTGATGCTGACTGAGCCAGCAAAATAAAGCGAAGGTGCCCGACTTTTGTTGTAAGAGGCGGGCAAGCCAATTTTTCCCGAAACGACGAATCCGAAATTCATCTCCTTCTAGGTAAAACCCTCGTTTTCGTTCGTAGGATAAAGCAATGTTTTCAGTTGCTAGTTGGTGTCGGACTTTTTTGATGTCCGCTAAAATAGTGCCTTTCGAAACGTCTAAAAAATTTTGGTAATGATAAACTGATAGTTCTTCGATCTCTGAATAAGTGAGTAAAAAAATGAGTGCTTGTCTTTCTGCTTCGCTATAGATCACTTGACGTTGTTGAAAAAGTTGCTTCCCCCATTCATTTGCGGAAAGACTTGGAATGCTGACAGTATTCTGTTGAACTTCTCCGCCTATTGTCGAAAGTTGCGTCACTAATTCTCGTTGCGAAAGATCGGTTATTTGTTGAGCCAAAGAGAGCGCAATTTTTTGCCCTGCATACTCGTCAAGGAGATAACTTATTTTATAATTCACAGCCTGTGTCCTCCTCCTGTAATCATCATATAATGGTAGCGCTTTATTTTCTATCTAAGTTGGGTACAAATGTCTACTATACTTTTTTGATAAATTGTACCGTTCTTTATTTTAAAGTTAACAAAAACCCGTTGCAAGTTTCTTAAAAACTTACAACGGGTTTTCTTTATGTTAATTGTGTTTGTAATGCGATATTCAGTAAAATAGCCACCGCTACCCAGCCGCCACACATCACCAGAAGCAGCCAACTAAACATTGATTGTTTTACTAAAGACTGCTTATGCTTTGCTTGATGAACAAAATTCATGCTACTTACTAAGAATAGTAAAAATAAAGCAAAACAAAGGACGGCCAAGCCGGCACAAATCCAAATCCACATCGTAATCCCCATCAATACGCCTCCTTTTCAAATTGATTTTATTTATAGAAACGGCAATCTATTTTTCTTTTTTCCTTTTTTTATTCAAATAATACAAAGTTATTATTACTATGAGCAGACAGACAATACCAAGACTGTAAAGCCACCTGCTATTTCGTTCACCTGTCCTTGGTAAGGACATCTGGGCATCAGCGGGATTTGTTTCGGCAGTGTTTTTCTTAGTCACCTCTTCTTGGTGTTGCGCCGCTTTTTTATCTTTGTTAGTAATTGGCTGTTCTGTTGACTTAGTGATATCTTCTGTTTCTAGTGGTGCCTTCCCACCATAAAACGTCACACCGATATTCGTTTGTCCCGCTTCTTCTGCAAAGCTCTCAGAAGAAGCGGTCAGACTCACGATGGCGATGGTTAAAAGCATTCCTAATGTCAGCAGAAGTGACCCTTTACTTCTTGCTGTCATCATCGCGCACTCCTTGTCTATTTTTCAAGGCTGCCTGTTTTTCTTGTTGTAAATAGGCTTGCTGTTTCAGTGTCGCTTTCTGTTGCGTAAAACGCCAAATAGCCAGAATTACACTCACAATTGTTGCAGCTAACAATCCATAGAAAGCTTGATTCCACCAAGTCGGTAGGACCAATTTCACTACTGCTTCTTTGTTTAATTTTTTAGCTTCTTGACTACTGATGGTAAATTCTTGCTTAAACGGCCACACTTGTTGTTCATCTTCTTTCAAGACCGCTTCTCCTTCAAAAATATAGGTTCCTGGACGTACATCTTCTTTTCCAAAATCTAAGTGGAAGTTCATCGTTGAATTCGGTGCAAAACGAACACTTGGTAAAATCCGTTTAGCATACTCTTTCGTTTCACCTTTTTTCGTTACTTTTCCTTCTAAACGTACTTCAGGAAAAATAGCGGATGTCGGATTCTGAATAATCGCTTGGACCGACTTATTTCCTAAAGCAATGGTCGGAACTAATTTAACTAATTGAAGAGTCTCTGCTAGATACATTGGCGTATCTTCTGACGTTCGCAAAGCAATCGCTACGTTAAACCCATATCGACTGGTTAATCCCGTTGAATTTCCTTTTTCTTCCTTTTCATCTTCTGCAAGCGAAGCGTAAACACCACCTAAGACTAATCCCTGAAAACCATTTTCTGGAATTTCGACAGTCATTTTGGCTGCTACGGTTTTCTTAGCGGGAACTTTCACGTGTTCCTCAGGCAATTTGATCAATGTTGTCAAGGGTACTTTCAAACTTGCATCTGGTTTTTTCTCGAAATCATTGTACACAATTAAACCATTGTCATTCGTCGTAGCATTTGCCAAATTTAAATCAATCGTTAATTCTTCATTTGTTTTATTAATTAATGACAGTTCTACTTCTTGTTTTTGTCCTGGTTTCACAATGAGATCGTAGTAGGATTGCGTATTTTTCGCTTGATTCTCTGGAATATTGGGTTTAACTGTAAATTTTGTATTCATGTTGTCATCCGCTTCTTCTGCTTGTACAGCAGAAGGGATGCTTAATGCCATCACACAAATAAAAACTGTGACGATTAGCCAGCGCATTGTCTTCATTATTTGTTCCTCCTATGTATCGAAAAGGAGCCGTGCACCACTGCGCAGCTCCTTTTCTAGTAATGCAGTATTCTCGTTAGTAACTTTTTATGGCGCAGCCACTAATGTCCAAGTTACGTTACCTGTATACGCACCATTTGTAATTTGTGAACTAGGTGTTGTAATGTTTAATTTTACATTTGATAATTCAGAATCCCATGTACCTTGACCTTTACCAACTGCTGCTGTAGCAATTGATACAGCTGCTCCACCTACTGGAATAGTTGTTCCAGCAAATTCAGGACTTCCTGGATCTGCTGCAAAGGCAGCTACATCACGGGAGTATGTTTTTGCTGTTTCATCGTATTTCGCTACTGCTCCTGTTTGTGCAAAGGTAATTGAGCCTTCTAAAGTAGCAGTGCCATTTTTCATTTCAGCAACGCCGGCAGTAACTGACCAACCCGCTTGTGTTCCACGAACATCCCCAACTCCATAGCGTTTTGTTTGTGTACCAGTTGCATCTAATGAAATCGCTGATAAATCAGAACTAACTTCTGTCGCAGCAAATTTGAATTCTGTTGGAACATATAATAAATCAAAGTTAGTATTCGGATTTGTAGGATCTGGATCTTGTGTATCTCCATCACCATCACCAGTTCCATCAGGTAATGAACCACTTGTCATTTCTACGTTTGCTGGCGTTGTACCAGTCGTTGTTGCATGTGCCGCTGCGGGAGCGATGCTTGCGCCTAAAATAGCTGTTCCTGCAAATAAAGTTACCAATGTTTTTTTCTTCATTTTACTCTCTCCTTTAGTATCTTGGTTGATTAATGAATAAAAAAGTGAAAAACTTTTCTATCTCGGTAGAACGTAAACTAAGTATAGCGAAAAAAAGCCTGCTTGTGATTTCAAATTTTAAACACCTCATGCAAAAAAAATGAATTTACTATAACAGCAAGGTTCCAACGACTTTTTGTGTCTTTGAAAACGTAATTTTCAAAAAATATATTGTTTTTTTTCACATATAAAGTAGTAATTTTATAAAAAAACAGCGAGAAAACGTCAAAACATTAGTAACAAACACTAACATTTTGACGTTTTCTCGCATTTATTAAATCAAAATTTCCTCAATATTTTTAAAAAAAATAGTGAAAACTAAAATTATATCGTTTTCATAGACAAAACGTACATTTTTTCTTACGAAAATTGATAATCACTCGCTGACTATTCTCTAATCAACGCTTGCGTTGTACAACGGAAAGAACCACCTAACATTCTAGAAACATGGTAATCAATTGCCTCAACTTTGATACCTTTTGCTTCTATTTGAGGAATTAAGGTTGTAAACGATTGGTCCGTTATATACGTTTCTTCGTTAAGCGGTAGACCATTTGTCACTAAATACGCTGCTTCTTGCAAAGTAACGTGAATTTTTTCCCAGTTGGCTAACTGCGCAGGAAGTCCATCCAAAAAGGCCTCTTCACAAACAATCATCAAGCCTTCTCTCAACAAGCTTAACGCACAATCTAAGTGGAGAATATGCGGATGTAACCGAACCGGCACCACTTCATAACCAAAATGACCAATCATATTGGCTAACCACTGAATTCCTGCTAGGTTACTTGCCAAGCCAGAGTAGCCCACAAAAATTGTTTTTCCTAGAACTAAAACATCGCCGCCTTCAATAAAGGGACCTGCTTCACTTAAAGCCCCTTCAGAAATGTCAGGTTGTGGCGCAGCAAAATAATAGCCTTCTGCTTCTTGTGTCCACTGCTGAATAATCGGACGAATTGGTAAAATTTCTTGTCGACGGTGTTGAAATCTTAAGTTTCCTTCTATTAAGAGATTGCCAATTGTAAAAAAAGGGTCTCGTGAAAAGAAGTTACTATATCCTACGCCCAATTCCTTGCCATGTTCTTTTTCATAGGTTGTCAATAAACGTGGACGAAATACTTCTACGCCATAAGATTCTAATACTCCTTGCATGACTTCTTTTTCTTTTTCCCAACGCACTTGTTGTTCTGGTGCAAAGTCTGCTAAATCACGCCCTTCATTATTCTGTGTTAAACGGGCATTTTCCTCTGTTAAAAAAGTCGTATCCGCTTCATCAAATTTATCTGGTAAACAAAATTGCGATTGTGCTAAAACAACTGAACGCAACGGTGCAAATTCACTTTCAACATGCATTTTTTTCATTATTTGACCTCACTTTTATCTGGTTACCTTCATTATAACAGAGATAAAATTTTTATGCCTTCAATGAAGAAAAAGCAGAGCTTCTATACGCTCTGCTTTTTCTTCATTTTGTTATTTACCAATACCTTTATCTTTAATCTCAGCTTTTTGCCCGGTGCCATCTACTAAGCCAAAAATAATCTTCGCTTGGTCTGTATTATCAATTTGTCCTGAAAAAGCTTCTGCTTGTGGGCCATAAGCATAGACATTTACATCTTCTCCTGTGTGTCCGCCTGTAGTCCAACCAGTATTCGAACGTTCATCAAAAATCTTTCTTAATGCCTGAGCGATTTTTTCAACATCTTTTGACTCCGCCGCTGTTTTCACTGCTTTCAATTCAGCCTCACTTAATTGAAAATCAATATACTCAGTCACTGTTTTTTCCACATTACCATTTTTAATAATTTCTTCTGCCATAAAATCAGGCGTGCGTTTTGCCGCATGTAAAGGCTCCGTCAACCAGTTGTATTGATCTCCTTTGCCTAAAGACAAGCCCCCTGTTGAATGATCTGCAGTTGTAACCACCAATGTTTCACCATCTTTTTTGGCAAAATCGATGGCCTTTTCAAACGCCGCTTCGAAGTCTTGCATTTCGCTCATCGCGCCAACAATATCATTGCTATGCCCGGCCCAATCAATTTGACTACCTTCAACCATTAAAAAGAAACCTTTTTCATTTTTATCTAACCGTTGAAGAGCCGCTTCTGTCATATCAGCTAATGAAGGGACTTCTTCCGTTCGGTCAATCATTTTAGGTAGCCCGCCTGGTGCAAACAAGCCTAAAATTTTGTCGTCTTGGTTCTCATTTAACGACTTTTTGTCTGTGACATGACCATAACCCGCTTGGGAAAATTCTTTGACTAAATCACGATCTTTCCGGGCAAATAATTCGGAGCCGCCGCCAAGTAACACATCGACTTTGTGTTGTCCGTCGATTTGATCATCAAAATAGTCATCGGCGATTTCTGCCATATTTTTGCGTGAAACATTATGTGCGCCATATGCAGCAGGGGTTGCATGTGTTATTTCAGATGTTGCTACAAGACCCGTTGATTTCCCCACTTTTTTCGCACGTTCGAGCACTGTTTCTGTTTTGGACTTGTCATTATCGAGTGCAATAGCATTATTATAGGTTTTCACTCCGGCAGCCATCGCTGTCGCTGCGGAAGCTGAATCGGTGACATTCTCTTCTTCATCTTCTGGATAAGTGGCTTGCTGTCCGACCAAATAGGTATCAAAAGCTGTTTGGGGAACACGCTTGTCTGAGTGATTGGCTTTGAAATAGCGATAGCCCGTTGTATACGGATTCCCCATGCCATCTCCAATCATAAAAATAACATTTTTTACTGATGCTTTTTCAGATTCAGTTGCCTTCGCTTCAGCAACCTCTGTTTGTTTTTCGCCGCTTTTCTGTTCAGATAAATTTGTACAACCCGCTAATGTTGTGAATGTTAATAAGGTAACCCCTAGCAAAGCTCTTTTCTTCATTTCCTTGTTTCCTCCTTCATATCTACCCATACATTGACTATAACAAGTCTTAGTTGATTTCTGATAAATAACAAGTAAACAAAGTGTTAAGTTGTTGTATTGCTTCTGTTAAGTTCCTTATTTATCGCGTCTTGCTGCTCTTTTTTCGGCCTCTTTGCGTAATTGTTTCTGCGCTTTTTTTGAGCCGCGTTCAATATCTTTGAGTTTCTTTCGTTCATGGAAATCTGTAAATAAACTTTCTAAATCATAGTCTTGCGGATATAGATCTTGTGCTTTCGCTTGTAATTTCAACCGTCTTCGTGGTACATTTTCAATTTTATCATTCACAAATACTTGGATTTCTTGTTCACCCTCATCTGTAAAAACCAACCCAATTTGTTGTGTTTCTGTCAATAGGACACGATCACCTTTTTGATAACGGTGTGTTTCTTCTACAAACGTGGCAAAGGTCGTTTCTTTTGCTTTCAGGGGTTTAAATAGACTTCGATTAGTAGGGTATTCTTTCCGCTGAATATAATGAGCCGCCTTTTCAATGAGCTGTGGCTCCATCTTCATTTTACGTGCAATCCAAAGCGCCTGACTATCGCCAACTTCACCAATTTTCAATTGATATTTGGGCGTTAATGTTTCACGATCGAAGGCCATTGCGGCGGGCACAAAATCGTCATGCTCTTGGGCAAAACGTTTAATTTCACCATAATGGGTCGTTGCAACTACCAAGGCTCCCTTTTGATACATCGTTTCCATGATAGCAATCGCTAAGCCAGCTCCTTCGTTCGGCTCGGTACCACTGCCAATTTCATCTAATAAAACAAGCGTGTGTCGCTTAACATTACGCAACATTTCCGCAATATTTTTCATGTGCCCAGAAAAAGTGCTTAACGCATTTTCCAGATTTTGCTGATCACCAATATCGACAAAAATTTCATCTAATACTGGAATCTCTGTGCCTGCTTGTGCTGGAATTTGCAACCCAAATTGTGTCATGACAGTCAATAAGCCAACTGTTTTCAAGACAACCGTTTTACCACCAGCATTGGCACCTGTAATGACAAGTCCTCGATACTCTGCTCCTAAAGAAAACGTCAATGGTACTGCGTGTTCTAATAAAAGTGGATGTTTTCCTTGAACAATGCGCAAGCGTTCTTCTTTGTTTACTTTTGGCGTGATCCCACCAATTTCGCGACTATACTTTCCTCGTGCAAAAATAATATCTAAGGTGGTCATTGTATCGACGGCTTGATCGACAAGTCGTTCTTGCTCATTGATTAACCCAGTTAGTTCCGCCAAAATTTGATATTCTTCCGCTGTTTCTTCCGCTTTTAAGAGTGTCAATTGTTCATTTAATTTACTAATTGCTACAGGTTCAATAAAGACCGTTTGTCCTTTATTGGATTGCTCAATGATTGTGCCTGAAACCTTATTTTTATAGCTAGCTTTGATTGGTACCGTGTAATGTTCCCCTTTTTTCACCATCATATTTTCTTGAATATACAGTTGATTATTTTTATTGCGTAAAAATTTGGTGACTTTTGTTTCAATTTCTTGTTGGCATTCATTGATTTGACGCCGGATTTTCCGAAGTTGTCGAGAAGCATCGGTGGCAACTTTTTGATTATGGATTTTCGTATAAATTTGTTCTTCGATTGCTCTGAAATCAGCTAAGTGCTGACTGTAACTAAATAGGCGTGGTGTTTGGTATTGATTTTTTTCAAAAAACTTCTGGATTCGCTGACTACTTCTTAAAAAGTCAGCCACCTCAATCAATTCGTTTGGTGTAAGGATTAAGCCTTTTTTCACTTGTTGAAGCAAGCGGGTAATTTGGCTCAAGCCCATGAAAGGGACGTGTTGTCCGCTATCAATAATTAAGCGGGCCTCGGTTGTTTCCGTTAAGCGGGACTGCACTGTTTCTAAACGTGTTGCAGGGACCATTTTCGCCAACCGTTCTTTACTATACTCGCCAATCGCACGTGTTTGAACTTCTTTAAGAATTGTTGTAAATTGTAATTTTTGAATGGTTTCATGATTCATTTGTTTTTTCTTCCTTTCTATCGCGAAAAGAATACCTGGCGCCTTTAAATAAAAACCAGTTTCTATAGAAAAAAGAGGACAGCGTTCTACCGCTGTCCTCTTTATCATTGGATAAAGGTTACTAAAGAAACCTCTTTTAAAGGAGGTATTTAGTAAATGAGATGACTGACAGGTATCACTTTCTAAGCACACCAAATAAACCTTGCTTGGTTCACTGGTTATTCAACTTATCAATTAGATACCTACGACACTCACCAAAATACCCCACATTCATTTGTTGGTTTTTATTTATTCTCCACTTGAGAGTAGCAAATCTGGCGAAGAAAGTCAAATAAAGATTGGCCCTTTACTTATTCAATGTGTTTTTCATCATGGTTAGTAACGTTTTCACGTCTTCTGTTCTAGTGTCCCCTGTTTCTTGATCGATAATTGAGCTGTAGACATGAGGAATGATTTTTTTAACGCCGGCATCCACCGCAATTTGAACAATTTCTTCAAAGTTTTCTAAATCAATGCCCCCTGTTGGCTCTAAATAAAAGTCATACTTGGCACAAGCTGCTGCTACTGCTTGGTATTCTTCTTTGTGAGCCAAGCCTTTCATCGGGAAATATTTAATGGAACTGCCTCCCATGTCTTTCAACAATTTGATGGCGGTTTCGATAGGTACTTCCGCCGCTGGCGCACCAGAGCTTAACGGACCTGTCGCAATGTTGACATAGCCAACTTTGCCTGTGGGTGAAACCAAGCCATTAATCACTGTTTCGTCTTGACGAAGTAAGGCCCGCGAAGCGCCGACACCTGTGAAGACTTGGTTCACGTGTTGCGGTTGTAGAACTTCTGATAAGCGAGCCACCATTTGACTTTGATTAGGATCGCCAGCCCCTAAGCCGACAGATAAAGCGTTGTTGGTTGCTGCTTGGTATTTTTTCATATCGTCAATGGCTGCTTCATCGGTTTCATAGTTTTTTGAAAGGACGCCTAACACAACATGCCCTTCTGCTGCTTCATAACAGGCTTGGGCATTTTCTACTGAATTGGCTAAGACGTTTAAACAAATGCGTTCTTCTAAATAATTAGGTTTTAATGACATGGCTTATTTCTCCTTTGTGTCCATAATTTCTTGTAATCGTTGCACGATTTTGTTCATTTCTTCTTGATTGACAGAACGAATGTCAAATTCAATGATGCCATTGTTTGCTTGATATTCTCGCGTATAAATGGCCGGACTTTCTGCTTTTAATGCTTGGATGACTTCCTTGGCGGTTTTTCTGCCGTCCACTTTGACACTGGCGCGATAAATGTCTCGTCCGGCGCCATCTTGGACGATTTTGGCGGTTAAATCTGACAAGTTGTTGATGGCTTCAACAAACGGTTTTAAGCGCTCTTGCATCGAAGACCCTGATTCACTGCCATGCGCCAAGTATTCTTCCACTGCTTGGGTAAAACCTAGGATATTGTCTTTGCCAATTTTCATTGCTCGACCAATGCCTTTTCCTTGTAGGCGCACCCAGTCAATGTATTCTTTTTTCCCGACCACTAAACCGGCACTTGGCCCTTCAATGGCTTTGGCGCCGCTGTAAATCACCAAATCAGCGCCTGCTTCGGTGTATTTGAAAAGATCTTCTTCTGCTGCCGCGTCAACAATTAGCGGCACCTTGTGGCGTTGCGCCACTTTGGCCGCTTCGGCCACCGTCAGCATACTTTTTTGCACGGTATGATGGCTTTTGATGTATAGAATGGCCGCTGTTTTTTCGGAAATCATCATTTCCACGTGTTCTGGACTGCACATGTTGGCGTAGCCAGCTTCCACTACTTGGCCGCCGCCTTGCGCTACCATGACTTCTACAGGCGTGCCGTAGTCCACGTTGTGCCCTTTAGGTAAAATAATCTCTCGCTGTTCAATTTTTTCTGTATAGGGATGATACGCGTGGTACAAGCTGCCTTTTCCAATCAAGGCAGCCACCGCTTGGGCAATCCCCGCCGAAGCCGAGGAAACGATTTGGGCATCTTCTACCTTCAACAAGTTGGCTAAAAAGGCCCCTGTTTGCACACTAAGTTCACTCATTTCAAAGAAATGTTCGCCGCCGAATCGTTGAGCCGCGAGGACTGCCTCCGAAACTTTGGAGACACCTAGAATGGTCATTTTGCCAGAAGCATTAATGACTTCTTTTAAGTGGAATTTTTCGTAACTATTCATTATTTTCTCCTTTATAACAAACCAAAGAATGAAGTGACCAAACTAACTAAGACAATCGTGCCGATAATGATACCGTAACGTGGGCCTTTTTTTACCATGAAGAAATAAATAGCCATGACTGCTGCTAAAGGAAGTAACCCTTTCATAATTTGATCTAGAATATCTTGTAAAACAATCGTGGCACCGCCAGTAACTTTAAACGTCATCGGGCTAGCAATTTTAACATAACTCGCACTTAAAGCGCCCATCATCATCATTCCTAAAACATTTGCTGAATAAATGACTTGCTTAATTTTGCCGTCTTTTAACAAACTTAAGATTGAATTACGCCCTAATGTATAGGACTTATTCACTAATGTCCAACTGATGTATAACGTAATGGCTGTGTACAGAACCAACGGACCGATACTTCCAATCACGTTACCTCCTTTAGCCATTGGAATAAAAATGGAAATGATTAACGGCATTACTGCTGCCCAAATAATCGAATCGCCAATCCCAGCCAGCGGACCCATCAACCCAGTTTTAATCGATGTGATCGCCGTATCAGAGATCGCTGCACCATTGGATTTTTCTTCCTCCATAGCAATTGCAATCCCTTGAATTGAAGCCCCTACTGTTCCTTCAGTATTAAAAAAATTCAAATGACGTTTCAGAGCTTCTCTTTGTTGTTCTTCATCGTCTGCGTAAAGTTTTTTAATTGCAGGAATCATCGATGCACAAAAAACTAAACTTTGGAGACGTTCATAAGAATTGGATAACTCACAGCCTAGTTGATAAATCCAAAAGGCTTTGGATAATTCTTTTTTAGTAATTTTTTTCTGTTCCAATTGTTGTTCATTTGCTTGTGTCATTTGTTCCATTATGCTGCCTCCTCACTCAATGCCTTATTTCTAACTAAAAAGGCAATACAGATTCCTAAAATAGCGACGGCCATAACTTCTGCGCCAAAATATACTACTGCAACAAAACCAATTAAAAAATAAGGAATCAAATTTTTCTTGCCAATTACCATAATTGTTAAGGCGAATCCTAACGCTGGTAAAATACCACCCATTACTTCAAAGCCGTGCATCAACCATGCTGGGATAACTTCTAAGACTTTATTCACCACAGATTGACCAAAAAAGTTCGCCGCAAAAACCAACGGAAAGCGAATTAAAAATCCCGCTAAAGCTGGATAAACAAACGCAGCTCGGTAAATCCCCCCATAATTTAACTCTTCTGCATATTTATCAGCCATATGCACCCAAGTCGCATTGATGGTCCGCCGTAATTGATCCATAAAGACGCCTAACACACCAAAAGGAACAGCTAGTGCAACAGCCGCCTCGGCATTCATTCCCACACCTAAAGCAATTGGAATCGCAATTGCTGAAGCTAAAGCCGGATCACTAGGCACATTGCCGCCCGGTGTGGAGGTGACTCCTAGATAAACAAGTTGAATCCCCGCCCCCACAACCATTGCTTCACTAAGTTTTCCTGTTGCTAAACCAGCCACCAACGCTGCGCCTAATGGCTGAGACAGCATGCCTGAAAATGTGTACCCAAAACGCAAACGTGCAAACCAATAATAAAGTCCCATAATAATTGAAACACCTAAAACGCCCATATGATTCTCTCCTTTTTCTCTGATTATAGTGATTGATATTTTTCAATTAATTTTTGAATTGGTAGGGGATTTTCTTCGGGAATCGCTTGGAAGAAAACATGGATGCCCTTCGTTAAAAGTTCAGTCAAAATTGCAACATCTTCTTCAGATAAATTGATATTTTTTAAAACATTTTTCCGATTTGGTCCGCCACCTAAGCCACCAACTTGAATCTCCTCTTTAATAATTTCTTGGTCCACCATCGCTTTTAAGGTCGTTAAATCTGGCACTAAAAATAACACCTTTTTCTCTTCCTTTTCTTGCGATTCCCAATATTCTTTGGCACTTTCAATCCCTTTAATTACTACAGAAACCCCTGGAGGCGCCGCCATTAAATAAATACTTTGTAAAAATTCATCTTGCTCTAGTTCATCACTCACTACCAAAATTTCATTTGCACCTGATTGTTGTAACCATTTAGTCACTACTTGTCCATGGATTAAACGGCTATCGACTCTTGTTAATACGATTTTTGACATTCTGTTCACCTGTACTTTCTTATTTTGGAATTTCTAAAATTTGACAACTGTCTACTGCTGCTTGTTGAATCATCTCTGCATCTTGTAAACGAAATCCAGGACCACTTTGTTTCATGACGGATTCTAATAATAACGATGTGCATAATCCTGACACAATCAGGAGGTCATAATCTTTTGATAAACGTAATGCAACGTTACTAGGTGTGCCGCCTTTAACATCTGTTAAAATTAGCAACTGGTTGTGCCACGTTAATTGGTCAATTTTTTCTGTGACTCGTTCTAAATAATCCCCCAGTGAATCCTCTGCTTGTAATGCTACTTCATGTACATTTGTGACTTCTCCTACAATCATCTGGACGCTTTTGACTAATTCCAAGCCCCAACCATTGTGTGTTAAAAGTAAAATTGGTTCATTTTCCATAAACAAACTCCTTTGCTAATTAATCATTTTATTAAAAGCAATAAGTGTGCCAACTTTCATTTCCGTTTGAATTAAGCCTTTTCAAAGAGCAATTCATAAATATAGCGCACTTCCAAAGGTGGAATCAACAGATTATAGGACACTTCAAGCGGTCGAAACGCCATTTTTATGACAGATACTGCTTCTGGCAACTCTCGATATGACACTTCATAAGCTGTCGGGTCATATTCTGGATTCAACAATTGCCGTTCTAACATACAGGCACAATGAATGATAAAACGAAGTAAAATCTTTTCGTCACTTTTTATTTTAGTTTGTAAGCAAATATCTGAATAAATCTTAGCTAATTCGATCGAAATGGTTGTAGGATTCAAAACCGTTAGTAAGTCTGTAATAGCTTCGATTGATAATCCTTGAATATATTTAGCTGAAACTTTTTTTAGTAACTCTTGGTTTTGTTTTTCTTCTAAATGATGGCCTAATAATTCGAAAACTAGCTGAATGCCCCGCTTCGATAGTAAATCTTGTAAAGAAATAAACGGAATATCTGGCACTTCTGTCTTTACGGTGCCAATGATGCCAACGATTTTCTCTTCTTTCCGAACAAAAGAATGCAAGCGATCAATGTCTTCCACTTCTCTTTTCTCTAAAGTAATGATGCGTACATTCGTTAGTAATTCATTAGGAAAAGTTTTTAGTAACAACTGTTCAATTTTAATAGCAGTCCCCATGCCAGTTAGACAGGAAATAATGAGAACTTTTGCCTCGTTGAAGCGACCTTTACTGCAAATCAAGGCGCGATGATTTTTTTCTTTTAAGACTGGTAATAGATACTCAAACGCCGTCGATTCATAAATGACTTCTCGGGCCACTTCTAGCAATGTTAAGAGATTGATATTGCTAATTAGCAGCACTTCCATTTGAAACGTTTGACTGATAGCATTACCAAAGTAAACCAGGGAACCGATGTCCACCATTAAAATAATTTTTTTATACTGATTTTGCTTTACAATTGTACGGACTTTTTCTAATGTTTCTTCCACTGATTGATTAATCGGCATATCAACTGCACGCATGACCGTTGTTGAAAACAGAAGGTTGGTGTACTCAACCATACTGCTGGCCGTCGCGGTACCATGAGCAACGACGATAACACCACAGTTTTCTTCGAATGAGTGCGCTCTTTTTTTAGCTGTGACTTTACGAATAAATAGATCGAAAAAGAGAATTTCCGTATCAGCAAAAGAAATCCCAAACAATGTTTGTAGAAAGTCCACCATGGTCTTAGCAGCTTGATACTGGGTTACTTTGCCAGAATAGATATTTTTGGTATCTGAATAAAATGTTTCATTCATTTGTGCAGAATAAAAAACAGCAGAATAAAGGTGGACAATTAAAATATTCTGGAAATCCTCTGTCAATTTTTCTTGGATTAATTGTTCAAAAAAGACAATGGCTTCTTGAATTTTTGGCTGCAATGTTTCGTCAATGGCCTCTATGGCTAGCGGTTCTTGAGCAAAAATATCCATATCATAAAGTTGCTCGACTTTGTTTTGCATGATTGCTAGCGCATCCTCTGTCGAAAGAGTTAATTTTTTCAAATCCGCATATTCTTTCAATAGAAAATTATAAAAACGATCATTTTTCAGACTTTCCGATTTGAGTAACTCTTGACTGCTTAAATAAAAATGGTTGTATTGAATCGTGAGGCCATCGTTAGGTATCCACTCATTAAAAGCCAGCAGACTTTCTACATCAGGTTGCTCTTTGACTGTTCCCTCGTTTGCTTCAATGCAAATAGTTTCCGTTAATTGATCAAACACTTCTAAATAGGCTTGTGCGCTCATAAATTGAATCGCCGCTTTCAATTCACCAACGTTGGCTTCAAAATGAGTAAACGTTAATTGTTTCAACGCCTCATAACGAATGTGGATATTCTTTTGAATCCGTTGACTTTCTTCTAAAAAAAAGGACAAAATCAATTGAATTTTTTCTTTCAAAGAGCGCTCGGCTAAAGCTGGAATGGCTAATGTCACAGGGATCCTTCTTAAAAACGTTTTCAAAAAATGTTGATTGACGGCTTCGGTTGTTGCAAAAATAAATTTTATCGATACATTTCTTTGTTTTTCGGCTTCACCCATCCGTGTAAAATACCCTTTATCCAAAACTGTAAACAATTTTTCTTGGCCTTCGCTCGTTAATCGATGGACTTCATCTAAAAATAAAAAACCGCCATCTGCCAACTCCACTAAGCCTTTTTGGTCATTGATGGCACCAGTGAAACTGCCTTTTTTATAGCCAAACAGATGCGAAGTTAATAATTCTGGATTGTTGAAATATTCTGCACAATTAAAATAAATAAACGGAACTTCTTGGTTCATTTTAACTTGATAAAATTGGTGTAATTGTTCTGCAATTAAGGTTTTCCCCACCCCAGATTCTCCAGTAAGTAAAATATTCAAGCCATTAGGCGGATATAAAATAGCGGCTTTCAACTTCTTGATGGCGTCTGCTAAGCTCCCATCAAAACCAATTACGTTCGCAAATGGATTCATTTTCAGTAGCTGCTTTTTCTTATGTATCTGTTCTGTCTGTTGATAAATGTCCTCTTGCAGCGAAGCGAGGGAATCGTAGCACGTGCTACTTTTAAAAAAAGGAAACTGTTCCTCTAAGTAGTCTTTATCAAAAAATAACACCGGTCTAGATTTAACTTTAACGACTTGGTCTTTTCTCACTAATTCTGAAAGCTCTTCACTAACAGCGGTTCGGGTATAGCCAGAGGTCTGACTTAATTGCGAAGCCGTTGCGGGTAACAAGGTTTCTTTGCTACTTGGATTTTGTACGTGAAACTGTTTTAACGCTTGATGAATATTATCAATTCTCATAGTCTTTTCCCCATTTCTTTTTTGATCCAAAAGTTAATTTATTATACATTAAAACGGAAGCGGTTTCTTATTTACCATAAAAAAATCAAGTCTTTAACCAAAAGATTAAAGACTTGATTTTTATTCTCCGTATTGTACAAGTTGTGTATTTTCACAATGAAAGTCCAAGAAATCTTGGATTTTTTTACCATTGAAGTAGTTATCAATGACTCGCATGACCGCATTGTGGCAAACAAATAGGTAAGTTTCCTCTGAAGCCAAGGCTTCCTCAATCAAGGGATAAATTCGACCCGCGACATCTAGGACTGATTCCCCTTCTGGAAACGGCAAGGAAATCTCAGAACGATTTTCTTGGAAAGCCGTTGTTTCAATCGGTTCACCATCATAAATGCCAAAATTCATCTCAATTAAACGAGGTTCTGTTTCAATCGTCAATTGATTTCGTTCCGCAATTTTACGTGCTGTTTCTTGCGCCCTTTTTAAAGGCGACGCCAGTAAACGGTCGATTTGAATTCCTTGTTTGGCAATTTTTTCAGCTACCAATTCTGCTTGTTGATAGCCTTTTTCGGTCAATTGCGCTTCCGCATGACCACAAATTCTACGGGCCACATTATAATCTGTTTCACCATGTCTCACTACGTACAGCATTTTTCCACCTCAGTTTTTTGTCTTGTGTCTATTTTATCTGAAATTTGGTCACAATAACACCCTATTTAGCGGTAACTTTCTGGTAATTTAAATTTGCCTTCTTGCTCAAACTGTTCACCTACTTGGAACAAGAGATCTTCACGTCCACGAGCAGCCAACAATTGAATACCTAAGGGTAACCCCGTTGCTGTAACATGTGTGGGCAAGCTGATGGCTGGTTGTCCTGTCAAGTTCGCTAGTTGAGTATACGGTGTTAGCTGTAAACTTTTATCAAAATAATCATAGATTAATTCAGCTAATTCTGCTTCTGTTAATTCTGCTGCTTGCGCCATTCGTTGACGAATGTGCTCACTTTGCAAATCTTCGTTAATTTTTGGTGCTGAAAAAGCCGTTGTTGGTGATAAAAACAGATCAAATTTTTGAAAAAGTTCTTCCATCGTTACTGCTGCTTGATCCCACAACTGTAATGAATGAACATAGGTGGCTGCTGGAATCTTTTGTCCAAATTGATGCATGGTCCATGAAAAAGGTTCGATTTCTTCTTTACGAATTGGGCGCCCGAGCCCCTGTTGAATGCTGTTCATCATCGCTGTAGTTTCTGCGCCGTTCATTTGATAATAGGAGCGAATCAGCGCTGCACCATCGACTGGATAAGGAATCTCAATGATTTCATGGCCAGCGGCTGCCAGAAAATCAGCCGCTTGTTTCGCCGCTTGTGTTGCTTCTGGTGAAATCCGTGAGCCGATAGGCGAAGCGGTACACAGAGCAATTTTTAGCCGTTGTTTTTTAGTGTGTGTTTGCCATTCTGCCAAGGGCGCTTGGTAGGGGGCGCCACTGTGGCTACCACGTAGGCCATAAAATAACGCTTTGGTGTCTCTCATAGAAATAGTCAACGCAAAGTCAATCGAGGCACCTTGCCAGCCTCGCCAGCCTTCTGGGCCGACAGGCATGGAGCCACGGCTAGGTTTTAAGCCAATTAAGCCACTAAAAGAGGCGGGAATTCGGATGGAGCCACCGCCATCGCTAGCGCCGGCGATAGGAACAATCCCGCTAGCGACAACTGCGGCAGCGCCGCCACTGGAACCGCCTGGCGAATGTTCCAGGTTCCAAGGATTGTGGGCTGGCCCGTAAAGCGCAGGATCCGTAATATTTTTAAAGCCAAACTCTGGGGCGTTGGTTTGTCCTAAGGGCATCAAACCAATCGTTTCTGCTTGTTTGACAAAGTTAGAGGTCGTTGTTGCAGTACTATTTTTAAAAAGTTGCGAGCCGGCCGTTGCTGACCACCCCGCTTTTTCTTGGCCTAACATTTTCAATGGAAATGGCAAACCAGCAAATAGTGTGTCCTGCTGTTTATTTTTTTGATAAGTTGCTTCTGCTTCTTGGCTGTCAAAGGTTACAAAGCCATTGATCTTTGGATTTAACTTTTGGACTTTTTTCTCAATATCCTTTAAGAGTTCTGTGTGACTTACTTTCTGTTCTTTTAATTGTTGTACCCAATATAGTCCGTCTTTCATACAGACCCACCTCCTATACTATTCCTTATTAGTATAGCATGGTTTTTAGGGGTCATCCTGTGATGGTGATTTTCATTCGTCAAGTGCTTCTCTAATTTAAGTAAATAATTCGCCAATGTAAGGAAGCAACTGCGGATGCAGTTTGTAGCCTTTATACCGTGTATTTTGGATACCTTGTTTTTTAAAGCCCCCTACTTGAATTTTTTTATTTAATTTTGTCAGCTGTTTGGTCATTTTTTTTCGATTATTGGCTGTTTCTTCTGTGTCATATATTAATTTACAAAGGCGCTCCATTGGTAAGTGTTCTTTCGGCGTACTATACAAGATAGCGAGTAGTGCACGTTCTGTAGCTGTTAGCTTTATCCCCTCTACATCTAACTTTTCATCTTCTCGTTGGATGGGTTTATTTAATTCTGCCAAAAGGATATTTTCTCTTAATGTATCCAAAGTCGCATCCAATCGTAGCCAATTGAGAATGCCATATTGATAGCTAATGTTCAATTCTTCCGAGGTAGGAATGTCTTCGGAGCGAAGAAACAACGGCGTTTTAACTCTGGCTAATTCCTTTAGATATAAATATTGTTCTTTGCGAGGAATCGTTTCGCTGAGAATGATGGCATCAAATTTCCGATAAAACAAATGACTTTCCTTAATTTCACCAATCAAACACGTCGTACAAAAAACTTGGTGATCTAAATGCTGTAAGCGGTTTTGAAAAGCAGTTTCTGCTAAGATATTTTTTGTGATGACCATTATTTTCATTCTTGATTCCTCCTTAATTCTTTTTTAGTTCAAAATTTTCTCAATTTTCGTGTTTTGTTTTGATATATTTAGTATACTGGAATTTTTTCGAATTAAAATTTAGAAATTTACAATCAAATCAGTCATTAACAGTCATTCCTGTAATCCCCGATTTATAAAGGATTTCCAATAGTCTTATTTAAAAAATATTTGTTATTTAATCCTCAACATGCTATTTTTTTAATTTTTTCTTTTTTTATTTAGCTAACAAACGTCAAAAGGTTGGTATTAGCTACCAACCTTTTGACGTTTGTTAGCTATTTTCTCTTGAAATCTTTGGATTTTTTTCTACTTTCACTAAAAAAAACAGCCAAAAGTGGCTGTTTTTTTGCTGTTTATATTTATTTCATAATATCGATCAAGTCTTTTTTCGAAGCTGCCGAGGCAGGGAAATAGCTAAATACAACCCCGATAAAGACAGAAATCCCAATGGCTAATGAAACGGTCATTAAATCTGGTCGAACAGAAAACGGTAGTGCCATTGAGGCTAAGTAGGCAATAATCATTCCTAAAAGATAACCAGTAATTCCGCCGATTAAGGTCAAGGCAATCCCTTCTGTTAAGAATTGCTTTTTAATATCACTGGCTGTCCCGCCCAATGCACGTCGGATACCAATTTCCTTAATCCGTTCTGAGACCGAAATGTACATCATATTCATAACGCCGACCCCAGCAATTACCAGTGAAATAGCCGCAATTGCGGAAATAAACAAGGTTAAATTATTTAATAAAGAGCCCATTTCTTTGATGGTATCTTTAACATTATATTCTTGATACGTCCCGCTGTTTTTCATGGTTCCTTGTTGAGAGAGAGTTTTTATTGTTTCTTTCAATACTTGATCTGGTTGATAGCCAGGTGCTACTGTTAGCTTCAACGTAGATGTATCTTTTAGCTTGCCGAAATAATGTTCATAGGTCTTTTTGGGAAAATAAAGCAATGAGTCATCATTACCTGGACCAATGGCACCGCTGGTATTGGTTGTCACGCCAACAATGGTAAAAAGTTGCTCTTTATACGGAAAAGTTCGATTAACTGCTGCAGTTGGGTCTTGGTAGAGTTCTTTGGCAACCAGTTCATCCACCACCACTGTTTTATCCAGTTTTGCATTGTCTCCATCATTCAGTTGGCGTCCCGCCAACAATTCTTTGGTGGTTTTGTCGGCAAGTTCATAGGTTACAGAAAGATTTTTCGGTCCTGCTTGAAAATTCAGTGTGCCTTTTTGGGCGCCATCAACTTCTCTTTGATCAAAATCAATTTTTTCTACGCCAGGAACCATGCGCACGACCCCTAAATCATTGTCGGTAAACATCGCTTGGTCACTAAACATATCCGAGCTGTTGTAAGCTGAAAAAGAAATCTTTTTCACGTTTTCTTTTTGTTTTTCAGCAGATAATTTATCGACCATGTCTTCTTTAAAGCCGTTACCGATAGCCACGATGGTAATCACCGAAGCGATCCCGATGACAATCCCTAGCATCGTTAACAAGCTGCGTCGCTTATTTTTCAAAATGGAACGGAAGGCGGTTTTCCAAATAATTGAACGTTTCATGTCAGCACCTCCTCTAAAATCTTTCCATCACGAACTTTAATCAAACGATTGCAGTATTCAATTGTTTCTTCATCATGTGTCACTAAAATAATGGTGACACCTTCATTGTTTAATTGCTGAAAGAGCGTTAAAATTTCTTCCGATGTTTTACTATCTAAAGCCCCAGTTGGTTCATCTGCAATAATAAAACTTGGCCGATTGATAATCGCACGTGCAATGGCAACACGTTGTTGTTGTCCGCCCGAAAGTTGTTTTGGATGCTTCTTGCCTTTATCTGGCAAGCCGACTTTTGTCAGAACTTCGTGGACACGATCTTTGGCTTCTTTTGGGGTTAACCCACTATATAAAAGAGGTAATTCAATGTTTTCTTCAACTGTTAGTGTTTCAATTAAACTAAAATTCTGAAAGACAAAGCCGACTGCTTCATTTCTAATTCGAGATAGTTCCTTATCAGAAAAGTCGCCAATTTCACGGTCTTCAAATAAATACGTTCCTTCAAACTTTTTATCAATAAAGCCTAGCAAATTAATCAAAGTCGATTTCCCAGAACCAGAAGGACCCATAATCGCTAAAAATTCTCCAGCGTCTACTTGGAGGTTAATATCATCTAACACATGCAGTGTTTCTTCTTCGGAATAATAATATTTATGAATATGGGCTAGCTTAATCATTGGCAGCTACCTGAACATCTTGATTATCTTTTAATTCTTTATTGGGATTGGCAATCACTTGGTCTTTCCAATTCAAGCCACTTTTGACAACTTTACGACCTAAATTTGTTTCTGTTTCAATCGGTGTTTTTTTCGCTTTGCCCGCTTTGTAAACATAGACAAATTCTTTTTGGCCTTCTTTTTGGATTGCTGCTGTCGGTATAATCATTTGTTTTTGCGGCACAGCGATGCTAGTAGACAAGCCTTCTGCCCAAGGAAAATCACCTTCTACTGTAAATTGATAACTCACTACTGGATTGCCTTCATTTTTAGCTATTGGGGTTTGCGCAATGGAAACAATTTTGCCTGGCGCTGATTTGCCTGAACCAACGGTCGTCACTGTTACTTCTTCCCCTGTCTGTAATTTATCGTAATCATATTCGGTTACTTTTCCTTGAATATTTTTCTTTTGTGTTGCAATTTTAATGACTGGTTTGTCGGTACTACTCATGGCACTAGCATCGACAGTGACTTGGCCATCAATTGGTGCTGTAACGACTGTGTTGACTTTGCCACGTGTTTGTTCAAGCGTGTTTGCGGCTCCGACGGCATCACTGTTGGCTAATTGAAGGGCTTGGTTAGCTTGGGCGACTTCACTATTCGCAGCACTAACGGCTTCATTCAATTGCTGAATTTCCGCATTTAGTGTTTCTTTCTCTTCAGCCTCTTTTGCGGTGTTTAATTTTTGCTTGGCTGCAGCAACTTTGTTTAACGCTTCATTGTATTTTTGAGTGGCTAAGTTAACGTTCTCTTGTGCTTGTTGAACTTGAAGATTGTTCCGATTAACGGCATTCGCTTGTTCTGTTTCTGTGGCTTGGATGTCTGAGTTATTGTACGTTAACAATGGACTATCTTTCTTGACTTCTTTACCATTTTCAACATTTATTTCGGCAATTTTTCCTAAAGAAGGATCAAAGAAAATATCCCGAGTATCTAGAAAACTCACTTGACCATCTAATTTTAATGAGGCCATTTCTGTAATGGTATACGTTGTGTATTCAGGTTCAACTTCTTTTGAAGAAAAAACTGTTTTTGCTCCGATAAATCCGACGACGACCACTGCGGCACCAATACCGAACCACACTTTTTTATTTCGCTTCTTCTGGCCTGACTTTTTCATTTATTTGTTCCTCCTTGATTTCTGTTGACGAGTTTGTCATTTTATTTAGTATATAATGAATAAAAAAACTGGTCCCTTCATCTTCCTATCATTCCTCTTACAGTTTTGACACATCTTTATCTAACAAAAAAACGTTTATCCTGTGTAAAAGAATAAACGTTTTTTGTTATTTTATTGTTCTAATTGACCCAACCAGCCAGATGTACCACCTAGAACATTGGTTACTTGATACCCTTGTTGACTGAGAAACGCACACGCTTGTGCGGAGCGCGACCCCATTTGACAAATCAGATAATAGGGTTGGTTTTTATCTAATTGCTGATAATTTTCGGTTAAAGTACTTAAAGGTAAGTTGATGGCCTGAGGGACATGCCCCAGTTGGTATTCCATTTCTTCTCGTACATCAATAATCGGTAATTTTTTTCGTTTTGCTTCCTGATAAAATTCAGGCATGCCAATCGTGTTATACATTTTCTAGTTCCTCCGGTTTTACCATTCGATATAGCGCAAAAGCACCATCTAAATTTTTGGCTGAGATGCCTGCTTGTTTTAGCATCCGTTCTGCAATATAACTACGCAAACCACTGTGACAACTAACAATGTACTCCGTTGACTTGTCTAATTCCTCCAAACGTTCTCTTAACTCATTTAAAGGAATAGACACAGCATTTTTAAATTGACCATTGGCTCGTTCGGCGGGATTACGGACATCTAATAAAACAGCTCCATTAGCTAATTCGTTGGATAACTCATACCATTGAACGTTTTCACTCAATCCTTCTACAAGGTTCATCGCTGCATAGCCTAACATGTTCACAGGATCTTTCGCTGAACCAAACGGCGGCGCATAGGTAAACTCTAATTCAGGCAAATCAAAAATAGTTAACTGTCCTTTAATAGCGGTCGCAAGAATATCAATCCGCTTATCTACGCCCTTTGCCCCAATTCCTTGTGCGCCATAAATTTCCCCTGTCGTAGGATGGAAAACTAATTTTAACTGAAGATCTGTTGCGCCAGGATAATACCCCGCATGGTCTTTTCCACTGATATGCACAACAGCTATTGTTAGTCCAGCAGCTTTAGCAGCCCGTTCGCTTAAACCAGTTGAAGCAGCGGTTAAATCAAAGACTCGCACAATGGCGGTCCCAATGCTTCCTTGATTTTTTCTCTCTAACCCAGCAATCACATCCGCTACTTGACGTCCTTGGCGATTGGCGGGAGAAGCTAAAGAAATCAGCGCATCTTCTTGAGTGATTTGTTGTTTCACTACAATAGCATCCCCAACCGCATAAATATCGGGTTGATTCGTTTGATAGTGTTCATCAACAACAATACCGCCACGTAAACCAGTTGCTACACCTGCTTCAACTGCTAAGGTATTTTCTGGTTGGACCCCCACCGACAAAATGGTTAAATCAGAAGCTAATGTTTGACCGTCTTCTAAGCGAATCACTTGCCCTTCTTCTTCAAAAGCAACCGCAGATTGTCCCGTAATTACTTGAACATTGTTTTTGCTTAATTCAGCTTTGACAAAAGCGGCCATTTCTTCGTCTAATGGCGGTAAAACATGGGGTGCCTTTTCCACGAGAGTGACTTCTAATCCGCGTTTTTGTAAGTTTTCTGCCATTTCCAAGCCAATGAAGCCTGCGCCAATCACGACGGCTCGTTTTGTTTCTGGTGTCAAGGCTGTCATAATTTGATCTAAATCAGGAACATTTCTTAATGAAAAAACATTTTTGGCTTCTGCCAATCCTGTAATTGGTGGCACAAAAGGTTTCGCCCCTGGTGATAAAATTAATTTGTCATAGTGTTCTGTTAAAATTTCTGTTTCATGTTTCACTGTGATCACTTTTTCTATTGGATCAATAGCCACCACTTCATGGTGAGGACGAACATCTAAATTAAACCGTGCCTTTAACGCTTCGGGTGTTTGAACAAGCAGTTGCTCTCTTTCTGCGATTTCGCCAGAAACGTAGTAAGGCAAACCACAGTTTGCAAATGAAACAAAAGGGCCTTTTTCCATGACAACAATTTCAGCATCTTCCATTAAGCGACGTAAACGTGTCGCTGCTGACATACCACCAGCCACGCCTCCGATAATTACAATTTTCATTTATTTTCCTCCTTTAATTTGACCAGACCATTGGGACATCCCGCCACGAACGTTAATCACGTGATAGTTTTTTCTCGCTAAAATTTTGGCCGCATTTTTGCTGCGCATGCCGGACTGGCAAATCACATAGACTTCGTTAGCGGATTTGTTGTAGGCGGGAATTTTGTTAAGTGGGACATTAATCGCTTGTGGAATATGCCCTGCGCGGTATTCGCTAGGTGTCCGGACATCTAATAACGTTATCTCTTTAGATAAACGTGACTGAAGTTCTTTTGTTGAAATACTTGGCGTTTTTTTAAACAATTGAAATAACATTTTGTTCTCCTTCTCTTATATACCTTACGGGGTATATTTAACATGAAAAAGTTAGACTTGTCAACTGAAGAGATTTCTGCCATTTTTAGATTCAAAGAAAAGATAGTTGACAAAAATACCTCGTGTAGGTATATTTTAAACCAATCACTACTCTTAAGGAGGGGCAAAATGACTGAAGAAAAAAAGAAAGTGCTGAATCGTTTACGCCGCACAGAAGGTCAAATTCGCGGAATTCAAAAAATGATTGATGAAGAAAAAGAGTGTATCGATATTATCACTCAGTTGAGTGCGGTCCGTTCTAGTATTGATCGCGTAATGGGGATGATTGTTGCGGAAAATTTAAAGCATTGCTTTGAAAATCCTGAAAAAGACCCTAAAGAACAAGAAGAGCGATTAGCACAAGCGATTAATATGATTGTCAAAAAGTAAAACAACGCAAACTTATTCAGCGAAAGATAAGTTTGCGTTGTTTTTTTATTTATTAGACGAATCTGCCCCGCGTTTTTTTAAATTAACAAGCATAAAAAGAATCGTGCCAATTAGTAAAATCACGACGGCGATATAAAAGCCCATGACTTTCGAACCCGTTGTGTCTGAAATTTTCCCAGTTAAAGCTGGGGCGATCACAGATGACATCATGCCGAAAAAGTTAAACACGCCCAAAGTAGTGCCAATTCCAATTTTTGGTGCATTTTCACCTAGCCAAGAAATAATAATCGGTTCTACAGCTAATTTTCCTAAGAACCCATACATAATTAAAGCAATTAATAACAACGTCGCATTACTTACTTGTACAGTTAACAAGAGCATGGCTGTTGCTAAAAATTCTAAAACAACGATGAATTGAACTTTTTTATGCATGTACTTATCCGCCAACCGACTAAAAAATAATGCTCCTGGAATAGAGGCAAATGCGACCAGCGAAGAGGACAACCCTATTGCCGCTCCTTGGAAACCACGTTCGGTACTTAAAAAATTAGGTAACCAAGTCACAATCATATAATATGCATAACAAGTGCCAAAATATAAAATGTACGCAAATAGCATATGTGGCGCAAACAGTTTTTTAAAGGGCACTTTTTCTTTTACCGCTTCGTTATCTTTTTCATCAACAACGGTTGGCTGAATCAAGGCCATGTCTTCTTTATGATTGCGAATAATCACTTGAAAAGCCACTAACATACAAATAATCATAAAGGCGGAAATGTACATCATCACTTGCCAAGGTAATCCTTTTTGGGCAACTAAATAACTAGATAAAATCATCCCTAAACCTGAACCAACTGCTGAACCACTGTTGACAATAGCTGTTGCAAAACTTTTTTTGGCTTGAGGAATGTTTTGCGACGTCAACGAGTAAGCCGAGCCATAGAAAGAACCACATCCTAAGCCTGCCAATAAGCTACCTAAGTAAATTGTTCCAATCGTTTGGGCTTGGGCAATCAGTAATGCTGCCAGCGCAAACAAGATAAATCCTGGAATTAATACACGTTTTTTCCCAATTTTGTCTACCAAGAAGCCTGCAGGAATCTGCATGACTACGTAACCGAGAAAATAAAAGCTAGAAATGGACCCTAGGGCCGTATCGGAAGCGTTACCATTTAGAGACGCGCGAATTTGTGGATAAACAGGAGAAAGCGCGGAACGATAAATCCAGATTGTTACCCAGCCCATACATAGTAAAATAACGATTTTTTTCCAATAAGCCAACGAACTTTTTGTCTTGTCTGTCATTTTCTTTTCCTCCACCAATCATTTTTTTGGTTAACGTTTCACAAGGAACAAAAGCACTACGCTTTTTTACGTAGTGACCTTTGTCCTACCTTCTTTTTTAGTTTAAATACTCAGCCAATGCATGAGTACTACCGCTACCGCCTTCAAATTGATAGCCTTGGTGTTTCAATACAGTCTCAAAGGCACTTAAAAAATGCAACACATTGTCTTCGCGACTGCTGTAACCCATATTACCGACCCGCCAAATTTTTCCTTTTAAATCACCGAAGGATGAGGCAATTTCAACTTTAAAATGATCCAGTAATAAGCTTCGCACCTTTTCACCATCAATTCCTTCTGGAATGACCACAGGAATGACTGTTGGTGTTTTTGTGTCTAACTTCCCGAAAATTTCTAAGCCCATTTTTTGCAGACTTTCAACTAAAATACGATCGTTTTTCCGATGGCGTGCGTAGACATTTTCCATGCCTTCTTGAAGTAACAAGCGCAGCCCTTCATGTAGCCCATAAATCATTGTAGTCGCTTCTGTATGGTGATTTAAGCGCTCTGGTCCCCAATATTTTTCTAATTGCGATAAATCCAAGTAGTTACTTTGAATGAACCGTTCATTCCGCGCATCCGCGCCAAGCCCTAACTCTTTTTGGTAACGGCCCGCCAGATAGTCGGCCACACGTTGGTTGTAAGTAATCAAAGAAAGGCCTGAAGGTACACTGACACATTTTTGAGTGCCTGCTACCGCAATATCAATCTTCCAATCATCGACCTTTGTTTCGACACCGCCGTAAGTCGCCACCATATCTACTACGAAGAAAATTTCATTTTCCCGACAAAAGGCGCCAATTTGATCCAGCGGTTGCATTTGTGCATTCGCCGTTTCGCCGTGGACCATCGCAACAATTTTTGGTTGATGTTCTTTAATCGCTTCAATCACCGTTGTTTGCTCAAACGGTGCGAGCCAGTCCTTTTCTAAATAAATGACTTCGGCCCGGGCGCGTTCGCAAATTTCACCTAATAAATAAGCAAACCGGCCATACGCAGGCACAAGCACTTTGTCACCTGGCTCAATCAATGCAAATAACCCCGCTTCTAAGCCTGAACGTGACGTGCCATCAATGGCAAAGGCTTGTTGATTCTTTGTGGCAAAAGGTACTTTAATCATTTCCCGAACTTCGTCCATAATCTGTAGAAATTCTGGATCAAATTGCCCTAAAATTGGTTGACCCATTTGACGAAGTACCGATGGATGGGCTTCGACTGGTCCCGGCGTCATGATTGTTCGCCGTACAAAATTTGGTTGTTGATACATAGTAATCCCTCACTTCATTTTTAATTCTTCTCTTTTATTATCTTTGGAAAAACCCAGAAATTCATTGTTCAATTTGCACTATTTTGACTTTGTTTTTTAGACATATTCAATAACTATCTTTTGTACTCCTTTTTATTCTTCGCTATACTATAAAAAAAGGAGGTTGTTGTGATGAAAATATTAGCTGAGGTCTTGGCTTTACCAAGATTTTCTGACTTACAATTATTATCGTCTCACTCAAACTTAACACAGCCCTTGGAAAGTGTAGAAATCACGGAAACACCTGATGTGGCTGATTTTATCCCTAAAAATGTCATGATTTTAACAACGGCAATGATTTATAAAGATGATCAAGAAAAATTGAAACCTTTTATTGACTCGCTAAAACAAGCAGAGTGTACGGCTTTAGGAATCAAAGTTGGGCGGTTCCTTGACGAAATTTCACCAGAAATTGTTGCCTATGCCAGTGCCGTTGATTTGCCCCTGATTAAAATTCCTAGCACACAGCCACTAGGCGGGTTGTTGCATGAAATTGTTGGCTATCTTCGTGATAGCAAAACCGAACAGATGTCTGTGGCATTTGACATCCAAAAGCGTTTTTCAACATTATTAATGCAAGATGTTGATGCTACGCGTTTCATCGCTGAATTTGCGAAAATTTTAAATGCGCCAATTATTTTATTAAGTCCTAGGCAACAGGTGATTGCCCACTCGAATTATTTTTATGGCAATCAAAAATCGGCGGAGTTTTTCATCGAACAATTATCAAAAGACCACTTTCAACAATTGGCACAAGAAAAGAAAATCTTTCGTTTACAGGATGAGCGACAAGAAAACATTCAAGTAGCGGGCTTTCCAATTCGTGTGAACGATTATTTTCCCTATTATCTATTGGTCTTATCTCCTGAACAGATTCCTTATCCTATTTCTGAATTTGCCATTGATCAGGCCATTTTAGTTTTGACTTTTATGTTATTTAAAAACCAGAAAATTGCTGAATCTTTTGAGCATCTCAAAACAGACTTTTTGGACCGCTTGCTTGATACACATCAAGAAGCGCTGAGTAAACATCAAAATTGGTTGGAACTTTGGAAAAATTATCGTTTAATCAACAGTGATTATTATCAATTAGCGATTGTCTACGGCGTGACTAAACCAGAAAATGAAACCCATATTCGTTATCAGCAAGCGGAAGGGCAACTAATTTTCCAATGGCTCAAAGAACAATTGCCGGAAATCCTGCCAGATGTCGCCTTGTTTAAATTAAAAAATCAAAATAAAAGTATCTTGATTTTTCAATCTAAAAAAAATGACCATTTGATGATTTTGCAAAACCTCGCTGAACGTTTGCAACAGGCTTTGCCTATTACCATTCGCTTTGCTTTAGGCAATGCTTATGAAAACCTAGAAGATTTGCCTAATTCTTATATTGAAGCTTCTTCGACATTAGAGGCTTCTTTACACGCTCAAAAACCAGCAACTGTGCAATTGTTCCATCCCAAAGGCCTAGCTGGACTTTTTGAAAAGATTGGCACTGAAGATGTTGAATACTTTTGCCAGCAACAATTGAAAGAGTTGGCCTATCCGACGGAACCGACGTTACAAGAATTACGAAAAACCTTGAAAGTTTTTTTAGATTTCAATTGCGAAATTACTAAAACGGCCAACGCTCTTTACCTTCACAGAAACACCATTAAATATCGCATGAATCAATGTGAAAAATTATTAGGTACCTCTATTCAAGAGCCTGAGACGAGTTTACTCTTACGGGTAGCGCTGGAACTTTCAGAAAAATAATTAACAGGAAAATAGCCGAATAAAAGTAACGTCTACCAAGAAAAAGGACTCTACCGTTCACCACTGCGTGTTCAAATCCTATTGTTCCGAGGTCATTACTTTACATTCGGCTTTTCTTTATAATTCTGGTTCACGATTGGCATCTTTGGAATAAACATACATTAGCGGTTCTTCACGGCCAACCGCATAGGCTGCTTGTGGCACATAGGCACTCATGAAAATATAGTCCCCTTTTTCCACTGGATACCATTCATTGTCCAAATTGTACATCCCTTGGCCACTAATTAAATACGCACCATGCTCTTGGACATGCGTTTCAATATAGGCATGACTAGCACCTGGTTCAAAAGATAAGATATGCATATTCATATCAAAGTCAAACTCTTTCGGCAATAAACTCCAAAGTAAAACGTCTGTCATTCCTTCATATTCTTCTGGTTGTTGGTCATGAATTGACCCAACCACTTTATAAGGTTGATGGCCCGCCAACGGCTGATAGCGTTTTTTATATAAGAAAACTTCTGTGTCTGCTTCCTGTGCATTCGCTAAATACATTTTCATTTCAGGCGTAAAGTAGGCATAGCCCCCGGCTTCAAGCTCATGGGTTTCTTGACCATCTGAAACGCGCAAACGACCGTCAATGACATAAACCAACGTTTGGATCCCGTCGCCACCAAAACCGGTTGTTTGTTGACCATTTTTACGAAACGTAGCAATGTAATCCACAAATGTCGCACCTAATTTAGGCGATCCTAAAATGGAAATATCGACATTTTCAAAACCAGGTACTGCATTTTGCACCAAACCATCATGGGGAATAATGGCGTAATTGTCTTTTTTTATCACAGCTCTTGATGTTAACAATTCTTTTTGGTAACCAACTCGATTATTTTTATAACCCATCACAATTCTTCCTTTTCTATCTTATTTATACGCTAATTCATATAAGGTATCTGCTAAAAGCTTG
The DNA here is from genome assembly GCF_050548325.1 of Enterococcus sp. AZ035. Lineage (NCBI taxonomy): Bacteria > Bacillati > Bacillota > Bacilli > Lactobacillales > Enterococcaceae > Enterococcus > Enterococcus sp. AZ035. The sequence goes on from NZ_CP172958.1 coordinate 2,432,877, forward strand.
ACGCCTTCAACCAAATCTGGAAATGCCGTTGCTTCTGCTGGATTATGACTAATCCCACCAATACTTGGCACAAATATCATCGCTGTCGGGTAATGGGGCGCAATAATTTGCGAATCATGCCCAGCACCACTATGCATCATACGATACTGATACTTGCCTTCTTTAGCTTTTTGTTCAATAACTTCTACAATTGCTTGATTCATCGGTACAGGGGCTTCATCCATCCAACGGTCAATCGCAATCGTTAAGCCTAATTCTTGAGCAATTGTCTTCATCCGTTCTTCTAATTCACCTGTAAAATGTCGTAAAAAAGCAGCGTCGGTATGACGGCAGTCAATTGTAAATTCCACTTCTCCAGGCACCACGTTGACTGTATTGGGTTTCGGAATGACTTTGCCGAATGTTAAAACTAACGGATCCCCAATTTCGTTCGCACGATCAATGGCTTCTGCACAAATTTTAGCAAAGCCGTACACTGCATCATGACGGTAACTCATTGGCGTAGTACCTGCATGATTGGCTTGCCCTTTTAAGTTAACCGTGTAGCGACGTTGCCCTACAATACTATGAACAACACCGACTTGGAGCTTTTCGTTCTCTAAAATATTGCCTTGTTCAATATGAATTTCGACAAATGCTTCAATGTCCTCACGTCTAGTTTGCTCTTGCCGAAAATCAAAGCCTTGGCGATGCATCTCATCAACAAACTTTTTACCTTCGTTGTCAGAGATGTCGACTACTTCTTCACATTTGGCTTCACCAACGACATTTTTGCTTCCCCAGAAAACCGTTGGAAAACGACTCCCTTCTTCTTCAGCCATGGAAAGCACTTCTAAAGAACGCCGTGGTTTCCCATATTTGTCTAATAAATATTGAACAGCCGTCATGGAAGCAATAACACCATATTGACCATCTAAGGTCCCACCATTAACTACTGTGTCGATATGTGACCCAGTTAAAATCGTTTCCTGAGGAAATTCCGTTCCTGCCACTCGACAAAACAGATTCCCAACTTCGTCAAATTGCGTTTCCAGTCCAAACGCCTCAGTTTGGCTTTGCACATACTTTTGTGCTGCCAACCACGAATCTGTATAAAGTAAGCGTGTCATCCCTCCAGCAGGATCACTCCCAATTGCTGACAACTCTTCGATTCTTTGTCTTAAAACTTTTTCCAAGTCCATCACAAAACCTCCTGACTGATTACACTCTAATTGTAAACGTTTCCCTAGTTATCTTCATTGTACTTATCAAACAAAATTAAGCCTTTTTTTGTGCGAAACAACCAACGAACATCCTCTAACTCGTGGACAGAGGCGCTAATTCAATTACGCTTCTGTCCCTTTCCATTTCTAAAATAGGTGTTTAATTTTTGATAAATACGCCGTTAAACGCCTCGGTTACCCCAGTTTCTTGTGCGTAAATTGTTTCGCCTCTTAAAATTGTTTGAATCACTTGGGCCCCAATTTCACGACCAATGTAAGGACTAATTTTATTTCGATATTCTAAATCTTCTGCTTTTAAGATATACGGTGCATTAGGTTTAATTAGTACAAAATCGGCATCCTTACCAATGCTGATGCGGCCCTTTTGTGCTAAGTGATAACGGTCAGCTGGGTTTGCTGCAATCATACCCGCGAATTGTTTCAAGGATAAACCACGTTTTTGGACGGCTTCATCGAATAACACGTCGACGTTATTTTGAACACCAGAAATGCCGCCCCAAGCTTCAAAAGCATTGGTTGTATCTTTTAAGTCTGGCGTACAAGGAGAATGGTCAGAGGTTACAAACGCGATGCCGCCTGTTTGCACGTGGTTCCATAAGGCGGCTTGTTGGTCCGCGTCACGAATCGGCGGCGAACATTTGACAACTGGACCAATGGCATCAAGTTCATCCGTGGTAAAATATAAATAATGCGTACATGTTTCACAAGTCACATCTACCCCTTCTGCTTGGGCTTTCAAAACTTCTTCCACGCCTTCTTGACAAGCCACATGACAAATATGAATCCGACAACCTGTTTCTTTGGCAAATAAAATGGCTTTTTGAATCGCTTCAACTTCGGTAAACACAGGACGTGTAGCTACATATGCTGCTAAAGTCGTTTCGCCATTTTGATAAGCTAACGCGCCTAATTTATCCGTAATTGGCGCATTTTCTGCATGGATTGCTAGCACTTTGCCAGTCTTAGCAACTTGTTTCATTCCTTCATATAGTGAATAATCGTCGACATTTTGAAAATCTCCTTCAATTGAACGATCGCCGCACGTTCCTAAAAAGCATTTATAGCCGGAAACGCCTCCTTCATCAAGTTCCTGAATCCCACCAGCCAAGTTGGTCGGGACCACGCCGCCAAATGACCCTACATCTACTTTTAGTTTATTTTCTCCTGCCTTGTATTTGATCTCAAGAGAGGTCTTATCCACAGTTGCTGGAATCTGATTTAAAGGCATTTCCATAAAGGTCGTCACGCCCCCTTTGGCACAAGCGGCCGTTCCTGTGACATACCCTTCCCATTCATCGCGGTAACCACCACCAGGATCGGTAATATGAACATGGGCATCCACCATCCCAGGACTAACGACTAAACCCGTCGCATCAATCACACGTTCTCCTGACAAGTCTTGCCCAATCGCTACGATTTTTCCTCCTTGAACGGCGACATCCGTAATGACTTCTCCAGTTTCTAAAATAACTAACCCGTTTTTAATCACTAACTCTGCTTGCATTTATTTTCCCTCCTGATAAGCTGTTTCTTTCACTTTTTTTGAATCCCAAGTCCATTTTTTTAACACTAAGTACAGCACAAAACCTGTGGTAAAGCCCACAAACCACGAAATATCAGCAATGATTTTAACCTGTGGAATAAATTGACCACTTAAGGAAAGAACCAACGCCAGAATAGTAGCAACATACGCCGGCTTGTTTAATCCGTAAAAAGGATTGGCTTCCTCTTTTTTGTGTTTATCTACGTATAAAGCATTTAAATCAATTTGTTGCTTTTGAACAAAATAATAATTCGCAATCATCACGCCAGCGACTGGTCCTAAAACAGCTCCAATTGCGTTCAGAAAAATAAAAATACTATCGGCGTTTTCCATCAGTTTCCAAGGCATAATGAGAAAGCTGATAACACTGGCAATCATGACGCCTTTTTTATACGTCATTTTTTTAGGAAACAGTGCTGCCAATTGATAACCTGCCGGAATGATGTTCCCTGTTGCATTCGTTGAAATAGTCGTTAATAAGAAAACTGACATGGCTAAGACCACCACCGCCACATTATCTAAACGATCAATAATGTTTAAAATATTCCATTCTTGAATCCCAAAATACAGCGAACCACCTAACAGAATAACCACACTGGAAAAAGCGAAAATCCCATAACCAACAACTAAACCTGCTGTTTGCCCCACAACCTGAGCACGTGTCGAGCGCGCATTCTTAGTAAAATCCGCCACACTCGCACCAGGCGCTGACCAAACGGCCACAACCGAGTTAAAAATAATCAGATACGCCACAAGTGGATTGACTGAACGAATCGCACCAGAAACTTGATAGGACAAAATTGGTGTTAAACCGCCCCCAGCTCGAATGGCCCAAATCGTTAATCCAATAATAACGACATAAATCAACGGACTTAAAATGGCGGTAAACCGGTTCAAAATTTTGCTACCACCGAAACCTATTGCCACATTTAAGAGCCAGAAAAGAGTAAACGCCATTAATTCAGGTAGCCTGAGACCAAAAAACTGGAATGACCCACCAATTTGTAAAAAGTTCGGCCAAAATTTCCCGAGAATAATTAATAAAGCGAGCGATCCTGTAAACGTTTGCAGACCAAACCAAGCAATCGCGGCCACACAACCTCTTAAGAACCCTGGCAGTTTTGCCCCGAGACTGCCGTAAGTAGACTGTAAGTGCATCGCAAAAGGAATGCCATATTTAGAGCCAGCCCCGCCATTTAAATTCATGAAAGTTGCTACAATGAATGAGCTTAACACAACTGCCAGCATAACTTGCAGCGGCGATAAACCTAAGAAAATAAAGCCGCCCACTGCTGCATAATTCGGGATATTATGAATCGAACCCATCCATAATGTAAAAAAATTGCGCGCGCCCATCGTCCGTTGTTTCGGGCTACTTGGCAACAAATCCTCATTGTAGCCACGTGCTTTCATCGCTGTTTCTTCTTGAGCTGTTACTTGAGACACATTTTTCTCCACGACAAACTCTCCTTTTTATTAAAAATTTTTTTCTATTAAAACACCCTGCCTTCTCTTTTTTGTCACTTTTGCACAAACATGCGTACTACTCTCATCACACAAATTGTAAGCGCTTTTTATAACAACAATCATTAGTTACCCCAACTAAATAACAAACGATTCTTTGTTCACTTTGAACGAAAAAATAGCAACCTTTTTTATATCGCCCTCTCACTCTAGAAAGTAAGAAACAAATCTTTTTATTCACATATTATGTACAACTTCTCTTTTCAAATACTAAAATACGCTTATTATTAAAAATGACATAAATAAATTATACATTTAAATGAAATCCAACACAACATTTTTTAATCAAACACACACAAAACAGATAAACTGAAGTGGATTTTCAGGAAGAGACCCATCCTGAAAAAAGACACTGACAAAAGAGTTTTCTCACAAGATCGACAACTTTTCACAGATTCAAAATCTTCTTTTTCAATTTTTACGTTTTAAAAAATAACATTTTGAAAATAAAAAATGCTTAATTTTAATCAAAAAAATAAACAAAGATTTCTGATTTTATCAGAAATCTTTGTTTCTAAATTTTCTTGCTATAATTCCTTTAACAAAATAAAATCCGTCTGTTCATCGTCTCCCATAAAAAATGAATGTTGACTGTAATAGCGGTAGCCAATCGTTTTATAAAATGCCCGCGCCGCATCATTGTGTTCCCAGACACCTAGCCACAGTGCTTTTTTACCAAATTCACGAGCTTTTTCTTCCGCCAGTTCTAACAATTGTGTTCCCAGCTTCTTTCCTTTAAACGCAGGCAAAATATACAATCGCTCAACCTCGAGCTTTTCTGACCCCATCGGTTCCGTTTGTGCCATCTCACGATTTAATTTCATGTAGCCAGCCAATTGATTATCGACCAAGATAAAATAAAAGTCAGAGTGGGGATTAGCTAATTCCTTTTGTAATTTTTCTAAATTGTAGGCTTCTACTAAATAGGCTTGCATATTTTCTGGCGTATTGTACGGTCCAAAAGTATCTGTATATGTTTCAATGCTGATTTCTTGTAACACTGGTGCATCCTCTATTGTTAATTGTTTTATTTCTCCCATCGACCAGTCGTCCTTTCCTTAATAATTTCGTGTGTTCCCTTTTTTGACAAATTCCCAATCTTCGCTGACATTTTTACGCATCTGGACTAAGTACTCTGCCAATTGTGAAATTTCCACTTCTGACAAGCCTTGCAAAGCCACTTGATTCGAGTGTTGATTTTCGCGCACAATGATTGGATAAACGTTTTTCCCTTTTTCTGTGGCATAAATCCGCTTAATTTTTTTGTTGCTTGCATCTTCTTGACGATAAATAAAGCCTTGTTCTTCCAAACGCTTAATCGCCCGCGCCGCTGTGGTTCGATCAACTTTAATCAGTTCGGCGATCTTTTCTTGGATAATCCCAGGATTTTCACAGACCCTGACCAAATAAAGATATTGTCCTCGTGTTAAAGATAATTCCTTAAATTCAATATTACTGATTGAATCTAAGGCCCGCGCAATCATGCCAATTTCTCTTAAAATATCTGTCACTAGGACACTTCCTTTCGCTAATATTTTATGATTGTCATTACTTTAACTTATTTTTGTTGCAAATGCAACAAAAATAAGTATAAAAACTACAGATTTAAACAATTGGAGCATTCATGAAAATAAAATAATTATTCCTTTTGTTATATTAACAAGTACGATAAAATTAGTTATAGCGTCTATAGGAGGAATAGTATGAAAAAATTAGTTTGTGTTATTTTAGTTATTTTTTTAACAGGTTGTAGTTCTCAGAAAGCGAATGAACCTAAAAAACAAGAAAATTCTACTAATAGAACAACATCAATGAAAAGCAGTACTAATCATTACAGTTCTAGCACAGAAACAAGCTCTAGTAATAAACTAAAAGAAACTTCTGAAAGTTCCAGCACCACTCAAACTTCGGCAAAGTCTAAAAATGAAGTATCTACAAATGTCGAAGAAGCAAATTCTTTAGAAGCAACACCTTATGCTGTCGATCTTAGTAGTTTAAACAATCCACTCGTATTTAATTTTAAAGGAATGAATGTGCCAACTTCAATTACGTTAGAGAACTTAAATTCAACACCAATTGCTACCTTCCGAACTAAATTGTTTGGGGCTGAAAATGGTCAAGTGAAAGAAGCCATTAATAAATATGACCTATCTATAAATACAATTCCTACAAAAGAGATTAGAATATTTTCAGCGGGCGATAACAGTATTCGCACCGTTAAAGTAAATACAGAGTTAATTTTAGGAACTAATATTTCTTCAAACGATGAACAAAATAGATCGGGCACTTTATACTTATTCAACAATAAAAATGGTTCAATATCTTTAATCACTCCTAACTACGCAGGCAATGTTACGGATGATCAAAAAGACGTTATGCTAGAAGTAATTCAATAAATAACCAAAAAAATAATAAAGAGAAAACTTCATACTTAGAAGTTTTCTCTTTATTATTTTTTAGGAACTTCTCTAGAAACTTGTTTTAGTCCCCACTTATTTTTCTTATTTCTTCACCCATTAAGCCCGCAATAGAAAATAGAACATTTTATTTGAAAATGACTTATTGTTCTGCAATATGCACCGTTTGTAAAAATTCTGCGACTGAGAAATGGTATTCTTTCTCTTGATTTCCTTGAATGGTTTGAATCATTTTTTCAACTTCTGGTTGCAGAGCGGCAAATTGAACTTGTTGTCCGCGACCTTCTGCTGCGAGACAAAATTCTTCTAAAATATCTAACGCCGTACTATCAATGCTAGGAACTCCTCGCATTGAAAATACTACACCACTTTTTGTTTCCAATTGTAGTAACGTTTGTTTCAATCGTTCAGAAGACATGAAAAATAACGGGCCACTCAAATAAACCACCACCCAATTTTCCGTACAATCGGTCGGTACTAGCCCCATTCTTGACCAATCAACTTCCTCGACATTAATCGTAATCACGGCACTTTTCGCAATGAAAAACAGGCAACCCGCTAAGACCCCTAAAACAATCGCTAAACTCAAGTCAAAAATAACGGTCGCTATCATCGTTAAAAAGAATAAACATAAGGCTGTGTGGAAACGTTTCTGGAAGAATTCTTTAATCACCGACCATTCATTCATTCGCCACGCTGTCACCACTAAAACACCAGCTAATGCAGGCATGGGAATTTTAGACATGACTGGCGATAAAAGCAACATCGATAACAATAAAAAGACTGCATGAAAAATACCCGCTAAACGTGTTTGCGCACCAGATTTAATTACTACGCTCGTGCGGGCAATCGCTGCCGTCGCAGGCACGCCACCGAAAAATGGCAAAATTAAGTTGCCAATTCCTTGTGCCACTAGTTCCTGATTACTGTCTAATGGTTTCCCTGTCATGCGACCAGCCGAAGCGCCACAAAGCAAACTTTCAATCATACCTAACATAGCAATGCTAATCGAAGGCACCAAAATATCCTGAAACGCACTTAATTGAAGCGAACCAAGTTCCAAACGTGTATCACTAAAAATACTTGTCGGAATTTTCCCTACAGTGGCCACTGGCAGTTGAAAAACCACTGTTGCTAACGTAGCTAAAATAATCATCACCAATGAAGCTGGTATCATCGCATTCCACTTTTTCGGAAAGAACACTAATCCAAGCACCACTAAAATCGACATCACCGTCGTTGGTATACTTAAATCAAAGCCCAATGAACGATAACTGCTGATTTTCTCAATTAAATTGTGTCCTTCTGAACGAACCCCAAAGAAATTATCAAGCTGCCCCAACGCAATAATAATAGCAATTCCTGAAGTAAACCCGGTAATGACCGGTGACGGAATAAAAGAAGTCAAGCTCCCTAAACGCAAAATCCCTGCCAAAAGCAAGAAAATTCCCGCCAAAAAGGTGGCCAATAAAATCCCTTGCATACCATGCACTGCCGCAATTGACATTAAAATAGCTGCCATCGCACCTGTTGGTCCTGAAATTTGATAAAACCCACCCGAAAGGCTTCCAATCACAATTCCAGCGATAATCGCCGTGATCATGCCAGCTGCTGCAGTGGCGCCGCTGGAGACCCCAAACGCTAACGCTAACGGCAACGCGACGGCTGCGACAGTCAAACCTGCCAAGAAATCTTTTTTCAATTTTTTTTGATTATACCCTTTAAATTCATCCCTTATCATTTGTGTGTACTTTTTAAACATTCGCATCCTCTTTTCATGAAATTTCCATTCTAAAGATATCATATTTTCGGAAAGATAATAAGGTGTTTTGTGAAGGAAATCGCAATTTTTTTTCGTCTTCTCTCCATTATTAATGAGTTAATTGTTGATGACTAGAAGAAAAAAACTTCTCTGATCAATAAATCAATCAAAGAAGTTTTTTTCTTCATGTAATGCCACGTACAGAGGTGCTAATTCTTGAAGCGCCTGACAACTTTTTTCTTCAATCGTTTCAAGCTTTTCTGTCGCAAACCACAACTTACCAATCTGAAAGGAGCGATTGCCTATCCGCTCTTCTAGAATTTTCCGCTGCTTTTCATCTGCTAAATAATCTTTTAAAGGCAAATGGTCCACTAGTTCATGCTCCTCCTGCGGCCAAATATAATAGCCTTCGCAGTCGATGGTTTGACTCCAAGCTTCTAAACGATTAAGCAATTGATTGTAAGCGACGACTGAGCCTGCCCGCTCCTCACTTTTGTAATGTTGAAACATCAAATATACTTGAAATTGCTTTTTATTTAATAACAACGCCAGACAAGCATTTTCCGCTTGGCGTTGCTCACTGCGATACGCAGCCCAGAAATGACTGCGTAAATTCCAGCCGTTGGTCCAGCTTTCGATTTTCGGCTTAGTGATGCCGAGTTCAGCTGATAAACTTTGGGCGATGACGAGGTTTAAGGCTTTCCACTTTTCCCAATGTTGCTTGTAGACTTGCTTTAAGGCATCGATTTCTGCTGATGTTTGTTGCTCTTTGAGTTGTTTGAATGTGAAGATTTCTCGGTTGAATAGGTTGAAGTCTTGATGGGTTAGGTTCATTTTTGGGCTTCTTTCTAGGGTGTATTTTGTTAAAATTATTTATTGTATCATGATGTAATTTTTGCTGATATATAAAACAGATAGTGTATAGAGACGATTGGGAACAGTGTAAGTGTAATGAAATACCCTAACTTTTTCAATAAAAAATGGCATCTTTTCAATAAAGATGCCATTTTTTATTGATTAAATTATTCTTCTTGTATAATCGTTTCTTTTAGCTATATATATATTCCATTAAATTAAAAACCGCCACTTATATTGCTTCTTAAGTTCCCACAAACAACGCCACTTCCAACGCCAACAAGTCCACTTCCTTATCAAAATCCAACAGCACTAGCTGTTCAATTTTCTCCAATCGTTGTAACAAAGTATTACGATGAATAAAGAGCTTTTTGGCTGTTTGAGACAAGTTTCGTTTTGATTGAAAATAGACATTCAGTGTATGGACAAAGTCGGTATGTTGCTGTTGATCACTTTTCTGCAATGGTTGAAGATATTTTTTTCTGAGGGTTGCTTGTCCTTCTTCTAAAAAATAACGTTGTAGTGTCTGTCTAAAATGAAAATTCGCGTAGGAAGCAATCCTCATTTCAGGTTTTTCTGCAACGAATTGACGTTGAAAGGCTAAAATGTCAATCGCTTGTTGATAAGATTCATGAATCTGGGTCAGACCTTGAATCTTAGGTCCTATTGTTAGGAAAAGTTCCACATCTTCTTGTACTTTCATTAACTGATTTATGCTGCTTTTTGCTAGGCGTTGCATCATTTTCAGATAATCGCCTTCTTTTTCAGGTGGATCTTCAACTAATAAAATAAAGGAACTACCAATTTCAATACAAACAATTTTTTGTTTATCCCCTAAGATAACTTGGTTTAACTGGTTACCTAAAATAGACATTTTTTCTTGCCTTTGGCGTTCATTTAAGGTTAATGAAATTAGCAAAATCGCATAGGGCTTATCTATTGTCAAGCGATAATACTGTTGAAATTGTTGGAAAACAGCTTGATCCCTCTTTTCATGCGCAATCAGCTTAAAAAATAATTCGTTTCGTTGTTGGTATTCTTCAAATTTCCGTGAGTATTCCAATTGCAATTGTAAAAGTAAGTAATGAGCTGTGATTTTAAAATGAGCCACGTCGACTGGTCGTAATGGGGCCAAGGTGTTCCAGACGAGTAAATAATATAAAATAACATTTTTCTTTTTAATTGGATAAATTTCAATTGGCACCACTTGGTTCTGGAGTTTCAACTGTAAATGAATCGGTTCTTGATAAAAGCGTAGTAATGGATGACTTTGTTCCAGCAATTGTTTTTGGAACTCTGAGGTTTCTTGTCTATCTTCTAAAATGCTAGAAATACGAATTGGGTTTTTAGGCAAGTCAAAAAAATTAACTCCTTCAAAGTGGTCATTCAATAACAAGACAGGATTTTGAATGGTTTCTGCTAGATCCTGCAGCAAATGAAAACTGCTACTTCCCGTTTCTAAGATTTGATAAATTTTATTATGCAATGCGGTTTCTTGCGCATTCATGTCAAATTGTTCTAACGTGACACGACTTTTCAACACGTCAGCAATTTGCGAAAAGGTGTAGTTGTAAGGAATTGCTAAAATAGGTACATTCATTTCATTTGCTAGTTTGATTAGGTCTGGTGGAACTTCTTCAAAATAACGTTGGGTTTTAAATCCTAAGGCAGCACAATGGTGTTTGGCTAGTTCTTTCAAAAAATTTTTCTGTAATTTCCGATCATCTTTAAATATGTACCCTGTCGTTAACAGCAGCTCACCTGCTGTTAGCCAATCTAAAATATCAGGATTTTCTAAAATATTGACTTTTAAAATCGGTTGGTCCTGATTTTTATGTCCTGCCACTAAGGTAATGCCAGGTAATTCTTCTAACGTTAATAAATCACTCACTTTTAACATCATTTATCCTCCCAATGTACAAATTGTCCATTCAAACTTGTAAATCAATGTCATTTTTAGCAATTGTTTAGCGTGCTGGATTCTTTTATTATGAATTCGTGAAAGCGCTATTAAAAAGGAGGTCGTTGGAATGACAAAAATTTTAGCTTATGACCAAACGATTTTATCGAAACTCCCTCATCAAACATTGACTAGTTTGCAATGTTTTACGCACGCTATTAATTATGGTCATGTAGACACCCAAGAAATTCTCTTGACCATTTCAACGCATCCCGAACATATAGCACCTAACACGATTATACTCGATGAAAAAAAACTTAGCCATTTCGCTGATTTACCTGTCCAAATTGAGCCCCTGTTTATCCGGTTAGGCCGACGACAATTAACACTAGCCGATGCCCAAATTTGGCAACCAACGTCACTTTATTTAACACCCAGTAAAACAAAGATAGCTATTTTTTTAACGTATATTCAGCAAACTCGTTTCAATCCTTGGCAAGCACTTTTCCCTGCTTCGCCGTCAACCTTTCTTTTTGATTCTTATAGTCGGACCCAGATTCAAAAAGAAATGGTTCATTTTCAACAAGCTTGGGCGCAAAAATCTTTTAAAATAGCTCTTGATTGTTTAACGAAGATTTTGGGATTGGGGATTGGTTTAACCCCCACTGGCGATGATTTTATCACAGGATTACTTGCTAGTTTTTCTGCATTACAGCAGCTTCCCTCGAATTTCCAACAGCTGGCTGTGCTAGCCAAGGAACGAACGAATGCGGTCAGTTATGCGGAAATCCATGAAGCAGTGAACGAGCGGTTTTCTCAACTAGTTCAGCGTGTTTTTTTATCAATTGAAAGTGGAAATACAAACGAAATGGCTCAAGCGGTTTCAGCTTTAGAGGAGGTGGGCTCAACTTCAGGAAGCGACATACTTTGCGGCATTATTTTTGGTTTAAAATTATTTTGTGAGGAGAATAATCATGACAATTCAAACAGTAATTAAAGAGAACGCCTATTTTGATTCAGTTACTTTAATGACCATTTCAACACGAGCCAATGAACTGGCTGGAGTTAAAACTGCAATGATTGGGATGGGAACCGACATGAATCTTGAAGTGATTCGGAATGTTGGGTTATATACACCCGCCTTGGAGCATGTTACAACAGGTGATTTATTAATTGTTTTAGATCTTGATGACCAAGCGAACTCAGAAGAAATTTTACAGCAAGTCGACGAGTTATTTACAAAGAAAAAGAAAACCGCTTCTTCTGAAGTAACCTATAAGACGTTAGATTCAGCCCTTCATGAAGAGCCTGATGCCAACTTAGTTGTAATTTCTGTCAATGGAAAATTTGCTGCACGAGAAGCGCATAAAGCTTTAGATCAGCAAAAACACGTCATGCTCTTTAGTGATAACGTGACGGTTGACGAGGAATTAGCGTTAAAACAAAAAGCACACGAAAAAGAACTGTTTGTGATGGGCCCTGATTGTGGAACAGCGATTATTAATGGCGTTGGGTTATGTTTTGCTAACGAGGTACGTTCAGGAGATATTGGAATTGTCGGCGCTTCTGGTACAGGCAGCCAAGAAGTTAGTGTCCAAATCCATAAATATGGTTATGGGATTTCACAATTAATTGGTACTGGTGGCCGTGATTTGTCTGCTGAAATTGGTGGGCTGATGATGCTTGACGGGCTGGATGCTTTAATGGCTGACGAACAAACTAAGGCAATTTTGCTTATTTCTAAACCGCCTGCTCCAGAAGTAACAGAGAAAATTTTAAAAAAATTAGCTGTTTCAACTAAACCAGTTGTTATTTATTTTATCGGCAGTGAACAAACGGAACGAAAAATAGACAACGTCACTTTTGCTACTTCTTCTCTGGATGCAGTTCAAAAAGTGATTCAATTTAGTCAAACACAGGAAGCGGAAACCAGCCTCTATCAAAATCCGACAGGCGCAACGTTAACAGCCATCCAACAGCAACAAGCCCCTTCTCAAAAATTTGTTCGTGGGTTGTTCTGTGGTGGCACTCTTTGTGATGAACTTTTATATGCTTTAACAGAAGTCTCTGATGATGTTTATAGTAATATTCATAAAATTCCTGAACGACAATTAGCAAATCCTGACCACAGCCAAGCACATACATTGATTGATTTCGGTGATGATCGTTTCACAGAAGGCCGCCCACATCCAATGATCGATCCGACTTCTCGGATTACTCGCATTCTTCAAGAAGCCAAAGATCCTGAAGTGGCAGTTTTAGCGTTAGATTTTGAATTAGGTTATGGTTCTCACGAAAATCCCGTTGGCGTGTTAGCGGAGGCGTTAAAGGAAGCCAAAGCAATAGCGAAAGCAGATGGTCGTGAGTTAGCCATTATTGGCTATGTTTTAGGGACCGAAGAAGATCCACAAGATATTCATGAACAGCGGAAAATTTTAGAAGATTTAGAGGTTCTCGTTGTCGACAGCAGTCATCAACTTTGCGAAGCCACCAAAACTTTTGTAAAAGGAGCGAACGAACATGAGCAGAAATGATCTTTTTAAACAGCCTTTAGATACGATCAATGTAGGCATTGACTTTATTCATGAAGATATGAAAAAACAAGGGATTCCTTCACATCAAGTAAATTGGGCACCGCCAGCCAATGGTGACCCAGAGCTATTAAAATTATTGGATCAATTAAAAAATCCAACACTTTATGAAAAAATCCAACAAGCCAACGAAGAAGCGGTTACCCGCATTATTCAATCAAAACCTATTTTAGTAGGATTTGATAAAGCAATTAATGTCATGCCCGATATGACTGAAACGACCATTTTACATGCTGGGCCACCCATTACTTATGAAAATATGTGCGGACCGATGAAAGGTGCCGTTCAAGGAGCGCTTGTTTTTGAAGGATTAGCAAAAGATCTAGCTGATGCCGATCGGGTTGCTCGTTCTGGCGCGATTACGTTTTCTCCTTGTCATGAACATGATGCCGTTGGTTCTATGGCTGGCGTGACTTCTCCGAATATGTACGTTCATATTATCAAAAATGAAACGTACGGCAACACGGCTTTTACTAATTTAAGTGAACAATTGGCGAAAGTTTTACGATTTGGTGCAAATGATCAATCCGTCGTGGATCGTCTGATTTGGATGCGCGATGTTTTAGGTCCATTACTTCATGATGCCATGACTTTTTGTCCAGAAGGCATTGATTTACGCTTAATGCTTTCGCAAGCCTTGCATATGGGCGATGAGTGTCATAATCGCAATGTAGCTGGAAGTACGTTGTTAGTCCAAGCATTAACGCCTTACATGGTTCAAACTGATTTTTCTCGTGAACAATTAAAAGAAGTATTTGAATTTCTTGGCAGTTCTGACTATTTTTCTGGTCCGACTTGGATGGGTGCCGCTAAATGTGCGTTAGATGCTGGGCATAATGTGGAGAATAGTACAATTGTCACCACCATGTGTCGCAACGGGGTCGAATTTGGAATTCGTGTCAGTGGGATTGGTGGAAATCACTGGTTTACGGGGCCTGCCCAACGGGTGATTGGTCCGATGTTTGCTGGTTACACACAAGAAGATGCTGGTTTGGATATGGGCGATAGTGCTATTACAGAAACGTATGGTGTTGGCGGATTTGCCATGGCAGCTGCACCAGCAATTGTCCCATTAGTTGGCGGAACAGTGGCAGAAGCATTGAATTATTCAAAAGAAATGCTGGAAATTACTACGAAAGAAAATCCCAATGTCACGATTCCTGTTTTAGATTTTATGGGGATTCCTTCAGGCATCGATGTCTTAAAAGTCTTAGAAACAGGGATGCTGCCTGTCATTAATACTGCTATTGCTCATAAAGAACCGGGGATTGGTATGATTGGCGCTGGATTGACTAATCCGCCAGCAAATGTCTTTAACGAGGCACTAAAAGCTTTAGTAGCTAAAATAAACTAATTTCAAAAACTTAGTAAAATGTCATTTTTTTTGGAGCGATCATATGAAAAATAAATCGATCAATTACGAAGCCGTTTTAGCTCTTGTTGTAAAAATTTTTTTGGGAATGTTCCTGTATTGGATCATGAATGGCTTTCGACATGTGTCTAACTTTTTTCCTTACAATGACGTAGTTACCAAAGTGAATCAGCAGGGATTTTACAAATTTATCTATTTTGTTATGAACTTCACGGAAGGGGAATTTTACGGTGGACTTTTTACAACGCTTTTCTTACTAATCGGCGGTCTGATTGCTTGGCAACTTTATCGGAAAAATTCAAAATGGCAGGGATTTGCAATTGCTGGTGGCTCTGGTGCTTGGCCTTGGGTACTTGCTTCTCAGCTACTTTCCCTCTTTTTAACTATTTATGTTTTTGATTTTACACGCTTTTTTACAAAAGAAGTGTTGTGGTTACCAACGTTTATTGTGGTTGTCGGCACGCCGCCAGCTTTAACGCTCGTTTATGGTCCTGGCTGGAAAAAATTAGGAACGATTTCTCTGTTGGGTGCGCTTTTCACCTTTCCGTTTGCCAATTGGCTGAATGCGCAATTGATGCCCCTTTTAAATGTACCTGGGACAGTTTCCAACGTTACCACAATGGCTTTTGTTGGCTGGATTGTTTCAGCCATCTGTCATCAACTTCCTTGGATGGTTCCTTCTGTTGCACCAATCGCTCAGAAGCGGCAAAAACAACCTAAAATTGAAAATACGCAAACCTTTCAATGGTCAATACGACGCACTTTTGCTGACTTCTCCGAAGCTTGGTTTTATGGAAATGAGTTAGTTGGAGGTTTGGTAATTCTAGGCGTTTTAACAGATTGGTTTGTCAATATTAATCATATTACAAATGGTTCTGGCTTGGTTCCTGACATTTTAATGGGACAAATGATTGCTTCGGCTGTTGGTGTTTTTCTTTATCAAAAACATTTCGCTGAAGAAGGTTGGTATCCAACGTTTATGCCACTGGTCAGCATTGTTCCTGGTGTGATTTTAATGATGGGTGGTGGCTTTTGGCTTTCCCTGACCATCGCCGTTTTAGCAGGAATCAGTGCGGCCCCTGTCGGTAGCTATATTGCTAAACGATTACCTCCGTTTGTTCCTGGTGCTGTCGGCTTTGTATCAGGAATGGCTGTTGTAACCATTTTATTGTCAGCCGTTTTGCATACATTTGATATTTTTGTATAGTGAATAAAAAGAAGCGAATGACGATTCGCTTCTTTTTTTAATTGACCAATCCCCTTTTTATCCGTATTCTTAAGCAAAAGGAGGTTTTGCCATGTACTCCATGTTAAAACGTGTGATAACGGAAAAAGATTTGCTTCGGCAAATTCGTTTGTTGGAACAGTTATTAAATGTTCCCCAGCTGACAGCCAAGCGTTTAGCCACGCAAATCCAAACGACAGAGCGAACCGTTTTTTCGGATTTACAGTATATTCGCAGTCAATTACCCGCCGACTGGTCCATTGAAACCGATAGCAGTGGTATTCGGTTACGCAATCAGGGGAATGCGCAAACCAATGAGCTTTGGTCATTATTTTTACCTCAATCCATTAGTATTCAGCTATTAAAAGAACTACTATTTACGAAAGAGTTAGTGACAACTTCTTTTTTGAGCACTAGTGGTGTTTCTTATGAAACTTTGAAGCGACATATCAAAAAAATGAATCTGGCCTTACGTGATTTTCATTTAACGATTCAACTAACCACGACGACCATTCAGCTAATCGGGGCAGAAAGCAATATTCGGATTTTTTATCACCGTTTGTTGGTGCCTTTTACTCATAATAATTATTTTTTTGACGATTATTCTATTCATGAGGAGCATTATTTCCAATTTTTGAAACAAGTTTACAGTAGTGAGTTGACGGTGGAAACGGAAGAAATTTTTGGCGCTTGTTGGTTTTTTATTAACACGATTCGCAACAAAGCCAATTGCCGAGTGAGTCAATTTTCTTTTGACTCAAAAGATGTCTTGTTTCAACTTTATCAACCGTCCTTGGCAAAACTTTATGCTTCTGAAGGCATCTATTTGCAAGGAGAAGAAAGTTTTTTCGCCTTCTTTTGTTTCTTAGAAAGTTGGAATTACGATAATGTCTATGGCGAAACGTTGGCTTCTGCGCTCCACACTCATTACAGTCAGCTGCGAAAGTCGTTACAGCAGTTTGTCACTAATTTGTCCACTGAAGAAGCCCGGCCTGATTTAATCCAAACAAATTTATTGGATAATCTGTTATTGTTATTCATTAAATATACCGAGTCCCCAACACTTTCTGAGCAATTTCAATTGGAATATCAAGAATTAATGACCGAACAAGCCGCAGAGGACCTTGCGTTATCAAAGAGCAACCAAGAACTTTTGGAGATTTTATCTCGCTACACCACGATTGAAGAACCGACTTATTTTCTTAGTTTGGCTTCTTTGTTAGAAAAACAAGCCATTTATTCCATTCAGGCGCAAACGATGACTGCCTATTTCCTCTTTCAAGGGGAACCTGCTTGGAAAGCTTTTTTACAACAAGAATTAGCTGCTTATTTAGGTACTCGTGTGAAATTACAAGCCATTGAATATGTGGAACTAAGCCAGTTGACGTTAAATGAAGCCGACATAATTATTTCCAATTTTCCCTTGGATCATCTTGATCTTCCTGTCTTTTATCTCTCTTTAATTCCAACAAAAAATGAACTCCGCCGACTAGCAGAGCTCACTCTTCATTCTTATTTTTAAAGGAACTAGCGAGGACATTCGCTAGTTTTTTGGCTTTCTTTCGTCATGAATCGTTTGGTTATATATTTTTCCCCTTCAACAAGGAAAAACAAACTCACAACATGGACGAAAATCATTGCTAATTGAAGGCCATTTAAAGAAGTTGTGCCAATTAATTGCTGCGCTACTGGCAAGTAGACCACTAGTGCTTGTAGTAAAAAGAGGATTCCTAATGAAGCAAACAACACTTTATTTTGGAAAAAGCCTGTGCTTAACGACGGATCAACCAACTTACGACAGTTGATCATATACGCTGCTTGCGCTAAGACGATACTTTGTAAGAGGAACGTTTGCTGTAAGGCTTGACCCTCAAATTGTAACGCCATGAGGTAACCTGGCACCATAATGAGTACCGACACATAGACGATTCTAAAAATACTGTACTTTGTTAAAATGCCTTCGTTGACATCTCTTGGTGGTCGTTTCATGGTATCAGCACTCGCTTTTTCAAAACCTAATGCATAAGACAAAGTAATCGTAGTTACCATGTTTACCCATAATATCTGGACAGGTGTCAACGGTAGAGGATGATTCATTAAAAGCGCCCAGACAACAATTAAACCTTGTGCCAAAGAAGTTGGCAAGAAGAAAGTAATCGTCTTTTTCAAGTTATCAAAAATGCGGCGTCCTTCTTTCACGGCTTTAGCAATCGTATGGAAATTATCATCTGCCAAAACCATATCTGCGGCTTGTTTGGTTACTTCACTTCCTTTAATTCCCATGGCAATTCCGACATCGGCTTTCTTTAGTGCTGGCGCATCGTTCACGCCATCGCCGGTCATCCCGACAATTTCACCATTGTTTTGTAAAGCCGTGACAATTCGTAATTTATGTTCTGGCGTCGTTCGTGCAAATACATCGACTTTTTGAACGTGCTGAGCTAATTCTTCATCTGACATAGCATCAATTTCTAATCCTTCAAGGACTTTTTTCGTATGCTTTAAACCAACCTGCTCGCCAATGGCTTGCGCTGTATCTTTATGGTCTCCGGTAATCATTTTGACGGAAATACCTGCTTCTTGAGATTCTTTGACGGCTTGAATGGCACTTTCTTTTGGCGGATCGATGATGCCTGCCAGTCCAGCAAACGTCAATCCTGACAATGTTTCATGTGTCAGTTCCTGTTGTGACGTAACTGTCTTATAAGCGAAACCTAATACCCGTTGTCCTTTTTGCGCTAATTGCGCAGCTTGTGCTTGCCAAGCACCTTTTTGATTATCAGATAACGTAGAAAGTTGTAACAATACTTCTGGCGCACCTTTGACATAAATAATTGAACCTTCTGCTTGCGGATGGCGAGTGGCCATGTATTTGTAACTTGAACTAAACGGAATTTTCTTTTCTACAGGGCGTAAAGACAGTTGATCCTGATCAACATACTGTAGTAAAGCTAACTCGGTAGGATTCCCTTGTAAGTCGGCGATTTTTTGTTGGTCTTGTAATTTCAATTCTTGACAGTTGGCCATAATCTCTTTGACAATGGTCATTTCTTCAGTCACTACATCCATTACCGTCATTTCATTTTTAGTTAGCGTTCCTGTTTTATCTGAACAGATAACTGTCATTGAACCTAATGTTTCAACGGAAGGCATGCCTTTAATAATCGCATTTTCTCTAGCCATCTCATGAACACCCATCGATAAAATCATCGTTAACACAGCAGGTAAGCCTTCTGGAATCATTGCTACAATTAATGCAATCATCGCAGAAAATAAGAGGCTCCATTCCATGCCATGACGAAAAGTGGTAAAGAAAATCAGAAACAAGATCAAGACCATAATCCCTTGGAAAATTTGCTTGTTTAATTGGTGCATTTTCCGTACGAGCGGCGTTGTTTTTTGATCTACTGACTGCAACGCGTGATTAATTTTTCCAACTTCAGTGGAATCTCCTGTTTCTACTACAACACCTAAGGCCGAACCTGCTTGGACAAGTGTTCCTGAAAAAGCCAAATTCTTTTGATCGCCTGTTGGTAATTCTTCATTCAAGGAACTGGTAATTTTCTCCACGGCTTCTGATTCACCTGTCAAAATTGATTCTTCAATCATCAGATTATGAACATCAAATAAGCGCAAATCTGCTGGGACTACATCGCCAGCTTGTAACGTGACTACATCTCCCAGAACCAATGTTTCAGAAGAAACGGTTGTTTTTTGTCCATCAATTAGAACGACTGTCTCTTGGCCCATCATCTGTTTCAGGCCGTCTAATGATTCTTCTGCTTTACGCTCTTGCCAATAACCGACAAAGCCATTGACAAGTACTACTAGAAAAATGATACTTCCTTCGACCACTTCGCCTGTGGCAAATTTTAGAATTGCGGCAGCGAGTAAGACCACCATTAGTAAATCTGTAAAATGTTTGGCTAGCTTTTGCCACGTTTTCAGTTGTTGTTTTTCTTCAATTTTATTTGGACCATTCGTTTGTAAACGTTGCTGACGTTCTTCGCTAGAAAGACCCGTTTGCTTCGTCTTAGTCTGCTCGATTACTTTTGTTGAGGAAAGTTGATACCATTTCATTTCGTGTACCTCCTGTTTACTTGATACCTTTATTATAGAGAGGATTTTCTTCACAAAATGGTCGATAATTTCAGTGGCCCCTGAAAAAAATGGGGCCGAGATTATAAAAGAAAGGAACAACCCGCATTTTAGCGGGTTGTTCCTTTCTTTTAAATATTTTCTTGTTCGACCACCAATTGACTTTTACCAATTAACGCTTTGACATCAATACTTTCACCATTTTTACGTCGGTCTGCTAACTCAACTGAGGTGGTAAACAACAAGTCACTAGAAGAGTTCAACGCTGTTTCAATGGAATCTTGGACTACGCCGACGATAAAGCCAACGCCGACGACTTGCATGGCAATATCATTGGAAATGCCAAACAAACTACATGCAAGCGGAATTAACAACAAGGAACCACCAGCAATTCCTGAAGCCCCACAAGCAGAAACAGCGGCGATGATACTCAACAATAATGCTAAATAGATTGGCACGGACATGCCTAATGTGTGGACTGCCGCCAATGTCATAATGGTAATCGTAATGGCTGCGCCGCCCATATTAATCGTTGCGCCCAGCGGAATAGAGACCGCATAAGATTCTTCATTTAAATCCATTGCTTTCGCCAATTCCATATTAATGGGAATATTGGCCGCAGAACTGCGTGTAAAGAATGCGGGAATCGCACTTTCCTTTAATACAAAAAAGACTAACGGATACGGATTTTGCCGAATATTCCAAAAAACAATCGCTGGATAAACGACTAAAGCAACCACGGCCATCGTACCAATTAACAATAATAGTAACTGACCATACTTGGCTAACCCTGCAATGCCTGTTGTTGCCACCGAATGAAACACCAAACCTAGAATTCCAATTGGTGCAATGCCGATAATCATTTGAACGACCGTGGTAATCCCTGTTGAAAGATTGGCAATCACATCCTTGGTAGCGACCGAACTTTGACGTAACCCAATACCGATTAATGAGGACCAAAATAAAATAGATAAATAATTGCCTTCAATCATCGCTTGAATCGGATTTTGGACAACGCTTGTTAACACATTGCTTAAAACATCACTAAGTTGCGTTGGGGCTGCTTGCGCTTCCTGCGCCGCCTCCAAAACAATCTTAACGGGAAACAGATAGCTTGCCGTCACGGCAACAACAGCTGCCAAAAATGTCGCTAACAGATACACAACTAAAATTGATCCAACATATGTTTTCGCCCCAGCCTTTTGTTGGGCTAGCGACGCAATAATTAAGACAAAAACTAAAATCGGCGCAATTGCTTTTAAGGCGCCCACAAACAATTCACCAAGAACGCTGATGAAGGTCCATTCTGGCACCAAGAAACCCAAGGTGGTTCCAATCACAATCCCTATCATGATTTTTTGAATTAACGATAATTTCCGAATCGCTTTGACCATTCACTTCACGCTCCTTTAAAATAAAATACAGTTTGGGACATACTACCATAATTATTAAGATAAAAAAAGAGTGTTTCTCAAAAAACTTTCATTTTTCGAGAAACACTTGGTCAACTCATCAATTTCGTCTATTTTTCTGAAGACTTTTCCGCTGAATGTTCTTTGTTTTTATGGTGATGGTGGTGATGACTTTGTTTAGAATACAAGTAGGATTTTGCTACGACCGAAATAAACATAGCCATAATCCCCAAGCCCACTGTAGCATAAACCATGGTGAAAATTTTTCCCAAGTCAGTAACTGGATGCACATCTCCATAACCAATCGTGGTTAACGTCATGAAACTTAAATATAACGAATCTAATGGCGACAATTTTTCCACTGTTGAATAAAAAATAGTCCCACTCAACAACGTGGTTGCCAGTAAAAAGAACAAGGCACGAGTGTCTTCTTTTTTTAAGATACCTAAAAAAGATGAAAATAATTTTTTGACAGAAATAAGTAAAGATAGCAAAAAAATGACCTCTTTCTATTGTTAATCTCTTCTTAACGTTAGCACTTTTTAGATAAAGTTCAACTTTTTAATTGGTGTGGTTAAAGAAAATTTATTTTTTTGTTATTTATAATACACTTCATCTAAAAACAACCCTTGTGCAGGAGCCGTTTCACCTGCGCCTTCTCGGACTTTTGTTGCGAATAATTCGTCAATTATCGCTAATTCTTTGGTGCCTGCACCAATTTCTAAAAGTGTCCCAACGAGGATGCGGACCATTTTATGCAAGAAACCATTACCCACAAAAGTGAACTGTAACATTTCGCCGTTTCTTTCAATCGTAATCTTTTCAATCGTTCGAGTAGTCGATTTTTTGGTTTTTTTCAATGCTGAAAAACCAATAAAATCATGGGTCCCTATTAATTTTTGGCAAGCTTGTTCCATTTTTTCTTGATCCAACGCTTTGGGAAAGTGAAAACTATGATACCGTTCAAAGGCATTAGGAATTGGGCTATTCCAAACATAGTAGCTGTATTGTTTGCCTGTGGCGTTATAACGTGCATGAAAACGTTCAGGCATTTCTGTAACTTCTTTAACAACAATATCGCCAGGTAAATATCGATTTAAAAAGGATAACATTTCGGTTGTTGTTAGTGAACTAGTCGTTTTAAAATTCGCTACTTGACCACGTGCATGTGTGCCGGCATCCGTTCTGCCTGAGCCAATAATTTCAATCGGTTCACCCGTCATTTGTTTTAAAATACTTTCAATTTTCCCTTGAATCGTTTTCTCTGAATTGCCTAGTCGTTGCCAACCTGAGTATCTTTTACCATCATATTCAATGGTTAATTTTATGTTGCGCATGGGCGAAGCTCCTTCGTATTCTTTTTCTCTCTTATCATAGCAGAAATAAGTGGATTTTTCTTCTTTTCCAAGAGAGCCTGGGACAAAAATCACTTTGGATTTTTGTTCCAGGCTTAAAAATTGATAAACGGCGGGAACAAAAGCAACTCCTTCGGAAATAAGCCGAAATTCTCCAAAAATTAAAGAACAATTTTCGAAAATTCCTTCTTATTTCTCGGAGTTAAACACTTCTGTCCCGACCTCTTAGTTTAATCCTGCAATTTTCAATTCTTCAACATTTGCTGCTTTAGCATTTTCAGTCACTACGGCTTTAAATGTCACTTGGTCGCCCTCTTTTAAGAATAGCGCCAGCGGACTGTTATTAGTCGTTACGCTAAAAATGGTTTTTTCATCTTCTAGTAAAAATGAAACTACCGTTTGCGCTTCCCCAGCTACTACTGAGACACGAGCTACTTTACCTTGCATCGTTTTCAAGTTGGCTTTGTCTGTATTTTCATTGTTACTTCCTTTGGTTACTAACTCAATTCGATAAGCGTCTAGTGCGCCTTGTGCCGTGTCTGCATCAATCACAATATCATTATCTACGGCGTTTATATAGACATATTTTTTGAAAATCCCTTTACTGTCCATTAACGAAACAATCCACGTTGGCACGCCATCAATGTTATAAAGGACTGGCATACTAGCTTTCCATTTCTTTTCTGGATAAATTTTTGAAGCGATAGAAATGGCGCCATCACTATCCATAATGCCGACTTTAGTATCACGATAATACGTAACTTGACCTGTTCGGGCATTGATTAAGGAGTAACCTAAAGCGGAATCTTGGTCTTTTTCACTACTTGTAAAGTCCGTAAAATAAAGCAACTGGTTCCCTTCCTTGTTCATCATCGGCGTAATTTGTCCTGATGCATAAATACCATTTTCAGTTGGAATTTTGACATCTTTTTTGGCACCAAACATTGTCTGGTTCCACCAGCCTTGACTGTAACGACCAAAGAATTCATTTAAGCTATTCGCCGCTGAGCTAGTAATCGGCGCATCAACGAAACTTGGGGCTTTTTGACTGTCATAAACGTTAACTTCTCCTGTTGTAGCATTTAATACTGCTGTTTTAAATTCATTATAGTGCATGCGACCAGAAACCCCATACTCTTTGTAAAGCGTTTGAATATAGTAAGGATTCCCTTGGTCGTCCAGCTCTAAATTGATTGTGCCAGTTGCTGCATAACCTGGATAAGCGGAATAAATTTTTCGTGCGGCATCTTTGCCAAAGTAAGCTGAAGGAGTATAAACAATTGGTTTTTCTACAAATTCTGGCTGTGCGTTGATATCTGTTGCACTAATGATGAAATAGCCAGGTACTTCCCCCAGTTTTAGCCATTTAAAGAAGCCATTAAATTCGACTGTTGCTACATAAACATACTCGCCATTGACGACTTGTGCCGTTATACCATCCAAAGTAAACATATTGGAATTGGGAATGACAGAAAATTTCTGTAACATTTTTCGTTTCGCCGTTTGTGGTGCAATCGCAATGGGTGTTTCTTTCGCCGAAGTTAAAACTTCAGCTTTTTCTTCCGTTTTTAAAGGAATTGTTTGATAAATTTCATCAATGGAAGAAATTCTGGTAATACTACTGACAATGGTCAACAAAATCATTGCCAAAACGGCAACACCCAAAATTTTGCCAGACCAGTCTTTGTTAGCCGTTTTGTTGGTATTCTTGCCTACTTCTTTGCGGCCCTTTTGGATACCAGGAACTTCGACTTTACTAGCTAAGCGTGTACTTAATAACACCCCACTAGCAATCACTGCGCCAATCAAATTAATCCACAACACAGTTGAAAGATTTTTACTTGGCAAAGTCACAAATAAAAAGATACCTAACAAGAGCAGTTCCATCACCATTAATAGAATAGTCCCTTTACTCTTTTTCCCTTTATTCGCTACAATGTTGGCGCCATTCGCAACTAAGATCCCGATACCAAAAAATAACGTTAACCCAATAAAATTAAAAAACATTCACTTGCCCTCCTCATAGATAAGTAAAAAAAGTGCTCCCACGCATTGTAGAAGCACTTCCTGTGATCCATTCTATTATAACGTTTTCTATTTTTACTGACAATATCGTTGAAGCAAAATCAGTCGGAAGGCTTAGAGTTCTGAAGAACATTTATTTCTCTGGCTGAATATAAGGAACGATAGGTGCGGTCACGCCAATTGAAGCACCACGAACAAAAGGTTCATTTTGTAAGGCTTTGAAATTTTTGGTTTGTCCGGTGAGCATGACTCCCCAAATAGGTAATTTTTCGACTTTTTTATTTTTATTTTGTTGGATAAACTTTTGGCCTTCTTGGTTGTCAGCAAACAACGGGGATTTTTCTAAGGTTTCAAAAAAGTGTTGCTTGTTATTTTCAGGATCAAATATTTCGTTGTGATCGTCCATGCTTAATTGAAAACCATAAGGCAGCGTACCAGAAGGACCTTCTGCTTCATTAACCGTTTCGGAGTAAACATAGAGCCAAACTAAGTTGACATTGCTCGGTAACATTTTGCGGACTTCTTCATATGGATAAGGTTTATCAAAAGAAATCGCCACTTCCGCTACTTGGTTTTCCATTTTATCTAATTCACTTAATTCGTTTTTGATACCACCATAGTAATTGGTAATCGCTGGGTTATAAAAAGATGCTACTTTCTGCTTGGTTTGTCGGTTGTATTCATAAAAATTCTTAGAAGAATAATAGCTACCAGGATAGACTTCATTCCAGTCAATCGAATTTCTGAAAAAGCTATATCTGCTACGTAAATTACTCCACTCCACCGTGTAACCATCAATATTTTTTGAACGATTAGTTACAACTTCGCCCCCAAAAGGCGAACTATTAGCAATTACTTGGGAATCTAATTGAGTGTTTGGTGAAGCAATCATTTCTTGATCATTAATTACTTCTAGTAGGGTATGATAGTTTTTCGTCGAAAGTTTATCCATTCCCACAAAAAAACCGACAAACAATACAGCAAAACTAACAACGGTTATGGCACCAATCACGATAAATTGTTTTCTTTTCGCTTTACGAATACTTTTTTTTAAATCCACTTCTATTCCTCCAGTTCTTTTTTTAATTTTTGACGTGTGCGATACAATTTTTTGCGAACATTTTCAACAGATAATTCTAAAATCAACGCAATCTCGGCATACGATAATTGATAATAATATTTCAAAAGTACTAGTTCTTGTTCCTCATCTTTTAAGGAATCGATCAATAATAATAACTCTTGCCCTTCCATTTTTTCTATTGATTGTACAGGATGGCTGTTTGCCACAAAAGTGCGTTCTCGTTTCTTTTTTCGATACATCGTAATGTAGTAATTAAATGTTACTCGGAAAAACCACGGGCGTAGATTTTCTGATGTAATTTCAGGTAATATTGAAAAAATCGTTGTATACGTTTGCGACACTGCATCTTGTGCATCTTCAAGACTTGCTCCTCGGCGAATCAAGACTTGGATGACTTCTTGCCCCAAAGAAAATAGTACTTCGTCAAAATTTGCCTCCTTTTTCATCTGATTTCTCCTTTCACTTATACAACGTTTCAACTAGGGAAAAAGTGGACAGTTCTTCGTTCATTATTTTTATGTATTTTTCTCTCAATAAAAAATGCTCCTGCTTAAGCAGAAGCATTTTTGTTTTTACTTATTTATCATTTTCCAATGACTAATCTTCGTGTATAAACGGCTTGCCCAGAATGCATCACTGCATCATCAATCACTGAAACTAAACGCACTTGTCTAGTCACCGGCGGGGTCCAATTTTTATCAATTACGTCTGACAATTGTTCTTCTTTGATTTGGTCTAAATAGCTTTTGGTAAGTGCCACACTGGCAGCCAAATAGTCACTAAGCAATTGCTTTTCTGCCACCACGACTTTCGCCGCTTCTTCTGGTGTGTGATGCCAGTCTTCTGTCTCATCTGGCAAATCCAAGGCAAATTTTTCTGTCCAGTGTTGGCTAAGCCATAACGGCTCACTATGATTAAGTGCGGAAATTTGTAGGTCTAATTCTCTGGCTGTGTGCCACATCAGCCAAGTAACAGACTTGATTAATGGAGCGGGCATCGTGTTTGCTTCGGCAACGGTCATTTGCGCAAGTGTTTCTTCAAAACGTTCATGCGCTCGGTCAAGGGTTTCACTAGAAAGTTGAGTGACTTTCATAAAAATACCTCCTTTGTGTTGGTGCCTGTTCTTTCGTTTCTATTTTCTATTATACTGCAAAAGAATCCGTTGTAGTTCTTTTTTGGCTGCGGTATCTGCGGAAAGGGTAAAGATCACTTTCTTTCTTCAAAAATAACACTTCCCTAAGTAAAAAAGAATTGACAATTCTCGTAGTTTCCCTTAGTATGTGGAAAAGTACCTTTAAGATAGTCCGAGAGGCTAACAAGGCAAAGTTCTGTAAAATTCTGTATTTTTGTATAGTGAATGATACGAGATGTCTTGCCCTTTTTTTGTGTGCAAGGCTTTTTTTGCGCGGTGCTTAATCAATTTATTTGGGAGGCAACAAAGTGGAAAAGAAAAAACGTGAAGTGAAAGGTATCTCATTTACCAAAAAAATGGTGATTTCATTGGTGGGAGGATTAATCGTTGGGCTCGGCTTTTTATTTTTAAGAGAGCACCTTATTCGCAGCAATCAAGGCGCTGTGTGGCAGACAATCAATCAGATTCTTTTCCAAGATATTTCAGATCCTGAAAAAGGACAATCTGCGATTGGGCTTTTCTATATTATTGGTCAACTATTTATCAACGGCCTACAATTAGTGATTGTGCCGATGGTCTTTACTTCAATTACTTTAGCCATTTGTCATATTACCGATACGCAAAAATTAGGACGAATTTCCTATAAAACGATTTTTGGCTTTTTATCGATGTCACTGATTGCTCTATTAACGGCTGGAATTGTGGGCTATAGCGTATATTTAACTGGCGCTTTTAATGTGTCGTTATCTGAAACGCTAGCTCCTGTCGAAGTAAGTACGAGTGGCAATCCATTAATGGTGATTGTCAATGCTGTCACGAAAAATATCGGTTCTGCATTTAGCGACAATGGTGCGATTTTAGCCGTTGTTGTGTTGGCAGTGATTACTGGTTTATGTATTAATGCATTAGGGGATAAAATTCGTGTTTTCAAAAAATTAATTGAAGAAGTCAATGCGATGGTCACGTTATTTTTAACCTTTGTAATTACTAAATTTGCTCCTATCGCCGTCTTTATGTTGTTAGTTCGGACGTTTGCTTCCTACGGGATTGATTATTTAAAACCAGCGTTAGTCTACGTCGTAACAACGACAGCGACGCTCTTAGCCTTTTTGATGATCGGTTACCCATTATTTATCTTATTTGCGACAAAATTAAATCCTGTTCCTTTTATTAAAAAGATTATGAAAGTTGTGGTTTTTGGATTTTCTACTTCTTCTTCGGCAGCCACTTTACCGTTAAATACAAAAACAACGGTTGAAGAGTTAGGTGTCGACAGTGATGTTGCCGCCTTTGTCTTGCCGTTAGGAATGACTATCAATATGAACGGCACAGCGATTATGCAAGTAATTGCGGCTATTTTTGTGGCGGGCGTAGCTGGTTATGAAGTGACACCAGCTAATATTGCCTTGATTGCCATTTTAGCTTTAATGTCATCCATTGGTACACCGGCGGCACCTGGCGCTGGCGGGATTATCCTTTTCACTATTTTAACTGGTTTAAACTATAACAATGAGATTGCGATTGCGACGTATTCATTGATTTTAGCCATTAATCGTCCAATCGAAATGCTCGTTACTAGCCTAAACGTGGTTGGTGATAGCGCCACTGCGATTTATGTCGCACATTCGGAAGATTTGTTGGATGAAGCCACTTATCTGACTGATGTCGCTGACTTGCAAAATGCGGAAGCGGAGTAATTAATGAAAAAGCAGACTTCTTGTATGGAAGTCTGCTTTTTTGTCGAACGCTTTGCTTTATTTATGATACGGTTCCCCTTTCATAATCCGAAAACCACGATAAATTTGTTCCACTAATACCAAACGCATTAACTGATGTGGATAAGTCAAGCGGCCAAAAGAAATTTGTTGGTTACTTCGCTGAAGGACTGAATCACTGAGACCTAAGGAGCCACCAATGACAAACGTTAGGTTACTTTTGCCACTAATCCCTAATTGTTCAATTTCTTTTGAAAATTCTTCACTAGATAATTGTTTGCCATTAATGGCTAAAACAAAGACGTATTCGTTGTCATTAATTTTCCCCAAAATACGTTGGCCTTCTTTTTCTTTGACCTGAAGCATTTCAGCGTCACTGAGTTTTTCTGGGGCTTTTTCATCTGGTACTTCAATGATTTCCATCTTGGCATAGCTATTTAAACGTTTCAGATATTCATTAATGCCTTGAATCAGGTATTTTTCTTTCAGTTTTCCGACTGTTATTAGTTTAATTTTCACCTATTCCACTACTTTCTCGTTTTCTCTTCGTTCTTATTTTAGCACGAAGTTTGGCTACTTTCCACAACGTTTCCACATACTTATACACATATACACAGAGTTATCCACAGAACAAACTAAGAAATTACTTTATTTAACAGCTTTTTCAATACAAACACATATTCGCCACTGATTTGTCCACATTATCCACATTCTGTGGATAAATTTTCTAAAAACTGTACACAGAGTTATTCCCGATTTGTTCACATTTTTCTGTGTATAACTTTTTCATTCGTATTTTTTCTGTAATTTTTCCCTAAGTTGTTCATAAAAAATTCAAAGCTATTCGATAGACTAAAGGAGTAGGAAACAGATATACTTAATATAGAAAATTCAGATGCACTTATTGGGAGGTTATTTTATGCAACGAAAAGATGTTACACCTAATTCAGATAAAAAAAGTTTATTGCAAAAATTTGGGATTGGTTTAGCTGGCGGCTTACTTGGTGGCGCCCTTATTCTAGGAGGCGCTTATTCTGGGATTATTCCCACACCCAACGGCGGAAATAATGCGGCGACGACGACATCCACTAATCACGGCGACACAAAAGTCAGCAATGTGAGTTACAATGTTTCTAGCGATGTCACAAAAGCCGTGAAAAAAGTTCAAAATTCTGTGGTTTCTGTCATTAATATGCAAAGTGCTAGCAACAATTCTTCGGCAGATGATCCTTTTGGGGGATTGTTCGGTGGGAATGAAGGTACGCAAGACTCTTCCGGCAACAATGGTAACGATTTAGAAGCAGCCAGTGAAGGTAGTGGGGTTATTTATAAGAAAGATGGTAAAACGGCTTATGTCGTGACAAATAACCACGTCGTAGATAAAGCGCAAGGATTGGAAGTTGTTTTGTCTGATGGTACCAAAGTGAAAGGCGAATTAGTCGGAACCGATGCTTATACGGATTTAGCCGTGATTAAAATTTCTTCCGACAAAGTTGATCAAGTCGCTGAGTTTGGGAATTCTAGTAAAATCACAGTCGGTGAGCCTGCTATTGCAATTGGTTCCCCGCTAGGGTCTGATTATGCTAACTCTGTCACACAAGGAATCATCTCTTCTGTGAATAGAAATATTACCAATAAAAACGAGTCTGGTGAAACCATCAATATTAATGCCATTCAAACCGATGCTGCCATCAATCCAGGAAACTCCGGTGGTCCACTAATCAATATTGAAGGACAAGTCATTGGCATTAACTCAGTAAAAATTGTGCAATCAACTAGTCAAGTGAGCGTTGAAGGGATGGGCTTTGCCATTCCAAGTAATGACGTAGTCAACATTATCAACCAATTAGAAAAAGATGGTAAAGTGACGCGGCCAGCTCTCGGGATTACGATGTCTGATTTAACAGGTATCTCTTCACAACAACAAGAACAAATTTTAAAAATTCCAGCTTCTGTAAAAACTGGCGTAGTGGTTCGTGGTGTTGAAGCAGCGACCCCTGCTGAAAAGGCTGGATTGGAAAAATACGATGTTATCACGAAAGTTGACGGCCAAGACGTAAGCTCTACTACAGATTTACAAAGCGCGCTTTACAAGAAAAAAGTTGGCGACAAAATGGAAGTGACTTATTATCGTGGTTCTAAAGAAATGAAAGCAACCATCGATTTAACCATTGATAAATCAGCTTTAACACAACAAAATAATCGAAGCAATCAATAAAAGAAAGAAACGACCTGTTATTCAAACAACAGGTCGTTTCTTTCTTTTATTCTCCTACCGCAAATGCAGAACCAACTTCTGCATCAAAAGGCAATTCTAAGATTCCTTTTTTAGCAGGTGCATTTGGTAAACGTAATTCTTTTGCTGAACAAATCATTCCAAAACTTTCTTCCCCACGTAAAACCCCTGGCCAAATCATTAAACCATCAGGCATCATTGCGCCTGGTTTGGCCACAACTACTTTTTGTCCTGCTTTGATATTCGGTGCGCCACAAACAATTTGTAAGATTTCGCCGTTGTCTACTTCTGTTTGTGTGATAGATAAATGATCTGAATCTGGGTGTTTTTTACATGATTTGACAAAGCCGACCACAATTTTAGGGGTGTCGTCTTTTTCAAGAGTTTCTGAAAATCCCGCATCTTTAATCGCTGTATTGACTTTTTCAATTTGTTCGTCTGTTAAAGTCACTTGGCCGGTGCCATTAATGTCACCTAGAAGCGCTGAAGCATTGAAAATATTCCAAGCTACCACTGTTTCTGGCGCCTCAACTAAACTTACACGTGCCACATCCCCGACACGTTTTACTTGGTTTTCCGCACCTTGATCGTCCGCAACGATGACAAGTAAGACATCGCCAACGTGTTCTTTATTATATGCAAAAATCATTTCTGTTCCTCCTCTGTCGTTTTCCTGTCTTATCTTATCAAAAATTGACCCATTGTGCATACTTTTTTGTCGAAAAACTAAAAGACTTGGAAAATATGTCGCTACGACTTATTCTCCAAGTCCTCAATTTTGAGTGACAAGCCGCTGATCCTTTGAAAAAACAAAAGAAACATTCGGTCAACTCTCTATTCAATCAATAACTTTTTTTGCTTATTTTTCTTCAGAGTGAACAATTAAGACATCGCAAGGGGCTTGACGAATAATGTAGCTACTGACGCTTCCCATGACCACACGTTCGACTGCGTTTAATCCTGATTGTCCCACCATAATTAAATCAACATTGTATTTTTCAGGTAATTCATGACTCATGACTTCTTTGGGCGAACCAAACATGGTAACTGTTTCAACATTATGAAAATCAATGCTTTCAGCATACTTTTTACAATCGGCCATTAATTCTTCCGCAGCGGCTGTTTCTTGATCAATTAATTGATCATTTAACGTCGAATACCCCATCATTGTATACACTTGATTTTCTAAAATATTTGCAACAATGACTCGGCTTCCGTTTCGACGAGCAACCTCAATTGCACGTTCATAAGCTAAATTGGCTTGATCACTACCGTCTACGCCGACAAGAATATTTTTATACATTTGTTCTTCCATTTTCGTCACCTTCCCGATGGAGGCTGATCTAAAAGGCTTCTTTGACTAAGAAACTAGAGTCAAAAATGAATTTAGGACCCTTGCGCAGAACGCCCTTTTGTCCAGCTGATTCTCTCTTAATTTAATGGTTCCTCTGGTTCATGAAAATTAGCCTAAGCTAGTTAAAAATGCACTGATTTCTTCTTTTGTTTTTCGATCTTTATTTACTAAGCGTCCTAACTCTTGACCGTTTTCAATTACGACAAAACTCGGAATACCAAAAATATTCCACTCGGCAGCCACGTCAATAAACTGATCACGGTCGACTTCGATAAATTGAAACGCTGGAAATGCTTCTTCAATTTCAGGCATGACTGGTTTAATGAAACGACAGTCTCCGCACCAATCAGCAGTAAAGAAGAAAACATTTTTACCTTTTTCAACATAAGTTGCTAGTTCTTCTAATGAATTAGGATAAATCATTTAAACATCCTCTACTTTCCGTAAACAATTGTATTAACTGTTGATTTATCCAAGCCACGTAATGCTTGTAACAACATTTCCCGCGCTGCTTCATAATCCGCAATACTAAACATTGTTTGATGCGTATGGATGTAACGACCACAAACGCCGATGACTGTACTTGGTACACCGTTATTAGTTGTGTGCGCAGCCCCAGCATCCGTTCCGCCTTTAGAAACAAAATATTGATACGGAATATTGTGTGTCGCTGCTGTATCTAATAAGTATTCACGTAAGCGAGGCAATGTGATCAAACCTGGGTCGAAAATCCGTAATAACGTTCCTTCACCTAAATGACCATATGTCCCTTTTTTCGTGTGAATATCATCTGCCGCTGAACAATCCACCGCAAAGAAGATATCTGGATTAAATTTATGAACAGATGGTTTAGAACCACGTAAACCAACTTCTTCTTGTACGTTTGCTCCAGCAATTAATGTGTGGCCTAATTCTTCATTTTGTAACGTTTCCAATGCATCTAATACCAACGTACAACCATAGCGGTTATCCCATGATTTGCTGATAATATTTTTGCCATTGGCTGTTTTAATCGTTTCTGTTTGTGGAACAATGGAATCCCCTGGACGAACGCCAAAGCTTTCAGCTTCTTCTTTTGAAGAGAATCCTGCATCAAATAACACATCAGAGACTTCTAATTGTTTTTGACCACTCGTACCACGCAACAAGTGTGGCGGAATAGATGAAGAAATACATGGATAGTTCCCTTTACTTGTTTTTAACGTAAAACGTTGTGCTGAAACAACATAAGGATTCCAGCCACCTAAAGGAACCACTTGGAATAAACCATTATCGTTAATTTGAGTTAACATGAAGCCAACTTCATCCATGTGGGCTGCTACCATTACGCGTGGCGCTGCTTCCACTTTTGAACGTTTAATCCCAAAAATACCACCTAAACCATCATATTGAACATCGTCCACTAACGGGGTGATATGTTCTTTCATGTACGCGCGAATGTCGTCTTCAAATCCGCTGGTTCCTTGTAATTCAGTTAATTCCTTGATTCGTTGAAATGTTTTTTCTTCCATAGATGTATGTCCTATTGCTTTTGATTTGTTGGAAATTACGCCAACCAAGCGTCACTTTTTCTCTAAAAAGTCACTTTATCCTGTCGATAAAAATAGGTACTCCTTTCATATGATTTCACTCTTATTATAACGCAAATACTAGAAAATGCACATCGCTTTCTCTTTTTAAACGTGACAATGAGAATGCCCTAAAAGAATGATTGAAAAACTTTTTTTATTTCTCAGCGGCCCCTTCTCTATGGTAAAATAAGAGTGATACTGACAAAAGTAATAGTAAGCAGAAACCGACCAAGGGAGGTCATACAAATGAACGAAGAAAATGAGTTGACATACTTTAAAGGCGGCTTAGCGCTAGGCGTTGGTCTTGGTTTAGTAGGCGGCATTGCCTCAACCTTGTTCTACCATAAGAAAAAAACAATCTCCGCTGATCTCGTCTTAGAAAATGTAAAAGCTGCTTTTTTAAAAGAAGGACCGATTGAAGGTTCGTGGATTGAGTTTGAGAAAAAGCCCTTGCGGAAATTCGCCATCCACTCCAAAACGTATACTGGAGGAATTTGCCGCATTGAAGACGACGGCATTGTTCAATACGAATTCACTGCAGATGCCTACACAGGAACTGTCATTGACATCCAACGATTAAAAGATTAAAAAGATTGTTACAAAAGCACTTATTTGCTTTTGTAACAATCTTTTTTTCTTCTCATTTGTTTTTTGTAAAAGGGATGTTTATTTTATGTCAAAAAAATCAAATCAATGATGAATAAATACTCTAAAATCGAATGCTTTCTGCATGGAAATCAGCTTAAATCTTTACTTATCAACGTTTGTCCACTTTTTTCATAAAAAAGATTAGACATTTTTTAAAAATTGATAAAAGAATAATCATTTCTAACGATTTTTTAATTTCTCCTTTTCATTTTTACATTATACTGAGAGTATTGCTAAAAATGAAAAGGAGCGTGTCAAATGAAGAAATCTGTTTTATTTACTTCATTACTTGTATTATCAAGCTTAGCTTTAGCGGCCTGCGGCGGTGGCAGTGACGATAAAGGAGCAAGCAACGGCGGTAGCAACAACCAAGTATACACAATGGTTGAATCCCAAGAAATGCCTAGTGCCGATCCGTCCCTTGCGACAGATGAAGTGAGTTTTACCACTTTAAATAATGTCTACGAAGGAATCTATCGTTTAGATAAAGACAACAAACCCGCGCCTGCTGGTGCAGCCGAAAAAGCAACTGTTTCAGAAGACGGTTTAGTTTACAAAGTTAAATTACGTGAAGAATCAAAATGGTCTGATGGCAAACCAGTTACTGCTGCAGATTACGTTTACGGTTGGCAACGAACAGTGGATCCTGCCACTGCTTCAGAATATGCCTACATGTTTGAACCAGTAAAAAATGCTGAAAAAATTTCTAAAGGGGAACTACCTAAAGAAGAATTGGGCATTAAAGCAATCAATGATCATGAATTGGAAATCACTTTAGAAACAGCAACACCATATTTTGACGATTTATTGGCTTTCCCTTCTTTCTTGCCGCAACGTCAAGATATCGTTGAACGTTTTGGTAAAGATTATACAAAGAGTAGCGATAAAGCAGTCTACAATGGTCCGTTTACGCTAACTGAGTTTGATGGTCCCGGAACAGATACTAAATGGTCTCTAACTAAAAATGAAGAATATTGGGACAAAGAGACTGTCAAGTTAGATAAAGTCGCTATCAACGTGGTGAAAGAAGCCCCAACTGCCTTAAATCTTTATGAAACTGGTGAAGTGGATGATACGTATTTATCTGGCGAACTGGCCCAACAAATGCAAAACTCGCCTGACTTGGTCCAATTAAAAGCCGCTTCTTCTTTCTATTTAGAAATGAATCAAGCAGATGAAAAATCACCATTGACCAACGCAAACTTACGTCGTGCTATGTCTTATGCCATCGATCGCGATTCATTAGCTAAAAACATTTTAGCCAATGGTTCTCTTCCTTCACAAGGCTTCGTTCCTGTGGATGTCGCGAAATCACCAAAAACGGGTGAAGACTTTGTTAAAGAAGCTGGTAGCGACAAATTAGTCAAATACGACAAGAAAAAAGCTGTGGAATACTGGAACAAAGCGAAACAAGAACTTGGTGTTTCCAACTTAACGGTTGATTTAATGGTAGACGACTCTGAAGGCGCTAAAAAAATGGGCGAATATCTTCAAGGATCACTGTCTGATACTTTGGAAGGCTTAAAAGTAACTGTGACGCCTGTCCCTATGGCTGTTCGCTTAGATCGTACCTTAAAAGGGGATTTCCAAATCGCTGTTCGTGGTTGGAGTGCCGACTATTCAGACCCAATTAACTTCTTAGATTTATTAGAAAGCTCAACTTCTAATAACCGTGGACGTTACAGCAATCCTGAATACGATAAATTCATTGCTGCGTCCAAAACCACAGATGTTAACGACCCTGAAAAACGCTGGGAAGATCTAATCAACGCTGAAAAAACAGTAATTGCTGATATGGGTGTTGTGCCAATTTACCAAAAAGCAGAATCACACTTACGTTCACCAAACGTGAAAGAAATTATTTATCATCCAACCGGTGCTAAATACGACTTCAAGTGGGCGTATAAAGAATAAAGTAAAGGTCTCCTTCAATTTTGGAAGGAGACCTTTATTATTTATACTGACACGTTTCTAAATGATCATTCACCAAACCCGCTGCCTGTAAAAAGGAATAGACTGTCGTGGCACCTAAAAATTTAAATCCTCGTTTCTTTAACGCTCGACTAATCTGTTGCGATAATTCCGTGGAGGCTGGAACCTCTTCTGGGTGCTGCCAGTGATTAACGATTGGTTGCTGATCGACAAAGTTCCAGAGGTAGCGATCAAAGGAGCCAAATTCTGCCTGAACTTCTTGAAAAACTTGCGCATTCGTAATGGTCGCTTGAATTTTTAAACGATGACGAATCACACCAGGATTTGCTAGTAAAGCTAAAATTTTTTCCTCATCATATCGCGCAATTTTCCGATAATCAAACGCATCATAAGCTGCTCTGAGCGTTTCTCGTTTATTCAAAATAATCGCCCAGCTTAAGCCCGCTTGCATACTTTCCAAGGTCAATAACTCAAATAACTGTTGCTCTTCATGAACTGGACGTCCCCATTCATCATCATGATAGGCTTGCATCTCTTCAGTTGTATTCGTTGCCCAAGTACATCGCTCCATTGTACTGCCTCCTTTTATTTGCTAAAAAAGATGCGAACAAAGGGTACTGCCTTTTGTTCCACACCTTTTCTTATTCCTAATAAAATGCCCAGAAGTTTAACGCTTCATTCATCACTTCTTCGGCTGTAAATGTCCGTTTTGAATGGCCCTTTTCTTCTGAATCGTTTGGATCATTAATCCAGAAATCGCCTTTTTCATCCACACCACTCATCACCATAATGTGACCAGTTGTAGTGAAATAGCCTGGTTTTACAGAAATAATGACTGGATGACCTTCCTTCAAGAAAGCTGCCACTGTTTCAATATTCCCAATTTCTTGACAGTTATAGCCTTTCATTTCAGCATATGCACTAAAAATAGACCACGCCGTCCCTTGTCCTTCCATAAAGAAGTCATTTTTTGCCCAAGCTAACACATCTAGCGGGGTAACCTCTTGGTGATCCATGTATGAACCAACCATTGCAAGCGACACAATCGCACAGCCATTAATTTCGATTGTATTCGGCTTATCTACATTGCCAAATCCGTACGCGGTGTCTTTCCATTTAGCATCTGTCTGCAATTCTAACGGCAAATCCAGATGTCCATCATATTGCTTCTTTTCAATTTCTTGATTGACCTGTTGTCCATAGCTTAAAGGTTTGACTTTTTTCTCAATTTTAACTGGTGCTGGTTCTTTTGTTTTACTTGATTCAGCACTAGCTTTAACATATGAATCATCAAACCAACTTGAAAACCCACCTGATTTCATCGGCGAAAACTGCGCTAACAATCCGCCAAAGCCAAACGATACCAACAACACCGTGAGAACTTTTTTTTGGTAACCTGATGGTTTTTTTGACATACTATTCATCCTTTTCTATCTATTGACTACATCCGATAATCTTATGTATTTCTTATATGCTCACACATTATACTACTTTCTTTTTCGAAAAACAGAAACGTTGGTAAATTCTCATAATTATTGAAGGCGAACATATTTTCTTGAATTTTATCACAAAATTAGGTAAAATACAGGTAATTAGTCATTTGAGTTTTATTCTATTTTATTCGTAAAGGAGGCAGAAGAATGGATCAACATAAAGCTACCATCAAGAGCATTTCTAAACTGATTACGCTCTCTTCCCAACATTTCTTTTCGGCATTTTTAGAAGATTCTCAAGATCAAAAGAATAAAGAAAAGGAACGCAGTGCGCTTTTACAAGAGCTCCAAGTCGCTGCCGCCCAAAAATCCTTAGTGGTCTTACAATTGAAAGAAGTCCCTACAGCGCATAAATTCGAAACGGTGATCGGCTGGATTGTCTCAAAAAATATTTCGGACAATATCGTCGTTCGTTTACAAACGGATGAACAACAGTTACGCATGATTCCTGTTGCTTCTGTCATGAAAGTCAGCACGTTAGCCAATCGTCACCAACGTCAAATTCACTAGAATATTGAAGTCTTTATAAAATAAATGGAAACCACCAACCCTGGCGATTGCAGGTTGGTGGTTTCTTTTATTTTAGGGATGCGCCAAAGCGACCTCAATTAAACGATTTTCTGTTTGTAAAAGATCAAACAGTGTGCCAATTCTTTCTAATTGTTCCAAGTCTATTTGATAAAGTTTCACTCTTGGTTTGGTGAGCCAGGAGCCTTGTGTAAGCTTCATTCGTTCTTTGATTAACACGCCTTGTTCATAGAGCGTTTTTATCTCTAATTCAGAAACTTGGTCTGTCAAAGAGGCCCAGCGACCATGGTGAGCCAATTCTGGTAAAAAAGTAGTGCCTTCTTTTTGAGGGAACGCCTTTAGTAACTGTTGATTAATCTCCCAAGCTTCTTTCAGAAATTTAGCTTTTTTTGATAACTCATCGTAGTAAAACAAATCAATTTTAACAAGATCGTACCATTCCTCTTCCTCTAATTCCTTGATTTGTTGCTCCTCAAAGTGTGCCCAACTACTTGCTAACAACTCTTTTTCTAATCTCAATAGCTCTTGTTCTGCTTTTTCTTTCGCTACTTTCATGCGCGCTTTAGCCGCTTTTTCTTGTCGTAAGCTTTCTTGTAGAAATTGAATTTGCTGCTCTTCTTTTGTTTTTATTTTAGATTGTCTGCCCACTTGTTGGGGTAAACTTGCCTGTTGATAATATGTACCCGTTACGGATGCTTGTTCTATTTGTCGTACATTATTTAGCCACTCGTTAACAATTTCTATCAATGATTGCGCGGTTGGATAATTCATTTGTTGTAAGCTTGCTTCGAGGTTGCAAGGTTGTGCTGCATTGGAACAGATTGGTATAAATTCACAAAAATAACAATTCTCTGTGTCGCTTGTTTCGACTTGTCCCTTTGTCCAGATAAAGAGAGGAAACAAGTGTTGCAACTTTTCTATCAAAATCTTCGGGTCTAAGGCCAGTCCTAAACAACGGATGCTTAAATAACTTTTGCTAGCTGATTGCTGTAACAGCTTTTCTGGCATTATTGTTCTTTCGTCCAGCCTAGCAAATGACTGTTTTTGTTGCCATTGCTCAACTAGCTCCTGCTCACTTAACGGACCGAAAATGGTTGCTCTTTTTGCCACCTGTGGCAAAGCCTTCGGATAAAAAGAGACTTCTAACAATTCACTCAGTGAAACCACCGCCTTTTTTCTTTTTTTATTCATATTATACAGTACTCGACAACGAAATAGCTAGTTGCTTTAAAAAGAAAAAAGTCCTGAGTCAGAAGTAAAGGAAACTTCTGACTCAGGACTCAACTTATTTCTTAGGAACAAATAATTGCGGTGCTACTTTTGCCAATAAGCCTAGAACTAGACTTACATACAAACAATTGACGACAGTACTTGTACCGTTTAGAACAAAGGAATAGAGATATGGGCTCATTCCTTCTGGTGCATACATGCCCCAAACCAATACACCCGCCCAAAAATGCCAAAACCAGCGGGCGAAGACTGCGACAACACTTCCTAAAATAATCGTACGAATGGCTGATTTTAAACGATTCGCTTGAAAATACAGTTGAATTTTTCTAGCGAATACGCCACCCATTCCTCCAAACGCAAAAGCAAAGGGATATTCAAAAATAATCTGTGGAACGGACAAGAAATTTTTCATGGCTGTACCGAGAATAATATTTAACATGCCCCAAACAAAGCCTGCTGCAACTCCAGGAAGCAACCCACGACGAAACGAATAAAGAACTAATGGGACCATTCCCAACGATAGGTCCAAGCCACTATTGGCAAATTCAATCGGTAAAAAAGAGAGGGCCATTGCCATTGCTGCGACGACTGTTCCTTCTACCCAAATACGTAAATCCATTTTTCTAGCCAAACAAATTTCCTCCTATGTTCTGACGCTCTCAACCACTAATACATCGTTATTTTACCATAGGGTCTTTAGAAAAACACGTTTGTCGAACAAGCAAAAAAATAGCTGATCAGCATTTAAGGGAATCAACTCCTACTCAAACGCATGCCAGCTACTTTTTATCCATTAATCGTCCCGCTCAGTTGTCAAAATTTTACCAGAATGAGCATCGATTTTTACCTCTATTTTTTGTTGGCCCTCTTTCACTTTCACTTCCCAATAGGTGATTCCTAATTCTTTCTCTAACTTCCAATCTGTTGCCTGGCCGACTTTCGCTTCTTTTTCAGCCAAGGTTGTGGCTTGTTCTCTGGAAATGATATTTGTTAAATCAAGTGCCTCTTCTTGCATTTTAACGCCATTTTGTTCATCGGCATCCAAGGTTTCGACTTTTTCTTTTGTGAATTCGCCTGTTTCTGCGTTCACTTCAACTTGATATTCTTTTTGCTGATCCACGCCTTCTATTTCATAAAAATAACGGCCAAAATCTGTATCTAACTGCAGACTTGTTATTTTAGCTTCTGGATATTTTTTCTCAAATGCTGTCGTTACTTTTTCTAAAGAGACAGCTACCACAGTTGCCTTCTCTGATGTCGTCGTTGCTTCTTGTTGTACGGATGAACTTGTTTCAGTAGTTGATATTACTGTTTCTTTTTGTTCATTTGTTGATGAAACAGTAGTAGGCGTTTTGGGTGTACAACCAGCTACCAAAAAGAGTGCCAAGCCAGTCAGAGCGCCATAGAGTATTTTTTTC
Organism: Enterococcus sp. AZ035; assembly: GCF_050548325.1. NCBI lineage: Bacteria > Bacillati > Bacillota > Bacilli > Lactobacillales > Enterococcaceae > Enterococcus > Enterococcus sp. AZ035. Next base: position 2,474,517 of record NZ_CP172958.1, read on the forward strand.
ATTAAACAACCTTCTTTCCTTTTTATCATTTTATTATACTTGATTTCTCATCCAAATCATAGCTACAAAAAAAAAGCCCTACTTTAGTTGATAAAGTTAGAGCTCTCTCAGCCTTCATGGGCCAACATAAAAATTTCACCGAAATCATTCTCTTGTTCAATGTGCCAAATGCGTTTTTCACTATTATAGACAAGCGTTGCCAAAATTTCTTCTTTTTGGTAAGAGGTATTTTTCATCTTGCTAAGTGAATCTTCCACCAAGTAAATAGGAATCCGATATTCTTCTTTATCCACTTCCGTTTGTTGGAAGCAAAAAATAACACCTTCTTGCAAGATACCTTTCATATTTTTAAGTAATTCAGGACTTAATTTTTCGACAGGCGTATTTCGTTTAAAGAAGGCCTTTTTCTGGTTGACTTTCTCTAAAACAACACGTGTAATTTTATCAGCAAAGATTCGATAAAATTCATCAATATAACGATAATAGACACGCGTCATCTGATCTGCAAATTCAAAAAAGACAAAATCATTTTGTAGCTTATAAAAGAAAGGCGAATGCAAACTATTCTTCATGTGTCCAAAATAAAGAAGTTCCGAAATTTCTAATGGCGTTAGCTCTTTTAGCATCGTCACATCGGAAAAGTCAATCCATTTAATTTCTTCAGTCATCCAACGACGTTGTAGCGATTGAAAATAGCGATTGACGCTTTCTTCTCCACGAATAATTTTCAAGCCTGAATGCATATCGTATTCGCCAGCTTCGGCAGAAGGATCTAATAATAGTAAGTTCTGTGGATGATGCACAATTGAACGAACAAAATCGGAATGGGTAATTCCTTTAGATAAAACCGCGTTGCTGGTTACATCTATATGTACATAAATTAAATCAAGCAAATTCCCATCTCCCCTCTACTAGCCTCCTTACCATTTTACAATATTTTCAAAAGAAAAGCTTGTTTCTTTTACTTTAAAATTCCATTACAAAATGAGGATTTTTTTGAAAAATCAATCGATTCAGTTGTTTTTTATTAAATTAAGGTCCGGCCAGCTTACCTATTCCCCAAAGAAAATAAATAGGTTTTTCAAATAAATTGTGGTAAACTTGATACATTAAAAGGAGGGAGAATATGCGCCCAAAAGAGAAAAAAAGAGGAAAAAATTGGTTAATCAACAGTTTATTAGTTTTACTATTTATCATTGGCTTGGCCTTAATTTTTAACAATCAGATACGCAGTTGGGTGGTTCAACAAAATAGCCGCTCGTACGCCGTTAGCAAGTTGAAACCAGCCGATGTGAAGAAAAATATGGCTCGTGAAACAACGTTTGACTTTGATTCAGTTGAGTCCTTGAGCACAGAAGCGGTGATGAAAGCCCAATTTGAAAACAAAAACTTACCTGTGATTGGTGCCATTGCGATACCAAGTGTCGAAATTAATTTGCCCATTTTTAAAGGATTATCAAATGTCGCTTTATTAACTGGTGCCGGGACCATGAAAGAAGATCAAGTCATGGGGAAAAACAATTATGCCTTGGCTAGTCATCGAACGGAAGATGGTGTTTCCTTATTTTCACCTTTAGAAAGAACCAAAAAAGACGAACTCATTTATATCACTGATTTATCTACTGTTTATACATACAAAATAACTTCTGTAGAAAAAATCGAACCAACCCGTGTTGAGTTAATTGATGACGTTCCTGGTCAAAATATGATTACCTTAATTACCTGTGGCGATTTACAAGCAACGACGCGAATTGCTGTTCAAGGAACATTAGCAGCAACAACGCCTATTAAAGACGCCAACGACGATATGTTGAAGGCTTTCCAATTGGAGCAAAAAACTTTAGCCGATTGGGTGGCTTAATAAAAAAATCCTTGAAAAGTTTTGACACTTTTCAAGGATTTTTTGCTTTATTTCATCACTTGGCGTTCTTGCTGTTTCAAACGAGCAAAACCATAACGAATACCTGCAAATAATAAAACTAACGGAGATAAGAAAACAGAGATTATTAACCATTCACTTGTATACATACTACTAAAAGATAAATGATACGTGACAGCATACACTAGCGGCAGACTCATTATCAACAATAAATAATACAAACTCAATTCAAAAACATAGGATAAATAACTACTGTTCATCTTACTTCCCTCCCGTCTCTTTTTCCCTGAACAATTTGTTAACACTATTGTACCAAGGGGAAACAGAAAGTACTATCGGACTATAGTCCTAATCTTTCAGCTGTGCTTTTATTTTTTTCAACCATTCTGAGGTACCTGCTTCCACTAAGCGGTAAGTTTCCTCAAAATCTCCAGTATAATAAGGATCAGGTACGTCCATGGTTTCTTTACCAGCCACAACTTCCATAAATAAATGAATCCGCGGTTGCTCTTCTTGAGGAGCTAATGCTTTTAAATCGGCCACATTATTCGTATCCATCCCAATGATATAGTCATATTTTTTAAAATCACTTGGCTGGATTTGTGTCGCCCGCATTCCTTGATAGGAAATTCCTTGTTGCTCCAAAATTTTTCTGGTTCCCTTATGTGGCTGACTGCCAACTTCCCAGTGGCTAGTAGCTGCTGAAAACACTTGAATAGTCGATTCTAAACCGGCTTGTTGGACTTTCTGACGAAAAATCGCTTCTGCCATTGGCGAGCGACAAATATTGCCTAAACAAACAAATAACACAGTTACCACAACGTTTCACTCCTTCATAAAACTTTTTATCCTTCACACATTACTCATTGGCTTCTTGTTCATACAAATGATAAGCCATAAATTCTGTATCTTTCGCTAAACGGAATAATTGCGTCGCCATTTCCAAAGGAGTCTGAGGATATTCCTCAAGAATCCATTTCGTTAAGACGCCGCTACATCCATAGGAAAAGAAATTCGCATAAAATTGTTTGTCTTTATCTGTTAAATGGTTCTCAACATCGACTTGTTCAAATAATGAAATAAATAAGCGATTGGTCGAAGCGGAAAAAACATTAAGAAGAACTTCTGAATCTGAGGTCACCGTTGTATAGTAAAAATGACTCTTCTCTTTAATCGCTTTTAATAACTTCAGGGCTTGTTCCTCCCAGTTTTCCAAACAAATATCTGTTTCTAAGTAAATCAATGCATCGTGACGATAAATCCAACGTAATAAATCATATTTATCTGTAAAGTGATAATAAAATGTTTGACGATTCAAGCCCACTTTTTTGGTAATATCTTGGACACTTATTTTACGAAAATCCTTTTGTTCACATAATTCTATTAAAGCTGAAGCGATTGCTTGTTTTGTATCGTGCGTTCCGCTCATGCTGATTCCTCCGCTCCTAATATGTATATACCTCTATAATTGCAAAAAAACGGCCAGATTACAATATTTTCAGATACATTTTATGCATATATTTAAAATTAAATGAATAAAAAAAGCGGCAACTAACGATTTTTGTTAGTTACCACTCCTTGTTATCAATTATTAATAGATGACTATTTAGCCTGGAAAACGCCATACAACAGCGCGGAATCCTGCTGGTGGTGCTGGTGACCAGTTAGAGTTAGAAGAAACATAACCAGAACCTCCTGGGTTGTTCGCTTCAACGATTTGAACACTTCCACCACTTACACCTGTAACCAAGACAGTATGCACGCCACCAATCCAGCTATCTGGACTATAGGCACTTTCATATTGAACAACATCGCCTGGTTGCACGTTACTCCAGCTAACTTGTGTTGCGCCAGAAGCAACATAGCCACTGTTTGGACCACCATAACCGAAGTTAATACCGCCTGCCGCTAACCAGCGACGAACAGATACTAAACATTCGCCTGGTTGATTCCAACCTGTTGCATAAGAATTACCAACATCTGCTAAAGCTGCATTAATTGCGGCTTGTTTTCCTGAAGTCACGCCACCATTCCCTGGTTTTGCTTCATTGCCTTTTTCAGGAGTCGTTGGGTTAGTTACAGGAACTTCTTTTTCTTTTTCAGGTGCTGCTGCCACAGGTGTTGTTACAACACTTTCTGTTTCAGTACTTGAAGTTGTTGTTTCTTGCGTTGTGGTACTTTCAGTAGTTGTTGATGATTCTACTACTGGTGTTGCGGCTTTTTCTTCAGCGGCGGATGCTGCTGCCTCATTGGCTGCTTTTGTTGCTTTCGCTTGCTCTGCTGCCGCTTTTTGTGCTGCGGCTTGTGCTTGCGCTGCCGCTTGTTCTTCTGCTTTTTTAGCAGCTGCACGTTGGCGTGCTTGTTCTTCTGCTAAACGTTTTTCCGCTTCTTTTTTCTGTTTAATGAAGCCGTCTTTTTTCCCTTGTTCTTCAGAACGTTGTGCTTCTAAATCATTTTTAGCCACTTCTTGTTGGATCTTCAATGTTTTTAATGATTCTGTTTTGTCATTTAATTCTTTTGTTGCTGCTTCTAATTCAGCAATTTGTTTTTCAACATTCTTTGTTTTCTTTTCAACAGTCGCTTTGTCTTCTTTTTGTTGTTCTAGTAATTCATTGTTGGCGCTCATCATTGTTGAGACCGCTTGAACGCGACCAATTGCATCTGCTACTGAATCTGCATCTAAGACAGCATCAATAATTGAATCACTTTGACCATTCACTTGGACATCGCGTGCTTGTTTTGTCATTTGTACTTCACGTTTTTGAATACGGACATTCAAATCAGAAATTTCACTATATAATTTAGATACTTCTGATGATAGCTTGTTCTTTTTAGCTGTTAATGTATCGATTTGTTTGGCCGTTTCAACCATATCATTTTCAATCGCGGCAACTTTTGCTTCTGCATCTGACATTTGGCTTGTTAACGCATTAATTTTTTGATCTTGTTGTTGAATCTTTGTATCGTATTCATCTGCAAATGCTGCGGATGGCAACGCTACGCTTGTTAATGTAATGGAACATACCATTAGAGCCGATAATACACTTTTCTTCAATCTGTTGTCCTCCGAAAATCCTTTTTTGTTAAGCTTTTTTATTATTTATTAAAATTTGAATAAATTTCTCTTTTTCAACGATAGAGCAATTGTAGCATAGCTGTATGTCACTGAGATAATATGGATGTTACAGTAATATTTCAATTTTCTTCTTGTAAATGACAAAAAAAGCTTCACTTTTTTCACAACTTTCTTCAAGGCTCCAGGGTAATCTTCTCATTGTTTTGTTATTTAAAGAAAATAAAAAAAGCGAAAAACGCTAACAAATGAGCATTTTTCGCACACGAACAAAATTTTCAATTTTTATTTTACGGAAAACAGTTTTTTCAGCGGATAAGATAAAATAACATACCAAACCATGTTCAATAGCAATGTAGGGCCCAACACACGCGTAATAAATAAAATCGGGCTGACATCCGCTAAATGAAAGGCCACTTGAATCAGTACCGCAATCAGTTCATACAACGTGGTAAAAATAACGATCCCAAAAAAACCAGTTAGTAAATTTGTTTGAATTACTTCTTTAAATGTATACATCAACATAACCGAAATCGTCAGTGCGACTGTATAAATCCCGATAATGCCAATGTAGTAGCTATCGCAAATAAAGCCTAAAATTAACGAAGTAATTAATAAATAACGTTTAGAAAAATTAGGAACGACGAACATAAACGCAAGTAACAGCAGATGAGAACTGGCGAAGTAAACATTACTTGTCCACGTTTCAAAAGACTTTGTTAAATGAGCATCAATTAACATTAAGAAAAACAAGAGAATAGGTGTGATGTATTTTAAATACTCTTTCCGAATCATTCGCTTTCCCCTGCCGATCTTTTCACGACCGTCACAACGGAGATACCATAGACATCCGCATAAGGTTTCACATAGACTTCACGATCTAAACCAAAACTATCTGGTTTCACTTTAATAACTGTTCCTACCGCTAAATCGGCTGGTGAATTACCCCCTAAGCCAGAAGTCTGAACGACATCGCCTTCTTTCAGAGTGGCATCGCCAGTTAATTGTGACACAATTAATGCATTTGTCTTATTGTCGTAATTTTTAAGTAAACCAAACGATTCGCCATTTGCGGAAGTTACTCGCACAGGGAAATGGTTCGAGTTAACATTTTTAGACGTTAGTAGTTCCACTTTTGCAGTCGTTGCATTGACTTCAATAACACGCCCCACTAACCCTTTTTGCGCCATGACCGCCATGCCCGCTTCAATGCCGTCATTGGTTCCTTTATCGATAATTAATAAGTCTTGCCAAGTATCCGGCGAACGCGTAATGACATTCGCAGTTACTTTTTCATAGTTAGCTAACGTTTCGTTCAGATTCAATTCTTGTTTTAAACTATCAATTTCGCGTTTATAGTTATTGTTTTGGACAGCTAATTCATTATAGCTATCAATTTTTTCTTTTAGACGTTCATTTTCTTTAAACGTGTTAATTAAATTGCCCATTGAAGACAAGCCGTTTTCCACCACACGAGCTGGAAAAGAAATCACACGATCCACCATACTAACGCTATTGTTGACGCCACCTTGAACGACATTGGTTTTGCCTTTTTCAGAACGTTGCGCAGCAGTTAAACTAATAATGGTTACTAAAATAATGACTAAAATTAAGGTAATGATTATATTTTTATTTGGATTAAATTTTTTCACAAAGACACCCCAGATATTCTTCAGACTGATAGTATTAATTTTACCACTAATTGACTATAAACAAAAGAGTTGGCGATCGTCTTTAGCTTTTTTTATCATTTCTTTTTTAGGGCTTATTTTCAACGAAAAAACCAACGAAAAGAAAGGAAACTTCCTTGGTTTTCGTTGGTTTAAAAAGAAATTATTTTTCTTTGTTTTCTTCGTTTAATAATGCTTTTCTTGACACGTTGACACGGCCTTGTTTGTCAATTTCAGTTACTTTGACAAGGACTTCGTCGCCTAATTTCACGACATCTTCAACGTTGTTCACACGTTCGTTTGCTAATTGAGAAATATGAATCAAGCCATCTTTGCCTTTAATTAGGTTAACAAACGCACCAAATTTTTCAATGCGGACAACTTTTGCTAAGTAAACTTGACCGACTTCAACTTCTTTGGTTAATTCTTCAATAATCTTGATGGCTTTTTTAATCATTTCAGCATCTGATGAAGCAATACTTACGTTACCGTCTTGATCGATATCAATCTTAACACCAGTTTCATCAATGATGCTGTTGATTGTTTCGCCACCTTTACCAATGACATCTTTAATTTTCGCTGGTTTAATTTGAATCATTTCAATTTTCGGTGCATATTGACTTAATTCTTCACGAGGAGCAGCAATCGTTGTTGTTAATTCTTCTAGAATTTCCATCCGTGCTTTCTTCGCTTGGTCTAATGCTTCCGTTAAAATTTGTTCTGTAATTCCTTGGATTTTGATGTCCATTTGTAAAGCAGTGATTCCGTCTTTCGTTCCTGCTACTTTAAAGTCCATATCGCCAAGGTGGTCTTCTAAACCTTGAATATCTGTTAAGATTGTATAGTTTTCGCCATCACTAACAAGACCCATTGCAATACCTGCAACTGGCGCTTTAATTGGCACACCCGCATCCATTAATGCTAATGTTCCCGCGCAAATACTTGCTTGTGAAGAAGAACCATTTGATTCTAACACTTCTGCTACTAAGCGGATTGTGTAAGGGAAGTCTTCTTCTGATGGAATAATTTGTGCTAAGGCACGTTCACCTAACGCACCGTGACCGATTTCACGACGACCTGGTGAGCCCGCGCGTCCTGTTGAACCAACAGAGAATTGCGGGAAGTTATAATGATGGATGAAACGTTTGCTATCTTGGACACCCAATCCATCGATAATTTGATGTTCCCCTAAAGGCGCTAATGTACAAACGGATAAAGCTTGTGTTTGACCCCGAGTAAATAAGCCAGAACCATGCACACGTGGTAAAATACTTACTTCTGATGATAAATGACGAATTTCGTCTAATTTACGGCCATCCGGGCGAATCTTATCAATCGTGATTAACTCACGTACGACATCTTTTTCAAGATCTTCCGCAATTTGTTTCACTTCTTTTAGTAATTGCGCTTCTTCTTCGTGTTCCGCAAATTTTTCAGCGTAAACTTCTTTGACTGTATCTTTTACTTTGTCAATTTCAACTTCACGTGCTAATTTTTCTTCCGTCATTACGGCTGTTTTCATTGTATTGTAGTACGCATCAAAAATTTCTTTTTTAAGATCAGCGTCCACTTGTAATAAGTCCACGTCCATTTTTGGTTTACCTACAGCGGCAACGATTTCTTCTTGGAACGCCACTAGTTCTTTAATGGCATCAAAACCGAAAAGTAAGGCACCTAACATATCTTCTTCTGATACTTCTTTAGCACCACTTTCAACCATGTTGATGGCTTCTTTTGTTCCAGCAACAGTTAATTCAATATCTGTTTGTTCCGCTTGTTCTACCGTTGGGTTTAAAACATATTCGCCATTAATACGACCAACGTCAACACCAGCAATTGGTCCATCAAACGGAATATCTGAAATTGCTAACGCTAAGGAAGACCCAAACATTGCAGCCATTTCTGGTGTACAATCTTGATCCACACTCATAACGATGTTTGTGATTTGGACTTCGTTACGGAAGCCTTCTGAGAACATTGGACGAATAGGACGGTCGATTAAACGAGCGGTTAATGTCGCACGTTCACTTGGACGACCTTCACGTTTAATGAAGCCACCAGGAATTTTTCCTACCGCATACATTTTTTCTTCATAGTTTACAGTTAATGGGAAAAAGTCTACATCTTTTGCTTCTTTAGAGGCAACAGCAGCACTTAAAACGACCGTATCGCCGTAACGTACTAAGACAGCTCCATTGGCTTGTTTGGCTAATTGGCCGATTTCTACTTCTAGTGGGCGGCCGCCCCAAGTTGTTTTAAAGACTTGTTTTTCTGTCATAATTCTTCTCCTTTACTCTTGCTCTTTGGAAAAGTCAGACGGCTACTAAACAAATGAAAAAGTAACAAGTCGTTGTTGCTCTTTCATTTGGTTAGTAGTTCCTAAAAACTTTCCAAAGAGGACCTTCAATAGTGACAATAAGATAAAAAGCGAGATTCTGATTGAACCTCGCTTTATACGTAATGATTAACGACGTAATCCTAAACGTTGGATCAATTCGCGGTAACGTTGGATGTCAGTTTTACGTAAGTAAGCTAACAAGTTACGACGGTGACCGATTTTTTTCATTAAACCACGGTAAGAATGGTGATCTTTTTTGTGTGTACGCGCATGTTCGTTCAATTGGTTAATGTCTTCAGTTAAGACAGCAATTTGTACTTCTGGAGAACCAGTATCTCCTTCATGACGTGCGTATTCTTTAATGATTTCGTTTTTTCTTTCTTGTGAAATTGCCATTTGTTCCACCTCTTTCTCTATTATTCGTCTGATCACTGAGTGAAGCGTTGGTGACTCGCTAAACCAAGTGATAGATGGTGTGTTTCCACACAAGCTTACTTTACAGGAAACACCGCTAAAATGCAAGCTTAATCTCTATTATTCGATAGTTTTTTTAAACAATCTAGCCCCTTTTTTGGTGATTTTGTGATACACTAAATGGTGGTAAACAACTGATTATTTCAGCGCATGAATAAATAAAAGAAGAATTTTTTTATGTTTCAAAGGAGGAACCATTGAATGATTACAATGAAAGATATTATTCGTGAAGGGAATCCCACACTTCGTGCTGTGGCAGAAGAAGTGCCTGTCCCTATCACTGAGGAAGACCGACAATTAGGTGAGGACATGTTGACTTTCTTAAAAAATAGTCAAGATCCAGTCAAAGCCGAAGAATTACAATTACGTGGTGGCGTTGGTTTAGCTGCACCACAATTAGATATTTCTAAACGAATTATTGCTGTCCATGTTCCTAGTAACGACCCAGAAAACGAAACGCCTTCATTAAGTACGGTGATGTACAACCCTAAAATTTTGAGCCATTCTGTGCAAGATGTATGTTTAGGTGAAGGGGAAGGCTGTTTATCTGTCGATCGGGATGTGCCTGGGTATGTCGTTCGTCATAACAAAATTACCGTCAGTTATTTTGACATGGCTGGCGAAAAACACAAAGTTCGTTTAAAAAACTACGAAGCGATTGTGGTTCAACATGAAATTGATCATATTAATGGCATCATGTTCTACGATCATATTAACAAAGAAAATCCATTTGCTTTAAAAGAGGGCGTTTTAGTCATCGAATAAAGAAAAAAACTGCGCCGTTTGTCTGAAAACAAACGGCGCAGTTTTTTTAAATGGCCTTCATTTCTTTTAAGGCTTTCCAAATGCCATCATTATCATTGGTATCTGTGACCATTGTGGCCACTTCTTGAATGGAAGGACTCGCGTTGCCCATTGCGACGCCAATCCCTGCATGGCTTAGCATTTCTCGGTCATTTTCGCCGTCCCCAAAGGCAATGATATTTTTTGCATCAATGCCCACACGTTTGGCTAAATACGTTAACGTAGCTGATTTTGAGCCATCTTTAGGCACAACATCTACGCTATGTTGATGCCAGCGAATAAAGCGAAATTCTGGGTATTCTTCTTCAAACGTACACTGATCTTCTGCGTCATAAAAAGCCAGCGCTTGGTAAATATCATTTTGACGATAAAAGTGTTCATCATAAGCAGGTGAATGAAAATGAAAAGAGTTCATCGCAATTTCCATTTTTTCAGCACGGTGTTGGTTGCTCTTCTTAATATCATCTAAGCCCACACAAGCAAATCCTAAGCCGCGTTGATCACTATCTTGTGCCAAACGTTCCAACGCTTCAGCATGCAATAAATTTTGATAATATTGCTCATGATCCACAAAAGCCGCAGCGCCATTACATAATACGTAATTGGTAAAATCTAAATCCCAAATCACCTCTTGCGCCATATAACGACTTCTGCCAGTTGCCAGCGTAACTAAGTGTCCTTGCTCCCGCAATTTTGCTAGCGCTTCTCTCGTGCTATCCAATGCTTTCTTCTCCGAATTTAACAACGTCCCATCAATATCAAATGCAAAAAGTTTTCTTTCCATCATTTCTCCTTATTCGCTCGCTTTCGCTAAATATTTACTGCCTTCTCGTTGTGCTAAAGGACTCAACACTAATTCTTTCATCAATTCCTCGACCCATTGCGGATTCGTTTTACTATATTGGCGTAATGACCAGCCAATCGCTTTTTGAATGAAGAACTCCTCTGTAGTTCTATCATAAATAATCGCCTTTTTCAACAGGTCCTGATTGGTCTTTTCTTTCAACATCAACTGTAAATTCAGCGCAACACGCCGATTCCAGAAATTTTCAGCGCCATAAAAAAGGGCAAAAATCGTTGGCAATTCAGTCAGATGCAACGCCACCCACGACCCAAAAAATTTTCGCCAAGCATCCACACTATCCCACCACGCTTTTTGTGGAACATAGGCTTTAAACGCTACGACCTCTTCTAATGAAAATCTCCGAACATTTTGAAGAGCTAAATCAATAGCGACATACTGATATTCTCGTTCTGTTTTTTGATAGTAAGCCTCAATCTCTTGGCATAATTTTTCCTTTGGCCACGTATGACTTTCTTTTAAAAGTTGTTTACTTAACGCTTGACGTTCTGGGGCGGGGATGCCTGCAAAAACAAATTGGTGTTTCATATAAGCAGACATTTTTGCTGCTGTTTCTGGGTTCTTCTGAAATTGAAGTGTGTCCATTCCTTCGCTCCTTATAATAAAAAAAACTATACTAAAACAGTGTACCATGTTTTAGTATAGTTGGTTGATCAATTAATCAAAATACGTTAAGTTTTTGTTGTCTTTATCTAACCAGGCATAGCCGAGACCCATAATTAAGCCACCACCGATAAAGTTACCGATAAAGGCCCAGAACAGATTATGAACAACATTACCAGCTGTGAAAGCTTCAATTGCGCCGTTCGAAGCAAAGTAAGCTAAACTGAAGGCTGGGAAGTTGGCAATCACGTGTTCAAAACCAAGGAACGCAAAGATAAAGATAATGAAAATAATGGCCGCGACTTTGCCGGCGTCATCTTTCATTCGCATACTCACTAATACGGCTGTATTAACCACAATATTGGCGAACATAGCTTCAACTAAAATTTGCAGGGTGGTTTTTTCTAATTTTCCAGCAATCGACGTAAAGAAGAAACTATCTTTTGGTAAATCTTGGAACGGCACCGTAAGTGATACCAAGAAACCAAATAAGACACCACCAATTAAATTGAATAAGATACAGGTAAATAAAATTTTTGCAGCTAAGGAAAAGTTGACTTTTTTACGATAGACGCCAACAGTCATGTACAACATATTCGAGGTACCAAGTTCGGCATTCATATATAAAATCATCACAAGTGACCAACTGAACATGAAGGCGTAAAGCATTTTCCCTAAACCATGAGAAATTCCTTCTCCTTTAATTGCGATTGCAAAAGCAACGGCTGTTCCCAACGTTAAAAATAGACAAGCAAGCATTGCACGAACAGCGTAGCGGGAAAAGCTGTTTGAGAATAAATTCACTTTCTTGTCGATGGATTTATCAATTTGTTCAAACAATGGTGAACCAGACTTCATTGTAAACTCCCTTTCATTCCGTTTTCAACTTATATTTTCAAAACATCTCTCCTTATTCTAATGAGGAAAAGTGTTTTTGTCTACCTTTTTTTCAGATTTCACTTTAAAACCTTGACGTTTCCTATCCTATTAAGTATACTAGATTTTGTGTAAAATAATTGCAGCAGAAGAATAATAACTCGTCAACAGTTCATTGCCAAACTTGGTTCAACTGCGTAACCGCGGCTGCAAAGGCGAAGGTTGAAGAATGAACTGAACGAATATGAATTTTTCATCTAATTATTTTACTCCAAAAAAAACATTTATTTATTGGAGGAATTTTTAATGTCTCGTTATACTGGACCATCATGGAAAGTATCTCGTCGTCTAGGTATCTCTTTATCAGGTACTGGTAAAGAACTAGCTCGTCGCCCTTACAAACCAGGACAACACGGACCTAACAGCCGTGGTAAAGTTTCTGAATACGGAATGCAATTAACTGAAAAACAAAAATTACGTCATATGTATGGCATGAACGAACGTCAATTCCGTACGTTGTTCATTAAAGCAAGCAAAATCAAAGAAGGTAAACACGGTGTTAACTTCATGGTTTTACTAGAACAACGCTTAGATAACGTTGTTTACCGTTTAGGTCTTGCAACTACTCGTCGTCAAGCACGTCAATTAGTTAACCATGGCCACATCACTGTAGACGGCAAACGTGTTGATATTCCATCATACCACGTTGAAGTTGGTCAAGTGATCGGTGTTCGTGAAAAATCTCAAAACATCTCAACAATTAAAGAAGCGGTTGAAGCAACTGTTGGACGTCCAGCATTCGTAAGCTTTGACACTGAAAAATTAGAAGGTAGCTTCACTCGTTTACCAGAACGTGATGAACTTTACCCAGAAATCGACGAAGCACTTGTCGTTGAATACTACAACCAAAAACTTTAAGATTTCAAAAGGTCGAACTACGGTTCTTACCTTCTTTCAAAACCTTGCCTTTCTTGGGCAAGGTTTTTTTCTTTGCCCTCTTTACAAAATTGTTTACTTCCGCTAAACTATTGTTAACCAAATAAAACAATTGGTTAACAATAGAAAGTGAGGCTTCTTATGAATAAAGCATCGTTACGCTCTTTAATTTTAGCAGCAGAATTCGCTGTAATTATTGCTGTACTTTCACAATTTACAATTCCATTGGGGATTGTCCCACTAACCGGACAAACATTTGCCATCGGCTTAACCGCTACCGTTTTGGGCAAGCGAACGGGGACCTACGCTATTTTAATTTACTTCTTATTAGGATTAATTGGTTTACCCGTTTACGCTGGGATGTCTAGTGGGTTCGGTGTACTCTTTGGACCAACTGGCGGCTATTTAATCGGATTTATCTTTAACGGCTTATTAACTGGTTATATTTTAGAAAAAACAACCTTTAACTATACTTGGGCCATTATCGCAAATATTGCCGGTGCCTTAGTTACCTTAGTTTTCGGCATGATTTGGTTGAAATATTCCGCAAATCTGCCGTGGCCAAACGCTTTCGCTGGCGGGTTTGCTCCGTTTATTATTCCTGGTATCATCAAGGCTGTCGCAGCTGCTTATGTTGGTATTTTAATTCGCCAACGCTTTATGAAACGTTTTTTAGCACACCTTTCTTAAGGGGAAAACTTTTTTCTTTTCCTTGTCTGTAGTACACTAAAAGGACAAAGGAGTGAAGTCCATGTCCTCATTATTAAAACGATTGGTTCAGTTGGCTTTGTTAGTCGTCGCTGTCTTGCTGATTCGACACTATGTGTTCTCCCCTGCTGCGGTGAACGGCTCTTCAATGGAACCAACACTTCATAACAACGACCGTTTATGGGTGACCTCGATTAAAAAGCCTCAGCGCTTTGATATTATCGCTTTCCCTAGTCCTCGCAACGGCCAACGAGTAGCCAAACGTTTAATTGGTTTACCTGGCGAAACAGTCGAGTATCGCGATGATACCCTTTATATTAATGGTGTATCACTCAGTGAAGATTACTTAGCAAGTGCTAAACGAAATGTCTCTAAAAATGAAAATTATACCCAAGATTTTACCTTAGAGACCTTAGAAGCCACCCAATCCCTGACCGTTCCAGAAGGCATGTATTTTGTCTTGGGGGATAATCGCCCGCGCTCAGATGACAGTCGTTACTTTGGCTTTGTTAAACAAGCGAGCGTGGAAGGTGTTTTGACTTTTCGTTATTATCCGTTAGATAAAATTGGCTTTCCATAAAAATAATAAACCGCCCTCAAAAAGTTAGACTTTTTGAGGGCGGTTTAGCTTTTATTCACGTATTCTTGTTAAGGTCCAGTCACAAGATTCCACGTAACCGCGGCCTTGTATTGTTGCCCTTTAACACCTTGATTGGCTGGCACTTCAAGTTTGACATTATTGAAGGTGAAATCCAACTGATAAACATTACTACCCGTGAATTGCTGGTTGGCAATAATATCCGTCGCTGTGTTATTAGCTGTTAAGCTAATGGCACTTGTGGTACCGACCGCATTTTTCAACTCGGTTGGTTGATTGTAATTGGTGAAGCTAGAGACAGGCGCCGCCCCTAATAATAAGCGGGTCGCTGTAGGCAAGCTGTCTGTCGCTGATTTTGGTTGCGACAGTTGCGCCGTTAGGCTCCAATTCGGTTGCGTTTTCTTGATTCGGACATACGGATTCCGTGTACCGTTACCGTAGTAATCCGCGGCTTTTTTCAAGTTGTGTTGTTGCTTACTTCCTGCAACGCCCACTTGGCCGAAGTCGAAGGTTGGCACACTGATGAAGCCTTCGGTCGTTGGCGTGACTACTTCTTGATCATTTGGACGAATTCTCACGAAGTTGTCCACTGTACTATCTTTAATACCACCAAATACTACAACTTCTGCTTTCAAAACAGTGTTTGGTTTCCCTGTTGCGCGAGTTGTGAAAGCAATTGAAACTTTTTTGCCGATAGGAACGGCATTTGGTAAAGAAACCCCCTCTGTCCAAAGTGTACTATTTACTGGGATTGATTTTGTCGTTTCTCCTTCTGGTGTCACTTCCATAAAGGTCGGGATCGTCAGACCAGCTGACCAATTGGGCCCTTTTTTCAAGTTAAGATTCTGTAAGGGTGCTTTGCTAGTATTCGTGATCGTTGTTGTCCAGATTACATTGGTATTCGTATCGATCACTTCTTTTGGTCGAGTTAATGTGACACTAGCCGTTGGTATTTCTTCCTTATACATGGCGGTCATATCATCATTGCCATCAAAAGTCGCATTAAACGTTGGTGTTGTGGTTTTGTTCAACGTACTTGGCTTGGTTTTCCCTTTGTACCACCCTTGGAAAGTATAGGTCTTGCCACCTGCAGTATAAGTCGTTGGTAAAGCTTGTGCCGCTGTGTACTTGAAGGTGTTACTATTCATTGGTACTTGGTTACCTTGGGTGAAGCCTGTTGGTGCGGTAATTTTGGCACCGTTGACATCTACGAAGTTTTCGGTGACTTGTTTCCGTGTGACTTTGTAATTCATGGTTTGTTTGAAGTCTTGTGTCCCATCAAAACCAGCCAAAACGATCTTATTCTCTGGATTTCCTGTCGCACGAGCTATAAATAATAATCTTGGAATAGTGTTTATTGAGCTACCAACACCAAATGTTGATTTTATTGAAAATTTATTATCTACTCCTTTTTTAAAGGATTTATCTAACTCATTTAATTGACTAGGAGCACTATTGTTAAACACTGGGTCAGTCCCGACAAAGCCCACTGGATACACAGAAACAGGTAATGTGGTATTCATTGTTTCAATTTTGTCCACATATTTTAGTTCCGTTGTAATATTCCAGTCGTTGATTGCATAACTACGAATATCATAAATATCGCTAGGAACTTCATCAAAGTTTGCTGGAATATTAACTCTTGATTGGGTCGTAATAGTATAGACATTGGCTTCATTCGTATTTTTAATACTTACCAGTGGATTCATGGCGCCCGTTGTCACATATGTCTGGTCTACCGCTTTTCTTAGTGTCTGTGTGTAGTTTCCAGAAAACGTTAACGGTTCATTGAAAGCTTGTCCTTTTTCATCGACAAATTCTGCATGGAAACCTGGGTAAACCCACGTATCTTTGGGAATTAGTTCCTCATACACCACATTCAAGTCATCATTATCATCATACGTTACTGCATAGCTTGGCGCTTTCGTAGTTGTCAAGGCACTTGGTTTGGTTTTGCCTTTGTACCAGCCTTTGAACTTGTAAGTTTTTGTGCCGACTTTGTAGGTGTCAGGTAAGGTGTCAGCTTGTTTGAACGTATAATCATCACTTGTGATCACCGTTTGTTTTCCTTGGGTGAAACCTGTGGGCGGTGTGATTTTGGCACCGCTTGTGGCTACGAAGTTTTCGGTAACACGGCGGTTTTCTAAATAATAATAAACAGTTTTATCTGGGGTAGCTAAATTGTAAGTCGCTCCTACGTTACCAGAGTAAACACCCATTGCATAAAGTGTCTCAGTCGTATCCCAGTTCCAATAATATTGTTTGGTGTTATATGATGTATTACTGGTTTTACCTAATTCATATGCATTTGTACCAGGACTTGAACTAACAACCGTACTTGGATTTACAATATCTTTTCTGACCTCATTCGCAAGTGGATATTTCGTTTTATCCCCTGTATAAGTTGCCGTTGGTGAGATTGAAATGGTGCGATAGTATTTCGGAATTTCATGTGTAACACTTCGTGTACCATATGTGGTACCTTCCACAGACTCTGGTAAGGTATAGACTTTTTGTGGAATCGTTAATTTTTTAAGATTCGTTGTCGTTACATTGGTTCCTGTAATCGTTGAAAAAGGTGTTGTTGTACCACTTTTCGTTGTTTCAGACATCGTTGCTTTCAATGTGAAATTAGCAGGATTGATTAAATTACCTTTTTCGTCTACATAGCCAAAAGTAATTTCTTTGCTAGGTAATGTATAGGTTTTGGTGACTACTTCCTCATACACCACATTCAAGTCATCATTCCCATCATACGTCACCGCATAGCTTGGTGCTTTGGTAGTTGTCAAGGTACTTGGCTTTGTTTTACCTTTGTACCAACCTTTGAACTTGTAGGTTTTACCACCTGTTGTGTAGGTGTCTGGTAAGGTGCCTGCTTGTTTGAAAGTGTACGCTTCACTATTTATAACTGTTTTCTTACCCTGAGTGAATCCCGGGGGTGGTGCGATTTTTTGTCCACTACTATTAACAAAATTCTCATAAAGTTTTTTGTAATAAATATAGTAGGTAATCGTTGCACTATTATTTCCTGCATTAAATTGTCCTGTTGTTCCCACAAGATTGTCACTAAACATAATATTAGTACTTACTCCGCTATGAGGATTAAGATTAGTTATGCGCCACGTCTTACCAGTCGCTTTAGTAAAGTTATATGCTGAAATATCATAGTTGCTTCTCGTATAAGTTGTTGATGTATATGCTCTGGAAGTCATCACACCTGTTCGGCTATCTGGAAATGTTGTTTTAGGCGGCGTTAACACAATTTTATCAATTCTATTGGTGGTAGCTGTAGCAAAATTAATCGCAATGTCGTTACTAAAGAAAAGCCACGAACCCCCATTACTAGTGCCTACAGTTTTTAGTCCTGTATTAAAACTATAAAGTCCATTGCCAGCGTTTGTCATAGTTAAAGGATATCTTAACAGTGTTCCTTCAACTTTAGAGTTGGTTGATTTAAATAGTACTGGATTCATGGAAAGGCTCATTTGTTCCTTACTAGACTGTCCATCCTCATCGTAAAATTTTAAACTCCCTTTTAAACCTAAGTTACCAGCAAATTTATCCACATATGTCATTTCATTTCGTCTATTGACTGCACCAAAACCATTAAATCGAATCATGGAATCGATATATTTTTTTTCATTGTGTATACCAGAAGTAATTCTTGTCTGAAAATACAACGTTTTGATATACCCAGTATTTCCAGAAGTTCTCCCGTGTAGACGATTAATAAATGCAGTGACCGTCCTAGTGGACTCTGTCCAAACAAAATATTCGCCACCACTATTGGCATTATGAGAGCCTTCCCCTAGAACTACATTTTGTTCCTCGGGGCCAACTTTAATAATAACTGAAGTGGGTCTAGTCATTCCTGCTGCCAATTTTGATTCAATTCGAATCGGACCAACAATATCTGAATTTGTGTCATCTGTTGTAATATTTTCAAATTTCAACCGATAATCAACTACATCATTGAGACGAACCGTAGTTTTATTCGTTGCCCCTGTAGCTGCCCAGACAAATGCCCTAGGCATAATTTTCGCTTGAACACTGGATGGTTCAAGTATATTTTCTTCTTGAACGATTTCCGTTTTTTCTTTTTGTTCCGCTTCTTTCGTTTCTTCTTCCTGACTCGTGTCAGTCGTTACTTGACTATTTTCCGTACTGGCTTTCGTTGTTTCTTCCTTCACGCTACTTGCTTGCGTCTCTTCCTTGGCACTACTTTCGGCGGTTGGACTACTTTCAATCGTCACGGTTTCCGCAACTGCCGTCACACCAGAAAAGGCGTTAATTACTAAAGAACTACACAAGCCAATGGTTGCTAATCGTTGCCACTTAGTTTGCTTCATGTCGTCCCTTCTTTCTATGTACGATTCCCGCCAAGCCAATTAAGACTAAGCCGAGAATGCTCAAATTTGCCTGACTCTTGCTCCCTGTACGAGGGAGCGTTGAGCCAGTTGTGGTGGTCTGTGTCGAACCACCACTTCGTTGATCTCCTTGCAGAGGACCAGCTGGTTCCTTGGGATCAGCAGCTGGCGCATCTGTTTTCGGTGGGGGATCTTTAGGAGCGGGTGTTCTCGGATTTTGGTAAAATTCAATCCCCACCGAACTAGAACCACCATCAGACGCTTCAACATTTATAAAAAAACTAGGAGAAGATAGTAGACACACAATCATTAAATAACGCTTTTTTTTCATTGAAAAACCTCCTTTTGAATTTAAGTATCTCTCACAACCTTTTATATACCACTATGATAGCAAAGAAAAGGCTCTTCAAAACAACAGTTTTTTCCAGTTGATACCCCTTATTTCAACAAGTTCCTTATATATCGTGTCTTTTAAGCTACGTTATTTAAAGGAAACAAGGGAAAACAGTAAAGACTATCCCCTTTTTCAAAAAAATCATCTTTAATTTCTTAAATTTCCATTACCTAAACTAAAGAAAAGCTCACAATGTTAGTAGTTAAAACTAACATTGTGAGCTTTTCTCATTTTTGACGATTGGATAATTCGATAAAATAACACTAAAACACAAAATAACTGTCTGTTTCTCTTATTGGGCAACAGCCAATTGGTACAATGGCAGGAGTTGTTGGTAGGTTGCCAACATATAAGCTCGTGCTTTTTCAGGGCTTTGCCATAAAGCACTATCTTTGGGAATGATGCGCCCGATTTCAAATTCCCCTTTCTTTACATCTCTAAAACGAGTTAAGGCTTTTTCTAAATCCGTGTCTGGCAGCGGAGTAATTTGAGGAACCGTGTGATCCAAAGAAACATACGTATCTTCTGGTAATACTTGGAATAATTGCTGATTCTCTAAAAAGGCTTGCGCAATCTGCTTTTCATTTTTAGGATTATCAATAAATGACAACCACATAAACACATAGTCGCCCCAAATGCCTAATTGAAAATGCGGCTGCATTTTATAGCCGCGCTTATTCGGACTGAGTGCGGACCAAGTATTTTCTGGTGGATACACGGTGCGACGGCGATGTTGCGCAATATGGACAAACAACTCCGTTCCTAGTTCAGGCGCTAGTTGTTCGGCAAAATACGTGTCTAATTCTTGAAAAATCGGTTGAATTTGCGCACGGATAACCGCCATTCGTTCATCTAATCCAGCAACTTCAAAGGCTGCGAATTCTTTTTCTGTAAACATCAACATTTCTCTAATTCCTCTCTCAACTCGTCTTACACTTCTATTTTTGTCGATTTTGCCATGTTTCCAGCGTCATCCCACGATAAACATCTGTGACAATTTTCCCTTTACTAATTCGGGCATTGGGCAGTGTTCCTTCGTAGGTAAAACCAATTTTCTCCATGACACGACCAGAAGCTGGATTGTCTTGATCATGTAAAGCAAAGATTCTCATGAGTTTCATTTTTGCAAAACCCAGTTCAACTAACGCCGTCGCGGCTTCAGGCATGTAGCCTTTGCCCCAAAAGGCACGGTTCAAGACATAGCCTAATTCTCCAATATTATTGGTTTCATTGACCCGCAAATCAATCGTGCCAATCATTTTGCCTGTTTTTTTCACTTCAATCCCATATTTTCCTAATGGTTCCCCCATAAAATATTTCGCAATACTGGCTCTTGTTTCTTCTTTGGTTTCATTTTTAGGAAACACAAAACGCGTCGTTTCTTCATCTGAAGCATATTCAAATAAATCATCTGTATCTGCTAATGTCACTGGTCGTAAATGCAATCGTTCCGTTTCCAATTGTTGGTTTTCTGCAAAAATCAATGGATAATTCATGAGCAAAACTCCCTACTTTTCTAAATACTTTACCGAAAAACAGCGAAACACGCAAGGAAAATCGGCATTTCCCTCGCGTGTTTCTTTAATTGGCGTTTAAGCGAATGATGGCAATGATCGTTTGAACAGCTTTGGCCATTGATTCAACGGTAATAAATTCATATTGCCCGTGAAAATTCTCGCCACCTGTAAATAGATTAGGCGTGGGAATGCCCATGAAAGAAATCTTAGAACCATCTGTCCCGCCACGAAATGGCGTGATGATTGGTTCAATGTCACAACTTTCCATTGCTTGGACGGCCAATTCTACAGGCGTCCAATCTTTTTCGATGATTTCCTTCATATTATAGTATTGGTCTTGGAAAGTAATTGTTAGTCTGGGTTTATCCGCCAGCGCATTTAAACGTTGGACTTGTTTTTCCAAAAATTGCTTTCTCGCTTGAAAGTTTTCTTGATCATGATCCCGAATGATATAGACAAGTTCTGCTTTTTCAATACTTCCTGTAAATTTATTGAGTAAATAAAATCCTTCATTTCCACGTGTTTGTTCTGGTACTTCCTTTTGCGGCAGTGATTGATCAAGTTGTTCGCCTAATTTAATGGCATTTACTAACGAACCATAGGCCGTTCCCGGATGGACACTGGTTCCCTCAATTGTTATCACAGCTTGAGCAGCGTTAAACGTTTCATACTCGAAATGCCCCACGCGGCCACTGTCGATTGTATACGCAAAAGCGACTGGGAAGTTCGGCGCATCAAATTGATCGGCCCCGCGTCCAATCTCTTCATCTGGACCGAAAGCGAGCCAAACATCCCCCCGCGCTACTTCTGGATGTGCCAAAAAATACTCAACAGCAGCTAAAATCTCGACAATTCCCGCTTTGTCATCTGCTCCTAAAAGTGTGGTTCCGTCTGTAGTAATCAACGTTTCCCCTTGATACTCTTTTAAATTGGGAAATTCAGCAACCGATAAAACGATGCCTTGTTCTTGATTCAAGAGGACATCTTGGCCATCATAATTAGTGATGACTTGTGGACGGATGTTTTCTGCTGAAAAATCCGCCGTATCCAGATGTGCAATCAAGCCGATGCTCTTCGCTGCAGGTTGGTTACCAGGCAACCTTGCCGTTAAAAAACCGTTTTGTTCGTTATAATGCACATCGGCCAAACCTAATTCATGCAGTTCTGTTTCAATCATTCTTGCTAAAACCACTTGCCCGACCGTCGTCGGTGTGGTTTGACTGTTGGCATCTGAACGGGTGTTAACTTTCACGTAAGTTAAAAATCGTTCGACTAATTTTTCCATTTTTTACTCCTTCTTCCTGAATCATTCTGTTAAATAAGCATTGCGCAAGTGGAAATAATCCCCATACAAGTGATAACTAATGCCTTTCAATTTAGGATTGATTAGATAATTTGAGGCACTTTGATACAGCGGTACTTGGGCAGCATCTTGGTTCAACAAGATGTCTTCCGCTTCTTTGTATTCTGCAAACTGTTTCTCTGGATTATTGGCATTAATCGTTCGTGCATCTTCTACCAGTTGGTCGTATTTGGCATTATGATAATTGCCATAATTGTAACTTGATTCTCCCGCATATAAGTTAAAGTAAGAGTCTAATTCACTACTGCCGGCAATCCATCCTGAAAGAGACAACTCATAATTTTTTTCACGTCGCGATTGGTTCACATTATTACTTGGTTGCGATGAAATGGTAATTTCTAAACCTGGCAGATTTTCTTGTAACTGACTTTGAACATATTCCGCAATTCGTTTTCCTTGATCTGTATCTGCCGCTAGCAAGGAAAGTTTCACTTTTTTACCGACATCCGCTTGGGCTTTCGTCCATTCAGCTTGGGCTTTTTTGATGTCATTTTTCAAATATTCGCCACTGTAAGCTCGGAAATCTTCATCTGTTTCTGGGTTCGCATAAAGTTTACTTGGAATCAATCCGTTGAGGGGTTTTGACCCATCGTTTAAGACACTTTGTGTTAAGGCTTCTTTATCAATTGCTTGGCCAATCGCTTTTCGTAAATGAACATTCGCTAATGGCGTTCCTTCTTTTTTGTTGAAATCTAAGAAGTAGTTGGCCACATCTGGATGACTGACATAGCCTGGATCCTCTTGATATTGTTGAACATATTGTCCGTTAATGCGAACTAAGTCTAGTTCATTCGCTTGATATAAGTTAATCCCAGTATTATCTTCTTTGATTGTACTAACCGCAACTTCTGCCAGTTTCACTTGATCCGCATCATAGTATTCTGGATTTTTTTTCAATGTCCAAGTATCTGAAGTCGCATCCCAATTGGCTAGCGTAAATGGCCCGCTATAAAGTAAATGTTCACTATCCAAGGCGTAATCTTTGCCTTGCGCTTCGACAAATTTTTGATTTTGTGGCGCTAACCAAGCAATCGAAACGACTGCTAAGAAGGAAGGTTGGGCCTGTTTTAATTCAACAATGAATTCTTTGTCATTAGGGGCTGAAATCCCTAATTCATCGACTGACTTTTCACCGTTGCGTATTTCAAAACTATTTTTAACACTATCTAGTAAATAGGCATTCGGTCCAATCGTCGCTGGTGTCACCAGTTTTTTCCAAGAATAAACAAAATCTTGGGCCGTGATTGGCTCGCCGTTACTCCACTTAATCCCTTCCCGCAAGGTAAAGTGGTACTTGCGCCCATCGTCACTAATCTTGACATCTTTAGCTAGAGCTGGCACCGTGGCACTATCATCATCAAACCGATACAGGCCTTCAAATAAATGTTGCGCCATTGTAAAGGTATTTTTATCTGTTGTTTGTGTTGTATCCAATGTTGAGATTGATGCAGGTGAACTAATACTGATTTTTTGTTCAGCTGCTAAATTTCCCGAATCTACTTTCTCTGCCGCTTCTTTGGTTCCGCCACATGCGGCTAAAAGAAACCCTGTTGCAATCAAACCTACTACTTTTTTCCCCAATTTCATGTTGTTGCCCCCTCATATTTTTTAAACAAATAAAAAAAGCATTCGTCCTAAAAAGGACGAATGCTTATGCAATCGCGGTACCACCTTTGTTGATCTCTTCGCTAAAAAAGATCCGCTCGTTTCCAGTACAATCATACTGTAGCGCTATAACAGGCGCACCTGAATTGGTTTAAGCAAACGGCTTCAACCAACCTGTTCAAAGGCCATTTTCCCCTTTAACGTCACTACCTCTTCTCACCAAACGAGGCTCTCTGCAAGCTATTTTAAAAAGTACTTTCCTTCTCATCACATTTTGTTCTTTTATTTGTTTCATCAATCATACTGATTTACGGATAGTTTAGCAAACATTTTCGAGGCCGTCAACTACATTTTTAATTTAAAACTTTTTTGTTTTTCATCAAAAAAAGAAAAGAGGTTTCAATCCCTCTTTTCTAAAACAATTTTACTCTAATCCTTTTTTAACGTCTTCTATCATCAAATGCATTGATTCTAATCCACCACCGCTTAGATACCAAACATCTGGTTGAAGCATAATGACTTTATCATTTTTACCAGCATCGGTTTTTTGAATCAATTCGTTTGCAGCGACGTTATCTTTTGAATCGTCGCCACCAATTGCTTTGGTGCGATCTACCACAAAGAGAATCCCAGGATTTTTTTCTAAAACATATTCGTAAGAAACACTTTGCCCATGAGTGGAAGCTTCAATCTTATCGTCTGCTGCTTTGAAGCCAAATGTATCATGAATTAAACCGAAACGAGAGCCTTTTCCGTAAGCGGAAAGTTGTCCTTCGTTAACTAACACAACAAGCGCATTATTCGCGCTAGCTTCTGCTTGTTTTTTCACGTCAGCAATTTCTTTTTCTAAGCCGGTTATTTTTTCTTTGGCTACCTCTTCTTTATCAAAAATAGTGCCTAACGTTTCGATATTTTGTTTCGTTGATGCCCAAGGATTTTTGGCATCTACAGCTAAGTAAATGGTTGGCGCAATGGCTTTTAATTGTTCTTGATAATCTTGTTGACGACCAGAAATAATAATTAAGTCTGGTTTTAGTTGATTGATTTTTTCTAAATCTGGTTCTTTAATACCGCCTGCTGATTCAACTTTTTGGTATTTTTCCAAATACGCAGGGATATTTTTGGTTGGCGCACCTACCACGCGGTCACCAACACCTAGTGCATCCATTGTATCCAAGGAACCATTATCAAAAACAACGACTTTCTTAGGATTTTTGGGAACGGTTAATTGACCATTGGTGTCTTTGACTGTGACTTCCGTTTTAGCTGCTGTTTCTGTTGTTGCAGAATCTGCTGTTTTTTTATTTGTTTGACAAGCACTTAACATTAACAGTCCCATCATTGAAACTGCCATCATTGCTAAAAATTTCTTTTTCATTCTTTTCCTCCAAAAACGTTATTTTTAAATTGCCCGATTTAGTGATAAAGACAAAAGCGTTTTCCTTCAATTTCACAAATCCGGATATTCATTTCATAAAGATCATTTAAAATACTTGTTTGAATAACTTCCTCTGTTGCGCCATGCGCATAGAGCTTTCCGCCTTTCATGGCGACAATTTCATCTGCATAGCTTGCGGCAAAATTAATATCATGTAGAACAATCAGAATCGTTTTTCCTAGTTCATCCACTAAGCGTTTAAGAATCTGCATCATTTGAACCGCATAATTCATGTCGAGGTTATTTAAGGGCTCATCCAATAAAATATAATCGGTATCTTGGGCTAAAATCATGGCAATATACGCCCGTTGTAATTGGCCTCCAGAAAGGGTATCAATGTATTCTTCTGCCATTTCAGTTAAGCCCAATTGTTCCAACGCTTCTGTTACTTTTTCATGATCAGCGCTTTTTAAGCGACCTTTGGAATAAGGAAAACGACCAAAATTGACCAGTTCTCGCACAGTTAATTTAAGTTGTACACCGTTGGCTTGTTTTAAAAGGGCAATTTTTTGTGAAAAAGCTGATTGCTTCCAGGTTTTTACTTCTTGCTTGTCCAGATAAATTTCCCCGGTATCTTTGGGAATTAAACGACTCATCATGGCTAGCAGCGTGCTTTTCCCAGCGCCATTTGGTCCAATAAAGGCCGTTAATTTGCCTTCAGAAATAGGTAAATCAATGTCTGAAACGACAAATTTATCGCCATATTTTTTTGATACATCACTCATCTGGATCATGTGCGTTGCTTCCTTTCTGCAATAATTTTCCATATAAAATAAACGCCCCCAACAAATTGAATCACCACACTGAGCGGGGTATTCAAATGAAAGACCTGTTCAACCATCAATTGACCAAACACCAGTAAAAAGACTGCTATTAAACTCCCTGCCACAAACAGTTCTCGGTGGCGATAGGTTTTCATGAATTGATAACTCATATTGGCCACGATAAAACCTAAAAATGTAATCGGTCCCACTAATGCTGTTGATAAGCCGACCAGACTACTGATCAAACACAACAACACTAATTGAAACTGATTCACAGCAATCCCCAAATTCTGGGCTTGATGGTTCCCTAAATGTAAAACGTCTAAACGGTAACTTTCCCGCCAAAGTATCCCACAAATCATGAGTACCGCCACACCAACGAAAACGAGATACTGACTATTGACGTTACCGAAACTGGCAAACAACTTTCCTTGGAGTAAGTCGTATTCGTTAGGATCCATAATCACTTGTAAAAACGTACTAATACTACTGAAAAAAGTACCTAAAATCATGCCAATCATCAATAATAAAAATAAATTGGATTGATTTTTGCGTAATAGAAAATACGATAAACTAGTACTTAAAAACACCATTAAAAAGACGTTCATCAAAAACGAGCCAAGACTTACTTGACCTAACGCTTGTGCGCCTCCTAAAAGAAAAAATAACACCGTCTGCACAAAGACATACAAGGAATCCATCCCTAAAATGTTTGGCGTTAGGAAATGATTTTGCGTGACTGTTTGAAAACTAATAGTTGAAAAAGCCGCAGCGATTCCAACAAAAATAAAAGCCAATAACTTTTTGCCTCGTAACGCCAAAGCAAAGGACCAATTGCCATACGTGTTATAAGTTAAATAACAAAGGCTCACAATTACTACGGCAGCTAAAAGCAAAAGTAATGAAAGCCATTTTTTTAAAGGCCGTTTCATTGTTTGCGCCCCCTTAGTAATAATAAAATGAACAAAATGCTCCCTAATGTTCCGACAACCACGCTGACAGGAATTTCATAGGGGGCAATCAATACTCGTGCTAAAATATCACAGATTAACAAGAACAAACTCCCGCAAATCCCAGTTAACCACAAGGTATTTTTCATATGATCGCCATAACGTAAAGACACGAGATTGGGAATCACAACCCCTAAAAACGGAATATTCCCCACCATCAATAAAACGATGGCACTTGCTAAAGCAACCAGCGTCAAACCTAAAAACTGAATTCGCTGGTAATGGACGCCAAGACTATTTGCAAATGCTTCACCCATACCAACGACAGTGAAATGATAAGCAAATAAATAAATAACAAACCACAAAGGAATCATTAAGAATAACCATTCATAATTCCCTTTCATAACTGTGGAAAAATTTCCTTGTAACCAAGCAGACATATTTTGAACCAATTGGTATTGATAGGCAAAAAATGTGGCAATTGAGCCTAGAATGTTACCAAACATCACGCCCACCAAAGGGACCATCACTTGATTCTTACTTGGTAATAATCGAATGAGCGCTAAGAATAATAAGGTCCCGCTTAGCGCAAAAATAAAAGCAATTGCCGTTCGATAGAGAAACGGAGCTGTTGGGAAAAATAACATTGCGACTAAAATACCCAACCTTGCACTATCGGTTGTTCCAGCGACACTAGGAGCGACAAATTTATTTTGTGTGAGTTGCTGCATAATCAATCCAGAAATACTCATCGTACTACCAGCAATGATTAAACTCAACGTGCGGGGAACACGGGTGGTAAATAAAACAAATTGTTGCTGCGCATCTAATTGAAACAACTGAGAAAGTGCAATGTCCTTCACCCCTATCACTAATGACAATAAACTGAAAAGTAATAGTAGAACAAACAAACCAATCTTTTTCATGAGAAAACTCCGTTTTTATTTAATTGAGAATGATTCTCATTCTTAATTACAGTGTATGAGAAAACCATCACAAATGCAACCACTTTTTTTCCTTTATTAAAAACTTCTTCTCAAGCCGACTGACCAACGACTTATCTAAGATATGCTATAATGGAGGGAAACGTTAGGAAAGGAGTGTTACTGAATGGCGAATGATGACTTACAACAACGTCTGGATAAAGGAATGTACGGTACGCCCCTCGTTAATCCTGAAGAACAACACAAATACATGGGCACATTTCGTGAACGCTGCCGTCTCTCCATGACCGTCGCTGAAATGAAAGATGCACAGAACCAAAAACATTTATTAGAAGAATTAGCGAAGCATCCTGAAGTTACAGTACTTTTAAATGGCGAAATCTCTTCTGACCTGCAAAGTACCTATATTAAATTATTAAATCAGCATGGCGCAAACTTTAAGATTGTTAACAATTTTGTGGAGAACAACCCTGACTCTCTCGGCTTACTGTTAGCTGAAAAACATGCAGTCGATGAACCTGTGATTGACGTTACAGAAAAATATCCTCAAGCAACAGAAACGCCAAAAGAAGAGCCAACAGCTAAAAAAAGCTTTTGGCAAAAACTATTTCACTCATAAAAAGCTCAAGGAAAGTTATGAGCGCTTCCATTTTAAATAGAATTATGCTATTATGAAAATGAAAAAGAGAGGTATGCGGGTACATACCTCTCCTTTTATACCAACACCAGTTATAAGAACTGGTGGCTTACTGAGTTAAGTTTTGAATCTTAACCGTTCGGCCTACGAAGCTTGTGAACGGTTATTTTTTATTGTTTTTCGTTGCTTCAAGGATACCGAAAATCAGTAACGCAACAAGGGTTGCAAAACTAATCATCAATTCCAATGTCGCTTCGATTGACAAAAAAAATGCTCCTTTCGTTAAAGTGCATCGGATACACATAGGCATCACCTGCCTCTCTAACTCAGAGCCACCGTCATACAACTTTCATTGGTAATAGTTTTAGTATAACCTATTGGGTGCACCAAGAAAACGTTTTTATAAAGAATACCGCCAAAAAATCTATTATGAATTTTTTGGCGGTATTCTTTTTTTATTGAACCACTTCTGGGTATAAAAGTTTTAAAACGTCCATTGTCAAGCGTCTACCCTGTCCAGCGTATGGATACACATGCATGTGCATGGCTGGATTAAAGTTCGCTTCGATAATCCCGTACGTTAAGCTATCACGTGTGCCTTTTACGTCTTTGTCAGGAATGATTAAATCAATGCCACAAATTTTGGCTCCTAAAGCAGCTACGGCCTCAATGGCGATTTGTTTATAACTATCATCAATGACATCGGTCATATCAATCGAATCCCCGCCCGTGCTAACATTAGAATTTTCTCGCAAGTACACGATTTGCTCTTTTTCTGGCACAGAATAGATAGTTAAACCTTGTTCTTTCAACATTAGTTTTTCTAAATCATTTAACTGGATTAACTCTAGTGGTGCACGGTGATTGGTCCCCCGCAATGGATCACTATTTTTAGCGGCCACCAATTCTTCTACAGTGTGTTTGCCATCTCCGGTAACATTGGCTGGCACGCGCAACATGATGGCTTTTACATCATTATCTAACACAAAGAACCGATATTCTGTTCCAGGTAAAAATTCTTCAATTAAAACCGCTGTGTCCTCTTTAAAAGCAATCCGTAACGCTTCCGTAAAGTCTTCCAACGAAGCTCCTTCTTTAAAAATCGTAATTCCTAAACCGTAATTCGTTGATTTTGGTTTCACGACAAACGCTTTATTGGCGTAGCGTAAATGTGCTTCTTGTGCCTCAATAAAAGATGAAAATTCTTCACCGCCAGGCACATGGAAACCTGCTGCAGACAAAATTTTCTTTGTCACGGTTTTGTTTTCCATAATCAATGGTACCACGTAGTTATCTTTGCTAGTCATGTTGGCATTTTTGACGTATTCAATGTGCTCGCCATGTTGCAGTTTCAAAAATTGTTCTTGTTCATCTAAAATTTCGATTTCCAAACCTTTTTGAATCGCATCAAATAAGAAAATTTGTGTGGATAATTCCATCTCACGGAAACCAGCTAATTGATAAGGGCGTTCAAAGGCCATACTTTGATATTGGTTTCCAAAAATATTTCCCAGTTCACTGTTGGAGTTTTCTTGAATAATCGTCCACATTTTGCCAGAAACGGTGTCTTGAGGATTCCGCAGTTGTTGATAATACTTACCGACGACTTCTTTGCCTTTACGAATGCCTAGAGCATCTAACATATCAATCATTTCTGAAAAAATCCGATCGCCTTCTGCAATTAACTTAATCGTTTCATGAGGATGACCAAGAGCCACTTGTTCATTAAAAATATCGCCAGTTTTTACCCATTCATCCGCTTCTTCTTTTTCATCTGTCCACAATAAATACAACATGAAATAATGTAAGAAATCCACGGTATCTTCCACAATGCCTAAACGTGAAAAAGGATTTAAGTCTAAATTACGCAACTCGATATAGCGAATACCTGTTTTAGGCAGATCAGACATTTGTTTCCCACCACGTAAGCGCACAGGCGCATAAAATTCTTTTTCTTCAGAAAGTAAACCATTTTCCACCATGCGATGAATATCTTCTAAATAGCGTTCCAATGAGGCATAAGATACTTTCACATTGTCATGATTTCTGTAGCCATACGTACTATTCCGAATACTGCGAATGGGTTCTTGTGGTTGGTCGTCATAGACTCTAAAGTAGCCGTCTTCACTAACTGGTGAAGCCCCAAAAAGATACGTAATTAACCAGCGATAACGTAAAAAGTTACGGGCAACTTTCATGTACACTTTCGTTTTAAATTGTTTGCAGTCTGTCACTTCGGATTGTTCATCATATAATTGCTGAATCAGGGCTTGGTCATATTCAAAATTAAAATGAATTCCGCTGACCATTTGTTTTCGTTTGCCATACTCTTTTGCCAAATAACGACGATATAACACCGCATCATATTGATCTAATTTAGCAATTTTAATCTCTTCATCTTTTGTTGGTAATTGTGGCGGCATACTTAATGGCCACAGCATTTCATCTTCTGGAATCGAACGACGAGCCACATCGTGAATGGCATCTAAAAAACGAAGCATTTCTGTGCCGCTATTTGCTACAGGCGTGATTAGTTCTAATTGTGTTTCACTAAAATCTGTTTGAATATATGGATGATAAGAACGGTTACCAAAAACCGTGGGATGATCAGTTGTCGCTAAAAGCCCTTCTCGTGTACTACGTTGGTTTTCTTTTTCTAAACCAAAACGAGCCATCAATACGTAAGGACGAACATTTTTCTTTTGCATTAATTCTCTATAATTCATCTTGTCGCCTTTCTTTCTACAAACTATCTGTTTCTCTTACTATTATATAGGAAAACGAGTAAATATGCTGTTTTTTTGAACGTTCGCTTGGGAATTTTCGAGACACTTTTAGAGAGCGCCTTTTTCCGTTATACTGAAAACAACTAGTTTATAGAAAGTGGGGATTGCTCATGAAAAATCGTGCATTACTTTTAATTGACTTTCAAAAAGGCATCGAAAGTCCGACGCAGCAATTGTACCGTCTACCAGCAGTGTTGGATAAAGTCAATCAGCGTATTGCTGTCTACCGCCAACACCATGCGCCCATTATTTTTGTTCAACATGAAGAAACCGAATTACCTTTTGGCTCAGACTCTTGGCAACTTTTTGAAAAACTGGATGCACAACCTACAGATTTTTTCATCCGCAAAACACATGCGAATGCCTTTTACCAAACAAATTTAAATGATTTATTGACGGAACAAGCCATTCAAACGTTAGAAATTGCTGGTGTCCAAACCGAGTTTTGTGTGGACACTACAATTCGGGTGGCTCATGGTTTAGGCTATACGTGTTTGATGACACCGAAAACCACTTCCACCTTGGATAATGGACATTTAACCGCGGCACAAATTATCCAACATCATGAAGCTATTTGGGCTGGCCGCTTTTTGACTTTTTTGAGCCTGTGACAAAAATCACTTTGGATTTTTGTTCCGGGCTCAAAACATGATAAACGGCGGGAACAGAACCAACACTACGCGTTGCTTCGATCACAACAACTTCTAAGGTGTTTTCTCGACATGCGTCTCGTCACAGTAAAGCCTTCAAAAGAGCTACAGCTCTAAGAGTTGCGATGTTTCACTGTGAAGCATGAACAGATGAAATCATCGTACCTACTTGGTGAAGGTCCTTCGGAAATAAGCCGAAATTGTTGAGAATCACGAAGAACGTAGTGATTCGATGATGAACAATACCTACTTGGTCTCCAAAAATTAAAGAGCACCGGGTAGGTATCATGCAACATCAACTCGTACCTCGTTGTGTTTTATGACAATTTTCGGAAATTTCTTCTTATTGCTGAGAAACACTATTTGCAAAGCAAATAGATGTTAATCAGTACCTACTTGGTTCTCGGAGCTAAACGGTTCTGTCCCGACCTCTTTTCCAAAAAATTGTTTGTTCACTATGTTTTCTTGTCGTATTTCATGTTAGTATAAGGAAAAAGTGTTCAGTTGATTAGTTGAAGATTTAGAGTGTGGGACATAAGTCGATTAGGCTTGTCTCTCATGTTCTGTCTTTTTTTATGTCATCATTCACTAAACTAATAAATAATTGGAGGTATTTTATGAACAAATTTTTTACAGCCCAACGTTTAAAAGACACCGCCTATGTAACAGTCGGTGCATTCATTTTGGCCATTTCAATCAATGCGGTCTTATTGCCAAATAAACTTGTCGCAGGCGGAGCCAATGGCATTAGTATTGTTATTAATTATGTTTTCGGGATTAGTCCCGCCATTGTTCTTTACGCCATCAATATTCCTCTTTTAGTGCTTTGTTTCTTACTTCTTGGGAAAGAGGTCGGTGTCAAAACCATTTATGGCAGTCTTATTTATCCATTTTTTGTAGGAATTACTTCGGGGATGCCTGTTTTAACACATAATATTTTTCTAGCAGCATTATTTGGCGGTATTATTACAGGTGCTGGCCTAGGCTTGGTTTTCCGTGGCAATGCCTCAACTGGTGGTACAGCAATCATTTCACAAATTGTCAATAAATACTTCAAAGTTTCCTTAGGTATTGCTATTTTATTCGTCGATGGTTTAGTCATTTTATCAGCAATGTACGCTTTTAATGCAGATATTGTGTTATTCTCTTTAATTTGTTTATTTACAATTGGTCGTGTCGTTGACATGATTCAAGTTGGCCTGGTTCGCTCGAAGAATGTGATGATTATTTCACCAAAATATGTCGCTATTCAAGAACGCTTATTACGTGAACTAGATAAAGGTGTGACCTTGGTGCCAATCGAAGGCGGTTATCGAAGCGCGAAAGGCATGCTCTTAATGACCGTCATTCGTGAAAAAGATTTTCCCCGCTTAAAAGAAGCCATTCTTGAGATTGATGAAGAAGCCTTTTTGATTTCAATGAGTGCAAGTGAAGTCTACGGAAAAGGATTTAGCTTGAAAAAAGTAGCTGATTCTTATGGCGTTGAAGCTACTAATGCCAATAATTTACAATAGTTTTTTGTAGGAGAAGAGCCGCAAAATCTGTAGAGATTTTGCGGCTCTTTTTACATCTTCATCCAGACAGGTTCTAAGCTATTGCCATCCAAATCTTGCACTTCTAAGCCATACATTTGCTCTTCTGGTATTCCCATATCAACTCGGTAACAGTTGCCTCCGTTAGCTTTGGCGGTTTCGCCAAACTGTTTTACGGCTTCGGCACTCTCTAAACTAAAGGAAATTAATGCTCCACTGGTTGTTTGCGCATCAATAATTTGCTTTTCTTGGATAAATTTTCCATAAAAATCATGGTTCAACAACATAATCCAAAATTGATCATCCCACATCATCGAACTAGCTTCCTCTGTTGAAAATTCCTCGTTCTTTTTGAATCCAAGTTTTTCATAAAATGCTGTAGAACGTTGGACATCCGCTACTGGGAAGTTAACAAAAACCATTGTGCCCATGTGATTCATCCCTTTCTTTTAATCATCTACGACAGCTAAGTGTGCGTTGCGACAAAATCAACAAGCTTGTTTGATTTATACTAGCATATTCATAAAAGAAATGTTACTAAAACGTTTTCTTAAGGTAATTCTCGATAAGCCAAGTGCTGAATGATTTCACTATGTTGTGGATAATCGTTTAACAATTCCGCTTGAGTAAATAACTCGAAGTCTTCAAACTCAAAGCCTGGTGTAACCACACAACTGACTAACGCAAATCCTGTCGCTACTGTAGAGCCAAAGATTGTGCCGGCAGGAACTGAGAACGAAAGCTGTTGCCCTTGAACTAAGTCTTTCCCTAACTGAACAGCTTGATATGTTCCATCAGGAAAAATACAGTGAACGGTTAACGGCTGACCATCGTGAAAAAACCATAATTCATCCGCTTTTAAACGATGAAAATGTGACGGACTTTCTGTATTTAATAGAAATAAAATCGCTGTATGCAACGCCCGTTCGCCTCGTTTGGTCGGAATCAATTGTTCACTTTTATTGGTTTGTTTAAAATAACCGCCCTCAGGATGCGCTTCTAATCCTAACTTCTCAATCCACATTTGTTCTGTCATCTTCTCCCTCACTCCTTCATTTTTTTCAGAAACAATTTAGGAAGAACTTAGAACATCCGTCCCAATCCTAAAATAAACGGCGGGACAGGAGTAGCTTCTTCATTCTTGAAGCTAAATACTCCTGTCCCACGTTCTTCCCAAACCTGTTTATTTTCTACAACTAAACATCTTTTAATAAGCCTTTAAATAAGCCCATTGCGAAATCGTTGGCATTGAATGGTTCTAAATCGTTAATGCCTTCACCTAGACCAACTAATTTCACTGGCAAGTGTAATTCATTCCGAATAGCAATGACAATACCACCTTTGGCTGTTCCGTCTAGTTTGGTTAAAACTAAGCCAGTGACATCGGTTGTTTCTTTGAACTGTTTGGCTTGTGTCATCGCATTTTGCCCAGTAGTTGCGTCCACGACTAAGAGAACTTCGTGAGGCGCATCTGGAATTTCTCGTTGAATGACTCGTTTAATTTTTTCTAATTCCTTCATTAAGTTGACTTTATTTTGTAAACGACCTGCTGTATCCACTAGCAAAACATCGGCCTGTTCTGCCTTGGCACGTTCCACTGCATCGAAAACGACCGCTGCTGGGTCGCCGCCAGCATTCCCACGCACAACTTCAACGCCAGCCCGTTCACCCCAAACAACTAATTGATCGATGGCGCCCGCTCGGAACGTATCGGCAGCGGCCATTAAAACTTTCTTTCCTTCCAACTTGTATTGATGGGCTAATTTACCAATGCTGGTTGTTTTACCAACTCCATTAACACCAACAAATAAAATCACGGTTAAGCCATTTGGCTGTAAGTTAATCGCATTATTTTCATTAATTCCTGCTTCTTCATACAAATCAACCATTTTTTCAATGATGGTATTTTGAACTTGAGCTGGTTTTTTCACATTTCGCAGTTTCACTTCTTGTCGCAAGGCTTCTGTAATTTTTAAGGATGTATCAAAGCCTACGTCTGCACCAATTAACGTTTCTTCTAATTCTTCAAAGAAATCTTCATCGACGCTCCGGAAATTAGCAAACAATTCGTTCAACCGTTGACCAAATGTTTTACGTGTTTTTTCCAAGCCTTTTTCATATTTTTCTTGGACTTGCTCTTCTTTCGACTCTTCAATTTCTTCTGAAACCTGCGTGTCTGTTGGTTCTGTCAACGGAGTCACGACACTACTTTCTTCCTCAGGCGCTTCCACAACAACTTCTTGTGTTTCCTCTGTCAAGATTTCTTCTGGCTCTTCTTCTAATGCTTCTTCTACGCCAGCTAATTTTTCCATTTCAGCGTTATCTGTTAAATCGGCTGTTTCTGCGACTTCTTCCGCTGTCGTTTCTGGCGTTGTTTGCGCCTCTTCTGCTGCGGTTTCTTTTGATTCAGCAGGCGCTGATTCATCACTAGGTGTTTCGTCTACTGTTTCTTCAACAATCTCTTGTTTTTCTTCTTCCTTTTTTTCAGCGGAAAAAGCTTTTTTAATTTTATCAAAAAATCCCATTCTTATTGGCCTCCTTCCAACGGCATTAAAATATATTTTTCGACCGCTTTGGCAACGCCATCTTGGTCATTCGTGTCTGTAACGACATCTGCAGCTTCTTTAACTAATGGAATCGCATTTGCCATGGCGACACCTAAGCCAGCGTATTCAATCATCGGTAAATCATTTTCTTCGTCCCCTAGGGTCATGATTTCTTCCGCACGGATTCCTAAATCTTTGGCTAACAAGGAAATACCATAGGCTTTCGTAATCCCTTTTGGCATAAATTCTAATAAGTTATTTCGCGTTTTAATAATTTCAAAGCGCTCATAAAAAGAGGCCGGAATTTCCTTGATGCGTTCATTTAAATACGCTTCATCAATCGCAACAACAACTTTATTATAAATTCGATTCGGGGTTAACTCTTCTAATTTGTAGGACTCAAAGGTTAATAATTTGTTTAGAGAACTATAAATTGAAGGATAATTAGGTGCAGAAGGCAATTGCATCACGACCTCATCGGATAAGACATCAAACGGCATGTTGAGTGTGGTTGCTAATTGGTAAAGCTCATGAATCGCTTCCAAGGGCATCAATGTTTTCTCAATAATGGCCCCTGTATCATTTTTTTGAACCAACCCGCCGTTAAAAGTAATGCTATAATCGCCTTCATCTTGTAAACCTAATTCTTCTAAGTAAGGACCAATAGCTGCCAAAGGTCGACCTGTGCAGATAACAACTTTCACGCCTGCTTGTTTCGCAGCCATCAGTGCTTGTTTATTCCGTAAAGAAATCTCTTTTTGGCTATTTAATAATGTTCCATCTAAATCAATAGCAACTAATTTTATCAAACGTTCGCTCCTCCTTGCTTCTGGCTAATTGCTTTTTTCAATTGCGCCACCTTCTTTGACCTCTTCCAAGCGAACTGAAACGATTTTTGAAACCCCAGATTCTTGCATAGTCACGCCATATAAAACATCTGCGGCTTCCATTGTCCCTTTACGATGTGTCACCACAATAAACTGTGTGCCATCTTCAAATTCGCTTAAATAATGGCCAAAACGAGCAACGTTGGCTTCATCTAAAGCTGCTTCTACTTCATCTAAAATACAGAACGGAACTGGTCGAACACGAATAATTGAAAAGAGTAACGCAATCGCCGTTAATGCCCGTTCGCCTCCAGACAACAAGCTTAAATGTTGTAATTTTTTCCCTGGTGGTTGCGCCTCAATCTCAATCCCTGTATTCAAGAGATCCTCTGGATTGGTTAGCACCAGTTCTGCCCGTCCGCCTCCAAACATATTAGGAAATACCACTTTGAACTGGCCACGAATTGCTTCAAAGACTTCTTTAAACCGTTCTTTCACTTCTTGGTCCATTTCATCCATGGTTTCAAATAATTGTTCTTTCGCATTTAATAAATCATCTCGTTGACTGACTAAAAATTGATGGCGTTCATCGACTTGTTCAAATTGCTCGATGGCACTTAAGTTAACAGGTCCTAACCGCTCAATTTCTTGTTTTAGGCGTTTCACTGTTTGCTGTGCTTGCGCTAAATCATCGATTGGGAAATACGCTTCATAGGCAGCTTCAAAGGTTAAGCTGTATTCTTCCTGTAAGTAACTTAATGAGCTATCTAATTGCATTTCTGCACGATTTTTTAGGACTTCAATTTGTGTTTTATCTGCTAAATACTGTTGTTGGCGTTTGTTTTCTTCCGCTAATTTTGTATCTAACTCGTCTACTTCTTCTTGCAACGCTTGTCGTTGACTACGTGCCGTTTGTAAAGACGTTTGCAACGCTGTTTGTTTCTCCGCTAATTGCGCGACTTGTGCCGCTAAGCCTTCTTCGGTTAACTGGTGATCGCTAGAATGGCTACTTAATTGTTGTAGCTGTTGACGGATGGCCGTTTCTCGAATCAACAATTCGTCCAATTGTTCTTGTTTGTCTTGCTTTTGACGAGCAAAATGGGCACATTGTTCCGCCGCTACTGCTTGTTCTGCTTGAACTGTCGTCAAGCGTTCTTGCGCTTGGGCTTTAAAGGTTTCCATTTGGCTAGCTTCTTGTTCCACTTGTTTCATTTCAGCATCTAAACGTTCTTTCGTTGCCGTTAAGTTTGCTTGTTGCTCTGTCAATGTGGCTTTTTTCGTTTGATATTCGGTTAAGAATTGATGCAATTCCCGTGATTCATATTCAAACAGACGTTTTTCTTTTGTTAAACGAGTAATCGTTTCTGTTTGATTGGCTAATTTATTGTCAATTTCTTGTTGTTTTAAACGATTTTGTTCACCAGCAGAGCGCAACATTTCTGCACGTTCCGTGGCTGTTTTCACTTCTTGCGAGAGCGCTTGGACTTCTTGTTCTACACTTCTTAGTTGTGTTTCTAATTGAGTCATTTGTTCAGTAATTGTTTGAAGTTCTTGCGCTTGTGAAAATAGGCTTCCTTGGTTGCCACGTTTATTGGCTCCCCCAGTCATCGAACCGCCAGGATTCATCACATCGCCTTCCAATGAGACAACACGATATTGGTAATTGACTAATTTTGCTAACTGGTTGGCACTCGTTAAATCTGCCGCTAAAATCGTGACGCCTAAGAGATTTTGAATAACGGTTTGTACTTGTTCTGGATAACGAACTAATTCACTGGCAATCCCCACGAAGCCCGGTGCACCAGCCAAACGATTCTGAACCATCGCCGATACAGAGCGCGGCTTAATGGTAGTCAATGGTAAAAAGGTTGCCCGGCCACTGTGTTGTTGTTTTAGGAAGGTAATGCCTGCTCGACCATCTTTCTCATTTTCCACAACAATATGTTGTGCCGCACCACCTAAGGCCGTTTCAATCGCCAACGTATATTCTTTAGGCACTTCAATTAACTCAGCCACTGCGCCAACAATCCCAGTTAATTGGTTTTTGTGACGCAATACAGCTTTCACGCCTTGATAGAAGCCAGCGTAATTTTCTTGAATTTCTTGCAAACTTTTTTGGCGTGCCTTCGCTTGTTGCACTTGATTCATCGCTTGGTACATATCGTTTTGACGCTGTGCTAATCGTTCACGTTTGGCTTCAAGCGTTGCTTTCAACCCGGTGTATTCTTCCAGTTGTTCTTGTAAGCCTTGTTTTGCGACTTTTTGCTCTTTTTCTAGCGTCTCTTTCATTGCGAGAGCTTCAACCATCTGTTCTTCTAGCGCTTCGTGTTTTGCTAGCGATTGTTGATTTTTAGCTGTTTCTTGTTGATATTGTCGTTCTAAATATTTTAAGTCATTGGCTGTATTGGCTTGTTCTTGCATGACTTCCACATACTGACTGCGCAATTCTTCCATCAATTCTTTAGAAGACTTACTATATTTTTCCACATCTTTCGTTGCCAAAGCCAATGCTTCTTTTAACGTCTGACGTTGTGCCGTTTTTTCTGCGATTGCTGTTTCCAGCGTCTGCAATTCTTCCCGATAGCGAACAATTTTTTCGGCCGTTTCTGCCAATGTCTCTTCGTATTCGCTTGCCGTTTGGGAGGTGTGTTTGGAACGTTCAATTAAAACATTTTTTTGTCCTTCTGCTTGTTTCAACGCTTCTGTCACTTGTAATAATTGTTGTTGTTCCGTTTCAATTTGTTCATCTAAACGATTGCGCTTGCTTCGTAAACGTACCAATTTGCCTTCTAGGTCATGGACTTGCTTACTTGCGCCAGCTAACTTTTCTTCAATGGCTGTTAATTCTTGCGTTTTCGTTTCCCAAATAGCTTTTGCTTCTTGAATTTCGATCACAGTTAAATTGACATCAATTTCGGTAAGTTCTTCTTTCAAAGCTAAATACTTTTTAGCCGCATCTGCTTGGGCGGCTAGAGGAACTAATTGGTCTTCCAACTCGTAAATGATATCTTGGACACGGCTTAAGTTGTCCTCAGTTTCGAAAAGCTTTTGTTCAGCTTTTTTCTTTCGTTGTTTGTATTTTAAAACGCCCGCTGCTTCTTCAAAAATCCCTCGACGGTCTTCAGGTTTACTATTAAAAATCGCTTCAACTTTCCCTTGTGAAATAATTGAAAAAGATTCTTTGCCTAACCCTGAATCCATAAATAAATCTTGAATGTCTTTTAAACGGCACGCTTGTTTATTAATAAAAAAGTCACTTTCGCCCGTTCGTTTTAAACGACGGGTGACACTAATCTCACTATAATCCAATGCTAAATAATGGTCGCTGTTGTCTAAAGTCACGGTAACTTCCGCAATATTTAGCGGCTTACGACCTTCCGAACCGGCAAAGATAATGTCGTTCATTTTGCCACCGCGAAGGTTTTTCGCAGATTGTTCACCTAATACCCAGCGAACAGCTTCCGTGATATTACTTTTCCCACTTCCATTCGGACCAACCACTGCTGTCACATCATCTTCAAATTCAATAATGGTTTTATCTGCAAATGATTTAAATCCTGTAATTTCAATTCGTTTTAAATACACGAATATTGCTCCTTCCAGCCTTACTGAGGAATACTTTTCAGTGCCCGCTCAGCGGCATCCTGTTCAGCTAACTTCTTCGATTTTCCTTGGCCTAACCCAATGAGTTC
The DNA here is from genome assembly GCF_050548325.1 of Enterococcus sp. AZ035. Lineage (NCBI taxonomy): Bacteria > Bacillati > Bacillota > Bacilli > Lactobacillales > Enterococcaceae > Enterococcus > Enterococcus sp. AZ035. Next base: position 2,515,353 of record NZ_CP172958.1, read on the forward strand.
ACCATTCATGTAAACTTCAGTGAAAAAGGTGCGGTCATGAGCAGGGCCTTCTTCTTTAATTAAGCGATATTCAATTGAAACATCGCCTTTGCGTTGTAAAACTTCTTGTAATTGTGTTTTGTGATCCATCTCATGTGAAAAAGCACCGGCATCAATTTTCGGAAAAATAACGTCTTCAATAAATTTCTTGGCTGCGCCAACTTTTTGGTCTAAGTAGAGGGCACCTAAAAAGGCTTCAAATAAGTCACATAATAATGATGCACGTGTTCGTCCGCCCGATGCTTCTTCTCCTTTACCTAATAAAATGTAGTTGTCGAAGTGACATTCTTTCGCAAATTTGGCTAAACTATCTTCCCGAACGATGGCTGCGCGCATCTTCGTTAATTTTCCTTCTGGAAGTTCTGGGAATTTTAAATACAAATATTGTGAAACAATTAATTCTAAAACTGCATCTCCTAAAAATTCAAGACGTTCATTATCGGATAATTTTAAATAGCGATGCTCATTCACATAGGATGAATGAGTAAAAGCTTGCTCTAATAGATTGACATCATGGAAAACAATGCCGTAACGTTCTTTTAACTCTGTTGTTAACTGATTGTCCATTCTCCACATTCCTTTACATTTATTTACACCTTGTTTCATTATACTTTTTTTTTCACTTTTTTTAAATGGTTCTATTCAGAAAAAGCCTGTTATTCACTGTGTTCTCATTATTTTTTAGAAAAAAATAAATAAATAGGGCTATGACTGAGATAAAAGCGTTTGTTTACGTAAGAGATAGAAAGAGCGTGGGACAAAAATCACTTTGGATTTTTGCGCCACGCTCAAAAACTGATAAACGGCGGGAACAGAAGCAACTCCTCCTTATTTCTCGGAGTTAAACACTTCTGTCCCGACCTCGTTCTATCTCTATTAAATCAGCGGAACGTTGTTTAACGTTTTTCCGCAGTGACACCCACCGTTGCCCATGGATTATCTTTCGTATCAACTGCCCAAGTAAAGTCAACTACACGGTCGTTGACAGGCAAGACTTCATTTCTGTAAAGCGTTGGGATTACAAATGCTTCATCAATGGCATACTCTTGCCAATCGTAGAAGGCTTTTTTACGTTTTTCTTCATCAAATGATGCTTTTGAATCGATCGCATCAAGTAATTTAGTATTTTCTTCTGACTCAAAACGTGTGTAGTTAAAGGCTGAGTTTGGACCATATAAGCCGGTTGGTGAAGGATCTGAACCTGTGCCCCACGCGCCTTGATAGATATCTACTTCTGGATCATCATTTTTCAATTTGTCATAGAATGCTTGGAAATCAATTAAGCGTCCTGTTGTATACGTTACGTTTAAGCCAATTTCTTTCCATTGTTGGACATAGTAATCAGCAAGTGGTTGTGCAGTTTCGCCGCCTGACATTGAAGCAAACTTGATTTCTAGTGGTTTGCCTTCTTTGTCTTCGCGAATGCCATCGCCGTCTACGTCTTTATAACCAGCATCATCTAATAATTTTTTCGCTTTGTCTAAATCAAGCGTATAGCCTTTCGCTTCGCTATCATGCAAGCTCTTGAAGACTGGTGGGATTAACGTTGTTGCCCCTGTTCGTAAGCCGTTGTAGAATTTTTGGCCGACTGCATCATTGTCAATTGCATAGCCCATGGCTTGACGTAAGCTTTTATCTGCCATTTTAGCTTTTGGATTGTATTTCACTGTATTTGTTTCTTTGTCAAACGTACCCATTTTAAAGCCAATATACGTGTAGGCTTGTTCGGGACGTCCTAAGATTTGATACCCTTCAGTATCTTTGTATGTTGGATACGTATCTGTTGGCATTGATAATGCAATATCGTATTGTTTCGCTTTCATCGCTTCTACAATGCTCGCAGAAGGAACAGATTTGAACACTAATTTATCTAATTTAGGTTTGCCACCGTAGTAATGCTCATTTGGTAGGTATTCAACAGATTCACCTGTCACAATATTACTCATGTAGTATGGTCCAATAGTCACAGGGTTTTTACGAACTGCATCGCTTGATTCCATGTCTTTAACAGCAATTCCTTCAAAGGCATGTTTTGGTAAAACTGAACCCCAAACACCGCCACCTAATTGTTGCATTCCTGGGTGAACTTCTTTATAAGTGATTTTAACTTCTTTATCATTGACTTTTTCTATGCCAGAAATGGTTGGCGATTTACCATCATGGTAGTCTTCCATGCCAACAATATTCGTAAAGTTATCATCATAACGAATCCCTGTATAGTCTTTATGACCAATGACTTCATAAGAGAAAATCACGTCATCTGCCGTCACATCTTTACCGTCAGACCATTTCAAATTGTCACGTAATTTAATGGTTGCTGTATTGGCATCTTCATCTAATTTCAGATCCGCAGGACCCCCATCGACAATCTTAAAGTCTGCATCATTGTTAAATAATGGCTGTACCGTTGGAAGCATGTATTGTGCATCATAGTTGTCTTGATAAAATTCTTGCTGGAAAAGTCCTTGGAATTGTGTATCCATAACTACAGCGACATCTAATGTCCCGCCATCAATTGCTTTTTTATCATTTTTAACAGCGATTGGCATTTTTGAAATGTCTTCTGTTTCCGTTGCTTTATTGCCCCCGCCTTTATTGCCGCCACCACATGCAGCTAACCCGAATACTAACACAGAAGCTAACGTGATTGCACCTAAAATCCGTTTCTTGTTCATCTCTTTTCCTCCCTCATTTTTTGGCTAATTAGCCTAATCGTTGTCGTGCATCTGCTGAGCGCTTAAATGCTTGTCCAACATAGTTTATACTTAACATCAAGACTAAAATTAGAATTGATGCAGGTAACCAAACCCATTGTTTATTGACTAATACATCCCCACTGCTGGCGTAGCCAATTAAGGTTCCTAAACTTGGGACACTTTGTGGTAACCCGAAGCCTAAGAAAGTTAACGTTGTTTCGATCCCGATATTGGCCGCGAAATTAATCGTTAAGTTCGTAATAATTAATGAACTTAAATTCGGCATAATTTCTCGAAACATAATTTTAAAATCGCTTGTTCCCATTGTCTTAGAGGCACTAACGTAATCTCGGCGCCCTTCAGATAACGTTTTACTGCGGAACAACCGCGCTTTTCCAACCCAATAAAACGCACACATAATCCAAATAAAGGACCAGATACTATATTTAGGAATCACGGAAACGAACACAATAATAATTAACATAATTGGCAAAATCATAATAAAATCCACGATACGCATCAAAATATTATCAATCATGCCTCCATAATAACCGGAAATAATCCCTAAACCGACCCCGATAATAGACGTAATAATCGTAATGGCAAAACCGATTAAAATAGAGTTTCTAGCCCCGATAATCAATTGTCCTAAAACATCACGACCCCCTTCATCGGCACCTAAAATGAACTTGGTGCCATTCATTGTAACGGTACCTGGTTCCGCATATTTATCTAAAATACTTACATGCATAACGGCACTTTGGTCTAACACTAACGAACCGATAAAAACGGCTAATAAGATAATGACCAAAAGGATTAAAGAAAACATCGCCATTTTTTCTTTGACGAATTCTCGCGCAATCATCCGAAAGCCCATTGGTGGAATACTTTCTTGTAAGACTTCTTCTCTTTTTTCTTCTGTCAATTCCATTTTTATCACCCTTTCTTCGTGTTTTTTCTACTGAATTCGAATTCTTGGATCAACAATACTCATTACAATATCAGAAATTAAGGTTCCGATAAGGGTTGCCAATCCCAAAATCAACACGAGAGCGGTAATAACGGAATAGTCACGTTGAATGATACTATCAATAAATAATTTTCCAATTCCTGGGAAAGCAAAAATCTTTTCAATAACGACTGATCCGGCAATCAAAGCAGTAATTTCATAACCTAATTGAGAGGCAATTGGTAATGCTGCATTTCTAAAAATGTGTCGATTAAAAATTTTATTCGTTGGCACTCCTTTTGAACGAGCAGTCCGAACAAAGTCCATGTTTTTAACATCAATCACTTCACTGCGCAAATATTGAATAGTGACCGCTGTCCCTAGCAACGCTTGAGTGACCCCTGGTAAAATTAAATGCTTCAGTTTATCTAAATAATACGGCCACGTTCCCTCAGCCAAACCAACAGTCACGGTTCCACTCGTTGGGAACCAGTCTAAGCGATACCCAAAAATAAAGAGCATAATCAAGGCAAAGATGAATAATGGCACGGCAAAACTGAAGAAGTTGTAGATAACCACCATTTTGTCAAACCATGAATTTTGGTAACGGCCAGCAATTAAACCGAAAGGAATGGCGATTAAATACGTGATTATAACTGACACAGCGGCCAATGCAATCGTATTCCCCACCCGACCAGCAATGAGCGTGGACACAGGTAACTTAAAGATAAAACTATGACCAAAATCTCCATGTAAGGCATTGCCAATCCAACGGAAATATTGTTCGTACCAAGGATCATTTAACCCGGCAGCTTCGCGCATGGCTTCAATCACTTTCGGGTCTTGGTTCGGATTAATCAATCCTGTAAACGGATCACCTGGCATCATTTTAGCCAACAGGAAAATCAAGACACTTAAAATAATCACTTGCGGAATCATCAATAACAAACGGCGTAAAATTGTTTTCCACATTATTCAGCACCTCCATTTTTTAACGCTACTTGGTGGGTTGGACTAATCGCATGTAAGTTATAAACCCGCCCATTTTCATCATAATAGTCTTTATGATTTTCCCGATACTCTTGCTCAACTCTTCTTCGTTCTTCTTTGTGAGCTTCTCGGTTCGCTACGTCAATTTTAGGAATTGCTGAAAGTAAGCGTTTGGTATAAATGTGTTGTGGATTAGTGTAAATATCTTGGCGTGTACCGATTTCTACAAAACGGCCTTTGTACATAATGGCAATGTTGTCACACATATGTTTAACTACGCCCAAATCATGGGAAATAAATAAGTAACTTAACCCATATTCCTGTTGAATGTTTTTCATAAAATTCAATACCTGTGCTTGCACAGATAAATCCAGTGCTGAAACAGGTTCATCTGCAATAATTAATTTGGGGCTGGTAGCCACCGCTCGGGCGACGCCTAAACGTTGGCGTTGCCCACCAGAAAATTCATGAGGATATTTGTACAACGCATCTTCTGGCATCCCCACAATATCCAACAAACTTTTGACTTTTTTCTTTTCTTCTTGGTCACTTAACCGTTCAAAATTTCGAATTGGTTCGGCGATAATATCTAGTACTCGTTTTTTAGGGTTTAAACTTGACATCGAATCTTGGAAAATCATTTGGACATCTTTGTTGTATCCGATCGCTTTTCGACTTCGCGGCTTGGTTACATCTTGTCCTTGATAAATAATTTCACCATTTGTAATTTTTTCTAAACCAATAATTGCTTTTCCTGTCGTTGATTTTCCAGAACCCGATTCACCAACTAACCCATACGTTTTACCTTGTTCAATCATGAAATCCACACCATCAACCGCCAAAACATGATCAGTGATTCGATTGAAGAAGCCGCTGCGAATTGGATAATGAACTTTTAAATCTTTAATTTGAATAATTTCTGTCATTACGCTTCCCCTTCCCCGTCTCTAAAATGAAAATGTTTATAACATGTACAACGAACATAATGATTCGGTGCAACTTCATGTAATGTTGGATTTTCTTCATGTTCCGATGCATCAATCCAAGGAATTCGTGGGGCAAACCGACAACCTTTTCTAGGTAATTTGGTTAACGAAGGAACAATCCCTTCAATCACATGAAGTTCTTCTTCATCTGAATTCTCTTGGGGAATGGACTGAAGTAAGGAACGTGTATATGGATGTTTCGGATGACTAAACAATTCTTCAGCAGTGGCTACTTCTACAAACTGACCCGCATACATAACCGCTACACGATCAGCCATTTCCGCAACTACACCTAAGTCATGGGTAATTAAAATAATGCCGCTCCCTGTTTCTTCTTGTAAATCTTTTAACAAATCGAGAATTTGTGCCTGAATGGTAACGTCTAAGGCCGTTGTTGGTTCATCTGCAATTAAAATCGGTGGTTTACACGCGATTGCAATGGCAATAATCACCCGTTGGCGCATGCCGCCAGACAATTCATGAGGATACTGTTTCCCGACACGCTCTGGGTTGGGAATCCCCACTTGATCTAACAGTTCAATGGCCCGTGCTTGTTTTTGTTGTGCGGTCATTTTGGTATGATACGTTAGACTTTCTTTAATTTGGTCTTCAATTCGCATGAGCGGATTCAGTGCAGACAACGGATCTTGGAAAATCATCCCAATATCGTTTCCTCTGACTTTGTTGTACAATGTTTCATTAAACGTAGTTAAGTTTAAATTGTTGTATAAAATTTCCCCAGTAATTTTGGTATGATTGGGATCATGTAAGCCCATAATCGTTGTTGCTAAGGTACTTTTTCCACAACCAGATTCTCCGACGATTGCCAGAATCTCATTTTTCTTCAATTCAAATGAAACATCATCGACGGCATTATAATAATCATCTTTGATTCTAAATGCTGTTTCTAATCCTGAAACCTCTAGTAATTGTTCATTTCCTTGCATCCATACGCACCCCTTACGTCCTTTCAAAAACATTATATAAATTAACTAATATTTAATGATAGCACTTTCTAATTTTTATCAATGTTAATTTACAGCTCATTGTTTTTTCATAATTTTATAGAATTATTCCATAAAAAGCAAGATAAAATAACTTTTTTCGCAGTTATTTTTTTACATGTATGATTTTTTTTACAAAAATATGTGTAAAAATAGCCTTATTGCTTAATAAAATAACCATTATGTACGCAAAAAAAGTCGATCAACACGAATGTCAATCGACTTTGTCTTATTATTTTTTATGAATTACTCACAATATAATCTACAGCGGCACCAACTGTTTCAATTTTTTCTGCATCTTCATCTGAAATCTCTGTTCCAAATTCATCTTCAAGTTCTAAAACAAACTCCATTACGCTAATTGAGTCAGCGTTCAAATCATCTTTAATGTTTAATTGATCTGTTACTTGATCCGCTTCAATATCAAAGTGGTTTGAGATAATCTTCGCTACTTTTTGAAGTACTTCTTCACGAGTCAACTGTATTCACCTCCACTGCTTTTGAAAAAAGGTTCTTTCTTTTACTAAAACGCTAAGATACATTGTACTCACAATTTGGGTATTTGTCCATCTTTTTTTCATTTGAGTAACAAACTGATGTCAAGACAATTGCAAATTACTCTACTTTGCCTTCATAATATTCCACTAATTGTGGGACAACTTGGGTTTCTAACATTGTATGAATTTGACGAATGGTGTAGCGGACGGCATCAGGACCCGTGGCCCCATGCGTTTTAATGACTGGCGCTTTTAAGCCAAATAAAACCGCTCCCCCATGTTTTGAGTAGTCCATTTCGTCTTTCATGCCACGCAACGCATTCTTTAATAATAAGGCGCCCATTTTTCCTTTGACACCTTCAGAAAGAATCGCTGTTTTCAGCAAGCTCATCATGTTCATAGCTGTGCCTTCGATGGATTTTAAAACGGCGTTTCCTGTGAAGCCATCTGTCACCACCACGTCAGCTACGCCATTTAATAATTCTCGTGCTTCAACGTTTCCGACAAAATTAATCGTTTCATCTGCTGCTAACAATTCGAAGGCTTTTTTCGTTAATTCACTGCCCTTTGTTTCCTCAGTTCCGTTATTTAATAGACCGACACGAGGATTCTGAACGTTCCGAACTTTTTCAGCATAGAATGAACCTAAAACGGCATACTGAACCAAATGTTCTGGTTTATTGTCTGCATTGGCTCCTAAATCTAACATGTCAAACCCTTTGTCTGGTTCTCCCATGACAGGTAAAGTTGACATCAAACCGGGACGTTCCACATTTTTGATGCGGCCGACAATGAACAGACCCGCTGCTAATAGCGCTCCGGTGTTGCCTGCAGAAAAAATCGCATCGGCTTCCCCATTTTTAACTGCTTGCGCTGCTAAAACCATGGAAGCAGTTTTCTTACGACGGATTGCTTTAACTGGCTCATCGTCACTAGCAATTTTTTCATCGGTATGAATAATCGTAATGTTTTTTTCATCGGTGATGTATTTTTTTATTTCGGCTTCTTTTCCATATAATTGAAATTCAATGTCTGGGAAGTCTTGTTTGGCTAGCATAACCCCTTCAACAATTGCTTGTGGGGCGTTATCTCCACCCATTGCATCTACAGCAATTTTCATGAGTGATTCCCTCCTACTTTTTTGTTTCCTAACAAGTATAACATATTTTTTTCAAAGAAATACGCATTGGCTTTTACTTTCTGGCTTCAAAAATTACCTCTTCTAATCGAAAAATTGGGCTGCCTCATCTTGGGGTTTCACTCGATTGGCTAAGCCTTGATAAGCAGGATATTGCCACCATTCTTTCACTTGCCATAGGGCACTTGCTTCTTGGCGCGCAACTTCTAAAATGTTAAAGTCCGTCACGATATCTCCTACCGCAAATTGAGGCACCCCTGATTGCCGTGCACCGAACACTTCCCCAGGTCCGCGAAGTTCCAAATCACGCTCACTCAAGACAAAACCATTGGTGGTTTCTGTCATGATTTTCATACGCTCAACGCCCATTTCATTTTTCGGATTGGCTACTAAAATACAATAAGAAGCACTGGAGCCACGCCCAACACGGCCCCGTAACTGATGTAACTGTGCTAACCCAAACCGGTCCGCATCCATAATTAACATCACCGTGGCATTTGGTACATTCACGCCAACTTCAATAACGGTGGTAGAAACCAATAATTGCAGCTGATTGTCTTTGAACTCCTGCATAATGTCATCTTTTTCTTGGTTTTTCATTTTACCATGTAGTAATCCCACTTGATATCTTGGGGAATAAAAGCTTTGCATATGTTCAAAAATTTCTGTTGCGTTTTTCACATCTAAGGCTTCTGATTCTTCAATCAATGGACAAATAATATAGGCTTGATGTCCTCGAGCCAGCTCTTTTTCCATCCATTCTAAAACAGTATCTAACTGCGGCGGCCGAATCCAACGTGTTTCGATTGGAATCCGTCCAGCTGGCATTTCATCAATGATTGATACATCCATTTCGCCATAGGCTGTAATTGCTAACGTTCGAGGAATCGGAGTGGCCGTCATAAATAGAACATCTGGTTTTAAGCCTTTTTCTCTTAATATTTTTCTCTGATTCACACCAAAACGATGTTGCTCATCGGTGATTACCAAACCTAATTGATGAAAACAGACATCTTGTTGTATCAAAGCATGGGTCCCTACCACAATGTCAATCTCGCCATTGGCCAGTTCTTCGAGAATTAGACGACGTTCTTTCGTTTTGGTGGAACCTGTTAATAAGGCCGTTCGAACTTCTAATGGATCAAACAACTGCTGTAAGCTTTCCATGTGCTGTTGCGCTAAAATTTCAGTCGGAACCATTAACGCCCCTTGAAAGCCAGCGGTCATGGTGGCGTATAGCGCAATCGCAGCCACTACCGTTTTCCCACTCCCCACGTCACCTTGAAGCAATCGTTGCATATGCTTCGGACTTCGTAAGTCTCGACAAATTTCATTGGTCACTTTTTTTTGGGCGCCTGTCAATTCAAACGGCAGTCCTTGGGTGAACGTTTTTAAGCAATCCACATCATATTGAATGGCTAAGCCATTTTTTTCCGCTTTTTCTTGTTTCTTCAGTCCTTGCATTTTAAGTTGAAAAAGGAAAAACTCTTCAAAGACTACTCGCCGTTTGGCTTGATGGCTTTCTTCTGGATTACCGGGAAAATGCATCGCCCACATTGCTTCTTTTCTAGGCATCAAGCGGTACTTTTCTAATAAATCATTCGGTAAAATCTCTTCAATCAGTGAACCATACTCTTCAAAAGCAGTGCGGATTAACTGAACCAACGTGCTTTGGCGGACTTTTTTATTCACATGATAAATGGGGGCGAAATCTTCATTGTCTCCTTTAGAAGCTAAGATTTTCATGCCATTTAATGATTTTCTCTTGGCGTCCCACTTGCCATAAACAGCAATTTCTTCGGAAAGAACTACTTTGTCTTTTAAAAAAGGTTGGTTGAAGAAGGAAACATTAATGACCGCATGTTCCTGCATCATTCGAAACGTTAACCGGCTCTTTTTATAACCGTACCGACTAACGACTGCTTCCGAAACCACTAGCCCTTTTAGCGTAACTTTTTCCTGATCCTGAATCTCACTTAAATCCTTTTCTTGGATATCATCGTAGCGGAAGGGATAATACGTCAATAAGTCTTCAATTGTAGCAATCCCCAGTTCTTGTAAATTTTCAGCACGTTTTGGGCCAACACCGGGCAATACGCTGACTAAATCTGTGATGTCCATAAAATCCCCTCCTCATTAATATACGCAAAAAAATGGATCATTCATTAAATAGGCTGGTTCATTAGCCCTAACTAATGAACCAGCCTATTCGTTTTTATTTTTTCATCACGAAAACCTATTCTGCTGAGAATAAGTATGGATACACAGGTTGTCCACCTTCATGAAGTTCTGTTTCTAGTTCATCGTTTTCAGAAACTAAAATAGCGATTAGCTTTTCAGCTTCTTCAACCGAACCATCTTCGCCGACAATAATTGTCACGATTTCAGTGTCTTCATCGATCATGCGGTTCAACGTGTCTAATGATGCATTAAAACGATCTGCTTCAGAAACGACGATTTTACCATCAATCATTCCTAAGAAGTCATCTTTTTTAATTTCAACGTCATCAATGGTTGTGTCACGAACAGCTGTGGTTACTTGACCACTCACAACGCTGTCTAACATTTCCGTCATACTTGCTTTGTTTTCTTCTAATGATTGTTGATCATTGAAAGCTAACATTGCTGTCATTCCTTGAGAAATGGTTTTAGATGGAACAACCGCTACTGGTACATCGGCAACTTCTGCTGCTTGATCAGCCGCCATAAAGATGTTTTTGTTGTTTGGTAAGATAATGACTTGCTCTGCATTCACTTCTTTGACTGCTTTTAAAATATCTTCCGTACTTGGGTTCATTGTTTGGCCACCACTAATAATGTAGCTTGCACCTAAACTTCGGAATAATTCTTGAACGCCTTCACCGGCTGCAATAGCAATCACAGCAAACGGTACGCGAACTTTTTCAGTCAACGCTTCTTGCTGAGCATCGCGTTCAACTAACGTTTCATGTTGTAAACGCATATTGTCTACTTTTATTTTTACTAACGAACCAAATTTTTGGCCGTAGTTCATCACTTCACCTGGATGCTCAGTGTGTACGTGAACTTTGATAATTTCGTCATCGTTAACGACTAATAGAGAATCGCCTAATTCATTTAAGTAGTTTCTGAATGTTTCATAATCAAAAGCGCTGTCCACGGTTGGGCCTTCGCCGATACGAACCATAATTTCTGTACAATAGCCAAATTTAATGTCTTCTGTCGCAACGTGGCCACTAACACCACGATGATGTTCAGCATTAACCATTTCGTCCATTTCGGCAGGACTTGGTTCATACGTCTCAGTTGGTAAAAATTCACCACTAAGCGCTTCTAAAAATCCTTCATAGATAAATAGTAGTCCTTGACCCCCACTATCTACAACGCCGACTTCTTTTAGGACAGGTAATAAATCAGGTGTTTTCGCTAAGGCACGTTTAGCACCTGCTACAACAGCTGTCATAACTTCGATACAATCATCTGTTTCTTTCGCTTTACGTTCACCAGAACGCGCCGCTTCACGAGAAACAGTTAAGATTGTTCCTTCAACGGGTTTCATCACTGCTTTATACGCTGTTTCTACACCATGTGTAAAGGCAGCGGCCAAGTCTTTGGCATTTAATGTTGTAACCTCAGGAATTTGTTTTGAGAAGCCGCGGAATAATTGAGATAAAATAACCCCAGAGTTTCCACGAGCACCCATTAATAACCCTTTGGATAACGCACCTGCTAATTCTCCTACTTTTTCAGAGCGAGAATCGGCCACAGCCTTTGCACCACTGGTCATTGATAAGTTCATATTTGTTCCTGTATCACCATCGGGTACAGGGAAAACGTTTAATGAGTTGACATATTCTGCATTTGTGTGCAGACGAGTCGCACCTGCCTGGACCATTTCCTGGAACTGACCTGCGCTGATTTCTGTTACATTCACCTAAAAAATCCTCCTTCAGATTTACCGCTAACGGCAACACACGACTTCCTTGTGCAATTGCATCGTTGACAGTACACTACCTCTAATCCGGTAATACACGAACTCCTTGAACAAAAACGTTAACTGAATTCGCAGTGACACCTAATAATGTTTCAAGATTATATTTTACTTTTTCTTGGACGTTACGAGAAACTTCAGAAATTTTTGTACCATAACTAACAATCGTGTAGACATCCACTGCGATTCCGTTGTCTTCTTGACGAACAACGACACCACGTGAGTAATTCTCACGACGTAAAATATCGTTTAAGTTATCTTTAATTTGATTTTTGCTTGCCATTCCGACAATTCCGTAAATATCTGTCGCAGCTCCGCCAACTACTGTAGCGATCACATCATTGGTAATCTCAATGGTACCTGCGGGTGTTTGAATTTTTACAGCCATTGATGAAAGCCTCCTTATAAGAGCACATTCGCCCTATTTTCTTCCATAACATTTTATCATATCCAGCCTTTAATTAAAAGGAAGTTCGTCAGATATTTTCATTCTTCCACTTCTAAGTGAACATTCTAGCAAGATTTTAATTTACTCTTTTTGATTGCTAAAGTCAAATCATAGAAAAAAATCTTCTTGCAAATCAGTGCCTAATATGATAAATTAAGTTAGTATGAGCTGAATATTATCGCTCCAAGATCAAGGCAAAGGAGGAAACTTAAAATGGCAAAAGTATGTTACTTCACTGGTCGTAAGACTTCAAGTGGTAATAACCGTTCACATGCGATGAACTCAACAAAACGCACTGTGAAACCTAACTTACAAAAAGTTCGCGTATTAATCGATGGTAAACCTAAAAAAGTTTGGGTGTCAACTCGTGCTTTGAAATCTGGTAAAATCGAACGTGTTTAATAAACTTAAATAAGCAAAGCTGGACGTTCGTTGTTCGGCTTTTTTTATTGCATAAAAAAAGAGGTTGGACCTTCATCGCATTGATGAAGGTCCAACCTCTTTTTACTTGTCTTTACTTTGAATAACCGCAATCATCCCTGCATCGAAGGAAAAAGCAGCGGCTTCTTCGATAAATTCATTACTTGCATACGATGTTGGGTAAGGAACATCTTGATTGGTTAATAAATATTTACTGCGTCGTAGCGTCAAGTTTTCTACAGGCGTCAAACAGCAGTAGGCCAGATATTCTTTATCTGGCTCTTTCGGTACGATATACGAACCAGGGGCGTAATACTGGATGCTATTTTGACGATCGCATAGACGGATTTGACGAAGTACGCCTTGAAATCGTGGTTCAAAGGGTAACCAAAGATTGGCTAACAGGTGGTCAATTCTGCCCCCTGTCGCACCGATAATCGTCATCTCTGCTTGTGGAAATCGTTGTAAAGCTTCTTGAAGCGCTAATTGTGTGTCTGTATCATCTTTTTCAGCAGGTGCTTGAATGAGTGTTTCGGCAGTTTCTTGGACAAAATGGTATTCTTCTCGTGATAATGAATCAAAATCGCCCACCGCTAATTGTAACGGTAAATCGGCCTCTAATAAATGGAGACAGCCGCGATCAATACCTACGAAATAATCATACGTAGCTGGTTCAATGGTTGGCCAATCACTTGGATTGCCGCCAGCTACCAGTAAGACACGACTCATTTGTCTAGCACTGCTCTCAGTGCATCGATTCGTTCTTGAGGATTTTCAGCATTATAAATGTAGGAGCCTGCAACAAACACTTCCGCACCAGCTTCTTTACAGCGTGCGGCAGTTTCAGGAACAATCCCGCCATCGACTTCAATTTCATAGGTGTATCCTTTTGTTTCTTTCCATTCTTTTAATTGAGCAATTTTTTCTAGTGAGTTTTCAATAAATGATTGTCCGCCAAAGCCTGGATTGACAGTCATTACCAAGACTTGGTCTGCTAAGTCTAATACATTTTCAATCATCGAAAGTGGTGTCCCAGGATTGATGGTTACGCCAGCTTTCACACCCGCATTTTTAATCATTTGTAAGGCACGATGAATATGGGGTGTTGCTTCTTGATGGACGGTAATAATATCCGCACCGGCTTCCGCAAAGGCATTGATATAGTTTTCAGGTTGTACAATCATCAAATGAACATCCAATGGTAGTTTTGTCACTGGACGAATCGCTGAAACGATATTCGGTCCTAAGGTAATGTTGGGCACAAATTGACCGTCCATAACATCAACATGAATATAATCTGCTCCTAATTCTTCTACTAAACGGATATCTCTTTCTAAATTGGCAAAATCGGCACTTAAAATGGATGGTGCTAGTTTCATTTGGCTCGCTCCCTTTATATTTGCTATGATTTTTTCTTATAAACAGGTCGTCGATTCTCGATTTCCATTAAAAACTGTAAATAATTTTCGTAACGACTCGTCGCAATGGTTCCCGCTTCCACTTGACGTTTCACTTCACAACCAGGTTCTTTGTGGTGCATACATTCACGAAACTTACAGTGAGAGGCCGCGGCAACAAATTCAGGAAATTGCTTTGGTAATTCCACTGCTTCCATCTCCAAGAAATCGATGGCACTAAATCCTGGTGTATCAGCAACCAAACCGTCGTATAACGGAATCAATTCCACGTGACGGGTCGTATGCTTGCCCCGTCCTAAAGATTGGGAAATTTCCGCAGTTGCTAGTTGTAATTCTGGTGAAATTTGATTCAACAATGTTGATTTTCCAGCGCCTGATTGTCCCATAAAAACAGTCAACCGTTCTGGGAAAAAGCGTTCTAATTCTTTGGTGGCTTCTACGTCTTCCGAAGCGATCACCGCATAACCTAACGCTTCATAAATCTGTTTAATTTCAGTGACTTCTTGACGTTGCGGCTCATCTAATAGATCAACTTTCGTTAAATAAATAACTGGTTCTATATCCTTATACTCTAAGCTGACTAAGAAACGATCCAACAAATTAAACGAAAAATTTGGCGAAACCATACTCATGACAACCACACCTAGATCCACATTTGCAACAGGCGGGCGCACTAATTCATTTCGTCTTGGTAAAATTTCCAACACATAACCATCTGTTAAATTATCGCTTTCAAAAAGTACTTCATCTCCCACGAGTGGCGTAATTTTTCGATTACGAAAATTCCCTCGCGCTCTTGTTTGATATGTTTCTCCATCTGCGTATACATAATAAAAACCGCTTAACGCTTTTCTGATTTGACCTTTCAGATAAACCACTCCTAACTACTTTCGAATATACAGGATAGTGGCAGAGAAATCAAGGGAGCCTCTCGATTCTATTAATTAAAAAGAGCCTAGGACATAAGTCGAAATGACTTACCTTCCTAGACTTAAACCTTAAGATAAACTGCGGGACAGGAGCAGCTTCTTCTTATTGCTGAGAAACACTATTTGAAAAGCAAATAAATGTTAAACAGTACCTACTTGGTTCTTGAAGCTAAACGCTCCTGTCCCAACCTCTTGTCTTAATTACTCGTACTACTTTCACTAGTGGTGCTTTTTGAATCATTTGCTTTTGAATAATAAACCGTAACAGCGTCGCCTTTTTTGACTTTGCTGCCAGCGGATGGGCTAGTTCGTTCAACGACTTGGCCATCGCCAGAGCCAGATAATCCTTGTTCATTGATTTTAAGGCCAGCGTTATTGATGCTGTCTTCTGCAGCTTTTGGCGAATAACCTGAAATATCGGGAACAGTTACTGAGTCGCTGCCTTTGCTGACATGTAAAGTAATCGTGTCATTTTTCGGATCAACAGCGGTACCAGAAGCTGGTTCTTGACTAATCACGGTATCTTTTTCAACTTTGTCGCTTTCTTCGTCCACTCGTTTAATTTGAGATTCTGGGATACCTAAAGCAATTAAGCGACTTACCGCATTATCATAAGAAATTCCGCTATAATCAGAAAGTGTCACTTTGTCGCTACCTTTACTTACATATAATGTCACTTGACCATTTTTAGGTACTACGGTGCCCCCTGGTGCGGGGTCTTGCGTAATGACTAAACCTGGTTCTACCGTATCGCTTGCTTGGTCGACACGCGTAATTTGAGATTCAGAAATACCTAATTGTGCCAGTGCATTTACTGCATTTGTGTAAGAATAACCGGCGTAACTAGGCAAAGTAACCGCTTCTGGTCCTTCACTGACCGTTAAAGTGACGTTGTCTTTTTTCGGATCAACTTTTTTACCTGCAGCTGGTTTTTGTTTAATAATGTTATCTGTAGACACAGAATCACTGTATTCTTTTTTCGTTGTAATTTGGTCTTCTGAAAACCCTAGTTTTTTCAAGGCTTCGACAGCAGATTCATACGATTCCTTTGTATAATCGGCCATCTCAATTTTTTCTGTTCCAGAGCTGATATATAAAGTAACAGATCGGCCTTTTTTCACAGATGATTTTGCTTCGGGGTCTGTTTTGACCACCTTGCCTTCTTCAATCTTATCGTCGGGAATTTTTTTGGTTTCACTATCGACTTTCAGCCCGGCACTTTGTAGCGCTTGTGAAGCGGCCGCTTTCGTTTCATTTGTAACATCAGGAACTTCAACGTCTTTACCGCCCGACATTGCAAAGGCTAAGCCACCTATTGCTAAAGCAATTAATGCCGCAATTGCTAAGCCAATCCACAATTTTTTGCGGTTTTTCTTCGGTGGTTGTTCAGCTAAAATGTCATCTGCGATATCTTCTGGAACTTCGACAGGCGTTGTCTCTTCCGGTTCAGCGATGTCTTCGGGAATCGGAGTTAATACTTTCGTTTCTCCTAATAAAGCCGTTGGTTCCCACGCAGGTTCGTTTAAACGACTGGCTGACAAGGACGTGTATAAGTCTTCTGCCATCTCATTCGCTGTTTTGTAGCGATCGCTTGGGTCTTTTGCGGTTGCGTGACGAACCACATTTTCCAATGATTGAGGAATCCCTGGATCAAACATTTTGACAGAAGGAATTTCTTCTTGAAAATGTTTTAAGGCAATCGTTACGGCTGATTCACCATCAAACGGTACATTCCCCGTTAGCATTTCATAGAGAATAATTCCCACAGCGTAAATATCTGATTGGTTGGTCGCCATGCTTCCGCGCGCTTGTTCTGGCGATAAGTAATGCACCGAACCTAACATTGTGTTCGTTTGCGTAATTGACGTTTCTGACAAGGCAATCGCAATCCCAAAGTCAGTAATTTTGACTGTGCCGTGTTCGTCAATCAGAATGTTTTGCGGTTTTAAATCCCGGTGAATAATTCTATGTTCATGTGCCATTGCGACAGCAGATAAAATTTGTTGCGTAATGTCCACAACTGTGGAATAAGGAATTGGGAAATGCGTTTGGATGTAACGTTTTAAGTCCATTCCTTTCACATATTCCATGACTAAATACTGTAGTCCATCTTCTTCGCCTACATCGTACACACTGACGATATTCGGGTGAACCAGCTCAGTTGCGGCTAGTGCTTCACGCTGAAAACGTCGGATGGCGGCTTGATCGTTTTGGAAGTCAAAGCGCAAGACTTTTACTGCAACGTCTCGGTCTAAAATTAAATCGTGTGCTAAATAGACGTTGGCCATGCCGCCACTTCCGATGCTGCCAATAATGTGATATCGACCATTCAGCTTCTTGCCGATTTCTATCATTGGTTTTCCTCCTTCTGTTCGTCAAAGTGTATCACTAACACGGTAATGTTATCTAAACCACCCGCTTCATTTGCTTGAGCAACGAGTTGGCTCAATTTGGATTCTAAGGGATCTGACGTCTCTAAAATTTCTAAAATTTTTGTCTCAGGAACCATATTGGTTAAGCCGTCCGAACATAACAATAAATAGTCATTAGGCAGCCATTCATGATTGGTTACATCGACTTCGACAGTACCAGGCATTCCCAAAGAACGTGTTAGGACATTTTTTCGTGGATGATTTGCAGCCATCTCACGAGTAATCTCCCCTGATTTTACTAGTTCATTCACTAAGGAATGATCTTCTGTTAATTGTAACATGTGTTGGTCACGAACTAAATAAGCACGACTGTCCCCCACATTTGCTAAGACAAATGAATCCGGTAAAAGAATGGCACCAACCACGGTTGTCCCCATTCCTAAATACTCTGGTTTCGATTGTCCGCGTTCATAAATTTTTTCATTTTCCTTTTGAATTGCTTGAATTAACCACTGTGCAGATTTTTCAGCTGAGTCGACAGACGCATTGGACCAACTCTCACCTAAATTATTGACTGCCATTTGGCTAGCGACATCACCTGCTTGGTGGCCACCCATGCCATCTGCTAAAACAGCAAAGGTTATGTGTTGCTGGTTCTCAAAAACGTTGGCATAATCTTGGTTCGTATTTCTTTTGCGACCGACATCTGATTGAACGTTGATTTCCAAATTATTTCACCTCATTTGAACTAACTTTCCGCATACAGCAAATAAAGAAGCCATCTGTCATGTATTGATGGGGATACAGAACCAGTTCTTGCTCTTTTACTACTGCTTGGACGTTTTCATTTGCAACAATTTCAATTTTTTCAAATTCAGGGTGTTTGGCTAAAAAGGCTGCCACTACTTCCTGATTTTCTTCTGGCGTAATAGTACAAGTGCTATAGACCATTATACCCCATTGTTTTAGTGTTGGGGCAACACTTTCTAAGATTTCTAACTGAATTTTAGGTAAATTTTGAAAATCATTGGCCGTTTTATGATATTTAATGTCTGGTTTACGGCGCATTAGCCCTAAGCCTGAACATGGTGCATCAACTAAAATCCGATCAAAGGTTTCTGCGGGAAATTCTTCGGCCACTTGTCGCGCATCAAGCTTTTCTGCTTGGACGACATCCGCCACGTGGAGGCGTTGCGCATTTTCATTAATTAGCTTAATTTTGTGCGCATGAATATCTAAAGAAGTCACACGACCACCTGCTTCAGCCTCTAAAAAAGTTGCGATATGAGTCGTTTTGCCACCAGGAGCCGCACAAGCATCCAAAACACGATGATGCGGTTCAATTTGCATCGCTGGAGCCACGAGCATAGAGCTTTCATCTTGAATGGTTAAACAACCGTTAATAAACAGTTCACTGCCAGCTAAGTAGCCTTTTTCAGCGACAACACCATAAGGGGAAAGTTGACTTTCCTTCGCGGCAATCCCTGTTTCTTGTAATTCTTCCAGCGCTTCTTCTCGTGAAATAAACCGTGTGTTTACTCGGCCACTCGCATGACTTTTTTCAAATAATGACAAACCTAACTGCCGTGTTTCTTCTTCGCCTAATTGGGCAAGTAATTTTTCTGTTAACCAACGTGGCATGCTAATTTCCGTGGCTAAACGATCAACTGGATCGCTAATTGCGGCCAAACTAGGTGCTCCATTTCGTTGGAACGCCCGCAGCACGCCATTCACGAATTTACCAATCCCAGGATTGCCACGACGTTTGCCAATTTCAACCGCTTCATTAATGACTGCATGATCGGGCACTTTATCTAAATAAAGTAATTGATATAACGATAAAATCAATAAATTTTTCACCCAATTATCGACTTTTTGCGGTTTCTTAACAAATGGTGTTAAGTAGTATTCCAACAATAATTTGCGACTAATTGTGCCGTAGACAAGTTCTGTAAACAAGCGGCCATCTTTCTCGCTTAGTTCTGATTTTGTCATCATTTCATTAAGTAAAAGATTGGAGTACGCCCCACCTTTATCCACACGTTCGATGGTTTCTAAAGCAACGTATCGAACAGAACGTTTTAATTTCTTGGGGATTTTTTCAGCCATTTTTGTTAGTCCACCTTATCTTTTTCTGCGACATTTTGACCAACGCCATTTAAAAATTCTTGAATCGTTAATTGACCTTTACCTGCTGGTTGCAGGCGATCAATTTGAAGAACTGTCCCTTCGCCACAAGCAATCCATAGCGCTTTTTTACTACGTTGGATAATCGTTCCTGGGGCGCTGGTTGTTGTTTCAGTCAGTGGTGTCACTGCCCAAATTTTCCAGTTGGTCCCTTGATAGGTTGTGAACGCTGTTGGCCAAGGACGCATACCACGCACTTGGTTATCAATTGCCTCAGCAGTTTTTTGCCAGTCAATTCGTTCTTGTTCTCGAGTAATATTTGGTGAAAAAGTAGCCTCTTCTTCCACTTGTGGAATAGGCGTGATTTCGCCAGCAATTAGCTTAGGTAACGTCTCTAATAAAAGTTCTTTTCCTAGAATGCTTAATTTTTCAAACATGGTGCCTACATCGTCTTGTTTCGTAATCGGAATTGCACGTTGCGCTAAAATCGCGCCAGCATCCATTTTTTTCACCATTTCCATAATCGTGACGCCTGTTTCTTTTTCTCCTTCAATAATCGAGTAATGTACAGGTGCGCCGCCACGATATTTTGGTAAAAGTGAGGCATGGACATTAATCGCACCTAGTTTGGGCGCTTTTAAAATTTTCTCTGGTAAAAATTGTCCAAAGGCTGCTGTCACAATTAAATCTGGTGCTAAGTCAATCACTTTTTCCATTTCAGGAGAACCTGAAATTTTCTCTGGTTGTAAGACTAATAAGTTATGTTTTAAAGCTGCTTCTTTGACAGGCGTTGGGGTAATCACTTTTTTTCGGCCAACTGGTCGATCTGGTTGCGTGACAACCGCTTGAACGTCATAGCCTGCCTCGATTAAACTTTCTAAAATCGGAACAGAAAAGGCTGGTGTGCCCATAAATACAATTTTAGTCATCAAAATGTTCCTCCATATACGCTTCTAAATCTTCTGGTGCAATTTTCTCAATCATTTTGTCGATAAATAACTCGCCATTCAAATGATCAATTTCGTGTTGAAAAGCTCGAGCTAAATAGCCGTAAGCCGTAACTTCCATTTCTTCACCTTCACGGTCAAAATAACGGACAGTCACTTCATCTGCTCGTTCAACGGTTCCATATGTTTCTGGAATACTTAAACAGCCTTCCACATCAATACTGGTTCCTTTTTTTTCAATAATCACAGGATTAATTAGTTCAAAACGACCAGATTCTTCATCGATTTCAATCACTGCCATTTGCAAATTTTTCCCAATTTGCGGGGCTGCTAAGCCAATCCCATCATGGGCCAGCATTGTTTCATACATGTCCTCTAGTAACTGCACAATTTCATCGGTAATAATCGTCACAGGTTGAGCCTTCATTTTTAAGTGTTCGTTCGGGTGAATCACAACTGGATAGCGCATAAGTGCTCCTTTCAAAGCTGTATTTTTTAAATAAAATTCATGGGTTCTGCATCAATGGAAAGTTTTAAACCACGAGCCGTTGCTCGTTGTGTATCGGTTAAAATTTCTTTCAATAATGGTTGAAGCATTGGTTCTTGTTTATACTTGATAATCACTTGATAAAAGTACCGATTATTGACACGCATAATTGCGTTGGGCGTTGGTCCCAACAAAATAGCTTGCGGCGATAAGCCTTGTTTTAATTTCGTCGCAATTTGAAACATTTGTTTCGCTGCTTCGTTTTCTTCAGGATGGCTGGCCGTAATTTGGACCGTAAAATAGTACGGCGGATAATTCCCACGATGACGAATATACATTTCTCTTGTATAAAAATCTTCATAATCTTGGGCTTTTGCCAATTGTATCGCATAATGCTCGGGGTTAAAAGATTGAATGATGACTTCTCCCGGTTTTTCAGCGCGACCAGCGCGGCCGCTGACCTGTGTCAATAATTGGAAGGTCCGTTCACTGGAACGAAAATCGGGTAAATTCAAGGCGGTATCAGCATTTAAGACACCGACTAACGTCACATTTGGAAAGTCCAGTCCTTTGGCAATCATTTGTGTGCCTAATAAGATATCCGCTTGTCCTTCACCAAATGTTCGCAAAATCTTTTCATGCGCACCTTTGCGACGGGTCGTATCAACATCCATTCGGAGAATACGACTGTCTGGTAACAACGTTTGTAATTCTTCTTCTACTTTTTGTGTGCCTGTTCCGTAGTAACGAATTTTATCTTGGCCACAGTTAGGACAGCGATAAGGAATCCGCTCTTCATGCCCACAATAATGACATTTCATTGTTTTGCTATCCATATGCAAAGTTAAGGAAATATCACAATTCGGACACGGCAACACATAGCCACAATCGCGACACATCACAAATGACGAATAGCCACGGCGATTAAGCAGGAGAACACTTTGTTCGTTTTTCTCTAAGCGTTCTTGGAGTTTTTCTTGCAACGACATGGAAAAAGAAGAGACATTGCCATTTTCTACTTCTTGACGCATATCCACTACATCAATCGTGGGCAAGGTTGCCGCTTGATTGGCACGCTGTGTTAATCGTAACCGCTGATAAACGTTTTTTTGCGCACGAGCGCGTGATTCCAAGGATGGCGTGGCACTGCCTAAAACAACAGGGCAATGATGATACTCCGAACGCCAAATCGCTAAATCTCTCGCGTGGTAGCGGGGGGTTTCTTCTTGTTTATAACTTGCCTCGTGTTCTTCATCAATAATGATCACACCGATGTTTTCGATTGGCGCAAAAATGGCAGAACGCGCGCCAACCACCACTTCCGCTTCTCCTCGTTCAATCTTCCGCCACTCATCGTATTTTTCACCTTGCGATAAGCCACTATGCATTACAGCAACATGTTCGCCAAAGCGACTTTTAAAGCGTTGCACCATTTGTGGAGTTAAAGAAATTTCAGGAACAAGCATAATGGCTGTTTTGCCTTGGTTAAGAACTTCTGCAATGACCTGTAGATAAACTTCTGTTTTCCCGCTTCCTGTAATACCTTCCAATAAATAGGTTTGACTTTGCTGTTCTTGGACCGATTGTAAGATTGTTTCCACAGCCACCTGTTGTTCTGCGTTCAAAGATAACGCAGTCGTTTTTTCAAACGTCTGATTAGCAAACGGATCACGATACGCTTCTTTTTCAATGAACGTTAACCAGCCGTTTTTGGCCGCTTCATTTAAAAGCGCGGTACTGAAACCTAATTCTTTCATTTCCTTCACAGCGGTGACTTTTTCAGTGCCTAAGCGTTGTAAATAGTAAAGAAGTTGCTCTTTCTTCTTAGCTCCCTTGCGTAAACCCAAACGAATTTCCTCTAATTGTTCAAATTCCTTAGCGGCTTGAATGAAGCGGACCATTTTGACTTTATTTCTCGTCGTAACTTCGTAGCGAATATCGACTTTTTGCTGTTTACGCAACGCCATTAGTTGAGGCAAAAGCCCACGTTCTTGCGCTTGGTCCCACGAAATTTCCTCTAAACCATAAAATAACTGATCTTGTAATTCTTCAGAAAGCTCATCCGTTAAATAAATATATTTTTGGTAATCGGCACGCATTACGCTAGGCAACATGGTTTGCAAACAAGTGATTTTAAAAGCAAACGTTTTTTCCTTCATATAATCAGCTAAAGCCAACATTTCTGTATTTAAAACAGGTTTTAAATCCAACACCGCCACTAGTTCTTTCAACTGAACATTGGTTTCGTCAAGAACCGTTGCAGCCACTGGTTCAACGGCTAGAACAAACCCTTGAACATGCCGATTACCGTTACCAAAAGGCACTTCTACACGCATGCCGACAGCCAATTGCTCATTTAAATTTTCAGGAACTAAATAAGTGAATGGTTGATCGGTTTGCATCGTTGGTACATCCACAATAACTTTGGCTACTTTTTGCATGGTGCGTCCTCCTTTTTATGTAAATTCTCTTTGCCTATTGTACTAAAGATTGACTGATTTGTCTTGTGTGTCTCGTTGGCACCTTTCAGAATAAACGAAGAGAAAGCCTCTGAAATAGACAGACGGCTTTCTCCATTCGTTGACAATCATTCAATTAATTTTTTTCGTCACGTAAACGGTTTTCTAATTCTTTTTGTTCTTGTTCACGTTGGCGTTTGCGTTCTTCACGTTCAATGCGTAGACGTTCGCGTTTTTCTTCAGGATTTGGATCACTGATCACTGTTCCTGCTTCGATTTCTTCTAACGCACGACCCACACTTTTTACAGAATCAAAGGATTCAACGGTTGGTTGAACACCTTCATCTAATTCATGCGCACGTTTGCTTGCTAAAATAACCAAAGAATATTTTGAAGGGACTTCTTTTAACAATGAGTCAATTGACGGTTTTAACATCATAAGGCTACATCTCCTCTAACATTTTAATATATTTTCCAATTACACGGTCAACACGGAAGTGCTCACTCGCGATAATGTCTTTAATTCGTTGCACGGCTAAAGGAACTTCATCATTCACTACCGCATAATCATACAGCGCCATCATTTCGATTTCTTCTCTGGCCACAGCCATTCGTTCTTCAATCACAGACATTTCGTCTGTTCCGCGGCCAATAATTCTTGATTTTAATTCCGCTAAATCGGGAGGTGTCAAAAAGATAAATACGCCATCAGGCACTTTGTCTTTGACTTGTTTAGCCCCTTGGACTTCGATTTCTAAAAAGACGTCTTTGCCTTCATCTAGCGTCTGGTTAACATACGTTAATGGTGTCCCATAATAGTTACCAACATATTCCGCATATTCCAACATTTCTCCAGCTTCAATCATCGCTTCAAATTCTTCTCTTGAACGGAAATAGTAATCTACTCCATCCACTTCGCCTTCTCGCTGTTTCCGAGTGGTCATTGAGATTGAATATTGAAAATCATTTTCTTCACTGTCGAAAATAGCCTTTCTTACAGTCCCTTTCCCCACTCCTGAAGGACCTGACAATACGATTAATAACCCGCGCTCTGACATAACGACTTCCTTTCAAAACATAATTTCACAGTATTAGTTCTATTTTGCACTTTTTTTCTGCAATTTTCAAGACTTTCTTGGAGATTCACTGAAAAAATAACATTTCTTCTTTAATTTGGCTTTCATAACTTGTTCTTTTTTTAAACAAATTACCTAGAATTCCTATACAGGCAGCCATTTTTTAAGTAAAATGAAGTGATGACTCCTTTAGGATGAAAAAACGTGAATAAGAAAGGACTGAGAAACATCGCACGAATTAAACCATTTACATTGTTTCTGCTAGGCTTAGTTGTCAGTTGTGGGGCCTTTTTTGCCCAACCTACTGTGACTCACGCAGAAGAAGATATTACCGCAATTGCTAAAAAAATGGGAACGACCCTGAAAGCGGATGGCATTCCCAAAGCAGCCATCGTTGTTGATGCTGATTCTGGAGAAATTCTCTGGTCGCAGCAACCAGATTTAGCGTGGAATCCTGCCAGTATTGCCAAAGTGATGACCATGTACTTGGCCTTTGAAGCAATGGAGCAAGGAAAATTTACAATGGATACGACTGTGACTGCTACGCAAAAAGATGTCGATATTTCTAAAATATATGCCATTAGTAATAACAAAATTACGTTAGGTGTTGCTTATCCAGTCCGTGAACTGTTAAAAATGATTGCTGTCCCCTCTTCTAATGTGGCGACTCTCATGTTGGCAAACTTAATTTCAGGGAACCAGCCTACTGACTTTGTTCATTTAATGAATCAAAAAGCGGCTGAATTAGGGATGACAAATACTACCTATTACAACTGCAGTGGAGCGCAAGCAAGTGCCTTTAACGGCCTGTATCAAATGCAAGGAATTGACCCAAATGGCGATAACGTCTCTACAGCTAGAGATTTAGCTTCACTAACCTATCATTTTCTGAAAAATTATCCAGAAATTTTAGAAATCACCAATAAACCAGTGGTGAAAACAATGGTCGGCACGCCTTACGAGGAAACGTTTGAAGCGTACAATTATTCTTTACCAGGCGCTAAGTATGGTTATCAAGGCGTGGATGGTTTAAAAACAGGCTCTAGTCCAACAGGCGGCTTTAACTATATTGCGACTGTCAAACAAGGAGATTTCCGTTTAATTGAAGTCATTTTAGGCGTTGGTAATTGGCAAAACCAAGATGGTGAATACGAACGGCATGTGGCTGGGAATGCTTTGCTGGACTATGCCTATACGACATACGAACGCAAAAAACTTTTAGACAAAGGGCCACAAACCATTGATCATAAAAAAGTCACTTTGGCTAACGATTTATACGGTGTCATTCCCAAAGGCAGTCAGCCTACTTTTAAATTAGTAGCAGGGCAGGTGCAAGTCGACACGCCTTTGACATTGTTAAATAGTACTGTTCAAGCGCCTAAAGTGGCTTACCAAGAAGTTAAGCCAAAACAAACAACAGCTGAAGCTGCGGAAGAATCAAACGAACATTCTGGGGATACCACCGTTGCAGAACCGAATCATTTTATTCCCAAATCGATTGCCACAAGTGTTTTAGTCCTTTTCGGGCTGATTTTCTCAGTAATTACCCGTCAGCTTCAAAAACGTTTAGAACGTCAGAAAAAACACGGCAAAGAAAGCAGTAAAACTGCATCCATGCGGACAATCTTTTTAAGTGCCGCAGTTCTTTCTTTCCTATGCGCCGTTGGCTTGTTTCTTTTATTCTAATTAAAAAAATACCACCAAGCGTGAAATGCTTGGTGGTATTTTTTATAAGCCCATATTAGAAAGCGTATTGACCACGTTCATCAATTCATCGCGACGACGAACTTGTTTGTCGACAGGGCCGTCAACTTCTTTCACGTCAATGCGCACAACAAAGTGACGATTCAAAGTAACAAACGTGTCTTCGTTAATTTGGATATTTAACTCTGTTTCAGAATAGCTTGCACAAGCATCTTGCCAGACGTCAAATGGTTCTCTGTCTGAAGCGACTTCTGTTTTTACCACAGAACGACCACTTAATTCTTGAAAGGTTACATCATAAAATTTAGTCATTGCTTTCACCTCTGTCATTTATTCGTTACTTCTATATTATAGCGTTTTCTGGAAAAACACGAAACCATTTTCTCTATTCGACATTTTGAATTTGTTCCCGAATCTTTTCTAAGGTTGTTTTCATTTGAACGACACTATTTTTTATTTCAATTGGACTTGATTTCGAACCAATCGTATTGACTTCACGGTTCATTTCTTGAATTAAGAAATCTAGTTCTCGGCCCACTGGTTCTGTTTCGTCAAGCAACTGATGCAACTTATCAATATGGATATCCAAACGATCCAATTCTTCATGAATATCGCCTTTTTCCAATAAAATGGCCATTTCTGTTAATAAGCGTGTTTCATCCACTTGGCTCCCTAACCATTCGTTTAATTTCGCTTCAAAACGTTGACGGTATTCTTGTTCAAAAACACCCACAAACGCTTGCAGCTCTTGAATTGATTGGGTCAACACTGCTACATAGTCAAGCAGGACTTGTTTAATTTGCGTTCCTTCTTGCACACGGCTTTGGTCAAGACTAGCGATGGCTGCTTCAAATGCTTGAACAAGAAATGGTTCAAATGTCTGATCAGCAATTTCTGCTTCCACTATTTCGACAAAATCATTTTGCTTTAATAAATGGTTGACCGTGCTCCCTGCATCAAACGTTGCTTCCGGATAGTTTTCCTTTAAATGTTGATCTACCGAAGTTAATAATTGATCAATTAAGTCCCACTGCACGCGCACTTCTTTTTGATTGTTGCCGATTTTTTGGAGATTTACATAGACTTCCACACGCCCACGTTTTAACGTGCGTTTGATTACTTGCCGAATCACCAGTTCATAGGCATTCAGTTCCTTTGGCATACGCAACTGAATATCTAAAAACCGCTGGTTGACACTTTTGACTTCGATATCCAATTGATAATTTTCATTTTGAATGGTCTTTTTTCCAAATCCAGTCATACTTTTCATTGACAGGGTGCTCCTTTTACATGGATTTAATTGTTTTGCTTAATTCAGCAAATTCTTCGTTGGTTAAGGTGATGCCTTTACCCATTTTTTCGTGATCAGGGGCCCACTCACGCAAATCAAATTTTGGTGGACGACCATTCCAACTAATTAAATTCAATTCTTTACGCCAGCCACGAGCATTCTCAGATAACACAGCGACTTCTTCTAAAATTTCATATGAAAATTCTTCTTTCATAACATTCACTCCTTGTTAGTATTCCTTAGGTTATTGTACCATCTTTTCCTCGACACTTAAAATACACATCTTTTTTCTATCACCCTGTCTATATAAACATACGCAACTTTTTCAAAAAATCAGTAAAAAAAAGCGACAACTGCTCGTTTCAATCGTGTCAGTCACCGCTTCTCTGTCTATTCTTTTTCTGTATAAAGATCCACCACTTCAAAACTTTGGCAAACTAATAACATGTCGGGATAAAATTGTAACTGATAGGGGGACAGTTCTTCTTTAAAGAACCGCGCATGCTCTTCATACCAATAATCCAACGTCAAATCTCCTTCACCTTCCGCTTGCGCAAAAGATTCTGAGACCTTATTCATGGGCATAATTTCAACTTTGGTTGTTCGAATAATAGCCAGAGGTTGAGACTGACCATCTAAAATTATGTCGTATTGACCAGCTTTAGGGAGTTGTTCTTCTTCCATTTTATAAATATCTAAAGAAGAACATGTCGCTGTCTTACGACCAGAAACAACCAATTGACCCAAACGATTACCCATCTCAGAAGAGCCATCACCAAACATCCACACATCGGGCATCAACATATCTAATTCATGTTTATCTAAAAAGTTTTGCCAGAACACTTCTACATTTTTTAACATCCTTTGCTCTCCTTTTTATTTTTACTTCACGCAACCTTCTTTCACTAATTATACATAACTGATTGCTTTTCTCCTATACTATTTTTACAAAATGAAAACTAAAATAATGTCAGTAACATTTGGACAAAAAAAAGAGGACTAAGTAACAAAACTTAGCCCATCTTTTTATTTTGCTTGTCGTTCTTTGATTTTCGTGAGTAAAGATTGAACATGCTGGCGTGCCGAAGCTTCATCTTCTTGAAGCATCTTTTCTGATAAAATAAAGGAGCCGCCCACTGCTAATACTTCTTTTGCTTCCACATACTCTATAAAGTTTGTTTCATCAATCCCACCAGTTGGTAAAAATTGAACATCATAAAACGGACCGCTTAAACTTTTAATGGCTTTTAACCCGCCATAAATATCGGCTGGGAAAAATTTAACCACTCGTAAGCCATACGCCAGCGCTCGCTGAATCTCCCCAGGCGTAGCTGTTCCTGGAAAAATAGGCACCTCATTTGCCAGACAAAAATCAATGACTTCTGGAACAATCGCTGGTGAAACAATGAACTGTGCACCGTTCGCTACTGCCTCTTGGGCTTCTTTCAAGGTTCTAACAGTTCCTGCACCCACAATTAAATTCCCTGAAGCAGCAAGTTGTTTGATGGCAGGCAAGGCCAGCTGACTCCGAAAAGTGACTTCAATAAACGGTAATTCGTTTTCTACTAAGACTGATTCTACTTGTGGCAAATAGCGTAAATCTGTTGCAGTGTATAGTGGTAAAAGTTTGCATGTCGCTAATTGTTGATACAGTTGATTTTTTTCAACTTTTGTTTCCATTCTGTCACTTCCTATTTTGTTTGGCTTTGGTTGCTTCGTACAGTCCTTGAATATAGGTCAACCCCATTGCTCGATCATATAAACCATAACCAGGCATCGCTTTTTCATCCCAAATTGCCCGCCCATGGTCAGGGCGAATAACGCCTTCATACCCTACGTCTACCAGTGCTTGCATTAATTCCGCCATATCTAAC
The DNA here is from genome assembly GCF_050548325.1 of Enterococcus sp. AZ035. Classification (NCBI taxonomy): domain Bacteria; kingdom Bacillati; phylum Bacillota; class Bacilli; order Lactobacillales; family Enterococcaceae; genus Enterococcus; species Enterococcus sp. AZ035. Next base: position 2,545,174 of record NZ_CP172958.1, read on the forward strand.
GAACCAGCGACACTCGGATGCGCCGTTTCTTCAAAACGATGCTCGCCTAAATACTTCACATTGCGGAAATGAACAAAATTAATTCTGTGACCTATTTCACGAATCATAGTAGGCAAATCATTCGTCGGGTCCGCACCGAGGGAACCTGTACAAAATGTAATCCCATTTGCTGGTGAGTCCACTAAGGAAAGGATCCGTTTTAAATCTGCTAAATTTTTAGTGATTCTTGGCAAACCAAAAATTTCCCAAGGTGGATCATCAGGGTGAATCCCCATTTTGATATTTTCTTCTTCACAGACAGGAATCACACGTTCTAAAAAGTAGCGCAAATTTTCGACCAAATCTTCTTCCGTTACGCCGGCATACATGGCTTTCAATTCTTGAAATTGTTGCAAACGCTCCTCTTCCCAACCTGGTAACCGGAATCCTTTTGACTGACTGTGAATTAATTGATACATGTCTTCTGGCTGCATGTTCTCTACCACAGCTTGATCAAATAACAACGATAAGCTGCCATCTTCATTCTCATACGCCAAGTCCGTTTTAGCCCAACCAAAAATAGGCTTGAAACTATAGCACACTAAGGAAATTCCGCATTTCCCCAAGTTACGCAACGTCTGGCGATAATTATCAATATAGTGGTCTCGTTGATCCGTCCCCGCTTTAATGGCGTCATGAATAGCGACACTTTCAATTCCTAAAAGTGCTAATCCTTCTTGTTCCACCGATTGTTTAAGTGCCTGAATTTCGGCTACTGTCCAAACATCACCTGGTAGTTTATTTAACAAGGTACCGACAACGCCAGTAATTCCTGGAATCTGTCGAATATGTTTTAACGGAATGGCATCGCCTGCCGCTCCGTACCATCTAAATCCCCATTTCATTGCTTTCACCCTTTACTACATTCTTAAAAATCATCGTCCTCATCCTCTTCGTCCTCAAAGGAAGTCATAGAAATATCCCATGCTTGCACACTTTCTTTGCCTTGCGCAACAATCGCTTGCGCCGCTTCAGCAATCGGTGTGCCCAATAATTGATGGTTTATCGCTTCTAAGACCATTGGTAGGTTGGTACCACTCACCACAAAGATTTTCTTTTGTAGTGCTGGTTCGAGTTCGTTAATCACTAAAACTGCCTGATTGTAAGGACTCGCACTTAATAAGTCAACCATGACCAACACGCCATCCCCTTGTTGGACGTTCTCAATCGCTGTTTTAATTTGTCCGCCTAGTGCTTGGACATCGTCTCCACTATTTAGATTAACAGTTTCGATATTTTCGGTTGCGCCCATAATCACGGTAGCTGCGTCTTTCGCACCGTCACTTAGTGCACCGTGTGTAGCAATCACAATCCCTAACATAAAAGTTCCTCCTTCAATTCAGTGGCTTGAGTCATTACTTCAAACAGTCATGCAATGACTCAAGCGACTGGCCTTTTTATAAATTAAATTTGCCTAAAACCTCTTTTAAACTAGTTTTTGGTGCAGAAGGCGTTGCTTGGAAATAAATATCTTCTACGCCATACACCTCATGTAGTTCTTTTAATTTTTCAGCATCTTCTTTGTTTAAATAAACAGATTTGGTTACTAATAAATCTTTTTCTGGATTCTTCTGTGCAATACCGCCGATGTTTAACTCCTTCATAGGGACTCCGTGTTTTACTAAGTCATAAATTACAGAGACGGTTTTAGCGATTAAAATACAGTTGTACTCTTTGAATTGGTATTCATCCCAATAAAATTTGGCTTTTTCCGGCGTAATGACAATGGTTTTTTGTCCTGTCCGACTGCCTGCACTTTTGTATAAATCACGCATAAATTTATCCTTTGCCACCACTTCATCGACAACGAAAATGGAATTAACGCCACTTTTTTGGGACAAGGTCACCATCACTTGTCCATGAATTAATCGTTCATCTACTCTTGCTAAATTTACTACGCCCATCTGATTCACGTCCTTTTCTTTTTATAAAATACCGACTGTTGCTAAGACAATTAAAATACCTGTTAACCACAATAATGCTTGCGTAACTTTCAAGCCTTTTTTCGTATAGAACCAATACACGCCCATTACAACAGCTAGCGGTAAGAGTCCTGGGACAATCTGATCAAGGATATCTTGGACCACAAACTCACGGCCAGAAAGTTTAAATTGAAGAGTTGAAGAAACTTTGACATAATTACCAGCTAAAATCCCCATCATGAACAACCCTAAAACAGATAACATTTCAATGGCTTTTTGAATCCCCGCACTTTGCATTAAGCCTGTGGCATTCCGCCCCATTTTAAAGGATTGTCTCGCAAAAAACACGCCTAACAGTACTTGATAAAGGGCAAACGCGACAAAGGGGAAAATCGCACCTAATGCGCTACCTTGTTGCGCCCACGGCACCGCAATCGCAATAAAAATATATTGAACCGTACCTGAGTCAATCGCATCACCAATCCCAGCTAACGCGCCCATCAATCCAGCTTTGGTGTTATACATTAAATCATCTTGCATCATGATTTCGCGGCCTTCATGTTCTTCTTTGGCCCGCTCTTGTTCCATAGAAGCCATCAACCCAGTAATGACCCCGCCGCCCCAACTTAATTGCGTATTGAAAAACAGCAGTTGACGCATATAAGCGGCTTTTAATTGTTCATCGTCTTTATATAATTTCTTTAAAAGCGGCATCATTGCGTACAATAACGAAGGCGCCAAGTAACGTTCAAAGGAATGGGGAATTTCATTGGCAAAATGCCAACGGAGATAGGCTTTTGTAACATCTTTATTGGTAATTTCTTCTGGTGCTAAATTCGTTGTTTTCGGCACGACTTTTTCTGTTGTTTCCGTCATTTCAGTTCCTCCTTTTTCTTTTAAAACCCGTCATCGTAATCGTCATCATCATCAAAATCAGTGGTGGCACTGGCGGAACCAGCACTTTCTGCTACAGGTTTGCCTTTTTGGACTTGCACAAAAATTAACGCAATAATTACGCCAAAGATGGCATACGTTACCATGGTAATTTCCAATGACTTAAAGACGATACTCATGAAGTATGCAAGGAAAAAGAAAACCAAGAAATCTTTTCGACCAATGACATAGACCGTTGTCGCAATCCCAATTGCGGCTAAACCACCACCGACTACTTCTAACACGTGAATCACAACGGTTCCTTCTAATGCTTTAATAATATCGGCAATGACTGGTGCCCCTAAATAAAGAGCAAAAAAGACTAATGGAACGAATAAAATAAATGAGGCAATCGTTGGATACCAGATAATTGAGCGGGCAATTTTTTTAGAATTTAATTCAGCCACCGCACGATCGGTATACTTCCCTAAAAACGTGTTAATAAAGAAACGGAATTGATATAAATAACTTCCTAAAAGACCGACAGGAACCGCTACGGCGATAGCCGCTTCCGGCTTCAAATTCCCTAGCAACGCAACTGGCACAGCAATCGCTGCCGCAATTGATGGTTCTGCTGGCATAGAGCCACCTGGTGAAAAAACACCCATGTAAATCATTTGTAATGCTGCGGTGACAATCATCGCTTTCGGGACATCGCCCATCACTAAACCTGCTACTAACCCTGTCATTAAGGGCGAGAAACGCAACGTTAACGTTGCTCCTCCTCCAAGCCATCTGGACATAATTGCTGCCACCCAAAGCGCCATTATCAAACTTTGTAAAACACTTAACGTTTCCATAGTTCCTCCTTCTTATCCTTGGTTTTGGATATACTTTTCTAGCTCTTCAATCCCTTGACGTAAACGTTCTTCCGAAATCTCAATAGGAATTAAATGAACCTTTTCTTTTGAATCAATAAATTGAACCATTGCATCGAGTACTGCTTCTTCTGGGTAAAGGCCCATTTGTCGTAACGACATGGGCAAGTTTAGCTCTTGATAAAAGGGGATTAATGCGTCTATGATGGCCCACCTTTTTTCCAATGCTAATTGATAGAAGATGCCGTAAGCTACTTTTTCGCCGTGTAAATAGTCATGACTTTTGGATAAAAATTTACTCATAGCATCATGCATGGCGTGTGCTGCTGCATTGCGGGCGTATTTGTCACCGAAGCCGCCGACTAATCCGGAAACAGCGAAAACAATTTCTGAAAGATGGACAAATTCAGGCGTGAGTTTGCCCTCGTCCATCGCTGCTAAGGCTGCTTTTGAGTCCCGCATAATCGCTTCTTGCGAAAGCTTGGCGGTCGCTCCCGCTAATTGTAAAAAGGGTTCCCCTTGCAAATGGGCTTGGCGTAAAATGGTCTCTGATTCATACCATTTCGCTAACGTATCAGCTAAACCAGCGACAAAATAATCACGGGGCGCATCAAGAAGCAACTTAGGATCGGTGATTAAAAACGCAGCTTGGCGAAAGAAATGTTCCGTTTTGCCTTCGGCCGCGCCGTTTTCTTGATACATCACAGCTAACGGTGTCCACGGCGCACAGTTACTAGCCAAAGTGGGGACCAAGCCAAAATTCAGATTGTTTAAGTGGGCGCTGTAGCCCACTAAATCGGCTAACTTACCGCCGCCGACTCCCAGAAGAAAGTCAATCTGGTGTTCCTTTATTTGCTGTGAAATTTGTTCGGCTCCAAAATAACTACATTCTCCTGTGTAAGTGTGATAGAAGAATTGATACTCTGAATCTGCCAAGAATGGTAAAAATGGCTGAGCTTTTTCAAAGGATACGGTGCCATGCACCACCAAAATTCGTTGGGCGTGATATTCCTTGAAAAGTGACGGCACCGAAGCTAAGGCGCCTTCGTGGTAACGATAAAATTGCGGTCCAACTTTCACTTTTAAATCAGTTAACATGCTCCTCCTCCTTCTTAACTAACGTAACGACTGACTTCTTGCACTGCCCGTTGAGGTAAAATACCTTGCACCACGTCTTCCACATCTTGCACGCATTTTTCTCCCATCGCTTGCAGGCATTCCATGGTATAAGCGGAGGTGTGCGGCGTCATTACTACATTTTCAAACGCAAGATAAGGATGATTTTTCCGACCTGGTTCCTCTTCTAATACATCTGTCCCAAGCCCAGCAATTTTGCCCGATTGCAAGCCGGCAATCATGGCTTCTTCATCAATCAAGGCGCCTCGTGCGCTATTGGAAAGATAGACGCCGTCTTTCATCTTGGCAATTTCCGCCGAGCCAATCATATGATAACTTTCTTCAGTTAAATTGGCACATAAACAAATGATGTCTGCTGAAGCTAGCAACGTATCTAAGTCTACTTTTTTGGCTCCATAACTTTGCAGATAAGTGGCGGATTTATAGGGATCATATGCTAACACGTCACAGCGAAATCCGTTTCGTAACGTCTCCACGACACAACTTCCTGTGTTCCCAACACCAATGACACCCACAGTTTTGTTAAATAACGTCCGACCGACAAAATTCGCTCGTTTTTCCCATTGATCCGCTTTAACGCTGGCATCTGCAGCCACGGTTTGTCGTAAAACAGCTAGTAAATTTGTGACATTGTTTTCCGCCACGGCATCTCGTTCTACTAAAGCTGGGATGATGGAAACAATTGTGTCATGCTGTTTTGCAGCGTCTAAATCGATGTTGTTATACCCAATACCATGGCGAGAAATCAGCAATAATTCATCTTTATGTTCAAAAAATTCTTTCGTGAAAAATGGCGTCACGCTAGCAATAATAATCGTATATCCTTGTAAACGTTCCGCTAACTCTTTGCCACCAATTTCACTGTCGACTGTAAAATGCTTCACGGTGCCTATCTTTTCTAAGCGCGTTAAGTGTTCAGGAAAAATTTGACCAAAACTACTGGAATTCACTATGGCAATTTTTTGTTTTTTTAACATGACTAAACTCCTTTACTGACTTTTTACGACTTCATGCCCGCCAAATCCTTGTCTCAAAGAAGCGACCACTTTGTTTGAAAAATGATTTGCTAGCATACTTTCATTTCGAGTAAATAAGGACAACGCCGTAGTTGGGACGGGCATCTCCAAACGTAATGCTTCTTCAATCATCCATTTGGCTTCGCCATTTGCTGCAACTTTCCCTTCTAGATTGGCTAACGTAGGATTTTCCGCAAAAACCTCTTTCGCTAAGCCCATCAAGCGAGCTTCAATAATCGAGCCGTGATTCCACACATCGGCTACTTTCTCCAACGCAAAATCATATTCGGCAGCTTCTAATAAATTGAATCCTTCGCCCATGGCTTGCATCATGACGTACTCAATCCCGTTATGCACCATTTTCAAATAGTGACCAGCTCCTGATTTCCCAGCATAAAGATACCCTTGTTCACAAGCTAAATCTTCAAAAAATGGGGTTAACACTTTGACAGCTTCAGGCGCACCGCCAACCATTAAACACGCTCCTTCCCGCGCTCCTTTGATGCCACCAGAAGTACCACAATCAATAAAATAAATTCCTTTTTCCTTGGCAAGTTGAGCATTCGCGACACTATCATGAAAATTTGAATTGCCACTATCCACAATGATATCCTCTGGTGCTAATTGCTCTACCAATTCTGCCACTAATTGATTGGTAATCTGACCAGCGGGGGTACTTAAAAAAATCACCTTCCTTTTATTAAGCGCTTTCAATAATTCCGGCAACGAATCTACAACGGAAAGACCCTGTTCTCTAGCAGTCGCTCTTGCTTCCTTTGTTACATCAAAGCCAATAATGGGCCAGCCTTGTTCGTGAACATTTAATGCCATGTTCAAACCCATTTTCCCAAGTCCAATAAAGCCAATGTCCATTTTTCTTTCACCTGCCTCTTTTGATACTTCAATCATAAAGGATAAAAAAAATAATGTAAACGATTACACTAATTAAAAAATATTTTTTATTTTTTAGCAAAAATCTTGCCTACTCAAAAGGTAAAACGTTTTTATTTTTAAGGAGCTTTCATACAAAAAACACAAGTAAATCTCTTGGTATCACGTTCTTTTTACTGGCTACTTTCTTTAGTTGAGAGAAGTCTTTTCAAGACCCCTTCATTTTTCAGAAAAAAGATTATTTATTTTTTTTTGGCTTTTTTTAAAGAATTTCTTTTTTGTGGAGAAAAAGAGAAATTGTATTTGTCCTCTTTTTCCACTATAATCAGTCTATACCAACAATGAAAAGGCATTCATTTTATTTTAAAAAAATAAGATTGGAGGAACGTGTTAATGAAAAACCACTATTTGGATCAACGGATTCGGATCAAAAAACCGAATTTGAGCCTCACAGAAAAGAAAATTTCCGATTACTTTGTTCATTCTGAATCATTATTGACACAAATGACGTTAGAAAGTCTGGCCAACGAAATTGGCGTCTCCCAATCTTCCGTGTATCAATTTGTAAAAAAGATTGGCTATTCTGGGTTCCAAGAATTTAAAATTGATATCGCCAGAAATTCTAATTATCAGCCGACTTTTCAAAACGTCAATAGCGTGAATGGCGCCGATGATATTTCACCAGATGATGATAGTATTACCATTGCTAAAAAAGTCTTACAAGCCAATATTTATTCCCTCAGTAACGCCACACAGTTCTTAACAAAGGAGCTGTTAGATAACGTGTTGGCTTTGATGTACTCTGCCAAAACACTTCACTTTTTTGGGCAAGGCGGCTCCTCGATTGTGGCTTTTGATAGTTTCCATAAATTCATTCGGACCAACTATCGATGCAACTACATTTTTGATTACCACATGCAGTTAAGCTTTGTCACAAAATTAACCAGTGAAGATTGCGTGTTTATTTTTTCCCATTCAGGCAAAACCAAAGAATCAATCAACCTAGCACGACAAGTAAAAAAAACCAACGCAAAAATGATTACGTTAACCGGTAACAGCGGTTCAGAGTTGGCAGGCTTGTCCGATGAAGCAATTATTGTCGTCACCGAAGAAGGCTTGTTTCGTGCGGAATCCTTGGCTTCACGGATTAGTTACTTAACGGTAATGGATATTTTATATACAAATACGATGTATCACAATTTTGATCAAAATGCCGATTCCTTGAAAAAAATCCGTGATAACATTAGCACAACTAAGACCGATCCGCATTATTTGTCGTAAAGAAAAGTCTTGTTTGTTAGTAGTTGCTTCTGCTCCCACCCTTTATCATTTTTAAGCCTGGAACAAAAATCCAAAATGATTGATGTTCCAGGCTTTTCCTTTGAAGTTTTAATCCTTTGCTTTCTCAGTGCAACTACTCAGGATTTATATTTTTTATCCTTACGAACAGTATCATTAGAATCATCCAGATATCGACTACTCTGAAAAGTAGATTATACTCATACAGCCAAGTTGCTTGCGAACAGACAAGAAAGACTGAAAATATAATGGGTAGGCAAAATAACCTATCTTCTTTTTCCGTTATTGAAATAATTAATAGCGTTAATAAAAATAAAGGAATAAAGAGGAAGTGCATAACCATTTGAGTAACAACTATCGATACAGTAATCGTGTGCTTGTCAAATAGCTGAACTAGTATTGGATTAAACCAAACAATGGCGACTATTACTAACGAAAAATATTTAGTCACGCTTTCCAGCCTTATTACATACAACAATCCAAAGAAAATTAGTAAACTAATAATGATATCTTTATAAGTAAAAAAATGTTCATAATTCATAATTTTTTTCGTTTCATCTCCACTCAACTTGCTTAACTATTCAAGGTTTAGGTAAATCACGTTTCCCATTTTCTCACATGATCGTTCAAAGAAACAGAACGTTGTTTGGTGTTTTAAAACGTAAAAGTTGAGCAACATATCCTGTCTAAACATTTACTTGGCAGTTTATTTATAGAAAAATTGTTACTTTCCAAATTTTTGTATGCTTTTTAGAAATGAAACCAAGCTTATGTTTTAATGCTTCTTATGCAAATCATTAAAACGAAATCCCCCAAATTTCGCAACTCTTATCATTTCAGATTGTGATGTTCGTCCAATTAAAAAGTGATAGTACTTCTTAACGTATCGTTATTAAATTTTAAATTCAAAGGGGCTACTCTCTTTAATTTTGTTTCTGATTTTTTCTAAAAGTACTGTTATGTAAGTAATAAGTTCTATACTGGACTTGTAATAGAAAATAAATTTAATTCTTTACAAAAATTAGTATAAGAGAACCCCTTTTTTCATTCTACGACATCATTAGCTGACGATATATAGCAAATTACAAACTAAGTTAATGACGTAATCTTACTTTTTTCTTACTTTTTTCTGCCTGTATTTTTTTAAAAAATTCTTGCCTATCTTCTAATTTCCAAGTACCCTGTTCTGTTCTTTCATATATCCAAATTTTTGTACACCGACAGGCGTTACGAAACGAGGTATGTTGTTTCGCTTCTTTATCCTGAGCAAGATTTAAACAAGAACGAGGAATTGAGAATTCTGGATGATCATGATATAAGCCAATCCCTAAACCAATCTTAGGCGTACTGATTGTGTTCGTCATAGGAATTGTTCTTAATTGTCCGTCAGCGCCTATTCTGACCACATCTGTCTTTATGCTTTTAATGTATTTCAATACCTGAAGCTTATCTTTTACTTTTCTTGTACTTTCTACCCAACATTTTGAAAAGTTCAATTTATTTCTTTTAAAGTCTCTATAAAATTCAATAGCATACTTACTTTTCATTCTTGACTTAGAGGTTTCTCTTTCATTAATATCATAATAACTTATCCCAATTAAGTGCAGAATACTCTCTCTAGTAAAACAAACTTCTAATTTTTCTTGTTTACTTTTCACGTTTCTTTTATAGAAATAAACTATTTTTTTATTAACAACTTCTACATCTAAAATTTCTAAAACGGCAATAAGTTCATCAAATAAATCTTTACAACTTAAATCACTTGCCACTAATTCTGTTAATCGGAAAGTTTTAGTTACTTTAGCTTCACCCATTCCATCCCTCCTCTACGTTTTCATTTTGATAAAAAAAAAACAAACGTGCAAAAAGCACGTTTGTTGAAATATCTCATAAGAGGGTGCATTATTTTCAGCTTTCGCCTAGGCTCCTTCTAAGCCTTCGTACTTTAAATAAATATGCTGATAGTTTATCAACCCTCTGGCTACTAAATGTATCAGCCTCTAGATCCTTTGTTCATAACGACTTGAAACAGTCAGCTATGAATTGAGAAGTATCATTGGAGTGTCATGCACCGTGACACTGAAAGTAAGTTTTCGATGATTGGCTCTATCATCACTCCAGATAATCTGGTACCCTTTCAGGTGAGTTTTACCTCCAGAAATTCTATATGAGCCATAAGAATTTCTGACTTCTTTCATCCACATTATAGCTAAATCATAGCCTCTTGTCAAATAAAAGCAAACAATTGTTCTCTAAATTCAAACAAGATATCTATTCCCACTGAACAGAAAAAAGATTCACCAATTTTACCTTTGAACCTTTTTTCATTTATGCTTTTATCAAGCAATTTTTTTATATGGTTACATCGAACCTTTAAAAACATCTTTATTCTTAGCAAAATAATCAACACCAGAGTAAATGGTGAAAATCAAGCAGGCATATAGCATGATTTGATCTAGTGGTAGATGAAGTGCTGAAAATGGAATGTTGTTAATGAATAGTAAAATAATTGCAACCATTTGGGTAGCTGTTTTTACTTTTCCTGGCCAAGCTGCTGCCATTACTTCGCCATGTTCGACTAATAACAACCGTAAACCAGTTACTGCCAATTCACGACAAACAATAATTGCTACAATCCAAGCAGGTACTTTGCCTTGACCAACTAAGACGATAAAAGCGGTCATCACTAGCATTTTGTCCGCTAATGGGTCCGCAAATTTTCCGAAGTTCGTCACCAAGCCTTGTGCACGGGCAATTTTGCCATCCAACCAGTCTGTAAAACTAGCAACTGCAAAAATAATCGCGCCCACTAATTGGGTAACGGCTAACGTTGTGTCGCCAAAACTAATCGTTCCCCAGTCCATCGGCACCGACACAATAATAATAAAAATCGGAATCATAAATATTCTTAAAACTGTTAATTTATTTGGTAAATTCACTTCAATTGCCCCTTCCTTCTCCTGTTCTATTTTACGTTATCTTGCTGGCAGTGTCACGAAAAAAAGAAAAGAATCTGGAATAATTGCCGTTTGACCGTTTATTCAGAAATATTCTTGCCTTTTTTTAGAAAGAGCTGGTAATAGCCTAAACCTAAATTAATCATTCCAATCAATGTGATACTGTCTAAAAATTTAGAACCATAGATAAAGTAGAAATACAGTTGTAAGCCAACAATCAAGAAGCCCATGACCAACAGAGCGATTGAAAATATGGTGATAAGATTAAATTTTTTATTAACTATTTTAAGCATTGATAACCCCTTCTCTCTTGAATTATTATTGTCGTCTTTTTTAACTATTCGCTGTTAATTATACTTTATCATAGAAACGTTTGTAAAAAGAGCGCTGTTAATTATAAAAGAAAAGAATCTGGAATAATTGCCGTTTGACAGTTTATCCAGATTCTTCTTACACCATTTCTAACGATACGTAATCCCTAATGTAACATCCTTACGAATTAAAACTGGCGTTTTTTCCAGTGTTAAATCGGCGCCATCGACTTGAATGGCGACGTTATTTGAGGCGCCTAGAATCAGTGTTGCATTGGCGGCATTCGCAGGTAAAGCTGTTGTTTGGGTCTCTCCTGCTTGCAGGGTGTGTTGGTACGTATAGTTGCCATCGACCATCACGCCAATCCAGCAAGAGCCTTCAGTCCCTTTAAAGGTAATGTTGATTGGACTATTCGCATCTTTAACCGTTGCAGTTACTTGATTGTTGGCATCGCTCACCACAGCCACAGCTGTTTTCTTCTCTGGTTCGCTTGAAGAAGACGGCGGTGTACTACTTTGTGTGCTACTTTCTGGGGCTTGACTTGATTCTTTGGGTTTTTCCACACTGGCACTAGTTGCCGGTGTTTGAATAATCGGTTCGGCTTTTTGATCTTGCCACATAATGTACAGCACTACGACCGCAATGGCTAAACCAATTAACGAAAAGGCAATGGCTGGTAAGTTCCGCAGTAACCAACTGGATTGCTTTTCTTCGTCATGCAATTGCTTACGTGATCCTTCAAGCTCTTCATACACTGGCTTGGGTTCTTCGACAATTGCTGGTTCTTTGCCATCATAGATATCTACCAATTGATTGCCATCTAAGCCGACCGCACTTGCATATTGGCGGATAAACGCCCGCACATAAAAGGTGCCTGGTAAGGACTCAAAATCGTTTTGTTCAATAATTTCTAAATATCTTTTTTGAATTTTTGTCATTTGTTGCAGTTCATCAATTGAGATGTTCTTCTGCAATCTTGCTTCTTTTAGTGTTTCTCCAATATTTACGCTGGCCACTCGTCCATCTTCTCCAGTCTATTTTGTTAATTTATCGATTGTCTCATCAGTCTTTTTCAATTGCCAAGGAAAACATTCCCGTCCTTTAAGAATACCACAAAAGAAGCCAACTGAGGATAACAAAATTGAAAGATTTCAAAGATTTTTCTTTTTCTTAAACAGTTGGTTTATTGCTCGGTTTCTCCTTTAGGATACATGTAGAAACGGCTCAATCCTTCTTCACGAACAAAGGTCTCTGCTACTTGGCGGACGTCGGCTAATTGAATGCTTTCAATGACTTCAATCTTATCAAACAGCGTGGTTTCCCCAAACAATGATTGTGAAAATTGGTTGGCGATATACTCTAAAGAGTTTAAGGATTGGAAATATTTACCAATCATTTTTTTCTTCAATAAGGACAAATTTTCTTCCGTTAATTCTGGACTTGTTGTGGCAGATAATAAAATAGCTTCAATTCGTTCTGCTAAGACTTCTGGTTGCTCACTATCGCCGCCAATATCCGCAAAATGGAAACTGCGATCTAAATTAAAGTCATAACTAAAACTATCATCTAACAAGCCTTCATCATAAAGAGCCAAATAGTTTTGAGAGGTATTACCAAACAATAATTGTAACAACAAGTTCACGGTGACTTGATATTTCATTAAGTCACGACCCGTTGTTGGCACTTCATCTAAGCCTTTCAAGCCAACAAGCACTTTTGCCCGTGTGACTGCCATTTCAATGGCGCTCTCTTTGACAATGTCAGCAGCTGTTTCTTCAGGAAAATGCCGACGAATAGGTTGGGCGGCAGGAAACTCTTTCGCCGCTTGGTTTTCACGAATGAAGGCCATTAACGCTTCAGGGTCCATTTTCCCTACCACGAATAAGGTCATATTACTTGGATGATAAAACGTATTGTAGCATGTATACAAATCTTCTGCGGTAATCTCCGCAATACTTGCCACTGTGCCGGCAATATCAATATGCAATGGATGTTTCGGATAAAGGTTGCCTAAAATGCCAAAGAACAAGCGCCAGTTAGGATCATCTAAATACATTTGAATTTCTTGTCCAATGATGCCTTTTTCTTTTTCGACCGTTTCCTTCGTAAAATACGGCGATTGCACAAAATCAAGCAACGTTTCTAGATTTTGTGTCACTTGATCCGTCGTTGAAAACAAATAACTCGTCTTCGTAAAACTGGTAAAGGCATTCGCTGAAGCCCCTTGTTGCCCAAATTTTTGGAAGACATCGCCATCTTCTTTTTCAAACATTTTATGTTCTAAAAAGTGGGCGATTCCGTCAGGTACTTCAATCATTTCCTCTTGACCAATTGGCACGAACGTATTGTCAATGGAACCATAATCGGTCGTAAACAAGCCATACGTTTTTTGGAAATCATTTTTCGGTAATAGGTAAACCTTTAACCCATTCGCCAGTGTTTCTGTATACAATGTTTCTTTAATTTGTGCATAGTCTTTTTTAATCATTTTCCGTTTCTCCTTCCAAAAAGAAGATCGCTTGAAGTTCCAAGCGTTTGGCTACTTCTTGGATTTCTGGAATAGTCACGGCATTAATCCGCGCAATCCATTCCTCCGCCGTCAGCATCGTCTGCGGCATTAATTGGTTCAAGTATTCTTTTTCCAGCCACGCGCCTGCATTATCTAACGCTAAGATATACTGATTTTTTAGCATTGCTTTCGTTTGTTCAATTTCTAATTCGCTAATCTTACCTAAGCGAATATTTTCCAATTCTGTCGAAATCAAACGCAAGACCTGATTCCGATTTTTGCCATCGATCCCTGTTTGAACCGTCATGAAGCCACGGAAAGTGTCGATACTACTAGAAGCATAATACGCTAAATGCTCTTTTTCACGGACATTCATAAATAATTTAGAATGCGGGAAACCGCCAAAAATCCCATTAAACACTTGCAACGCAAAATAATAGCTATCGCCATAATAAATATCCGTGTTGTAAGCCAAGTTTAATTTTGATTGGGCTAACACCTCACGCTCGGTCCGCTCTTCAATCACGTTGCGAATTGGTTGATTGTAGAAAATCGCGGCTTTGCCTTCTTCACGAGGCGTAAACGGTAATTGCTTGAATAATGGCACTAACTCCGCCTCATTGACATCGCCTAAGACAAAAATATCCACTTGATCTTCCGCCAGCATTTTTTGATAATACGCTGCTAATGACGCCGCTGTTTCCTCAGCTAACGCCGCGACGGTCCCGAAACTAGGGATTTTTTGATCCTCTGATTGATTAAAATAGACACTTTGAAGCGCCAAAGAAGCATAGGTTTGCTTATCCTCCACAATACTTTCCAAGTACGCTTTCAAATTCTCTTTCTCCCGTTGGAAGGTTTCCGCCTCGAATTGGCCCGCTTGAATATTGGGGGCAAAAATAATTTCCTTCAAAAAGTCCACCGCTTCGGCGAGAACCTGACTATCCTGTAAATAATGATCATTGACAATGTTCATAGAAATATTAAACCAATGTTGATTGCCTTTTTTGGAAACGCCAATCCCGAAGCTGGCGCCGTAAAGTTCCGCCAAACGCTCACTTAACTTGACTTGATTCGGGTAATTCAAGCTGTTGGTTTCCATCAAACTGGACAACAGCGTTCTTTTTGTAATGGTTTCATGATTTAATCGTGTATTAAAGCGGACTAAAAGACGCACCGTTTTATATTTTTCTGTAGGAATGACGTGTAAATTCACGCCTTTAACTAATTGAACAGACATTGCCGCATCGCTCCTTCATTTGCTTCATCTTACCTAAAGAATGCTGTGAAATATATGTATCGCGTAAATTCTAAAGCATTTTTTAATGTTTTTTCCAATAGCTCCATTATAACACAGCTTCAGGTGCTTTCTGAATGATAAGAGTTTTTCAGTTCAAATTTTCAAGAAGATTCGGTATACTGTTTTTAAAGTGAGGAGGGAAAAAAGAATGATTAAAGAATTTAAAGAGTTTATCATGCGCGGGAGTGTCTTAGACCTAGCCGTTGGTGTTGTCATTGGTAGTGCGTTTACAGCGATTGTGACACAAGTGGTGGAAGGCTTGATTACCCCGTTAATTAGTCTGATTTTTGTCTTGACGACTGGGAAAAAGAGCGCCGACGATGCATTGGGTGCCCTTGTCTATAAAGTCGAAGGCGTTGAATTCAATATTGGTAGCGTGATTAGTGCACTTATTACATTTTTAATTACGGCCTTCGTCCTCTTCTTGATTGTCAAAGCGGCCAACAAAATGAAAAACCGTGGCAAAAAAGAAGAAGCGGCAGAAGAAGAAGTAGTACCAACGAGCGAAGATTACTTAAAAGAAATTCGCGACTTATTAGCGGCGCAAACACCGCCTGCTGAAACTGTCAAAACAGACAGCACCGTCACAGAGAAATAAGCAAAAAGTCATCCTAAAGGGATGACTTTTTTGTTTGGACTTACACAGATGGTCCTGCGACGAGGTTCCATGTGATACTGCCTGTGTAGGCCCCTGCTTTAATATTGTTGGCTGGTGTTGTGATGTTTAAAGACGTATTAAACAGTGAAAATTTCCATAATCCTTGGCCTTGACCAGCTGCTGCGTTGGCCATTAATTGGGCTTCCCCGCCTAAATCAAGGGTCCAATTTTGCGGAGCAGCCAGTTGTGGTCTGACTTCTGGCGCAGAGACGGCTGTCGTCAGAGCTACATAGCTATTGTTTGTTGCCTCGTATTCCAAATCAAGTTGAGTAATCAGCGCCACTTTAATGTTGCCTTGTAAGCTTTCAGTGCCTAATTTTAGGCCATTAGATTGGGCTGTTAAATGCCAGCCTTCTTTGCCGCCGCGTACGTCACCGACACCAATCATTTCTGTATGGCCGTTGACGGCCTCTGGGTCTCTTTGGTTAAGAATTGGTTTCGTTAAATCATCAGAAATTGATAATTTCCCAAAATTAAATTCGCGAGGAATAAACAGTAAATCAAAGTTACTGTTTGAGCCATTCGGGTCTGGATCAACGGTATTGGCATCGCCGTTGCCGTCTGGCAACGTGCCGCCTTCAAATGTTGCTGTGACTGGTGTATTCCCAGTGGTCACCGCTTGTGCTGAAAGAGGTGCTAAACTTGCGCCTACCACTGCGCTACCAACTAATAAACTTGCCATCATTTTCTTTTTCATTTGTGTTCTTCTCCTTTACGATTGAATGATTATTAGAGGGCAGACCAATAGCCGTTATCCGCTGATGGTCCGTCCTCTGTTCTTTTGTTGCTTGTGCTTAGATTGATGGTCCTGCGACGAGGTTCCATGTGATGTTGCCTGTGTAGGCACCTGCTTTAATTTGTTGGTAAGGTGTAGTAACTTCAAGATTCATGGTACGAATACGCGAATACCATATGCCTTGTCCTTTTCCTGAACCTGCTGTCGCAATTGCAATAGCATCCCCACTTAACGGAATATTCGTTCCCAAAAAATCAGGTGTAGTTGGATCGGCTTCATAATTAGCTAAACTTTCAGCATCATTTAAAAAGACATAGCTTTGTTTTGTTTCATCAAATTTTGAATAATATCCGTTTTGGCTAAAATTAATGTTTCCAGCTAAAGCTTCACTCCCATTAGCCAAAGTTGCTGAAGCTGTGACATGCCAACCTTCTTTCGTTCCTCTTACATCTCCGATTGCATAACTAAGATATTGTTGTGTAGAGCTAATATTTTGTAGGCTATCGCTAATTTTTGTGGTATTAAATGTAACTGTTTTCGGTATGCTTAGTAAGTCAAAATTAGTATTAGGTACTGCAGGGTCCTCGCTATCTAACGTCCCGCCTTCAAATCCAACCGTTACTGGTGTATTCCCTGTCGTTACGGCCTGTGCCGAAAGGGGTGCTAAACTCGCTCCAACGACTGCGCTACCAACCAATAAACTTGCCATCATTTTCTTTTTCATATTATGTACATCTCCTTTAACTGTTCTGAATTTCCAGAGCGCGCGGTTCTTTTTTCTGCGCTTCCGAAGCTATAGCCTTATTATACAAGAATCTGCCCTCTTCGTAATTTTAAATATTTAACAGCCATTCGTAAAAATTGATGATTCCTTTAAAACCAAGCGTTTCTCTTGATTTCAAGCTTTAATTTCAGCACTTTTTGATATTCACAAATGTTATTTAATGATTTTTTCGTCAAATTCGTTTAAAAAACAAGGAGAAAACGTCAAAAAGTAAGAGTTAGACCTCTACTTTTTGACGTTTTCTCCTAAAATCTTATACATTTACCGGCGGTTCTTGCGAAAAAACCGTCAATTTTCATTTAATGACAGCCGTTTTTGTATTTGTTCGTTACTAAGACTTACAATTTACGGCGACGAGCGAATTCCACAAACTTAAATTTGTTTAAGCGGTGACGAGATTCCGTATAGCCAAAACAGCGGGTATCTTCCAAGTTCATGATACTACGGACCACGACGACATGATTGCCTTCGACTTCACCAATCAGTTGCTTGTCCATCTCTGTGAGCGGTTCCACGGTAATCTCTTTCTGGGCATAACTAATCGCCAAGCCAAGGTCGTTTTCCAGATAATCGAAAATCGAATCTTCGGCACGGTGCTTCGGCAGTTCAGGGACAATCTCTTTAATCAAGTAATCAATATCTAAAATATCGACTTCCCCTTCAATCTCCCGTTGCCGAACTAAGCGCCACACAGGGGCCCCTTCCGTCCAGCCAGTCAACTGAGCCAAGTTGCGCTCCACAGGAATTTCTTCTAAGGAAACCACATGGGTATGACTTTCAATATGTTGCGTTTGTTGTAACTCCTTGTAACTGGTCACCCCTGAAATAGGAAAATTAAACTTTTTAAAGTTGAGCACAATCGAGCCTTTGCCTTGTTTTTTCTGAATGTAGCCAGCGTTAATCAGTAAATTCAAGGCTTTCCGAATTGTTTCACGGGAAACATTGTAAGTTTCCACTAATTGATTTTCACTAGGTAATAAATCGCCTGGCTGATAGTCGCCTTGGACAATTTGTTGTTCTAATTCTAAAAATATGTCATGAAACTTGTTCATGCCGATCCTCCTCTACCAACAATTTCTTTTCTAAAAGCATAGCATATTCCCTCCGAAAAACCTAGAGCTGGTCTGAAAAATCCCCCGCACTTTCTGCCCTGCTTACGCCACTGACTCCCCCAGCCAAACCACTGCTTGACCGCCTTTTTTCGGACCCAGCGCAGTCTGTTACAGCCCCCTTCTGGAAAACTTTTCCCAAGAATCTAGGGAAAATCCTTGTAATTCTGATTCGTTCATACTATACTGTAGTCAAACACAACATGTCTATACAAGTTTGCAAGGAGGCGCCAAACATGACCATTTTAGAATTAACATTCGCAACGAACCAACTAACGACGACTTTTTTTAACCATAAATTGGAACCGCTTCACCAAAAAACATTCCCTTTTGAAGCCTTGACTATCGAAGAAACGGTTCCTGAACTGTGCCAATTGATTTTGGCAGAGGCGGCACCGATTCTGGGGGGGATTGTGGCTGATTTCCCAGCGGACTTCTTTTCGCCAGAGGAAACGTTGGCGCTGGTTCCGCAAGCGGTGATTCAAGCATTCGCGGAACAGTTGAACACGCCACTTTTAACGGCAGCCGAACAAGCGGCGGCACCGAATCTGCTGGCAGCATTTGAAGAAAAACGGCAGTATCTGGCTTGGCATTTGGACTATTATGGCTACGTGCCTGGGAAAAATGAATATGCGGTGGAGTCCCTGTTAACTGTCGGCAATGGCTTTTTAGGCTTGCGCGGCACGACACCTGAGATGACGATTTCTGATGATCATTATCCAGCGACCTACATTGCGGGACTTTATAATACAGCGGCTTCGGAAGTTGCGGGTCAAGTAGTGGAAAATGAAGATTTCGTCAATGCTCCTGATAACCAACACATCGCTTTAAAAATTGGCGATGCCACTGACTGGTTAACGATTTCCCCAGACACGCTACAACAATTACATCGTCAATTGAACTTGAAAACGGGGTTGTTTGTCGCAGAAATGATTTTGAAAGATGCGGACAATCAGCAAATTAAATTAACGACGAAAAAAATCGCCAATATGGCGCAGCCGAATGACTATCATCTGCAATATACGTTTGAGCCGTTAAACTTTTCGGCCCCGATTACTTTGAAAACCGTCACGGATGGCAGTGTCTACAACTATAACGTGGCGCGGTATCGTAACTTAACAGCGAAACATTTTCAGGTGACAGCATTAAGTGCGCAGGAAAACAAAACCGTGATGGAGGTTTGTACCAATCAATCCAACTTAAGCGTCCGAGAAACGGCCTTGATAACCGGTGATTTTTTTGAAAAAGAGGCCATTATGATTCAAGAAGAAGCGGAAAAAATCGCCCAAGTGGTGACCGTGATGGCGCACCAAGGAACGCGCTATACGCTAGAAAAACAAGTCTTTGTGCAAGCCAGCCACGCCGAACAAAGTTGGCAGGTACCGTTTACGCCGAAGGACTCTTTTGCGGCCGCCGCTCAGGAAAGCGCCCGCGCTTGGCAAACCCTTTGGCAACAAGCCAACATTACCGTGACAGGCGATTTGATGTCTCAAAAACTTTTACGGATTCACAGTTATCACTTGCTGGCTTCGGCTTCGCCTTTTAGTAACCAAGCGCAAGCATTGGACGTCTCGATTACCGCCCGAGGCTTGCATGGTGAAGCGTATCGTGGACATATTTTCTGGGATGAAATTTTTATTTTACCTTTTTATATTCAACATTATCCTGACACAGCGAAACAATTGTTGCTGTATCGCTACCATCGATTAGAGAAGGCGAAGGAAAATGCGGCGGCCAGCCAGTATCGTGGTGCAATGTATCCGTGGCAATCAGGACGTGACGGGCGTGAAACCACGCAAAAACTTCACTTAAATCCGTTGAATGGACATTGGGGCGAAGATCATAGTATTCTGCAACGGCATGTGTCCCTAGCGATTGCTTACAATGCTTGGTTGTATTGGCATAGTACACAGGATCATGAATTTATGAAACAATATGGCGGCGAAATGTTGTTAGAAATCGCTCAATTTTGGAACAGCGCTGCGACGTTAGATGACGCAACAGGACGGTTCTTTATTGATAAAGTGATGGGACCTGATGAGTTTCACGAGGGCTATCCAGACCAAGCGGAAAGCGGCTTGAAAAACAACGCCTATACGAATTTGATGGTGGTTTGGCTATTCGAAGAATTAACCAACATTTTGGCACTTTTCTCTGAGGAAGAACAGGCACAACTTTTTGCCAAAACGCAGACCTCTTCGGCTGATCTAGCCCGCATGCAGCAAATTCAAAATTCACTGGAAATTGAAGTTAATTCTGACGGTATTATTGCGCAATATGAAGGGTATTTCGGCTTAAAAGAGATTGACTGGACAGCGATGAAAGAGAAATACGGCAATATTTACCGCATGGATCGAATTTTAAAAGCCGAAGGAGAATCTCCCGATGATTACAAAGTGGCGAAACAAGCCGACACGTTAATGTTGTTCTACAACTTAGACAAAACTCGGGTGGATCAAATTTTAGAAGATTTAGGGTATCAATTGCCTGCGGATTATTTGGAAAAAAATCTTTTGTATTATCTAAAACGGACGTCTCATGGTTCGACTTTGTCACGAATTGTTCATGCCCAATTGGCAGAAATGGCGCAATTCCATGAGCTATCTTGGCAACTTTATCAAGAAGCGTTGTATTCCGATTATCGTGACATTCAAGGTGGCACGACCGCTGAAGGGATTCATACAGGGGTCATGGCTGCGACGATCCACGTTACTTTAGCGACGTATGCAGGCGTTGACACGCGCCAGAACGAGTTATCAATTTGTCCAAACTTACCTGAACATTGGCAAGCGCTGGCCTTCCAGTTTATTCATCAAGGCGTGACGTATCAATTTTCATTAACACAAACCAGTGTCACGATTACAGCAGATAGAGACACACAATTATTGGTTCAGGGCGCGTTGATTCCGTTAACCGCCGAACGACCAAAAGAAGTACATTATCAATAAAGGAGCGAACCACAATGACGATTGGATTTATTTTTGATTTGGATGGTGTCATTACTGACACCGCCAAATTTCATTATCAAGCTTGGAAAGCGTTGGCCGATTCGCTAGGTATCCCCATTGACGAAACCTTCAACGAAACATTAAAAGGCATTAGTCGGATGGATTCCTTGGACCGTATTTTAGTCCATGGCCACCGCGAAAATGCGTTTACTCCAGCAGAAAAAGAAGCCTTAGCTCAGCAAAAAAATGACCACTACGTTCAATTATTAGAACAATTAACAACAGAAGATGTTTTACCTGGTGTCGTGCCATTGCTACAGCAAGCCCAAGCACGTCACATTCCCTGCGCCGTGGCTTCGGCTTCAAAAAACGCGCCCCTGATTTTGGAAAAATTAGGCGTGCGCGCGTACTTCGCCACAATTGTCGATCCCGACTCGTTAAGTAAAGGCAAACCTGATCCTGAAATCTTTTTAGCCGCCGCTGACAGTATTGGCGTGCTACCGCAAAACGCCATTGGCTTTGAAGATGCACAATCAGGCATTGACGGCTTGAAAGCCGCGGGCATCTATGCCGTCGGCTTGTCGGCCAGCCAACCCTTAATCGGAGCCGACATGCAAGTTTCTGAAATGACTGAACTAAGCGTTGATGCACTGCTCAATCGCTAAAGAATGACAAGAACCTTTAGCAGCAGGCACCTCTTTTCATCTACATTGTATCTATGCTAGAATGTAGATGAAAAGAGAGAGATGCGTCAACATACCTCTCTAGTGTAGAGCCGTTTGAGACGGTGACCAATTTAGTTATAAAAAATAACCGTACCGGTCAAAGTAGACGGTTATTTTTTATTGTCATTACACTCCATTATTGGATTAAAAAGGATTGAGTTGAACGTGGTTCTGTGGTAGACTTTTATTAGAAACAAGTAGATGTTTCTTGATGATCAGGCATCATAATAACTCAATACTGAAATCGGAAGTAATAGCCGATAGTTGGCGAGCAACAGAAAAACTCGATATAGAATTGGACGTAGAGCCAATAGTTGGTGAGCAACAGAAAAACCTGAATTATATTTGAAGTTTAAAGAAGGCAAGCTAAGCTTGGCTTCTTTATTTATAGGAGAAACTAATGATTGAGAAAAAAGATTTTGACACAATTAGAAAGGCGTTCTTAATTTATGACACCAACTTCAATAATCATATGTTCACTTATACATATCAACATCGGAAAACAAAGAAATTGTTAGAAATGAACGTTCAATTTGAAGCTGGGAATTTTATGCATTTATGCGGAGTTGACTATTATCAAATAGATAAACAAGGGAGCTGTAAATTTCGTTTTAAGGCTACTCAATTTTACAGAGCTTTAAAAAATAATAAAGTTTCACTGCGCGGGATTAAACCTAAAGATGATGGAACCACAGGCCAAAAATTACAAGTAATTCCTCTATTAGAAATGCTTATTTCTCCAGGTGTACGAATATGCGATGGAGGAAAATTTTATAATTTACAGTATGAAAAAGCAATTCGTTCAGGCAAAATGATTGTGGCGTTAACATGTAAAGAGAATAACAAAAAGTACGTTCCACAATCTTTATTATCGTTAATAAATCAGCCACGAAAGAGCCAATCGAAATCTTTAACTGAATCCCATGAAGTAATTAAGATAAGTAAGTCTGAGCTGAATAGCACCTCAGTAATTGAAGTTTACGATAAATTTTAACAAAAAAGCGGGCTAAACAGACTATAGGCAAAGAGAAAAAGCCCAGAGGTTTTTCTCCTCTTTAACAGCTTTTAGGATTTCACGGATTAACGCTAAATTTATTCGTACTTTTCGGGAAAATGCGCTATAATGAAAATGAAAAGAGAGATATGCTTCAACATACCTCTCTGATGTAGAGCCGTTTAAGACGGTGACTTTTTGAATTATTTAAAAATAACCGTACTCGGTCAAAGTTGACGGTTATTTTTTATTGTCATTTTTAACAGCTTTTTAGTTTCCAAGGACCAATACTTTACTATTAGCAACGAAGTTCACGGTCCTTTGTGCTTGTCTCCACGTTCATTTCTTTTGCTTATTGTTTAAATCCTACTAACGGAAAAATGAAATCAACGAATTTTATCCCCGCATAAAAACATAGGGCAAACATCAAAATCTTAATTAAGATTTTGACAATTGGTCGTTCAGTTATCTTTTTCATTTGTATACTCCTTTCCAATATTTTTAAAGCTCCAACCTTTTTAATCTTTTTGACATCTATATTTTATCTAATTATAATAAAACTCACAATAGAGGAAGCATCATTTTTTCATTTCCTTTTTATTCCTTGATTAGTAGTTCAATTTGTAAACATATCATTCTGACAAAATAGAAAAGGAGGTTGTTATAGTATCGAAACAAAATTATCTACAAAGAAAAAAACACTTCTTTATCTCCTGTTCACTTTTTTGACAGCCCTACCCAGCATAGAAGCATTAACCGGAATGAGCTTAATAGCTATAAAAAATAACGAAAAAGCCTTGATTATCTTTGATAGTGTACTATCTTTAATTATTATTATCGTGCTGTCAGTTTTCTATAAAAAAATAGTAAAGAAAAAAAAGCAAGCTATCTTTAAAAGTCTATTACTAGCTATTGGCATGTTCTTATTTTCTATTATTCTAAATTTACTTTTCTCACGCATTCCTACTCCAGAAAATCAACATTATATTAATGAAGTCCGAAATGTAGCACCTGTTTTAATGGCCCTTCATACTAGACTCTTTTCACCTATAATAGAAGAACTCCTGACTCGTGGCATTTTTATGAACTTATTTTTTATAAAAAACACCTCTCGAAGTGTCTTATGTAAAATATTTTTTTCTGGTCTTTTTTTTGGTCTTAGCCATGGACTATTACCATCAATTTCCATGCTTTTTTATTGTGGAATGGGCTGGGTTTTAGCCTCTACCTATTATTTCTGTAATAACAATCTCACGTATCCTCTTGCTATTCATTTGCTATTAAATAATTTATAATACACAAAAAACCCGCCCACATCAGAAAAATGATGTGGGCGGGTTTTATAATTATTTATTTTTTGTTTCAAATAACGGACTAACTGGTTTGTTTTCGTGGATACGTTTAATCGCATCTCCGATTAATTCACCAACGCTGACTTCGTCAATTTTAGCAATTTTACGATCATCAGATAGGTAAATAGAGTCTGTTACAACTAAGCGTTCAATTGCTGAATCTTCAATACGTTGTAAGGCTGGTCCTGATAAAACGGGATGTGTACAAGAAGCGTAAACGTCTTTTGCTCCGGCTTCTTTCAATGCGTTTGCAGCAAGAGAAATTGTCCCCGCTGTGTCAATCATGTCATCAATTAAGACACATGTTTTGCCTTCCACATGACCAATGATATTCATTACTTCTGCTACGTTCGCTTTTGGACGACGTTTGTCAATGATCGCAATTGGTGCTTTTAAGAATTCTGCCAATTTACGCGCACGCGTTACACCACCATGGTCAGGGGAAACAACAACGACGTCATCGCCTTGAATGCCGTGTTCGATGAAGTAATCGGCAATTAATGGTGCACCCATCAAATGATCCACTGGAATATCAAAGAATCCTTGAATTTGGACCGCATGTAAGTCCAATGTCAACATTCTTGTTGCACCAGCTTTTTCAATCATGTTTGCAACAAGTTTAGCAGTGATTGGTTCCCGGGCACGTGCTTTACGGTCTTGACGTGCATACCCATAATAAGGCATAACCACGTTAATTGTTTTAGCACTCGCACGTTTTAACGCATCAATCATGATTAATAGTTCCATTAAGTTATCGTTAACAGGGCTACTTGTTGATTGAATGACGTAAACATGTGCACCACGAATACTTTCTTCAATATTCACTTGAATTTCGCCATCACTAAATTGTGTTACAGAGCACTTTCCTAGCTCCACACCCACAGCATCCGCAATTTTTTCTGCTAAGGGACGATTAGAGTTCAAAGAAAAGATTTTCAATCTTGGATCAAAATAATGTTTCGACATTAGAACCTCCACTTTCTATTTCAGCCAATTCGTTAAAACTGAACAATACTTTCCTTCTAAAATAATAGTAGTCCTAGCCAAATAAATCAAGAGATTTTCTGTATTTCATACAAGATATTCATCAAAAGTCGCTTTCTTCTAACTATTTTATCGTATTTGTCTAAAAAATGAGGATTATTTGAATAAAGAAAGGTACTCGCCATAGCCTTCTTTTTCTAAATCTGCCACTGGCACAAATCTCAAAGCTGCCGCATTAATGCAATAACGTAAGCCACCTTCTTGGAGTGGGCCATCAGTGAAAACATGCCCTAAATGTGAATCCGCTTCTTGACTGCGAACTTCTACTCGGTGCATGCCGTGACTAAAATCAGCTTTTTCTTTGACGCCACGTTTTTCAATTGGTTTGGTAAAGGATGGCCAGCCGCAACCAGCATCGTATTTGTCCAGGGAGCTAAACAACGGTTCGCCACTAACAATGTCTACATAGATTCCGTCTTGGTAAAAGTCATCATATTCTCCTGAAAAAGGGCGTTCTGTTGCGTTTTCTTGTGTGACGGCATATTGAAGATCCGTCAAGGTTTGTTTTAATTCTTCTTCTGTTGGTTTTGTCATTCTGTCCACTCCTTTTCTTCTGTTCAATTTATTGGGTTCAATGATACCACGTTTGCCAAACAGGCACCTAATAGTTTGCATAGTAAAAGACAGTCCTTTCTCTTTTTGACGAATGAAAAGGACTGTCTTTTATTAGTTGAATTCTTTTAGCAGTCGAGCTACTTTGGCAATTGGTAAGCCCATAATGGCGTAATAATCGCCAGCGATTGCTTCAATTAGTAATGCTCCTTGTCCTTGGATACCATAAGCGCCTGCTTTGTCGGCATATTCTGCGGTGTCTAAGTAAGCATGGATTTCCGTGTCTGTCAGTGGATAAAACGTCACGGTTGAATGAACTGTCGCGGAGCGCTCTTTTTCCCCTTGTTTCAACGTCACACTTGTATACACGTCATGTGTTTTGCCACTTAGGAGGCGCAACATGCGATAACCGTCTTCCCGAGAAGTGGGTTTGCCGAGGATCTCTCCCGCCAATGCCACAATTGTATCGCAGCCAATGACTAGTGCTTCGGGGGATTGCTCTGCTATAGCCGCTGCTTTTTGGGCAGCCATTTGCGCCACATATTCTGCTGGTAAGCCGTCTTTGCCAACAGTTTCATCGATGTCGGCTGGTGCAATCGTAAAAGTTGGAACCACACGCTTTAATAACTCCTGACGGCGAGGAGATTGGGATGCTAAAATAATTTGCATAAATTGATGACGCCTCGTTTCTTTTTAATGGGGGTCTTGAATGCGTTTAAACATTCGTTCCATATCTGAATTCGTAAAATGAATCAGCACCGGACGTCCATGCGGACAATTAAACGGATTTTCGCACAAGGCTAAATCTTTTAATAGCACGCGTGCTTGTTGCTCATTGAGGTAATGATTGGCTTTGATGGATCGCTTACAGCTCATCATAATGGCAGTTGCTTCACGGAATTTTTTCACGCTGACCGAGCCAGTTGTTAGCAACATGTCAATCATCTCGCGAACAATGCTTTCCTCTTCGCCTGCAGGATACCAAGTTGGGTGCGCCCGCACAATGAAACTATTTTGTCCAAAGTCTTCCAAATGGATGCCAACTTCCGCAAGGGTTTCTTTCTGCTCTTTAATTTTCAAGGCATCGCTATTTGGATAATCAATAACGATTGGTACCAATAGTTCTTGTAAATCATCACTGACTTCGCCAATTTTTTCACGGAAGTACTCGTATTTAATTCGTTCTTGGGCAGCGTGTTGGTCGATAATAAACAGGCCATCTTTGCTTTGTGCGAATAAATAAGTTCCGTGCATTTGACCGAAGTATTCTAGCTCAGGAAAACGCTCTGTCGGTCGTTCTTCTTCCAACTTGTTCAGGGCTTGTTTCAGTTCTCTTTGACTCGCAGCGCTATTGGCATCGAATTCTGGGTGAAGTTTCATTTCTTCTTGGAAAACCTCGTCAGCAGCCTCTGATGAACGCAGAGAAGGTTCTGAATCAGGCACTTCAGTTATTTTCGTTTCTTCGGCTATTACCTGTTGCTCATTACTAGCTGTTTCCCAATGATTTGCGGAATCAGCAGCTGCCGAAGAGGTTTCGTAAGCTGACGTTTCTTCCGCTACACTCGTTGATTCTGGCACTGGCGGCGCAAATGGATCGTCCATTGGGTCCACTGCTCTTTCTGTCTGGTTGACAGCTTCAGGGGCGCTTGAGGCTGGTGTTTCGTCTGTCGCATGTTCCGCATAGAAGCGGCCTGTTGCGGGATTATAGCTTAAGCTGCCCGGTCGTTGTTTTACCGCAGGTTGTTCAGTCGATAAAGGAATTTCCATTTGTTCGGCTTTAGGTTCTGGCGGTAGTTTCTTTTTAAAACGCAAATTGTCTGCCGCATTGGGAATCAACTGTTCTTGGCTCAACACTTCTTGAATCGCCTGTTCAATTAATGCCATTAAATCTTTTTCTTTACTTAAACGAACTTCTTGCTTAGTAGGATGGACATTGACATCGACTAACAGCGGATCCATTTCAATTTCTAACACAGCAATTGGAAAACGCCCCACCATTAGTTTCGAACCATAGCCGGCTACAATTGCTTTATTTAACGCGAAATTTTTAATATAGCGACCATTGATAATCGTTGATAAATAGTTGCGGCTGGCCCGTGTGACTTCTGGCAATGAGACATACCCTGTCAAAGTAAAATCAAGGTCTTTTCCTTCAATTTTCAACATTTTCTTTGCGGTGCTAATGCCATAAATCCCCGCAATCGTTTGTTTTAAATCACCATTGCCTGTTGTACTCATCATTTTGTGGCCATCATGAACTAAGCGAAAAGCAACTTTAGGGTGGCTTAACGCCAGACGATTGACAATGTCACCGATATTGGCCAATTCCGTTTGGATCGTTTTGACGTATTTCAAACGAGCGGGCGTATTATAAAATAAATTAGAAACGGTCATTTTTGTGCCTTTACGGAGGGCTGCTGGTCGGTTTTCTTCGACCTTGCCCCCTTTTAGAATCACATAGCTGCCTTCTTCTTCCTCAGCTGTGGCAGTTTCGACAATCATTTCAGAAACTGAGGCAATACTTGGTAAGGCTTCGCCTCGGAACCCCAAGCTGCGAATTCGGAACAAATCATCTCTTGTATGAATTTTGCTTGTGGCATGGCGCTTGAAGGCATTCAGTACATCTTCTTTGGCAATTCCTTCACCATTATCAATAATTTGAATGGTTTTTAAGCCAGCTTCTTCAATAAAAATATCAATTTGAGTGCTTCCTGCATCCAGTGCATTTTCCACCAATTCTTTGACGACAGAAGCGGGACGTTCAACAACTTCACCAGCAGCAATCTGGTTGGCTAGTTGTTCGGATAGTTCTTGAATTTTCCCCATTTCACGACCTCCTAACCGGTTCGGTTCCTAATTAGATACGTTTTTGCAATTGATGAAGCATGTTTAACGCATCTAGTGGTGTCATTTCTAATAGATTCATTTTCTTCAATGTGTCAATGACACTTAATTCTTCTGTTGAAACTTCTTTAAATAATGAAAGTTGCTCGGTTTCTTCATGTACTTCTGAAACTTCTTCATGATGAACTGAAATTGGAATCGTTGTTTCTTCCGCTTCTAAAGCGGATAAAATGGTGGCTGCTCGTTCTAAAAGCGGGCTTGGTAAACCAGCGATTTTAGCAACATGTATCCCATAGCTCTTATCAGCAGGTCCTTCCATCATTTTATGAAGAAAGACCACTTCGCCATCTTTTTCGACAGCGCCCACGTGAATATTCTTCAAGCCTTTTAAGGTTTCATCTAGAACAGTTAGTTCATGATAATGTGTAGAGAATAGCGTTTTGGCTTGTACTTCACGATGGATATATTCAATGATGGCTTGCGCTAGCGCCATTCCATCATAGGTTGCCGTGCCGCGTCCTAATTCATCAAATAAAATTAGGCTGTTAGGCGTGGCGTGCCGCAGTGCTTGGTTGGCTTCCATCATTTCTACCATAAAGGTACTTTGCCCTGCAATTAGATCATCAGAGGCCCCAATCCGTGTAAAAATTTGATCGAAAATTGGCATTTCAGCACTTTCCGCTGGTACAAAACAGCCAATTTGCGCCATGACCACCGTCAAAGCCAATTGACGCATGTAGGTACTTTTCCCTGACATGTTTGGTCCAGTAATCAAGAGAATATCTGTTTCTGGGTTCATGCGGATACTGTTTGGAATGTATTCTTGATGCCCTAAAACTTTTTCCACGACTGGGTGTCGTCCTTCGACAATCGCCAAATTTTTCGTGTTACTTCTTAACGTTGGTCGAACGTATTGATACCGTTCACTAATTGTTGCAAAAGATTGTAAAACATCAACCGCACTAATGGTTTTAGCCAGTGTTTGCAACCGATCAATGTTCGTTTTCACTTGTTCTCTCACGGCCAAGAACAATTGATATTCTAGTTCAACTGATTTTTCTTCGGCTTCTAAGATTAAACGTTCTAATTCTTTTAGCTCTGGCGTAATAAAGCGCTCCGCATTAGCTAATGTTTGCTTACGCTCGTATTTTCCTTCTTCTAAATTCGCTAAATTTGACTTAGTGATTTCAATGAAATAACCAAAGACCCGATTGTAGCCAATCTTCAAGTTTTTAATCCCTGTTTCTTGGCGTTCTTTCGCTTCTAACTCCGCTAACCATTGCTTACCATTGCGCATGGCATCACGGTATTCATCTAATTGGTCGTTATAGCCGTCTTTAATAACCTTTCCTTCAGTAATTTGTAAAGGGGCTTCTTCATTAATCGCCGTCGCAATCAATGCCACTAAATCTTCAACAGGGTTTAAGTCGACTAACAAATCATCCCATTCCCCTTGATTGATCCCGACAATTAACTGTCGAATCGTTGGTACTTGTTCTAAAGAGGTCCGTAATTGAATTAAATCACGCCCATTCACACTGCCGAATGCCACGCGTCCTGCTAACCGCTCTAAATCATAAACGTTCGTCAATGCTGCTTGCAAATCCAAGCGTTCAAAATAGGCATTTAATAAGGATTGCACCATTTCTTGACGCGCCTTAATTTGACGTTCCTGAATCAGCGGACGATCCAACCATTGTTTTAATAAACGGCCGCCCATAGCTGTTTTCGTTTCATCTAATAGCCACAATAGAGTCCCTTTTTTCTGTCCTGTTCGAATCGACTGACTCAATTCTAAATTGAATTTAGAATAATGATCCATTTTCAAGAAATGATCTGGCTGATATTCCACAGCTTTCTGAATATGGGACAAGCTCCGCTTTTGGGTAACGGATAAATAAGATAATAATTTGCCTGTAATTTCAATTTCTAATGGATTAATCAGTTCATTGGTTAAAAAACTAAACTCGGCATTTTCTTCCACCGTTTCTTGTGTCGAAAAGATGATATTTAAACGTAAACTTAAGTTCTCTTTTAACGATTCAGGGATCCCTGAACCTAGGACCATTTCTTTTGTTTGCAACGCAGAAGCTTCGTTCAAAACGCCCTCTTCATCAGCCAAGACTGCTGTTTTTAATTCGCCTGTACTCAAATCTACATAGGCAAAACCGAACTGATTACCATCTGTTAGCACAGCGGTTAAGTAATTATTGTCTTTGGCTTCCAAGCCTTTACTATTCATCACCGTTCCTGGCGTTACCAACTGGACCACTTCTCGTTTGACCATGCCCTTGGTAGTCTTTGGATCTTCCACTTGCTCACAAATCGCTACTTTATAGCCTTGCTCAATCAACGTATCAATATAGCCTTGCGCGGCATGATAAGGAACGCCACACATAGGAATCGGATCATCCGCATTGCGGTTACGACTGGTTAACGTCAATTCTAAGATTTGCGCTGCATTGATAGCATCTTCATAAAATAATTCATAAAAATCACCTAAGCGATAAAATAAAAACGCATCCTTGTATTGGGCCTTAATGGATAAATATTGTTCCATCATGGGTGTATTTTTTGTCTTTTGTGGCATTTAATTCCCTTCCTTCTCTAGCTCTTCGTTCACGCGGTATTGAATGAGCGCCGTGACATGTTGGACTAAGTCATTGGCTTCGATCAGTTGTTCGCGGTAGGCTACAACGAGTGGGTGCTCATCAAATTCTTTTGTTTTCGCATCGGCTCGTTGAATGGCTTCTTTTTCAGCAGTTGGTTTGCCATAGTGAGCAAATTGAACCGCATCTTTTTGCGCAGCTTTAATTTCTTCCACTAATTCTGTCAGCTTTTTGTTTTTCTTTACCTTTTCTTCAATCGCTTGGTAGCGCTGAATGACTTCATCTTGTCCAATTAAATGTAACAATTTTTCTAATTCTTTATTACTTTGTGCATCTAAATTCAACGGCTCCATTTTTTTCACCTTCATCTTTCACCGGCACTTTTTCTATAAGAGCAGAAAAAGTTAACCTCTTAATTATCCGAGATTAACTTTTCTTCTATTATTCTTGAAACGGGCGATCTTCGCTAATCTGAATCGGCTCAATCATTTTCGCTTGGCCCGTTTGGTCATCAATCTCTAAAATACAGGCAGATAAAATTGTCCGCCCTGTTTCGACTACCTCAAAGCGCTTCGGCAATGCTGTCATAAACTTCTCAATAATCGGTTCACGCTTCATTCCTAAAATCCCATCATAAGGACCGGTCATACCGACATCACTTAAGAAGGCTGTCCCTTTCGGTAAAATCCGAGCGTCATTTGTTTGAACATGCGTATGTGTTCCAACAACGGCTGAAACTTGGCCATCTAAAAACCAGCTCATGGCTTGTTTTTCACTCGTCGTTTCGCCATGAAAATCCACAAAAATGAGCGGTGTCCGTTTGCGAGCGATAGCTACTAACTCGGCGGCTTTCTTGAAAGGATCTTCCAATGGCACCATAAATGTGCGGGCCTGTAAATTAATCACCGCTAGTTCCAATTGATTGACTTTCACAAAAACCATTCCTTGACCAGGCACATCTTCTGGAAAGTTCGCTGGACGAACCATTTTCTTCGCATCATCAATGAATTCAAAGATATCCTTGTTGTCCCACGTATGGTTACCCATCGTAACAACATCGACACCATCTTGCAAAAATTTCTTATAAATCTTGCCAGTAATTCCCCGACCAGATGCCGCATTTTCACCATTGGCAATGGTCACTTGTGGACGATATTTTTTCTTTAATTTAGGGACATACGTTGCTAAGGCTTCTCTTCCTAAAGAACCGACAACATCTCCTATAAATAATATACGCAAAAAGGTTCCTCTTCTCTTTTTAACATCTCTTGTTTATTATAGTTGTTTTCGCTTTGAAAAGAAAGTTTTGGTTTTAAAAGATTAAAAAAAGTGTCTCAACGAACAATCCTTGCAATTGTTCGTTGAGACACTACACGCGATACTTATTCGCTTTTTATTTTATTTCGCATAGTCTACGGCACGTGTTTCACGGATAACCGTTACTTTGATATGTCCTGGATAATCCAAGTCATCTTCAATTTTCTTCCGAATGTCTCGAACTAAACGAACAGATTCTAAATCAGAAATTTCTTCTGGTTTCACCATGACACGAACTTCACGTCCTGCTTGAACAGCAAAACTTGAATCAACGCCTTCAAAACTATTAGAAATATTTTCTAAGTTTTCTAAGCGGCGAATGTAGTTTTCTAACGATTCACTACGTGCACCTGGACGGGCTGCAGATAACGCATCTGCGGCTGCCACTAAAACAGAAATAACTGAGGTTGCTTCCACATCACCATGATGCGAGGCAATGGCATTAATAACTACTGAATTTTCTTTATATTTCGCAGCTAATTCTGCGCCAATCTCAACGTGAGAACCTTCAATTTCATGATCCAATGCTTTCCCAATATCATGTAGTAAACCTGCACGTTTGGCTAATTGAACATCTTCGCCTAATTCGGCGGCTAAAACGCCAGCTAGTTTTGCTACTTCGATTGAATGGTTCAAGACATTTTGACCATAACTTGTTCTGAAACGTAAACGGCCTAAAATTTTAATTAAATCAGGATGTAACGTATGAGCACCTACTTCAAAGGCTGCTTGTTCTCCGTATTCACGAATCCGTTCATCCATTTCTTTACGTGATTTTTCTACCATTTCTTCGATACGAGCGGGATGAATCCGACCATCTTGGATTAATTTTTCCAAGGTCATTCGAGCGATTTCTCGTCTGATTGGATCAAATCCGGATAACACAACCGCTTCTGGCGTATCATCAATGATTAAGTCAATCCCTGTTAATGTTTCCAATGTACGAATATTACGTCCTTCACGACCAATAATGCGACCTTTCATCTCATCATTTGGTAAAGTGACCACGGAAACAGTTGTTTCAGAAACAGAATCGGCGGCGCAACGTTGAATTGCTAGGGAAAGCAAGTTCTTCGCTTTGCGATCAGATTCTTCTTTGGCACGTTGTTCTGACTCCTTGACCATCAAGGTTAGTTCATGATTCAACTCTTCTTCTGTTGACTTCATAATAATCGATTTTGCTTCTTCTTTTGAAAGGGAAGCAATTCGTTCTAATTCTTGATGTTGCTGATTAATTAAGTTTTCTACTTCTTTTTCTCGCTCATCAATTAATTGCTGTCTAGCACCAAGTTTCTCTTCTTTTTCTTCCAGTGAGCCTTCACGTTTTTCAAGAGAGTCATCTTTACGATCCAACGTTTGTTCCCGTTGAATTAAACGATTTTCTTGAGATTTAAGTTCTAATCTGCTTTCTTTCAACTCACTTTCAATTTCTGAACGATACTTCTGGTTCTCTTCCTTAGCTTCTAGCAATGCTTCTTTTTTCAGTGTTTCTGATTCTTTCCGAGCGTTCTCGAGAATACTCGACGCTGAAATTTTTGCACCATTTATTGCTTTATCGTGACGTGACTTTGCAATAACAAATCCTAAACCAAGACCGACAATCAAACCGACGATAGCGAGGAGAATATTTAAAACCATATTTCCACCTCCATACTATCTTTTTGTTAATTCATATCTTGTAGTTTTTTGATAAACTAAAATCAATTATCAATATGCCTACTTGCATATTTGTGCATACACACAATTTTATTCTAATGTTTGTCGTGAAAGGTGTCAACTTAAAAAAGCCCTTTCTTTTGGAAAGGGCAGCAAATATTAGACAACGTCACATTTTTAGGTTTCCGCCGTCACGAATTGTTTAAATTTTAGAACAAACGCCGCATAGTCTGCTGTTTGACTAAGCTGCTTGATGTGGATGGGTTCGGACATGGACAACAGTCTATTTAACAATTTAGTTCTAAACAAAAAAAGACAACACCTGTCCTGTTCAGTAAGTGTTGTCTTTCTTCTTAACGAGTCGTATTCACTCGTTATCTATTCATCTAAGGGTAATTCTTCTTGACCTTCTGCTTCTTCTGTAATGGTTGAACCGTCACCGATGCCGTATGCATCACGGACCAATTTAGACACTTCTGCCATCATTTCAGGATGATCCGCCATGTATTGTTTGGCATTTTCACGGCCTTGGCCAATTCGTTCTTCTTTGTAGCCATACCAAGCACCACTTTTACTGATAAGGTCTTTTTCCACAGCCATATCTAGTAATTCGCCTTCTTGGGAAATACCTTGGCCATACATGATATCAACTTCTGCCACTTTAAATGGTGGCGCCACTTTGTTTTTAACGACTTTAATTTTTGTGCGGTTACCGACGATGTCTGTTCCTTGTTTTAACTGTTCTGCACGACGGACTTCTAGACGAACCGTTGCGTAGAATTTCAATGCACGTCCACCAGGAGTTGTTTCAGGATTTCCGAACATCACGCCAACTTTTTCACGAATTTGGTTAATGAAAATAGCAATTGTTTTTGTCTTATTAATTGAGCCTGATAATTTACGTAGTGCTTGAGACATTAGTCGAGCTTGTAAGCCGACATGGCTCGCTCCCATCTCACCATCAATCTCTGCACGAGGAACTAACGCAGCAACCGAGTCGATGACAACGATGTCAATCGCACCACTTGAAACTAAGGCATCGGCAATCTCTAAGCCTTGCTCGCCCGTATCTGGTTGAGATAAAAGTAATTCATCGATGTTAACGCCTAGTTTCTCCGCATATTGAGGATCCAATGCATGCTCAGCATCGATAAAAGCGGCTGTTCCACCATTTCGTTGCACTTCTGCAATTGCGTGTAAAGAAACAGTTGTTTTACCTGAACTCTCAGGACCATATACTTCAATAATTCGGCCACGTGGATACCCACCTACGCCCAATGCAACATCTAACGCTAAAGAACCACTAGGGATAGTTGAAATTTTTTGATCAGCTTTTTCGCCTAATTTCATAATAGAACCTTTCCCAAAGTTCTTTTCAATTTTTTTCAGTGCGGCATCTAAAGCCACTTTACGATCATCTGCCAATGGATAATCCTCCTTTAATTTATATAAACTTATTTTTCATTTCCTGTTAGTAGGTCTATCATATCTCTTTTGTACCAAAAAAGCAAGAAAAAACCGAACAAACATTCGCATATTTATTTTTTATTAATGATTCGGCGCCGCAAAAGATCTAATCCTCGCATAACCGCACTCTGTCTAATATAATTTCGGTCACGGTTAAAATGGAAACATTCTGCAACGGTTGGTTGGCCTTCTTCCGCCAGCCCAATCCAAACAGTGCCTGTCGGTTGACCTTCGAGTGGGTCACCAGCGACCCCAGTAAATGATAAACCATAGTTAGATTTAGCTAACTGACGCGCTTTCTCTGCCATTTCTTTGGCACACGCTTCACTTACCGTGCCATGTTCTTCTAAAAGTTCATGAGAAATTCCTAAAAAGTTCTCTTTTGTTTCTTGCGAATACGTCACGAAGCCTCCCTTAAAAATCTTCGAAGCACCCGCAATTTCCCCCAGTGTACTTTGGAATAGGCCAGCGGTGAGGCTCTCAGCAGCCGTAACGGTTTGTCCGTTTTGTAATAACAAATCCACTGTTACCTTGGCTAAACTATTGTCATCCCCATACCCATAAAAATAGTCTCCCACTTTAGCTAAAACCTTTTCTTCCGTCGCTGTTAATAATTCTTCGCCAGCTACTAAGTCTTTTGTTTTAACTGTTAAACGAAGTGTCACTTCATTAGGCTTAGCATAAGGCGCAATGGTTGGATTCGTTTGGTGCGCAATCAACGATTGAATCTCGGTCACCAGCTGGGATTCACCAATGCCATAAAAACGCAAGACTCTCGAAATCAATTGTTCTTCTTGTGGAAACGCATCAATCAATAAAGGTCGTGCCGCTTGTTGGAACATCGGAATTAATTCATTGGGTGGTCCTGGTAAGAGCAAATAGCTTGTTGTGCCTTCTGTTACAAAAGAACCAACCGCTAATCCTGTCGGGTTTTGAAGAACTTGTCCACCTTCGATGGCTAACACTTGTCGTAGATTATTTTCCGTCATTGGCCGCTTAGACTGTTGGAAAAACTGGTGCAAGCGGTTCAATCCTTCTTGATCTTCTACTAATGATTTATGGAGATGTTGTGCGACAACTTGCTTGGTTAAATCGTCTTCTGTAGGTCCTAGCCCTCCACAAAGGACAATTAAATCACTTCTTTGTTCTGCTTCTGTTAGTAGCGTTTCTAAGCGGCCGCCGTTATCACCAACAACGGTCTGATAGTAAACATCGATGCCTAGCGCAGCTAACTCTTCTGATAAAAAGGTGGCGTTGGTATTCACTACTTGTCCCAGTAATAACTCTGTTCCGACTGCAATGATCTCTGCTTTCATTGATTTCCCCTTCTCTAATAACATACGTAGTTAAACTCACTTTCCATTTTAGCACAACAAAATTTTTACAAAAGAATTTGAGCTCAGGAAATAATTTTTTTATCAGGAAATTTATTAATTATTACGAAAAAAATGTTCATTTTCTCACAATACATTGTATAATAACGTTATATCGAAAGGAGAGAAATGAATGAGTGTAGTATTAGTACTTTTGGGTCTATTAGGGTTACTTGTCAGCGGGGGACTGACTATCAAAGCATTAATTAAGAAACAACCGAAAAAACAATATGGCTATGCCGCGTTAGCAAGTGCCGCTCTATTTATTGGTGGGGTTGCCACGACAGATTCTTCCCCGACACTTTCACTTGATGCAGAGAGTGTTGAAACCGATGCCAATGGCTCAGCCACCATCAAAGGCGAATACGACGGCAACAGCAAACTAACGGCCAATGGCAAGGAAGTAAAAACGAAAGACAAAACGTTTGCTTACAAAGTAAAACTGTCCGATGAAAAAACGCAAAAAATCACTTTTGTTGCTGAGAAGAAAGA
This sequence comes from Enterococcus sp. AZ035, assembly GCF_050548325.1. NCBI lineage: Bacteria > Bacillati > Bacillota > Bacilli > Lactobacillales > Enterococcaceae > Enterococcus > Enterococcus sp. AZ035. The sequence continues at coordinate 2,582,967 of NZ_CP172958.1, forward strand.
TACCAAAGTTGAAAAATCAGTCGAAGTCACACCGTCAAAAGAATTTATTGCGAGCATCACAGATTCTGAGCAAGAATTGGCCAAAACAGAAAAAGCCTTAGCTTACGCTGAAAAACAACCTTCTCAGAAAAACTATGATGAAGCCGCAACCTTAGTATCTTCATTAAGTCAAGAATACGAGGAATACAATGATCGCCTTGAAAAAATCAAAGAAGCAGTACCTGTTGATGAAGCAGTTACAACTGCTGAAAAATCTAAAAGTAAAAGCGATTATCAAGCAGCTGAAAAATTAGTAGCTGCTGCCCCAGTTGGCAAAGAAGGATTTCAACAACGATTAACGACTGTTCAAACCGCTATCGCTGAAAAAGAAAAAAATGAACAATTAGTCGCCAGTGCAACTGCCGCTGTTGAAAAAGCTGAACAAGAACCAACCAATGAAGCTTACTATAATGAAGCGGTCAAACAAATTGACGCTTTAAACTCCCCAAATCAAGCTTTAACAAAACGGGTAGCCGTTGTTAAAACTCAATTAGATGCCCACAAAGAAAAACAACGAAAAGAAGCAGAAGCTCAGAAACTAGCCGCTGAAAAAGCGCAAAAAGAACAAGCCGAAGCGGCAGCAAAAGCGCAAGCTGAAGCAGAGGCGCAACAAGCCGCACAGGCGCCGGCGGAAGTCGAGACGGCTGCTGCGGAAGCACCAAGCGGTAACGCCTTAATTAAAGGGTCACGTAATGGAATTTATCATGTACCTGGAAGTAGATATTATAATAGAACTACGAATCCAGTAGCTTGGTTCTCTACTGTTGAAGAAGCAGAAGCAGCAGGATACCGAGCACCCAAACAGTAAATACATTAGCAATAATTAATCAAACAAGAAAATGGGGCCTCCGTTGTTTTAACGGAGGCCCCATTTTTCTTGTTTCTTTTATTGATACACACTAATTCGTTGATTTGGGTGTGCATTACTTTCCACTTCATCTAACATGGCAACGGCGTAGTCTGCGTAACTAATGTAGCTGTCACCTTGACTATTGGTTGTTAATTCTTCGCCAGCGACTTCATAATGGCCTGTCGCAGGACCATCAGCATCAAACATGGCTGCAGGACTAATATAGGTCCAGTGGATGTTTTGAGCTTCTTTCAATAAGTTTAAAGCTTCGCCCATCGCCGAAGCTAATGGCTGAATTTCTGCTGGGAATGATGGTGTATCTTTTAATTGAGTTGTGTGTTCTGGGTCCACATACAAGGTTCCAGCGCCCCCAACGACAAACAAGCGCGTTTTTTGATTGGTTAAAATCTCAATCAAATGCTGGGTAGATTTTGGGAAATCTTGCACATCAGGGAATCCTAAGGCACTAATTAATACATCAAACGCTTGAATATCTTCTGTTGTTAATTGATAAACATCTTTTTCAATGGTCGGTGTGCCATCTGTTATTTTTGAGGCATTACGAACGATGGCTGTCACGTCCATCCCGCGACGTTTAGCTTCTGCTAAAAGTAATTGTCCTTCTTTTCCTGTTGCTCCTAATACTGCTACTTTCATGTAAATCATCCTTTCATTTTTAAATAGAACTAAAATAGTTACATTTAATACTTTAAAAGTAGAGAGATTACTTATCTCTCTTAACTTCTATTTCATGAATCACATCTGCTAAGGTGATACTTTTCAATTCTTCTTCCATTTTTTGTTGCACTTTAGTAAATTCAGTTTCTAGTACCGATTGGATATTTGCCCCAACGGAACAGTTTGGATTAGGATTTTGATGAATATTGAAAATCTCTCGTTCCAATTCAACCGCTGTATAAATTTCATACAGTGAGATCTCTTCTGGTTTCTTTAATAAGGTATTTTTATTGGCTCCACGCATGGAATGAATCAAGCCGGCTTTTTTTAACTGGCTCATTAGTCGTCGAACAACGACTGGATTCGTATTCACGCTCGAAGCAATGTATTCAGAAGTCACTTGTTCTTGAGGACCTGTTTCAATCAAACTTAAAATATGAATCGCAACACTTAATTTCGTTGACATGGCCATGTCTAATCACTCCAAACTAAATGTAACGTTATTTATTACATTTACAGAATACGCTGTTTCGTTTTATTTGTCAATGAGAAACCTCTGACTATTCAAAATAAAAATCATTTGTTGAAACAACACGGGCCCCAAACGGCATTAACGCTAATTTCGCCAATTTAAAGGATTGTTGCCCAAACGGAATACCGATGATTGTCAGACAAAGCAACAAGCCACTAATACAATGCCCAATTGCTAATGGTAGTCCACTGATAATCAGCCAAATAATGTTTACCACCAAAGATACGCCGCTATCACTATACACGACTCGCTTTTTAAACGGCCAAAAGCTCAATCCCGCTAATTTGAAACATTGTAAACCAATCGGAATACCAATGATTGTAATGCACCAAATCACGCCTGCGAATAGCCACGATAAGCCACCAAAAAAGCCGCCAAAGATGAACCATAAAATATTGCCAAGTGTTTTCATTCTTGTTCCTCTACTTTCCTCATTAAAAATTATGCATGTGAGTAAGTATACCATGAAAGCTTCTTTTTGTTTCAAACAATATTGTAAGGTTGCTGACTCGTTAAAAGACGAAGACGGTGTTTCATGATACAATGAAGAAACTAACGATAAAGGAGTAGACTTCATGGACTTACATTTAACCGTTGATTTAAAAAAAACAAAGACACTCATTGATTTAGCCGATCAGGCCCACTTAATCATTGAACAAACAACTAAATTACCGAAAAAAGAGGCAGCGATTCTTTTCTTGCTAAGAGATAACCAACTAGTTGCTTTAGGACTTGCTGAAGAAAAAGCTACATATAAAGAAGTTTCTTTTGATCACTCGATTTTATTGAAACCGAATTGGGACACAGAACTTGCCTATTTAGCGCAAGCTTTCCTAGATGATGCGAAAGAAAGTGGTTTAACATTGGAAGCAACCCCAACGACAGTCAAAATTCCGAAAAGTGCGGTAGCGACAGTGACTAACTATAAAGAAACAGTCACCTTTATCTTGGAACGTTTTGGCTACTCTCTGTTTAAAAAACCGGCGCCGAAGAAAGCCAGACCAGCCAAAGCACGCCACAAATGGACAAAAGAAGTTAGCCAAATTCCTTTTTATATTGATACTCGACAAAGCAAAGCAACTGTTTTTTGGCAAAAGCGCAATGAAATGCTTATTAAAGCTGGCGCGACAATGATGCCAGAAGCCCCTTTAAATAAAGACGGGTCTGTCGGTTTCTCCGCTAGATTTGGTGAAAAACTTCGTGATGAACGCAAGGGCCAATTTAAAGACTTTGTCACAACGGAAGATATCATCTTAAAAAGCGTTAATGAAGTCGGCTTGTTTCTCTATTTTGCTGGAACAAACAGCTGGTTAGAGCTAGTTGATGAGAACGGCAAAACCTTAAATGAATGGACTGTGGTGGAATAAACCTTATAAAAAATGTCGCACCTGATTTTTATGATTCAGGCGCGACACTTTTTTAATTTAAATAACTTTTTGCTATCGCTTGATACTTATCAATCATATCTAAATAATTATCAATTTCGACATATTCGTCGACTTGGTGTGCAGTAGTGGTCACACCTGGTCCAAAGACAACGCAATCAAATGTATTGTCTGATTTAGTAAATTCAGCTAAGTCTGTGGTCCCAGCGCTTGTCACTAATGGTAATGGTTGATCAAATTGGGCTTGAATGGCTTGAATTAACGCAGAATCTTTCTCAGCTTTTACAGGAATTTTATTGTAATCAATCGTTAATTCTAACTGATGTTTTTCTTTTTTGTTCAATTCATCGACAATTTTTTGTAATAATGCAATGACTTGGTCGTTGCTGAATTCTGGAATTGAACGGATATTCCCTTGCAAGGCTGCTTGACCTGGAATACTGTTCACTTGTGTGCCACCTTTAATGACGGTTACATTGTGAATCGTTCGACCTAATTCAGGATTTTCATAGTTTGCTGTGACTTCCGCCATTTGTTGGTTTGCTTCTGTAATAAATTCGTTCAAATTATTAATCGCGTTAATGCCTTCTTCTGGCATCGAACTGTGGGCTTCTTTTCCGTGTGACACAACAGAATAGTTAATTGAACCCATGTGCGCATACATCAAGTTATAATTGGTTGGTTCTCCAATGACTAAGGCACTTAAATCATCCGCATAGCCTTTTTCAGTTAATTGGCCAGCACCTAGCTCACCGACTTCTTCACCAACTGTACCTAAAAATTTAACCGCTCCATTTAATGGAACTTCCTTTTCTTTTAATTCAATCATTGCTAAAACCATTGCGACTAAGCCGCTTTTCATGTCCGTTGCGCCACGGCCATACAATTTATTTCCTTCAATATGGGCCGCAAATGGCGGGAAAGTCCATTGACTTTCGTCCCCTTCAGAAACCACGTCCATGTGGCCACTAAACCCTAAGACTTTTTCTCGGTTTTCACCTAAATAAGCAACCAAACTACTACGATTTGGTGCATAAGAAACAAGTTCAGAAGGGATCTCATATTTTTTCAAAAGATTTTGTAAATAGATTGCCACTTCTTCTTCGTTTCCATTTACAGATTTAATTTTAACCACATCTTGTAAAATACTAATTTTTTCTGATTTTTCCATTGCCATTCGCCCTTTCTTGTTATGCTTAATTCTAGTGTACGCTTCTCTCAGTAAAACCGCAACTGACTTGGTTAGGTCAGCAAAAAACACGCGACAGTTTTAAGAAATGTCGCGTGTTTTTTACTGAGTTTATTTTAAATAATTAGGCGCTGCCAATTCATTCTCAATGACTTGATTAGGGATCACAAATTCAGGGGTGCCCATATAGTAAGGCGCAATCTCTCCTTGAGGAAACACAATCACTAATTGGTGTTTTTCATTGATATAGAAAGGTTGGTCCTTTTTAATTTTTTTGAAGGGTTGAACATCACTGGGGGCATCCTCTTTTTCGGACCAGTATATTTTATTGCTATCGTTCTTCATTTGGTCTGCTATTTGTTGTTTAATTTCACTACTAATGACATCAATGTAAAAATCATTTTTAAAAATTAAGGGGAGTGAAACGACAACATTGGCTCGTTTGTCGATGGTGTCATATTTCGTTGTCGTCGCAGAGCTGCCTTTAATTTCTGTGAAGGTTCGTTTGACCACTAGGAAGCGACGGTCGTCCACAACTTTTTCATAATCTCCAGTGACTGAAACACGAGAACCATCAAACAATTGCCCTTTGACTTGTTGAAATTCTGTTTGGGCTTCTTTCAAGTATTTTTTGTTGAGCGTGTCGGCTACTGAAGATTCTTGGGATGTTTGGATTTTAGGGACATCGATGTTTACTTCACTTTCCTGTTTTTTCGCTGTCAACGTTTTGATGGTGACTAATTGAACAATTTTATCTAACACAGGAATGTTGCGGGCTGCTTCACTAAAACCTGGAAACAAATTGACTGATAAGACAAAGCCACAAGCCACTACTAGACTACTTTGCAGTGAGCGGTTTCTAAAACGAAGCCAGGTGTACCGCTTTTTCTCTTTATGAAAACGCGCTTTGATTTCCGCTTGTAGATTCGTTGGCAACGGTTGTTGGCGGTATTCTTTTGAAAAGTTTTTAACAACACTTTTTACAAAATCTTCCATTATTTTTTCGCTTCCTTTCTTTTACTAATTCAATAGACTTCGGAGTTCATTCAAACTGCGGTACATCTTCGTTTTAATCGTGTTTTCGTTAATATCCAGGATCAAGGCGATTTCTTTTAGCGTAAATCCTTCAAAAAATTTTAATAGAATAATTTCACGATTGGGACTATCTAATTGATTAATAATTTCTTCAATTTCTAAAAAACTGCGTTGGGGATTATTTAAAAGGGCTAACACATGTTCATCTTTTTCAATATGAACAGCTTCTCGTTTCTTTTTACGCCAATAATCTGTCGCTACAGAAAGCAGAATTCGAAAGAACCACGCTTCAAAATCCTTAATATCGGGTCCTTTTTGGATGGCCTTCAGTGCCTTTTCAAAGCTTTCTTGAATCACATCCAAGGCATCTTCTTTCGAATGTGTATAGTTAAAGGCAATGCGATACATTTTTTCATATTTGGTATCCACAAGCGTTTCTAACGCGCGAATTTGTTTTTTTCTTTTCCAACCATCGAAAACCATCGATTTCTGGAACCTCCTTTCCTGTACACTTATATAGACGAATCACAAGCATAAAAAGTTTCAACTTTTTTATTATTTTTAATTTTTATATTCTAAAAGAAAAAGCGTGGTACAAAAATCACTTTGGATTTTTGCTTCACGCTCAAAATCTGATAAACGGCGGGAACAGAACCAGCTCCTTCGGAAATAAGCCGAAATTATCCAAAAATTAAAGAACAATTTCCGGAAATTTCTTCTTATTTCTCGGAGCTAAGCGGTGCTGTCCCGACCTTGTTTTCTTCTCCCGAGTGCGGTCTTAGTGCACTCAGCGTTTTAATAAAATGCGACCAATCAACAGGACGTGGTGGCGCTAACCAAATAATTTGAGTAATCTCAGGCCAATCGACAAAATGAATATCCGATAAAATTAATTGTACACTTTCATCTACATGTGCTTTGAAAATGATATTCCATTCCGTAATTTTTTCAATATTTTTTTGTATCATACGATTATAGGCTTCACCAAAGGAAAAGTCGACACACAATGTAATCGGAGCCAAAACTTTTTTCAATGGTAACGCATCCACCATTAACAACAGATACCGATAAAATAAAAACTGTCTGGCATCCCAAACAGCGGGATTCGTTTTTTGTTCTTGAATAAATTGTCGACTAGCAGAAAAATACTCTGTATACGTTTCTGCAAAGTAGGTTATATCCATTTTGCGATAACTATAGTTTGCTTCTATTGGAAAATGGAACAATTTAAAATGTACGATTGTTACTTTTTGTTCAAAACCTTGCAGGACTTCCTCAGAAAGCTGAAATTGTATTTTTAAATAGCTTAACAAGTCACGATTCAATTGTTGAATTTCTGCAAATCTTTGGCAAAGTGCTGCTGAAGCTACTTGAAGCCACTCTTCAGCAATTAAAAATAAGAGTAAATAATTGCCTTCGTTTGTTCGTTGTGGTTCTGGGATTTGAAGACTCTCTAACCAATCGAAAACATTCTGCTGATTGTCACCGGCTAATTGTTTTAACACTTGCGAATCTACTTTTTTCTCTACATAAAACTGTTGCTGCGTTCGTACTAAAGAAACCGCCAAAAAATGAAAACATTTAGCTTGTGCATAGCCTGCACGCTGATTAAGATGAACCTTCTCAGAAAAAAATAGCTCAAAGTTCCGAATCTGCTCTAAAACTTTTTTACCGTACAATGAAAAATCACGTTGGTATAATTGTAAAAAAACCAGTGTTGTTACTTCGCGTAAATTGGTTTCATTTCCCACTAAGTGAAATTCTTTATTAATTGTAATTTGATAATTTTCCAGCATTTTCTTTAATTCCTTGAACTCCTTATAAGCCAATGTGTGACTAACAAAGTGTTCTAAAGCAAACTCATTTACAGAATCAAAACGCTGAAAAAAGAAATCTTGAAACATAGCAAAACGTAACGACTCTTTAATATAGCAATCAATCAAAGTAGCGGAAGTTTCCGTTCCTGATTCATTAAGCGTTAAGAAAATACCATCGCTCACAATTTGAAAATCCTCTGATAAACCAAATTCAATAAAATCGGCATTTAATTCAGCGACCGTTTTGTTCACGATAAATTCAGATAATTCTAACTCCTGCATTACGGTTTCTTTTGACTCTGTTAACATCGGTGCATTTTCCAGTAACTGAAATAAGGCGATTTTTCTTTTATCCACTTTATTTAAAAACATCATCAATATCATAGACTTCTCTCACATCCATTTTTTTCCCATACAATCCATTTCCTGAAAGAAAGTACCCAACCGCTGCTAAATAGCTTTCAGATTCTTCATCGCCGCCTGCACCAAGTCCGTTAGGAAAGACAAAATCTTTATTCACTTGTAAGGGATGAGCCGTTGTTTCTTTTGTTTGTTTCTTTTTTTCTTTTGACATTGCCGGTTTCTCCACAGGTTTGTCTTTTTTCTTGGGTGAAGGCTTTTTTTCTTCAGAAGGAACCGTAGTTTTTTGATCTTCCGGAGGGGTCGGCGCAGGTTGTTCCGGTTCTGACTTTTCCTGAGGGGTGATTGATTCTGGTTTTGGTTGAATTTCTTCCGTTGGTTCTAAGGGATTATAAATAGGTGTCGCCAATGTTTGAATTGGTTCTATTTCGACAGCCGTAAAAATTAGCAAAGAACTAAATAAAAAAAGATACTTTTTTCTCATGGCTTCTCACTCTCTCTACCTCTACTTTATGGGAAGCAATTCCTTGTAAAAGTACCTTTACTTTTACAAGGAAAACCCTTTTTGTCAATAGATAGCCCTTTTTATTACTCAGATTGTTGTTCTTCCTCTTTTTTCTTTTTACGATACAAGAAGAAAATCAATAAGAGCAGCGCTAGAATGATGAATGCAATCAGTAGATACAACCACCAATTGGTTCCTTTAATGGTTACGTCTTTTTCATTTAATTCTTTAGCGACGTCCCCAGAAATAGTAAATTCTTTTGTAAATTCCCATTTGTACAGGTACCGTTCTTCACCATTGGCGCCTTTGACTTGATAGGTGCCCTTTTCATCTTTTACACCATAGGCCGTTGATTTCAAGACATATTTTCCTGGCGTTAATCGTTCCCCTTTTAAAGAAATTGGGTAACTAAAGTTAGAGTTTGGCGCCACTTGCATATCCTCAGTATCGGATTGGTAAAGCGTTTCGCCTCCTTTTGAAACAGTGTTGATTAAATGTAATTGGTTTAAGTAGGCCGCTTGTGGGTTTTGTAAAGAAACATTGATGACGTTTCGCGCGTTGACTTGGCCTGGTTTAACCCCTAGTAATTTTAAATCTGGTTGAACCTTTGTCTCATTTTGCTGAAGAATAATAGCCACAACATAGGAGTATTCATTATTAATAGCTAACCCTTTTGATTGATCCGCAGAAGTCGTGGTTTCTTTCTTTTTCTCTTTTAGTGTTATACCGCCAGCCATCACGCCATCAAAAGAATCTTTAGGCATTGTGATGGTTAAAGGTAAGGTCTTTTGGGAATGCTTCGGCAAGATGATTTCTTTCGGTGCTTCCACATAATCTTTTAAGTTAAAGCGTAAAGTTTTGTCAGGTTTGATCCCGTTTTGGCCATATTCTACTACGCCATTTAAATTTGTTGTCGCTGAGTTCACCGTATTTTCAATGGTAATGTCTTCATCTGTATCATTGCGTAACTGAATTTCTACGGTTTGTTTGGTACCAGGCGCCATTTTTAAGTCAAAGTAGGTTTTTGATTTATCCACTTGATTTTCGGGAATTGTTGGTGTAACCGCAAAATTAAATTCAGAAGCGTGCGCCTCCACGCCAATCCAGCCAAATAACATACAAGCGATTACCGTTGCATATACTTTCCATCTGTTCATATTCATTCTCCTATGTCTGTCATTCTTTGTTGTATTATAAGCACCAAAAGACCGAAAGATAAGCCAAAAATTTTTGACTTATATCCCGATCTTGCGTGTATGCTGTCGTTCTTAGTTTCCTGTGTTAGCAGGTGTATCTGTCAAAGTCCAAGTAAAAGTTGTCGTGTATTTTTTCGCATATTTTGTGGTTGAACCAGGTACTTCTAATGAAATACTTGTTTTAGCGGCATCTACACTATCGCCCCAGCTCATTAAGTACGTACCCGCACCTTCTTTATCGCCAGCAGCCATGACCACTGATTCAGCCCCAGTTGGGTTTAATTCAATCGTAGCTGGCGCTGTCGTTGGTTTTGCAGATTGTGAAGCTGAAACCACGCGTCCGTTGCTTAAAGTTACTTTGGCCGCTGTTAGTTCTTGATTGGCTTCAGTTTTGAATTGACCATTTTGTTTTACTTTTAGCGTCCAACCTGTTTCAGTCCCACGATTATCTGAGACTTGAACAAAGTTCGGGCCTTCTTGGTCGGCACCAGCATTATCTTTGTATTTTTGTGTTTCTGCATAGTAGGTCATATTTTTTGAGGTAATCGTTTGTTCCCCAAAAGATAAGCTAGATGCATAGTCAATGGATAACGGACCTGCTGTCCCTGGCTTAGGCCCTGTCGGATCAGTTGGATCAACTGGCGTAATTGGTTTATCTGGGTCTGGATTCGTCGGATCAACTGGATTCGTTGGGTTCGTATTTGGTGCAAATTGAATCGCTCCGTTTGTTTGGTATTCACCACCGTCGACTGCTAATGCACTCATTGGTACAAGTGCCAGTGCGCCTAAAGTTGTGGTTGCCATCAATGTCATTACTTTTGTCTTTTTCATTTATTTCCCTCCATTATTTACTGGTACATCTGAAAGTAGCCAAGTCAATGTTGTTTTATATTGTACTGCATCCTTAGGGGTTTTCCCGGGAACAGTTAGTGAGATTGCCCGTGTGATTGTGGCATTTACTTGCTGTCCTTGTTGATTTTTTTCGGTCACTTTTTCTGCTTGCCCCCACAGCGTGATCCACGTTCCGGCGCCGGTCTTTTCTGGGGCTTGCATGACAACAGTTTCTGCGCCCGCAGCATCTAATTGAATGTTTGCGGTAGCAGTTGGCGGCAATACGTCCGTCGCATTTGAGCGCACACTGGGCTCAGTAAAGGCGACGGTGGCGCCTGTTAATTCTTTGTGTAATGTTTCTGCATTACGAAATTGACCATTTTGTTTCACTTTTAAAACCCAGCCAGCATTGGTTCCCCGTAAATCACTTACTTGTACATAATTAGCAGTTGCTAATTCACTTGCTGAACCATCTGGATTTCTATAGGTTTGCGCTCTGGCAAAATACGTTTGATCCTTATTCGATATCTCATTACTCCCAAAATCCAAACTTGAGGCATAATCGATGGAAAGTGGACCAGGGGTACCTGGATTAGGTCCATCAGGATTCGTTGGATCGACTGGTCGAACTGGTTTTTCTGGATCGGGATTTTCTGGATTTACTGGATCCGTCCCATCTGTGCTTGGGGTAAAAACAATCGACTGTTCGCTATCAAAAACGACCGTCGCCGCTTCAGCAGGAACAGTGGCGCCAAGCAACATTGTTCCGAATAACAAGGAGTAGACGACTGTTTTTTTCATTTACTTAGCCTCCAACATTCGTTGGTACAGATTTCAATGTCCATGTTAAGGTCGTACGATATTCTTTTGCTAATTTAATCGCTTTACCTGGGACATTTAATTTCACGGCAGTAGCACCTTCTGTCGCATCTTTCCCAAAACGATAGACCCAAGTCCCCATTCCTTTGCCATCTTCTGCTTTGACTAATTCTACTTCTGTTCCAGGAACAAAGGTATGTGCTGCTGTTGGTGTTGGCGCGTATGCGGCATCAACAATCGATGTCACACCTGCATTGGCAATCGATAAAGCGGCCCCCACTAATTCTTCATTTTGGGCTGTTTTGAATTGCCCATTTTGTACAGCGCTTAACGTCCAGCCTTCTTGTGTCCCACGTTTATCCGTTACCTGAACATAGTTGGGACCTGTTGTTCCATCTTTAAATGTTTGAATTTGTGCGTAATAATCTTTCGTATCGGAAGTGATTTTTTGGGCGCCAAATTGAAAGCTTGAAGCATAGTCAATTGATAAGGGGCCTGCAGTCCCTGGTTTTGGTCCAGTTGGGTCAGTTGGATCTTCTGGTTCAACTTTTTCATCTGGATTGGTTGGGTTAACTGGCTTCGTTGGATCTGTATCTGGTTCAAATGTAATGGCGCCATTACTTGTATAGTTCACGTTAATGTCTTCCGCAAATGCTTGTTGTGTCGCTAGGACACCGCTAAATCCTACAATCCCTACTACTGCTAATACTGTTTTTTTCATCTTCTCTTCTCCTTTTAATAAATAATATGCCTATAGTGATAAGGCTGATTCCCAAATAAATAAATGGTGCTTGATTGGTGGTACCTGTCGCTGGTAATCTTCCTTGTCGCGATCCATATACGCCAGAAGAAAGGACGGATGAAGCGCCTCCGTCAGCTGGCTTGGTGGGTTCGGTCGTTGTGGAAGAATTACTAGTCGCTGTTGTCGACTCTTCTGTGGGATATTCATACGTTCCATAAAAGGAGACAACACCACTATTTTCATAAGCTGCTTCTCCAAACGCAGTGTCTGAATGACAGAAGCTGAAAAGACCTAAAAAACAACTAAGCAAAAGGTATTTTTTCATCTCACTTCTCTCCTCCTTGTTATGGTGCCATGACTAATGACCATGACAATGTCCCTTTGAATTCGCCAACTTTTTGTTTCTCGACTGGCACAGATAGTTTAAGTCCCCGTTGGTTTGCCGCACCCCAACCTTGGTTAATTGTATAACTACCTGAACCTGAGCCTTCATTTTCTGTAACAACCGTATCTCCTTTATTGAGTAAAAATTCTCCTTTGTCTGTAACCAATGACAAATCTTCCAATTGATCTGTGCCGTTCGTTAAGGGATTAGTTACCTGAACATTCAGTTTCCAAGGCGTACTTTCTGACCCGCGTGTGTCTTGAACGACTAAATCATCTGAAAGAGTTGGCCAGTAAACTTCTGGCTTGGCAGAAATTTTTTGTTTGCCAAAATCAATTGTTTTAGGTACTTTTTCTAACGTTAATTCACCTGAAATAGACACATTGACTTTTTTATTTAACGTTTCACCAGCTTCTGTAAATTGATAATTGGCTGGCACCGTTTTGGCTAATTCTTCTGGTTTCGCTTGCTGAATGGCTTGGAAGGTTGCGGCATCAAGACTTGGTGTTTGATTGGCCCGACCATCTGCGAAAATCACCGTTGCTTGTGTCCATTGTGCCAACTCGTCTGAATTCGTTAAGCCATTTGCTTCTTTTAATTTCAAATGCGCACTTGTCGCATACAAGGCAAACGAACGATCTTTGGCAAGGACACTTTCATTTTTCACAACAACTAAATGAACCGTTTTGTTTTGCAAATTATCTCCTGACGTCCCTGCTTCTAATTGAATATCATGTGTCCGCGATACAGTTTTTTCTGCTAACGGCGCTTGAATTTGTGGTAAATCCGTCTCTTTTAATGAGGTCTTGAAAAACGGCCGACCTTTTGCGCCGAGCATTTCCACTACCTTATCAACAGTTGTTAGCTGTGCTGCCTCATCTTCTGTGACAATCACCGATTGCCCCGAAAGTTCCACTTTATTTGAAAATTGAACTTTCACCTGATAACTGTAGTTCATATTCGTCGCTTTCCATGAAAGCGGGGTGGTATCTTTTTGCTCTGGAATTTGCTCTATCGCGCTCCCAACTTCACTAGACTTAACCGTTCCTTGGTGCAACCAAGAACCTGTTACTTCGTCAGGAAGGAAGCTTAGGGTTGGTGTTAAAGCACTTGAGGTCGGAATCATCAAACGTCCTTTTTGAACTTTTTGTCCAGCTACTTCGGTGCCCCACGCTTGTAAGGTTAATGGCGCATTGCCGGCTTTGACCTCTTTTACATCATGAGAAATAGTACCTGCACCTGCCACAATTCCAGGCGTTTCCACTTCGTAATCGATGATGGAGCCAGGAATTGCTATCCCATAGCCATTGGCGCCCTTGGTCACATCGTTATCGCCAATAAATGTTTTTCCAGTCGCTTTTTCAATCCCATGAAACGTTGTTGGCGTAAGTTTTGTAGCATTATTGACCGTTGGATTAATCGTCAAGACCTGATAGGCTTTGACATTTCCAAACCAAGTCCCTGTGCTATCCACCAAAGCAGTTGTATCTGTCGTTGGTTTAATCCATAAAAGTTCATCTTTTGTTGGATCGACAGCTTCAAAATCCGCAATGTTTACTTTACCTGTACCAGGAATTGTTTCTAATGTTGCATGATCCTGAACCGTTAGTTTGCTAGCTGAGATTAAATTGGCTGTGTTGGTGATCCCAATTCCAGCGTTTTTAGATAGATGAATTGATCCGAATTCATTGTAAGTCGTACTGTGGTTCGCGGCAGTAGCAGAAACGCCATTTTTGATGTTCCCACCATTAGCCATTAATTTAATGCCATTGGTGACATTTAATTCCGTAAAGTTGACAACGCCTAAGCCTGTCGCATTTAGTGGTTCTGTTTGATAGTTATTGGTGCCGTCAACGTTAGTCCCAAAGTTAAAGGCCACTTTATTTGAACTAGCATTCACAATTGCATTAGTGAAATTATCTGTTGATGAACCACCGGATAAACCGTTAATACTAACTGCACCTTGAACATTTGCGGTAACATCACGTAAGATTTTTCCGCCACTGATATTGGAATACTGTGTCGCATATAAATTTCCAATACTAGAACCCGCTGCTTGAATATTCATTGTAATCTTGCCGTTCTTGGTATACGCAGCATTGGTTCCACCATCACCGTAAATGCTGGCCCCATTTAGAGATTCCACACCTGTTTTAGTGAAAATATTTAAAGTAATTGTGTTTGATTCATCCGTTCCTAGTGTCGTATTTTGACCATAGGGCCGACCACCAGTAATGTAGGTATTACCAGGCAACTTAAACTCTCCGTTGTAATTTCTTAAATCAATTAAGAGTTTGGCATTTCCAAGAAGTGAGCCCGCATTGGTAATCCCACCTGAAAAACCGTTCGCGCCTGTCCGAGGAGTTCCTGAGAAATTTCCTCCGTAGATGCGATTGTCTGAATTACCAGTAATTGTATGGCCACCGCTTGCTCCATAAGAAGCACCCATCGAAGCATTAATTACTCCTTCATAAACCGTTACACCGACATTCCCAACATTTTTGGCATCATTCCAGCCACCGCCTGAAAGAAACCAATCGACTTGACCATTATTAACGATTGTTTGACCGTTTCCATAAACTCGAGCTGCTTGATAGCCTGTTCCTTCTAATGTGTCAGCAATCCCGCCATTCAATGTGTTAGAAGTATTGCCTTCAACGACACCTGAAAAAGAGCCACCATATGTCCAGCGAGCAATGGTATTATTTAAAACAGTCTTAGTATCTCCTTTTATATAGATATCCCAAGTATCATTACTAGCAGGATAGCCGCCGCCACCAACAATATCCCAACCTGAACTATACCCACGACTTTTATCGGTCGTTGAATAATCTAAGCTTGTCGGTTTTGCGCCTGAATAAGCCATACCATCGCCACCTAAGGACCCATCACCATTCGCTGTTCCCACTTCAATTGTTGTATTTCCTTCGATATAACCGCCGCGGCCAGCTGCAGTTGAGTAAATTGCACCATTATTAAACGAACCGCTGACTAATTTAGAAGAAATATTTCCAAAAACTTTAAAAGCTGCTGCTGATTTGGCTAATTCTGCTCTTTGTTGTGGTGTATAAGCATCATACGTTGCTTCATTTGAGGCCCCAATTTGACTCTTGTTAAATTTCGAAACATTGTTACCAGCACCGCCGTTAAAATCATTAATACCACCAGCGGAATTCGTTCCTGCTGTAACCACATTCGTAATATCTCCGATGATCGTTCCAGAATATTGGTTGCCTCCTTCAAAATCTGCACGACCCGCACTATACAACTGTGTATTTAAATTTGTAGTAATTCCATCAGTCGCACGATTCGTTCCTATATCGCCGCGGGAAGAGCCACCAATAAAACGTTGACCCGCTGTATACCAACGGCCATATCCAGAAATATCGTTTGTTACTTTTCCACCAATATTTCCGTATTGAACACCGCCATAATACGTACTTAATTGGAAACCTGTAGCAGCATTCGTAATCGCAACCTTTGTTGAGACGTTACCAGTAACATTCGCTGTGTTGGTTGCGTTGGTCCCATAACCGCCCCCATAAATTGAAGCAATTCTGCCACCAGAATCATTGACAACCAATGAAGTATTCCCAGTCACTGTCCCAATATTGGCGCCCCCACTTAATGTATTTAGTCCGCTCCGTGTATTGTTAATAACAATCGTAGGATTTCCAGCTAAATTACCACCATTTTGGTTTCCGCCATAGAAATTCCATGTCCCTGTACCTGTACTATTTACTGTTAAAGTTGGGTTTCCTGAAACATCTCCTGTATCCGTTCCACCGTATACGGTCAGACCGTTTCCACTAGAGCCGCCATTCAGGTTCAAACTGTAACCATTTAAATACATATTCGTACCTGTATAGTTTAGATTTCTCAAAGTGATGTTTGAGCCAAAATAGATATTTTGATTAAATCCTAACGTCTTAGAACCCGTTGGCGCCGTTTGATCCATACTAATCGGATCCGCGCTGTTTCCAGTAATCACTAAATGATTGACCTTACCTTGCAAGGCGTAAAAGGTCATATTACTTGCCGTAACGGTGTCAGGAATCACTTTAGCGGTGGTCGCCGCACTCGTCGTAATATTGTTTCCTATATAAAGAGTGAAATCGCCATTGTTCCCCTGTTGATACAAATCAAACAAGGCTTCTTTCAAGCCAGCCTCTGTCGATGCATATTCTTTGTACGCTGCTCCATCTCCTGCAGGACTTGGCACAACAATCACTTTTGTTTTATCTGCAGGAGCAATTGTGTCCGCAATGGACTGATCAATTGAAACAGCTCTGGCCATGCGTGTCAGTTTCTGTTTAAAGACAGCCGTAAGTTGTGTATCTTCTGAAAACTCTAATTGAAGAAGTTCTTCATTTGTATATGTTTTGCCTTGATAAGACCAGCCAACGAAAGTCGCATTTTCCTCACTATTCGCCCATTTTGGTAATTCTTCTGTCCGAAGTGGCTGATTTTTTTCTTTTACCACTTGATAACTTTTGGCATCATTTAGAAACAAAGCTTGATCCGTTGTTTCAAAGGTCAACGTGATTTGCTTCTGCTCTTCGCTTGGTTTTGTTTCTGTGGAAGAGGTGGTTACTTTTTCTGTGATAGCACTAGATTCAGTCATTGATGACTGTTCTGTAGAATGTGCGCTGCTTTCTTTTGTTGCTTCACTTGTACTGGTTTCTGCTGTTTTTGGCTGTGTCTGCGTACGTTCTGTTTGTTGCTCCCCTTCAATCGCCCACGCTGAAACAGATAAAAATGGTTGTACAAGTAAACAAGTTGCCAATAAAACAGCGATTTTCTTTTTCATTAACTTCATCACTCCTCCCTCGAAGTAAACTTTCCACAACCAACCTATGGCTCAAGTATACGAAGTTTTCTTCTGATTTTTTTAAAGATATTTTCTTAATTTCAAAAAAAAAATTTATTTTTTAATTTTCTTTTTGTTAACTAAACGAATTTTTTGCTGTTTTTGTAAGATAAAAATATTAATTTGTTCACAAAAATAACAAAAACGTTGTTTTTAACATTAAAATTAACAAACGAGTTCGTAGTATAGCACGGATTTTTTCTCATGTAAACATCATTAAATAAACATTTTTGTTTAATTTATACATATTTCTCAGCTGAAAAAATGACAAAAATAAATAAACAGAGGCCTTAGAAATATTTCTAAGGCCTCTGTTTATTTATACGTATTCACAAACTGGACTGTTTCTTGGTAACATTGTTTAGCTTCTTTTGTTTGATAGTCGAATTGATATTCGTGGGTGATCGTTGCTTTCTTATCTTTGAAAAAGAGAGCTGAAACTGGAACATTTAAAGTTTTTAACCGCTGAACCAAGGCTAGTCCTTGCTCTTGGAATGAAAAGCTATTGCCATCTGTTAGATACGTCGGGGGAAATTCTTTGGTGACTTTATCCACTAAACTCACTTCTTGCAGTTCTGCACTCGTCTGCCAGTCTTTAGTGCCGAGCAAGGACCAAGCCACTGTTTTAACGAAAAATTTCATAAAACGATTATCACTTTGTTGGTTGGCCATTTGTTTCAAATCCACCGGACCACAATACGAGAGCGTGCCTTTTAAATGGCTAGCCGGCAATGCTGCAGTCATCCCTAGTTCTTTGGCATAGTTGGCATTGGTTTGAACTGTTGCATATTGTAGAGCAATCTGTGCACCCGCACTGTCCCCGCCAATAAAAAGCTTAGATAAATCTAACATGGGATACGCTTGTTTCTTTTCTAATAAAAATTGAACAAGTTCATTGACCTGCTGGAGCTGGCTTGGATAAGGTGCGTCTGGTGCTAATTCATAATTCATTGAAATAAAGGCAACTGAGGAATCAGCCACTAAACGTGTCGCAAACTCTTTCATCCCAGACTTATCTCCTCCCACATAGCCACCACCATGGACCCATAAAACGACTGGTACCGCTTGTTTTGACGTTTGGGGATAATACAAATCAAAGGTATTCTTTTTTCTTGAAGAAGGGTATGTTTGATTTTCTTGCAATTGGACATTGGGCAATGCTTTATCATAGGAAGCTGAATCTTTTATTTCAACTTCGCCTGCGAATAACTGGTTGATGACCCAAGCGCCTGGCTTAGGGGATAATTGAAAGGCGAGAAACACGCCTAAGCAAATAACCACAATGATTCCTAACAACCAAAGGATAAAACGTACGATTTTTCTTTTCACTCTATTCACCTGCTTTAATTTGTAGCAAAATTATAGCATGTTTTTTAGCCAAAGCGTTTATTTTGAAACAGCTTTTTTAGAATTTGATGTACTTTTATCATTTGAAATGCTTTCTTAAAAGCTGTAAAATGAACAAAATGACTTTAACCTTTAGGAGGTTGCCAAATGAAAGCTCTGATTTCCATTGATTATACGAATGATTTTGTCGCCACAGACGGAAAACTAACCACTGGTGCCGCTGGGCAAGCCATTGAAACGGCCCTTGTTCAACAAACAAAGCACTATTTTGACAATGGCGATTTTGTGGTTTTTGCCATTGATGGGCATGACCCCCTAGATCGCTATCATCCTGAAAATAAACTTTTCCCGCCCCACAATGTCTTAGGAACTGACGGGCGTAATCTGTTTGGCTCGCTAGCTGATTTTTATCAAGCTCACAAAAATGAGGCAACCATTTATTGGATGGACAAACGGCACTATTCTGCTTTTAGTGGCACGGATTTGGACATTCGATTACGAGAACGAGGAATTACAGAGCTTTGTTTAACTGGTGTTTGTACAGATATTTGCGTGTTGCATACGGCTGTCGATGCCTATAATTTAGGCTATCAATTAATGATTCCTGAACGCGCCGTTGCTAGTTTTGATGAACAAGGACACGAATGGGCGTTACGCCACTTTAAACAAACTTTAGGAGCAACCATTCTATAAAAAGACTGGTCAATCCGACCTATCTATATTCAAAAAATCCTGTGAACAACGCAAAAGCCAACCTTACTATGGATAAGGTTGGCTTTTTTACACTCATTTTAACTCCGAGCCTACGGATTAGTGATAACTAGCATTCACAGAATAAGCAGAGACTGTTAGCTGATAGAAATTAGCTACTCATAAAAAGTGAGGAAGCCCACTTTTTTATAGACCAATGACCGTTGCAAAGAAAGGAACTACTAAAACAGTAACTACGCCAACCACTACGACAGAAATACTAGCCATAGCAGCCTCTGTTTCGCCCATTTCTATGCCAACTGCCACACCTAGGGCATGTCCGGCCGCACCTAAAGCTAAACCTTTGGCGATTGGATTGTTAATCTTAAACCATTTCAATGCAATTCGACCCAAGGCATAGGTTAGTACACCATTGAAGATTACAGTAAACGCCGTAATGGAAGCAATGCCGCCAACAGTTTGAGAAATAGGTACGGCAATCGCTGTTGTAGCTGCTTGTGGTAAGATTGAGGCCACTAAATGATTATCCATGCCAATCACTTTTCCTGCAAAATAAACAGCCACTAGCGAACCAAAAGAACCAATTGTTAACGCCGTTAAAATTTCTAACCAATATTTTTTCAACACGTCTCTCTTTTTATATAAAGGAATCGCAAACGCTACTGTCGCAGGCTCTAGAAAGAAGCTGATATATTTGCCACCTTCATTGTATTGCTCGTAACTAATTCCTGTTACTTTTAAAACGACAACGCCTAAAATCATCGCAACGAATAATGGCGTAAATAAGAAGAAACCTTTACTTTTTTTAAACAACCAAGTACCTATGCCAAATACAGCTAATGAAATAATAATGCCAACATACGGATTCATGCGCGAACCTCTCCTTTCGCTTTCTTCGTTGCTGCGGGTTCTTTTTCTTTTCGAGCATCTTTCATATGCAATAAAAAGGCGCCCGTCCAACCAGTTGTTGCTAGTAACGCTAATGTTGCTACTAAAATAACAAAAATAATTTGAACGCCAAATTGTTGCATAATCCCTAAAGAATTAACTAAGGAAATCCCTGAAGGAACAAATAAAAATGTAATAACCGTTGATAAGCTATTACCTAGCCCTTCCACTTGCTCCAATTTAACAACTTTTGTACATAAACCAATGAACAATAACACCATGCCAATTACTGAAGCAGGCATTGGTATTGGGGAAATGAACGCCAAGCCGTTGGCGATTAACATAATAATGGCAAAAACTGCTGCTTGTTGTAAAAATGAATATACTTTCTTTTCCATTCTTCTTCGCTCCCTTTTGTCTGTTTTCTATGGGTTAAGTATATAAAGAAAACGTTTTTTTAAGGGCTTTTTTTCATGAAATGCCAGAATTTCTTCACCAAATGCAAAAATCACCACTTGAAATGCATTCGACATTTCAAGTGGTGATTTTTTAACTTAAGCCAAGTTTTTCTTTAAATTCTTTGACGTATGAACGGCTAACAGGTACTTTTGAGCCGTTGGTTAAAATTACTTGCAACGTGTTATTAAACCACGGCTGAATTTCTTGAATTTTTGTTCGATTCAAGATGAAACTTCGATGCGTTTTAATAAAGAGCGTGGCAGGTAATTTTTGTTCGATACTGTTGAGGGTCCCTGTCATCTTGTAGACCTGTTGATCTACAAAAATGCTCAGTTGCCGTTCTTCGACAGAAACGAGGTAAATATCTTCTGGCGCCACAAGATAAATGCGGTCTTCCCCTTGAATAGGTATTGCTTCAGATTTTGGTCCTTTTTCGGCAGTGTTTTCTGGGACAGCTTGACCCATTTCTTTCGATGCTTTTTCAATGACTTGTGTTATTTTTTCTTCTTCAAAAGGTTTCAAAATATAATCTTTTGCATTCACTTGAAAGGCCTTTAACGCATATTGATCATAGGCGGTTGCAAAGACCAAGTAGGGCGCTTTTTTAAGATGGGTTAATTTTTCCGCTAAATCAAACCCGCTTTCATCGGTCAAATGAATATCTAAAAATAACAAATCTGGCTTTTGATCCATCATCTCTTCCATTGCCTCCGCCACAGAATCCGCTTCTGCAACGCTCGTCACTTGCGGATGTTGGGAAACAAGATAGCTCAATTCTTCTCGTGCTAAGGGCTCATCATCAACGATTAATACGTGCATCTAATTCCTCCTGTTCCATCGGGATTTCTAAATGAACATGGCTCCCGCCTGTCTCTAAATTTTCAATTAAAAAACAACCTTCTGATCCATAAAGGTTCGCCATTCTGCGGGACAAGTTTTCCAGTGCCGTGCCGGTGCCTTTTTCCGAAGTCACTGTCGTCTTTCCTAATAGCAAGCGGCGTTCTTCAGGAATCCCTTGCCCATTGTCATACACATCCACATGTAATTTGTGTTGTTTTGCTTTGACCACTACCCGGACTTGATTGTTCTCCTTCCGGCTGCCAAATGCATGCTTGATGGTATTTTCCACTAACACCTGAATCGCATACGGCGGTACTTTTTCTGAAGCAACCGCTTCTTCCACGTCAAATGTTACTTGATAACGATTCGGAAACCGTGCTTGTTCTAATGACAAATAGGCTTTTACTTGTTCTAGTTCTTGTGAAACTGGGATCGTAGTTTGCACGGCTCCCTGCAAGTTGCCTCGAAAGTATTTGCTTAATTGGAGCAATAGTTTCCGCGCTTTTTCACTGTCTTTCCGCATTAATGCGGAAATAGTATTGATGGCATTAAAGAAGAAATGCGGGTTCACTTGCGCTTGCAAGGATTTAATTTCAGCTTCTTTAAGTAATTTTGATTGTACTTCCGCTTCACCTAATTCAATTTGTGAAGAAAAGATTGTCCCAAGACCTTCTGCTAACTGCTCCTCGACATGCGTTAACTGCGCTGGATCTGTAAAGTACATTTTTAAGGTGCCAACAATTTGCTGATGGGAAAATAATGGAATCACAATCGCCGCTTGCAACGGACAATTAGGGTCCGAACAACCAACTTCTTCTTTGGCATGCGCGATGGTCATTCGGCCCGTCCGTAACACTTCCCGAGAAAGCTCCGTAATGACTTCTAGCTCTGGAATATGATGATCGCTTCCTGCGCCAACATGAGCTAAAATTTGATGACTGTTTGTCATGCTAATCGCACTGACTTTTGTATAATGCTTAATAATCTCCGCAACTTTTTTGCTGGAATTTTTATTGAGGCCTTCTCGAAAATATGGCAGTGTTTCCGCTGCTAATTCCAAAACATCGTGCGTCTGAACCGCTTTGGCCTGCTCTTCTTGTTTCAATGTCGTCGTTAGAATCGACATAAAAATGAACGTTCCTACGCTATTTAACAAAATCATCGGCAGCGCAATAAAACGAACCAACGTGGCCCCATCCGATAGATCACCGCTGAAAAAGAAAATAAAAATCATCTGAATCATTTCCATGCACGCTCCGACAATGGCAGAAAAGCCGGCAGACGGAAAAACAGTTTGCTTTGCCATGCGGCTCCCTAAAAAACCGGCAATTAAGCCAACAATTAAAGAAGCAGGCACATAAAAGAAACTATGCCCCCCGCCTTGAATAACCCGATGAAAGCCAGCAATTAAACCAACCGCACTGCCGACAATCGGACCACCCACTAATCCAGAAACGCCAATTACTAACGTACGCGTATTCGCAATGGAAGCATTGCTGCTTAAATAGGTTAGTAAATTATTGGGAACAATCTGATTCTTAGCGATTTCGATACCTGTAAAATTAGAAATAATAGCAAATAAACCAAAAATCAAAATCAACTGAACTTTTGAAGACATTTTTTCACGACTTAATAAAACACGCTTAAAATAAGGCACATTCACTAAAAGAAAGGCCAGTAAAATAATTAAGCCCACCCGTTCCATCATTAAAATAAATAATTCGACCACACCGGCACCTCCTTCCTATTAACTATACTATAAATCAAAGAAAAGAAAAAAATGAAGCTTCTCAAAAAAGAGGCTTCATTTTTTCTATTCATTAAAACGCAGGAATATTGGCGCCTTTAGAATTTTTCTTGATGTATTCAGCAACTTCTTTTGTTGTCATCGCTTCTTTTAAAACCTTGATTTTTTCGCTATCTTTTTCGCCTTTGCGTGTCACAACTTGCAATGCGTAATGTTTACTTGCTTCTTTATCTTCTAACAAGATCGCATCTTTCGTTGTTAAACCAGCAGGTTCTAAGTAGGCTGGGTAGCAGAACACCATAGCGATGTCTTTTTCATCATAGGCTTTAGCTAAATTCAGTAAATCAATGCTTTCAAAAGTGATGTTTTTAGGATTTTCCACGACATCTGCCACCGTGCCGTTAAAGCCGACACCTTCTTTTAATTTAATCACGCCGTTTGCATTTAAAATTGCTAAAGCACGACCTTCATTGGTTGGATCGCTAGGAATCCCCACTTTGGCATTTTCAGGTAAATCTTTCGCATCTTGGTATTCTTTTGAATAGAAACCACCAGCAAAATAATAAATCGGTTGCACAGCCACTAAATCAGCTTTTTTCTCTTTGTTAAACATTTCCATGAAGGGTTGATGTTGCGCAAAATTAGCATCCGCTTCGTCATGTTGCACGGCATCGTTGTAGGCAACATTGTCGCTCACTTCCATAATGTTAATTTTGTACCCTTTTTTCTCAGCTTCTTTCTTGGCAATCTCCAAGATATCTTTTGAAGATTCCAATTGCACGGCCACGGTAATCTCCTTGTCTTCTTTCTGATCTGCTTGTTTATTTCCCCCACAGGCAGCTAAAATAACTGTTGCAATAACAGCGAATGTTGCTAAATAAAACTTCTTCATTCTTTTGTCCTCCTACTTTCTTTTGTCTAGTTTTTGGGCAATGAAGTTCCCAAGCATTTGTAAAATGAAGACCAGTGCAATCATAATCACAATGGCAACATACATAATACCGTATTCATACCGTTGATACCCGACACGAACTGCAAAATCGCCAATCCCGCCGCCACCAACAACACCCATCACCGTGGAATATGAAACCATACTCACTGTCGTGGTTGTGTAAGCAAGGACCAATCCGCTACGTGCTTCCACCAATAAAAAGTGCCAAATGTATTGGACTTTCGAGGTGCCTAACGAATTAGCTAAAAAATAAATTTCTTCTGGAACATCCAACAGCACTTGTTCAACCAAGCGAGCAAAAATCGCGATCGCAACAATACTCAATGGCACAGATGAAGGAATTGGGCCAAACGCCTTTCCTAAAACAGAACGAGTAACTGGAATCAACGCAATCACAAATAATAAATAAGGAAACGAACGAATAACAGTTACAATGAAATTTAAAACCCAGTATAGCCAAGGTTGATGCCCTTTGACTTTCGGATTAGCCAAAAATAGTCCTAAGCCTAAAGGCAAGCCGACAAGCAAACAGATAGCCATCGAAATCGACATCATAATCCCTGTTTCTTTTAAGCCCACCAGCATAGATGGCCAATATTCGGCAAAGGTTTCTGAAAAAGTCATGGGCGCAAACTCCTTTCCACTTTTTCTAAATAGGAAAGCGGTTCTTCCTCATATTGCTGAGGATTATTCAGAAATTCGCCAATTAACTGACCTTTTTCCATCACTAAGATACGATTACATAAGCGCTTCACGGTTTCTAATTCGTGACTGACAAAGAAAATAGTCGGTCGGAATTCCTGATGCGTCTTATGTAATAGTCGAACGACACTTTCTGTATTTTCTTCATCTAATGAACTCGTTGCCTCGTCACATAATAACCATTTTGGATTACGGCTCAACGCTCGAGCAATAGAGACACGCTGTTTTTCCCCACCAGAAAGCTGAGCAGGATACGCTTCTGCCTTATGGGCCATATCAACAAACGTTAATAAACGCTCAATTTTTTCAGGCTGTTTCTCTTTTAAAAGTTTCAAAGGCAACGCAACATTATCATAAATTTTCAAATTTTCTAACAAATTGTAATGCTGAAACACCATCCCCATTTGTTGTTGCTGCTGGCGAACTTCTTTTTTAGAGAAGGTTTGAACATTTCTGCCATCAATGCGAATTTCCCCTTCACTCGGTTGTTCCATTAAATTCAACAAACGTAACAACGTGGACTTGCCAGAGCCACTTTTCCCAACAATCCCAACGATTTCTCCTGGTTGGACAGAAAAGTGAATATTTTTTAACGCGTGTGTCTCTTGATAGACTTTCGACACATTCACTAACTCAATCATGATTACCTCCTAAAGGCCGACAAACAAACTATAACAACTAAAAAAACTGTATAACAATTAAAGTAATTCTGTGAAACGATTTAAAAAAACTATTACGAATTAAAAAATAACACACGTTTCGAAAAACAGCGTTATATCAGAGATGTAACTACTTACATCATCTACTAAAACAGAAAAAAAAGCAACCTTTTTTTTTGTGAAAAAAACACTATCTGTTTTTTGTCTGTATTATTTTGTACAAATGAATTAAAAAATTCCTGTTTCTACAGCTATTTCCCTACGCTCCTCTAAAAAAAGACATTCTCAGAAACGAGGCATCCAAAAAGGGAAAAGCGCTCGTAACGATAATGTCTCTAATGGTTTACTTTTTAAAGACAACTGTTTCTTCGACAGTAATTCTTTCAGCCAATGATTGAATCACTGGACAGTTTGGGGAGACAAGCTTCAAACACCGTGTCGCCCGTTCTTGAAAGGCTTCTGGAACAGACACATAAAAGAGAATCGTCACCTGTTTTAATGGTTGTGCGCGTCTCTCTACTTCTCTTGAATACGTGACTTCTATTTTTTCAAACTCAAAGGGAATGTGCGAATTTTCCAAAACGGATTGATACACGTACCCCCCACAAGCGCCAATTGCCGAAACGAGCATTTGAACTGGCGAGTATCCCTCTTCTTTTGATAACACCCAGCGCGCTGTTTTCGTTTGTAATTCAAATTTTTCCACACCACGAATAATCGTCAAACGTTCTACCATTGCCATCTTCACTCCTTTTTACTCTTTCTTAAAAGATACTACAAAACAGCGCTAAAACAAACATTTCTAACTTCTCAACTTAGCAAGTCCTAAAAAAAACGAAATTCTCACTTGACAAACAACCCAACACCTGATAATATACTTCCGTTCAAATCGTAACCATTACGATTTAGATTTTATAAATCCAAAAAGAAAGGAAGTGCCTTATGGCTAAAAAATCAAAAATTGCTAAAGCAAAAAAACAACAAGCAATGATTGCAAAATATGCACCTATTCGCCAAGCCTTAAAAGAAGCTGGCGATTATGAAGGTCTTAGCAAATTGCCAAAAGATGCTCATCCAAGTCGCTTAAAACTCCGCGATCAAACAGATGGGCGCCCACGTGGCTACATGCGTAAATTTGGCATGTCTCGGATTCGTTTCCGTGAATTGGCTCACCAAGGCTTGATTCCTGGCGTCAAAAAAGCAAGCTGGTAACTCATTATTTCGATAAAGACAACTAGCGAGGACGGTCGCATTTGGGCTGACCTCGCAGCCCCCTTTATCTTTTATACGCAATTAAAAAAATCAAATTGGAGGACGGTACTATGCGCCAAACCATTACGTTAGCTTGCGCTGAAACTGGCGAGCGCCTTTACTTAACAAGTAAAAACAAACGAAATACACCAGAAAAATTACAGCTGAAAAAATATTCACCAAAATTACGGCGCCGCGCACTTTTCACTGAAGTCAAATAACAGGAGGAAAACTTGATGGGCATTCCAATCACCATTGTTTCTGGCTTTTTAGGCGCAGGAAAAACAACCTTAATTAACCATGCGCTTGCGCAGTCACCGTTTCCTAAAGAAGAAATTATTATTATTGAAAATGAATTTGGTCAAACAGGCGTTGACCACGCATTACTTTTACAAACCACGGAACGAATTATTCAATTAAATAACGGTTGCATGTGCTGCAGCTTACGAGGAGATCTTCTTGCCTCTTTATCAGCAATCTTAGAAGTGTACCAAGAAGAACAACAACCCATTGCCCAAGTCATTTTAGAAACAACGGGCATTGCTGATCCGCAACCAATCATTCAAACAATTTTAACGACCCCGCACATCAAAAATCATTTCTATATAGACAGTCTCTTAACGGTCGTTGATGGGCATCATTGGCAACAACAGCTTCAAGAAGCCGAAGCCATCAAACAACTGGCCTTAGCAGATCGCCTCTTTTTTTCTGTCAAGGAACCAGCAGACAGCACTCAGCTACCAACGTTCCAAGAAACCCTTCGTACCATTAATCCTTTTGCTGATATTTTATCCTTTCAAGCCAACGAGCCTCTTTTGGCTAGTGACTTTTTTCAATTAAATAAGTTTACGGCAACACTTACAGAACACGAAATGACTCATTCCCCGCATGAGCACGCCCATGAGCATCATCACCATACCTTTCACTCCCTTACGTTAACGGCGTCCTCAGCCCTCAACGAACCTCTTTTCACTCGTTGGCTTGATTGGTTAATGTATACACATCAGGAAAAGTTATACCGTTTCAAAGGGATTCTCGCCTTACAGGAGCATGACTTGGCCATTGCCATGCAAGGCGTCAACCAGCAAGTGGCCTTTCAAATGACGAATCAACCCCCTCAAGAAACGACAATTGTTCTGATTGGCAAAGAATTAGAGACAAAAAAAATCCAAGAAACCTTTCAAACCCTCAACAAAATAGCTACTCCGTAAATTAATTTTTTACGAAATGGAGGTCCTATATATAATGGAAAAAACTGACTTATCTAGCGCTTATCGTCGACTGAAAAGTCCCAACATCAAAACACGAAAACGCGCACTTAAAATCATTAAAGAACATAAGCGCAATAAACAAAAGAAAATTGCGTAATTCACTAAAGGAGCACACCTATGAAAAAATTTACTCTTCCCCTGTTAGCCGCCTTATCGCTAATTCTTTTCGGCGCTTGCGGCAGAACAAACACTTCTGATAAAACAGCTGACGGTAAAGAAAAACTTTCCATTGTCACGACTTTTTATCCTATGTACGATTTCACTAAAAATATTGTAGGCGATGAAGGAGACGTCAAATTGTTAATCCCTGCTGGTTCTGAACCCCACGATTATGAACCATCCGCCAAAGATATGGCTACCATCCATGATGCGGATGTTTTCGTTTACCACAATGAAAATATGGAATCTTGGGTACCAAAAGCTGCTAAAGGCTGGAAAAAAGGAGCCCCGAACGTCATTAAAGGTACCGAAAACATGGTCTTACTTCCTGGCAGTGACGAAGACGGACACGACCATGACCACGAACATGGCGAAGAAGGCCACCACCATGAATTAGATCCGCATACTTGGGTTTCGCCCCATCGTGCCATCCAAGAAGTTACAAACATCAAAGAACAATTAGTCAAACTTTACCCTAAAAAAGCCAAAACATTTGAAACAAACGCAGAAAAATACTTAACAAAATTAACAGCCTTAGACAAAGAGTTCCAAACAGCTTTGAAAGACGCTAAGCAAAAAAGTTTTGTTACCCAACATGCTGCATTTGGTTATCTTGCCTTAGATTACGGCTTAAAACAAGTGCCAATAGCTGGTTTAACACCTGAACAAGAGCCAACAGCAGGGCGCTTGGCAGAGTTGAAAAAATATGTCACAGACAACCAAATTCGCTATATTTATTTTGAAAAAAATGCCAACGATAAAATTGCTAAAACGTTAGCTGACGAAGCGAATGTTCAATTGGAAGTCCTAAACCCGCTAGAAAGTTTGACACAAAAACAAATGGACAATGGCGAAGATTATCTTTCTGTAATGAAAGAAAACTTAACTGCTTTGAAAAAAACAACAGATACAGCCGGGAAAGAGGTTCAGCCAGAAACCTCTGAAAAAACAGAAAAAACCGTGGCTAACGGCTATTTCAAAGACAGTGAGGTGGCTGAGAGAACACTGGCAGATTACGCTGGAAATTGGCAATCCGTCTATCCTTTATTAAAAGATGGCACATTAGACCAAGTCTTCGATTACAAAGCGAAACTGAAAAAAGATAAAACACCAGCCGAATACAAAACCTACTATGATGCCGGCTATCAAACTGATGTCGACCACATCAACATCACTGATTCCACCATTGAATTTCTGGTCAATGGCAAACCACAAAAATTCACCTATAAAGCAGCCGGTTATAAAATTTTAAACTATGCAAAAGGCAACCGTGGCGTCCGTTTCCTTTTTGAAACAGACGATGCCAATGCTGGGCGGTTTAAATACGTCCAATTTAGCGACCACAACATCGCACCAACGAAAGCCGCTCATTTCCACATCTTCTTCGGCGGCGATAGCCAAGAAAGTCTGTTCAATGAAATGGACAACTGGCCAACGTATTATCCAAACGACTTAAGCAAACAAGAAATTGCCCAAGAAATGATTGCGCATTAAGCATTCAAAAGAGAGGAGGTAGCATTAGCTAAAATGCTACCTCCTCTCTTTTTTTATTTAGTCAAGCACACCATGTTCTGCTTCAAACGTCGCTAACAACTGGCGCACTTCATCCGTTGATTTTGTATTCATTAATTGTGCTCTTAAATCACTGGCACCTGGAAAGCCTTTGACATAAATTTTGAAGAAGCGATGCAGCCCAACGATGGAGCGAGGCACCAATTCTGCATACTTGTCTTGCAAATCCAATTGTAAACGTAACAAGCCCAGTAATTCTTGTGGCGTATGTGTTTTGGGTTCTTTTTCAAAGGCATAAGGATTTTTAAAAATCCCCCGACCAATCATGATGCCATCTACACCATATTGTTCTGCTAATTCTAGGCCCTTTTGACGATCGGGAATATCCCCATTAATCGTAATTGTCGTTTGCGGTGCGACACGGTCCCGAATAGCCATAATTTGCGGAATGACCTCCCAATGGGCATCCACTTTGCTCATCTCTTTTCGTGTTCGCAAATGAATGGATAGATTCGCAATGTCTTGCTCTAATAAATGCGTGATCCACGCCTCCATTTCCGCCATTTCAGTAAACCCAATGCGTGTTTTGACACTAACAGGTAAGCCACCTGCTTTGGCAGCGTCAATCAATTCAGCCGCGACTTCTGGGCGCAAAATTAGCCCGCTGCCTTTTCCACGCTCAGCCACGTTAGGCACAGGACAGCCCATATTTATGTCTAACCCTTGAAAGCCCATCTCCGCTACGCCGATACTCATTTCACGGAAAAATTCCGGTTTATCCCCCCAAATATGTGCCACCATCGGCTGTTCATCTTCTGTAAAAACGAGGCGCCCGCGTACACTATCTTTTCCTTCAGGATGACAATAACTATCCGAATTAGTAAATTCTGTAAAAAACACATCTGGTGCCCCAGCTTCTTTCACGACATGACGAAAGACCACATCAGTGACATCTTCCATCGGTGCTAAAACAAAAAAGGGCTTTGGCAATGTTGCCCAAAAATTCTTGCTCATCTTCATATACTCCGTTTCTGATTTTTTCTTTATTTTCAACGACAATTGTCGACATATTCTGGTGCGAAACATTGCTATTATACAGGGAAATGCACGAAGAATCAAAAAAGGCATACTTAGAAACAAGAAAACTGTCTGAATCTGCTCGCTAGAATGAGTGATTCAGACAGTTTAATCTTTTTACGGCTTTAACTACGTAAGCCACGCCCTGTTTCTACAAGGTACCAACAAATGCCATATAAAACGACAATAAATAAGATTAAAATGGTCATAGAAATACCAATTGGCACATCTTGAACCCCTAGGAAACCGTAGCGGAACCCAGAAATCATGTAAACAATCGGATTAACTTTTGAGACAGCTTGCCAAAATGGCGGCAACATGGAAATGGCATAGAAAACCCCACCCAAATAGGTTAAAGGCTGTAACACAAAGGTTGGCACAATCGATACATCATCATAGGATTGCGCAAAAATACCATTTAACAAACCAGCTAAAGAAAAAAGAATCGCTGTCATCAATAAAGTCATGATGACCATCAGCCAAGAAACAACGTGCAATGGCACAAAAAATAGAGAAATGATGGTGACTAACGCACCGACCAAAATACTACGACCAACGCCCCCAATCACAAATCCCCAAATAATCACATGAGTTGGAACTGGCGCCACGAGAATTTCTTCGATATTTTTCTGGAATTTTTGTGAGAAAAAGGAAGATGAAACATTGGCGTACGAACTTGTAATGGCTGACATCATAATTAAACCTGGCACGATAAATTCCATATAAGAAAAACCGCCCATGTCGCCAATTCGCCCGCCAATCATTTTCCCGAAAATCACAAAATATAAGGACGTCGTAATTACTGGCGGTACCAGTGTTTGGACCCAAATCCGTAAATAACGGTTGGTTTCCTTCACAGCTAAACTTTTTAAAGCAGTAAAATACAGACTAAACATGTTGATCCTCCCTTTGGTACGTATCCTCGGTAATCTTCAAGAAGAGCTCTTCCAAACGGTTGGACTTATTCCGCATTGACAATACTTTGATTCCTTGTTGACTTAGCTGTTCAAACAAGTGATTGACTCCTTGGTTTCGTTCCACTTCCACCGCTAACGTTAACTCGTCCTCAAATACGCTTTGATAGCCTTCAATAACTGGCGCCTGCGTATAAGGTGCTAAATCAAAAATAAACGTTTCAAATTGTAATTTTGCTAACAAGTGCTTCATGCTGGTGTTTTCAATCAATTCACCAGACTGAATAATCCCAATGTTGCGACACAACATCTCAGCTTCTTCTAAGTAATGGGTCGTCAAAATAATCGTGGTTCCCTGCGCATTTAACTCTTGTAAAAAGGCCCACATTTCACGGCGCAATTCAATATCGACACCTGCAGTTGGTTCATCTAAAATCAATAACTTCGGCTCATGCATCAGCGCGCGAGCAATCATCAAGCGACGTTTCATTCCGCCAGAAAGCATTCGCGCCCGTTCGTTCCGTTTTTCCCATAAATTGGATTGTTTTAAATACTTTTCACTCCGTTTCATGGCTTCTTTACGAGACACCCCATAATAGCCCGCTTGATTGACCACAATCTGCTGGACCGTTTCAAACGGATTGAAGTTAAACTCCTGCGGAACTAACCCAATCTGTTGCTTCGCCCGCACCATCTCCGTATCTAAATCATACCCAAAAATTTTGACTTTCCCCGAAGTCTTATTAACTAACGAGGTCACAATCCCAATCGTCGTTGATTTTCCTGCGCCATTCGGTCCCAAAAGAGCATAAAAATCGCCTTCTTCGACTGTTAAATCAATCCCCCGCAACGCTTCAACACCTGAAGCGTACACTTTGCGTAAATCTTGTATCACAAGAGCATCAGTCATTCGTAACTCTCCTTAATGTATAAATATTCATGAATATTATTGTAACACTTCTCGATAAAAACGGGGGTTATTTTGATTAAATTTTACAGTTTTGCTTAGCTATTTTTCAACAACAAACTAGCCAACGATTAACGTGTTTATTTTGATTCAAAACTGTTTAAACAGTTTCAAGAGCGTTAAAACCCTTTCAAATCAAGGATTTAGAGTTCTCTTTTTTTGGCACAGAACTTGCTTTATATAAAAGTGAGGTGAAAAGAATGAAAAGAAAATTTTTAATTGCTAGTCACGGAAACTTAGCGAAAGGCTTCCAAAGTTCCTTGGATATTCTCGCAGACAAAGGAAAAGAGCTGGCGGTCATCAATGCCTATGTGACTCCTGAGGACTACACGCCAATTATTCAAACGTTTCTTCAGTCCCTTGGCGCAGAAGAACAAGCTATTATTTTAACAGATTTATATGGTGGTAGTGTCAATCAAAAAATTGTTCAAGAAGTCATGACGACAAAACCAGACAATGTTTTTATCATTTCCAATGCCAACTTAGCCATTGCCTTGTCGCTGATTTTCTTAAAAGAAGGCGAAAAGCTAACCAAAGAAGATATTCAAGCAGCAATTGCTGAAGCACAAATTCAATTCGTTGAATTAAACCCATCAAATGAAGAAGAAAACTTTTTTTAGGAGGAAATTAAAATGATTACACAAGTACGAGTAGACGACAGATTAATTCACGGCCAAGTAGCCGTAGTTTGGACCAAAGAATTGAATGCCCCCTTATTAGTTGTAGCGAATGATGAAGCAGCCAAAAACGAAGTAATGCAAATGACGTTAAAAATGGCGGTCCCTAATGGTATGAAACTATTAATTCGCTCAGTCGATGATGCGATTGATGTCTTCAATGATCCTCGGGGCAAAGACAAACGAATTTTTGTAATTGTGAACAGTGTAGCGGACGCTACTAAAATTGCGAAAAACGTGACAGATATTGAAAGTGTGAATGTTGCCAACGCTGGCCGCTTTGATAAATCAGATCCAGCCACCAAAACAATGGTTTTCCCAAGTGTCCAATTAAACCCTGAAGAGTTAGAAGCTGCCAAAGAATTAGCCAGTTTGACTCACGTGGAAAGCTATAACCAAGTCCTGCCAACCAACTCAAAATTAAGTCTAAAACAAGCCGTCAATTAAAAGGAGGAAATGAACAATGCTTATGCATGCAACAATGGCAGCCTTAGCTGTATTTATCTGTTTTGCTGGGAATTATTTAACTGGTCAAAGTATGATGGAACGTCCCTTAGTCGTTGGATTAGTCACAGGAATTTTAATGGGCGACATGAAAACAGGGGTCTTAATGGGGGCCTCTTTGGAAGCAATTTTCTTAGGAAATGTTAATATCGGTGGTGTTATCGCAGCGGAACCTGTAACTGCGACTACTTTAGCCACAACGTTTGCAATTATTTCAAATGTCGAACAAAAAGCCGCCATGACGTTAGCCGTACCAATTGGGATGTTAGCCGCTTTCGTGGTGATGTTTTTAAAAAATGTCTTTATGAATATCTTTGCTCCTTCTCTTGACAAAGCAGCACGTGAAGGCAACCAAAAAATGGTTGTGACACTGCATTACGGAACGTGGATTATTTATTATTTAATCATCGCTTCGATTTCATTTATCGGAATTTTAGCAGGAAGCGGGCCAGTAAATCTGTTTGTTGAAAGTATTCCACAAAATTTGATGAACGGCTTAAGCGCAGCTGGCGGACTTTTACCTGCCGTTGGGTTTGCTATGTTAATGAAACTGTTATGGGATAATAAATTAGCCGTCTTTTACATTTTAGGCTTTGTTTTAACCGCGTACCTACAATTACCAGCCGTTGCGGTAGCGGTCATCGGGACAGTAATTTGTGTCGTGAGTGCCCAACGGGATGTAGAATTTCGCGACATTCTAAAAAGAAAACCTGCGGCGTCTTCTGCGGTTGAAGGCAGCGCGAAAGAAATCGAAGAGGAGGACTTTTTCGCATGAAGTTAAAAGAGAATTTATCTAAAGAAGAGAAAAAAATGATGCGCTCTGTTTTCTGGCGTTCTTGGACGATGAACGCTAGCCGGACAGGAGCTACACAATACCACGCAGTGGGTGTCATGTACACTTTACTCCCAGTTATCAATCGTTTTTATAAAACCAAGGAAGAACGGGCCGAGGCATTGGTGCGTCACACCACTTGGTTCAATGCAACCATGCATATCAATAACTTCATCATGGGGCTCGTTGCTTCGATGGAAAAACAAAACAGTGAAGACGAAAATTTTGATGCTAGCTCTATTACAGCAGTTAAAGCCTCACTAATGGGGCCACTTTCAGGCATCGGTGATTCCTTCTTCTGGGGCATCTTGCGTGTCATTGCTGCCGGTATTGGGATTTCATTAGCCAGCACTGGTTCGCCATTAGGGGCGATTGTCTTCTTACTTTTATACAACGTTCCTGCGTTCCTGATTCACTATTATGCGTTGTATAGCGGCTATTCAATCGGTGAAAGTTTTATCCAAAAAATGTACGAATCAGGCGGAATGAAGATACTCACAAAAGTATCAAGTATGCTAGGCTTAATGATGATGGGCAGTATGACTGCTTCAAATGTAAAATTCAAAACGATTCTTGAAGTTTCCGTTAAAGGAAGCAAAGACGTAGTTAAAATCCAAGACTATTTGGATCAACTATTCGTCGGTATCGTACCATTAGCCGTGACGTTACTTGCTTTCTGGCTATTACGCAAAAAAGTCAATGTTAACGTAGTGATGTTTGGCATCATGTTCTTAGGCATCTTGCTAGGATTACTAGGCATCTGTTAAAATTGAAACAATAAACATTTAATTATTAAACACTTAGAGCCTGAGACAAAAATCCAAAGTGATTTTTATCTCAGGCTTAAAAGCTGATAAACGGCGGGAACAGAAGCAACCCCTGTCCCGACCTCTCTTTTGGAAGGACGATGAATCATGCGCTTGGAGACCTACCAACACTTAGTTGATATTTTAGAAACCAGCAACACCCCGATGAGCACACAAGAAATTGCCACAAAAATTCAATTAAGCCGCTCGGTAACCAGCTTATACTTAAATAAATTATTGGAAAAAGGTGAAGTCCAACAAACGGGAAAAAAACCCGTTTATTGGCAATTAACCCGTGCAACAACCCCCACTACCGATGTGTTTCGACAATACATCGGTAGCCAAGGCAGCGCCAAAAAAGCCATCGAACAATGCAAAGCCGCTATGTTGTATCCCCCATTGGGTATGCCTTTATTAATCCATGGAGCCAGTGGCGTCGGCAAAAGCTTTTTGGCAAAGCTGATTTATGAGTATCTGAAAAATGAACAAATCATTGGCCTGGAAAAATTCTACACCTTTAACTGTGCCGATTATGCCAATAATCCCGAATTGCTATCATCCATTCTCTTCGGCCATACCAAAGGCGCATTCACTGGGGCTGAATCAGAAAAACAAGGACTCTTGGCCCAAGCTAATAATTCCGTACTCTTTTTAGATGAAGTACATCGATTATCCAACGAAAACCAAGAAAAACTCTTTCAGTTTATGGATACAGGGACCTTCCGCCCTATTGGTGAAGAAGGAAAAATGGTGCATTCCAAGGTCCGGCTACTATTTGCGACCACCGAAAACCCGAAAAAAGTCTTATTACCAACCTTTTATCGCCGAATTTCCGTAATCGTCTCACTTCCGAACTTCAAAGAGCGCCCCATTCGAGAACGGATTGCGATTTTGAAAAACTTATTTCACCGAGAAGCGAAACGAATGACCAAAGACATCAACGTGGACGAAGAAATCTTTACGGCATTATTAGAAAATGACGAACCTGGCAACGTGGGAAGTTTATCCAACAAAGTGCAGCTCCTTTGCGCGTCGCAATTACGAAAAACTTTGCCCAATCAACCCGTCGTCATTGGCGATGCGACTCAACCAATGATTGCGATTCCTTTAGACAAAGAAGTGTTAGAAGAAGACACACTTTCTTCCGATATTTTCGCAACATTTGAAGCCTTATTTACAAAAGAAAAAACACTGGCCCACTTAAAAACTGAACTGACACAATTCATTAAATATTGTTTAGACGATGAAATAACCTTAGAAAATGATTATTTTTTACAAAACCTAGTCACGGAAGTCCAAACCAAAAACAAACTAATTATTAACCAACCTGAACAAACTGAAAAACCGATGAAAGATGTTGCCAAATTGCTGAAAATTTTACCGCCAACATTTAACGAAACAATGCTCCTTCCAGTCCAAGCACAGTTAAAAGAACACTATCCGCGAACGGTTTCCCTCGTGAAAAACTTAGTCAGTCCGCTGCCAGAAGAATACCGTTTCTTGACAGAGGTACTCTTATCTGTATTACTTAGCGGAGAAATTTCTGAAACGATTCCTTACCAAGCGCTCCTCGTGGCGCATGGTGAATCGACTGCCACAAGTATTCAAGCCGTTGCCAACAAATTATGTGGTACCTATATTTTCGATGCGATTAACATGCCCTTAACCTCCTCCGTCCGAGATATCGTCGCCGAAGTTAAAGACTGGCTTTCTCAGCGGGACACATCACAAGGCGTCATTATGCTCGTCGATATGGGTTCCCTGACACAACTTTATAAAAGTTTGAAACCGCAAATTCTTGGAGAACTCTTGGTGATCAATAACCTGACCACTGCCTATGCGTTGGAAATTGGTCATCAATTAATGAACGAACAACTTTTCTATGGTATTGCTAAAACCGCTGAAAAAAAATTTAAAACCGATGTACAGTACTTTGAAGGCTTTTCAGTGGAAAAAAATATCATTGTCTCTAGTATTTCAGGTCTGGATATTGCCAAGCAAATCAAACAAATCTGTCAAAAATACCTGTATACTGATATTAAAGTCATTACTCTAAAATACAAAGATTTGGTAAACACGTTAGACATTGCCAACGCCGAAGAAAATTATTTAAAAGAAACCTCGCTCATTTTGACGACGTCCTACTTAGACAATCATACGAATGTTGCTAGCGTGAATCTCTTAGACATGTTAGACGAAGATGCAGGAACCCAGTTGATGGAACCTTTCCAAAACTTGATGCATCCCAATAACATCGATAGCATGATTAACGAATTTGTTCACTTCTTCTCGAAAGAAGGCTTGTCAGAAAAACTAGAATTTCTAAATCCTGACGTCATTATTAAACAAGTCGAAAACGTTACAAAAAACATTGAAAAACGCTTCGACCTCACACTCAGCGGCAAAATGAAATTTAACTTAATGATGCACAACGCGCTCATGGTAGAGCGAACCATGCTCGGCGTTGAAGACTATGAAATCCCTGCTAACCTCGAGGAACTAACCATTAACCAAAAACCATTTTTCCAAAATGCTAAAAACATTTTCTATACCCTAGAACAGTTTTATCGAATAGAGATTTCCAACTGGGAACTCTATGTGATTTATGAAATTTTGTCTTCTCGGTGAGGGGGATGGGAAAAGCCACTTTCCAGAGGAAAGTGGCTTTTTTTAGTTTGTGTTCTGCGTTAAAAATTCATACATATTAGGTTCTACAGGGGTTTCTAAGGTAAAGTCTAATTTAACGACGCTTTTTTTCTTACCCTCTTTGTCTTGTTTTTCGACTTGTTGGATAGTTTCTTGAAGAGGGACTACTTCGCCTAGATAATAGAAATCTGTTTCGTTCTCTTTTTGATTATATTTCCGTTTCACAAATAAATGAAATTTATATTCCCCAGGATTCCGCAAAAGTTGAACTTCTGGCGAGCGTAGATTTCTAGGCGCTTTTGTATACCAATGGAATGTTCGTTCATCAATAAATTCATCCTCATAAGCAATACGTGCAGCTTTAAAATCTTTGCCTTTATCCAAAGTTACAAAAATAGCAAAATGATTATTACTGTTTGTATAGCCACCAATACTTTGTTCATTTTGATTAAAGTTCATATTTAATAATCGTAAAACATCTTTACGACGATATTTTTTGTATAAATTTAACGGTTGGGATAAATCATACTCCATAGATTTGTTAATCCCTGTATGGATTACATCTAACATCAAATTGATGAAATAAGAATTCTTTTTAAACTCTCTGAATTTTTCTGTTATTTGTAAACAATTTTCTTTCATCTTAAACATTTGTGATAACAAATAACGTTTTCTAATTGTTGATTCGTAAAAAGATAAATCTAAGACTTTAACAACAGATGCTAGAGTATCTGTCGTATACGTCAGGTTAAACGTATCAAACAGCGCTGTGATTTCCTCTAAAGATAACTGTTCTTTATCTGTCATTAAAAATTCTTCAATAACATAAAGTTCATGCGGGCGAATTCCTGATAGCAATTCTACAGAAACAAATTTTAGTGCACTGTTTTCTTCTTCACTTAATTTAGCTTCTGTTTCCCCAATCCTCTCCAAGAAATTATAGTATGTTTTTTCTTTACCTATAATCAACAATGGATCCACGCCATCTAACACTTGAAAATCATTCAGGTAAGGAACCCTATTCAACCGATTTTTCAACTTAAAATAACTAGCTTTTAGTTCTGACATCGCATCTAATTTAGCTTGATCAATTGATTTAAAGATACGTTCACGAGCAACTTTTTCAAAATTAATTGAAGATAAACCACTGATATACGTCACATCAATTGTATCGCGACGTAAACTATTCTTAGTTTGAGAACTATCTCCAGATAAAGCCATAGGAATCATATAGTTATTTTTATAATTACCAATAAAATCAATTACCGTAACAAATTCTTTTGATGGGTCTTTTCTTAGCCCCCGACCTAATTGCTGAATAAAAATAATACTAGATTGCGTATTTCGCAGCATAATTACTTGATTTACTTTAGGGATATCAATACCTTCATTAAAAATATCAACCGTGAAGATATAATGAATCTCTCCAGTATCTAAACGCTTAATTTCCTTTTCTCTTTTATCAAAATTATGGTCACCTGATAAATAAGCACTCGGAATTCCACGATCGTTAAACATCTCTGCTAACTGCCTTGCTTCGTCTTTACGACTACAAAACACCAAGCCTCGAGGACTATCTCCCGAATAACCATAATAGTTAATTTTTTTTATTAAAAAATCAACTCGTTCTTCCTGTAGCAAACGTTTTAAATCGGTTGTTTCATCAATGATTTCACCATCTTTTTCATAATCAGTTACGCCAAAATAATAAAATGGACAAAGCAGTTCTGCTTCTAAAGCGGCTTGCAAACGTATTTCATACGCTACCTTATAATCAAATAGCTCAAAGATATTAAAATTATCTGTTCTTTCAGGTGTAGCCGTCATTCCCAATAAAAACTTGGGATTGAAAAATTCAATGGCTTTAATATAAGATTTCGCTCCAGCTTTATGGACTTCATCAATCAAAATATAGTCAAACGCTGCTTTTCCTAAACGCTCTTGATATTCACTTTTAGATACTGTTTGAATTGTTCCAAATAGATATTTTGCATCAAAATTCTTAGAATTCCCTGATAAAACACCATAATCATCATCTTTTCCACCTAAAATCAATTTGAATGATTCTAATGCTTTCATTAAAATTAGCTCACTATGAACAATAAATAATACACGTTTAGGATTGAATTGCTGCACATCAAATGCTGCTAAATACGTTTTCCCTGTACCAGTTGCAGAAACAATCATTCCCTTAGTTGCGCCCATTTCTCTAAGCGCTTTTAACCTTCTAAGCGCTTCTTTCTGCATAGAGTTCGGCAAAATATATTGCGTATCTAAACACTCGTTTTCAGAAACATCTTGTACTAACATCTTTCTATTAACAATAGGATGATAATTTTTTTCAAATGCATCGACCCATTCTAGGGTTAACGACTGTGCCTCGTGCCATTCTTGAATGAGATGCTTTTGAATAGAAGAAACCATCTCGCCATTCTCTCTTGAAGTTAATCTAACATTCCACTCATAGTTAAGTTTCAAAGCAGACATTGTTAGGTTTGAACTACCAATAACGAAGCTTTGATAATCCTCCATCTCAAATAAATATCCTTTTGAATGAAAACCTTCTTTTTTAGAAACTCGTACTTCTACATTTGGAATATTCAACAATGCTCGAAATACGTGTGGATCATTAAAATTTAAGTATGTTGATGTTAAGATTTTTCCAGAGATTCCACGCAAAGCCAGATCAGCCAGTTGTGTTTTTATTGCATTTAAACCACTAGGTGTTATAAATGCGACGGCTATAAAAAAAGTCTTACAGCTTTTCAAATCTTTACTCAATGTATTCAATAAATAATCATGTTTTTTGGGATTGTTCACAATAAATTTAGGTGTAAGTTCGTCACCTAGAGCTTCCTTATTAATAAATGCCTTTTGTAACGCCAATTCTAAATTATCCATTTTGTTCAGTTCCCACACCTTTTTCTACTAATTTTTCCACAGTAGGAATATCAGCAGGCGCCCACTCAAGTTGGTTTAATTCATTTGGCGTTAGCCATTTAATTTGTAGATGTTCTGTCAACTGAGGTTCACCTGATTCTAAATAACAGATAAATGTAG
The DNA here is from genome assembly GCF_050548325.1 of Enterococcus sp. AZ035. NCBI lineage: Bacteria > Bacillati > Bacillota > Bacilli > Lactobacillales > Enterococcaceae > Enterococcus > Enterococcus sp. AZ035. Next base: position 2,624,181 of record NZ_CP172958.1, read on the forward strand.
TTAGATTAACGAAACCAAAATCATACTCATATCGACAAAAAGCATACTCTTCCTTGACGATCGTTACTTCTATTTTTAATTCTTCTTGCAATTCACGTTCAAGCGCTTGAACTTTCGTCTCACCATTCTCGATTTTTCCACCAGGAAATTCCCAAAGATTTGCTAATGCACGTTTAGGTCCTCTTTGACAACACAAAACTTTCCCGTTCTCCACTATGATTGCTCCTACTACGTGAATTTCTTTTTTCATATATTTTAACCCTCTAATCTAATTGATTTTGTTAGTTTTATTATATTTAGGATCGCATAAATAAGCTAGGGTTGCAATATTAGTGGCGTAAATTTCATTTATTATATTTGTTTTTTTGATTTACTATACTTTAATTACTTAATAACTCTTCAGTTTAAACATACTAATCTCTCAAAAAACCGCAACTTACTCCCTCCAAAACGCAAGAGAGAAAAAGTTAATAAAGAAATATCTCCCAAAAACGTATGATGAATTCAAAGAAAAAAGAAATAGCGGCGATCAAAATGAGGAAATCAACTAAAAAGAAATGTATCATTTGCGTAAGTGCGTTATTCGTAATGAGTATACTTGCTGAAATCGGAATCAATTATTCTATTGGTAAGCGAACATGTTCGCAACGACTCCAAATAATTAACGTTTTGAGAACTGTGAAGCTTTACGGGCTTTTTTAAGACCTAATTTTGTGACAGAGATTTTGAAATAGTTGAAGAATCCTTTAACAGCAACAGATTAAACAATTTTTCAAAATGAATTTCAGCACATTTTAAGACCATCATACCTCAAGACGTACCCAAAAATATGCGTGAATCAGAACAATAATAAAATAAAAATCAGAAGATATATTTCACGTTTTTATCGTTCATTTTTAGTAACTAAAACAGAGATTTAAAGAGTATCATACCTATATATTTATCTCAAATAGTCCGACAGAAGTTCTTTTTCTTTTTGTTTTCTAAGTGAATCTATCCTTGTTGTAATAACTAAAGCATGTGAAATATATTTTATACCTTCAAAAATATCAAGCAAGCTATTCAAGAAATTAATTTCTTTATCCAATAAAGGAACTAAACTACCTGTCCAACTATGTGTACGCATGGTTAAATATAATTTTTCAACAAAAGGAGCGTCAATATCTTTATCTTTGAGCAATTCGAATAACTGTAGTAATACCTCATCATCAAATATTTCAAGAGACAGATTGTACAAATTAACCAATCTATTCTCATCCTCAGTATCAAGCACTTCTGCTTTTACAAACTCTAAAGCACGTTCAGTATTTGCTTTGAATATTCCTTCCAAATATGGGTCTACTCCAACATAAATCACACGATTTTCTCGGATTAAAAAGTCTAAATACTTTCTAATCCCATCCTCTGCAACTTCGGATGTCCATATGCGCTCTAATTGAGCATCATATTTGGCAAAACTTAAACTTCCTCTTAAAGCATTTAGTTTCACAAGAAATAAATAAATAAAATTAATATCTTGCTCTTCTAATAAACTCTTGAAAATTTCTCCTGATTTATCAACTTCTTCACTACCTAAAATATCTAAATATATTTCTTTTAAATCTTTGTAGCCCACTATATTTATAATTCTTTTTGCAATATCTTCAAAAACATAATCAGGTATGAAAAATCGTCCCAATATTTTTCCTTCTCCAAGCTTATTCCTTAAAACATCTAAAATAGCTCTATCTTTTTCAATATAATTTTCAAAAGATAAAATATTAAAAGTATTTATTTTCTCATAATTTTTAAGTTCCTTTAAAAATAAGATAAGCTCTTGTATCCTATCTTTATTAATACTTTTACATGTTAACAGATTGGAAAGATACCATCTTTCATCAAGTTCTTTTTCAATGCTACTTAAAATATTTTTACCTTCTTCAAATGATAACTTTTCCATGTAAAAGTTAAAGTTGTAATACGAGAGAACGAAATCACTATTCAATAGAACTGTTAACATTTTCACTTTATCTTCTAAGTTCAATTTTAAGTACAATAAAAGTAGTGATTCTTCCAACTCATATTTATTTAGTAATTCATCTGACTGGTATTCCGCAAGTACATTAAACAACCATAACCAGTCATTAGAATGTTCGTCAAAAACTTCACTAAGATTTTTTATTCTTAATTTTTGAATCTTTTCATAGTCAAATTCCTCTGCCATATAATCTAGCCCATTAGATGAAAATATCTCATAAATTTTTTGCCTAATTGATGGTTCATATTCAAAGAATGGCTGAGATTTCAGTTTTAGCTTCTTTGCTTCTGAATTCAATTTGAATACTATCGCTTCTTGTCTAACACCTGGCTTACTCAAATCTTTAAAAAAAAGATTTTCTATACATTTTAAATCCGAACTAACTGTTTCTAAAAAACAGTTCTCCACTTCATAGACTGGATAATTAAATAATAGTTTATCTATATGGTTATTAACTTCTACATATTCCAAATTAAAAATTTCAAAGAGCATATAAAATATTTTTGTATGAAGTTCAATTAGGTAATCTCCATCAACTAATCTGTAGTGCCTAAAGCCCCCTGCTTGACCATAAGAAATTAACTTTTCCCCAGAAAACTCTAAAAATTTTTCAGCAATATTAACAATTAGCAATGCTGTCAACTCATTAATAGTTTCTTGTTTTGAGAAAATTTCAAAAATACAAAATCTTTTTTCTAGATAAGAATTCCGATCCTCTTCAATATCAAAATTCGATTTGATCGCTGAAAAAACTTCATAAACTTTATCCTGTCTCCTTCTTAAGTATTCCATAAGAAGTATACCAGCATCATTAAATCTTTCACCGCTTGACAATGAACAAAGAATCTCAATAATCGGATCATCGACTCGATTATTTCTTTTTTTCTCTTCAAATTCTTTTTGAGATATTTGATACTCACTAGGGTTAGCAGATTGTATCTTCTCGTTAACGTAGGCAAGTGCTTCAATAGGTATTAATACCCCGTATTGTGTTAGAAAACGTTCTTTATCCACATCTATAATACCTTCATTATAGACATACTTTATCTCAGCTGTTAAGTAATCTATCCAGTCATTTGAGGATTTAAAATTATTAACAAGTACAAGCATCTCAACAATCTCTTTTGCATTTTCAGGGAACAAACTGATGAAAAAGTCTCTTACTTTAAAAACTTTGTTATCTGCAATAAAATCTATTATCACAAAATCAGACAAACTTTGGTCACTGATCTTAGCCGCTTTATCTTGAAATATGTCACATAACTCTTTATCGTGTAATTGCCTTATTGCAAGTAAAAAGCTATCAAAATCTATTTTAAAAAATTTCAGCAATTCTCCCAAAGATTCTTTATCAGTCAAATTCAACTTATGTTTAAAACTCAAAATAAACAAACTGATTTTCTCATTTGGAGAAAGAGAATTTTCTTTGATAATTTGATTATAATAACTACCTAATACCTCTTTTTCATTATCAATAAATTCATACTTTTTTTCTTTCGTCATAATAGCTGCAATTACTGCTATTCTAGGATTATTATGAGATAATTTCATTATTTTTCTCAAGTTACTAGTAGAAACTTTATTTATACTGTTGATTAGTAACTCAATCTGTTTATCACTCATTAAAGTCACTTTTTGTATTTTTGTTTTAAAAGACTTTAACTGATTAATAATTCCTGAAAGTGCATAGTCTCTTACAGTAATAATAATTTTCAACTTCTGTTCATACTCTTCTAATCTCAACAAATTAACAATTGCATCGAAATTAGTGATCGTATTGGCATCATCTAAAAATAAGTAATTTACTTTATTGCTATCTAATGCATCCTTAACATCTTGATAAACAGGCATACTATTGCTTTTAACACAAATCACATTACTATTTAAAGGCAATCTTTTGCATATCTCAATAGCTAGCTTCGTTTTTCCCGTTCCAGATACTCCGGATAGTAAAAGAATCTGATAATCATTTAGGCCTTCTATCAATTCTTCAATTGTTTGTGTTTCATCAATATAAGAGGTATTTAGAGGAGCATTAGTTTTACTTTTATCATGAACGGAAATAAATTGTTCTATATTCCAAACTTGCTCCGTTGATTCTATTATTCCAAGAAATTCCTTTGTAATATCTTGATATTTAAACTGAAGAAGGTCGTGGGATAATGTGTCTATACCAATGAGAGTTAGCTCTATTGAACCAGCCAACTCTCTGAGCTCTTTATCTTTTGCTACAGTTAAATTAGAAGAGGTGTGACAACAAATTATTTCTTGAATATCTTTTTTGCTAATTTTTGTTTTTTCAATTGCTTCTTTAATATCTATCTCTAACTTAGCTGTAGAGTCTGCTCTCGTACCATACATAACTAAAACGTATCTATTAATTTGATTATCAAAGAAGTATGTATCAGGTATTCCTTTTGTTGTCTTATCAGTCCCCTCCATAGAACCTAGAGATACGATATTTCCCCAACTTCTTTTACGATAAAGATAACTATCACATAATTTTTGAAATTTTCCTCCCTCTAGTTGTTTGATTTCATTTTGAATTCTATTCAACCTTGACATTTTCCCCCTCCTAATCTATCTACATCAAAACTGCTACTGGAATAGCTCATAGTACTTCGTTTGTAACAACTTTCTATATCATTATATATTTTATTGTGTACTTTCCCTATAAAATATAGTTTATCATATTTTCATTGAACAGAAACCTTATAACATCAACTAAAAATTTGATTCATTTTACAGTTTGCCTACTTAAGTTACAGTTTTAATTTTTTTCTTCTTTTGCTAAACTCATTTTGAGGTGATGAATATGTATAAAAATAGACTGAAAGATTTAATGCTAGAAAGAAATATTAGTAACCACAAACTAGCAAAAGAAACTGCAATATCTCGGCAAGCTATTAGTAAGATTAAAAACAATGAATTTCATGATATTTCCGTTAATGTATTAACTGAGTTGTTAGAATATTTTGACGTATCTTTTGATGAATTTGGAACAATATATACCCGTGAAGAGTGCTTACAAGCATTCCTACCTAATAAAGGTTTTAATCATGAAAATTTGGATCTATTAGAATCTTTACTTTCTAAAAACCTTCATATTTCATGCAAGTATCATCCTTATTCGTCAAAACAATGCTTGAATATTTATTCCAAAGGATATTTCAAAAAGTTTTCTTTTTCAGGAAATATGCGAATCAATACTACTTTATATGGATTAACATTTGAGATAACAGATTTTGATTTATATAAAAAAAGTGAAAATTTTCACTTTGATGATTTCTATAATTTCTATAAAAAATTCATTATTCAACTAGAGAACTATGCTTTAATATTAGGATTTACTCAAATAGTTATAAATATCAACTCTTATACGGACAAAGATTTACAAACATACTTAGAGCCTAGAGCAGTAAATTTAAAAGATTTACAGTTTTTAGTAAATAATTACAAATATTCTAATAGAGAAAATGAATTAATTAAAACATCAATCATTAAGAATCGAGGTTACATAGAACATAGCAGCAATAATTCCTATCAAAAAATAAAATCTGAAAAAGAGAGGATAAATAATTATGTAGACTGCCTAAACCAGTTGACATTTTTTGAAAAAGAACAAAAACGTATTTCTATGTTTTCAGAAGGAAATATATATTCCAACCACGATACAAAAAAATTTATCAAACAACTAAATACAGAAATTATCCCCAAAGAAAAGCTCGAAAAGGATGTCAAAAGACGATGGGGGTGGTGATGTTCTCATTTTCTTTCATCTTTCTCTATGCTATACTAATCTCGGCAACTTGCCCCTAAGGGGGGGTGTAATATTGGATGAGCTTCTATCGTTAGTCATTGCGCCTATATTTGTAGGTATTGTTATTAAACTTTTTTCTCACTGGTTAGATGAGAACGACAATGACTAAAAGCAGGTTGCCTTCTAACTCACACATTCGTCGTCGCAATGAATGTAAAGAAAAACCACTCTATTCGCCGTAGAGTGGTTTTTGTGTAATATTGATAAAGCGACTATCGTTTCGCACCATCATAGTACCAAAAATAGAGTGAAAAAGCAACAATCCTATTTCATTAAACGTTTCAATAATATTTTACCATATTCTTTAATATACCTTGGAAGTAAGAAAAACAGCTTGCTACTCTTCTCATTTAATACAAAGCTATAAGTAAATATATTAATATAATCTATATTTTTTAGTCAAGTCTTCGTAATTTCATAACCTTGGATATATCATCAATCTCCAAAGCATCTGCAATACGTTCAATGTGTTCCAAATAGATTCTTTTTCGTTTGCCATTCGCAAGATTACTGAGATTAGATGGTTCAATACCTGACAATCTCGCTAGTTCTCTCAGAGACATATTTCTTTCAGCTAGTAAGTCATTAATCAATATTTCTACTTTAACCGATGTTTTTTCTTGACTCATAGTCATTTTCTCCTTTTCAACCGTTGTCTATATAAACATCGTATAGTAAACTATTTTTATAGTGTTGTTCGTATAGACATGCATTTTATAAAAAAGGAGTGTATTTATGAGTAAAGTAGAAAAAGCAAATTTCGTCAGTTCTATCCATGTATATAGAGCAATTCATCGCATGACTCAACAAGAACTTGCAGAAAAGGTCGGTGTTTCGAGACAAACCATTCTTCAATTAGAAAAAAACCGCTATAATCCTTCTTTATTATTAGCTTTTAGGATTGCTAAATTTTTCCATGTGAGGATTGAGGATATATTCGTTGTTAAGGAAAGTTAAACAGAAAAATAGGTAGGTGAACAAAATTAGAAAATTAACTAAAAAGAAATTTATCCTTGCATAAGTGCGTTTTTAGGAGGCGTATAATTTTGAAATCAGGATCAGTCATTTTATTGGTAATAAAGATAAGTGTGTAATCAGTCTATAAGACTTGTATACTGGTCTATAGCAGAAATAACACTGTAATTACTACAACAAAAAAAAGACACTTTCTCGCAACGAGAAAGTGTCTTTCAAAATGATAATTGAGTGGCACTCGATTTCCAAGGAAATCTTCGTCCCTGATTGTTTTCGTAAGCGAACATGTTCGCAACGACTCCAAATAATTAACGTTTTGAGAACTGTGAAGCTTTACGGGCTTTCTTAAGACCTGGTTTTTTACGTTCAACCATACGTGCGTCACGAGTAAGTAACCCAGCGCGTTTTAAAGCAGAACGGAAGTCAGGATCTACTTGTAACAATGCACGAGCGATTCCGTGACGGATAGCTCCTGATTGTCCAGCATAGCCACCACCGTTTACGTTTACGATTACATCGTAAGCGCCTTTTGTTTCAGTTACGCCAAATGGTTGGTTGATAACTTCACGCAAGTCAGCATGTGGAATATATTCTTCTACGTCTTTTTTGTTTACAGTAATTTTACCAGTACCTGGTACTAAGCGTACGCGGGCAACTGCATTTTTACGACGGCCTGTGCCGCTATATTGTACTTGTGCCAATGAATTTCCCTCCTTAAATTAAGTTCGTGATATCTAATACTTCTGGTTGTTGTGCAGCATGTGGATGCTCAGCTCCACCGTATACGTTCAATTTAGTAAATTGTTTACGTCCTAAAGTGTTTTTAGGTAGCATACCTTTTACAGAAGTTTCGATAAGACGGCGAGAGTTTTTGTCGCGTAATTCACCAGCTGTCACTGATTTTAATCCTCCAGGATACATTGAGTGACGGTAGTAAATTTTGTCTGTAGCTTTTTTACCTGTTAATTTTACTTTATCAGCGTTAATTACGATTACGAAATCTCCAGTATCCACATGTGGTGTGAATGTTGGTTTATTTTTACCACGTAGTACAGAAGCAACAACTGCTGATAGACGTCCTAAAGGAACATCTGTTGCATCTACTACGTACCATTTACGTTCTACTTCGCCAGCTTTGGCCATATATGTTGTACGCACGTTTCTTTCCTCCAATTTTGTTTTCGATGTTTGACATACACTTGAGTTTCCGGGGCTCATTGTGGGGCAAACAATACCATTTAATATTTTACCTTCAATCACTGATAAAGTCAATGTTTTTCTGCGCTTTCAGAAAATAGATTTTCACTTATTTTTTTGTGCCTTTTAAACAGAAAAAAACCGCCAACGTCAACGTCAGCGGCTTTGGGAGTTGTTTTAAATTATGCGTCAATACCAGGCGCTTTGCCAAGTTTGGCTTGTAACATCCAAATATTTTTTTCGATGTCTGTTTTGTTTGCGATGAAAATGTCTTGTGTGCAGTCGTCGCCTTCTTCACCAGAAACTTCGATTCCTTTTGCGTAAAGGTCTGCTAAGTAACGGTAGCCTGCTACTAATTTTTCCATACGTTCTGGAATGGTGCGGTCCCAGTTACCAATTTCATCTTCAATTTTTGTATTTTCTGCGAATTCACGCAATGTTGAGAATGGAGAGCCGTCCAATGTGATTAAACGTTCTGAAACAACATCTAATTGCTCATTGATTTGATCCATGTATTCATCCATTTGTGGGTGAAGTGTTAAAAATTCAGGTCCACGCATATACCAATGTGTTTGATGAATTACCACGGAAAATTGGCTTAAATCTGCAACGAGTTGGTTCAAAATTTCTTTTGTTTTTTCAAATTTCATTCTTTGTCATCCTCCTAAATATTATTTCTACACTCTTAGTGTAATATGAATTGTGAAAAAAGTACACTGAAAACCTTTCTTTTTTAAAATTATTATCAAATTATAATAATTACAATTAAGAATCTAATTAATTTCCTGAAATCGCTGTTTTTTCATCCGCAGTGACGACTTTTTGTTCCGCTTGAGTAAGGATCGTGTCGAGTGCCTCTGTCAACTGGTCAGTATCTTCTTTTCCTGTGACGAAAGCTAAAAAAAACTGATTCAGTCTCAGTTGCTCCGCTGCCGGCAAGTACCATTGTCCTTCTACTTGCTTAACCGTTAATGGCAGTTCAACTGGCTCATGGCTGACATTGATTTGTTGGATTTCTTTTTTTAAAACGGCTAACGTGTGCTGCATGTCTAGCGCTTGTGTTGCCTGTTGCGTTTGCTGAAGAAGAGCAGTGGTTGTATCTTCAATCGCCGTCACAAAATCTAAGCCCTTAATCTGAAAAGTGATTGTCGCTTGCCCATTCAATTCTTTCGTGGCTACTAGGTGATATGACGCTTTTTTCTTCACTTGAGCCAGTAATTCTGCGCTAAGCTTCTGGGCTTCAGTCTCGGTGACTTCAGCGTTCATTTCTTTTAAGCTATTGAAAAATTGCTTCTGGAACTGTTGACGGCTCGTCTGCAAATGCTCCGCTAAGACTTTCGGTTCACGAAAAGTTTGAGAGAATGTCGCTGGCTTTTCTTGATAAATAAAGTAATCTACCAACTGTTGCGCTGCTTTTTCGCCGGAACGAGACGGTGCACTGCAGCTTGCTAACGCCCCAATGAATAACAGAAATAGTGATAGTAGCTGCTTCTTCATTCCTCATCCTCATTTCCTCAAGTCTTCGTCTCTCTTCTAGTTAAGCAACTTCTCAGCCATTTGTCAAAGCTATTTACTATCAATTATTTGCGGAATTCTGCTAATTTTTGATAACTTTGTGCTAAAACTTGTTGGGTTTCTTGAAAAACAGGATACAGTTCTTGATAAACTAGCAATTGATCCGCTCGTGGCGTGACCGTTTCATGAATCAGCACCTGTTGCGCCGCTGCTTGTAAATTTGGTAACTGCCCTAAGCCTTGCCAACCTAGCAAAACAGCGCCTAATGCCGAAGCTTCGGTGCTATCAGTGAACGATAACGTTTCTCCCAGCACATCAGCCATAATTTGACGGAACACAGGGGAATCAGCAAAGCCGCCTGTCGCCCGAATCTCCTGAACGGGTCCACCGAGTTGTTTCAAATCTTCTAAAATGGTTTTTAAATTGAAACAGATGCCTTCCACCACCGCTCGAGCTAAATGTCCAGCATGGTGATTTTTGCGCAAGCCAATAAAACTTGCGCTCGCCTCTGCATTCCACAGCGGTGCTCGTTCACCAAGCAAATAAGGATGAAACAGTAAGCCATTTGCCCCAGCTGGCACGGTTGCAATTTTGGCCATAATTGGGTCATAGAGATTGGTCCCGTTTTGGATAGCTTGCTGACGTTCTTCTGCAAAAATCGTTTGGCTCGCCCAATCTAACGCAACTGCACCATTACTACTTGCGCCACCAATCACCCAGTGCTGTTCATCTAGAGCAAAACAAAATGTTTCACCTTGCGGATGCAAAAAAGGTTCTTCGACAATATACCGAAGTGCGCCGCTCGTACCAACGGTCAAAGTCGCTACACCCATTCCTAGCGCTCCCAAACCTAAATTAGACAACGGGCCATCCGCGCCACCAAGAACTAAAACCGTTTCCTCCTCAACACCAAGCATCTCTTGCCAAGAAGGCGCTAATGCTGGAAAAATGAACGTTGACGGGGCAACTTTTGGCAACTGTTCCTCCTCAATAGATAAATACGCTAAAATCGACGATTCCCATTGCCGCGTGTGAATATTAAATAAACCCATCCCCGAAGCACTACTATAATCTGTCCAGTATTCGCCAAAGAAACGGTAAAAAATGTAGTCCTTAATCCCAATAAACTTGGCCGCGCTCTGCGCAACGGCTGGCTGATTTTCCTGCAGCCAGCGAATCTTGTACAAAGGCGCCATTGGATGAACTGGCATGCCTGTCAATTGATAAAATAATTGGGCCGCTGGCGTTTCTTTTAACGCTTCCGCATAATCAGATGCTCGTGTGTCAGCCCAAGTAATCACTTGGGTCAATGGGCGTCCTTGCGCATCCATGGCAATTAAGCCATGCATCGCTGAAGCAAAAGAAATGAGCCCAATTGGTTGATTCTTCACTTGTTGTGTGACGGTTCGAATACAGTTCACCACAGCTTGGAACAGCGTTTCTGGGTCTTGCTCCGCCATTCCTTCAGTCTCTTGAATTAATGGATAACGCACATAGCTAGAAGCTACGACTGTGCCATTTGCTTGAAAAGCCACTGCTTTGGCTTGCGTAGTGCCAACGTCGACACCAATCGCTAATTTTTCCATTTGATTCCCTCATTTCTTGTTTCTTTTATTATTCCTAACAAAAAAAGATTTGTCTAGTCAAACGAAAAAGTTTAAAAAAAGCGTAGTTTATTTTTAAGGAGGTAACCTATGTTTTTCTTAAGTCTCTTTTTGATTGGTGCCTGTTTCGGTTCTTTTTTATGCTTAGTGGCGGAGCGCTTACCAGTAGGGCGTTCTTTGTGGTGGCCCCCTTCCCACTGTCAAGGTTGCCACCAGCCTCTACATCTCTATGAATTAATTCCAGTTGTTTCGATTTTGCTGCAGCGCTTTCGTTGTCGAAAGTGTCAACAGCCAGTAGCTAAGAGTTATCTTTTAGCAGAACTTGTCATGGGCGGCTTAACCGCAAGTTGTTTTTTTGCTGGCCTGACGATTGATGCTTTGATTCTCTGGTGGTGGCTGACGAGCGCTTTCATATTATCCTTGATTGATTACTGGTATTTAGTGGTTGAACCGAAGATTCTTTATCCTAGTTTTTTTGTGCTTTGCTTGCTGAAAATTGCGGGTCAGCATTCGTTTTACTTACTGACTGGTCTTTTTTGTTTTTGTTTTTTCCGAGCCGTCTTACATTATTTTCCGGAAGCCATGGGGCGAGGGGATCTTTTGTTACTGGGTTTGTGGGGCTGTTTTTTACAGGTACCTCAGTTGCTGATGCTACTATTTTTTGCCAGTAGTTATGGCCTAATCTATGGCTACAGCTGTAAATTTTTGGGGTATCCAGTTGAACAGACACTTCCCTTTGTCCCCTTTTTAAGTTTGGGCTTACTCACAATCAGTTGCTTATAGCAAAAAAAAAGCCGCAAGGAGCATGCTCCTTACGGCTTTTTAGGGTTTATTTATTGATGTTTTTCATCGCATCTTCAGCAGCCATTTGTGCTTCAATGTCTGAAATACTATAAACGTTTTCGCTAGCTACGCCAACTTCTTTTGGTTCCATGTTACGGTAACGAGCCATACCAGTACCAGCTGGGATGATTTTACCAATGATAACATTTTCTTTCAATCCAAGTAATGGATCTTTTTTGCCACGGATAGCAGCATCTGTTAACACGCGTGTTGTTTCTTGGAAGGATGCAGCAGATAAGAAGCTGTTTGTTTCCAATGACGCTTTGGTAATACCAAGTAAGACTGGACGACTAGTAGCAGGGACGCCACCAGCAACTAATGTGTCGTAGTTACGGTCTTTAAATTCTGCGATGTCCATTAATGTTCCTGGAAGGATTTCAGTGTCACCTGGATCCATTACGCGGATTTTACGTAACATTTGACGAACCATTACTTCGATATGTTTGTCGCCGATTTCTACCCCTTGCATACGGTAAACACGTTGTACTTCACGTAATAGGTAGTTTTCAACAGATAAAACATCACGAACTTGTAATAATTGTTTTGGATCAATTGAACCTTCTGTCAACGGTGCACCACGGTGGATGATGTCGCCTTCAGCAACTTTCATACGTGCAGTGTAAGGGACAGTATAGGTACGTGTATCTGTTTTTCCTTTGATGGTTACTTCTTTTTGACGTGTGGCAGGATCTTCAGAAATATCGATAACTTCACCGGTTACTTCTGTAATCACTGCTTGTCCTTTCGGATTACGTGCTTCAAAGATTTCTTGGATACGAGGTAAACCTTGAGTGATATCGTCACCGGCAACCCCACCAGTATGGAACGTACGCATGGTTAACTGTGTACCAGGTTCCCCGATAGATTGAGCGGCGATTGTACCAACTGCTTCTCCGACTTCAACGTCAGAACCAGTTGCCAAGTTACGTCCGTAACAGTGCTTACATACACCATGTTTTGTGTTACATGTAAAGACAGAACGGATGGTTACTTTTTCAATACCAGCGTCCACGATTTCTCTGGCAAGATCTTCAGTGATTAATTGATCCGCACCAATGATGATTGCACCAGTTTCTGGATGAACAACTGATTTACGTGTATAACGACCTAATAGACGTTCGTCTAATGGTTCGATAATTTCATTACCTTCACGAATTGCTTCGATTTCAAGACCACGGTCAGTGCCACAGTCGTCTTCACGAATGATTACGTCTTGGGCAACGTCAACTAAACGACGTGTTAAGTAACCTGAATCGGCTGTCTTCAAGGCCGTATCGGTCATCCCTTTACGAGCCCCGTGAGTTGAGATAAACATTTCTAAGACAGAAAGTCCTTCACGGAAGTTTGAGATGATTGGTAATTCCATGATTCGTCCATTCGGAGCGGCCATCAAACCACGCATACCAGCTAACTGTGTAAAGTTGGAGATGTTACCACGGGCTCCAGAGTCAGACATCATGAAGATTGGGTTACGAGCTTCCATACTTTCGATCAGTTTTTGTTGGATTTCGTCTTTGGCACCGTTCCAAACGCCGATTACACGTTCATAACGTTCGTCATCAGTAATTAAACCACGACGGAATTGTTTAGTAATTGTTTCAACTTGTTTGTGGGCAGCGTCAATGATTGCTTGTTTTTCATGAAGAACCATGATATCGGCAATCCCTACCGTCATCCCAGCATAAGTTGAGTGTTTGTAACCTAAGTCTTTCATGCGGTCAAGCATTTTAGAGGTTTCCGTAATGTGGAATCTCTTGAAGACTTCAGCAATGATATTTCCAAGATTTTTCTTCTTGAATGGTAAAACTAATTCTTGCTCTTTAATGTGTGCAGGAATGTCTGTACCAGCTTCTACGAAGTATTTATCTGGTGTTTGAACAGTTAAGTTATAGTCTGTTGGTTCGTTCAAGTAAGGGAACTCAACAGGCATGATTTCGTTAAAGATGATCTTACCAACTGTGGTGATTAAGATTCGTTCTTTTTGCCAATCAGTAAATGGTTTGTCACCTAAAAGTGTTGTTTGAACCCCAATCCGTGAGTGTAAATGTACGTAGCCATTTTGCCATGCTAAAACAGCTTCGTTCATGTCGCGGAAGATCATGCCTTCCCCTTCACGGCCTTCTTCTTCCATTGTTAGGTAGTAGTTACCTAAGACCATATCTTGAGATGGTGTAACAACTGGTTTACCATCTTTCGGGTTCAAGATATTTTGGGCAGCAAGCATTAACATACGAGCTTCTGCTTGTGCTTCTTCATTTAGAGGCACGTGAACCGCCATTTGGTCTCCATCGAAATCGGCATTGTAGGCTTCACATACTAATGGGTGAAGACGAATCGCACGACCTTCAACAAGAACAGGTTCGAAAGCTTGGATTCCTAATCTATGCAACGTAGGTGCCCGGTTAAGTAAAACTGGGTGTTCTTGGATAACTTCTTCTAAGATATCCCAAACTTCATCTTCGCCACGTTCGATTTTACGTTTCGCATTTTTAATGTTTGTCGCAATTTCACGTTGTACTAATTCACGCATTACAAATGGTTTGAATAATTCAATCGCCATTTCTTTTGGTAAACCACATTGGTACATTTTTAAGAACGGACCAACGACGATTACGGAACGACCAGAATAGTCAACACGTTTACCTAGTAAGTTTTGACGGAAACGACCTTGTTTCCCTTTCAACATGTGAGAAAGAGATTTCAATGGACGGTTACCTGGTCCAGTAACTGGACGGCCACGACGACCATTATCGATTAAAGCATCGACCGCTTCTTGTAACATCCGTTTTTCGTTTTGAACAATGATGCTTGGCGCATTTAAGTCTAATAAACGTTTTAGACGGTTGTTACGGTTGATAACACGGCGGTATAAGTCGTTTAAGTCACTTGTTGCAAAACGACCACCTTCCAATTGAACCATCGGACGTAAATCTGGTGGAATAACTGGGATAACATCCATTACCATCCAGCTTGGTTGGTTACCAGAAGCACGGAAGGCTTCTAAGATGTCTAAACGACGGATGGCACGTGTCCGTTTTTGACCAGAAGCTGTTTTTAATTCTTCTTTTAATTGCGCAACTTCGCCATCTAAATCGACGTTATCTAATAATTGTTTCACGGCTTCGGCACCCATAGCAGCTTTGAAGGCTTGGCCATATTGTTCACGTTTTTCACGATATTCGCGTTCCGTTAACAATTGTTTTTTCTCTAATGTTGTGTCACCTGGTTCGATGACAACGTATGAAGCAAAATAAATGACTTCTTCCAATGCACGAGGGCTCATGTCTAAAACAAGACCCATCCGAGATGGAATTCCTTTAAAGTACCAGATATGTGAAACTGGTGCGGCTAATTCAATATGTCCCATACGTTCACGACGTACTTTTGAACGAGTGACTTCAACGCCACAACGGTCACAGACAATACCTTTATAACGGATACGTTTATATTTACCACAAGCACATTCCCAGTCTTTGGTTGGACCAAAAATGCGTTCACAGAATAACCCTTCACGTTCGGGTTTTAATGTACGGTAGTTAATTGTTTCGGGTTTTTTAACTTCCCCATAAGACCAACTTCTGATCTTTTCTGGTGAAGCAAGCCCTATTTGCATACTTTCGAATTTATTTACATCGATCAAAAGGAATTCCCTCCATTTCCTTATTTAGAGAAGCTGAGTCAGCAACTTGTTAGCAAATGGCAAGCATCACTTGAAAGAAGGTCTGACGACACTTGGAACAAGTAATGGCTTGCGCAGTTGCAACAAAGTCGCAGTTGAATCAACTCATCAGAGTGGTAGCGACAAATTAGTCTCTGTCTTCGGCTGTTTCAATTTCTTGAACAACGTCTTGTGCTTCTTCTTTCACGACTGATTCTGCTTCTTTTTCCAGCTGTTTCGCTGATTGTTGTTCCGCAAATTTGGTTAGTGCGTCAACGGTGATTAAATCATCATCGTCATCGTCCATATCGCGTAACTCAATCTCAGCTTCCTCAATGTCCAAGACACGCATGTCTAAACCAAGTGATTGTAATTCTTTCACTAATACTCGGAATGATTCAGGCACACCTGGTTTTGGAATTGGTTCACCTTTAACGATGGCTTCGTATGTTTTCACACGTCCGACAACGTCATCAGATTTGTAAGTTAAGATTTCTTGTAATGTGTAAGCAGCACCGTAAGCTTCCAGTGCCCAAACTTCCATTTCCCCGAAACGTTGTCCACCGAATTGAGCTTTACCACCCAACGGTTGTTGCGTAACAAGAGAGTAAGGTCCGATTGAACGAGCATGCAATTTGTCATCAACCATGTGGGCTAATTTAATCATATACATGACACCAACGGAAATACGGTTATCAAATGGTTCACCTGTACGTCCATCGTAAAGAACTGTTTTAGCATCGCTAGCCATACCAGCTTCACGAACAGTTTCCCAAACGTCTTCATCGGTTGCCCCATCGAAAACAGGTGTTGCGACGTGAATGCCTAATTGGCGAGCAGCCATACCTAAGTGTAATTCAAGTACTTGTCCGATATTCATACGAGAAGGTACCCCTAATGGGTTCAACATGATATCAACAGGTGTTCCGTCAGGTAAGAATGGCATATCTTCTTCCGGCATAATACGGGAAACAACCCCTTTATTTCCGTGACGTCCCGCCATTTTATCTCCTTCGTGAATTTTACGTTTTTGAACGATATAGACACGAACTAACATGTTGACACCTGGTGATAATTCATCGCCAGCTTCACGAGTAAAGATTTTCACATCGTGAACGATACCGCCGCCACCGTGAGGTACACGGAGAGACGTGTCACGAACTTCGCGGGCTTTTTCCCCGAAGATTGCGTGTAATAAACGTTCTTCTGCAGATAATTCTGTGACCCCTTTAGGTGTGACTTTACCAACTAGTAAGTCGCCATCTTGAACTTCAGCACCAATGCGGATAATCCCCATTTCGTCTAAGTCTTTCAATGCGTCTTCCCCAACGTTTGGAATTTCACGGGTAATTTCTTCAGGTCCTAATTTTGTATCACGTGCTTCTGATTCATATTCTTCAATATGCACAGAAGTGTAAACATCGTCTTTAACTAAACGACGGCTCATGATAATGGCATCCTCGTAGTTGTAACCTTCCCATGTCATGAAGGCAACTAAGACGTTTTGCCCTAAAGCCATTTCGCCTTCTTCCATAGAAGGTCCATCCGCTAAAGTATCGCCTTTTTCAACTTTTTCACCTAAGTGAACAATTGGGCGTTGGTTGTAGCTTGTTCCTGAATTTGAACGACGGAATTTAGTAACCATATATTTGTCTAATGCGCCATTGTCGCGACGAACGCGAATTTCTTTTGCATCGACGAATTCTACGACACCGTCATGTTTACATAGTAAAGCAGCACCTGAGTCATGGGCTGATTTATATTCCATCCCTGTACCTACCCACGGAGAGCGTGGTTGAATTAACGGCACCGCTTGACGCTGCATGTTGGCACCCATCAAGGCACGGTTGGAGTCATCGTTTTCTAAGAAAGGAATACATGCTGTTGCGACTGCGACTACTTGTTTTGGTGAAACGTCCATGTAGTCAACTTTGTCTACGGCAACTTCTAAGTTTTCACTTTGTAGACGCGCCATAACAACATCATTGGCAAATGTGCCATCTTCATTTAAAAGTGAGTTCGCTTGCGCTACGATATAATGGTCTTCGATGTCTGCTGTTAAGTAATCTACTTGATCAGTAACACGGCCTGTCGCACGATCAACACGGCGATAAGGCGTTTCGATGAAACCAAATTTATTCACTTTTGCGTAACTAGATAAACTATTGATCAACCCGATATTTGGTCCCTCAGGCGTTTCAATTGGACACATACGACCATAGTGAGAGTAGTGAACGTCACGAACTTCATAACCGGCACGGTCACGAGTCAAACCACCAGGCCCTAAGGCTGATAGACGACGTTTATGGGTTAACTCACCTAATGGGTTTGTTTGGTCCATGAACTGTGATAACTGTGAAGAACCAAAGAATTCTTTGATACTTGCTACCACTGGACGGATGTTGATTAATTGTTGTGGTGTCAATGTTTCTGTGTCTTGAATAGACATTCTTTCACGAACCACACGTTCCATACGGGCTAAGCCAATACGGAATTGGTTTTGTAATAATTCACCTACTGAACGGATACGACGATTACCTAAGTGGTCGATGTCATCGACATTGCCGATATCTTCCATTAAGTTGAAGAAGTAGCTCATTGAAGCAACGATATCTGCTGGACGAACTGTTTTTACGCTGTCGTCTGGATAGCCGTTACCAATCACATTTACGATACGTTCAGGATCTTTTGGTGAAAGAACTTGAATCACTTGGATTGTCATTGGTTCAGTTACTACAGCATCTTCACTTGGATAGTAAGTTACGCTGTTTAAGCCGTTGTCAATGTATTCGCCTAATGTTTCCATGATTTGGTGTGTTAAAACCGTGCCTTTTTCGACAATGATTTCACCAGTTTCTGGATCAACTAGCGTTTCCGCTAAGGTTAAGTTTAATAGACGTGTTTTTAAGTCTAATTTTTTGTTAACTTTGTAGCGACCAACGTTTGCCAAATCATAACGTTTTGGATCAAAGAAACGTGCAGTTAACAAGCTACGTGAGCTATCTGCTGTTTTTGGTTCGCCTGGGCGAAGACGTTCATAAATGTCTTTCAAGCCTTCTTCTGTACGAGAATCACTTGCATTTTTGTGTAAATCTTTTTCAATTGTGTTGCGTAAGCTTTCGCTGTCGCCGAAAATTTCGAAGATGGTATCATCTGAACCGAAACCTAAAGCACGAACTAACACAGTTAAAGGAATTTTACGTGTGCGGTCAATCCGAACATAAGAAATGTCTTTCGCATCTGTTTCCATTTCTAACCATGCACCACGGTTAGGAATGACTGTTGAGCCAAAACCTTCTTTGCCGTTTTTGTCCACTTTTCCATGGAAGTAAACACCTGGAGAACGAACTAATTGGGAAACGATAACACGTTCTGCCCCGTTGATGATGAAGGTACCCATTTCTGTCATTAATGGGAAATCGCCGAAGAATACTTCTTGGGATTTAATTTCACCTGTTTCACGGTTGGTTAAACGTAATGTTACATGTAATGGCGCAGAATAGTTGGCATCATGTGCGCGGGCTTCTTCTACTGTGTACTTTGGTTCTTTTAATTCATAGTCAACAAATTCTAAGGATAAGTTTCCTTGGAAATCATCAATTGGTAAAATGTCTTCAAACATTTCACGAAGTCCCTCATCTAAAAACCATTGATAAGAGTCTGTTTGGATTTCAATTAAATTTGGTAATTCCAATACTTCACTGATACGTGCGAAACTTCTACGTTCGCGATGCTTTCCGTATTTTACTACGTGTCCAGCCAAGCTCTTCACCCCTCTAGTTATAAGTCTATCAAAACACCGATCCGAAAAATTACATTTACGTTACATATATTAAATATATGTAACAAAAAGCATTTTTTGCAGTTTTTAAGCAAAAAAAAACCAAAAATAGAACATGCTTCCGAAAAATTTTCTGGCGTTTCTACTTTTGTTTTCCTATAAAAAACCGGAACGGACAATATTTCGCTCCTGCTTCGTCACTTTCAGATAGTTTTTGCTCTATAGATTCTACTACCTTTGTCTAGAAAAGTCAAGGGTTTCTTTAAGGTTTTCTTTTTCATAAAAAGGAGTTTTTTTGTAAAGGGTTTTAATGAAAAAATGCGTAATAAATAATTACGCATTTTCCCCTATCTTCCTCTTCACACAAAAAAACGAATGCAAAGATGCATTCGTTTTTGACTAACCGCCACCTAATAAAAAGTCTAGGACATTCATGCCGCCGCTTGTTTGGCTGCGGTAAAGTTCGGTGTAGCCGCATTGGGTACAGCTAATTGTAATAAATTTTTTATTTTGAACATCAAAAATTTTCGCAAAGTTCCCACCTGTTGCTTGAAATTGGTCCGACACATAGTGCATGTTGCCACATTTCTCACAAACATATTGTTGCTTTTCCATTCCCCTCACTCCTTCTCAATAAAACAAGTATAGCAAACGCCTGCTTCATTTTCCTCCATCCTAAGATGGATTTTTTCACTAGTTGACCAAGCCTTTTCCTTTCCGCTACAATAAGCATAACGAATCGGAGGAAAAAATATGTCGACAAAAAGCCAAGTCCTAACTTTATTGATGAAACAAACGCCCGCATTCCTTTCGGGCGAAGAGATGGCACAACGTCTGTCCTTATCTCGCACAGCTATTTGGAAAGCGATTAATGAATTGAAAAAAGATGGCTATCAAATTACTAGCGTGCAAAACAAAGGGTATCGCCTTGAAAAATCAGATGTCCTTTCTGCAGAAGGCATTCAGTTGGCATTATGGCCACAAACACCGCCTTTAACAATTACCGTCCTAGAAACATCTGAATCTACCATGACCGATGCTAAGCGGGCGATTTTAGACCAGACGCCCGACAATACTTTGATTGTTGCTGACATGCAAGAAATGCCTCGGGGCAGGTTCGGCCGGCCGTTTTTCGCTACGCCAGGTAAAGGGATTTACATGAGCATGGTGCTTCAACCGAACCAAAATTTTGAAGAAATCGCTCAATATACTGTGATTATGGCCGTAGCGGTCGCTCGAGCAATGGATGCTCTGGCAGGCGTTCACACAGAAATTAAATGGGTCAACGATCTTTATTTAAATGGCAAAAAAGTTTGCGGGATTTTGTCTGAAGCCATGAGCAATGTGGAAACAGGGCAGATTTCTAATGTTATCATCGGCATGGGGATTAATTTTTCAATTACAGAAACCGAATTCCCTGAGGACATTCGGCAGAAAGTGACTTCCCTTTTCCCAGATGGTGAACCGACGGCGACGCGAAATGAATTAGTCGCCAACATTTGGAATCATTTTTACCAAATTTTAGACGAACGTTCAACGAAAGACTTTTTAGAAGAATACCGGCAACGCTCCTTTGTGATTGGCAAAGACGTCGCTTTTACCCAAAACGGGCAAGACTTCCGCGGCGTTGCGACAACCATTAATGGAAATGGGGAATTGATTGTCCAGTTGCCTGATGGCACGGCCAAAACATTGTCTTCTGGAGAAATTAGTTTGGACCAGATTGGTGAATGGCGTCGAGGATAAGTGGGGAAGTTTAGAAAAAAGCAAGAAAGCACCTGTCTAAATTTAAACAGATGCTTTCTTGCTCTTTAAAAATCAACTTCTTTTTGTGCTAACATTTCGCACAATTCTTTGGGGAAATTCGTATAGGGATTTTCATTGATTTTCATTTCTTCTAAAGGAGACAACCAGTTTTTATTCGTATTCTGAAAAGCAATAGCTACTTTTTCTTCAAGATACTTACATACTTCTGCGCCTTTAAAATTTCGATAACTGTCTTTTAAATGCAGAACTTTCTCTAATCTCCCATATAAATTTTCTCTAGTCATGTATCGATTGACTTCCTCAAAGTGAAGTAGTAACCAGAGTTCAAAGCATTCATTTGAAAAAATTGTCTTGATTTCAGGACGATGTCGTTGTGCACATCTTACCGCGTTTTCAATCGATTCTGTGGTTTGTTCGTCCTTGTCATACATAACATAAAACAAATCATAATTATCCCGCTCCGCTTTTCCCATACTCCGAATACAGGAAACGGCGTATTCGACCAACGCCTCTCCTTGACGTCTACATGTTTTTACTTTGAGTTTACTTTTAATATTGACTGCAGAATATTTTCGTTTAATCAATCTAAGGTAAGCTTCTTCTGTTTCTCCTTCGCAAAAAATCATGACATTTGGTTTTAATTTCTTTCCTTTTTTTACCCTTTTTATTTTTGGCATACCAACTTCTACTCCTTTACCTTCACTGCCTGAACGATTTCACTTCGATCAATATGAGGAACACCACCGAACAGACCATTTAAATAACGGCGATAATATGTGATATCTCCGCGACCTTTTTTTGGGTCTGCTTCAAAGTCATACAAAGCGTATAATTCGCTGGCGCCACGATAATTCTTATCTGTGAAGTAAATTTGATCCTTTCTCAATTGATTATCCATCAAATGAAGTTCATGGGAGGTCAAGATAAATTGTGTATTCGTCTCCATGGCATTGAACGCTTCTAACAATGTTCCTGACAACTCTTGATGAAATGCATCATCAAATTCATCAAAAACAAAAACTTTTTCTTCTGGATTAAATAAAATATTTAGCGCTAAGCCAATTAATTTTTTCGTCCCAGAAGATTCCAAATCATAATGAATACGTTCTTGTCCGACCACTTGATTCATTTCATCATATTGGTTATAAACAGAGTACAGCGAATACAGACTTTTCTTGACTCGACCAATTTCAATGGTCGGGTCTTTTTCTTGGATAATTCGTTCTAAAACAGCGGCTAATTTTTCTTGTTTCGAGTAATCTTCCTCTTTGTCTTTCACAGGAACCAGGTCAACCATGTTCATATCCGCAAGTTTCAAAAAGTTCAAGAATTTCTCTTTGTCTTTTTCATTGCTCAGCCGTTCAATATTCCGTAAAGACCCATCAAAAATAACTAACTGATTGGCAAACCAACGAACGACATTCGTAGCGTGCTGATCATTTTTTGATTCCAACGTATGGATAACTAACGAATTAGACTTAATTTGTGTTTGGTATTCTTGATATTTTTCTGGAAAAACGGAAGATTCCGCACCGTCTCTTTTAAAATAATAAACAAAATCATCCTGCGTTTTGTCATAAATCTCTAAAGATTCCTTAACTACTTCGCGCGCTGTGTTAGCTAACGAATAGCGATACAAGACACTGTCATTAATAAATTCAATGGTCATAACAGATGGGCTCTGTTTAGTGAGAGGGTCTAACGCAAAAGGTTCATATAATAAAGCATCATTAATCGAAGCTTGTTCTCTTAAAACTAATGTTTTTAATGCATTTAACCCACTCACTAAATTTGATTTTCCTGAACCATTTCCCCCAAAAACAATGGCACTCTTCAGTAACCTTAGTTTTTCTGGGTAATTTTTAGGTTTCACTTCGAAACGATTATTGACATACTTTCGTAAATACGCACCTGTTTGTAGGGAAAGTGTTTGTTCCTCTTTAAAAGATAGAAGATTTTTGACTGTAAAATTAACTAGCATGCTGTTCACCTCCTCGTTTTTTCATCTATTCTTTTATTATATCGTTAAAGACTGATACTGTAAAACGTTTTTCCGTTTTTAAAATAAATTTCTCGAAATAACGCTTTTCCCCCACACCTTTAAATTTATTTAAAAAACAATAAATTTTCTTAAACTTCATTGTGAGAACCGCTGCATAAATTCTATACTTCTAGCGTTAGATAAAATAACCTTGTTAGGTGAGGCTCCTATCCAAACATAGGCTATTGCGCAGAAATGTCGAAAGACACCAATGTGTAAAACAGGAATGGTCGAATT
This sequence comes from Enterococcus sp. AZ035, assembly GCF_050548325.1. Taxonomy (NCBI): domain Bacteria; kingdom Bacillati; phylum Bacillota; class Bacilli; order Lactobacillales; family Enterococcaceae; genus Enterococcus; species Enterococcus sp. AZ035. The sequence continues at coordinate 2,647,636 of NZ_CP172958.1, forward strand.
AAGGCTCTTCTAAAAATAGCTAAGAGAAATCTTTACGTTGGATAGTGCTAAAGCTCAGACGATGAGAACCGATTGGCTTGCTGTGTCCTGTTTAGTCACAAGCGCTTATTTACGATCGATGCTGGCTTAGTCTACTCTTTCAAGGGAAAAAGAAAGGGATTCTCATGCAAACATCGAATAAAAAATTTCCACTTTATGCCCTAACAACGCTTTGTTTTACTTTCCTCACTTTGTTAGTGGCGGCTAGTCCAAATTGGTTTCAACAAATGGACGAAGCTATCTATCACATCAAATGGCAATTAAATGCCCCACTTTTAACAGCGGTCAATCTGTTAGCAAAAACAGCCACGATTGGACCAATGCTGCTATTCTTCTTATTATTGATGGTATACCTTTTACGCAAAAAAGAAAAAATTCTAGCCTTGTGGGCTGTCAGTAACCTATTAGCTGTCGGCTTTTTAGGGAGCGTTTTTAAACATGTGGTGGGTCGGGCTCGACCAAACCTAGGCGCTTTAGCTGACCGGAGCTCTGCTAGCTTTCCCAGCGGACATTCATTATTAGCAATGGCACTAGTCTGTACGATTTTGATTATTTTGGCCTATCTTCATGTCGAAAAAACCAAAGGCATCAAAATTTTCTTACTCACTTATTTAGTTTTGATTGTGTTAGGTCGTTTAATCTTACGCGTTCATTATCCTAGTGATGTCATCGCTGGGATGCTCCTAAGTTATAGCTGGATCAACTTTTCATTTCAAATTGTTCAACGTTATTTGCCGGCACCTGAACCAGAGGAAGCAGAAGTACCGACACAACGCCGGTGCCGCCATTCTCGTAAAAGAAAAAGTTTATTCGTGGTCTTTAGTTTAACCCTTTTATTTTTAGGCACACTTTCTGTTTCGGCTTACGGCGTCAGCATGTATCGCAATTTGCAAAAAACGGCGAACACCATGTATAAACCAAGAAAATCTTCCACGAAGAGCCCCGATTTAGCCAAAGGTGAGCCGGTTAGTTTCTTAATTATGGGAATTGCGAATGACTCAAAACGCAAAACCGATTACCGCTCCAACGCCTTAATGGTGGTTACAGTGAATAATCAATTACAAAAAACTACCATCACCAGCATCCCGCGCGACTACTATGTGGAAATGGCTGGCACCAATGGCGAATACAATAAAATCAATGCGGCCCACGTTTTCGGTGGTGCCGATATGCAAATTAAAACGGTTGAAAATGTCTTGCACATCCCAATCAATCATTACTTTTCAATTGATATGGATGCTATGAAGGACCTTGGCGATGCGGTGGGCGGCGTCACTGTTGACAATGCCTTTGCTTTTGACGCTGAAGGGATTCATTATCCGAAAGGCAAACAGCATTTAGGTGGCTGGGAAGCTTTACAATACGCGCGCATGCGTTACGAAGACCCCGAAGGCGACTATGGTCGTCAACGCCGCCAACGAGAAGTTTTAATCGAATTAACCAACAAGCTACTTTCTTTTAACAGCTTGCTAAAATATCAAGAAATTCTGGACGTAATCGGCGAACATGGCGAAACCGACTTATCCTTTGACCAAATGATGGCAATGCTAAAAAAATACACCCCCGCACTAAAAACGATTGAAACCGATCAATTAAAAGGCTACGATTACACTGGCGATGGCGTGACAGGGATTGAAGGTATTTCTTATCAACTTGTGGAAGAGAGTGAACGCCAACGTGTCGAAAATGCCATCAAAGAACAAATGAACCTCTCTACAAAAGACACTGAACAATCGCAATAACGACTAAAAAGCAGCGCCCCTTAATGAAAGGGGCGCTGCTTAACTTTGCCTAGTTAGACGGTCATTTCAAAAATATTAATTTTTGTCACCGTTAGTAACGGCTCTACATCAGAGAGGTATGTTAGCGCATAGCTCTCTTTTCATTACCATTATAGTACAATTGCCTAAAAAATATATTGGAAACTAATTATTTTTTGTTTTACATAGTATACTCTAAGCGTAGAGAAGTTATGGCGGCGGCAAGCGCACAGGAACATGCGCTTTGCAACAAGAATCGCAACGTTAATCTTCGGAATCCTAAAAGCTGTTAAAGAAGACAAGAAAAAATAACCGTCTACTTTGACCAAGTACGGTTATTTTTAAATAATCCAAAAGGTCACCGTCTTAAACCTCTCTTTTCATTGCTATTATAGCACACTTACCTAAAAAAATATATTGAAAACTAATTATTTTTTAGCCCCACATGGTATAATGTATGTGTAGAGAAGTTATGGCGGTGGCTATCCAATCTGAAAGAGAGGTGATGCGTATGCACGTATTTCCGAAATTCACAGAAAGGAGAGGCCTTTTGTCAGCATATGAAACAATTCAGACAATTCTTGGGTTTGGTATGTTTACCATTGCTTTGATTGCGCTGATTGTGAAATTGCTTAAAAATGACAAGAAAAAATAACCGTCTACTTTGACCAAGCACGGTTATTTTTAAATAATAAAATTGGTCACCGTCTTAAACGGCTCTACATCAGAGAGATATGTTGGAAGCATATCTCTCTTTTCTTTATCATTATAGCACAACAACCCTAAAAAGACCATCAATAAAAAATGCCTGAGCCTCCTATTTCAAGGCTCGGGCATTTTTATTTTAGGGACCAGTCACCAAATTCCGAGTGACCGCAGCATTGTACTGTTGTCCTTTGGTTCCTTGGTTGGCTGGTACTTCTAATTTAATGTTCTCAAACGTAAAATCCAGTTGGTAGACGTCACTACCTGTGAACTGTTGGTTTGCGACAACACTGGTTGCCACATTATTCGCCGTTAAGCTCAAAGAACTAGTCTTACCAACTGCTTTGATTTGTTCGGTTGCTTCGTTATAATTTGTAAAACTTGAAACATTCGCTGGACCTAACAATAAACGAGTCGCTGTTGGCAGACTATCTGTGGTTGCTTTCGGTTGAGATAGTTGCGCTGTCATCTGCCAATTCGGTTGATTTTTCTTAATTCGCAAGTAAGGATTGCGTGTACCATTTTCGTAGTAATCGGCCGCTTTTTTCAAGCCTGATTGTTGCGTTTTACTAGCAATATTCATTTTTCCAAAATCAAAGGTTGGCACGCTGATAAAGCCTTCTGTTGGTGTAATTGTTCCTTGGGTTGTATCTGTCAGACGTACCGCATCCGCGGCGCTCACTGTCGCAAAATTTCCTGTAACATCAAGGGTTGCCGTCAAGCGTTGGTCTGATGTTCCTGAAATTTTGGTGCCAACAAGCGTCACGTTGGCTGTTTGACCTGCCGGTATTTCAAGACCTGTTAAGCTGATTCCTTCAGACCAAGTAGTCGCCGTTACTGGATAAATTTTCGGTGCTTGTCCGTCCAATTGGACAGAAAGTGACGTCGGCGTACCAATTCCTGCAGGCCAAGTAGTCGCTGGTTTCACTGTCAGCGTTTTAAGTGGTGCCAGGCTAGTATTTTTCAGTGTTGCCACCCAATCTACACTATCGTCATTATTCACGACACGGTTGGTGCTGGTCAAAGTTAAAGCAGCAGTCGGCGTTTCTTCTTCATAGACCGCCGTCATATCGTCATTATCATCAAAATCCACCAAATAATTAGGAGTAGCCGTTGTTTTTAAGGTCGTTGGCTTGGTGGTTCCTTTATACCAACCAACAAACTTATAGGTTTTTGCCCCAGCCGCATAAACGCTTGGTAAAGCTTTTGAAGCAGTATAAGTAAAAGGATCACTGGTGACTGTGACTTGATTCCCTTGCGTAAATCCTTGAGGTGGCGTGATTTTTGCGCCAGATTTATCTACAAAGTTTTCAGTCACTCGGCGATTGGTCGCATAGTAATAGATTGGCTTATTAGGATACATTTCTACGCCTGTTGGTGCCACGCTACTTCGAATTAACGTAGCTTTGTACAAACTAGAGAAACTTTGTGTAGGCTCTTCTTTCCAATGAAACTCAATTATTTTGTATTGATTGGCTTTGACTTTCGAAGCAGAAAAGTAAGGTGGTTGTGCCCCCTCAACATACAGATTACCACTAAACATATTCTCAACACGCCCTGCAACTGGATAATCTAGTCCTTGGTAGTTGGCAGGTTTGGTAAAAGAAATTTCTTGGTATTGTCTTGGAATCGTAATCAATGAATTTTTTGTTCCATAGAAATTCATCTGGGGAGTCAATACATATTCCTTTTGCGGGATCGTCAAAGTTTTAACGTTGCCTGTACTGTCGACAGCTGAAACATTACTTAAAACCGTACTCAGCCCATCGATTGTTTCAACAATATCAGTAGTCACCTGAAACCCTGTCGGCTGAAGCAATTGCCCATCTTCCCCAACAAAACCAAATGTCACCGTATTTCCGCCGTATTTAATTTCTTCGTAAACAACGGTTAAATCATCGTTATCGTCAAACGTTGTATCATACTCAGGCGTTCGACTCGTTTCCAACAACTCAGGCTTGGTTTTGCCTTTATACCAGCCTTTAAATCGGTATGCTTTATTGTTTAAAAAATAACTAAACGGCAATTCCTTTGCCAATTTAAAATGATAAGTATCACTGTCAATCACCGTTTGATTCCCTTGCGTGAAGCCTGTAGGCATCGGTACCTCAGCACCTGCTTCATCAACATAGTGTTCAGTGACGCGGCGGTTTTCTAAGAAATAGTACATCGTGTTATCGGTCGTGAAATAAGCTGGATAAATCTCGGTCGTCGCCATGTTTAAAGTTGCACTAAATCCCGTGTTGGTAACGTCAGGTTGCCAACTACTTCTGTACATACGATAGCTATGAGGCGTCGGTAAATTATATAAACTATAGCGAGTGCCATCCGTTGTTATCCGTTCATCTGCCTGACCACTAATATGCCTTAACAGCGTTGTCGCCAAAGGATAGGCGGTCGTTGAGCCAGTGTAGAATGAACCAGGTGTGACTGTTGGAATTTTATAGCGCTTGGGAATAGTCAACCGAAAATCGGTTACCCCAGAAGAAGCAACTTTAATTTTAGGTACATAGGTTAGTGTTTGGCTAGGAACGGTTAACTGTTTTAAATTGCCTACATTAGCGCCTGTAATAGCCCCCACCTTCTGGACCACCTTATCCTCGACAGTTGTTAAGTTCGCCTGAATGTCTACATTCGTTGGCGCAACAAGCGCCCCTTTTTCATCAACAAAGCCAAACTTATAGGTAACTTCTGGAATAGTAGTGGTCATTTCATCGACTTCATCATAAAAAACATATAAATTGTCGGCATTATCATAAGTGACATCGAACTCTGGCGTCAATGAGGTTTCTAACTTAACGGCTTTCGGGTCCGCTGGTCTTGCTGACCCTTTGTACCAGCCTTTAAACTGGAAATGACGATTCCCAGAAGAGTAACTTGCTGGAAACGCCTTTGGTGCTTTATAGTGAAAATTGTCTGAATCAACCACTGTTTTTGAAAGACTGGCATTATACCCTGTAGGATAGGCAGGTAAAGCGCTTGGTACCATGGTACTATAATAAATATTAACCCGTCTGTTGGGTACATAATAGTAAACCGTGTCATCCGTCGTATAATAAGCATTGACACCACTTGTCGTGGCCAGACTAAAGCCATAAGCAAACTTAGTCTTTGATACATCACTGTTCCAAGCAGTTGTAGTAAACTCGTATTGCTTCGGAATAGTTCTAGCCAACTTAAAGCGTATACCACTCTCATCTATTTCTGTTACTTCATTGTTTGGGACGCTAACTCTCTTAGATTGAGCGATTGGAAATGTCGTGCCTGTATGATAACTAGTGGGGGATATTTGAGGTAAATCATAGTAATCAGGTAAACGAATTTGACTATTCTGAACCCCCGAATACCCCGTATTTCCCGTACTATCATCATCAGCCAACATCACTGTCGGCACCGTCATTTCTTTAAGATTACCGACATTGCTTGTGACAACCTCACCAACTTTGCCAGAGGTGCCTTGCGCTTCAACCTTCATTACATCGCCAGTAATCGTGACTTTAGCGGGATCAATATAATTACCCGCTTCATCAATAAACGCTAATTTATACGTTTTGGCGGGAACAGCAACAGTACCTGCCCGATTTTCTCGTTTGCTCCCTTGCTGTGAGTCAGGCATAAGCGGAACAGGCTGATCCAGTTGAACGTTTTCAGAAACTTCTGCTACTGGCGGTTCTTCTGGTTGCGCTTCTGCCACCGTTGTTGTAATTGGTGGAATCACTGGTAGTCCTCGAAGAGGTGCTCCGCTCTCTGAACTTTCTGGTGGTGCATCAGTTTGCGGTTCTTCTTGTGGTTTTTCTTGAGTGATATTTGGTGCGTTTATGGTTTCAGCAACTGCTGGGATGCCATTTAATGAACTGATTAGTAAAGAACCACACAAAGCGATTGCAAATAAACGGTTTCTTTTTTGATTCATGCCATTCTCCTTTTTTATGTAACTTTTTATTGTTATTTTTATTGTCCTATGTATGATTTTTTGTATGATTTTCATTTTATCAAAAAAAGTCCCCGCTGAAATTTCAAATTTTGATACGACAACTTGATATTTTCAATGATTCCTTTCATACCAAGGAGGAGCGGCTGTATTTTGGTAAAAAACAGCCTGGAAATCAGTGGAATTCACCATTTTCTCTCTAATTTCTGCTGATTTTTCTTGATATTTATTGAAAAAAACTCAAAATGTTAGTAATAAGAACTAACATTTTGAGCTTTTCTTCTCTATTCTTAACAATTAGGGAACAGGAAAATCTTTTAAAGCTTAAAAATGACAATAAAAAATAACCGTCAACTTTGACTGAGTACGGTTATTTTTTGTAACTAAAAAGGTCACCGTCTTAAACGGCTCTACATCAGAGAGGTATGTTAGCGCATATCTCTCTTTTCATTATCATTATAGCACAATTTCCTAAAAAAATATATTGGAAACTAATTATTTTTTTGTTTCGCATGGTATAATCTATGTGTAGAGAAGTTATGGCGGTGGCTATCCAATCTGAAAGAGAGGTGATGCGTATGCACGTATTTCCGAAATTTAGAGAAAGGAGAGGCCTGTTGTCAGCATATGAAACAATTCAGACAATTCTTGGGTTTGGTATGTTTACCATTGCTTTGATTGCGCTGATTGTGAAATTGCTTAAAAATGACAATAAAAAATAACCGTCTACTTTGACCAAGTACGGTTATTTTTTGCAACTAAAAAGGTCACCGTCTTAAACGGCTCTACATCAGAGAGGTATGTTGAAGCATATCTCTCTTTTCCTTTTCATTATAGCACATTTTCCCGAAAAGTACGAATAAATTTATCGTTAATCTTCGGAATCCTAAAGGTTGTTAAAGAAGACAAGAAAAAATAACCGTTTACTTTGACCAGTACGGTTATTTTTAAATAATCCAAAAAGTCACCGTCTTAAACGGCTCTACACTAGAGAGGTATGTTACAGCATATCTCTCTTTTCATTGCTATTATAGCACAACGACCATCAAAAGACCATCAATAAAAATGCCCGAGCCTTAGAAAAATAAGAGGCTCGGGCATTTTTATTTTAGGGGCCAGTCACTAAATTCCACGTGACGGCGGCTTGGTATTGTTGGCCAGCCATACCTTGGTTGGCTGGCACTTCTAGTTTGATGTTAGCAAACGTGAAGTCCAACTGATAGACGTCACTGCCTGTGAACTGTTGGTTTGCGACCACCGCTGTTGCGGTATTGTCGGCGGTTAAAGTCACGGTGCTGGTCTTGCCAAGTGGTGTCCTGGTTTCTGTTGGTTGGTTGTAATCGGTAAAGCTGGCAGCAGTGGCCGTTCCTAGCAACAAGCGAGTCGTTGTTGGCAGGCTGTCTGTGGCTGATTTCGGTTGTGACAGCTGCGCCGTTAAACTCCAATTGGCTTGGCTAGTATTCAGGCGTAAATAAGGGTTGCGAATGCCATTGCCGTAGTAATCTGCGGCCTTCTTCAAACCATATTGTTGCTTACTTCCTGAAATTGCTAGTTTACCAAAATCAAATGTTGGCGTACTAATAAAGCCGTCGCCGTCAGGGCTCGTAATTTCTTGGTCTAAGTCTTTAATACGGACCGTATCTTTGGCAGTTAAGCTGCCAAAGTTGCCCGTTACTTCAACATCAGCGGTTAAAACTTGACCAGGTTGACCGGTCACGGTGGTTCCTAATATGTTCATTTTTAATTGACCGCCAGCTGGTAAAGGCTGATCCAACGTGATGGACACTCCTGCACCGGTCGTCCATTGTTCTTTGGTGACAGGAAAAGCTTTGGTGTTTTGACCCGTTCCTTGTACAAATATCGTGTTGGGTGCGCCGATGCCAGCCGCCCAAGTTGCCGTTGGCTTGATTTTAATGGTGGTTAACGGCGCTTCGCCTGTGTTCTTCAGTAGCGCCTCCCAGTAATCCATTGTGGCGCCATTTTCGATTATGTCAACGGCACCTGTTAACGTTAGTTCCGCGGTGGGAATCGCTTCTTGGTACACAGCGGTCATGTCGTCCTCATCATTAAAAGTTGGTGTAAAACTTGGGGTCGTTGTCGTCTTTAATGTTGCTGGCTTGGTTTTGCCTTTAAACCAGCCTTGGAAGATATAGGTTTTTTCACCAGCTTGGTAGATCTTCGGCAAAGCTTTTGCGACAGTGTAGACATAGTTTTCACTGTCCACCACTAGCTGATTTCCTTGTGTAAAGCCAGTTGGTGGCGTGATTTTTGCGCCACTTTCGTCTACAAAATGTTCAGTGACCCGCCGATTTTCTAAGTAATAATAAATGGTGCCATCAGGGGTCGATAAATTATAGTTGCCCCCAGCAGTTCCTGAATAGATACTCATTGAGTAAAGTGTCTTCGTGGGGTCCCACGTCCAGTAAGAACGGCGGGCAGTATAGCGTGTGGCACTTTTTTGGGTCAAGTTATACGCAGTGGTTCCCACTAAACTACTAACAATGTTGTCGGGGTTTTCGATGCCACGGCGCACTTCATTTGGTACTGGATACTTGGTTTTATCCCCTGTATACGCAGTAGTTGGTGAAATCGAAATCGTCTGGTAATACTTAGGAATTTCAACACTCACTTCTTGCGGGCCATAAGTTACGATTGTCCCATCGTCTGGGCGTGTGTAGACTTTTTGCGGGATGGCTAATTTCTTTAATTGACTTGCTGGCATATCGATTCCATCAATTGTGGGAAAAGTCGTCATTTCCCCTGTGGTTCCGTCACTTTCACCCATGGTCGCACTTAGCTTAAACTTGGCGGGATTAATCAAGTTTCCTTGCTCATCAACATAGCCGAACAAAGCTTCTCTCGCTGGCAACGTATAGGTTTTCATCACTGCTTCTTCATAGACCACATGCAAATCGTCATTGTCATCATAGGTCACCGCATAACTAGGCGTTTTGGTGGTTTCCAATGTGCTAGGTTTCGCATTCCCTTTGTACCAACCTTTAAATAAATACGTCTTCCCATCACTGCCTGTGTAACGTTCAGGCAAGGTGCCTTCTTGGGTAAAAGTAAAATCCTCCCCTGTCACAATGGTTTTCTTATCCTGCGTAAAACCTTCTGGCGCAGGAATCGCCCCGCCTGCGGGATTCTCAAATTTTTCCGTGACACGCCGCTTGGTTAAATAATAATACACAGGACCCGCTGTTCCTCGTCTTTGGTGCGAACTAGTTGGACCGCCGACATCTCCATAAAAATAGGTCAGTGCATACGTAACGCCTCCTGGTGCCGTAGCTACCGTATATTTAAACGTCTTTTTAGGACCAAACGTCAGCTTATTGGGCATTTTTTCATTGGTTAACTCTAATTCCGTCTCCGCATTGGCGCCCACATAGTTCGTCACTTTGCCCCCAACGTTCGCAAAAACCGTTGGCACTGGATATTGCGTAGTGTCTCCTGTATAAAACGTACTTGGTCGAATGTCCAGGCTTTGATACTCCTTAGGAATAGTAAACGACACTTCAGAAACGCCATAAATGTTACTTGGATCCCGATTGTTGGTATCATATTTAAAAGCTGGTGACGTTGGAATAGACAGTAACTTTCCGCCATTCACAGTGGTGGGCTCAAGGGGGGTTCGTTGTAATTTCTCTTCATAAAACGAAAACGAAGAAAGATTGACCGTCATCGTAATCCGGTCGGGATCAAACAACGTCCCGTCTTCCTCCACAAAGAAAAAGGGAATCTCGCGCCCTTCCACAGAAGAATAACCAATCGCTCGAGAAGCAATTCTTGCCGTTTCCTGTGGCGGCACTGTTTTCGCTTCACTAGCGACCGTTGCCTGTGACTCTTCGGTTGGCTGTGTCGTCTGGTTCGCTTCGTCACTAGACTGAGATGATGCTACTCCTTGCTCCGTCGCCCCAGTAATCGTTTCCGCTAACACAGTCACACCGACCACTGAATCCATGAACAAAGAACAACTTAACCCAACAACTAGCCATCTTTTCCAATTTACTCGCTTCATCTTGCTCCTTCTTTCTATGTAAAAATTCAATCTATAGTCTCTATAAAGTCCTTTCTTAATCAGTATCCTGTTATTATCGATACTGATAACTAGCATTTTTTTATTTATTTTACCAAAGAACACACCGCTTGAAATTTCAAATTTTGACATATTGAGTGCCGTTTTTTAGTGATTCCTATCCTTTCAAGGCTGAGCGCCTCTGTCCCCTTTGAAAACAAGTGTTATTTTAGCGAAAATCAAGGATTTAAACGCTCTTTTAACGAACTCCAACTATTTTTTTCTTAACTTTTAAACCAAAAAGCTCAAAATGTTAGTAATAACAACTAACATTTTGAGCTTTTCTCATGATAACTTAACTATTTTAAGGACCTGTAACTAGGTTCCATGTAACTGCGGCCTTGTATTGCTGCCCTTTAACACCTTGATTGGCTGGCACTTCAAGTTTGACATTATTGAAGGTGAAGTCCAACTGGTAAACATTACTACCTGTGAATTGCTTGTTGGCAATAATACTCGTCGCCGTGTTGTTGGCTGTTAAGCTAATGGCACTCGTGGTACCGACCGTATTTTTCAACTCGGTTGGTTGATTGTAATTGGTGAAGCTAGAGACAGGTGCCGCCCCTAATAATAAGCGGGTCGCTGTAGGCAAGCTGTCTGTCGCTGATTTTGGTTGTGACAGTTGCGCTGTTAAGCTCCAATTCGGTTGCGTTTTCTTAATTCGGACATACGGATTGCGGGTACCGTTACCGTAGTAATCCGCGGCTTGTTTCAAGCTGTGTTGTTGCTTAGTTCCTGCAACGCCCACTTGGCCGAAGTCGAAGGTTGGCACACTGATGAAGCCTTCGGTCGTTGGTGTGACTACTTCTTGATCATTTGGACGAATTCTCACGAAGTTATCCACTGCACTATCTTTAATACCACCAAATACTACAACTTCTGCTTTCAAAACAGTGTTTGGTTTCCCTGTTGCGCGCGTTGTGAAAGCAACTGAAACTTTTTTGCCGATAGGAACGGCATTTGGTAAAGAAACCCCATCTGTCCAAAGTGTACTATTTACTGGGATTGATTTTGTCGTTTCTCCTTCTGGTGTCACTTCCATAAAGGTCGGGATCGTCAGACCAGCTGACCAATTGGGCCCTTTTTTCAAGGTAAGATTCTGTAAGGGTGCTTTGCTGGTATTCGTGATCGTTGTTGTCCAGATTACATTGGTATTCGTATCGATCACTTCTTTTGGTCGAGTTAATGTGACACTAGCCGTTGGTATTTCTTCCTTATACATGGCGGTCATATCGTCATTGCCATCAAAGGTCGCATTGAACGTTGGTGTTGTGGTTTTGTTCAACGTACTTGGCTTAGTTTTCCCTTTATACCACCCTTGGAACGTATAAGTCTTGCCACCTGCAGTATACGTCGCTGGTAAAGCTTTCGCCGCTGTATACTTGAAGGTGTTACTAGTCATCGGTACTTGGTTACCTTGGGTGAAGCCTGTTGGTGCGGTAATTTTGGTACCGTTGGCATCAACGAAGTTTTCGGTGACTTTGCGATTGGTTAAATGATAGTAGATTGGCCCTTCGATTGTTTTATATCTAATATTTCCATCGCTTTCATCTAAACTATTAATACTTCTACTCATAATATTCGGATATTTAACACTAGAATCTATCGTCACATTTATCTCCCACGGTGTATAACTCCTATCTTCCCTCTGTGTTAAAGTTAAATTAGAAATAAGCCCTGCTTCAGTGAAAACATTATCTGGTGCAATCGTGCTAATTATTGCTAGTTTAGGCAATGGATAATTCGTCCCAATTTTCCCTGTTTTATCGTAAAGATTTAACGATTCATAATATTTAGGAAGCTTGATTGAGAAGTCAGAAAAGACATCTCCATTCCAGCCGGTTGTAGTAGGTCGCTCGATAGTTGTCGCAGGAAATATCACCTGTTTAAAATTACCTACCGTTGTACCACTCTGATTGGCAGCAATTGTTTTGTAAGAAACGCTTGGATCTACTCCTGCAGGTCGTCTAAAAGAAATCCCCGTATGATTGTACGTAATATTAATATCTGCAGGATTCGCTAACTTACCATCTTCACCAACAAAACCAAATTGGAATGTCTCTGCAGGAAAATCAAAGGCTCTTACTTCCTCATACACCACATTCAAATCGTCATTATCATCATAGGTTACTCCATAACTTGGCGCTTTCGTCGTTTTCAAAGGCTCGGTTTTGGTTTTGCCTTTGTACCAGCCTTTGAACTTGTAGGTCTTGCCGCCTGCTGTATAGGTGTCTGGTAAGGTGCCTGCTTGTTTGAAGGTGTATGGGTCACTGTTAATCACTGTTTGTTTGCCCTGCGTGAAACCTGTTGGTGCTGTGATTTTGGCACCGTTTGTGTCTACGAAGTTTTCGGTGACACGGCGGTTTTCTAAATAATAATAAACAGTTTTATCTGGGGTAGCTAAATTGTAATTTACTCCTACCATACCAGAGTAAACGCCCATTACGTATGGCGCCTTAGTCGTATCCCATTCCCAAAAATATAGGTGAGTGCGATATGATGTGTTATTGTTTTTGATTAAGTCATATATATTTGTACCAGGCTTTGAACTAACAATCGTACTTGGATTTTCAATCTCCTTTCTGACCTCATTTGCAAGTGGATATTTCGTTTTATCCCCTGTATAAGTTGCCGTTGGCGAGATTGAAATGGTGCGATAGTATTTTGGAATTTCATGTGTAACACCTCGTGTACCATACGTGGTATCATCTATAGGCTCTGGTAAGGTGTAGACTTTTTGTGGAATCGTTAATTTTTTAAGATTCGTTGTCGTTACATTGGTTCCTGTAATCGTTGGAAGCAGTGTCGTCTTGCCACTTTTCGTTGTTTCAGACATCGTTGCTTTCAATGTGAAATTAGCAGGATTGATTAAATTACCTTTTTCGTCTACATAGCCAAAAGTAATTTCTTTGCTAGGTAATGTATAGGTTTTGGTGACTACTTCCTCATACACCACATTCAAGTCATCATTCCCATCATACGTCACCGCATAACTTGGCGCTTTCGTTGTGGTCAAGGTACTTGGTTTGGTTTTCCCTTTGTACCAGCCTTTGAACTTGTAGGTCTTACCGCCTGTTGTGTAGGTATCTGGTAAGGTACCAGCTTGTTTGAAGGTGAAAGCATTGCTGGTCATTGGTGTTTTCTTATTTTGGGTAAACCCTGTTGGCGGTGTAATGGCTACGCCACTAGTATTTACGAACTTTTCGGTGACTTGTTTCCGTGTGACTACGTAATTGACTGTTTGTTGATACGTTGGTGTACCATCAAATCCTACTAGTATTACTATAGGGTTTGTACCATTACTAGCACTTGTGACTTGCAACAACTTTAATAGTTCTTCATGATTAGTCGTATTAGTCACTGAACTCAGAGAAAAGATATTTGCACTATTTTTAGAAAATTTATTCCCTCTTCCACCCACGCTCCAAAGACCCTGATTACCAAACTGTGGCGTCTCAGATACTTGCTGATTAATGTATGAAGTAGCTCTAATTGTACCTGTTGAAGCAGCAATATTATCAACATACTTTAACGTGTTATCAATCTTTAATTGTTCAATTGTGTATATGTTCAGATCGTAACCTGCTGGTAAATTTTTGAAAAAATCGTACGGCAAAGGAACTGCTGCATTGACAGCTACTCGATATTGCCCACCACCTGCATTAGAAGAAACAATTGGATATCTATCAGCGTATGCGCGCCATTGACTAGTTGCCGTGTGACGAGCTAATTTATAATACGTCCCTGATAACGTTAAGGTTTCATCAGTAAAGCCAAAGGTCATTCTCGGATAAATCACTTGATTATTCGGTACCCAACGTGGTGAAATGCTCTTTTGTAGGTCATTTTCACTACTATTTGCTGGTGATTCTGCTTGCGGTTCTTCTTTCTGCTCTTCTTTTGCTTCTGTTTCTGCTTGTTTCTCCGTTTCTTTCGTTTCTTCTTCCTGACTCGTGTCAGTCGTTACTTGACTATTTTCCGTGCTGGCTTTCGTTGTTTCTTCCTTCACGCTACTGGCTGGCGTCTCTGCCTTGGCACTACTTTCGGCGGTCGGACTACTTTCAATCGTCACGGTTTCCGCAACTGCCGTCACACCAGAAAAGGCGTTAATTACTAAAGAACTACACAAGCCAATGGTTGCTAATCGTTGCCACTTAGTTTGCTTCATGTCGTCCCTTCTTTCTATGTACGATTCCCGCCAAACCGATTAAGGCGAAGCCGAGAATGCTCAAATTTGCCTGACTCTTGCTCCCTGTACGAGGGAGCGTTGAGCCAGTTGTGGTGGTCTGTGTCGAACCACCACTTCGTTGATCTCCTTGCGGAGGACCAGCTGGTTCCTTGGGATCAGCAGCTGGCGCATCTGTTTTCGGTGGGGGATCTTTAGGAGCGGGTGTTCTCGGATTTTGGTAAAATTCAATCCCCACCGAACTAGAACCACCATCAGACGCTTCAACATTTATAAAAAAACTAGGAGAAGATAGTAGACACACAATCATTAAATAACGCTTTTTTTTCATTGAAAAACCTCCTTTTAACTCGCTAGCCTTTCTTGCCCTTTTACACAAGAAAGACAAAACAACCTTTTGTTACTCCTCTATAATAACAAAGAAACCCCCAGCAGAAATTGACGATTTTTTCGCACCCCATGCGAAAATTTTGAAGGTTCCTATTCTGACAAGGGTTACAACAGCTGTTATTTAATAATCGGCTCAAAAAAAGGGCGATTTCGGCAAATTTTTACCAAAATCCCCTGACAAAATTTTAAGATTCCGCTCTTTTTAACAAGAAAAGCTCAAAATGTTAGCAACGAATACTAACATTTTGAGCTTTGTTTGATTGTTTTGAAGTAGGCACCTGAAAAAAAACAGTATTTTTTTCGCCCAGCCCGCTATTTTTCCGCAAGACTAACCAAGTAAGGCGCTAATGAATAGCCCTAAGGCATAGGTGCCATTGAAAACCATTAAGTTCTTAATGGAATGACGGAAACTTTTTGGCTGCGGCAATTCTTGCTTAAACGTTTGAATATTTTTCCAAATGACAGGCAGAGTGGCAAACGTGATTAACACAGGCCATTGATAAATACCACTAATGAAGCCGAATAAAATCACCAGATAACCAGCTAACGCTAACACTTGAAACAGCACAATCCCCGCTGGGCGCCCAATATAATAGACTAATGTATAACGGTGGTTCTCAATATCCGTATCTAAGTCCCGTAAATTGTTGGCGAGCATGATGTTAGCAATCGAACAGACCAAGGGCAAGGACGCCACGACAATCGCAAGCACCGCCCAGAGATTGCCGTCTAAGCGAAAGGCGCCACTGGCGAAATCAACCGTTAAGTAAAACGGCGGCTGGTTAACCACGTTCAAGTAAACGGTTAAGACGAAGATGCCTAAGCCCATCGTGAAGCCACTGAAAATTTCCCCCAAGGGCATGCGGGATAACGGAATCGGTCCATACGTGTAGAAAATCCCGATGAAGCAGCAAATCCCGCCTAATACGAGGAAGAGCCAGCCTGTTTGAACCGTTAAGTAAGCACCCACAACGGCAGTGAAGGCAATCATGGCGAAAATCATGTTGCGGACCAGTTGTGGTGAAACGCCTGATTGTCCGATAATATTTTCTTCATATTTATAGACGTCAGATTTGGCTTTTTTGAAGTCCATGTAATTATTAATGGCGGTGGTGGCCATATCAAAGACCACCATGCCAATGAAGAAAACCAGCGTGTTGCCCCACTGAACTTCCCCGAAATAGGTCATTGAAAACAAGACCCCGATAATGAAGGGAAAGAGACTGGCTAGCTTCGTCTGAATTTCCACTACTTTTAAAAACACATTTAAAGACATTTTTAGTCGCTCCTTATTTCAAATCGGCCCGATTCCCCATCGTATAGCCAGAGTCTTTGCCGATTTCAAAGTTGCCTTCGATATCTTTGCTGATGTAGACTTTGTCGTCTTTTGTGACGAAAATGGCATCGGTTCCTTTCAGACTTTCGACATATTCTAGTCCTTTTTTGACGCCCATTGAGAAGACGGCTGTTGAGAGACCATCACCATCGATGGATTTGTCGGTGATAATGGTGACACCCGCGATGTCGTTATCAAACGGATAGCCAGTTTCACGATCGAAGAGATGGTGGTATGTTTTGCCATCGACTTTTAAGTAGCGTTCATAAATTCCTGATGTGACTAAGGTTTTGTTGCTTTCTTTGACTTGACCTAAGACTGTGTTGCGGGCTTTATTCGGATCTTGAATGCCGACTGTCCAGTCCATGTCTTTGCCACGTGGGCTGTGTCCTAAGACGTAAACATTCCCGCCTAAATCGACGATAGCGGTGGTGACGCCGTTGTCTTTGAGGACTTTCACGACTTCGTCGGTGATGAAGCCTTTGGCAATTGCGCCTAAATCCAATTGCATGCCTTTTTCTTCAAGGTAAACGGTTTGCTCTTTGTCGTTGAATTTGACTTTCGTGTAATCGACAAGTTTCAAGGCTTGATCAATTTCGGCTTGGCTTGGTTTGCGGGCATCATCGAAGCCAATGTGCCACATAGAGGTGATTGGGCCAATTGCCATGTCAAAGCCGCCGCGGGAGTCTTTGCTGTATTCATAGGCTTTTTTCAACAAAGGATACAAGTCATCTGAGACTTTGACTGGTTTCACGCCTGCTTCTTGGTTGATTTCATCAATTTCTGAACCTGGTTGGTTGACGGTGATTTTATCGCCTAGTTCTTTGACACGGGCAAAGGCTTTCGGTAAGACGTCTTCTTTGCCATCATCGTAGATGCGAATTTGAACGTAGGTACCAAGCATTGTTTGACGGTCAGAGTATGGTTCTGTATTAATTTTCGCTTCTGGTTTTGAGGAACAAGCAGCTGCCACAAACAGCACTGCTAGAACACTCACCATGAGCAGAAGTTTCTTTTTCATAGGATTCCCTCTTCTTTCCTTCTTTAATTAAAAAATAAGTTCTCTTGCATAGTAGCCTTTTTTGGAAAAAATGAAAAGTCTTTCTCTTGGAAATTCACAAATTTCTGTGAAAAAATTTGTGAAATGATGGACAGAACTAGCGAAGAAAAAGGGGCGGGAAAGTCAGCTAACCGACTTTTTCCCAACCCCTCAATGGTGTCAAGTACTTGCTGAAAAGCATTTCAGGAACTACTTCACGATTCATTTATTATTACTTATTTTGTTACGATGTTGTCAACAACGATTTCAGTTGTGTCGCCTTTTTCAGCAGCGTTCACTAATTGTTGTGCGTAGTTGATGAATGAATGTGTGCTGTGTGTTGCACCAGTTACTACTTCAACACCTGCAGGTGATCCGTCTTCTTCGCCCATTGCTTTAACAAATTCTTTGTTTAATGTTTCGATATATTCTTTTGGTCCAACGCCAGCAACGTCTTTCATTTTGCTTTCGTATTCAGTGTCATCTTTTTTAGATTTGCCGTCAGCGTTCACGTTATCGTAGTTAGATTCAGTCACTTTACCATCTTTCACAGTCATTGAGAATGTTGTGTGGTAGCCGTTTGAGTCATTTTTTTCTTTCAATGAGTACGTACCATCTTTCAATGTTGCCCCATTGTCGATTTCGATTGTGTCTGTGTTACCAGCTTGTGCTGCTTGGATTAATTGTTGTGCGTAGTTTTGGAATGATTCAGATGAATGAGTCGCACCAGTTACTACTTCCACACCGCTTGCGCTTTGTGCTTTAACAAAAGAATCGTTTAATTGTTTGATGTATTCTTTTGGTCCAACACCAGATTTTGCTTTCATGCTTTCTTCATACTTAGTGTCTTCTGTTTTAGACTTGCCGTCAGCATTGATGTTGTCATATTTAGATTCAGTGATTTTGCCGTCTTTTACAGTCATTTCAAAGACTGCACGGTAACCATTTTTTTCATTTTTTTCTTCTAATTTATACGTACCATCTTTTAAATCGCCACCGGCAACTTTTTTCGCTGGTGCTGATGATTCCGTTGATTTTTTCGTTTCTGAAGATGCTGCGCTAGAAGAGTTCGTTGTGTTGTCTTTCTTGTCTGCACCACATGCTGCTAATACTAAACTTGATAATGCAATTGCCGCAAAACCTTTAACAAATTTATTCACTTTCATTGATAGTCACCTTTTCTTTCATGATTTTCACAAACATCAAAAGTTTGTGATACATTACACATTATAATGGTTTTAAAAACGTTGTCAAGACCATCCCCTAAAAATATTTACATTTCGGTCTTTTTTTCATCAAAAACTCATCGTTGGAGTAAATTTGTTGACAATTAAAATTTATATTAGACAAATTCGTGAAATACTTATATAATGTTAGTCGATTGTGTACTTATTAATCATTATCACTATTTTACTACTTACAATATTAAGGAGCGGATTGTCAATGACAAAGCAAAATATTGTCGTTGTAGGTGCTGGGTATGCTGGCGTTTCAGCTACTAAATTTCTAGCAAAGAAATTTAAAAAAGATACGGACGTAACAATCACATTGATTGATCGCCATTCTTACCACACTATGATGACCGAATTGCATGAAGTAGCAGGCGGACGTGTTGAACCAGAAGCAATTCAATACGACTTACAACGTTTGTTCTCACGCAAGAAAAACGTAAAATTGGTAACAGATACTGTTACTGGAATCGACAAAGAAAACAAAGTTGTGAAAACTTTAGCAGGTTCTTATCCATTTGACCAGTTAATTCTGGGTATGGGTGGCGAACCAAACGACTTTGGAACACCAGGCGTGAAAGAAAATGGTTTCACCTTATGGTCATTTGATGATGCAGTGAAAATTCGTCATCACATTGAAGCAACCGTTGCTAAAGCAGCCATCGAACCAGATGCTGAAGTACGCAAAGCAATGTTAACATTCGTTGTCTGTGGTTCTGGTTTTACTGGGATCGAAATGGTCGGCGAATTAATCGACTGGAAAGATCGTTTAGCGAAAGATGCCAAAATTGATCCAGACGAAATTACATTAATGGTTGTTGAAGCAATGCCAACCATCTTAAACATGTTATCTCGTAACGATGCTGCCAAAGCAGAACGTTATCTAGAAAAGAAAAATGTTCAATTATTATTGAACTCACCAATCGTTGAAGTTGCAGCAGATCACATTAAATTAAAAGATGGTTCTGAAGTACCAACGCATACGTTAATCTGGACAGCTGGTGTGAAAGCAACTTCTGATGCCGCTGACTTTGGTTTAGAAGCAGCACGTGGTAGTCGTTTAGTTGCGAATGAATACATGCAAGCAAAAGGTTACGAAGACAAAAACATTTATATCATTGGTGACTTGGTTTATTACGAAGAAACACCAAACACACCAACTCCTCAAATCGTTCAAGCAGCTGAACAAACAGGTCATACTGCGGCTGCCAACATCGTTGCAGATATTAAAGGCGGCGAAAAACACGCCTTTAAAGGAAACTACCAAGGATTCATGGTTTCCATCGGCGCGAAATGGGGCGTTGCCAACTTATTCGATAAAATTCATTTGAGTGGTTTCTTAGCCATCATTATGAAACATATCGTTAACTTGAAATACTTCTTTGATATTCGTTCTGGTTACTACATGTTCCAATACATTATGCACGAAATCTTCCATATTAAAGATGATCGTTCTGTTGCTCGCGGACATACGTCTCGTTACGGCAATGTCTTGTGGAGTGTTCCGCTACGTGTCTTCTATGGTATGGTTTGGTTAGTCGAATCAATGAAGAAAATTGTCGGCAACGGCGATTACTTGAAACCAAGCACTTGGTTTGGTGACGGTTCTTGGTTCACAGATAAAGTCGTTTTCCCATTCCCTTGGTTACAAGAACAAGTAACAACAGGTGCTTCTCAAGCAACTGAAACAGCAACAACTGCTGCAAGTGGTGCGGCGGATGCGGCGGCAAGCGGTGGTGCCGATGCGGCAACACAAGCAGCGCACTTTGGTTTAAGCTACGCTTACGGCGAAACACCAATGCAAGTGTTTGATCACATGCCTAAATGGTTCGAAAGCGTAATGAAATTTATGATGCCAAACCAAGAAGTTGCTTTGTTCATGCAAAAATTCATGACAATCGTTGAAGTATGTATTGCTTTAGCATTGATTGCTGGTTTATTCACTTGGTTATCAAGTGCTGCTACAATTGGTTTAACAATTGCCTTCTGTTTATCTGGCATGTTCTATTGGGTAAATATCTGGTTTATCTTTGTCGCTTTTGCTTTGATGAACGGTTCAGGCCGTGCTGTCGGTTTAGACCGCTGGGTAATTCCATGGATTCAACGCAAACTTGGTAAAGCGTGGTATGGTACCCCGAAAGCTAGATACGGCGGTAAGTAAGCAATCGATAATCGATTGACAACTACGAGCAAAAGCTGAGACACATGTCTCCAGCTGACTATCATAGGATTTAGTATGTGGGACAGCAGTCAAGCATGACTTTTGTCCCACATATTTTCTTTTATATAATATGGTGGCTCAACTGGAAAAGAATACTTCTTTTCCGTTCATTATGTTATGATAGACAAGAAAAAAACACCAAAGGAGAGAGAAGAAAATGACGATCAAAGAATTCATTAAGAAAAGTCGCTTGAAAACATGGGACGTTATTATTATTGCTGTTTTAGTTCTTGGTTCTTTTCTGCCCCTTGTTGTTTTTGCCATGCAAAACCGTGGTCAAGAAGCGGCTACGTATCAAGCAGTCTTGAAAGTAGACAACAAAGTAATCAAAGTCTTTGACTTAAAAAAGGACGGCCCGCATTATACATATAAATACGAAGCAAAAGACGGTGATTACAACCTGATTGAAGTAGATGGTGATCGTATCCGCGTGAAGGAAGCCAACTGTGCTGACTTAGTGGATGTTCGGCGAGGCTGGATTTCCAAACCTGGTGAAACCCCGATTGCCTGTCTACCCCACAATTTGTTTATCACCGTGGAAGCTTCTGATGGGAGTGAAGACGGTAGCTTAATTTATTAAGCACGACAACTATGAGCAAATTACACAAGAATATTTATATTGCTATGCTCGTTGCCCAAGGGGTCATTATTGGTTTAATCGAAAATATGATTCCTTACCCTTTCGCATTTGCTCCTGGGGCAAAGCTCGGTCTAGCAAATTTAATTACCATTATTGCGATTTTCACCATGCGTAAGCGTGATAGTTTTTTCCTAGTCTGTTTACGTTTGATTTTAACGACATTACTGGGCGGCACACTTTCGACCTTTTTCTATAGTGCCAGTGGTGCCTTATTAAGTTATTTCGGCATGTTGCTTGTCAAGCAGCTGGGGCCAAAACGGGTCAGCATTATTGGGATTAGTGCCGTTGGTGGTTTCTTACACAACGTTGGTCAGTTGCTAACGACCTCTTTCTTTGCTCATTCGTGGGCGCCGATGCTGTACTTGCCATTTTTATCTCTGTTTGGGTTACTTTCGGGGATTGCCATTGGGATTGCCGCTAATTATTTACTACAACATGTCCAGACGTTACGAAAATTCCAACTGAATTATGAACAAACAACGAAACATAAGTGGAGTCAATTTTTCTAATTGAAAACCTGTCCGCCACAATTAAAGGAGTCATCTTATGAATATACATCCTATGTGGAATACCTATCCTACGTTATCAAAAGAATTAACAACTACTCTTCGCTTGATGGAACAAGCGGTTCAAATCGATAATCAAGAAATTCAAGCTGCTGTCCATGACATGATTCATTCTGGCGGCAAATTGCTACGTCCAGCCTACCAACTGTTGTTCTCTTATTTTGGTGAACAGCGGGACCCTAAAAAGGCGACAGCGTTAGCGGCTTCCATTGAATTACTGCATACCGCCACGTTAGTTCACGACGATATTGTCGACGAAGCCGATACGCGTCGTGGCTTGCCAACATTGCGTTCGCGCTTTGGCAATAGCACAGCCGTGTATACAGGCGATTATCTTTTTGTTTGCTGTTTCAAGCTCTTATCTGATTATTCTTCTTCATTAAAAAGCATTCAATTAAATTCGCGCAGTATGGAAAAAGTCCTGACTGGTGAGCTTGGTCAAATGGACAATCGCTATAATTTCGAGGTAACGATTGACCAATATTTAAAAAATATTTCTGGGAAAACAGCGGAACTGTTTGCGCTAAGTTGTTTTGTCGGTGCCTATGAAAGTGGCACCTCCCAACGTTTTGCCAAACGTTGTGGTGAAATCGGCGAAAATATCGGACTGGCTTTTCAAATTATTGATGATATTTTGGACTATACACAAACTGCTGATGCTATCGGCAAACCCGTCTTAGAAGACGTACGTCAAGGCGTGTATTCTTTGCCCTTGATTTATGCACTTGAAGCCAATCGTGAAGTCTTGTTGCCACTTTTAATGAAAAAAGAAGCCTTGACCGATGAAGAAACACAGGAAATTTATCGTCTTGTCCATGAACTAGGTGGCGTAGAAAAGGCCCAACAATTAGCCACTCATTACACAGAAAAAGCGCTGAAAGAAATCAGCAAACTTCCTGAAACAAAGGCCCAAGCGAAAGAACAATTGTATGAAATTACACAAACGATTTTGACAAGAGAAAATTAAAGAAGCCGCTAAATCCTATTGAGGATTTAGCGGCTAGCTTTTTAGGTGATACCTTGCTATAATAAATACGAAGAGAGCGTACTAGACATACGCTCTCTGGTAGACCGTTTAAGACGGTAGCTTGATTTTAATACGGAAATAAACCCGTCAATCTTCGCTAAAGGTTATGACGGGTTTATTTTTTGTCGTTTTTATTACTGATTTTGACAATTAATGTTGCGAAAGCAATCGCAAGCATCAATGCTTCAAAGACAGTCACTGCTATTCCTTTCTAGGGAAAGAGCAAACAAGCAAAAACATTGGCAGTCCCCCTTTTTTGAGAAATTGCCACCGTCATAAACTTCCTACTTGTGTAGTATAACACATTTGTACTTTGTTAGAAGGCGCTCTCTTTAAAAAAGTAGGAGCCCCAGAGAGATCTATAAAAAAGTGTCCAATTATCTATTAATAGATCTTTGGACACTTTTTTCTTATTAAACAAAGGTTTTATTCTGGCGCATCTTCCAGAGACCATCGCAATACTCCACTATACCTTCCGACTGGATCAGAAGGAAAAATCGTCAACTGAAGTTGTTTGGTCAAATTAGCGGTAGCGTTGCCGCTTCCTTGCAAAATAGGTTGGCTATCTGCATTAATTAGAACACGCTGATTCTTCTCACCATAACTTATTCTTTTGTCGAGTAACTCACCGCTTTCGTTCTTTAACGGTTGTTCTTCTTTTACTTTAATTGTCCACCGACTTTTATCAAGTTTGCTTGTATCTTCAATGCGGATTTCTTTATTTGTAATAGAAGAAATCATTGTCTCTGTTGCGGGAATTTCATTCACACCAAAATTAATTGTATCAGGTAAAATGAGCTTGGGCCCAGCTTCTTTTTGAAGAGTCCGACTGTCTTTTTCTGACTCTTGATTGTTCTTATCTTTTATATAAAAGAAAACCTCTCGATTCAACCAATGTTCAGGAAAAGTATACGTAACTTTATCAACAACCGATTCTGGCGCATCTACATATTTTTTTAATTCTTTTTCTTCCGTGCCACACTTCGCTATTAAAGTTATATTGGTTGATGGATCATGAGAAAATGAAAAAGTAACTTCTCGCTGATTTGTAAAACGTGAGACCAATAGCGGATTTTCTTCATCCATCAATTTGAATTGTAATAACTTCTTTTCACGATAACGATGAATAATTGTTTGCTCCTCTGGAAGAAACATTCCTTGATCTTGTTGGGTCTTAATTGGTTCATAGCCAGCTATTTTGGGATACTGATTAGACAAGTCAAAAGGCGTGGTTAAAATCCCTTCTTTTGTGACTGGTTCATGAATAGCATTATCTTGTTCATTTAAAAACACAGCCGTTGCTTTCCCCACATAATTCACACTGGATGTAGCAGTCGTTTCCTCTAAATTTTCTCCATCTAAAAGAGTTCTTGCACTAAACGGCAAGTCTAATTTTCCATTTGAAATGAGCGCCGTATCGACTGGATTTTGAGTCCCTTGCCATTTCAAGTAAACTTTATATTGTAATACGGTATCGTAGAGACGACTATCTGACAGATTTTTTGTCATAATTTGGACATTTTCACCATCTGTTTGGCTAGTAAATAAATCCGTTAAATCTTCTCCTTTAAAGTCTGTAACTAAGACTTTGTCAAATTGATATTGCTTTGTTTGATTTACTTGGTTCAGGTTAACGTTTACAACCATTTGACTAGGTTTTGTCCACTGATCAATATTGGGAATGGTCTGTTGCACATTTAAACAAACAGCCGTCTCTGCATTTTCAAAATAAGTATCCATTGCGTAGGCTGGTGGAAATTCTGGTTTTGCCAAAAAATCCGTAAAGTAAACAATGGATGACGGCGTTGTGTCATTGTTGTGGACTACAAACGTAACAGTAGAAATACTTTTGGTCGTCATTTCAAAACGCTGGCGAGGGTCCCGCCAAGGTACCCCTGCAGTAACGTTTTTTAGATATAACCAATAATCATCGTCTCCGCCATCCCACGTATCGTAAAGAATATGTGTAGGATTTTCCGCATATAAGGCATCAATTATCGTTCCAGGGTTTTTATAGCCAACATATTTGTTTGAATTTAACCCATAGTAATTAAATGCTGTTTTTATCGTTAAGGGCTGACCATAATTATCAACAAAATCATAGGTAACCAGCATTTCGCCTTTAATCGTAATTCCTAAAAAATAGCTTTCAGTAAAACTAATTGATCCTCCATCCAAATTACTTTTATTCCGTTGTAATGTAACTAATAAATTAACTGCTTTTCCTTCATAGAACCCCACATTTTTTACTAATGCTTTACTTTTATTTGTCGTTCGACTAACTGCCATGTAGTTTGAATACACTTCGCCTTCAATTGGTTCGACGGATGTATTTTCGCCGTAATGCATAATAAATGTGTTTGCCGCTGGTGTAATCGATTGATTTGCCCAATGGAAATAGCCCAGTTCTGTTAATGGTCTAGGAGCAGCCTCTACTTTTTCAACTCCTAAAAAGATTCCTCCAACTATCCACAATAAAATCAATAAATAGTTATGTTTTTTCAATTGAGATTACAACCTCCTTACTTTTACTTGTAAAAAATAAAATAAATATTAAATAACAATTGATATTATTTGAAGATCCAAAGACAATTGTAATAGAATTTCTATGCTGTATCTACTCTAAAATATTTCTTAAAAATACCTAAAAAACGAAAGCTTATTTAGCAATCGACTTTCCCGTTTCAACTTAGCATAATAAACACGATAAACCTGAAGAGGTCAGGACAGAACCAATTAGTTCCGAAGGCGTTGGTTCTGTTTCTGCCGTTTATTAGGTTGCGAACGTTTAAGACGTCATCTTTAATTATAATCAACCTTCGGTAAAAGTTATGACAGGTTTATTTTTTATTACTGATTTTAGCAATAGACTAAACAGACCGACCATCAAAAAAGATGGTCGGTCTGTTTAGTCTATTGGTCTACCTTTACTCCTTCTCCGACAATGCTCGCCAGACATCAAATGTTTGTTTTAAGCCTTGGACATTATGAACACGTAAAATTTCTACGCCTTGTTGTGCTGCATACAAGGAAGCAGCGGCTGAACCAAAATCACGGTTGGCTGGTTCTGGTTCGTTCGTTAAAGCGCCAATGGTTCGTTTGCGAGAAACGCCGTATAGTAACGGATAATCTTGGTAGCGAAAGGCGTTAGGATCTTTTAACAGTTGAAGGTTTTCTGCGACAGTTTTATGAAAGCCGATCCCTGGATCGAAACAAATTTTTTCTAAGGAAAGGCCGTATTTTTGGCATTGTTCAATTTTTTCTGTATAAAATTGGTGTAACTCTTCTTTTAAAGAAAGAGATTGGCGTTTTCTAGAATGCATAATCACAACTTGGATTTCAGGATATTGCGCGAGGACTTCTGCCATCCCCGGAGTGTCTAATCCTTTGATGTCATTAATCATTGTGGCGCCAGCTTGGATCGCGGCTTCCGCTACTTCGGGATAGTAGGTGTCCACAGAAATCGGCGCTAGAGAAGTCTCACGTATTTTTTTTATTAACGGTAATACTCGGTCTGCCTCAACTTGTGGAGAAACTTCTTCGTAGCCAGGACGTGTGGATTGGCCGCCAATGTCTAAAATATCGGCCCCCGCTTCTAGTAAATGAAGCGCATGTTGATAGGCCACGTCGACCGTTGTGTAGCTACCGCCATCAGAAAAAGAGTCGGGGGTCGTGTTGACAATCCCCATAATTTGGTAATTCTTTTTTAAATCAATCATTGTCACATTGCTCCTTTATCTGCTGAATCATCTTTCGTAAAGCCCGTATTCTAGGACTTATCTTCATTCGTTCACTCGTGGACAACTCCGCTAAGGTTTTGCCTCGGTCTGGTAAATAAATAATCGGATCAAAGCCATAACCGCCTGTACCGCGCGGTTCAACTAATTCACCAGTCAAAGTGGCTTCCGTTTGCAACAGTTTGTCGTCATTGAGTACATAGACCAACGTGGCTGATAAGGTTAACTCTCGGGTCGACTGTTGCCCTTCAAATAAGTGCAACAGTTCGCGGTTCTGTTCTTCCGGATTGGCTGAATGGAAAAAGCGGCTTGTATGAATACCTAATAAATCAGGAAAAGCAGTTAACGTTAAGCCGCCATCATCACCTAACACTGGGCGGCCAATTAATTGTTGGAAAAAGCGAGCTTTTAGATAAGCATTTTCAGCATACGTAGTGCCAGTTTCTGCAGGTTGTTCTTGACTGGTTGTATACTTTCGATAAGAGACAAGTCGAATAGCGGGGTCCTTAAGTCCTGATTGCATTTCTTTTAACTTACCTTGGTTATTCGTGCCAACAATGATTTCCATTTTCTAACGTATCTCCATTAAAAATTGATTTTTCCACTCTTGTTCTTTAAATAGTCCGGTAAATTGAAATGTTTTGGTGCTACTTTGTGGTGTTTTCACGCCGCGCATCGTCATACACATATGTTCCGCTTCAATGGCTACTGCAATGCCTTTGACGGGAATATTTTCTTGGAGTTTGCGGGCAATTGTCACTGTTAAATCTTCTTGAACTGTGGGACGTTTGGCACAATGTTCTACTAATCTTGGTAACTTGCTTAGTCCCAATACTTTGCCACCTTCTGGCAGATAAGCGACATGTACTTTTCCATAAAATGGCAATAAATGGTGTTCACACATTGAATAAAAGGCAATATCTTTTACTAGAACCATTTCGCCTTCATTTAAGCTATCAAATAATTTATAATCGTCAAATTCAGGTTCGGTTAATCCACTAAAAACTTCTGCATACATTTTAGCTACGCGTTTGGGTGTATCAATGAGTCCTGCCCGTTGAGTATCTTCCCCCACTGCTTCTAAGATTGTGGTAACTGCCTGCTCAATTTGCGCTTGTTTTTCCTGCTCCATCTCTACCATTCCTTTTCGCTTACTCGCACTTCTTCTTGATTGCCACTGCGCTGAATCCACGTAGCTATTGGCGCGCCCAATAGTTGTTCCTCTGCGTAAACATCACTTAAGGGAATCAAAACAAATGACCGTTTTGTTAATTCTTGATGAGGAACTTGTAAGTGGGGCAACGTGACTGACTGCCCCCCTAATAATAAAATATCAATATCAATAATCCGCGGACCCCAGTGAATTAATTTTTTACGTTTCATTGCTTGCTCAATCCCTTGGGTAACAGCCAATAACTCTTCAGCGGTATAGCTAGTATCAATCTTCAATACGGCGTTCAAAAAATCATCTTGGTCTGTATAGCCGTAAGGATCCGTTTCATAAAGTTTTGAAGAAGCCACGACCTGAATCTGCGGGTCTTCGTTTAAATAATTGCGGGCTTTCACTAAATTTGCGTATGGATCGCCGACGTTACTACCTAATGCTACATAGCCAATCATCTATACTTCTCGCTCCATTTCAATTTCAATATTGTCAAAAAGCCCGGGCATCGGCACACTATATTTTCTAATTTTAATGATAATTTTGTTCAATTGTTCTTGATAATCTGCGGAAATATCATCTAAAATAGCACTCGCTAAACCTTCGATTAAATCGTACGAGTGATTGTTTACTCGTTGGGCAATCAATTCATTCACTTCGGCATAATTGACAGTTTGAGTGACATCATCTGTTCGCCCTGCCTCAGCTAACGACAACTGCATTTCAAGGTCGATTTCTACTTGCTGTCCTAGACGTTTTTCTTCTGCCAAAACACCATTTTTTGTGAAAAATTTCAAGTTGTTGATTCTAATTTTATCCATCCTCTAACTCCCTACCCTCTGTTTTGCTGATTTTTTTAATCATAGCATATTTCTTGGAAAAGTCAGTAGTTAAAAGATGGAAAAGTGGTTATTGGTATGATATAAAAAATTACTTTTTACGAATCAAATAGTATAACTCGTGTATTCAAAAAAGAGCGTTGCATCAGCAACGCTCTTTTTTGGGGTTTATTCGCCTTTTATCGCATTGTTACAAATTCTTCTGAGCCTGTTGGATGAATCGCAACAGTATTATCAAAATCAGCTTTGGTCGCGCCCATTTTAATAGCGACTGCAAAGCCTTGTAGCATTTCGTCAACACCGATGCCGATGCCATGCAAACCGACAATTTTTTCTTCTTTGCCGACACAGATTAATTTCATGTCGCATTTTTGACGGTATTCTCCTAAAGCAAAATACATTGGTGTAAAGCTAGAGCGATAGATTTTCACTTGGTCTTCACCATATTCTTCAAGCGCTGCTTTTTCCGTCAAGCCAATTGTCGCAACTGGTGGATGGGTAAAGACCACCGTTGGCACCAAGTTATAATCCAGATATAAATCGGTTTGTCCGTTAAATAAGCGTTCAGACAGGCGCCGACCAGCGGCAATCGCGACTGGCGTTAAGTCGATTTTACCAATGACATCGCCGACTGCGTAGATGCCATTTTGCGTGGTATTTTGGAATTTATCTACTTTGACGTAGCCTTTTTCATCAAGGGCTACTTTCGTATTTTCTAAGCCTAATTGATCCGTGTTCGGCTGACGGCCTGTCCCGAAAATCACGGCATCTGTCGTGATTGATTCACCATTTTCAAATGTAATAACGTACTCATTCTGCGCCGTTTTTTCAATTTTAGCTGGTGTTGCATTCGGATGAATTTGCATGCCCATTTCTTGATAGCGTTCTACGACTTTTTCAGAAAGCATGTCATCAAAGCTTCGTAATGGTCGTTCATGACGGAAGGCCCAATGTGTTTCTGCGCCTAAGCCATGTAAGGTTCCTGCTAATTCGGCTGCGATGTAACCCGCACCGACAAAGACCACACGTTTTGGCATTTCTTCTAACGCAAAGAAGCCGTTTGAATCTAAGGCATATTCTTCTCCTGGAATACCTAGTTTTTTCGGACGACCACCTGTCGCGATTAAAATGTGCGGCGCCGTATATTCTGTCCCATTGACTTCAATTGTTTGCTCCCCAGTAAACGTAGCGTAACCATGGATACGTTCAATGTTGTTACTGTCTAAACCACGATTATACGCACCATGTAAGAAGTCAATATATTTTTCACGATTTTCAACTAATTGTTTAAAGCTAAAATTTTTGATTTCAACATCAAACCCGTAGCCTGCTGTGTCTCTTTCCATCATTTCCATCATGCTGCTGGCTTGCCACATGACTTTTTTAGGCACACAACCAACGTTGACACAGGTCCCACCAATTTCGTTGCCCTCAATTAAAAGGACGTTAGCTCCGTGCATTCCTGCGCGGTTAGCAGAAGCAATCCCGCCACTACCGCCACCAATAACAATATAATCATAGGTTTTCATTTATTCTGGCTCCCTTTCAATTTGAACTTTCTCCCTTATTATCGCAAAAAATAGCAAAAAAAGACAGTCGTATTACTTACTTTTGTTTAGTTTTCTGCTGCTTCTGTTTCATGGATTCGTTCCGTAAAAGCACTGGGGGAAAGGAATTCAATCGTAGCATTGTCGAAGGGAATTCCTAAATCTTCTTTCGTTACGTTTGGGTTCATTGTAATGACGTAAAGTGTTTTGCCTAAGGAAAGTGCAATCCCAATTTCTAAATAACTTAGTCGGTCAAAGTCACCATTAATAAAAACGTAGGTTGCTTCGTGAAGATACCGTTTTATCACTTCAATATCTGTAAACATTCCGGTTTGAACACAATCTGCTAACCCGAAGCCCACTGCACCCATACAGCCATGCTCATCTTCAAACAGCTGAGGATCTACCAAAAGGTCCGTTTGAATACGAGGGTTTTGACCAATTTGGTAGGCGAATAATTTAGCCATAGTTATTCCTCTTTCTTTTTGATTACTCGTTAGAACGTAATAATTCAAGAACAATTTCTGTTTTGTCCTGCTCCGTTTGAATAGCTGTTCCTAATATCTTTTCTATTTCTTCTTTAGGTAATTTAAAAGCTTGATTTAGTTGACTTGCAGGAATGACTTGGTGCTCTAAAATCATGTGGTAAACTTTTTGGAAAACTTCTGGCTGTTCGATAGTCAGTTGTTCATCGTAAGGCTCTTTCGTTTTCCATTTATTTTTAGCAATTCTTTTATTTAAATAGAGACGTTGATCATCATTAATTAACGCTAATGTGTATGTTTTTTGAATCATTGATTGAAGAGAAACTTTCCAATACTTTTTCAAATCAATATAGTATTCTAACGAAATAGACAAGAGCGAATCAGAAAAAGCCGCTGAAGGAAGGAGAAAATGCGCAGCAAATAGATTTGCTTGATACTCAATAATGTTCTTTAATTCTGTTTGCGAATACTCATGAATACTTTCAACACCGTTGTGTAATAAAATATGTCCTAGTTCATGCGCCACGTTAAAACGACGACGGACAGCAGATTCATGATTATCTGTGAGCATAATAAACGGCCGACCAATCATCCAACGCGAAACCGCATCTAGTGTTGGATTGGACATGTTGGCTTCTGAAATAATCACACCATTTTGTTCAGCCAACTGAATGAGATTAGGGACTGGCGAAATCAAGTCTAAGCCCCAAATTTTCCGTAATTCCTCAGCCTTTTTCACAATTTCTTCTTCTGTGATTTCATAAATACTCTTTTCAATTAATTCTGGTAAACAAACTTTGGGAAAGTTCACATATGTTGCTAATACTTTATACACTTCTTGCACATATTTTAACCGCTCTTTTTGCATATCTCTTACTTTCTTCGTTGCCGCACTTCGGCTTCTAAAAAAAGTTGCGCCTGAATACAATTCAAATGTATCTGCTGAAAAGAAACTACGGGGAAATTGTAAAACAGAAATTAGTTTTAATATGCTATCTGCTTTAGGAATTGTTTTTCCCGATTCGTAATTCGAAATCATTTGCCTAGATAGCTCTGCTTTTTCGGCTAATTCTTTCATTGTTAATCCTCGTGCAATGCGAGCCGAAGTTAATTGCTTTGGATTAAAAATCAACCTCTCGTTCATTTTCTAGTCCTCTCCTTATCAGTTCGTCAGCGGTTGACGTAAAAGTCAAATGTAGGTCCTTACGAACTTCCTCTGGATTTTTTAAAAGAACTGGTGCCTGCGTAATATCAATTTGGTCAATCCAACGACCAACTCCAATATCTGGTAACCCTAATCGAACAAAACGTAATTGATGATTCGATCCGCCATAAGTTAGTAATAAGAATGGCGGTTGATTGGCATCATAATACTCATTTAAATCTTCTGGTTTGTCAAATAAATTATACTGCTTATTTAATAAGCTCCCACGATTTCTAAATAATGCCTTTTTAGGAACTGAAGCTTCTGATAAAACTTTCGCTGGCGTTAAAATTGCGCCTTTGGTTTCAATCATTAAGTACGTATGGCCATTGACATATCGACTACTAGCTTTGTCAGCTATTTCATGTGGGATTGCTGATGAAGTTAACACTTGTTTTAAACCAACATCAACCAATCCATGCCGAACGTGTCCCCAAACTTTTTTCATTTCTGCTCGTTGAAAAATAGATTCTCTTTCTGTTAGCTCCATTAAGTAGCGATATGCTTCTCTTATGCTTAACGATAAAACACCAACCATTCGTGCATCACAATTTCTTTTTAAATGTTCTTTTAAAATACTCATTATTTTCTCTCCTTTTTTCATAACACCCCAACAACATACCATGTTAACATTTTGCCTTTTCTAAAAAAATATGTCAACACAAAAAAATGAACTTAGGAAGGTAAGTCATTTCGACTTACCTTCCTAACTCTGAATTTT
The DNA here is from genome assembly GCF_050548325.1 of Enterococcus sp. AZ035. Taxonomy (NCBI): domain Bacteria; kingdom Bacillati; phylum Bacillota; class Bacilli; order Lactobacillales; family Enterococcaceae; genus Enterococcus; species Enterococcus sp. AZ035. The sequence continues at coordinate 2,680,475 of NZ_CP172958.1, forward strand.
AAAATAAACGGCGAGACAGATATAGCTTCTTCTGTACTCTTCAGGATAAAACTTCAATCGACAGCCCTAGCCCGACCTCATATTTCAAATAACTCTTCTTATAACTTTTGCTTTGCACTGGTCCTCAATACATATTCCCAACCACTTTTACTCGTAAGCGGGTTGCATTTTCTGGATGATAGGCGAGTGGTGTTTCTTCCACCTCGACTAACTCGATTGTGCCAGGGACTGCACCCGCAAGTTCAGCTTGTTGGACGGCTTTTTCTTGGGCATCAGTCAACGCCGCGTCTCGTTGGATTTTTGAATAAACATAAATTTGTTCGTATTGTCCGCTAATCTGAGCGATAGAGGCACCGATGGCATTCGCCACTGCTCCGTTTTCGTTGCGAATTAGCGCTTTAACGCCTGTCAATTCTTCGGGGATGATAATACTCCCACCACCAACTAAAACGACCGTCACGTCTGCGGAACTGGTCTTCATGCGATCAATCGCTTCACTGACCAATTCGCCAATTTTTTGGTACACTTTTTCCGCAAACGCTTGGTCTAAATGAGCCACTTTGCTAGGATCACCAACTTGGGCATGGCCTAAGCGAACCGCAATATCAGTGGTCGTTAATTGTGTGCCGCCAAAAACAAGGGCCTCTTGTGTAATACGGTAGCCGACACTGTCGGGGCCAACTGTCACAGAACCATCTGGTTGTTCACGCACTAGACTGCCACCGCCGACACCAATTGACACGATATCTGGCATTCTAAAATTGGTCCGTACCCCGCCAACATCAACGGCCAGTGAAGATTCTCTTGGAAAGCCATCCACTAACACGCCAATGTCGGACGTTGTGCCACCAACATCTAAAACAACCGCATCTTTCAAGCCAGCTAAGTATGAAGCGCCACGAATACTATTGGTTGGTCCACAAGCAATGGTTAAAATAGGAAACTGTTTGGCATACGTTAACGACATTAACGTACCATCATTTTGACATAAGTACACTTGGGCATGATGAATTTTTTCTTGTTCTAAGGCTTGTTCAAAGCCTTCGCTGGTCACTTTAATTACTTTGTGCAACGCAGCATTCAAAATTGTCGCATTTTCCCGTTCAATTAAACCGACAGACCCAATCATTGAGGAGCAAGATACAGGAACATCTGCCCCTAACACTTCCTTCGCAAGCGCTTGAACAAACAATTCTTGGTCATTTTTTAAAGAAGAAAAAACGCCAATTACTGCGATTGCCTCTACTTCTCCTCGCCAAGACGCCAAAATCCCACGTAATTCTTCTTCGTCCAGTGCAGTCAATGGTTGTCCATCATATTCGTAGCCGCCATGTGCTAAAGCATACGTTTCTGAAAGAGTAGCCACTAAATCCTTGGGCCAAGCTGTGTAAGGCAAGACCGAAGCGGTTGCTGGATAGCCCAAACGAAGGACCCCAACTTTTGCTAATTTTTTTCGCTCAACAATGGCATTCGTACATTGGGTCGTGCCCAACATTGCATGTGTGACTTTGGTTGGGTCCACTGCTGATTCTGCCAAGACTTTATTTAAGGCACCGGCAATCCCTGTTTGAATATCATCGGTTGTTGGAACTTTCACTGAATGAATCAAGTTTAATTGATGATCTAAAATAACAGCATCTGTATTTGTGCCGCCGACATCGATACCGATTTTATACATTTATTTGTCCTCCTTCGCTACTAAGTTTTCTAGTGGTTGATAATCCATTTCGTAGCCGAAATACCGAGGACCCACTGTTTCGATACCTTTTTTCGTTCGCCAAGCGGCATTCGCTTTCAAGCCCATTACTTGGACACGTTTGCCGTATTTCAAGCTTTCTGTTGTCACAGGCGTTAAAGTTTCTAAATCTACCATACAAATCAAATCAGGCGTCATCGCAATCACCTGACCATCTTTCTCGGCAATTAAATTTTCATTTTGAAAATGGACGACTGCTTCTGAACCAGCATCACTGTTTAAGCCACTCAATTTGACACGTCCCAAATTGAAGCCACCTTTTACTTCTCGTTCCACATCTAGAATTTTTCCTTGGAACAATTCAAAGCCATCCGTAACTTCTACTAATGCTTGGCGTTTTTCTTGTTCATCTGCATAGGTACCTCGAATCACTTTGCCAATTTCTTCTGATAATGTCACGATGTTGTGAATACCATAGTCTTGTAATTGTTTGCCTGTCGCGGGATAAATGCTCACTAAAGCACTGGCGCCCATTTCAACCGTTTGAACACGAGCAAGACGTTCTGTCCAAGTATTATCAATCGTTTCCATAATGCCAATATTTCCTTTTTCATCAGTAATTGCCATAGGGGTCGCTGACATCCCATTCAAATGGAACGTTACCATAGGCAATTCTGGAAAGGCCCGACCCATACCATCACAATCCACCAAGGGAATGCCTAGCTTCGCTGCAACAACAATTGGAATCATTGAATTGACGCCCCCAGCTTCCATTGGAAAGGTCCCCGCAATCGTTTCTTGGTCTAAATATTTTCCTAACTTCTCAAAGACACGGACGAATTCGTCGCCTTTGGGAAATTTTTCAATTGCGACAGATGGGGCACCCATCATTGCGGCTGGTAGGAAAAAATCCTCCGCAGCTATCTCTTCTGGAGAAACCAGTTTGACAGGGCCGTTTTCTTCGATGGCGGACAAAGCCATCATTTTACCAATATAGGGATCACCGCCACCTCCTGTCCCTAAAAACGCTGCTCCTGTGGCTATATTCTCAATTGCTTCTGCATCTAAATAACGCATTCTCCGACACTCCTCTTCTTCATTCCATTTCTAATGATTCGGTGTTCGTCTGTTGACGTTTTGCACCGAAATAATAAATAACAAACGATAAAACAATGCCAATTAGCGGTTGGTTAGGCAATTGAGGGGCATTGGGAAAGAAACTCATAATCACCGGAATGCCCCCCACTGCAGCACCAATTAGCCATGAAAAAACACCTAATTTATTCACGCCAGGCGTTGGCTGCCATTTGGTTCGATCGCCTTTGTTAATCAACCAATAGGCAGCAATCATTACACCAGCCACAGGTGGCACCATCGCAGAAAGGACGGACATAATCGGCGTAAAGTAATTTAAAATCCCCACAACTGCTAATAAGGTTCCAATCGCGCCGGCCGCACCGACAGCGACTTTTTCTTTTTCTTTTGGAATATCAAAGACATTAATCAAGGCCAGTCCGCCAGAAAAAGCATTCACGGCATTCGTGGTCCAAGTTGCTAAAATTAGCGCAATAATTCCTAAAACTGGAAAACCGAGATTCATAAAAACTTCCGTGATATCTGCGGTGTTCGATGCAATGGTCAAGACCGCACCAACGCCAATCATCAACAAGCCTGTCGGTAAAATCCCTAAGGTGGCCGCTTTGACCACATCTTTACGAGAAGAAACATATTGAGAGTAATCTCCAGCAATTACTGCGCCTAATGCAAAAGAACCGACAGTCATTGAAAGACCTGACATAAAGCTTCCTGCTGTTTGAGGGGTATATTGACTAACAGCCGCCCAACCGTTGTTTCTTAACGAAGCCACCAAGCCATAAAGACAAACCAGAACTAACACAGGAACCGCAAAATAATTCAGAATTTTCAATATTTTTATGCCATAAAGAGCCGAAATAAGCATGATAATTCCCCAGATTAAGGAAGAAAGCGACACAGGTAAATCAATGCCGTAAATTTTTAAAAAGTTTGTGAAGGCGCCGCCGCTGACATTGGCTTGCAAACCAAACCAACCTAAGCAAGCAATCGCTAGAATAATAGAAATGATCTTTTGCGAACCTTGAATGCCAAACACTTGAGAAGCGACTTTGACAGAAGGTTCTTGTAAGTCGGAACTTTGAATTCCTTGTAAAATCATTAAAATAACAATAATACCGTAACCAATAAATCCTGTTAACAAAGCTTCCCATAAAGGCATGCCTGCAACTAACGTTCCTCCAATAATTAATCCTGGCACGCTAATCATTGCGCCCGCCCAAACAAATGCTAAGCTAAGCCACGATTGTTGTTGCTCGTTTTTTAATTTCATTCTCATTCCTCCTTAATTATTTTTTCAATTATAACGAAAAATCAGTCATAGGTCTTTTTCAAATTAAAAAAAATATCGAGGAAGTTTTGGCTTAAAATAAAAAATAGACAAGAACCTGGAACAAAAATCACTTTGGATTTTTGTCCCAGGCTTAAAAATTGATAAACGGCGGAAACAGAGGCAACACTACGCGTTGCTTCGATCTCAACAACTTCTAAGATGTTTTCTCGACATGCGTCTCGTCACAGTACAGCCTTCAAAAGAGCTACAGCTCTAAGAGTTGCGATGTTTCACTGTGAAGCACGAACAGATGAAATCATCGTACCTACTTGGTGAAGGTCCTTCGGAACTTACAAGGATAAAACTGTGACGAGCCTTTGGCGAGAAAACAATAAGCCGAAATTGTTGAGAATCACGAAGAACGTAGTGATTCGATGATGAACAATACCTACTTGGTCTCCAAAAATTAAAGAACACCGGGTAGGTATCATGCAACATCAACTCGTACCTCGTTGTGTTTTATGACAATTTTCGGAAATTCCTTCTTATTGCTGAGAAACACTATTTGCAAAGCAAATAGATGACATCTGCGATTACTCGATGTATTTGAGCCTTTGAGAGTGTTGAACAGTACCTACGTGGTTCTCGGAGTTAAACACTTCTGTCCCGACCTCTGTCTGCTTTTTTCATTCATTCGTGACCAAGCGATATAAGATCATCGCCAAATAGACTTCATAGGCTTCGGCGGCGTTAGTCATATCATAGCCGAGCGCTTCATTAATTTTACTGATACGATATTTGACCGTATTTTTATGAACAAATAGGCGTTCGCCGCATTCATTAAAATCACTACTTGCATCTAGTAAAAACGTTCCTAATGTCATTAACTGCTCTGATTCTTTTAAGAGAGGTTGGATAACTGCTAAGCGTTGTTGGATTGCTTCTTCTCCTGCTTGGAGACACGTCATCATTTGTTGAACTGTACGAATTTCCGCGATTGATAACACTTTTCTTTGTGGATAGACACGCTTTAAAAACGGCGCGACTTGATTAGCGGTTTGGTAGCTGACACGCACTTCAGTCGTGTTACGAACTTTCGGACAAAGGATGATTTCACCTAAATAATCCTGATAGTCTGTGGCTTGCAAGTATTCTTTACTAATCGTGGCTTCAGGCTGTTTGTGTAAATAATTACCTAAGAGAACAATCAGATAATTTTCTGTTTGCTGGACAATCGTTGTTTGGTAATAGTAACGTAGGAAATCTTTCAAATCTTGCTGAATAGCGTGGATTTCTTGTCCTTGTTGCCAAATGGGCAAAAGCCACATCGTTTCGACAGAAGAAATATCAATCATTAATTTTTTGGCTAATTGGTACATCTTATCACTTTCATCGTTAATGATTGCTTGGACTAAGGCATACTCACTGACTTCGTCATAGTTTTTCCCCCATAAATTCAGAGCCATCTGAACAACTTCCACCGCTTGATTCATCTCAAAAGAGGTTAACTGCTCTTCTTCTCGAATGAAGTAAAGCTTCAATGTTTGTCCATCTTTCTGAGGAAGTTTTTGCGAGGTAATGAAGTAGGTCGTTTCTCCCAGCGCTACTTTCTCTTGTGATTGATAAAGTAACTTGGTTAAGGGCAATTTCGTGCTTCGCGGCCAATTGATGGTGCTGATGATTTCATTGGTATATGTGGTTAACGCAATATTGACTTTTAAAAAATCGGATAGGATTTTCAAGGTCATTTCCACACTGCGGTTTTGTTCAGGCAAAAGGGAAACTTTTTCCAAGAGGTCCGTTGCAAAAGAAGCCATTTTATTTTTATTGACTAACAATTTCATGACTTCATAAATGACTTCGTTGTAGCGTAATGTGGGATCATTTTTAGGCATTTGGATTAAAATGAAACCTAAAGAATCCGCTAATTGAATCACTTCCTCTGCAACTTTCGGTACGATAATCCCAACGTAGTACAAGATTAGGCCTACTTCGCCTAATTCATGGAGATGCCGAATCGTTTCGCATTGCTTCACCACATCATGACGAATGGCACAAAATGAACCAATCAAAATTTCGCCAGCATGGTATTCATTTGTTTTGTGAAGTTTTTCCGAAAACAAAGACATATCAGAGACTTCTAAAAAAGAAAGAGAAGCAACAGATGTGTCCAATTGGTTTTTACCAGAAAGTACCGTTGCTTCTCGCAAAGACGGTAATTTTAATAAATCATTCACGCGGACACTCATAATTACTCCTCCTTTTGGCTGGTTTATTTTTTCTTACGAATCATATCGCCGACTGCAACAGGTTGCGTCACTTCCATTGTTAATAACATCATGGGATTAGGTGCCCGATCGATCGCTTCACCGTCTTCATTATACATCTCTTTAACGGTTTGGTGGAAATGGGTAAACCCAGGACCATAAAATTCAATTTCATCGCCGACACTGAAAAGGTTCCGTTGACGAATCGTTGCGACTTGCGTCTTTTCATTGTACGCAATCACTTCACCAACAAATTTATATTGCGGAATTTTACGACGTTCGCCGAATAATTGTTCATTTTCACTTGGTGTATTGTAATAAAAACCAGTTGCTAATTCACGTTGTGCTACTTTCCATAATTCATCAATCCACTCTTGTTGGCAGACATAGTTTTCAGGGTCTTCCATGTAAGAATCGACGGCTTTTTTATACACATTAGCGACTGTCGAAACATAGTGAATGGATTTCATGCGGCCTTCAATTTTAAAACTATCGACACCATTTTCAATTAATTCTGGAATATGTTCAATCATAGACATATCTACGGCGCTCATTGAAAACTCTTCTTCAACTTCCCCTTCGCTGGTTTTGCTCCGACGTTCTGTCCCAAAAGGCATATCAAATAACTCGTATTTCCAACGACAAGATTGAGAGCAACCGCCACGATTGGCATCCCGCATCGACATATGGTTGGATAAAGTACAACGTCCTGAATATGAAATACACATTGCTCCATGAATAAAGGCTTCAATTTCAATGTCCGTATTTTCACGAATCGCTGCAACTTCCTCCATTGAAACTTCGCGCGCTAAAACCACACGTTCTAAGCCTTCATTTTTCCAAAATTCTAATGTTTCATAGTTGGTTGCTGAAGCTTGTGTCGATAAATGGATGGGTAAACCTGGTGCTTCTGTCGCACAAATTTCGATTAAAGCTGGATCGGAAACAATCACAGCTGAAATTCCGATGTCTCGCAATTCTCTGAAAAACGCTCCTGCCCCTTCCTGGTTTCCTTCATGAGTGACCATATTGGCAGCGACATAAACTTTCGCATTATGTTCGCGGGCAAAGGCTACGCCTTCCGCCATTTCTTCTGGCGTGAAATTTCCTGCGCGGCTACGCAGACCGTAGGCATTCCCTCCGATATAAACGGCATCGGCACCGTAACGAATTGCGACTTTTAGTTTTTCTAGCGTCCCGGCTGGAGCCAACACCTCGGGACGCTTCAATGTTCGTTCTGTCATTACTTTCATGTTCTTCTTCCCCTTAAATGAATCAATTTATTTTATTGCATCGGCACTCAAATCAAAGAAACCATTGTCTAAGCCACGACCTGTTGGATGTAATTTTTCAATTTCAGCTGTTGCATGAGCTGCTTGATCTTCTGACCAAGTTCCCGCTTCAAGTGCTGCTTTCGCTTCAGCAAATAAGCGAGCAATCGCGACAAAATTTTCACCTGGCGTGTAAAGGCCATCGAGCTTCCATGTACGATAGTGATGGTCATACAAGTTTGTTAACTCATTCATCAAGTTCACATCGTTATTGGCAAAAATATGCGTACCATGACTATCTTCATAAATGGAATAGTGGGTTTCTGGTTTTTTGGGTTCAGAAATAAACAGCCCTTCGTCTTTCGTAACCCCTTTGTCGTTCTTTGTGTAATTGTAGTAATTTTGAATTAATGGGCGTTTCGATTGATGAATACAGGTCGCCCCATAGACAAGAATTTCAGCTGGAACTGCTAAGTTTTCTTCCATTGCGACCATTTCTTCAAAAGGTACTTCCCGAGCTAGGACAGCTCCGATGGCTCCTCGTTTACTCCAAAAATTGATTTGACGTGAGCTCGTTACCAAGGTTTCGCCATCATAAACGTAAGGAATTTCTAATCCATCTCGTTGCATAATAAACACAATACCCGGATCACCCAAAGTAATTTTATCGACGTTGATTTCTTTTAAAAATGTCAGATACTCTGGGACTAATTTCATTTTTTCAGGGTGCATAATGCCATTTACTGCAACTAGCACTTGTTTGCCCATTTCATGTGCACGTTTCACAATCTCGCGTTGTTCATCTCGTGTAAAAGATACGGGCAAACGTAACCCGAATGTTTCTTCTCCAATATATAATGTATCCACACCTGTTGCGAGTAATTCTACAGCCTGCTCAACAGATTCTGCAGTTGCAATCAGTTCAATCATAAATATAGCCTCCTTCTTTATGACCGTTTAATAGTATCATACGTTCACAAACTTTAAAAGAGCCTATCTGTATTAAACGTACATTTTTCACAATGTTTCCGAAAAAATTTTGGTAGAAAAGCGCCATCCGCTTACCTACCAAATGCTCTTTTTTTAATTACTGGTCATCTGTTCTTTGGTCACTCGTTCAAGTGATATTTTCGTTCATAAAACGTTACTACAACGGTGAATAGCCACGCTGCTGCTAAGCCTAACAAGCTGCCTAAAACAATCCCCAAAAAGCGGAATTGAATCAACGTTATCACGTACTGCTGACGAACGAGCAATGAAAGCATCAGAGCCATAGGCGTTGTGAAAAATTGCGCCAATCCATAATTACGACGAATAAAATACTCAACGGTCACAAATAAGATTGTAATCACGACAATCGATTCAAAAGTTGTCAAAGCTAAATTAAGCAGAAAAGCGGAAATAACCAATCCAATCGTTGTGCCAAAAATTCGCTGAATATTTCGCTGCTTAATCGCACGTAAATTGTCTCCTTGTAGAATGGATGCACAGGAAACGACTAACCAATACGGATTTTGTAAATGTAAACTTTCGCTGATATATACAGCAAAAAATAAAACAAAGCTATAATATATGCTATCTAATGGCGCTTCTGGATGCTGATAAATTCGTTCCCGTAATGATCGCTTAGCTAGCGGGACACTGATTTCCTTCTCTGTAAAATGCAACACTAGTGCAAACAAAATGGAAAAGCCAATGCCTAATAACATACAGCCACTCATGAACGGAATTTTTGCTAGCGGAATGCTCGTACTGGCACCCATCGCTGTCACCATCACACCAAAGAAGGCCCCTGGTTTTGAAATATCGTAGACTTCAAAGAAAAAGCGGCCACCAAAACCAACCAGTGCAACAACAATGGGAATAAGCCATGCAATATGGGTCGATAACATGCCTAACAAATTTCCTAAAAAAAGGTAACTACCGACCACAGATAAACGAGTCATTAACTGTTTTAATGGTAGCGGCTGATAATATAAAAAAGTAAAAATACCTAACGAGCCAAAGCTTGAAATCAATAATTGATGATTGATATAGCCCAAAAAAAGAATGCTGAACATAACCAAGCCAGCAAACACTAGTCGAAAAGGATTATCCTTTGGACGTTGATAATGTAGTAATTCTCGAAAAAAAGATTGTTCCATTCCATCACCCCTCCTTATTAACGTAGCACAGAAAAATCAATCTGGCAATTCTCAAAAAGAAATCGCCACTGGAAAATAGAAAAAGGAGCGTGGGACAAAAATCACTTTGGATTTTTGCTCCACGCTCAAAAACTGATACACGGCGAGAACAGAAGCAACCCCTTCGGAAATAAGCCGAAATTCTCCAAAAATTAAAGAACAATTTTCGGAAATTCCTTCTTATTTCTCGGAGTTAAACACTTCTGTCCCGACCTCCTTTGCATCTCATCTATACAGTTTGTAATTCTTTCGCTTCTGTCTTTGGTGCTTTTGGTGCCCGCACATTTAACGTAATTTTGCCTTTGCTAGCGCCTAAAGTTACTTTATCCCCTAACTGAATTTGACCAGAAAGAAGGGCTTCACTTAAACGATCTTCCACTTCTTTTTGCAAGGCCCGACGAATTGGACGTGCGCCATATTCTGGATCAAACCCGACTTTACCAATAACTTCAATTGCAGCTGGTGTGATTTTCACTTTAACCTCTTGTTCGGCCATCCGTTTCACGACAGATTGACTCATAATTTTTACGATTTCATGAATTTCCTCTTGTTTCAAGGAATGGAATACAACCGTTTCATCAATTCGGTTTAAGAATTCTGGACGGAAGGCTTTTTTCAATTCTTCCATGATTCGTTTTTGCATTAATTCATGATTTTTAGAAATGTCTTTCACATTGAAGCCAACATGTTTTTCTTCACGAATCGCTGTTGCCCCTAAATTGGAGGTCATGATTAAAATCGTGTTACGAAAATCGACTTTTCGTCCTTTGGCATCCGTTAAATGGCCATCATCTAAGACTTGTAATAAAATATTAAAGACATCTGGATGGGCTTTTTCTACTTCATCTAGCAAAATAACGGAATAAGGACGTTGACGAATTTTTTCAGTTAGTTGACCGCCTTCTTCGTAGCCGACATAACCTGGAGGAGAACCGATTAAACGGCTAGTACTGTATTTTTCCATAAACTCAGACATGTCCACGCGAATCAAAGCTTCTTCGCTGCCAAACATCGCTTCGGCTAAGGCTTTGGCAAGTTCTGTTTTCCCAACCCCTGTTGGTCCTAAGAACATGAAGGAACCAATCGGTCTTGCTGGGTCTTTCAAGCCACTACGCGCACGACGGATAGCGCGTGAAACAGCTTCAACTGCTTCATTTTGGCCAACGACCCGTTGATGTAAAATGGTTTCTAATTCCATCAATCGTTCGCTTTCTTTCTTCTCTAGCTGCTGCAAAGGAACGCCTGTCCATTGTGAAACAACCCCAGCCACGTCTTCTTCTGTTACTTGTGTACTGTAACCAGACAGACTTTTTTCTTTCACTGCAATCAATTCTTCTAGTTTTTCCATCACTTGTTTTTCTTTTTGACGAATCCGAGCAGCACTTTCAAATGATTGGTTTTGAATGGCCTCTTCTTTTTCCGTAATTAATTGAGAAATTTCGGTACGCAATTCATTAATTTCTGAAGGTTGATCTGCCTTATCTAAACGAACTTTTGCTGCAGATTCGTCCATTAAATCAATTGCTTTATCTGGTAATTGGCGGTCATTTAAATAGCGAATCGATAATTGAACCGCTGCATGTAGAGCTTCATCTGTAATTTCTACGCCATGATGTTTTTCATAGCGGGAACGCAAGCCTTTTAGAATTTCTTCTGCTTCTTCTGGGGTTGGTTCTGCTACTTGAATACGGGCAAAACGACGTTCCAAAGCGGCATCTTTTTCAATATATTTTTGGTATTCATCCAGAGTTGTCGCACCAATTGTTTGCAACTCGCCACGTGCTAAAGCAGGTTTTAAAATATTTGAAGCATCAATCGCCCCTTCTGCACCGCCAGCACCGATCAAGGTATGCAATTCGTCAATAAATAAAATGACTTGTCCATCTTGATAGATTTCATCGACAACTTTTTTCAAGCGATCTTCGAACTCACCTCGATATTTGGTTCCAGCAACCAAGGCACCCATGTCTAGCATCATTAAACGTTTGCCTTGCATATCTTCAGGGACTTCTCGGTTGACAATTTTCTGGGCTAACCCTTCTGCTATCGCTGTTTTCCCAACACCTGGTTCACCGACTAAGACAGGATTGTTTTTGGTACGGCGACTCAAAATTTGAATCAAACGACGGACTTCGGTACCGCGACCAACTACTGGATCCAAGCTTTGTTCTCGTGCTAACTTGGTTAAATCTCTTGCTAAAGAATCCAATGTTGGCGTCCCTTGTGGCGCATTTTTATTTTGACCATTCCGACGACGTTGTGCGCCATTGGGTTCGGAAACGCCCATTTTTTTCAATAATAATTGACGCATTTTGGATAAGCTTAATCCTAAATTCACTAAAATTCTAGACGCTAAAATTTCTTCGTCTCTTAACAAGCCTAATAATAAATGCTCGGTACCAATCTTTTGAGCCCCTAAGCGCTTCGCTTCATCTCCAGCACAGGCAAAGATTTGTTTGGCTCTTGGTGAATAAGGTAAGTATAAGTTGTTATTTCCCATTGGACTTTGCATGGTGCCATAGCCACTTAAATGCTCAATTTCTTCACGGATGTCTTCTGTGTCAGTATTCAATTGTCGTAATGTTTTTCCGGCAATCCCATTTGGTTCTAAAACGAGTGCTAATAATAAATGTTCAGAACCGACGGATTGGTGACGAAAATACTTCGCTTCTTCTTGGGCAATCGCCAGTACGGCTTTCGCACTTTCTGTAAATAGTTCATCCATAGTTATTCCTCCTCATAGCTCAAGCGCTCTAAAAATGAACGCATTATTTGAGCTCTTAGAAAATCTTCGTGATTCCCCAGACCATTCAATGTGCTTTTACTTAAAGCAGCTAGCATTAAATTGCCTTCCTTTTTCGTAATCACTTCTTCTTCATACAATGTTTGAATAAATGTTAGCGCATCTTTTTCTGTTAAGGTTGCGCCAATCAATTGATCCATTTGTTTTAGTAATTGATCGTTATCTGAAATTTGTACTTTGACAATGCGAATATAGCCGCCTCCACCACGTTTACTTTCAACTGCGTAGCCTCGTTGGATGGTAAAACGTGTATTAATTACATAGTTAATTTGTGAAGGAACGCAATTAAATAAATTAGCCATTTCCGCCCGACGGATTTCAATTTTATTACTTTCTTCTAAAATCTTTTTTAAATAAGCCTCGATTAAATCTGACGTATTTTGATTACTCATAGTCTTCCATCCTTCTTCTCTCTTGACTAATATTGACCATTATTATATCGAACTTTGCCTATTAAATAAAGAGGAACGCTTTGACTTTAATAAAAAAATGCAAAACAGGAGGAGCAACCTCAGTCAAACTGACTTAAGTTCCCCTCCTAAAAATGAAAATATGTTATTGAATCACAGAGGCTGAGACAAAAGTGTTTAGCTCCAAGAAATAAGAAGAAATTTCCGAAAATTGTTCTTTAATTTTTGGAGAATTTCGGCTTATTTCCGAAGGAGTTGCTTTTGTTCAGCTGATTATCTTAATGTCTCACAAAAGCGATTCTTCGCCATAGGCTTGATCCAAGGCTTGTTGAATATCTTCGATAATAGATGTTGGCTCTTCCAAACCAACGTACATGCGAATGTGCGCTGGCGACAAGCCTCTTTTCTGAACAGCCGCCAAGTTATTGCCTTTGAATACAGGCAAGGCCAAACTTTCAAAGCCACCCCAACTGACCCCAATTGTGACCAGCGTCAATGCGTTCACAAATGTTTTCAAACGTTCAAAATCGGTATCTTTTAAATCAATCGCAAACAATGAGCCATAACCTGTCAAATATTTTTCTGCTAACGCTTGTTGTTGTTGATTTCCTACAAAAGGATGATATAAGCGACTAATTCGCGGATCCTTTTGCAAAGCCAACAGCACCGTTTGGATGGCTTGAGACTGATGCGCCAACCGAACGGGCATGGTACGAATACCTCGTAACGCTAACCAAGAATTGAAGGGACTATTGACTGCGCCTAATGCTTGATGACCATGTTCAAAAATTTGATCTACAAGCGCTGCTTTGCCAATGACAGCCCCCGCTACAATATCCGAATGACCACCAATATATTTGGAACAAGAATGAATCACCAGGTCCACATTATGGCATAAAGGATGCTGAAATAACGGTGACGCCCACGTGTTATCAATGACAGTGTATGCGCCAATTTTTTGTGCTAACGCAGTTATTTTTTCTAAATCTAGCAGTTCAAACTTTTGTGAGGACGGACTTTCAAAGTAAATGACTTTGGTGTTTTCCTGAACAAATTGAAAAAGTTCTTCTGTTTCTGCAACGTCTACTTTGGTCAAGGATACGCCAAATTTCTCTAAATATTGCACAAACGAAACAGATTCTCCATAAATTGTATTGACCATTAAAACATGATCACCTTGTTGGAGCAACGTAAACAGCGTTGCCGAAATAGCGCCCATTCCTGAGGCAAAAACTTTACATTTTTCTCCACGTTCCAAACGAGCAATTTTTTTCTCTAAAATTTCTGTTGTGGGGTTGGTGCCACGTGTGTAAACATAATTATTTTTTTCATCTATACTCGCTGCCATAAATTCTTCGTAAGTTGGAAAATAAAAGGAAGAGGTTTGAACCAACTCGGGCACCATCGGATGATACATTTTTTCCATTCCTTTTTCCACTTCACAGCAAATATTTTCATCATTCTCAACATGCATTTCCTTCACTCCTCTTTCTCTACAATGTTTCTGGTACTTCATGGGCTTCTTCTTTTTGATATTGTCGATCTAAGGCTTTTACAAATGGATAATAAATAACGACACTAGCGGCAACAGCTAAAACTTGCGTCACTGCACCTTGCCATTTTCCCACTAAAAAGCCCGAAAACAGAAAGGGCGTAGCCCATGGTGCTTGAATGTTTGTAAACATTGGCATGAACCCAATTTTCATTGACAGAAAGGCAATCAAGACCGATACAATCGGCGCGACCGCAATCGGAATCAATAATAAAGGGTTAAAAATAACTGGGAGTCCAAAAATCAAGGGTTCATTAATGTTGAAAAATGCTGGAACAAACGAAATTTTCGACATGGCTTTCATTCTAGATGAATGTCCGACGATGGCCATTGCAATAGCCAAGCCAATCGTGCAACCAGCGCCTCCAATTGTAGCAAATTGATCGAGCATTTGGACCGTGCCAAAGTTGCCACTTTGAGCAGTTAATTGTCCTAATTCCGCTAAGCTTTGGTTTTTGTCTGCATTCGCATATAAAATAGGATATAGCATGGAATTGATGACAGTTGGATGAATCCCGAACCACCAGAACAGTCCATTTAAGCCAGCCACAATAATAATTGCAAAAGGGGTTCCGATTAAACCTTGCAGTGGCGCTTGAATCACCGCATAAATTAATTGTGGGAAGGAATCCGCAAACGAAAGCCCAATCCCATTAATCAATAAAGCCACCGCTACCACAAAAATCCCAGGAATCAATGCACTAAAAGCTTGGCTCACCATAGAAGGCACGCTGTCAGGCATTTTGATGACTAATTTTTTCTTAATACAGAAACGAGTCAACTCAACCGAAAGAATTGACATAATAATGGCCGTAATCACCCCTTGCGTTCCTAACCAATCAAACGATAAAACTTTCGTCACAACTTCGCCTGATTCAGTGGTCACCGTTTTCGGTAAAACGACTACGTAAGCAACAATTCCTAAAATTAATGAAGTTAAACGATCCATTTCGTAACTTTCCGCCAATTTATAGGACATCGTCCCGGCAAAAATAATTCCCATCATGTTGAAAGTTGCTCGATAAGCGGGTGAAATCATATCCGCCCAACCTGCACCGAAAATTCCAGCCATAAAATCGCCATACCCTGCTACTGGAAAATCTGTAATCAACATAAAAATCGATCCAATAATTGTTAACGGCATAATCGCAAAAAAACCATTTCTTAAGGCTTGAAAATAACGTAAACTTGTAATCCTTGAAACTTTAGGCACTACGGCTTGCTCCACCCAGTTTGTTAACTTATCCATTTCACTTCTCTCCTTAATCCTTTGTGATATCCTCATCATAAAGAAACCGCTTTCTTATGTAAATACGACTAACTAATTCTGTAACTATGTTTCATAATTCATACGCTTAAGGTATACTGAAAGCGAAACAAAGTACCACAGAGAGGTGAACCCATTGAATCTAATCGAATGTTTAGAACAAAAAGAACGCTATACATATAACGAAGGGCTAATTATTGATTTTATTTTATCTCATACTGAACGAGTCCTGCATATGTCGATTTATGAACTAGCAGAAGCCACCAACTCTTCAACTTCCACGATTGTTCGTTTGTGTAAAAAAACAGAGACTAGCGGTTTCAAAGAATTTAAAATCCGCTTGTCCCGCGACTTAGAAATTCACTACCAAGCAATCCGGAATGTTGATGCGAATATGCCTTTTTTAGCGCAAGATTCTGATTTACTAATTGCCAAGAAAATTGCGCAGTTAACGACTGAAACTGTTCAATCCACCCAACAGTTATTAACCGAGGCCATGTTAAATAAAAGCATTGATTTACTTTTAACCGCTGAAAATATTTTAGCAGTGGGTGTCAGTAACTCCTACATTCGCTTAACGGATTTTCAAACAAAGTTATTACGCATTCAGCTATTTATCCATTTAATCCCTTATCAAGCTGAACAATTTTATTTAGCCATCAATGCCACCAAAAATGACGTAGCCATCCTCGTCTCTTACAGTGGTAACACTGCAGAAATCGTAAATGAAGCACGGATTTTTGCAGAAGGAGGCACCCCGATTATTGCCATTACTTCAGACTTGAACAGCCAATTAGCTAAATACGCCACAGTGATTTTGCCCATTCCTAACGTTGAACATGCAGATTTCAAAGTCTCAACCTTTTCCTCTCAACTAGCCATCGAATATATTCTCAATGTCCTTTATTCCTGTATTTTTAGTCGCAATTTCGATAAGAATTACACATCACAAAAAAATACACCTACTTCGATACTTAAATTTTAAACAAAACAAAAAAACAGTACTGATGATCAGTACTGTTTTTCACAATCGGGAAGACAGGATTCGAACCTGCGACCCCTTGGTCCCAAACCAAGTGCTCTACCAAGCTGAGCTACTTCCCGGGCTATGAAGTTAAAGTAATAAAAAAAGACTATCGAATTAAAAAGAAACTCACGTGCACCTTTTTAAAACTTAGTCAATCACTCAACTATGCACCCAAAGGGAGTCGAACCCCTAACCTTTTGATTCGTAGTCAAACACTCTATCCAGTTGAGCTATGGGTGCTAAATATAAAACAATGCCGAGGACCGGAATCGAACCGGTACGGTGATCACTCACCGCAGGATTTTAAGTCCTGTGCGTCTGCCAGTTCCGCCACCCCGGCGTAATGAATTGGCTAAGCGGAAAACGGGGTTCGAACCCGCGACCCCCACCTTGGCAAGGTGGTGCTCTACCACTGAGCTATTTCCGCAAAATGGTGCCGGCTAAAGGACTTGAACCCTCGACCCTCTGATTACAAATCAGATGCTCTACCAACTGAGCTAAGCCGGCTAAATATGCGGGTGAAGGGACTTGAACCCCCACGCCTTGCGGCGCTAGATCCTAAATCTAGTGCGTCTGCCAATTCCGCCACACCCGCAAATGAAATATGAATATGAGCCGTACAGGGCTCGAACCTGTGACCCTCTGATTAAAAGTCAGATGCTCTACCAACTGAGCTAACGGCTCAAAAAATGGAGGTTAACGGGATCGAACCGCTGACCCCCTGCTTGTAAGGCAGGTGCTCTCCCAGCTGAGCTAAACCTCCAAAAACAACAATTCGCGTGGCGACGTCCTACTCTCACAAAGGGAAACCCTTCACTACAATCGGCGCTAAGAAGCTTAACTTCTGTGTTCGGCATGGGAACAGGTGTATCCTTCTCGCTATCGCCACCACACTGGGTGTTGTTTCTTATTGAGTTGAATCTTCATTCACTCAAAACTGGATTGAAGTTTGAATCAAAATAACCAAGTTGCTTTTACTTATCCATTCTTTGGTTAAGTCCTCGACCGATTAGTATTGGTCCGCTCCAACTATCACTAGCCTTCCACTTCCAACCTATCTACCTGATCATCTCTCAGGGGTCTTACTTTCTTAAAGAAATGGGAAATCTCATCTTGAGGTGGGCTTCACACTTAGATGCTTTCAGCGTTTATCCCTTCCCTACATAGCTACCCAGCAATGCCCTTGGCAGAACAACTGGTACACCAGCGGTAAGTCCATCCCGGTCCTCTCGTACTAAGGACAGCTCCTCTCAAATTTCCAACGCCCGCGACGGATAGGGACCGAACTGTCTCACGACGTTCTGAACCCAGCTCGCGTGCCGCTTTAATGGGCGAACAGCCCAACCCTTGGGACCGACTACAGCCCCAGGATGCGACGAGCCGACATCGAGGTGCCAAACCTCCCCGTCGATGTGGACTCTTGGGGGAGATAAGCCTGTTATCCCCAGGGTAGCTTTTATCCGTTGAGCGATGGCCCTTCCATGCGGAACCACCGGATCACTAAGCCCGACTTTCGTCCCTGCTCGACTTGTAGGTCTCGCAGTCAAGCTCCCTTCTGCCTTTACACTCTTCGAATGATTTCCAACCATTCTGAGGGAACCTTTGGGCGCCTCCGTTACCTTTTAGGAGGCGACCGCCCCAGTCAAACTGCCCATCTGACACTGTCTCCCACCACGATTAGTGGTGCGGGTTAGAGGGTTCATAACACAAGGGTAGTATCCCACCAGCGCCTCCTCCGAAACTAGCGTTCCGGTCTCATCGGCTCCTACCTATCCTGTACATGTGGTACAAACACTCAATATCAAACTACAGTAAAGCTCCATGGGGTCTTTCCGTCCTGTCGCGGGTAACCTGCATCTTCACAGGTACTAAAATTTCACCGAGTCTCTCGTTGAGACAGTGCCCAAATCGTTACGCCTTTCGTGCGGGTCGGAACTTACCCGACAAGGAATTTCGCTACCTTAGGACCGTTATAGTTACGGCCGCCGTTTACTGGGGCTTCAATTCTGAGCTTCGCCGAAGCTAACCCATCCTCTTAACCTTCCAGCACCGGGCAGGCGTCAGCCCCTATACTTCATCTTACGATTTTGCAGAGACCTGTGTTTTTGATAAACAGTCGCTTGGGCCTATTCACTGCGGCTGACCGAAGTCAGCACCCCTTCTCCCGAAGTTACGGGGTCATTTTGCCGAGTTCCTTAACGAGAGTTCGCTCGCTCACCTTAGGATACTCTCCTCGACTACCTGTGTCGGTTTACGGTACGGGCAGTTGTTTTCTCACTAGAAGCTTTTCTTGGCAGTGTGACATCAGGAACTTCGCTACTATTATTTCGCTCCCCGTCACAACTTGTCCTTAAAGAGTAAAGCATTTAACTCTACTCAAGACTCATTGCTTGGACATGCACTTCCAATCGCATGCATTCCTTAGCCTACTGCGTCCCTCCATTGCTCAAACAAAAACAACTGGTACAGGAATATCAACCTGTTGTCCATCGCCTACGCCTATCGGCCTCGGCTTAGGTCCCGACTAACCCTGGGCGGACGAGCCTTCCCCAGGAAACCTTAGTCATACGGTGGACAGGATTCTCACCTGTCTTTCGCTACTCATACCGGCATTCTCACTTCTAAGCGCTCCAGCCGTCCTCACGATCGACCTTCAACGCCCTTAGAACGCTCTCCTACCACTACACCTAATGGTGTAGTCCACAGCTTCGGTAATATGTTTAGCCCCGGTACATTTTCGGCGCAGGGTCACTCGACTAGTGAGCTATTACGCACTCTTTAAATGGTGGCTGCTTCTAAGCCAACATCCTAGTTGTCTGTGCAACCCCACATCCTTTTCCACTTAACATATATTTTGGGACCTTAGCTGGTGGTCTGGGCTGTTTCCCTTTCGACTACGGATCTTATCACTCGCAGTCTGACTCCCGGATATAAATGAATGGCATTCGGAGTTTATCTGAATTCGGTAACCCGAGATGGGCCCCTAGTCCAAACAGTGCTCTACCTCCATCATTCTCAATTCCGAGGCTAGCCCTAAAGCTATTTCGGAGAGAACCAGCTATCTCCAAGTTCGTTTGGAATTTCTCCGCTACCCACACCTCATCCCCGCACTTTTCAACGTACGTGGGTTCGGTCCTCCAGTGCGTTTTACCGCACCTTCAACCTGGACATGGGTAGATCACATGGTTTCGGGTCTACGACTACATACTCATTCGCCCTATTCAGACTCGCTTTCGCTGCGGCTCCGTCTCTTCGACTTAACCTCGCATGCAATCGTAACTCGCCGGTTCATTCTACAAAAGGCACGCCATCACTCATTAACGAGCTTTGACTTGTTGTAGGCACACGGTTTCAGGATCTATTTCACTCCCCTTCCGGGGTGCTTTTCACCTTTCCCTCACGGTACTGGTTCACTATCGGTCACTAGGGAGTATTTAGCCTTGCGGGATGGTCCCCGCGGATTCCGACGGAATTTCTCGTGTTCCGCCGTACTCAGGATCCTCCTAGGTGTTGTCAGCATTTCGTCTACGGGGCTTTCACCCTCTTTAGCGGAATTTTCCAAATCCTTCAACTATACTAACAGACTACCATATTGGAGTCCTACAACCCCAACAAGCAAGCTTGTTGGTTTGGGCTCTTCCCGTTTCGCTCGCCGCTACTCAGGGAATCGAATTTTCTTTCTCTTCCTGCAGGTACTAAGATGTTTCAGTTCTCTGCGTCTACCTCTAATCAGCTATGTATTCACTGAAAAGTAATATCCTATAAAAGATATTGGGTTCCCCCATTCGGAAATCTCTGGATCATAGCTTACTTACAGCTCCCCAAAGCATATCGGTGTTAGTCCCGTCCTTCATCGGCTCCTAGTGCCAAGGCATCCACCGTGCGCCCTTATTCACTTAACCTTATCAACCTTACGGTTGGGTCTTGATCACTTCTTCTAGCGATAGAAGGTTAATCAATAAATAAGCAATTGAACTTATTAAAAAACTCATTCAACGCGGTGTTCTCGGTTTGTTTTGATTCTTTTTACTTCAATATCCAGTTTTCAATGAACGAATGTTTTGAGAGTAGACCTCTCAAAACTGAACAAAGTAAAGACGAAATGTGTATTTCCGTAATATTCCTTAGAAAGGAGGTGATCCAGCCGCACCTTCCGATACGGCTACCTTGTTACGACTTCACCCCAATCATCTATCCCACCTTAGGCGGCTGGCTCCAAAAAGGTTACCTCACCGACTTCGGGTGTTACAAACTCTCGTGGTGTGACGGGCGGTGTGTACAAGGCCCGGGAACGTATTCACCGCGGCGTGCTGATCCGCGATTACTAGCGATTCCGGCTTCATGCAGGCGAGTTGCAGCCTGCAATCCGAACTGAGAGAAGCTTTAAGAGATTTGCATGACCTCGCGGTCTAGCGACTCGTTGTACTTCCCATTGTAGCACGTGTGTAGCCCAGGTCATAAGGGGCATGATGATTTGACGTCATCCCCACCTTCCTCCGGTTTGTCACCGGCAGTCTCGCTAGAGTGCCCAACTAAATGATGGCAACTAACAATAAGGGTTGCGCTCGTTGCGGGACTTAACCCAACATCTCACGACACGAGCTGACGACAACCATGCACCACCTGTCACTTTGTCCCCGAAGGGAAAGCTCTATCTCTAGAGTGGTCAAAGGATGTCAAGACCTGGTAAGGTTCTTCGCGTTGCTTCGAATTAAACCACATGCTCCACCGCTTGTGCGGGCCCCCGTCAATTCCTTTGAGTTTCAACCTTGCGGTCGTACTCCCCAGGCGGAGTGCTTAATGCGTTTGCTGCAGCACTGAAGGGCGGAAACCCTCCAACACTTAGCACTCATCGTTTACGGCGTGGACTACCAGGGTATCTAATCCTGTTTGCTCCCCACGCTTTCGAGCCTCAGCGTCAGTTACAGACCAGAGAGCCGCCTTCGCCACTGGTGTTCCTCCATATATCTACGCATTTCACCGCTACACATGGAATTCCACTCTCCTCTTCTGCACTCAAGTCTCCCAGTTTCCAATGACCCTCCCCGGTTGAGCCGGGGGCTTTCACATCAGACTTAAGAAACCGCCTGCGCTCGCTTTACGCCCAATAAATCCGGACAACGCTTGCCACCTACGTATTACCGCGGCTGCTGGCACGTAGTTAGCCGTGGCTTTCTGGTTAGATACCGTCAGGGGACGTTCAGTTACTAACGTCCTTGTTCTTCTCTAACAACAGAGTTTTACGATCCGAAAACCTTCTTCACTCACGCGGCGTTGCTCGGTCAGACTTTCGTCCATTGCCGAAGATTCCCTACTGCTGCCTCCCGTAGGAGTCTGGGCCGTGTCTCAGTCCCAGTGTGGCCGATCACCCTCTCAGGTCGGCTATGCATCGTGGCCTTGGTGAGCCGTTACCTCACCAACTAGCTAATGCACCGCGGGTCCATCCATCAGCGACACCCGAAAGCGCCTTTCACTCTTATGCCATGCGGCATAAACTGTTATGCGGTATTAGCACCTGTTTCCAAGTGTTATCCCCCTCTGATGGGTAGGTTACCCACGTGTTACTCACCCGTCCGCCACTCCTCTTTCCAATTGAGTGCAAGCACTCGGGAGGAAAGAAGCGTTCGACTTGCATGTATTAGGCACGCCGCCAGCGTTCGTCCTGAGCCAGGATCAAACTCTCATAATAAAAGTTAGAACAATCTTACGATTGTTAAGCTCAATTTGTTTGCTAGCATATTGCTTGCTTGTTAAAAATGTTTGTTGTCTTGAATTGAATCAAGACGCCCTACACATTTGGTTCGTCTATTCTTTGTTCAGTTTTCAAAGGTCTACGTTACCTCGCAGCAACTTTTATATCATAACAAACTTCCGTTTGAATGTCAAGAACTTTTTTAAAAAAGTTTTTTTAAGTTGTTTTGCTTGGTTGTTGTTGTCTGTTGTGACAACTTCTATATCTTATCATCTCGTTTGTTATTTGTCAACAACTTTTTTTATTGTTTTTTCAAACTTTTTTCGAGAGATTTGAAATCAAGAATTGTTATTTAATTATTGATTTCTGAATCGCTCAGCTGTGTGACTCGCCTTGCGACATGTAATAATATACCAAGATTTCAAGCATTGGTCAATCATTATTTTCACTTTTTTTAAACTTTTTTTCAATACCGATTATTATGATTGGTATAGGTATTTTCGTTCGTTTTTTACCCCCTTTCATCCTTTTTTGGCTATAGTTTATTAACTTTTAGCAAAATCTTCTAAATTTATCGTAATATATCAAGGATTTTGTCCTTTTTAGCAATTATTTGTTAAAATATGGAAAAGAGATTTTTTATATATGGAGGAAATGAACGCTTATGAAAATTTTAGTTGCAGATGATGATAAAGAAATTGTAGAACTATTGAGTATTTATATTCATAATGAAGGATACGAAGTCGTGAAAGCTTATGATGGAAAAGAAGCGTTATCCAAATTGCACACAACACCAGATATCGATTTATTAATCTTGGACATTATGATGCCAATCATGGATGGAATGGAAGTAGTGAAAGAACTTCGAAAAGAATCGCAAATTCCAATTATTATGTTAACAGCAAAAACAACCGATATGGATAAAATCAAAGGCTTAGTTGCTGGTGCAGACGATTATGTCACCAAGCCTTTTAATCCTTTAGAAGTAATGGCTCGGGTAAAGTCTATTTTACGTAGAAGCCAAATGCAATTAACCAAAGAAGAACCCGATGAATTAGAAGTCGGCCCATTAATGATTAATAAGGACTCTCACGAAGTCAAAACAATAGAAGGAAAAGAAATTCAATTAACCGCTCTTGAGTTTGGTATCCTCTATCTATTAGCTAGTCATCCAAATCGTGTGTTTAGTGCGGATGAAATTTTTGAGCGTGTGTGGCAACAAGAAAGTATTGTTTCTGCTAAAACCGTGATGGTTCACGTCAGTCATTTAAGAGATAAGATTGAAGAAGCAACTGGTGGAGAAAAAGTCATTCAAACAGTGTGGGGAGTTGGATATAAGATCGATGCTCGTTAAACCTAAAAAGATTGAAAAACAAAAACGAATTACCTTAACTTCTAAAGAAATCAGCGAGTTATTAGCAGAAGCAATTGTGACAATTGTTTTATTACTACTATTAAATGTCTCAATTATGTTCCTTTTAGGACAACTACTTAGTGAAAACTCGCCCTTAGCTGGTGTCATCTGGGCCACTAAGGATGCGGTCGCTAAAGAATTAAATACTGATTTGTTTTGGAGCTGGAATAAATTTGTCTTACCCATTTTCTTTTTAGTAGATGCAGCTGTTCTCTATTGGCGCTTAATTCGTCGCTACCATCAAATGCAATTGCGTCATATTATCAGTGAGTTACATTACATCGCTGATGGTAATTACAATCACCGCATTCCGTTTGAATTAAGTGGTGATTTAGCAAAAGTCGTGACGAGTATTAACGGTCTGGTGGATAGTACTGTCGCAGCCATTGAAGATGAACGGCGAATTGAAAAATCAAAAGATGAATTAATTACGAATGTCAGTCATGATATTCGGACACCGTTAACTTCTATTATTGGTTATCTGGGATTGATTGAAGATCGTCAATTTCATAGCCAAGAAGATTTACTGAAATATACGCATACCGCTTACGTCAAAGCGAAACAAATGAAATTATTAGTTGATGATCTTTTTGAATATACAAAAGTCCGTCAACCAAGTGTACCGATTCATACGACGACTTTTGATATGGCACAATTAATTGAACAGCTTGCTGCCGATTTTGAATTGGAAGCGAAAAAGATTAATATGCAAATCCAAGTAAAAGCCAATCCAGCTTCTTTAATGATGGAAGGCGATACGGAAAAACTAGTCCGAGTCTTTAACAACCTTCTTTCAAACGCTTTGAAATATGGCAAAGGTGGCCATCATATTGTAATGGAAGTAGACAAAGTCGGCACCGAAGCAATTATTGCTGTTCGCAATGATGGACCAGCTATCCCTAAACATTCTTTAGATCAGTTGTTTGACCGCTTCTATCGTGTCGAAGAATCCCGATCACAAGAAACGGGGGGTACTGGTTTAGGTCTGGCTATTGCACAAAGTATTGTCGCTTTACATGGTGGATATATTTATGCGAAGTCTGATCAAAAGTGGACTTCCTTTATTATTCATCTACCCTTACAGCGTACCAACAAGAAATCAGAGAGTTAATTGACATCCCTGAACTTTTTCGGTATTCTATAGAAAAGAGAAAACTAAGAGAAAAAGTATTTATGGCACTGAATTCCAGAGAGTTTGCGGGGGTGCGAGCAAACATTCATCTATAAAGAAGTCCGTCTCTTCCAGGTGTCCAGCGAAATAAGTTGGAACGGTCTGCAGCCGTTATCTGCAAATCAAGGGCAGTAACATTACTGAACTTGGGTGGTACCGCGAGATTTCCAGTCATTTCGTCCCAAGAATATTTATTTTTGGGGTGAGATGGCTTTTTTGTTGTTTTCTACAACAGTTATTATTGATTATGTACTAATTTTAAGGAGGAAAAAATATGTTAGATGTAAAAATGATGCGTCAAAATTTTGACGAAGTAAAAGCAAAGCTACAAACCCGTGGCGTGAAAGAAGAAATCTTAGTGGAATTTCTGCGTTTAGATGAAAGTCGCCGTGATTTATTAGTCAAAGTCGAAGAAATGAAAAAATACCGGAATGATGTGTCTGCTGAAATTGCTCAATTAAAACGAAACAAAGAAGATGCAACGGCCAAAATCGCGGAAATGAAAGAAGTCGGCGGCAATATTAAAGCATTAGATGCAGAAATTAACGCTATTGACGAAGAGCTACGTGGGATCACAACTACTTTACCGAATTTGCCAGATGATTCTGTGCCTGTTGGTGCTGGTGAAGAAGAAAATGTAGAAGTACGTCGTTGGAGTGAACCAAGAACTTTTGCTTTTGAACCAAAACCACACTGGGAAGTCGCTGAAAACTTAGGCATTCTAGATTTTGAACGTGGTGCCAAAGTAGCTGGTAGCCGTTTTGTTTATTACAAAGGCTTAGGTGCACGCTTAGAACGTGCGTTATACAACTTCATGTTAGATTTACATGTTTATGAACATGGCTATACAGAAATGATTACGCCTTATATCGTTAATGACACCGCCATGTTCGGGACTGGCCAATTTCCTAAATTTAAAGAAGATGTCTTCCAATTACAAGATACGGATTTAACGTTAATTCCAACTGCGGAAGTCCCTTTAACCAATTACTACAACAATGAAATTTTAGATGGCAAGGATTTACCGATTTACTTTACGGCCTTGAGCCCTTCTTTCCGTTCTGAAGCTGGTAGCGCTGGTCGTGACACACGAGGATTAATTCGTTTACACCAATTTAATAAAGTCGAAATGGTTAAATTTAGTGATGCAGAGCATTCTTATGAGGAATTAGAAAAAATGACGAATAATGCCGAAGAAATTCTGCAAAAACTGGGATTACCTTACCGTGTCATGGCTCTTTCAACAGGTGACATGGGCTTCTCAGCTGCGAAAACTTATGACTTGGAAGTTTGGATTCCTGCTCAAGAGACGTACCGTGAAATCAGTTCATGCTCAAACTGTGAAGATTTCCAAGCGCGCCGTGCGATGATTCGTTACCGTGATGAAAATGATAAAGTCCAATATGCGCATACACTCAATGGTTCTGGTTTAGCCGTAGGACGGACAGTCGCTGCTATTTTAGAAAACTACCAAAACGAAGATGGCTCTGTAACTGTACCAGAAGTCCTAGTTCCTTACATGGGTAACCTAACAGTTATTAAATAAAGGGAAGATGAAGGTCGTTGTCTGATATCAGATAACGGCTTTTATTCTATAGGAAAAGGAGCCTGTAACAAAAATCACTTTGGATTTTTGTTACAGGCTTAAAAATTGATAAACGGCGGAAACAGAAGCAAATCCTTCATTCTACAGAAAAAGAGGCAGACGTCGAAATGACGTCTTCCTCTTTTAAATTTCAAAAAAATCAGCTTTTATTTTATTGAACAGAATAGTTTGGTGCTTCTTTTGTGATTTGAACGTCATGTGGATGTGATTCTTTCAATCCGTTACCACTCATTTGAACAAATTGTGCTTCTTCACGCAACGCTTTCAGGTCTGCTGCACCGACGTAACCCATCCCTGATTTCAAGCCACCGATTAATTGGAAGACAATATCAGAAACGCTTCCTTTGTAAGCAACACGTCCTTCGATTCCTTCTGGCACTAATTTGTTTGCTTCATTGACACTTCCTTGGAAGTAACGATCACTTGATCCTTTTTCCATTGCACCTAATGAGCCCATGCCACGGTAAGTTTTGAAACGACGGCCTTGATAAATTTCAAATTCGCCTGGAGATTCATCTGTACCTGCTAACATACTTCCTAGCATTACAGCATGTCCACCAGCAGCTAAGGCTTTCACGATATCACCAGAATATTTAATACCGCCATCAGCGATAATTGCTTTACCATATTCTCTAGCTACAGAAGCAGCATCATAAATCGCTGTTAATTGAGGAACACCAACACCAGCAACGACACGTGTTGTACAAATTGAACCAGGTCCAATACCAACTTTGACAACGTCAACGCCGACATCATACAATGCTTTGGTTGCTTCAGCAGTGGCAACATTACCAGCAATTAATGTTGCTTCAGGGAACGTTTCACGAATTTCTTTAATTTTGCGAATAACGCCGGCACTATGGCCATGTGCAGTATCGATGACAATCGCATCCGCACCTGCTTCTAATAATGCTTCCGCACGTTCGAACGTATCACTAGTGACACCGACTGCTGCCGCCACAAGTAAACGACCGTGTTCATCTTTGGCAGCATTTGGGAATTCAATCACTTTTTCAATGTCTTTAATTGTAATTAAGCCACTTAAGCGACCTGCTTCATCAACGATTGGTAATTTTTCGATTTTATGTTTTTGTAAGATTTTTTCTGCATCTTTTAAAGATGTGCCAACTGGCGCAGTGACTAAATGATCTTTTGTCATGACTTCTTCGATTTTGATTTGGTAGTCCGTTACAAAACGCATATCACGGTTTGTAATAATTCCGACTAATTTACGGTTTTCCATTGTTTCTACAATTGGCACACCGCTAATACGGTAACGACTCATTAATTCTTCTGCATCCGCTACTAAGTTTGTTGGTGTTAGAAAGAATGGATCAATGATAACGCCGCTTTCAGAACGTTTGACTTTACGTACTTCGTCTGCTTGTTGGGCGACAGTCATATTTTTATGTACGACACCTAGTCCACCTTGACGAGCCATCGCAATTGCCATATTACTATCTGTAACAGTATCCATACTGGCACTCATCAATGGAATATTTAACTTGATATTTTTAGCTAATTGTACACTCATGTCTACATCATTTGGTAAGACATGGCTTTCTGCAGGGATTAATAGCACATCATCAAATGTAAGACCTTTTTTCGCAAATTTTGTTTCCCAATTTGACATTTTTTTGTCCACTCCTCGACTTAATTTTATATATGAAAATAACAGATAATACTAAGGAAGTCAACTAGATTTGTTTAAATAATCAATGAGGAATAAAGGACAAAACGCCAAAATCGGTTTGTCCTTTATTCAACTCTTCCTAATTAAGGTCCTACTTTCATCGTTGTTCTTTTATCTTGTGTTTCTTTTTTTGTTGTAAAAATCGGCTAAATCCAAAACCACCAACAGAAAGTAAGGTAATCATTGTCCCTATTTTTTGCACTTTTGTTCTTTGGTAACGGATGTCGACATGTCCTGTACCAGATAAAGAAAGAGCGGTTAAGCCTCCTTGATTGGTTAGGCTCATTTTTTTAGCGCCCGTTTGGTTTTTCATTTGAATCGTGGCTTGATAGCCTAAGTAATAAATAAAAGGAACGGTCACCTTCGCTGATTGATTCACCACTTGGTAGTCAAATGAAATTTTCCCATAAGGCATTCTAACATTTGTAATGGTTACTTGTTCTGCCGAATAATCAAGTGGTCGTTTTTTCTGTTTCAATAATTCCTGATAATTGATTTCATCTGGCAAATATTCATGGCCCGCACCGATATAAAAAGGCGCTGGCTGCTCATACTCAGCTTTTGTTAACAGGCGGCCTTGTTGTGACTGAATACTTTGATATTGATAAATGCCCAAATTGCTGATGGCAAGGAAAACCAACAAAGCCACGGTCCAAGATTTACGGAAAACGCCCCATTCGTCTTGTGCAATGAAAAAAGCGAGCATTACAGAAAGAATCCCTAAAAACCGCCAAGGAAACTGAATTGTATTTAAAGGCGTGTGGTTCAGCCAGTGCCAAGGAAAAAGCGTGGTAACCATCAATAAGAGTACCAGCGTCAAACCAATAAACCGTTTGTTCTGAATTTTTTTGCTGGCAAGCGAAACCACTGCTACAACAAGCCCCACAAACAAAAGGGTTCCTAGATTCGCTGTTTTCGCGTGAAAAACACTGCTCTTTAAACTATTAATGAAAAGAGAAACAATAGGATAACTTCTTTCGGAAATATAAGTGAGTGGATTGGACGTAACTTTAAACACTTGATTTTTCATTTGTTCAGCAACTGGTAAAAGATAAAAGGCCAGCCAAAGCAGCGTCAAACCTGCAGCCTTCGCTAATGCCAACAGGACCTCCTTTTTAAAAAACTGCTGCCAATAAAACAGAATGTATAACCCAATCCAAATAGAAACCATTTCAATAGAAATAAAGTGAGCCAACCCAATCCCAGTCATCGCCAGCGTTAACAACGGCCAACATTTCGTGGTTCCCTTTCGTAATAAAAACAGGCTCGCTAAGACCAACGGAAAAAAACTTAGCGCCAAAAATTCTCCTAACGCTTGGCGATTAAACAAGTCTTGCATGCGGTAAATAGATAAGCCATACAAAATGGCAAAGAGATAGCTTCTTTTTTTAGAGAGCGCCATTAATCGGCCTGCATAATAAGTAAGACTAAATGTTGCCAAGTTTACCGCAAAAACAAAAATCGCCATACTAGCGACAAAGGAAATCCCCAGAACACGCAAAAGCGCAGGTAAATAAAGATACGCATCTGGATAAAACAAACTAGAGGCATAGCCATAGCCTCCCAAGAAAAAATAATTGATTTTAGGAAACCAGTCGTTGTTTTTAATTGCTAATGCGAGACCTTCCACCCGATTTTGATGAAAGCGGAAATCACTTGCTCGTAAAAAATTCTCTTGAAAATAGACAAAATAGAGAGAAAGTCCACTTAATAAGAGAAAACTAATAAAAATGAGTAGCCGGTCGTGTTGACGGCACCAAGACTTCACTTGTTGTCCCATAAGAGGCTCCTTTCTTTAGCAAACTTCTGAAAACAGAAGCCTGGGACACTAGTTTTTTCGACTAATCCCCCAGGCTTTAACTGTTAAAACGCTCTATTGAGAGAGCGACTTTGCTTGTTGCAGTTTCTGCGTCAGCCGAGCGCATTCACAATTGAGCGCGCGCCGTTTATTGACGTGTCATGAAACTACCTTGAATATTGTATTTTTTCTTGAAGAAATAGCGTGCTACAAAGGCTAACGCACCGATTACTAAAGCAATCATCGGATCTAAGATGGGATTGATCACTGGTGGTAGCATCGCTGAACCAGCGAAAACTGCAATCCACAAGAACATCCCACCAAATAGAATGGCGGTCGTTTTTAACCAACCAGGACGTTTGCTTTTGTCGCCACCTTGACGATCAAAACGGTAAACATATTTGTGCATTAGATAGAAAACATAACCCCCAGCCATCGCACCTAAGATATATGTGGTTAATCCGAGAGGTTGTGCGGTTCCTTTTGAAAATAGAGACATCGCCGCTAACATGATTGTTAATAAACCAAGTAATAGTAAGGTATTGTCGAGCCAAATCATCCAGCCCGCTGGTTCTTTGACTTCTGCTGGTTTATTTAAAATTGCTTCCGTCCGTTCTGAAACAGTGCCAAATAACTGACGGGCTGTTTTGCCTGTTTTTTGACCGGCTACTAATTCTGGCAAAATACCGTGTAGAGCCAATGCTAGCTCTTCTTCAGATAAATTAGCCGCTTTTAATGATTTTTTTAAGTCAAAAATGTATTGTTCATTTCTTTTAGTCAAATTCTGTTCTAATTGACGATTCTCAGCCACGATTGCTCGTAATGCTTCTGCTTCCATAGTTGTATCCTCCTCACCCTCATGTAGAGGGAACCTCTTTCTAAACGGCTGAATGGCCTTAAATATGTGGGCTTATCCCAAAACAAATTGCTTGTTGGGCACATTTTTTTAAACGTTAAAACGGAACAACATAACATCGCCATCTTGAACGACGTAGTCTTTTCCTTCTAAACGAACACGGCCCGCTTCTTTGGCAGCTTGCATATTGCCATATTTATCTAGGTCTTCATAAGAAACTGTTTCCGCACGAATGAAGCCTCGTTCAAAGTCACTGTGGATAATCCCAGCTGCTTGAGGTGCCTTGATTCCCTTACGGAACGTCCATGCACGAACTTCTTGTTCACCAGCTGTAAAGTAGGTAGCTAAGCCTAACAAATCGTACGCCGCACGAATCAATTGATCTAAGCCAGATTGTTCAATGCCCATTGCTTCTAAAAATTCAGCCTTGTCTTCTTCAGAATCCAATTCAGCAATTTCTTCTTCTGCTCGCGCACTAACTACGATTACTTCCGCATTTTCACTGGTTGCAAAATTACGAACTTGTTGTACATACTCGTTGTTGTCTGGATCCGCCACTTCATCTTCTGAAACATTTGCTACATAAAGGACCGGCTTTGTGGTTAATAAGAAAAGAGATTTAACAATTTTCTCTTCTTCTGGCGTAAATTCAATCGTACGAGCAGATAAACCTTCTTCTAAAACTGGTTTAATTTTGTCTAAAACAGCTAATTCTTCCACCGCTTCTTTATCTTTTGCTTTCGCCATTTTTGCCACGCGAGTATAGCGTTTATTGATTGAATCTAAATCTGCTAAAATTAGCTCTAAATTAATTGTATCAATGTCTGCTAAAGGATCAACGAAATCCGCATCCCGATTTTGTTCACGCATGATATTTTCGTCATCAAAACAACGAACCACGTGACAGATTGCATCTACTTGACGAATGTGACTTAAAAACTGATTTCCCAGCCCTTCTCCTTTGCTGGCACCTTTAACAATTCCGGCGATGTCTGTAAATTCAAACGTTGTGGGAACTGTTTTTTTCGGTTTTACTAGTTCTGTCAAGCGTTGTAAACGGGCATCTGGTACTTCAACCATGCCGACGTTCGGATCAATCGTTGCAAAGGGATAATTTGCAGCTTCTGCTCCTGCTTTTGTAATTGCGTTAAATAGGGTCGATTTACCAACGTTTGGTAAGCCGACAATTCCAGCTGTTAGTGCCATTTGTTTTCCACTCTTTCTCTCAGTCTATTCTCTTTTCTATTAGAGGCATCAAAGCATTAGTCTGCTTTTTTCTCGATTACTTTTTTTAATTTTTTAGTAAAATCACGACGCGGCATCATGACAATATGCCCGCAATTCGTGCACTTGATTTTGATATCAGCGCCCATGCGAATGATTTGCCAACGATTTGCTTGGCAAGCATGCGGCTTTTTCATTTCGACAATATCGCCTAAATCATACATGTTCCAAGCCTTCTTTCTTCTCTTACTTATATAAAAATACCATGATTACAATACCATTTTTTAACGAAACTAGCAAAAGGATTTGTGACTTTCTGTCTTACTTTCTCACTTTGCTTTTTATTCCTCGTCAAAATGAATATCTAAAATATCTAAAATTCTAGCCAAATCCGAAGAGGACAAGTACTCAATTTCAATTTTTCCTTTGCCTTCTTTTTCTTGAATCGCTACGGTTGTCCCAAATTTATCCATTAAGCGGTCTTCACTTTCTCGAATATAAATGGGTTTTTCTTTGATGGCTTTTTTCGCTTTTTTGCCCTTTTTGCCTTGTGTTTCGTTTAATTCAGCGACAAGTTGTTCTAATTGTCGAACCGTTAAATTGTCTTTAATACAACGATTAGCTAATGGCAATAGCTGTTCTTTGTTCTTCAAGCCTAATAACGTCCGTGCTTGACCCATTGACATGCTTTGTTTTTGAACCATTGCTTTGACCGCATCTGGTAAAGTTAGCAACCGTAAATAATTGGCAATATACGGGCGACTTTTTCCCAAACGTTCTGCGACTTCCGCTTGTGTAAATTTCAAATTTTTCATTAGCATTTCATAGGCTTCTGCTTCTTCTAGCGGATTTAAATCTTCCCTTTGTAAGTTTTCCAAAACAGCAACTTGCATCATGGATTCTTCATCAAATTCGCGAATAATTGCGGGAATTTTTTCTTTGCCGGCTAATTTAGAAGCCCGGAACCGACGCTCACCTGCAATAATTTCATAGCCTTTAACTGCCGATTTACGAACAATAATCGGTTGAAACACACCGGAATGTAGAATCGAGTTTGCAAGTTCTTGTAAAGAGGTTTCATCAAATGTTTTCCGCGGTTGGTAAGGATTGGGACGAAGTTCGTTTAATAGAATTTCTGTCACTTGTTCGTTCTTAACGTCGACATCTTCTAGCTTTGCGATATCTTGAAACAAGGCATCGATGCCTCTGCCTAAACCTTTGCCTTTATTCATTCTCCAACACTTCCTTTGCTAGTGCTTGATACACTTCGGCACCTTTTGAGCGAATATCATAGTCAATGATTGGTAAACCATGACTTGGTGCTTCGGATAAACGGACATTTCTTGGAATAATCGTGTCATAGACTTTTTCACGGAAATATTTACGGACTTCTTCAACGACTTCGGCACCTAAATTGGTCCGAGCATCGTACATGGTTAACAAGACCCCTTCAATTTTCAATTCAGGGTTAAAATGTTTTTGAACCAAGCGAATCGTATTTAGCAATTGACTCAAGCCTTCTAATGCGTAATATTCACATTGAACAGGAATTAGAATCGAATCACTTGCTGTAAAAGCATTGATTGTTAAATGCCCTAGAGAAGGCGGGCAATCAATTAAAACGAAATCATACATGTCTCTTACTTCATCAATTGCTAATTTCAAGCGCGATTCTCGAGCCATCATTGAAGTTAATTCAATTTCAGCGCCTGCTAATTGAATAGTTGCAGGGACAATATCTAAATTTTCACGGCTGGTATGTTGAACCACGCTAGTGATTGGTTCTTCATTTACAAGGACATCATACACATCGTGTGCGACATCTGGTTTAGGGACACCCATGCCACTGGTAGCATTTCCTTGTGCATCAATGTCGATCAGTAAGACTTTTTTGCCTAAGTTTGCTAAACATGCGCCTAAATTTACAGTGGTCGTTGTTTTACCAACGCCGCCTTTTTGGTTCGCTACAGAAATAATTCGTGTCATGTGTGTGCCTCCATCTTATTTAATCGGTTGTTTATTTGGTAATCCAGGTTTTCTGGGATATTTTTTAGGGGTTTCTTTTTTCTTTTGAATCACGACAATGTGGCGTTCGTCTGCCGTAATCGGCAAAGTAAAACCAACTTCTTTTTGAAATTGACCGCCTAATGTAGCGATTGCAGGTTTTGCTTCATTAATTTCTTCTTCACTTTTCGATGCTTTTAAGGCTAAAAAATAGCCTTCTCTTTTAACTAAGGGTAAACACAGTTCACTTAAAACATTTAATCGTGCAACTGCTCGCGCTGTAACGTAATCAAATGCGCCACGAAATTCTGCTTTTTGACCAAATGTTTCTGCACGATCATGATACAAAGAAACATTAGCCAAACCTAGTTGATTCACCAACTCTGTTAGGAAAGTAATTCGTTTATTTAAAGAGTCAACAATTGTGACATTTAATGAAGGAAAAACAATTTTCAAAGGAATACTTGGAAATCCTGCGCCTGCGCCAACATCACAAATGGCTTTGTCACTGGCAAAGTCTTCAAAGAATGCCAACGAAACAGAATCATAGAAATGTTTCAAATAAACTTCTTTTTCTTCTGTAATGGCTGTTAAATTCATTTTTTCATTCCATTCTACTAATAAATGGAAATATTGGTCAAATTGTGTCATCTGTTGGTCTGTCAATTCAATGCCTTTTGCGGCTAATAGTTGTCTAAATTCTTCGGGTAGCATAAAGACTCCTTCCTTTTTTGTGAAACAGAAAAATGTTTCACAATCATCTTTTCCTACTTTAACGCAAATAGCAATTTCTTGCAATGCTTTTCGGAAGATTTTTGCCTGAATGATAAAAGAAAAACCCGCCTTTTTATGTAGTAAAAAGTCTCTAGCCACGGGCCAAAATGTTCAATTGGCGGCAACGAAAACCGCCTTTCTCTAAGAGTAAAACAAGCCAATGTTTCATGTGAAACATTGGCTTGTTTTACTTACTATAATCATCGCACTTTATTTGTCGTTCTCTGCGGTAGTCGTATTCTTGGATACGGGGACTTAACCAACCTTTTTTGGCTGTTTTTCGTAATTGATGATCAAATCTCCCTGGTGGTGAACTATCTAGTAATTCATGGGTACGATTATTCCGATTTGCATAATTAAACGATTCACCATTCAAGACTTTTTCCTGGTATTCACTGTTTTTGGCCGCTTGATAATAGGCTGGATTACTAATTAATCTGCCTCGCCAGTCCTCAACTAACACATCCCACTGGGTTACAAAGGTCCCTTCTTCATTCAAAATAAACTCACTGTGAAAATTAGGCGTCAATCGTTTCTTATTAATTAAAGAATAAGATGCCCCCTCAGGGTATTTGTTGTGCAAACGAGCAGAGCTTTTTTTCAGCTTCCGCCCGCCCATCCCTTGCGGCTTGGCCGCAAAAACATAGCGTTTTAATGCCTGTTCATCGGTGTCCCCTTCTTGTTTAAAAAAATCGCGGATATACGTGATATTTTGACGATCAATATACATTCTTAATTGATGTATCTTTTTCGCTTTCTCTTGATTAAAGCTCCCAAGAAGACCTAACGGATAGGCTTTTTGAACTGTTTTTGCCAACAAATCCCAAAACGTCGCATGCGGTGCAACCGCCTTCGAGAAACGATAAGGTCCTACTAATTGCAACATGCCATGCTGATCCAACACTGCACCTAATTGCCATAACAGTAACGAGAGCTTTTCTTGCGGACGATAAGCCGAAAAGCGAAATAATCGCTCATACGCTGAAGAGCCCACTTCTTCCACTTCAGAAAACAGTTCCGCAACTGCTGTTTTCGCTTGCTCAAGTGGCAAGAAACGCGTGTCTTTTATGGCGCTTTCCACTAAACCATAAACAGCTTGGCGGTCCCAACCAGCGTCAATCGCCGCCTCTACACCAGCACTCATTGCTTGTTGTAATTCTTGCCAACGTCCCATCTTCTCGCCGCCTTTTTCTATATACTTCTTCTATAATGATAATCCTTTCCCCGCAAAATGCCAACTACTTTAACGCAAAAAAACAACCCGCTCTTTGGGGAAGGGCGGGCGGAGGAGTTAAAAAATGAAAAAGTGTTTTGTTAGGGTTTTGTTTATCGGGTATGTTTAAATAATAGCCGTTAAATGTGAAGAAACTATGGTAAAAATGCGCCTTCTTTTCAACAAAATTTCGAAAAAGTCTCTTCAGAAATTAAGATTTTTTTGCGAAGTTGCCCGCTGGCCACTCCCGTTCAACATATTATATATTTAATATTCATAAAATCATAAAAGAAATATACACAATAATGAATATTTATTCAACGGTTAATAATCCAACAAAAAAGAGCATGGGACAAAAATCACTTTGGATTTTTGCTCCACGCTCAAAAACTGATAAACGGCGGGAACAGAAGCAACTCCTTCGGAAATAAGCCGAAATTCTCCAAAAATTATAGAACAATTTTCGGAAATTCCTTCTTATTTCTCGGAGTTAAACACTTCTATCCCGACCTCTTTCAACTAAATTAAATGATTTTCTCTTAAAATATCACCAATATACGTATCCTCAAATTTCTTCACAAAGTGTTCAACCATTTTGCGTTCCACGAACGGCATATCCATTTCTGTTAATTTTTTCTTGTCAGATAAATAATAAACAGAGTTTGCTAAGACGCGCAAGTCGTATGCAGAAGCAAACACTTCTGGTACTCCGCGTTCAACCTCTAGCAATTGATAAACAGCTTCCATCGCTGTCCGTACAGAATACTCTGTTGTAAACACCGTATCTCGTTCAGTATCTGCGAAGTTCCCAATGAAAGCAAGATTTTTAGAGCCGTTTGGTACAACTAATGGTCGATCGCCTGGTTCTCTTAACATAAAGTAAGAAGTGATAAACGGCATATAAACCGGAATAGTGGTAGCCGATTCTTCTGAAATACGTTCAATTTCCCCTTCTGGGACCCCTAAATGATAAAGTAACTCTTGCGTAATTTCTTGGCCTGTACATTGTTCGATTGGTTTTTTGATATAATTTCCTGGTTTATTAGAAAGTAATCCATATACCCAAGTTATAGATTGTTGATCATTTTGTTCTTTAAAATGCGGTTGTCTATGCATAGCAAAACTCATCATCCAATTAGAGTCTTTGATAGTAATAATACCACCTGTGACAATTTTTCCTGTGCGTAATTTACGATGTGTTAACCGAGAAAGATACGGTTCAATATCGAAATTTTCCCACGTAATCGTTGCTGAGACAAACCAACTTTCATCTGGTAAATTTTCACAGAAAACTTCTGGGTGCCCAAATTCTGGGGATTGTTTTGCTAAGTTTTTCCAGAGATTCCAACTTCCCCCTAGTTCATGAGTAATTGGTGCTGGTGTATGATGATCTCCTTGCGTCGAACTTTCAGTAATTGAGCCATTCGTTACGAAGACTAAATCATTTTCAGTTAAAGGAATTTCTTTGGTTTTGCCCGCTTGTGTCAGCAATAATCGCCGAGCAACTTTAGTAGCTCCTTTGATGTCGACTTGGATATCATTGATCGTTGTTTCATATTGAAAGTCTACCCCTTGATTGGTTAAAAAGCTTAGTAATGGTTTCACTAACGATTCGTATTGATTGTATTTGGTAAACTTCAAGGCTGTAAAGTCAGGCAAACCTTTGATGTGGTGGATAAAGCGCATGATATAGCGGCGCATTTCAATGGCAGAGTGCCATTTTTCAAAAGCAAACATTGAACACCAATAGATCCAAAAGTTGGATTCAAAAAATTCTTCGCCGAAAACATCTTCAATTTTTTTGCCAATTAATTGATCTTCAGAAGTCATAAATAAATCAACGATTTCTTTTTGTGCTTTTTTGGATAAAGTAAATTGTCCATCATCGGGGACACGTTCGCCACGGTTATGAATAATGCGGCAATTTGAAGAATTCGGATCATCTAAATCTAACCGGTAAAACTCATCTAGGACAGAGGCATCTTCTACTTCTAATGATGGTACCGAACGAAATAGATCCCACAAACACTCGAAATGGTTTTCCATTTCGCGTCCGCCGCGAGTGACAAAGCCATCATGGGGAATAAATTTACCATCTAAAGAACCGCCAGACAGCGTGAGTTCTTCAAAAATGTGAATATTTTCGCCCTTCATTTGACCGTCACGAATTAAGAAAACAGCCGTTGCTAAACCTGCTAGGCCACCACCAACGATATAGGCACTCTTGTCATCTACACCTTTTGGTTTTCTTGGTCGAGCAAATGCTTCATAATTTCCATTTGTGTATCTCATTCTCGTTTCCTCCTATCATTTGATACCCTCATCATACTGCTACCAAAAAAAATACCCAAAAGATAACCCTTTTTTTTAAGAAATTCTTTGACAAATAAAGAAAATTGTCTAATTTTTAAGCAAGTGAATAATCGTAGATGTTTCATGTGAAACAAAAAAAGAACGAGAAGAAAAATGGCCGCTTTTTCTTCTCGTTCTTTTTATTCTAATTCGTTTACCGTTTCTACTCCAAAAACAGCAACCCAATCTTCCTGAAAATCAGTTACTGCTTTTTGAATGGCGGGCATTGCCAAGCCTTGTGTCACGAGTTCTGGTGCGATAGTGACCGCTTGCGCCCCCATTTGACAGGCTTGATTAATTTGTGCCACGTTTTTAAAACTAGCAGCTAAGATCTTACTCTTTGCGTTCGTCCGTTTAATTTCTGCAGCTAAATGCTCAATAACCTTTTGAGAATCAATTGTTAAATTCTCCATCCTATTATAATAAGGCGCTAAATAATCTGCACCTGCCGCAATCGCTAGATAACCTTGAAATTCTGTATAAATAGCGGTTGCTGTTATCCGATAATTTGCCTGCTTTAGTTGTTTGATGGCTGCCAAGCCTGCTTCATTGACTGGGATTTTAATGAATGTTTCTTGGCCTAATTGTTGTACAATGGTTTGGGCATCTTCTAGCATCTCTTCTGTCGTTTGACCGACCACTTGGACGTGCAAACTCGCTTGTCCAATCGTTTTTTTGATTTCTTTCATCTGCGCAAAGAAGTCAATTTTTCCTGCTTGTTTAACAATACTGGGATTAGACGTCACGCCTGCCAGTGGTAAAATTTTCTGATACTTTCGAATAGCCTCAAGATTAATTGTATCTAGCATAAATTCCATCTTTTACGTTCCTCCCTTAAACGATAATTATAGAATAGTGATTGTTGTACCAACAGTTATTTCAGGAATAGCTTTTTCTTCAACATATAATGTACCTGGTAATTCAGGTGTTGTTGCGCCATCAAATTTAATAGTAATGTGACCCAATGTGTCTAAATTAGTTAATACTACCTCGCCTACAGCGGTAATCTGGTAAGTTTGTTCATCAATCACTAACGTTTGCTTGTCCGTAATCGCTTCTGTGACTGGCTGAACCTCAATGTTATAACAATAATCTGCTAAAGCATCTGGTGCATCTTTTCCAAATAAGATGACCATTTTTTCTTCTTTAAATAATTCGGCTTCTGGTCCAATAGACTGAACCTTTGTTGTAAATACTGACATTTCCCATCCTCCAAAAAAATTTTTTAACTATACAATCCAAAACTTGCTAACCAAGCAACTAGTACTCGAGGGGCACCATTTAAGAAACGAGAATATAAAACAGAAGGGACCCCGACTTCAACGGTTTCAGCTTCAGCTTCTTCCAAGCCTAAGCCCACGGGAATAAAGTCGCACGCGTTTTGTGTATTAATAGCAAACAATGCTGGTAAGGCTAGTTGTGGCGGAATGTTGCCTTTCCCAATTTCCACACCAATTAACGTACCAATTACTTGGCTGATTACTGCTCCAGGACCTAATAAAGGAGAAAGAAACGGCAGAGAACAAATAAAACCAATAATTGTTAACCCCACAATGTTTCCTGCCAATGGCGCCATGATATTGGCAAAAAATTCACCAATTCCTGAACCTTGAATCACACCAATTAATAAAGAAACAAATGCCATAAACGGAATCACTGTGTTGATCATCGTTTGTACGCCTTCACGGGCTGATTGGTTGAATGTCGCTACAACTTTTCCTGCACCCATACCAATTTTCGCAACAAAACTTTGTTGTTCCGCTTTTTGTTCAGTAATTTTTTTACTTGTATCATATTTAAATTCTGTTTTTTTCGAGGTGGGCTTTTCTGTATCAGCAGCAGCTTCTTCTGATGTCAATGTAATCTGTTTCGGGCCTACAGCGGAAACATAAATTGTCTCATTAATGTATTGTGCTAAGGGACCACTTTTGCCAGTTGGAACAACGTTAATAGTAGGAATTCCTTTTTTAGGATAAATTCCGCAACGAAGAGTGCCTCCACAATCAATAATGGCTAATGCGATTTCATCATCTGGAATCGATGTCTTAAAACCATTGACCGCTTCCATTCCTGTCAATTCTACGATTTTATCAACGATTGCGGGTTTCTCGCCGCCACCTGTAATGTAAATAAATTTATGTTTTTCTTCTGTCGGTGTAATCACTAAGGGCCCACCATAACCGCCATTTCCTTTAACTACCTTAATACTATTGTACGTCATCTCACCTTGCTCCTTTCTAATCCACAGCAATCTCTACTGTTTTACTAAGGGTAATTCCTTGTTGTTTGCAAACATAGGCGGTAGTGAAATCGGTAACCCAACCGCCAATAAAATTCATTAATATCCCTACAAACATATAGCGAATCGCTAGGTCCATCGAATTTAGTCCTAACGTATCAATCCCTTGCGCAATCCCTAACCAAACGAACAATTCACCAGGATTAATATGAGGGAAAACCCCATTACTGGTATGACAAAATTGCGCTTGTGCAGCATAATAGCTAGGTTTATAGTATTCTGGTAAAAATCGTGCCATCGTAAAGGACATTGGATTGCCTAACATAAAAGCGGATAAAAAAGGCAGCACTAAATACCGCGTAACAGGATTTTTGGCAGAAAGTTTGGCTACTTTGGTTACTCTTTCTTCTCCTAGAAAAGCAATTAAAGTATTCATAGCTACCATTAACATCAAAACAACAGGTACGATGCCTGTCATCCAAGAAATAAATGTTTCTGCTCCTGTTTGGAAAAGGTGCATAAATCCTTCCGCAAATTTTGTAATATAAGACATTACTCGACACTTCCTTTCAATTTTGTTTGTACTTTATTTTTCCATAATTGCCATTGAATTTTGGCTCCATTAAGCGGCGTTAATGGTTGTGTTTCTTGATAATTGCCAAGCTCAACACGTAAGTAAATTTCTCGTGCATTTTCCATCGCTTGTTGGGTTAATTTATTTTCCTTTTGTACGAGTGGATGGTAATGATCCATATAATGAATATCCTCGTTCACGTACTGAGGTAAGGGATGAAATTTAGCTAGAACGGTGACACCTTGCATCTTTCTAGCGGCTAAGATTTTCCCTTGCGAATCCACAGCAAACAAGATAATCGTGCCTGCTTTTAACTTCCCTGCACGTCGACCAATCGCGACTTTCCCTAATTGTCGCAATTCTTGGTAGTTTTGATTAAAGTGTTTAATCTGTTTCATTCCCATAGCTATCTGAACGAAGTAAGCTGTTAAAAAAAGCGCCCCGAATACGTAGATAAAACTCATATGATAATCCCCTTCCTTTGCATCCACTCTTTAACCGCTAAAACATCTCGTTGCTTCCGTAACTCATTACGTAAACGTTCGTCTCCTGCGATTGTAAACAAGCGGTCATATAGTTGTAGTAACTCTGCTTCAACAGTGGCCGTCAGCTCTTCTGGAATACCCAACAGCAAAATAACATCAACTTTACCTTCTGGTGTAACCAGTGATTCTTCAAAAACCCCAATCGATAAAATAATCGTTGGTAAGGCTTGATTAATTGTATGGGGAAAGGCAATCCCCGATTCAAAAATAGTTGTTTGTTGATCTTCTCTAGTAAAAATTCGTTCGATAAATTGGGGATCTACTAATTTTTCTGCTTCTAAATCAGCAACCATTTTCTGGATATTCGCTCGGTAACCTTGAGTATTCTCTAATAATTGATAGGTCATATGAATATTTTGAGATTCCACGGAACGAATTTCTTTTGCTCTCTGCCACTCATTTCTGAGCCAAGTATCGTTAAATAAATTAGTTAAATGGATCATCGGTGTTTGTGGTCGAATATTTTTTAAGGGAATGGTTGTAAAAATAGCAAAATATTGATTCAATTCTCTTCTCTCTGCCTCTTCTTCAGAAAAATGGGCAATCTGGACGTCTGGACCCAAAACTTTTTCCAATTGCCGCTGAATGATCAAGGCCGTTCCATGACCTGTACTGCAGATTACAGCGATTTCTTTTTTGGCTCCCGCTTCATAGTTCCCTCTCAATGCTAGTTCAAAATACAAAGCGAGATACCCAAATTCAACCGTCGGCACACAACGATTTAACAAACGGCCCAATTCTTGCAAGCCAATCTTGGCTAATTCATAGGCCAAAGGATATTGTCGTTCAATTTCTCCGTAAAATAAATCGTGACACTCCACATGAAAAACGAGTCGATTCATCACGTTTCTTAAATGATCTTTCATTTCTGAAAACAAGAAGTCCT
Source organism: Enterococcus sp. AZ035 (assembly GCF_050548325.1). Taxonomy (NCBI): domain Bacteria; kingdom Bacillati; phylum Bacillota; class Bacilli; order Lactobacillales; family Enterococcaceae; genus Enterococcus; species Enterococcus sp. AZ035. Next base: position 2,723,357 of record NZ_CP172958.1, read on the forward strand.
CATCAAATTCAACAACAACTGAATGATGAATTTTTTTCATCATTTTTTGAAAATAGTCAGCTAAGAGTCCTTCATCAGCCAATAAAGAATTACGAATATGGTTTGTGTTGATGTTAAAAGGAAAGCTGATAAAGGAACGTTCCCATTGGCTTAACGTTACATTATAGGTTATTTCCAAGTGATACATCAGTTCTTCAATCTGCTCGTTATGACGAACATAATCAACATATTCTGGTGGTAGTTCCGTAATGAGTTTTCCAGCTAAAACACGCTGCAAAACAATTGAAACCACTCTTCGTAAAAGAAAACTATCTTGTTTCGCTAGTCTTGTTTCTTTGATTATTTTTTGTATCATTTGTTTGGTAGTTTCATGAAGAAACTGTTCTTCAAAATATTCTTGGACGTAATTCACATGAAGTAAGCGTAAATCAAACTCTTTTCCTTCTAAATGAATGCCACGGTTTGGCGTGCCTACAACCGCAACCTGCCAAGGAGCAATCAGCTCTTTCATGCGCTTAATGTCTTTATTAACTGTGCCGCGACTAACGGCGAGTTCTTCGGATAAATCATAAGTTGAAATAAATTGATCTTCTTCTATTAATCGTTTGATAATGTAGGAAACACGCTTGCTTGAAGAATTAAAATCAGATTCCCTTTTTAGCCGTCCAGACAAAACCTCTTCAAAACCTTCAAAGTTATTGATTTCTAACTGAAAGAGATTTTCCTTCTGAATAATTTGGGCGATACCGATTAATTCATCATTCAATGTATCAATGTTTTTACGAACTGTTTGAGGACTTGCGGCTAATTTCTCTTGCAATTCCTGTAAGCTCATTCCTTTGTGATCAACTAGTAATTTTATTACTTGGTACCATCTATTTACTAGCGTCATTTAGTTTTCCCACCTCTATCCTCTTGTTTTACCTCCAGCTACGTTTGTGGTGATGCCTGTAATATAGCTTGAACGGTCTGATAAATAATAGCATACTAAGTCAGCGACTTCATGGAGTTTTCCGCTACGACCTAATGGAATCGTACTTGTTTTTGAATAACCTGCTCGCAATTGCTCAACAGAAATATTTCGTGTATAAGCCAATGCTTCTTCGTATGCTAAAGTGCGCAAGCCCGTTTCTTCCATAATACCTGGCGCAATCCCCACGACACGGACGTTTGATTTTCCTAACTCTTTAGCCCATGAACGTGTATAACTGCTGACCGCTGCTTTCGTTGCAGCGTAAGCACTTTGCCCTTCGGAGCCTTCTAATCCAGCTTCTGAAGACATATTAATAATGACACCTGCTTGTTTTTGTACAAGAATCCGGCCCACTGCTTGGCTCATTAGGTAGAGCCCTTTTTGATTGATGGCTACAATTTTGTCGAATACCTCATCCGATAATTCATAAGGCCCATGAGGATGATTTTTATCCACCAATAGACGTGGAATATTGATGCCGGCATTGTTTACTAGGCCATCTACGGTTCCAAATTTTTCAACCACTTGAGCGACACCTGCTTCTACTTCTGCTCGAGAAGTTACATCGACTTTCACAAAGAGTAAATGCTCATGTTGCGTTTCTGATGCTGAAATATCAAAATTAGCGACATAGACCTCTTGTGCTAACAAGCTTTCAACAATGCTGTGACCAATACCAGATGAGCCTCCTGTAACAATCACTACTTTTCCTTTAATTCCTAACCAATCTGTCATTTGTTCCACTCCTATCATTTGTTTGCGCTTTCAGTATAGGTCAGTTTGTGAAATTATTTAAGACAGTCTTTTTTTGTAGTTTAGAAAAAAGAGTAGACTAATTCAAAACAAAAAAGCAGTTGCTTCTTCACAATCAATCATCCGTGAAGAAGCAACTGCTTCAAATTTTTATTATCCTTGCACTTTCGCGATTTTTCCTTGTTCGATGTAGACCATCAAAATGCTAATGTCAGCGGGGTTCACACCGCTGATACGGCTTGCTTGGGCAATCGTTTCTGGTTGGATTTTTTGTAGTTTTTGTTTTGCTTCTGTCGCCAAGCCGTTAATCGCTTGGTAATCAATGTTTTCTGGAATGCGTTTTGCTTCCATGCGTTTTAGTTTCTCAACTTTTTCCATGGCTTTTTTAATGTAGCCTTCGTACTTGATTTGAATTTCTACTTGTTCAATTACTTTCGGATCGAGCGCCTCTTCAGGTGCGGGAATAAATTGAGCGACTTCTTGATAACTGATTTCTGGGCGTTTCAGAAAATCTCTAGCTAAAATACCATCTTTTAAGCCAGCAGCGCCTTTAGTTTCCAAAAATGCTTGCACTTCTTTGGTTGGTTTAATCCGATGTTTGCCTAAGCGGGCAATTTCCGCTTCAACAGCCGCTTTTTTGACTAGATAGGCGGCATATTGTTCTTCTTTGACTAAGCCAATTTCATGACCCATTTCTGTTAAACGTAAGTCCGCATTGTCATGTCGTAAAATCAAACGATACTCCGCACGTGACGTTAATAAGCGATAAGGTTCGTTAGTGCCTTTTGTAACTAAATCGTCAATCATGACGCCAATATAGCCATCACTACGTTTTAAAACAAGAGGCTCTTTGCCTTGAATTTTCAATGCAGCATTAATTCCTGCCATCAAGCCTTGACCCGCAGCTTCTTCGTAGCCACTAGTTCCGTTCGTTTGACCTGCTGTATAAAGATTTTCAATGACCTTTGTTTCTAATGTTGGGCGTAATTGGTGAGGGACTACCACATCGTATTCAATGGCGTAACCTGTACGCATCATTTCTACTTTTTCTAATCCTTCAATAGAATGAAGCATTTCTGTTTGGACATCTTCTGGTAAAGAAGTAGATAAGCCTTGGACGTAAACTTCTTCGGTATTCAACCCTTCTGGTTCCAAGAACAATTGGTGTCTTGGTTTGTCTGCAAAACGAACAATTTTGTCCTCGATGGATGGACAATACCGAGCGCCCACACCTTCCACAATCCCAGTAAACATTGGGGCGCGGTGTAGATTTTTTTGAATAATTTCATGCGTTGTTTCATTCGTATAAGTTAACCAACAAGGCTCTTGGTTTTGATTGTAGGCACTATCTGGCGTGCTGTAACTAAAGTGGTTGGGTTCTTTATCGCCTGGTTGTTCCTCTGTCACAGAATAATCAATCGTACTTGATTTTACTCGTGGCGGCGTTCCTGTTTTAAAGCGATCGATTTCTAAACCTAATTCTTTTAAATGATTGGCTAAACCAACGGAAGGTTGCGAATTGTTTGGTCCTGATGAATATTTTAATTCACCAATAATAATTTCGCCACGCAAGGCAGTACCGGCAGTAATCACCACTGCTTGACTACGGTATGCGGCACCTGTTGAAGTTACAACACCACGACAAACGCCATCTTCCACGATTAATTCTTCAACAATCCCTTGACGAAGGGTTAAATTTTCTTCTTTTTCAATGGTATGTTTCATTTCTGTCGCATAGGCATGTTTGTCAGCTTGCGCGCGCAACGCACGCACTGCTGGACCTTTACCAGTATTTAGCATCCGCATTTGGATGTAGGTTTTATCAATGTTTTTACCCATTTCGCCGCCTAATGCATCGATTTCTCGGACAACGACTCCTTTGGCAGGTCCACCAACAGAAGGGTTACATGGCATAAAAGCAACCATATCTAAATTAATCGTTAAAAGTAACGTTTTAACGCCCATTCGTGCGGCTGCTAAGGCTGCTTCAGAGCCAGCATGTCCAGCACCGACGACAATAACATCATATGATTCTGCTTGATATTGATTCATAAAAAATTCCTCTCTTGTCTTATTTTCCTAAACAAAATTGACTAAATAACTGTGTAATTAATTCATCTTGGACACTATCGCCGACGATTTCCCCTAAATAATCCCAACAACGGGTCATATCAATTTGAACTAAATCGACTGGCATACCTGCTTCGATGCCGTTAATCACTTCTTGTAACGAAAGCGCTGCTTGATCCAGCAAAGCAATATGACGTGTATTAGAAATATAGGTAGCATCTTTTTCGCCTGTTTGGCCGCCAAAGAAAAGATCAGCAATTTTCGCTTCTAACTGGTCTAAGCCTGTGTTTGACAACACCGAAACGGATAAAATTTCTTCTGCAGGGACTAATTCTTGTAATTCGTTAGGATCCAGTTTTGTCGGTAAGTCCATTTTATTTAAAAGAATAACGCGTTTTAAGCCTTTCGTTGCTTCCAACAGTTGACGATCTTCCTCTGTCAATTCTTCGCTTTGATTTAAGACTAACAAAATTAAATCCGAATCTGCTAACGCTTTGCGGCTACGTTCGACACCAATTCGTTCCACAATGTCTTCTGTTTCGCGAATCCCCGCTGTATCAATTAATTTTAAAGGAACGCCGCGAACGTTAACGTATTCTTCAATGACATCACGTGTCGTTCCAGCAATATCTGTAACGATAGCTTTTTCTTCTCGTAACAGATGGTTTAACAAACTGGATTTCCCGACATTTGGTCGGCCAATAATTGCTGTACTTAGGCCTTCTCGCAAAATTTTTCCTTGTTTAGCGGTCGTTAATAATTGTTGAATCTGCGCTTTCACAAATTCGGCTTTTTCTAAAAGTAATTTCGTGGTTAATTCTTCGACATCATCATACTCTGGATAATCGATATTAACTTCTACTTGTGCTAAAGTATTTAAAATTTCTTGTCTTAATGAACGAATTAACGTCGACAAGTTACCATCCAATTGGTTCAATGCAACATTCATCGCTTTATCCGTTTTGGCACGGATTAAGTCCATCACTGCTTCTGCTTGTGAAAGATCCATTCGGCCATTTAGAAAAGCACGTTTTGTAAATTCCCCAGGTTCGGCCATTCGTGCGCCTTCACGTAACAGTAATTGCAATAATTGGTTCACCACGACAATGCCGCCATGACAGTTAATTTCTACCACGTCTTCTCGTGTAAATGTTTTCGGTGCCCGCATCACAGAAAGCATGACTTCATCAATCAATTGATCGTTTTGCGGATCAACAATATGACCATAATGAATCGTGTGCGTGGGGACTTTAGCTAAATCTTTAGTGCCTGACCGATAAACTTTGTTTGCAATAGCAACTGCTTGCTCGCCACTTAAACGAACAATACTAATCGCACCTTCACCTGGCGGCGTAGAAATCGCCGCAATTGTATCAAATTCCATTGTAGCTGATTGCATAATTAGCTTCCTTTCTTCATAACAACAAAAAAAGCGCCCACTCCTCCTGCATTAAAAAATTCAGGTTGGATTTAGCACTTTCACTGCTTGTTCCTTCGATTTTCTGAAAATAGAATAGCACATTTTATTCTATTTGGCAATTTTTCTTCATTAAATGGAACGAGAAAACGTATCATTGAGTGGGGAATTCTCAACAATACGTTTTCTCATCTATAGGAATTAAAGGAGAGAGCTAGTTTTTACGTTTGCGTTTGATGATTCCCATGCTCGCAAGGAGTGCGACAAAGGCGCCAAACAAACTTGTTGTCACGGCTGAAGACTCTTTTTCACCTGTGCTAGGTAAGTAGCCTGTTTTCCCGTGATTTCCAGTGCCATAACTGATGGTACTTAGTTTAGGGTGGTAGCCACTACCATTTGTACCGAGGCCATTGCCTAGTGAACCTAAGCCAGAACCTGTTGTGCCTAAACCAGAACCTCCATTTGGATTTGAACCTGTGTTTGAACCATTCCCATTATTCCCGCCAGTTGCGCCATTGTTTCCTGTATTGCCGCCTGTATTGCCGTTATTTCCGCCAGTGTTACCATTGCCTCCTCCAGGATTCGTTGGGTCGGCTGGCGTCATGAAGGTTGTAGCCGTACTGTAATGTCCTGCGCCATCGGTAGCTGTCGCAAGTAAACTTTGTTGAGCAGTCGCTTGTCCCGCTGTTAATTGGATAGCGAAGTTGCCTTCAGCATCGGTGGCACCTACAGCAATCACACTTCTTAATAGTCGGTTACTAATTTGAATGATTCGGTTTGGTTCAGCTGTTCCTTTGATGAGGTAGCCGGCTTTAGACGTTCCTAAAACTGAAGAAACAGTTGGTGCCGCAATTTTAATCTCTGGTTCTCCCGTAATATCGGCTGGCGTCATAAATGTGGTTTTAGGACTCACATTTCCTTGTGTATCTGTGGTTAGTGCGGTTAACGTTTCTTTTTCTGTTGCTAACCCTGCTGCAATATGAACGGAGAAGGTACCTCCAGTAGTTGTATTGCCACTTGCCAATAATTGTTCACTGCTATTGTAAAATTGAACCGTGACATTTGGATCAGCAGTTCCAGTGACTGTATAGCCATTGGCTTTGTTTCCTTCAACCTTCGTAATAGTTGGCGCCGCTAAAACAACATCCGCTGGAATAACGGCTGTAGCTGGTTGACTTTCATTACCTGCGCCATCTTTGCTAATAATCGTAATCGTTTCTCCTGGTGTCACTACGCCAGCTGGTAGAGTCACCGTATATTGGCCGGTTTCGTTAGCAGTTGTAGCAGCAATGATGGTTCCGTCTGCGTCACGGACATCAATAGTGGTTTTTGGCTCCGCCGTTCCAGTGATTTCGTAACCTTTACTAGAATTTCCGGTAATAGAATCAATGGTTGGTGTGGCTAAGTCGACTGGTGTAGTTGCTGTAGCTGGCTGACTTTCTTTTCCTGTTGCATTTTTCGCTACGACAGTTATTGTTTCGTTAGCTGAGGCCTTCCCTGGCTCTAAAGTCACTGTGTATTTGCCATCAGTTCCAGTAGTTGCCATGCCAAGGACTGTGCCATCGGCGTCACGCACCTCAACTGTTGTACCAACTTCTGCTGCTCCTACTACTTGATAGCCGTTTGTCGTGCTACCAGTGATTTTGTCAACAGTAGGTGTCGCGACTGGTGCATCTGGATCAGCAGGTGTTTTGAAAGCAGTCGGATTACTTTCTTTCCCAGCAGCATCTTTCGCAATGGCAGTTAAGGCTTCGTTAGCTGTTGCTGTGCCCGTCGGAAGAGTGATTGTAAATGCGCCAGCACCATCAGTCGTTCCCGTAGCAATAACTAAACCTGCTTCATTGTGAATCTCAATGGTGACATTTGGCTCTGCCGTGCCGGTTACTTGATACCCAGTGGCAGTTGTTCCTGTAACAGTCGTCACAGTTGGTGCTGCTACGGTTGCATCTTCAGGGACCGTCACTTCCGTTGGTTGACTTTCATTGCCGTCACCGTCTTTTCCAACAACTGTTAATGTATCACCAGGATTAGCGGCTCCCGCTGGAAGGTCCACAGTAAAGTTTCCTTGATCATCCGTTGTCGTTGTACCAATAATTGTTCCATCTGGGTTCCGTACTTCAATGGTGGTATTAGGGTCCGCCGTCCCAGTGATTTCATAACCAGTTGTTGAATCTCCAGTAATGTCACCAATTGTTGGTGTGGTAACATCAGCGGGTGTCATAGCTGTAGTTGGTTGACTCTCAAGTCCAGTATCATTTTTAGCAACTACATTCACTGTTTGTTTAGCTGTTGCTTTTCCTGAAGCTAACGTCACAGTATATTGGCCAGTCGGTCCAGTTGTTGCGGTGCCTAAAACTGTTCCGTCTGTTGCACGAACTTCAATGGTGGTGCCAAGTTCAGCGGTACCTGTCACTTGATATCCTTGTGTTGTATTCCCAGTAACTTTGTCGACACTTGGCGGTGCCACTACTTCATCTGCTGGTGTTTGGAAGGTTGTCGGTGTACTTGTATTGCCAGCAGGATCTTTGGCTAACGCTGTCAATGTTTCATTCGCATTTGCCGTCCCAGCTGGAAGGTTCACAGCAAAGGAACCAGTCCCATCGGCAGTCCCTGTTGCAATCACGTTCCCATCTGCATCACGAATTTCGATGGTAGCATTCGGATCAGCGGTGCCTGTCACCTGATAACCAGCAACTGAATTACCTGTTACTCCTGTTACAGTTGGTGCTGTAACCGTGGCATCAGCAGGAACAAGGACTTCAGTCGGTTGACTTTCATTTCCCGCGTTATCCTTTCCAATCACTGTTAACGTATCCCCAGGATTGGTCGTTCCCGTTGGTAGCGTTACAGTAAAATCACCATTCGCATCAGAGGTACCTGTACCAATGACTGCCCCAGATGGATCACGAACTTCGATTGTTGTGTTAGGGTCTGCTGTTCCTGTAATTTCATAACCCGAACCAGAGTTGCCTGTGATGTTATCAACTGTTGGTGCAGTGACATCAGCTGGTGTTGTCGCCGTTGCTGGTTGACTTTCCGTGCCACTAGCGTTTTTCGCTACAACGCTCAGCGTTTGATTTGCTGTTGCTGTTCCTGAATCTAAAGTCACTGTATATTTTCCGTCAGTTCCAGTTGTTGCAGTACCAAGGACCGTGCCAGCTGCATCGCGAACCTCAATGGTGGTGCCAACTTCAGCAGTCCCTTTGACCTCATAGCCTTTTGTTGTACTACCTGTTACAGTCTCAACAATTGGCGTCGCCACGGGCGTATTAGGATCCGCTGGCGTTTGGAACGTTGTTGGCGTACTTTCTGTACCGCTGGCGTTTTTCGCTACGGCGGTTAACGTTTCATTCGCACCTGCTTCACCTGCGGGAATGGTAACTGTAAATGCCCCTGTCCCATCAGCAGTACCTGTACCTATCACGGCACCTCCTGCATTTCGGATCTCAACCGTGGCATTGGCATCGGCAGTTCCTTTAACTTCGTAACCTGCTGTTGAATTACCTGTCACTCCTGTGATTGTTGGTGCGGTTACGGTTGCTTCATCCGCTGGTGTTTGGAACGTTGTTGGCGTACTTTCTGTGCCGCTGGCGTTTTTCGCTACGGCGGTTAACGTTTCATTGGCACCTGCTTCACCTGCGGGAACGGTAACTGTAAACGCTCCTGTCCCATCAGCGGTACCTGTGCCTATTACGGTGCCTCCTGCATTTCGGATTTCAACCGTGGCATTGGCATCGGCAGTTCCTTTAACTTCGTAACCTGCTGTTGAATTACCTGTTACTCCTGTGATTGTTGGTGCGGTTACTTCACTAGTAGTGCCTGCAGCAAAATAAATGTTGGATACACCGTCTGCTGTTGCTAATAAATTAACGTCTAAAAGATCTGTTTGAACGACTGTTCCTACAAAACGAGCATCTAAATTATTGGATAAATTTTGAGGTGTTGAAACGGTAGTTGGTAAAGTAACCGTGGTTGTGCCTAGTAAAGAAGCATCCACTAACTCATTTACGCCTGAACCACCAACCGCTAATAAAGGCAAAGCACCTGAAACAGCCACGTTTACCGTGCCTTTGACAGGAAGCAAGGCTGCATTTATAGCTGCGGCGACAAGATTACTTGGGATACTGGTACCTTTTGCCTCCAAAGCTTGAACTGCCGCATTCAAATCTTGTAAGATGTTTGAAACATTTTGGGCTAAAACTAACCCTAAACCATCACTAATCGGTGCACTAATGTATGAGCCGTCAGCTGCTAACGTTTCCGGAGCTGTAAATGAAGCAGCACCTAAGTTTTCAATGTTATTAACTAATTCCAATTGACGATTCACTTCCGTCAAATCAATATCAACACCAGTTAAATTCCCTAACGCCCCACTGGTAATTTGAGTAATCACATTGGTTAAATCATTGGCTGCATTCAAAACGGCAGTCAAAAAAGTAACTTTTGAAAGATCAATCGTGACATTGGTATTGATTGCTGCGCTGCCTGCTGCAGCTACATTTCCTCTTAACTCAGGAGGAACCACTAACACCGCTTGTTTTTGTCCACTAAACACAGCGGAAGCATCTGCTAAAGCGCCACCAGAAACCGTGAAATTAACTGGTTGATTTTGGTTTGCGGCTGTCCAACGATTACTCGTTGAAGTGCCACTGTCATTATTTGACGTAACATTTGATAATAGTTCGATATCCAAGACCGCTGCTGATGCACTGATTGTGCCAGAGGTAACAGCTATACTTACAGGGATTGCTAATGACGTAAATAATAAACCACTTGATATTGCTAAATTAAGCATCTTGCGTTTTGTCCATTTTTTATGCTGACTTTTCCGATTAAAATCCTCAACAATTTTCTTTTTCATCTGATCGTCCCTCTTTTCTTTAAAATAAACGATAAATACCAAGATCATTAGCTTCCCCTAGTTGTTCATCTCCCCCTTTAGCGATTTAAATGGATTTAACACCTGCAGTTTAGTACATTTCTTCAGCTTTTCAAAATATAATGCTGTGAATTTTTATATAAAAATTCATTTGATAACAAGCATCCTGGATATGTTAAAAAACTCACTAATTCATTAGTGAGTTATTATACAATGAGAGGAAAATGAGGAAGTTTATACGTTCCTCCCCAATCATTAAAGATAAATAAATTATTTTATTATAACTTATCGTTTGATAAATCGATAATTAAATAACGGAAAATTTTTTTATTTTTTTGAGAAATTCCACTATTATTTTTTCTACTACTTTGACTGTTTTTATCAATTTTATAGACATAAGTTATAAAAACTTTACATCAAAAAAATGACTCTAATCTATAACAATTTTTTCTGTTTTTAAGATTTTTTTATGAAATTTTTTATATTAAAAAAATTTCATAAAAAAAGGCGACAGCCGTTTTTGAACGAATGCCGCCTTTTAGATAAACAAAAACCTGATTCTAAAAGAATCAGGTTTAGGAAAAGCAAATCAAGATTCGCTTCAACTGTTTATCATCGTATTTGTATACTCTGATAAGAATGATTTCGTAATAAAATATACTGTGTTTCGTGGTATTTGTCAATCGCTTTCTTGAATTCTCTTGAGACCTTTCCATAGGCATATAAGGTCAAAATAACTGACCAAATCAGCGTTGTAACTATCTTTTTAATTAAGGCGTCAGCCAATTTAATTTCATTAGTTTATCTAAAAACACCACCAAAATTAAAGCATCTGCACTGCCACCAATACTCCAATTTTTTTCTTTGAATAAGTGATTCAATCTTTCTAAGCAAAGGGTTCCCCGTAACGTTTGTGTCCCCCCTAAAGCAAAATATTCCTGGATTAACGGTTGATATACTTCAAAAATTTGGACATTTTGACTTCGTTTAATCAAATTCGTATCCTCAACATAGAGCGATAAATAAAGGAGCGTATCAATGAGTTTTTGTTGTTGTGTGCCTTGATGTTTTTGATAATAAGGCACTCCCTGTTCAAAGACAGCGGGATAACCTTGTTGCGCCTCACCACGGATTCCAGTCAAGCCATGCTGAACAAATAGTCGTTCACCCCAAGTTAGTTTTTCTAGCTCATTCGTAGCGAGGTTTTCAAAGTCAGCCAATAAGTCTTGCGTCATTGTTTGAAGCGTTTGTTGAAACAATTGTAAGGTGCAAGGGGTCTCCCAAATCATTAGACGACCACAGACAGCTAAAAAAATACCTAGAGAAAAAATTGCTCCTTTATGTGTATTGATACCTTCTGTTGCCTCAAACATCGCTCGTTCTGCTTCTAAACCAACTTGTCGAATCGTGCGAAATGTTGCCTCAATCGGCAAATGACGTAGCTCTGTCCCAGCTTGAACGAAGGTTTCAAAATAAGGAGTCAAAACCACACTACTTTCTAAAAAAGTGAAAACATCCATATCTTGATGGGCGCCTGCATCGACTGGATCCACCAAGCCTGGTTTATTTAAACAGGTCACTTCATAGAGTAGTGCCAATTGTGCTTGCTGCGCTAATTTACTCCTTGCTTGCTTTGTCATTGCCTTTTACGTCCCTTCTTCTGCCGTGGTCTTTTCTTGTTTTATATAGTCTAGTACAGCATTAAAAACCGTGTCAACTACGCCGCCATCAAATACATTAGGTATGAATTTTTCTACTGTGGGTTCTGAAATCATAGCGGCCAAGCTTCGTGCTACTGTCATTTGCAAACCGACATCGACTTTTCTGCCTTTCGCTGCCAATAACCCTTTAAAAAGACCTGGAAAAACTAAAATGTTGTTCACTTGATTCGGATATTTGGAAGAACCAGTTGCTAATAAACGGACGCCATTGGCTTGGGCGAGGGCTGGTTCAATTTCTGGTTTAGGATTTGCTAAAGCAAAGATAATTGGGTCTTGGTTCATTGATTTAATCAGGGCTGGCGTTAGCACATCCGCTTCTGATAAGCCTAAAAAAACATCCTGATTGACGACAGCGGTGGCTAAATCTTTGTTTTCTACTGATGGTTTTATTACCTGTCGAAGCAAAGCACGTTGGTAAGGATTCAATGTCGGGTCTTCTTCTCTTAAAACACCTTGGCGATCTACTAAGGTGAGATGCGTAATTCCCGCTTGAATACATAACTTAGCGGTCGCTACACCAGAAGCACCAACTCCGTTAATCACCACACGCAATTCATTTAAAGGTTTTCCTTTAATTTTGGCTGCGTTGATTAGCCCAGCTAAAACGACAATGGCTGTGCCTTCTTGGTCATCATGATACACAGGAATGTTCAAACGTTGTTGAAGTTTTTCTTCAATTTCAAAACATTTTGGTGCAGAAATATCTTCTAAATGGATTCCTGCAAAACTATTTTGTAAATTTTCAATTGTTTGAACCATCTCGTCCACTGATTTTTGTTCCAGTGCTAAAGGAATACCATCGACCCCCGCCAAATTTTTATAAAGTAAAGCTTTGCCTTCAACAATTGGCAAGCCCGCTTGCGTGCCCATATTGCCGAGACCCAGAACAGCTGATCCATCTGTAATAACCGCAATTAACTTACCACTAATGGTCCACTCGCGCGCTAATTCATGATTTTGGGCAATCATTAAACTCAATTCTGCGACACCAGGTGTATACATTTTGGCTAAATCATGATGGTTTAACACCGCTTCTGTTGCTTCAAGACTTAGCACACCAATATTTTTTTGATGAATTGCTAGAACTTCTTCTAACACATTGTCACTTCCTTTCACGGGCTGCCTTTTTTCTATTTGATGAAGCAAGGGTTTGAACAACCGTTATCGTCGCTCAAACCCTTGCTTCTTTATACATTTGCGGAGCACTTGCCCGTTCTATTCTGGCAAGTCAAGTTTGACTGTCACTTTCTGTAACGGTACATCGTAAAAAGGATCTTCACGACGTCCTAAAAAGTCTTTTCCTTGTTGCGGGAACATCGCATATAATAGGACATCCTCTTCAGATTTTGCATATTGTTGGATTTCCTTTTCTAAACTATGCAACTCTGGTTTCAATAAATCCGCTGGTCGACAAGTGATTACCTCTTCATCCCCAATGATTTTTTGCTTAATCTCTTCTGCGATAGGTGCTGGTGATTTGCCATATTCTCCGCGCACATAATCTTTGATTTCATTCGGTATTAAGGAATATCTTTCCCCAGAAATCACATTCATTAAGGCTTGTGTTCCAACCATTTGTGAAAGCGGCGTAACTAGTGGTGGATACCCTAAATCTGCTCTTACTTTAGGTACTTCAGCTAAAACTTCTTCATATTTGTCTTGTAAACCTTGCTCCGTTAATTGACTTAATAAGTTTGATAACATACCACCAGGCACTTGATAAATCAAGGTTTTCGGTTCCGTATCTTTAACTTTAGGGTTTAAAATGCCTTCACTTCTAAAGCGATCACGAATCGGATTGAAATAGTCAGCAATCTCTGTTACTTTTTCCATATTTAAACCTGTTTCAAAGCCTAAATCTTCTAACGCAATGGCTACAGATTCTGTGGCTGGTTGACTCGTACCGCCAGCGAAAGAAGAGATAGCTGTATCGATGATATCCGCACCTGCTTCAGCAACTTTTAAATAGGTCATCTCAGAAATACCACTAGTCGCATGCGTATGCACCTCTAAAGGTAAATCAATGGCATCTTTCATTTTGCTCACTAATTCAAAACCAGTTTGTGGCGTCAAAACGCCTGCCATATCCTTAATACAAATGGAATCCGCTCCTGTTTGACTTAATTCTTTGGCTAATTTTACAAAGTAATCGATGGTATGAATTTCACTCGTAGTATAAGAAATCGCTGCTTGACAGTGTCCGCCAGCTTCTTTTGTTGTTTGAATTGCTGTTTGTAAATTACGGACATCATTCAAGGCATCGAAAATACGAATAATATCAATCCCATTTTCAACTGATTTTTCGACAAAGGCCCGCACCACATCATCAGCGTAATGACGATATCCTAGTAAATTTTGTCCTCGTAATAACATTTGAAGTTTGGTATTTTTAACTTCTTTGCGAATTTGGCGAAGACGTTCCCAAGGATCCTCGTTTAAATAGCGGACACAGGAATCAAACGTTGCCCCGCCCCACATTTCTAATGCATGAAATCCTGCCTCGTCCATTGTTTTAATAATCGGCAGCATATCTGAGGTTGGCATCCGTGTTGCAATTAAACTTTGTTGTCCATCCCGTAGCACCGTTTCTGTAAAACGAATTTTTTTACTCACTTGGCTGCTCCTTTCGTGTCAAAATTATTTCTGTTATTTTTTCTTGCATTGCTTCAAGACTGTGACGTCGATTTCGTCCACAGACTTTCGCCACTTCTTGGCAAATAAAACAGCGCCGTGGTGGCAAGCCTAAATCTCCTCGATGAAGGCTTTTTAGCTCCTCATTTCCCCATAAAACATCTAGGTCCACTAAACGACCATAAGGATGTGTTTCTTCAATTTTGACCATTCTTTGTTTTAATTCTTGTGGGGCTAACGAAACCGCCAAATAATATTCAGGACCTGTTTTTTCATTCCGGTAAAAATTAACAATCGGTACTTGATCCAGCAATTGTTGCTCGACTTCGTCAATTACTTCTAAAAAAACAGCCGTTAAGGTGGGCGAATTTTTTACTTCTCCAGGAATATTCATTGTGGCAGATAAGAGACTAGCTTCTGGTGCTGTTTCTAACAACTCCTTCTGTGTGGCAGCTCTTTGTTCGCGAGCATCCAACATCTCTAAAAGTGTTACTTTTTCCCCATTAAACATTGCGTACCACATCAATTAGACTACCATCTCGGTATTCAATTAACGCAACGACTTTGTCTCCATATTTAATTGGTTCCGGGGTGCCAACAATGTTGTAGGCTTTGTCTTTCAACTCTTCTAACGTAAACTGAGGAACATCTAAGGTTTTAAAACAATCAATTAAGTCTGTTCTTTTTGGATTGATTGCAATGCCGACTTCTGTTACTACGACATCGACACTCGTACCTGGTGTAACGACTGTATTTACTTGCTCAACGATTGTTGGAATCCGTCCACGAACAAGTGGTGCAATCACTAGACTCATTTTACAAGCCATACTTGTATCGGAATGTCCGCCAGAAGCACCACGGATGACACCATCTGAACCAGTAATGACATTTACATTAAAATCTGTGTCCACTTCTAAAGCAGATAAAATAGCTGTGTCTAATTGATTAATAACCGCCCCTTTGCTAAGAGGTGAGGCATACATATTGGCATCAATTTCATAATGATTGGCATTTTCCCCTAAAGAAATAGCTGATGGATGATCAAAGTCTTGGACGTCAATAATTTTTTCTACTAAGCCTTCTTCCAAAAGTTCCACCATTGCATTCGTAATTCCGCCTAAAGCGAAACTTGCTTTAATGCCATCTTTAAGCATTTGTTCTCTCATGAACCGCGTAACTGCTAGTGAAGAGCCACCTGTTCCTGTTTGGAATGAGAAGCCTTCTTTGTAGTAAGGAGAATGTGTAATTATTTTTGCGGCATATTCAGCAATCAATAATTCTTTAGGATTCTTTGTAAAACGTGTCGCGCCTTTGGCAATTCCATCTGGATCACCAATTGCATCAATTTCTACCACATAATCAACATCTGTTTGTGGAATACTGATAGGGGTATTAGGATATGGTACTAATGTGTCAGTAATGATGACCACTTGATCCGCATATTTTGCATCGACCATCGCATATCCAAGAGAACCACAGGTAGCTTTTCCTTTGGTTCCATTCGCATTTCCATAAGCGTCTGAACTTGGTGCACCTAAGAAAGCTACATCAATATGGATATCGCCTGCTGCTACTGCCCGTGCCCGGCCACCATGTGAACGAATCACCACAGGATTTTCCATGATACCTGCTGAAATAGCGGCTCCTACTTTATCTCTCAAACCAGAAGAAGTAATGTTGGTGACTACTCCATTTTTAATGTGTTCAATCAGAGGTTCATGAACATTTGCAATTGAACTAGGTGCAATCGAAATGTTTTTCAGCCCCATGGCGGCAATCTCGGCTAAAACTAAATTCATCACATAGTCTCCTTCACGGAAATGGTGATGGAAAGAGATGGTCATGCCATCTTTCAACCCTGTTTTTTCAATTGCTTCACGAATACTTCCTAAAAGTTTTGTCTCCCGAGGTTTCACTGGTTTAATTGCTCGGCTCGCTTCTTGATAAGCACCAATGTGTGCTAATTCTCCTTCATAAATGCCGTATTGCTCTGCATAAGATTGAGGAATGTCTTTGCCTACTTTATTTACTACCATGTCTATATTTCCTCCTCGGTAATTAATTTAGCCGCCAATGCTAACGCAATGACCCGTTCAGCTCGTTCAACAATTGGTTTATCAACCATTTTTCCATTTACGGAGATAACACCGGAACCTTTTGCTTCGGCTTCCCGAATGCCCCAGATTACTTCCTTAGCATTCTGGATTTCTTTTTCTGTTGGCGCATAAATAGTATTAACTAATGGGATTTGACGAGGGTTAATCACCGATTTTCCATCGAAACCTAGCTGTTTAATCAAACGAACTTCGGCTTCAAAGCCTTCCGTATTGTCTACATCTGAATAGACCGTATCAATAGCCGCAATCCCAGCTGCTCGAGCGGCATGTAAAATCATGCTACGAGCAAAGAATAGTTCTTGGCCATCTGGATGGCGCCGTGTTTTCATATTGGTAACATAGTCTTCGGCGCCTAACGCGATGCCAATCAAGCGAGTTGAACTTTTGGCAATCGCGGGCGCATTTAGAACACCTTCGGCCGATTCGATGGCAGCCATCATTTTCGTTGTTCCTACGGGAATGTCATTTTGCTGTTCTACTTCTGTAATGACTGCCTCGACATCAATGATATCTTGGGCTGTTTCTGTTTTTGGTAAACGAATCACATCGACACCAGCTAAGACCATTGCTTCAATATCTTCTGCACCACCAGCATCTAAAGCATTGATCCGAACAACAATTTCAATATTGCCATAATCGAAAGTTTTCAAAGCAGAATGGACTAAAACACGGGCAGAGTCTTTTTCTTTTAATGAAACTGCATCTTCTAAATCAAACATGATTGAATCTGCCCCATACAAAGGTGCATCTCTTAGCATTGCCGCGTTCGCTCCAGGGACAAACATCATTGTTCTTCTTAAACGTTCCATGAGTCCAACTCCTTCCAATCATACGTTTCTTTTTCAGCGCCTCGATGTAAAACTGTAATCATCCGAGCTTTGATTGTACAATCTAATGCCCCTTTATCAATCGCCTTGACCGCAACGCCTTGGACATCTAAATGTTCCAAAGTTGTCGTAATCACCTGACGAATTTGATTGCCAAATTGTTTTTCGACACTACTTTCTAATTCAATGGTATTTTCTGTTGATTCAATGGGTTGGACGGTAATCATAATATCACTTGATTCTACTGTCCCTGCAGTAGCATTTTTGATAATCTTCACTTTCTTCACCTCATTAGTTTCTTGTGTTCTACTAAGTATTGATAACTTGTTGCTGGTAAAAACTTCTTGAGTGTCTCTTTGTCGCCTTCAGCCATCGCTTTGCGAACTTTCGTCGCACTAATCAGCTCTCCATCACTCGCTAATCGCGGGACAATGGTTAGCGTTATCGTTTGTCCGAAAACTTGTTGCATTGCTTGATTGTAGACAGCGGTCACTTCTGAATAAGGCTCTTCTCCCACATAACGTTGCTGAATTTCAAGTATTGGCGCAATTCTTTCTTTAAATAACGTTGCATCAAGCGTTGCTTGAATTGCAGCTACCTCTAATGGCGCTTTTTCTTTCAAAAAATAGGTAGGAAAAGTCGCAGACGAAACTAAGTAATCTTCTGTAGATAGGACTGTCACATTGGGTAAATGGGCGACCCCTTTTTGCACCATTGCGAAACGTGCTTCTTTTGAAAATAGCGATTTATCTTCAGATAAAACAAACACATAAACGTGCGGACTTTCTTGGGCTGCTTTTTCGACTAAGTACTGATGGCCTTTCGTAAAAGGATTTGCATTCATGACAATGCTACTGGCTGGCCCTGCTTTTTTATGCTGTGTCAGGTAACCAAGATAATCGGCAAAATCTGGTTTGCCTTGCTCCATAAATAGCACCTCTTGATTCGCAACCACTTTTTGAAAGCCTAGCGACTGAAAAATTTGTTCATTTTTTGGTTTTGTATACAAAAAACTGTGTAATTGGTTTTCTTCTCTCAGTTTTTCAAGTAGATGAACCACCAATTGGGTTAACAAATTTTCAGATTGATATTTTTTACAAACGGCCACGCACTTAATCGTTTTGCCTGAAAGCGAGCCAGAGGCGATTAATGCTGTGTCATCATATATGCCAACGGTGTAATCAAGTGCTTCTGTCGTTTGCAATTCGGCTTTTTCCATTAATTCGCGCCAAGCTTGATAAGCTTTTTTATCTTTTTGCAACCAGATTCTTTTCATTGTATATACGCTGCTCACAGCAATAACCTCCTTTATTTTTTAATTGGAAATAATTTTGTTAGTAATTTAGATGCTAGATAAATGATAAATAAAACAACGAAAACGCCGCCCCAACCAAAACCTAACAGTTCAAAAGCAATTTTTAAATCTTCCATGTTAACAGACATGTATTCGTTCTCCTTTCCGTCCTATGTTAAAAAGGCTAATAGTAAGCCACCAGCAATTACAGAAGCGATTTGTCCTGAAACGTTGGCACCAGCAGCATGCATTAAAATAAAGTTTTGTGGGTCTTCATCTGTAGCCATTTTTTGAATGACCCGACTAGACATTGGGAAAGCGGAAATACCTGCAGCACCAATCATTGGATTGATTTTTTCTTTTCTAAATAAATTCAAGAATTTAGCAAAAAGTACGCCGCCGACTGAGTCCATAATAAAGGCGACTAACCCTAAGCCAATAACCATCAACGTATCGACTTTTAAGAACTCTGCATAGTTCATGCTAACGGAAATAGATAGTCCTAGCAAGATACTAATAATATTCACCAATTCATTTTGAGCTGTAATGGATAAACGATCCAAAACGCCACATTCTCTTAATAAGTTCCCAAACATTAAGAAACCAACTAATGGTAATGACACCGGCGCAATTAACCCTGCGACAATCGTAATAACAACCGGGAAAAGAATTTTCGCTGTTTGAGAAACTTCACCGGCCCGATAAGTCATACGGATCCGACGTTCGGCTTTCGTCGTCACTGCTTTAATCGCTACTGGTTGAATAATCGGAACTAACGCCATGTAGGAGTAAGCGGCAACCATTATGGCCCCCATGTATTTTGAATGTAAGGTATTTGCTACGAAAATAGACGTTGGGCCATCAGCGGCACCAATAATCCCAATCGAAGCAGCATCGTTTAAATCAAAACCTAATAAAACAGCCATAATAACTGTAAAGAAAATCCCAAACTGTGCAGCGGCACCAAACATCAACATAAACGGATTTTGTAACAATGGCCCGAAATCAATCATTGCCCCAATCCCAATAAATAATAATAACGGGAATAATTCTGTTTTTATTCCAAAATCAAAAAGAACATTAAACGGACCTGGCTCGCCGCCAGCGCTCAATACGCCGGAATTGGGAAAGTTCACTAAAATCGTTCCTAAACCCATCGGCACTAAAAGTGTTGGTTCATACTCTTTTTTTATTCCTAAATACATTAATAGTCCACCAATCAGCATCATCACAATGCGTCCTGGTTCTTGGCCCATTCCTATAACACCTTGAATCAGTGTCTCCACACAAATCACTTCCTCTTCTTAAATTAATTCTAGTTAATTGTTATCAATGGTTCCCCTGGATTCACAATTTGGCCTTGGGTAACATGAATTCCTGTTACCGTACCTGCTTTTCCTGCAACGATTTCATTTTCCATCTTCATTGCTTCTAAAATTAACAATGGTTGGTTCTCAGACACCGTATCACCAACATTGACTAATACTTTTAACACAGTTCCTGGCATTGGCGCAGGCATTGCATCTGCTCCTGCTGGGGCGGCTGGCTGTGCTGCTGGCGCTGGAGCTTCTTCAACAGCAGGGGCTGGTGTTTCTGTCGTAGCAACTGGCGCTGTTGGTTGTGGCGCAACAGGTGCTGGTTGTGGGACGCCACCGATTTCTTCCATCTCGACTAAATATTCTTTCCCATCAATTGAAATTTTAAATTTGCGTAACATAATGATCCTCCTCAAGGTTTTGTTTTGAAATTCTTTTGACAACTAGCTGAGACTCTTCTGAAAGCTCTGCAGCTATACTGGCTGCAATAATGGCAACTTCTTTTGCTTCTGGATTTCGTTTTGCGATTTTTTTGATAACAAAACGACTTTCTGGAAACTCTCCTGCTGCGATGGCAGTGGCCACAATACTTACCAATTGATATTCTTTTGGCTCAGCAGGAATATATGCTGGTATATCTATCCATCGCTTTTCCAAGTTATCCGCTTCACGTTGGATAACGCTTTCATTAATCTCGGTATCCTGTGTGTGTTGCTCTTTCTTGAATAAGGACTTAAATAGGCCCATATTGTCTCTCCTTTCACTAATTCTTGGTATACGTTCATTATAGAAAAAACCGTTAAAAAACCTAGTGAAAACACTAGCTCAGATTGTTCTTTTATTGTTTATTTTGTGAAAAAAACTCTGTAAACATTGGTATATAAGCATTTATCAGCCGTTAAGATTCTATTAATATTATATTAAGTTATTAATAAGAATTTGATTGTTGAATTGTTTTTTTGATGTTCTTTTTGTTTTAGGCTATTTATTCTCTGCGAAAGTTTGTATATTCTCACACTATAGACAAACACAAAAAATATTTTTTGTTGTAAACCAGAATACTGTGAAACATTTCTCATGGCTATTCTTTTTTATTAACACCGGTTGTTAACGCTTACAAAAAAGTTCTAAAAAAGAAAGGAAGAAAAACATGTTACTCACTATTTTAGCTTATGGTATGATTATCATCTTTATGTATGTAATCATGAAAAAGAAATTGTCACCGTTTACATCTTTAGTAATTATTCCTCTTATTTTTACTTTGATTGCAATTGCAACTGGAGTAGCGAGTCCGCCACCTGGTGCTGACGGTGTTGTCCCTGAAGTCAACATTGGAAATTTCGTCTTAGATGGGATTTCAACTACTTCAAAAACTGGTATTATGTTATTATTTGCCATTCTTTACTTCTCTATTATGTTGGATGCTGGTTTGTTTGACCCAATCACTAAAAAAATGATTTACTTTGCTAAAGGCGATCCAATGAAAGTCTTGATGGCTACTGCGGTAGTTGCTGCTGCTGTTTCCTTAAACGGAGATGGAACAACCACGACCTTGATTTGCTGTTCTGCGTTTATTCCCATCTACAAAAAACTTAATATGAAATTGATGAATTTAGGTGTGCTTGTTATCTTACAAAACACCATTATGAACTTATTACCTTGGGGCGGTCCAACAGCTCGTGCCATGGCCGTACTAGAAGTTGATGCCGACATTCTTTCTTATTTAGCACCTGGTATGATTTTATCTGTATTGTATGTTATCTTCTTTGTTGCTTATCGCATGGGGAAAAAAGAACGTGCTCGCTTAGGCGTGACAACGCTTACTGATAAAGAATTGGAAGAAATGACTATTGTTAACGACCCAGAATTATTAGAAATTCGTCGTCCAAAGAATTTTGCGTTCAATGGTATTTTAACGATTGTCTTAATCGGTTGGTTAGTCCTAAGTTCATTCGTTGGTCAATTAGGTTTGCCTTCGTGGATTGAAATGCCACCGTTATTATTGTTCCTAGTTGGTACTTGTATCGCTTTAATGATTAACTATCCAAAATTAAAAGATCAAAGCAGCCGCATCAGTGCAAATGCTGGTGATGCTGTGCAAGTAGTTATCTTAGTTTTTGCTGCTGGCGTCTTCATGGGCTTATTCCAAGGTTCTGGTATGGCCAATGCCTTAGCAAATAGCTTTGTTAATATTATTCCAAAACAATTAGCCGGCGCTTGGGGCTTAGTGATTGCGTTCATTTCAGCACCAGGAACATTCTTTATTTCAAACGATGGTTTCTATTTCGGTGTCTTACCAGTCCTAGCAGAAGCTGGACGTTCTTATGGATTTGACAATATGTCTATGGCTTTAGCTTCCTTAATGGGGCAAGCGTTCCACTTATTAAGTCCATTAGTGGCATTTATTTACTTGCTATTACGTTTAACTGGTTTAGATATGGGCCAATGGCAAAAAGAATCGGCAAAATATGCCTTAGGAATTTTCGTTATTTTCGTTGTTACAATTGTTGCTTTAGGTCACATGCCTTTATTTATTCCACAAAATTAAACGTCGTCGCTGAAACCGTAGGAGTACCTTTTCTCCTCGGTTTTCTTTTCATTTTGTCTTTTCTTGCGTTATATTTTCATTTTTAATATTATATTTATTATCTATAAAAATAACCTATAGGGAGGTGCCTCATATGAATCCAACGGTTGAAGCAGTAAAACGGAACTTAGATTTAACTAGCAGTAAACCTCTAAAAATTTGTACCTATGAAGCCTTTAAAAAAACCATTATTTTAGGGGATATTCCTGCAGGTGAACGGATTAACGAAAAAGAATTTTCCGAGCAATTAAACATTAGTCGGACGCCCATTCGCTTTGCTTTACAAGAATTAGTTAAAGAACAATTGGTGGAACATATACCTATGGTGGGTATCGTGGTTAAAGGGATCAGTATGAAAGATGCTTATGAAATTTATGATATTCGTAAATCTTTGGACACTTTAGCAACCATTAAAGCCATGGAACTCATGACACCAGAAGATTTTGATGAATTGGAAGCCTTACTTCTCGAAGGAGAACAATACAATAAAAATAACCAAGTAGATGACTTACTACAGAACTTTTCAGATTTTAATTCCTTTATTTATACTAAGAGTCAGATGCTACGTTTAAAAAAAATTGTGACTGATCTCCATGCTTACTTAATCTATTTCAGAGATATTGCGATTCGTGCCTCAGAACGTCGTAGTATTGCCCTAGAAGAACATTGGTTAATTTTCCGCGGAATGAAAACAAAGAATATTGACCAGATCACACTTTTAACCCATGAACATCTAAATCGTTCGCTTCAATTTATTTTGAAAGAAATGGAACGTCGGCAAATTGAATAAGCAAAAAAGACCTGCAGTCGCTCGTGCAACTGCAGGTCTTTTTTCATTTTTTTTGTACGCAACCATCTGGCGTAAAGGTATAACCAATGCCCCAAACGGTCCGAAGGTAACAAGGTTCTTTCGGGTTTTCTTCTAATTTACTTCGTAAACGATTAATAAAAACCATAATCGTATTCGCATCGACATCCCCAGTACCCCAAACACTGCTGTAAATTTGTTCTTTAGAAAATACTTGCTCGGGATTCTCCAGAAAAAATTGAATTAATTGAACTTCTTTCGAAGACAATGAAATAGGTAAATCCTTTTTAAATAGTTGATAACGACCATAATCAAAACGGAAATCGCCTACCTGTAGCTCTTCTTTTTTATAAACATTCAATTGTTTTCGAATCATTCGAGCTCGATTCAACGAAGCAATCACCTGAGCCTTAAAAACATTCAAGGAAAAAGGTTTCGTTATATAACTATCCACACCCATTTCCAAGGCTGCAATGATATCCTCTTCTTCTTTTTTGCTACTAAAAAAGATAATTGGCACCAGTGGATATTTCTCTCTAATCATTTGGACTAAGTAGTAACCATCGCTGTCATGTTCCAAGTTATCATCTAAAATGAACAAATCAAAGGTAACTCTGGACACGATATCTTTTGTTTTTTCAATTGATTCACTTTGGTAAATAAGAATACCTGTTGATTGTAATGCTTTCCAAATCAAGCGACGAACTGCTGCATCATCATCTACAACCAGTATTTTCTCCGTACGCATACCTGTTGCTCCCCCTACGTCTCTTTACAAAACTTTTTCATTTGAATTTACTACTGGAGTAATTACTGATTATCATAACATAAAAAAAGAAACGGAGACGGCTAAAAAATCATTTAACAAAGAAACGTTGGCAACTATTCAGTCCCTGCTGAGAGTTGCCAACGTTTCTTTGTTTGTTTAAAAATACTTCTTAACTGGTTCAACCACTAAATACCGATAAGGTTCATCCCCTTCAGAATGGGTTTTGATTTGCTCATCTTTACTTAGCGTGTGATGAATTTGTTTTCTTTCAAAAGCCGGCATTGGTTCCAAGAAGACTGGCCGCCCAGTACGTTTGGCTTTTTCCGCGGTGCGTTTCGCTAAACGTTCCAAAATTTCATGACGTTTTTCACGATAATTTCCGACATTCACAACAATCGATAGCTTATTGCTTGCAATGCGGTGAATAAAGACTTGCGCTAAATACTGTAACGCATTTAACACTTTTCCGTGTTTTCCAATTAAGATACCTTGTTTTTCTGTTTCTAAATGGAAGATAATATTGCCATTCTCGCGCGCTATGCGAACCATGGCAGGGGCGTTCAGTTCATTTGAAATATTCGTTAAATACATCGCTAATTCAATAATAGCAGCTTCGTCTTCCAGATTTTCTAAAGAATGTGTTGATTCCTCTGAGAGACTAGGAATTGCTTCGGTTAATTCCTCAACTGCTTCTTCCACTGCTGTTGCTTCATCGGCAACAACAATATCTTCCACTGTTTCTTCGACCGCTTCTGTGACTTGCTCACTAATCGTTGGTTCCATTGAAATTTGGGCAAGTTTTTTTCCTAGACCTAAAAATCCTTTTTTTCCTTCGTCTAACACATCAATTGTAACATCCTCTTTGGTTAAACCAAGTGCTTGTAAGCCTTTCTGCGTTGCTTCTTCGATTGTATTTCCTTCATAAATCGGCATCTGAACGACCTCCTTTATTTTTTCTTCCCTTTTTTCTTAGGACTTTTTGCTCGTTCAAGCGCTCGCTCCCGTGCTTTGGCTTGACGTGCTGCTTCCTCCCGCTCTTTACGGATTTTGAATGGATTGTTTAATAACAATGTTTGCCCTGTTTGGAAGGCATTTGAGACCACCCAGTAAAGAGATAAACTGCTGGCTAATGAAATCCCCATAAAGAAGATCATCGCTGGCATAACGTAATTCATAATTTTTAGTGAGGCATTTGTTTCTAGTTGGCTCATACTTGAAAGATACGTACTAGCAAACGTAAAGACAGCCGCTAAAATCGGTAAAATTAAATACGGATCCGGCTTATCGAGGCTTAACCACAAGAACGTTCCTTCTTTTAACTCAGGCACGCGTGAAATGGCTTGATACAAAGCCATCATAATTGGTAGTTGAACCAACAGTGGTAAACAGCCAATGTAAGGATTCACATTATTCTCTGCATACAAACGTTGCTGTTCTTCTCGGAATAAGCGTTGTGTTTCAGGATCTTTTGAAGAGTATTTTTGTTGCAAGGCCTTTAATTGCGGTTGCAACTCTTGTGTTTTACGCATACTCTTCGTTTGGAAATGCATCAACGGCAATAAAATAATCCGGATGACTAACGTAAATAGGATAATCCCAATTCCGACACTGCCGCCTAATGATAGGAACTTAATCGCTTGGGCAAAATAATAAACAATGTATCGATCCCAAATTCCTGTACTACTTTCACTTACGGGCGCGGTTCCGCAGGCGGATAAAACAAAAACTAAGGTCACTAACCCAGCCATTAATAATAAGCGCTTATACTTCTTCACTACTCAATTCCCTCTCTTACATCTAATATTTTAGCTAAATTTAACACATGTGTTAAATTAGCTTTCACTTCTTCAGACGATAACTTTTCCAATCCTGGACGTGCAATCACGATAAAATCAATTTCTGGAGAGATACGGTCTTTTAATTGAAATAAACTCGCGCGGATTTTCCGCTTCACAGCATTTCTTGTGACCGCGTTTCCAATTTTCTTCCCAACAGAAATCCCCACTCGAAAATGGGCTTGTTGTGGTTTCTCTAAAACGTACACCACGAAACGACGATTTGCACAAGATTGTTTTTTATTAAACACCTGTTGAAATTCTTTTTCTTTCTTGACACGGTAGGACTTTTTCATCGGCATCCCTTTGTTTCTATATTTTTTTACTTCTTAATAATAATAGCATATTTCCGCTCTTTTTTAGTAGCCTTTTCTATAGAATCCTGCTTTCTTTTATTGAAAACAGAAAAAGAACCCTTAGTTATCTTCACATCTTCCAAAAAATTATGGAGATAACTAAGGGTTCTTAGAAATTGACTGTTTAAAAGACCAGACCATCATTAAGCAGAAATAACTTTTCTACCTTTACGACGACGGCTTGCTAATACGCGACGGCCATTTTTAGTGCTCATACGTTTACGGAATCCGTGAACTTTTTGGCGTTTACGTTTGTTTGGTTGATACGTTCTTTTCATGCAATTACACCTCCTGAAATTGTAACTATCCATCAATATATAGACATACTTTGATAGTATAACGAGTAATGGGGTCTTTTGTCAATAAAATTTAAGAAATATTTCCTGAGAAAGATTCGTTTCAATTATCCACAAATTAAATTTTCCTGTGAGTAGCTTGTGGATAGTTTTCCACATTTTTTTCTGTTCACAGCCATTTTTCCACTAGTTTTACACAAAAAAACAGCCTGTTAAAAAGTTTTGCACAGGTGTTTTTTCAGCTGTTGATAAGTTCTTGAAACATGATTGTGTCAAGCTTAATTATTCTCAACTTTTTGTGGATAACTCATTCAACAACCACTTTCTTCCGCAAGTGTCGACACCCTGTGGAAAACTTTTTTCACCCTTGTGTACTTTTTTTCCACATTGAACAATTGCTTGTGGAAAAAGTTTTAAAAAAATGCTAAAATCGACTATGCTCATTCTTTTAAGTTATCCACATTTTTTAGATAACCAAAATTTAAACATATAGGAGGTCACTGT